>NZ_CANMTX010000001.1 GCF_947500985.1 uncultured Maribacter sp.
GCAATTTGTCCGTCTTCTACATTGGTTGTGGTACCAGAGATAGTCACTGGACTATCATCTTCTGTAGCATTGATAATATCATCTAAGGCTACTACATTTATTGCGATAGTTGGTGTTGGAACAACCGTAACATTTACAGTAGCGGTATCTGTATCATTATTTGCATCTGTAATCGTATATGTAAAAGAATCAGATCCGCTATAACTTGCCGCAGGTGTATATAATACCGTATCATCAGTTGGGTCTAATGGCGTACTATTATTATCTATTGAAACCGTACCTCCATTGGTAGTTGTAGTACTAGGGAGTGTAATTGCTCCGGAATTAGGACCGTCACCATCAAAGGAATCAGGACTATTACCATTATTAGCTAATACGTCAATACTGTTATTGCTTGAATCTTGAGAAACTGAAACCTCATCATCTTGCGCAATCGGTAAACTATTAACGCCAACATTTACAGTTACTATAGCAATATCACAATTTGCTGAGTTTGCAGCATCACAAATTTGATAATTTACAGTATAAGACCCAGTACCTGTATTACTCACAACATCTACAGATCCATCACCATTAACGGTTAAAGGTCCGTTGGTAACTGGAGTAATAGTAACACTTGCTGGGTTTAAAACTGCACCATTTAATTCATCATTATCAAGTACGTTTAAAACACCCGTTACCCCGGTAAAACCTTCTACAGCAGTAAGTGTGGTATTGTCATTTATTGCATCTATATTGTTAATTACAGTAAGAACAGCTTGAGCTTCTTCAGGACACGCATTATTATCATGATTAACTACTACTTTATAAATATTACCATCCATTATCAGGGTAACATTTGAGACCGTTAAACTAGCATTAGTAGCACTTGGAATATCTGAAAAAGTTGCTCCAGAATTTGTACTTACTTGCCATTGGTATTGTAATCCAGAATCAGCATTAACATCATAAGTTGGTGTTCCAGAAGTATACGAAGAGGCTTCTAGTGCAGAAGCTGCTACAGTAAAAGTAGCATCATCTCCAACCCGCTCTTCTTGATCTGTTGGAGCAGTATCAATACTAGTGTCTGCAGCAGTTGTAACCCCGGTATTAGTACCTGTATACGAAGTAGTTGCACCAGTAACACGACCATCTGTACCGTACCCTATACCATCAACCTCATCTTCAACACTATCATAAACATGACCTGCTTCAGAAGCATCTGGACAACCATCGTTATCAGAATCTGTATCTAAATGGTCAGCAATACCGTCATCATCAGTATCTGTTGCTGGACACATTCTAAAAATAACAACACTAGCTGTATCTGAAGTGAAAAATTCTACAAATGAAGTATAACTGTCGGACTCCCATGTTTCGGTACCTGCATTATTATCAACTGACGAGGCATCTCTTTCTACATAATATTCATTACCCTGATTTATAGAATTAAAACCTGTATTAAGAGCTCCTGTAAAATTAAACTTTTCTCCATTGGAACGAATACCTTCTTTACTACCCACAGAAGTGAGTCCAGAACCATGGTCTATTCTTACTCTTGATGGTATTGTACCAGATATCTCAATCGATGATGCAGGGTTTGATCCTGAAGTGTTCCAAGAACTACCTGTGGCATTCACGTAGGCATCTGTAAGCGTTAGTATTACAGCCCCAGTGCTTAATCCAAATAGATTACTTACATCATGTACAGCATTTGCAATTACCTCATTACCTGTATAGCCTAAATCATTTGGTCTAACTACAGTGTAACCAGTACAGGTATCTTCTTCGGTATCTAATATACCATCATTATCATCGTCGTCATCACATCCATCTCCAATTGTATCTCCATCGCTATCAACAAAAAGTGTACTTGCACTATCGCAAGAGTCACACTCCGCTGCTTGTATTGCAACATCTTCAGAACTACCAACTGTACTTGCACCCGCAGATGTTGGTACACCGTAAGTTGGACTAATATTCTCGGTATCAACGGTGTCTCCTAATGAAGTATCTGTATCTAAATCTGAATAATTAAAATTTGGGTCACCTTCTAGAGCATCTGGACAACTGTCATTATCCGAGTCTAGGTCTAACGAATTTGGAATTCCATCCCCATCTGTATCTGGACAATTAATAACGGGTGTAAATGCAAAACCTTCTCTATTATAATTTGAACCAATACTTGAATCTGCAAAAAACGAAACTGTAGTTGGAAAAGTTGTAACACCAGACATATCAACTTCAATACTCCACTCTGTATCTGCCAAAGAATAATCAACCCCATTATTAATTTCAATAATATCACCTGAAAATAGAACATCTCCGGTAACTCGACCCGTAACTTCATCTAAAGGGTCATTTAAGATAGCTGAACCACCTCCACTCCATGTAAGCGTAATTTCTTTATAAGCATTTTTAGTTGTTTGCGTTACACCTTCTGCTCCATTTCCTAAAATAACAGACTCTAATTTTCCTGAAGTTGGTGCATCTAAAATAAGATCTATTAGTGTAACTGCATCTGTTGTTCCTTGATCCCATCGTATTTGTATACCTGAAGTCGATGGAAGTACAATTGAGGCATACTCCGGATTTAAAGTAAACCCTAATATATTGTTCCCATTTGCTTCATAAAAACCTGTAATGTGAGTTGAATTATTACCTGAATTAACAGAGCCTATCACTGAAGGGCATTCATCGGTATCTAGTATACCATCATTGTCATCATCTAAATCGCAACCATCGAAAATACCATCGTTATCAGAATCTACTGTACCGCAAGGGTTGACTGCAGGATCTTCTCGATAATCAACTTCCGTAGTTCCCGAATTTTGCGTATTTGGTAATGCTGTTGGGTCATCTATAGTACCATTAGGGTCTGAATAATCTGCTGTTGTATCAGTGTTATCATCAATTCCGTCATTATCAACATCGGCATTAGCTAATGTTAAACCAGCTTCAGTAGTATCATCATTACCTTCGTTATCAGAATCTAAATCTAAATAATCGGGAGTGTCTGTGCCGTCTGTATTTTCAGGGACTATTCCACCTAAATATGCAGAGTTTACCCCTTTATTTGTTTCATATGTTATTGCATCATCAGCAATTGGTGCTGCATAACCAGTTGTTGTTTGTGCTTCTATATTATCTGGAAGCCCGTCACCATCACTATCCAAGTCTAAATAATCTGGAATATCATCTGGTACTATTTCTGAATCTGAAATGGTATAATTAACTGTACCTGCGTCTTCGTTTCCTCCACCTTGCACAGCATTTGGTACGCCGTCAAGACCTACGTTACCTGTAATTTCTCCTTCTGTTTGTGTTACATTATGACCTGCTTCTACAGCATCATAAATTCCGTCATTATCAGAATCTAAATCAAAAATGTTAGGAATTCCATCTCCATCGGTATCACAAGCCAATGCGTGTTCAAAACCAACATCATCAAATCTTACACTACCTGTTCCGTTCTGGTTATTGTATAGGTAAAATCTAAAATAGTACGTGGTACCTGCAGACAAATAATCATTAGAGGCAATACTATAAGATAGATAATCATTTGGAATCATACTATCTACATGTAAATCTTGGACTTTAATTGTTGGACTGCTAAAACTAGCATTGGTATCCATTTCAAGCGCCATATCAAAATTACCATACGTAGTATCTGGACCACTGCTACTAGAATAAAAACCTATAGCAATATTTTGTGTCCATAAATCTACAGCCGGTGTATAGGATATTTCTACGTAATGATTTGCTGATTTTGCAGTAGCAAAACTACTCTGGTTGGCATTGTCAAAAACATAAGTATACTGACTGCCTGTTTCATTTAGCGAGCCAAATGAAATATTCGCCGCCGAAGTAAAATTTGAACTACTTATTAAGGTACGTCTATCATAAGTTGCATAATCAGAGTCTCCTGGGTTCGTGCTTCCTACAGTTGAAGCATTTGGAATTTCAGAATCATTGTGTTCCCATTCAACTCTTGTTTGTGTACATAATGCTAATTCATCGGCATCTAAAATACCATCGTTGTCATTATCCAAATCAACATCATTTAAAATGCCATCATCATCATAATCAGGACCAGCAGGACCTCCGCAAGCACTAGAGTTAGAAGTATCTATAACCGCAGTGGTTGTACCAGTATACCCGTTACTACCTTCAACTACACCTAAGGTAGAATATCCGGTGCCATCGACTTCACCATCTTCATCAGCATCTGTAAAACCTGCTTCTTTTACATCTGAACAGGCATCACCATCAGAGTCTTGATTTAAAAAGTTGGGTGTTCCTGATGTTGTTTCTGGTGGGGTTAGGCTATTGCCAGAGCAGTTGATTGTTGTGGTAGCATTAACTTCAATTCCAAAAATCTGAACATCAGCCCAATACGTTGTAATTCTAAAATATTGTGTGTCAACATTAGTTGTGACGTTATAAGCAGTTACCGTACTTCCATCTACGCTATAGTTTAATATTTCGCCCCCTATAGGATTTCCAGAAGCATTAGATTGATGTATTTGACCTTGTTGACTACCGCCTGTTGCGTGAGCCATATAAACGGTTATGATGCTACCAGAAGGAATTACTGTGCCCATATTCAATAGTAATTGTGTACCGTTATTAGATACGGCTGCCGTAGCATCAGTTAAACCCGTTAAGCCAGTAGCATAGTTTTCATTTGAAATTGAACCCGATAAAACACTGGCAGCTGAAGCATTTACGATGCCACCAGAGGTATTTTCACAATTATTATCATAGATATCAACTAAACCATCATTATCTAAATCGTCTGTATTATCTACAAGTCCGTCATTATTTACATCAACTCCACCGGCTTCAACAATATCATAAATACCATCGTTATCAGAATCTAAATCTTCTGAATTTGGTATGCCATCACCATCAAAATCACAAGGAATACCACCACCTGATAATGAGGTAGGTATTAATGAAATATCATCTAAAGCTAAGTCGTTACCACAACCACCTGTATTATTATTTATTAAAGCAACTTCTAGGTTCGTGGAAGTACCAGTATTGAATTCGAAATTATAATTAATCCATTCACCTGTTCTCGCAATGTCTCCTGTATCAAAAGAAGCAATAAGTAGATTAGCATTATCTAAATCTCTAATTTCATACCTTACGTTTGGTAAAATGTAACCATCCGGTTGTGTTTCGCAATATGTTTGATTGCCATCGCTATTGGCATTTACTAGCCAAGCAGAAAATTTGTATGTGGTATTTTGAGTTACAGTTACGGTTCTATTGTAAAAATCTCCCACACCATAACTTGCATTTACTACCATCATATATCCGGAGCCAGTAGTATGATCTCCTAAATTTGGTTGCCAGCTTCCTTCTGGTTGATTTACAAAATTTGCTATGGTATAATCTCCATCATTTAAAGCATCTGGATAATTTGCATTAGTAACGATATCACTTCTATAATTATACGTAGTATAACCTATAGGTAATTCATCACCTGGGTATGAGCCCGTATTAAAATCTTCTGAAAAAAGAGCACATTCTTTGTTCTCTATTTCGTCTGGTATGCCATCATTGTCATCATCTAAATCAATATCATTATTTACAGAATCACCATCCGTATCTTGGGTCTGAGCAGTTTGTATAAATAATATACTAAAAAATAATACCCCAAATACTATTTTTTTCACAGTAAAAATGTGGAAAGGATTCTTGTAATATTTCATAATAGGGGGATTGGTTTATAGGTGTGTGTTATGAGTAGTTTAAAATTCAATCATAAAAATTTACATATCAATAATAATAATCTAAAAATTCTCTATTATAATTTCATGTGTGTAGATTACGGATATGTGTATGCCAAATAGGAATAAGTGTCGATATGGGGTAATTAAATTTGAAATGATTAAGTGATTTTTATATAGATAATTATCTAATGTTGGGAATGACATATAAAAGGATTGAAAAGAAACTTTTTTATAAGAATTCTTGTGTTATTATTATTTTGCGTCGTGCAGAGAAAATTTATCTTTTTTGTAGCTTTTATAGTTCGTCTAGTTTCCCTTAATATTTTCATCTCTTATATCTATTTAGAATACTTACGTTTATATGCATAATATTATTCCTTATTATTTGTAAGAAAAATAATATTAAAGTAAAAATAATTATTTATAAGTGTGTGAAAATAAAATGTTGTGAAAGCGCTGTATTTAGTTGTAGGATACCAACAATCATCTGCAAATGTTAAATTTATTTGCAGATTTGGTTTTATTAAGCGCTTTTAATTTTTAAATAAATAATGAGTTGTAATTTTTTAAATATTCGTTATTTAAAATTTGTAGAAAGAATATGCTATTTTTTTGTCGGAATAAGTGAAAGATATAAATATATAATTAACCAATATTATAGTAGTATTAGAACTAATAGTTTAATACTATTGATGAACATAGAAATAGTAATATTTTACATATGAAAATATTTGCCATTCTTTTATGATTATTCGACTATCTTCTTTATTTAGATTAATAGAAAAGAAATTTTTTATTTCATTAAATTGATTTCGGCAATACTCTTAATTCTGTTTCGCTCTAAGAAAGCGTCAATAGTCTCAAAATGTTCTAATACACGTTGCTCTTTAAATTCAAATACTTTTTGCGATAAACCTTGTAAAAAATCTCTGTCGTGAGAAACTAATATCAATGTACCATCATACGTTGATAAGGCTTCTTTTAATACATCTTTAGACTTTAAATCTAAGTGGTTGGTTGGTTCATCTAATATTAAAAGATTTACTGGTTCTAACAATAATTTTACCATTGCCAAGCGGGTTTTTTCTCCACCAGATAGCATACTTACTTTTTTATCAATATCATCGCCGCTAAACATAAAGCGACCTAAAATATTTTTTATCTGGTTACGTATATCGCCAAAAGCAACTTCATCTACCGTTTGAAATATGGTAAGATCTGGGTCTAATAATGAAGCTTGGTTTTGGGCAAAGTAACCTACCTTAACATTATGCCCTAGTTGGCAAGTACCTGCTACGGGAATTTCCTCAAGAATAGCTTTAATCATGGTTGATTTTCCTTCTCCATTTCTACCAACGAAAGAGACTTTTTCTCCTCTTGCAATAGACATGTTGGCATCTTTAAAAACCACATGTTCATCATAAGATTTAGAAACATCTTTTACGGTGACAGGATAATCACCTGATCTTGGAGCGGGAGGGAAGCGTAATTTTAAAGATGATGTATCTATCTCATCTATCTCAATAATCTCTAACTTTTCTAACATGCGCTCTCGCGATGTCACTTGATTCGTTTTAGAATAAGTGCCTTTGAATCGCTCTATGAAAGCCATGTTATCGGCAATAAACTTTTGCTGCTCTTGGTAAGCTTTTATTTGATGGGATCTTCGGTCTTCGCGTAATTGTAAATAGTGAGAATAGTTCGCTTTATAATCATAAATGCGCCCCATTGTTACTTCAATAGTACGGTTGGTAATGTTGTCGATAAAGGCCCTATCGTGAGAAATCACCATAACAGCATTGGCTTTATTCAACAAGAAATCTTCTAGCCAAATTACCGATTCTATATCAATGTGATTCGTAGGCTCATCTAAGAGAATAAGATCCGGCTTTTGTAATAGAATTTTAGCCAATTCTATACGCATACGCCAACCACCACTAAACTCATTGGTTTGTCTAGTAAAATCTTCTTGTCTAAAACCTAAACCCTTTAGCGCTTTTTCTACTTCTGCATCATAATTAACTTCGTCTAGTGCATAGTATTTTTCACCAAGATCAGATACTTTTTCAATAATGCTCATGTAAGCATCACTTTCATAGTCTGTTCTGGTTTCTAGTTCTTTGTTCAGCTTATCCATTTCATTACGCATAGAAAATACATGCTTAAATGCCTTGGCTGCTTCTTCAAAAACAGTACAATTATCTTCGGTTAACAAGTGTTGTGGTAAATAAGCAATGACAGCATCTTTTGGTACGCGAACATTACCACGTGTACCTTTTTGCTCACCTGCAATAATCTTCATCATGGTAGATTTACCTGCTCCGTTTTTACCCATCAAGGCAATTTTATCGGTTGGGTTTATGACAAAGGAAACGTCACTGAATAGGGTAGTGCCACTAAATTCTACGGCTAAATTATCTACTGAAATCATGCTATATATTTAAAAATGCAAAACTAGTAATAAGTTGTGGTGCTTGTTACTAACTGCATTAAAAAGTTATAGTGTTTTAATCGGCAAGTCTTTATTTAGGTACTTGTCTTGTTGCTTAACCAATTGTAAATTAAAAGTACTACTGCCAATAATAGAAGTAGGTGAACTAAGGCTCCCATAACTTTAAATACCACAAAGCCTAATACCCAACTTATAACCAATGCGGCTACTAAAATGTATATTATATTTTTCATGCTTACTTATTTACGGTCCAATTCATTATTTCATCGTGAATCTCTTGTTCAGATTTCTTTCTTCTTTTTGCAATAGTGCTTATTAAGGCTTCAACACCGTCGAGCTCTCCGTTATCGTCTACATCTTGTGTTTCTGGAAAATTCGCTAAATATTCATCTTTTACCGACAACCATTGCTTTTCTTAATGTAAATCGTAGCTAGACGTTGCTACTCCGCCATTATTTACAGGTTCATCTAAGGTTTCATTTAAATTTTCGTTTTGAGATATTCCTTTATTTTGAGGAACATCGTTTTGCAAACCTCCTGTAGTCTTCGATTTATCTATACTTTTATCTTCTGTAATCATCTGTATATTTTTAATTAATACTAATGATACCAAGGTAATAACACGAACAGATTTAGATTTGCTCTAATATTACATAAATTGACCGTATAAAATTTACGCCTATTAAGCTGAAGTAGTTGTAGGGATATTAGTTACTTGGTAAGTGCTTTTTTCTTGACTTTAAGCATTTTTGCGGCAGAAGTGTACCCACCTTCGGTACCGTCCACAAAATGGGAGTGACTGGTTTTCATATCCAATACATAGCATGACATTACTGAGGCGTGCGTTACATGGATACCATATATTATTTTATGTTCTGCCTCTAATTCATCTAGAAAGCTAGTAAAGCGATCTATTTTATTTTGATCTGCAGTAAAAATGGTATTGATCATACCGTCTAACATAAATGAGTGAGATAATTGACCAATTTGCTTTAAATACTGCTTGCCGCTTTTAGAAAGACTAAAGTATGCACGACCAATATTGGTTTTGATCCAATTTTTTAAAAAGTACGACCAACTTTTATCCGCGAGGCTTACCTTCATTTCTTCCCATATTTTGTACAAGCTGGCATCTAGTTTTAGGCGTTCGCTTTTTATGGGTTGCCGATCGTTAAAGGTTCCGAAAATTTCATCCATTTTCGATAGTATCTTTTTATATACTTCTCGTTGTGCTTTTTCTTGGACGGCATCTAACAACAAGCAAACCACTTTGGCTTGATTTTGATCAGGATTTACTTCTTCCCACCTACATTCCATTCCCTCTAGGTTCAAAAGGCTTTCATTGAAGCTTGAGATGCGTAGTTCTTTAAAGTCTGATTTTATGATTTCTTCAGCCTTATGTAATCCGTTACCAAGAATTATGGGTATAGTCAATCGTTCTGTAAGTTGATGCTTTGCTATTTTAAGACGACATTGTTTTGATATGAGGTCTTTCACCGAAACATGACCTACTCTTAATACCAAATTAGTCTTTCTTTTAATATGTATGCTATAATTGTCTAATACTGCAATTACTTTGTCAAGTAGGGTAGATGGCAGTAAGAAGGTAGCGCCGTCACCACCAAAAAAATACGGAATCTCTATATTTTGTTTGAATTTACGAACGGTGTTCAATACTGAAATAATGCTGCCCGTAGCGGTCAAGTTTACTTGATGATGATTACCATCTACGACAGCTTGTGTAGAGTTTTGAATATCTACAACGACAACATGCCAGGTTTGGGGCACATCTAAAAAGTCAGATTCCTTTTCTAGAATATCTACTAATGGTTTATTCAACTTTTTTAACTCAGTATAGAATTTGGTATTTTTCATTCGTTAATTTATAGTCGCATTTTAAAAGTGAAATTACAAGTTTATGTTGTGCATAAAGAATATGGTTGCCTATTTAGAGCATACGCTCAGCCAACAGTTCTAATAAAAAGGTTTCTCTTTCTATAGACATTCCTTTTTTGGCACTTTCAAGCATTGTTTTTTTGTTGTGAGCAATGGCTTCATAAATGTTGACCCATTTTGCGGTCATGCCATTTTTAATTTCGTAATGTTCCATTTTAGATGCGCCAAGCTCTGTATTAATTTCGCAGGTGTAACAGTAAGAAATCATGTGTTGAATATCAAAATCTGGTTTGTGCCATGGTCTATATTCTTCATATATGCCAAAGGGTTTAATATTTCTCACCTCTATCGCTCCGGTTTCTTCACTCAGTTCACGAATCATACCTTCTATTTTATCTTCGCCGTCATCTAAACCACCACCTGGTAAGCTATAGTCTTCATATCGTTCTGTATAAAGCAATAAAATAGAATTTCCTTGTATGGCAATACTCCTTGTAGCAAGCCTTGTAAAAATTGATTTATTATTTAAAGACGAAATGTCTGGGTGATAATGAATTTTTAAATTTTGCATAAGTGAAGCGTAATCTTAAAAGGTATTTTATAATTTATTTTTGACCAATTTGAAGCATCAAAAATACACAAACCTTTTCTCAAAATAATAGGGGATGAGTATAGGTTATTTTTATGGTTACTTAAATTCCCAATAGAGTTAATTTGCTATTTATGAGGGTCCTATTTTTGTGAAGTATTTGTATTGAATTAGGGCTGTCTTTTTACGTAATTTTATATTCTATCGTATGTGGTATTGTTTTAATTAGTACAAATTCTATTTAACTGTGTACGGTTTACCATAATCGATAATTAGTACTTAGTTGATATGGTATTAAAGGCAGTCGACAATTTCATCCATCAGAAAAACAAATATAATTTCATGCGTTCAAAAATCATACTCTTAATGTTTCTTGTAGGTCACTACACTATTTTTTCGCAAAATGCAGATGAGCTAAAATCTAATTCGCAAAAAGAGGCTTCTCATTCTTTTTACATTACTTCAAACATGGGTAATGTTTCATTAGAAGAAGCTAAGAAAGTGTTGAGCGAAATTAATACTGCTTCTAAAAATGATAATAATTCAACTTTGTTACTTATTGGTAATGTGGTTAACAAAGATGGCTTTTCTGCAAAAGAGAAACATCAAGATGCAACCAAAGCATATTTGAAGCCTTTAATGCAATTATGGGATGATTTTAATGGTGATGTTATTTTAACGCCAGGAGAAAATGAATGGTTAAAAGGTGCGCCACAAAGTATTGATGATCTGGAATCTTTTTTACAGGATAATAGTAAAGCTAAGTTTTGGCCCAACGATGGTTGCCCGTTAGAGCGCGAAACTATTAATGATGATGTCGTTTTAGAAATGGTCGATTCTCAGTGGTTTTTAGAAGATTGGGATAATCATCCTTATATCAATCAAAAATGTGAAATTAAGACGAGAGATCAATTTTTTGCAGAGTTTAAAGATGACCTAAAAGACAGCCAAGGTAAAACTGTAATTGTTGCAGTTTACCAGCCTGTAATGAGTAATACCAGAATTTCTATGGTAAACAAAATGGGCGGCTTCACTCCACAGTCCTATCAAAATAAAGAGAATAGAAATTTACGAGGTAGATTGGAAACCATAGCAAGTCAGTTTAACGATGTCATTTTTGTTTCCGGTAAAGACCGAAATTTACAGTATTTAGAAGATGATGGTATTCCTCAGATTATTAGTGGTGCAGTAGGCAAAACAGACAAGGCAAGAGCACTAAAAGAAGACCATTTTGAGTCTAGTGCGAATGGGTATGCCAAGTTAACCGTTTATAAAGATGGTAGTACCGAGGTTGATTTAGTTGAAATTAAAAATGGAGCATCTGAAGTTGCTTTTACCCAAAAAATTAAAAGAGAGCGCCTTTCTTTAGAAGATGTATCTTACCCTAATAAAATAAATGCAACTACAGCAAAGGCTTCTATTTATACGAAAGAAGAGACTGAGAAAAAAGGATTCTATAAATGGATGTGGGGCGACCACTATAGAAATCTTTACAGTAAAGAAATTGAAGCGCCGGTATTACAAATAGATGCGCTGCCCAATAATGTAAGACCAATTTCTGAAGGTGGTGGTACGCAATCAAGATCATTACGGTTTATCGATGACAATGAGAATGAGTATATCTTACGTGCATTGCGTAAAAGCGCATTACGTTTTCTACAGACCAATGCGATCAATAATCATTATGTTGAAGATTACCTTGATAATACGGTTGCAGAACGCTATTTGATGGATTTTTATACCACAGCACATCCATATGCACAGTTTGCTATGAATGACTTGTCTGAGACATTAGACGTGCTTCATTCAAACCAAAAAATATACTACGTACCTAAACAAAAAGGATTAGGTATTTACAATGAAGATTATGGCGATGCGCTATTTATGTTCGAGGAACACGCAGGTGGTGAGAACAAAGACTTTGAAACCTTTGGTAGCCCAGATGATATTATTAGTACTACAGACTTACGTTTTGAGTTGATGAAATCTAAAGATTCATATGTAGATGAGCCAAGTTTTATTCGTGCTCGTTTATTTGATATGCTGGTTGGTAACTGGGATCGCCACCAAGATCAATGGCGTTGGGCACAATTTAAAACTGAAGACGGTAAAAAGAGATATGAAGCTATTCCAAGAGATTGGGATCAAGCTTTTCCTAAATATGACGGAACCATTATTGGCATGCTAAAATTTGCTTTTCCTTTACTTCGTAAAATGGAAAGTTATGATGCTGATGTAAAGAATGTAAAATGGTTTAATCTTTCTGGTTATCCGATGGATAAAACCTTTATGAAAAAAGCCAACTGGACTGACTGGAAGAAGCAGGTAGATTTTATTCAGGAAAATTTATCTGATTCAGAAATTGATGCGGCTTTCAGTACCTTACCAAAAGAAGCCCAAGACAGTAGTATCGATGAAATTAAAGAGAATTTAAAATCGCGTAGAGATGGCTTACAAACTATTGCTAAATCTTACTACGAATACTTGAATAAATTCGAAGTCATTATTGGAACTGAAGACGATGATAAATTTTTAATTACTAGAAAACCGAACGGCGAAACTGATATATCTATTTCTAAAGACACTATAGTTTATAAGAAAACATACAATGCAAAGCAAACCAAAGAGATTTGGGTATATGGTTTAGATGGTAAAGACACGTTTACCGTAGATGGGGATGGAAAAGATTTGATAAATATTAAAATAATAGGAGGGAAGAAAAACGATACTTATGATTTTAAGAATACAAAAAAAGTGAAGCTTTATGATTTTAAGAGCAAGAATAACACCATTGTAAATGCTAAGTCAAAAGAATGGCTTACAGATTCTTATGACATTAATACGTATGACTATCAGAAAAGAAAATACAATGAGAACATTGTTTTTCCAAGTATAGGTTTTGATGGAGATACGGGCTTTAGAATTGGAATTAAAGACCGTTTTACTACTTATGGTTTGGCTAATAATCCATTTAAATCGCAACATACTATTGGTGCAGAATATTTCTTTGCTACAAACGGATTTGCAATAGATTATAATGCAGAATTTGCACATGTATTCTATAACTGGAATTTAGGGTTCGATGCAAAATATGGAAGCCCTAATTATACTTTAAATTATTTTGGTGAGGGTAATGAATCAGAATATGATTCAGACTTGGATAGAGATTTTAATAGAGTACGTATAAGACAATGGAAGATTTCTCCTTACCTGGTTCACAAGAGTGAAAGTAGTAGTTATTATTTAAGATCTACATTAGAATCTTTTGATGTGTCTAATGACGATGAACGTTTAGTTGGTCAAGCATTTGCTGCTGATAACGATGTGTATGAACAGCAATTATATGTATCTGGTGAAGTAGGGTATGGGTATAAAAATCAAAATAATCCCGCTTTTCCTAGTCGTGCAATGTCTGCTGATATTGCTGCAGGTTATAAGTCTAGTATTAACGGATTTGATAACAGTTTTGCCTATATTAAATCATCTATAGCTTTGACCTACCCATTGCACCCAAGTGGTATTGCGGTTATTGCTACTAAACTGGCCGGAGAAGCAATTATTGGTGATACCTATGAATTTTATCATGGTGCCGTAATAGGTGGTAATACAAGTTTACGCGCTTATAGAAATGAACGATTTAACGGTAAGTCTGTATTTTATCAAAGCACAGATCTTAGGGTTGGTGTAACACGCTTTAAAACGAATTTTATACCACTGCAATTGGGCGTAAGCGCTGGTTTTGATTATGGTCGCGTATGGTCAGATAATGATAACTCTACAAAATGGCATAATGATTTCGGAGGATCGGTTTGGATATCTGGTTTTAGCGCCTTAACAGGAAATCTAGGTTTCTATCATGGTGGTGATGGTAATAGGTTGGTATTTAGTGTAGGTTTTAACTTCTAGTTTTTAGAAATATTTTGAGGGTATAACTGAATTATATTATTGATATCATAGGTAACACTTAGCTCTATGAATTATTGATATCTCTTAATGTTTTTCTGAGAACGTATTTAGCAATAGTTTTGCAACACAAAATTACAAGCGAATATCTAAAGCGTAATAAGTATCTTCTTTCATGAAATTGACCTTACATTTTATTATTTCATTTTGTTGTATTTGTATATTCTTTCTCAGTTTTTCTGTGGAGGCTCAGTTAGTGAACATTGAATCTAAACGCATGCATACAGACTCGTTGAGGTTTGTTTTAAATAGCGATTTGCTTTTTAATTATACAGATAACAATGGCGAGTATATTCTTCAGATAAACTCAAATGTTACAACGCAGTTTAAGTCAAAAAATCTTAAGAGTATTTACTTTTTTATAGGAAATGTAAGCTTAATAAGATCTAAAGATGAAGACTTTCAAAATTCATATTTTCTACATGCTAGGTTTAATCAGAAATTGACAGACCTGTTTCGTTTAGAGGCATTTGTTCAAAATCAATATAATGAGAATTTGACCATATCAGATAGAAACCTATTGGGTGTTGGTTTACGTCTTAAAATTTTAGATAAAAAAGGAACATTGGCTTATTTGGGTAACTCATATATTTATGAAGTAGAGTCAGTTGCATCATCAGACCAAAAATTCTACAATCATAGAAACAGTAGTTACCTTTCTTTAAATCAGAATTTTAAAAAGTATAATCTAGATATTACTGGAACTTTTTACTTTCAGCCGTTGTACGATAATATTAGTAATCATAGAATTTTAAGTCAGTTTAAGGCGCAAATGCCGCTAACAAAAAGAATTAGTTTTTCTGCGCTTTATAATTACGCTGTAATCAATTTTAATTCGACTTTAGAAGATAACCGTTCTTCTAATGTTAGTTTTGGACTTACGTTGAATTTATAGTATTGTGGACTTTAAATGGAAAACTTAAGGTTCGTTACATTTATTAGATACTACGATTAATGTCTAAGTCATAATATTTTTTTGTATTTAGATTAATTTTAATGTTGAAGTAGCAATTACCACCATCTTCAACAGCTACTATATTCGTGCGCCATTTATCTGAGGCAGTGGTACTACAAAATATAATCCAAACTTCTTTTACTCCGGAATAATTTACCGAAGCATTATTAGAATATACATCTATTATCAATTACATCGATTTTTTTTACGAAAAATAGCCTGTTATCTGAATAATTAGATGTTGCAAGTTGTAAACGGTAAAAGTATAAGTCAGTAGTTTAAATATATTGGGTTAATGTTGGAGAATGACACGAGCAGGTTTTCTTATTTAAAGTTTACTTAATAATTTTAGTTGATGTAGCTCTAATTTTGATAAGTATTCTTGAGCCTTAAGTGTGTCTAAAGTATCCATATCATTATTGAAAATAGCAATAGCTATTTTACTAAGTAAGTTATCAGTTTTATTTAATAGGTCTTCAAGTTCCTTGTTGTTAAATTGAAGCTTTTTAGCTGCTAATAAACCTGCAAGATGGTTTGTAGTATTTCTTGTATAATGGTTTTTAGTATACGCAAAAGCTGAATTTAACAGTACTTTACTTTTGTCTGCTTCTTTAAGCTTGTTAAGTGTTATTGCAAGCAAATAATCTGTAATTCTTTCATCTGGTGAATATGGTTTACCTACACCAATATTTTCAGGCCATTGTTTTGCTTTTTCTAATATGGCTTTTGCTTCGATATAATTATTTTTTAAAATAGCATTTAAGGCTAATGCTTGGTATGTCTTTTCATAAACTTTTCTACTTTCACTTGCATGCTCAAAAGGAAGTATTTTAATGTTTTCTAGCACTATAGCTACTTCTTTATATCGTTCTAAATTTAATAAAGATTTAGCATGTGCCAAAGCTATATTATAGTTGTCAGGAAATTTCTTTGTTGCTTTTTTAGAAAGTTTATAAGCGCTTTCAGCGTCTCCGATATTTTGATAAAATAGAATGTTTTTTTCCCAAATTTTCCAACTATTTGGTTGTAAATTTAGAGCTGTCTGTAAATCAGTAATAGCTAGTTTTTTGGAGTTTTTATCTAAATTAGATTGCAGTAGTTTAGCTCTAAATTGATAGAAAATAGGGGAGTCAGGCGTATTTTTTAATTCTTCTAAAATAGTAATGCCTTTATTCTTTAAGCCAACTGCAATATAGTTTTGAGCTAAGTAATATTTTAATTTCCAATTATCATTTTTGGCGATAGCCCATTCTAAAATTGGAATAGCCTCTCTACGATATGGAAATACAAAATCAACTTGAGTTTTAATTGCAGTTCTTAACAAAACCTCACTTTCTTGAGGATTTGAACCTTCTTTTAAATACGCCAGCCACAATTTATTTTTAACGGTTTCTTTGCACATAGACAGTACAGTAATGGCTTGTTGTTTAAAACCAAGTTCTTTGTAACGTAGTGCAAGTGCTAGAAAAGATTCTTCTTTAAATTCGTTCTGTATATTTAAAGCACTGGCATTTGTACTTGATGTTTTATTTTCAAAAGCAATAAGATGGTTTAACTGGTCTATATCTAATAAGTTATCTTTTGCCTTACTCAAAGCTTTGTTGTCATTTTTTGCTTTTGCGGTAAGTAATAATACTTCTCTTGCGTTCAAGTTATACGTATTAAAGTCTATGGCTTTATGAGCATAAGTTTCGGCACGTGTTAGTTGCTTGTTAGCTAAATATAACTCAGCCATTTGTGCATAGGATACCGATCTAAATTTAATATCACGAGCTGCCCATCCTAAAGATTCTAATGCATTGACAGTATCCTTAATTGCTCTATATGCTATACCTGCCATATAGTTTGCACTTGGGTTATACGTGTCCATTCTTAGAACTGTATTTGCATAGGTTAATGCATCTTTATAATTACTTTTTCGGTATTCTAGCTCTGCCAATTTGGTAAGGGCAACGCTATTAGAAGGGTCATTGTTAATTAAGTTTTTAAGATGTTCTTCTGCCTTTTCATATTCACGGTATTCTATAGCTTCGATACCAGCTAAAAGTAATTTTTCTGGTTCAGAAACTATTAAATCCATATCAGATGAAAAAGGTCTTTTCAAATCTGTTGATTTGGTTTTTGGTTTATATTCTAACTCAGTACCCATTATAGATACTTCAACATTGGATGGTGTTGCTGTAGCTATACTTTTAGAATAGATTTCCATGGGCTTTAAACTCAAAGATTCTGTAATGATTTCATGACCATTAAAAATCTGAATTTTAGTATCTAATCTTTGCAAGGCATTTACACTGATAATAGTTTCTCCAGCTATGGTTTCTACATTCAGAACTCCTTCTGGTGAAGCATCAACCATACCACCAATTTGCTTGAATGGAAACCAAATTTCACTCCATTTATCCATAACATAGGGGTCGAAACCTACTTGGCTAATTGGGTTTACAGCATTAGAAGGTTGGTATTGGTTAAAAAGTCTACCAGCTTGAAGTTCAATGTATTGTCCATCTGTATCGGTTAATAAATCTTCCCAAATTCCGCCAGATCTAGATAATGCCCATAGCCAAAGTTTTTGTCCTGGCATTTCTTCGTATAATGACCATTGTCCAAAACCAAATTCTGTATCATGATAATATCCACCAAAAAAATCATTAAACTCACCTACGATATGATAAGATTTAGAAGAACCAAATCTATTTTCATTATACATGGCTAGGTTGTGATTTTCCTTATCTATTGGCCATGTATGTGGATTTCCGTTATGTTCTAAATGCTTATTGCCAGGGATAAAAAATTCTAAGTCATTACTTGCTTTAGCAGCCGCAGTCATCCAATTATAATAAGATGAAGTTAGGGGAGAGGCATTGTACCATGATGCATTGGTTTCAAAATACGCTTTGTCTTTTTCTAACTTAATCTCAACGGTCCATTTTGTCATTGAAGGTAAATCTAGATTGCTTACAATACAACTAACACTACCATCTTCATTGGTTTTAGTAATGTAATCTACTGGAGTTGCTGTTGAGGGGTGGTGACCAATGATACCAAAATTAAACTCTATACCGCCAGAAGTCCATGGGCCTCGCATGGCAATATTTCTAAATTTTACTACTTCATTTTTGTATAAAAATTCTTCTCCTGTACTTTTTTCAATAGCGCCCCAAATTTTACCTCCAATTTCTGGTAGTACTTGTACTTTTATATAATCATTTTCTAGGGTTACAACTTTCCAATCTTGCTTTTTAGATGTATGCTCATACTCTTCAAATTTAAAATAGGGAAATATTTTCGGGTTTTCTGCCGAAATGGGTACAGGGTTAGGTTCACCAAAACCATAGGTTTCTAATGAAAGTATTTCTTCTTTAATTGAGATGGATTGTGCTGTGACAGAACAATAAAGTCCACTAAGGAATAGCACTACGATAATTTGGATTCGTGTTCGCATTAAAAATTAAGTTTATACGTTTTAGGAATTTGATTGTTTCTTGAAAATATGATCATTGGTTCTTTGTCCGCATTAATGATGGCTTGAATATCCTTTACTTCTCCATCTATATTAAGTCCACTTTTCTTTTGGTCGATAGCTCTAAAATTCCCTTTTCCATCACCTAATAGAAGGCTGCCTTTATTGGCATCATACCTGCCATATTTTACTCGATTACCGAAAAAGTTACCAGCCATAAGTACATCTAAATTGCCATCTTGATTAAAGTCATTTATAAGAATGCCGTATATAGGCGCAAATTGGATAGAAGCGGGTAGGGGTGTTATTTTAAAATTATTTTCACCAAGATTTTCTATATAGCTACTAGCAAAGTAATTGGCTTCTAATATATTTGTGTTCTTTAATTCCTCTGCTGTGAAAATATCTGAAATTTTTTGGTCCGCGTAGTCTGAGTAATTAATGTATTTTCCTTTTAAATAGCTGAGTTGACCAATTAAATCATCCCTCGAGAAAACAGGATAACTTTCCCCTTGTATGAACGACGTTAATATAGGGTCTAGTGAACCGTTTTTATCAAAATCCTTGACATACAATTGCACAGGCTCTGCTTCAGTAGCTTTTAATTGGGAGTTTAAACCAAAATTACCGACGATATAATCTGTATCGCCATCATTGTCAAAATCCCCAGACTTAATAGTATTCCACCATCCCTTTGTATTATTTAATGTGGAGTTTTTGATTTCGGTTAGCTTACCATCATTATTTTTGAATAAACGAATTGCCATAAATTCACCTACTACGATTAAATCGTCAATGCCATCTCCACTAAAATCGCTCCATAGTGCATCTGTAATCATCCCTATATGCTCTAAGTTTTCATTTACAGACGTTGTAATATCTGTAAAACGGCCTTTTCCATCATTCTGTAATATATAGCTTTTTGGAGCTGTTGGATATTCACCAGGGACTAACCTTCCACCAACGAACAAGTCTAAATCTCCATCATTATCAAAATCGCTTGCTCGAACTACGGAACCGCTTGTTTTCATGTCTGGTAGCATGTTGCTCAATTTGGTAAATTTTCCTTTACCGTTATTTTGGTACAGTCTATCTTGTAATTCTGTAGCATTCTTTTCAAATTCATTCCCGCCACTGACTACATATAAATCTAAGTCTTTATCATTGTCAGCATCGAAAAAGAGTGCATTTGTATCTTCTGATGTAGTGTCGTCTATTAAATCGGTTAGAGCAATATTAAATTCACCATTTTTATGCTGTATTAATACTTGTCCTGTTTGTCCTTTGGCTCCAGCTATAAACAAGTCATCTAGACCATCACCATTAACATCTCCTTTTGCCATTTTAGGGCCTTGAGTAGATAGTTTATGTAGTAATAATTGTTCTGTTTTAAAATCTACAAAATTGTTTTCTTGATGTTTGAAAGGAATAAGACTATCTATGGATATGTCAACAAAATACCTTGTAGTATCAGTTTCTATAATTGTAGTGGATTTTTGTGCATCAATTTGTCGTAATATAATGGTTTGGTTACTAGGTATATTCTGCAGATTTTGTTCTTTAAAATCTGGCCAAGTAATAGTTAGCTCCTGTATAGTATCATTTTTTCCTAAACCAAAGACAACCGTATTATCTACAGAAGATTGGTAACCTCTTGTAGGCATTACTTCTTGGGTTAAAACTTGAGTTTTAGTGGTTACAGATATTCTTGAACCAATACCAAATGTATTTAAACCTTCACCTTTTAATCGTATTCTTAAATAGTTGTGCTCTTTTAATTTTTCGCTATTATTTCGATAAATAAAAGCTTCTTCCTCTATGTTATTAACTATTAAATCTAAATCACCATCATTGTCTAAATCTGCATATGCAGCTCCATTAGAGAGTGATTTTTTATCTAATCCCCATTCTGAATTTACTTTCGAAAAAGTAAGATCACCATTGTTATGATAAGTGTAATTTTCTTCTATTGTAGCAGGAGAGATTTCCAATAACTCCATGATAGCCGTTTGCTTTCCTGTTTTATTCTCTTTTAATTTTTCTTGGACAGCAAAGTTGATGAAGTCCATGTTGGTGTAATCTCTTTTGTATCCATTGGTAATAAAAACATCTTTATAACCGTCATTATCTAAATCTGCAAAAAGAGAAGCCCAGCTCCAATCTGTATTTGATATACCAGAAAATTGACCTATTTCTGAAAACGATTCTCCATTGTTATTTAGTTGAAGCATATTACGCATCGTTTGGTTGTAAAAACCTGAGTTGACTAGCAGTTGGTATTTGTCATAATTATCTGGACCAGAAACCATTTTTTGGCGGTAATTACCTTCTGGCAGCATATCCAGTGTAATGATATCCATATATCCATCATTATTGATATCTGCTATGTCCGAGCCCATAGAAAATAAAGAAGTATGCCCAATATATTTCTCAAGACTTTCAGTAAACGAACCATTTTTATTATTAATATAAAGGTAGTCTTGTTCGTTATAATCGTTGGATACATAAATATCTGGCCAGCCGTCATTATTAATGTCAGAAATGGCTAAACCTAAACCGAAACCTAAGATGTTAGAGACTAAACCAGCGTCTGAGCTCACGTCTTTAAATTTGCCATTATCATTACGATACAATTTATCGGAATAAGCAGGGTTTTTTTTGTTTTTTAATGAAGGGGTAATTTGACCAAAACCAGCATATTCTTGTGTGGAATGATTAAGTATATAAACATCTAAGTCTCCATCCTTATCATAATCAAAAAATGAAGCCTGTGTAGAATAGCCTGAATTTGCTAAACCATATTTGGATGCACTTTCTGTAAAGGTTAAATCGCCATTATTTATAAATAACAAATTTTTACGCATTTTAGGGCTAGGGGCGGCAGACCTACACACATATATGTCTAGCAATCCGTCGCCATTTACATCGGCCATTGTAGTGCCAGTATTCCAAAGACCTTCTGCAAATACACCTGCTTTTTCTGCTATTTCATCAAATTCAAAATTTCCTTTATTTATATACAATCTACTACCTACCATATTACCGGTAAAGTAAATATCTGGTAAACCATCATTATTTAAATCGCCAACTGATACGCCGCCACCATTATATAAATAACCATATTCTAAAACATTAAATGCTTCTGTTTCTTTTAGTATATTCTTAAACTTTATTCCTGTTTCATTAGCTCCTAATTTCGTAAAAAGTTTTTCCTCTTGTGTGGAACAGGAAAGGACTAACATGAGAATAATTAAGAAAGAATATAACCTATACATTGATATGATAATTTAATGAGCACTTCTAAGATAGTTTGAAAAAAATGGTAAAAAAAAGCACCAATGTCTAAGTTGGTGCTTTTAAAAAAAATAAATCGAGGAATATTATTTTTTATCCCACCAAAGTTTGGTGTTGTTATTGTCAGCTCCATTAAGCTCTGTCCCGTTAATTGCTGTAGATACTGATTCGAAATTTGTATCAAATTGAGAAGAAACATATACCATTCTTCTCATAATTTCATCTGCAGCAACATCTGAATTTTCAGATTGTACACGAGCATATTGTTTTGGGTAGCCAGTTCTTCTAAGTTCTGCCCAAGCTTCCCATCCGTTTGGGTAAAGAGCTAACCATTTTTGTGTGATAATTTGTTCTAATTGCATTTCTGCATCTGCACCGAAAGCAACAGGAATATCTGCTACTGGTTCTGCTCCTACTTCAAAAGCTATAGGTGTATTAGTACTAGCAACATATTCAGCAATAGATGTTGCATCACCAACTTCTCTTTGCTCCATAGAAGTTGTAATTCCTAAAGCATAAAGCTCTTCTGCGCTACCGCCCATTGCCCATCCTTCTAGAGCACCTTCTGCACGTAAAAAATACACTTCAGCAGCAGTTAAAACTTCAATAGGAGGGTTAACACCGCCTAGGGCTGTATCTTTGTATAAAGAAGAAAGGTCAGAGTGGCTAGCATTTTTACTAGTTTCTAGAGAAACTTTGGTTTGCCCATTTAATAAACCTTCGTAACCACTACCATCACCATCACTATCACCGTCCACGGCTGGAGCAAAATATTGAGGTAAACGTGGATCTTCATATCCTTCTAAGATACTTTCCATGGTAGCGCTCATTCTAAATTCTCCCCAATCTGTAATGGTTTCTAATGGATTTCTGTTTATTTCATCAACAGATACATACGCATTGTCATCGTTAGAAAGAAATACACCGGCATTAACAGCTTTTTCTGCTTCTGTTTGCGCTAATACAGGATCTACATATTTAACTCTTAATGCCAAACGAAGGCGAAGGCTATTAGCGAATGTCAACCATTTTGCAGGATCACCACCATATGTACGGTCACCACTTGTAAAAGCTACTTGGTCTAAGTTTGCATTTAGCTGCGCTACTGCTTCATCTAAGGTTACGAAGAAGCTTCTATAAATATCTTCTTGAGAATCATATGGGATAGCTTCCAAATCAGTATTACCAACTTCTGAGTAAGGGATTGGACCCCAGTAATCCGTAATCCTATGAAAAGCATTTACTTTCCATATTTTTATCATGGCATTACCTACGGCATTACCTGTTGTTTCAGTTGCATCTTCTACCAAAATAATTTGAGGTAAAGACTCTTCGTAGAAAGAACTCCATGCTAAATCTGCCCAGTTACCTACTTGTACATAACGATCAGAATCAAAACCAGATGCGGTTGTTGCAAAGTATTGACACCAAATATCAGAAAATAGATTCTGCGATATTTGAAACCTCCAATGAAGTCCCATCATACTGGTATATTGTGCTTGTGCAAATGCCTGCCCCTGTAATAATTCACTGTCTTCAATAGCTGGAATAGCAAATGATAATGGGTCCGTATTCGTTTCTTCAAAATCATCGGTACAGCTAGCTAAGAGCAAGACTATACCAAAGAATAAACTTATATTTTTCATGATTTTCATATTTTAGATGTACAATTTTTTAAAATCCGAACTTTAGATTAAGACCTAAACTTCTCGTTGTAGGTGGTGAAAAAGATTCGTAACCATCAGAACTGGCTAGAGAAGGGTCTGTAATAACCTCTGGGTCTACACTCGCATTATTAGAAATAAAGAAAAGGTTTCTGCCAACCAATGTTAGTTTTATATTTCTAAAAGGAGTTTTATCTATTAGTGTAGAAGGTAAGGAATACCCTAAAGTAATTTCTCTCATTCTAATGTTTGATGCATCTTCAACAAATGCTTCACCTACTGGTGCGTTTCTACCACCAATTGCAGTCCAGAATGTTTCTGCATCTGTCTGGATATCGTTAGTTGAACCATCTGATTTAACTACTTCTAAATTTCCAAAAACATTATCACCAAATACCAAAGTACCGTCACGACCTATTGTAGTTGCTTGTAAAGCACCGTCTGAAGCTAAAATTGCATTAGTAAGTGATCCAACAACTCCACCTTGGCGAATATCAATTAAGAAACTTAAACTAAGATTTTTGTAACGGAAAGAGTTACTAATACCACCTAGCCAATCTGGGTTATAGTTACCAATTAATATATCTTTACCATCTGTTACTTGTGGCGTTCCATCATCATTTACTAGAACTCTACCTTCGTCATCTCGTACAAAACCTCTAGAATACATGTTACCCCATGGGTCGCCAACATTTAATTCGAACTGTCTAAAGAAAGGGTTGCCTGCTTCTAGAACCAAAGATTCTAGATTATTAGCTAAACGTAATACTTCACTATCATTTTTACTGAAGTTTACAGAAACATTCCAGCTAAAATCATTGGTTTGAACTGGTGTACCTGTTAATATGGCTTCAATACCTTTGTTTTGTATATCACCACCATTTACGAAGCTAGTACTAAATCCAAACGCTGGATCTACACTTACCGGGAATAGTTGGTCTATACTATTACTCTTGTAATATGTGAAGTCTAAACCTAAACGGTTGTTGAAAAAACGCGCATCAACACCAAATTCTAATGATTGTGTACGTTCTGGTTTTAAACCTGTATTTGGTTGAGAAGCCTCTAGTTGTACAAAACCACCGGCTACTGTATTTGCAGTACGGAAAATAGCATAAGGGTTAGTATCGTTACCAACTTCTGCATAAGAACCTCTTAGTTTTAAGAATGAAATAGGCTCTGGCATTGTAAACATATCAGAAATAACAGCACTTAAACCAGCAGAGTAATAATCGAACCTATTGTTGTCAAAAGGTAATGTAGAACTCCAGTCACTTCTATATGTTAAGTCTAAAAATAAAGCATCTTTAAAGCCAACCTGACCAAAGGCGTAAAGAGAGTTAACTTTTTCTTTATTGAAATCTTGCTCAGCTGTTAAAGTCAATGCGTTACTTATAGCAAAAATATTCGGTGCATTTAAACCTTGGTTATCTGTGAAAACATATTTGTTTTCTGCCATTCGGCTATTGCCACCTAAGTTTATGTTGAAATTGAAATCGTCGTTAATCTCTTCATTATAGCTTAATAAGAAATCTGAATTCCATTCAATAGAAATACTATTCCTTGTTTCATAATCTCCATTATCTGCAACTATATAAGAATCGTTATAATCTCTATCCTCTCTAAAAGTTGTACTGTTATCTACAGCAGTACGAACCATTAAGCTAAGCTTTTCATTAAAATTATATTTTAAAGAAGCATAACCAATAACTCTATTATTAACACTTTCGTTTAGGTTACGGTTTAAAGTCCAATATGGATTTGCACCACCATTATCACCAGGTTTCCAGTAGTTTTGTAAAACATTACCATCTGTTGCAATATATTCAAATACCTCTGCATCTGAAGTACGTATGTTTCGTGGTAACCTGTATGCATGTCTCCATGGGTTTGTGAAAGCTTCGCCAGTATCTAATATGTTATCTGTTTCTGTTCTAATGTAATTTACCTTTGCACTAAGTTCAATTTTATCATCGTACATTTTGTTATCTATTTTCAAGGTAACATTATGTCTTGCCAATTCATTACCAGCAACAATACCTTCTCTATTTTCATTGGTATACCCGAAGAATGTTCTAACTTTCTCGTTACCCGTTCTAATAGAAATGTTATTGGCAATATTTACACCTGTTTGCATAAAGTCATTAACATTGTTTGACTGTGATGTATATGGTAAGCTTTGTGATATACCTGGACTAGGAGACCAGTTTGCCACAGAAGAACCATCAAATCTGGGTCCCCAAGAACCTGTAGATGTTGAGTTAAAAATACCTGCACTTCCTTGACCATAATCATTTTGATAGTCAAACATAATATTACCGGTATCTGCTGTTAATGTAGTACTAAAATCAATAGTAGTAACATCGCTAGTTCCTGTTTTTGTAGTAATTAAAATAGCACCGTTATTTGCTCTTGCACCATATAATGCAGCTGCGTTGGCACCTTTTAAAACGTTAATAGAAGCAATATCATCTGGACTTAAGTTGGAAATATCTCCTCCTAATGGAACACCATCAACAATATATAATGCTTGGCTACTACCTGCAATAGAACGGTTACCTCTTAAAACTACTTTAGATGATCCACTGACACCACTACCAGAAGTTTGTATGGATAAACCAGCTACTTTACCTTGTAAGCTATTTACCAAATCTTGTTGTGGTCGTGCCTCATCAATACTTTTAGTATCAACACCTTGTGTAGCATAAGTTAAAGATTTTTTTTGTCTCTTAATACCTAATGCTGTTACAACAACTTCGTCTAGTTGACTAGCATCTTCTGACATGGTAACGTTTATAGCACTGGAAGTGCCTACGGTAATGTTTTGTGTTTTTGTGCCGATATAAGAAAAGACTAATACATCACCTTCAGAAGCGCTGATAGTGTAGTTACCATCAAAATCGGTTTGTGTACCATTCGTAGTTCCTTGTACCAATACATTTACTCCTGGTAGAGGCACTCCGTCGTTAGCATCGGTGACAACACCAGTCACCATTTTGTCTTGTGCTAAAACGGGATAAGCCCATATAATTAGTACGAAGAACATAAAAATTTTTTTCATCATAATGTTAAATTTAAAAAGATTTTGGTTCTAAATATTCTTTTAAAGTTATGTGAATGTAAACTTAATAATCTAATGTCCTAGTAGATTAACGTTAAAATGTGCTCGAACACACTATAATTTTTAGATTATGTTTTTTTATGCTGAAAAGCTGAATATTCCTTAAAAATTAGTTATTTATAAATAATAATCTACATTTTCGCTGGTAATAATATCTATTGGAAGCAGATTGCTAAGAGGAACCTTTTTGCCAAATAAGAAATATTCGGCATAGTAGCTAATGCTTAGATATGCCTGTTCTTTTGGTCTTTGGTGAATAAGAAAGTTAATTTTACCCTTTTTTAAGTATGTGACATTTTTAGGGATTAAATCATAACCAATAATAGCACAGTCTTTATTAATTTTTGAAACAATTTCTGCAACTTCATGAACATGAGAGTTCGTAATAAATAAAGCACCTAATTTGGGATGTGCTTTTAAATATATGGTAATGTCATTAACGAATTTGGTTTGGTTGTTCGTATTAAAGTTTGTAGATTCTAAAATGCGAATATTACTATTTTTCTCTGAAAAGTAATTTTTAAAACCTTGTTCTTTTAAGAGTAGGTGTGGTTCTAAGTTAATATGAACAATGCCAATATCACAATTTAATTTTGAGGTTTTATAAATTAAATCTGCTGCGATTTTACCACTCTGAATTAAATCTTGTCCAACATAACTTTCAGCATTTTTAGATTTAATATGATTGTTGAAGAGAGCAACTTTTATATTTTTCTTTTTACACGTTTTACTTATTAAAAAAGATTCTTTTTCAAATAGGGGAGTTATTAAAAGTAGATTAGGAAAAACACTTATAGCTTCAATAGATTTTTGATGAAAATCTTCTTTTTGAAACGGGTTGTATATAAACTTCTCTACTAGTACGCCAAATGGTCCAAATTCTTTCTCGGCTTCTTTGATACCTTCATGAGCTGGTTTCCAAAAAATATCTATTTCGTAATCTGGTATTAAAATAGAAATTTTATAAACCTTATTTTCTTTTAGGTTCCTGGCAATTGGGTTTGGTTGATATTCAATTTCTTTTAAAATTTTCTCTACTTTCTCTAGTGCTTCTTTAGAGACTTTTCCTCTTTTATGTAATACTCTGTCTACAGTACCTTTAGATACACCAGCTAGCTTGGCAATATCTTTAATGGTCATTTTTTTTTGCGTCATTATATAAAGTAGGAACTGTAGTTATTGGTTTAGTAGAATAAAAATTATTTGCATAAATATTGTCTAACTAATTTTCAATATAGCATAAATACGCAAATCAACAAGTATTTAAGTTTATAAATTAATTTCATTACTTGCCAAAAAGAAAGGTTTTTTGGTCTTTTTTAAATAAAATGTCAAGAAATATGTGTTAACAAGATGATTTACTATTTATATTTTTAATAAGTACTGTTATTTTTGTAATCCTCTTTTCAACTGTGATATTTTATAAATTAAGTTGTAGAAATATTATTATAAAAGTTAAATGCTATGAGATAACGTGCCATAATCAATTTCAATTTTGAACTAGACGATAATCAATCTTCTAATGTTAGTTTTGGGCTTACTCTGAATTTGTAATGCGCAGTTAGTTGTTATAGAATTGAAATAGACGAAATGCTTTTAGAGATACGATTTTTTTGTTTCTATTCTTCCGTAATGTAGGGTTTAGCAACTTCTGCAATCATACTTATCCATTTTGCTAGGGCGTGGTCATTATCGAATAGTCGCTCATTTCTAAGATATGTTTTGAATACCGTTTTGTTAATTTCTAATTTAATGAAATAGCCGTAGCTGTGTGAAATTGATAAAGTAGGTTTTGAAATAGGACTTGAAATGTCTTTTATTTTTTCAAAATAGTAAACCAGTATTTTGGAGAATTCTGAACATTCTTTACGGTCAAATTCTTTAACACTGTTTTTATTATCATTTTTTATTGCTTTAACATAGCTTTTTGCTTCCTCCGTCCAAAAAAATAGTTTGGTGGAATCGTGACCTCGTCCATTATCAAAAAGATAGTAAGCCTGCATTACAGTGTCTATCTTTTTTTCAGCAAGTTGAGCTTCAAATTCCGCAGCAACTTCGTCTATTTTGAAAGTATATTTTGGTTTTTTCCTTTGTCCGTATGTGACAAACGAAGCCACAAATAACACTAAGAATATCAGGTGTTGGACACTATTTTTCATAATTGATGCCAACGTTTAGTATAAGATTAGTAGCGGATTAAAACTCATTTGCTTTCGGACAACAATATACTTAATTAAAAATAATAGCGGTTTGGATTAAAACCCAAACCGCTATTACTTTTATACATCTTAAGTTTGATTCTCAGTAAATTGTTGATATAACTAGAAAGAACAAAAGAGAGAATTAAGGTTACTTTATACGGTGAAGCTTCAGACTTCGACAACATTGATAATCCTCAATAGAATGTCCATTCGGGAACGAGTTTATAATAGATTCCATAATTTTAAATCCGTTTTTTAGATAAATGTCAATCGTATTTTGGTTTTGTTGATTAACAATTTTTTCAATTCCGTTATCCCTTGCAAATCCGTTAACATATTCCAATGCTATTATTCCGATTTTTAGTCCACGAAACGATTCCAAAATATAAATTTTACTCAAAATCAGTTTTTTATTTAGTTTTTGAATACATAAATATCTAACATTTCTACCGTTTAAATTTAAGAGAAGATAACTGAAATGCTCATTATTAATTTGATTTTTAATTGCATTTTTCGATTAGAATTCCGTCAAAAAATAATCGGTATGTTCAGCAGGAATTATTGGGTCATAAACTTAGTGCAAAATCTCTTTTGCTAATTTTTCAATGATTTTAAATTCAGACGCATGGTTAGCTTTGTTCATTTCAATTATTTTGTAAAGGCACTTAATCTATTGGGAAGATTTCAAAATCTGTATATTCTTTCCAATTATTCGTCCATTCATCAAATAATTCAGGGTTATTTGTTTCCATAAGTTGGAAACAAATACTCTGTTCTTTATTAACCCAAGAATTTAAATAGTAAAGACCCTCAGGAAGCATTCGTCCTTTCTTATTCCATAATTCATTATTTTTCTCAAGGCAATTAGGTTTGAATTTTTCAACAACCATAAATTTTTTCATTATTCTCTGTTTTAATGTTTGCCAACGTACGGATATGTGTACAATTACATATATGATAAACACTAATCTAAAAGAATTAATTTATCTATTTAGATAAATTTTAGCTCTATTTGTATTTCAAACATTTAAACTAAACTAAAACACCATTAAATTTTAGAATGCTAATTAGGCAAAAACCAAACGTGTAAATTAAATGTTAATTTATTATTATGAGAAAGCATTTTTAGAGGTGCTTCTACTAAGAATAATCAAATATTCATAGTCTAAAATTGAAAGAATTGTAAAATTTATTAAATAATTCTCAATTATGTCTATAAAACTTAAATATATTACTTAGAATAGAAAGGGATTGTTGATGAATCCACTAAATTCTTTATTTCATGCAAAAACATAGTAAACTTGGTTTAGCCGTAAATTCTGATTTTGGTGTGCAAGATGAAGAAGATAAAGAGTCGGGCGCAAATAAGAAAAAGGTTTTTGTTGTTAAGAATACAGAAACCCATGTTTGGAAAAAGTTAATAGATGGTGATGAGTCTGCTCTTGGCGATTTATACAACATATATATAGACTGTTTATTTAGCTATGGTATAAATTGTATAAAAGATCGAACTTATGTAATGGATTGTATTCACGATCTTTTTGTTGATTTATACAAATACCGCGAGAATTTATCAATGACCGATAATGTGAAGTTCTATTTATTTAAATGCTTAAAGAGAAAGATTAATAGAAAGTATACTACTAAAACGGTATCTATTACAGATGAATACCAATATTCATTAGACCAACAGACAAGAAATTATACTACTTCTTATGAAGAAGAAATTATTCAAAAAGAACTTGTAACCGAAAAACGTATGATTTTGGCAGCAGCCTTAGATTCGTTAACCAAAAAACAAAGAAAAGGTTTGTTTTTAAGGTTTAATCAAGATCGCAGTTATGAAGAAATTTCTGAAATAATGGATGTGTCAGTGCAAACAGCTAGAACTATAATATATAGGGCTTTGAAGGCATTAAGGTAGTTTGTTAAATTAAATTGTCTATAAATTTAGAATTCCTTGCTTATTATTTTAGAGTGCTTTGATAGGTTTAAAAGCCTAACCAATAATTAATATTTAACTATGGAAAAAATAAATCCGAATAATGTAAATTTTTCATCGATTACCGATGAGGAAAATACGGATTTGAAAAAACGAATTTTTAATACTATTAAAAAGGATAAAAGAAGAAATAGAAATGTATGGTATAAAAGTTTAGCTGCAGCATGTTTTATTGGTTGTATAAGCCTTGGGTTTTATTACAACAACATGACTTCAGAAACAAATTCAATAACTGACTTTGTTAATTCTTCAACCATTGAAAATAATAACCCAACTTCAAATGAAGTAGTTCTTACTTTGGGTAAAGGCAACGATTTAAAAATTAAAGAAGACGTTGCTGCTATTAATTATTCTAAAAGCGGTAAAAATGTGACCATAGGTAATGGTCAAACTTTTAATCAGAATATTGCTGATTCAGAAAAGGTTGTTTTCAATACATTAAGCGTTCCTTACGGTAAACGATCAACATTGACCCTTTCTGATGGAAGTAAAGTATGGTTGAACTCAGGTTCTAAATTAGTATACCCTATTGCCTTTCATGGAGATAAAAGAGAAGTATATATAGAGGGTGAAGCAATTTTTGAGGTAACCCATAACAAAAAGAAACCCTTTTATGTTATTTCAGATACACAGGTGGTAGAAGTATTAGGTACTGTTTTTGGCGTCACAAATTATCCAGATGAAAACTCAACGAATACCATCCTTAAAAGTGGTAGTGTTCAAATAAGTTATCAAAATATGAAGACAGCTTCTACTCATTCAGATAAGATGAAGATTTCTCCTGGTACTAAAGCTAGTTATGACAAAAACACCAAAAGTATTGTTTCTGAGAAAGTTGATGTTGATAATTACTTTTCATGGAAAGATGGCTTTCTCATATTCAAGAATAACGATATGAAATTTATAATGAAAAGAATATCACGATACTATAATGTAGAAATAGCCATACAAAATGAAAAATTGGCTACAGAAACTTTCTCTGGCTATCTTGATTTGAATGAAGATATACTTTCTGTGATAAACAGCATAAGAGAAAGTACTAATATGGAATTTTCAAAAACTGATAATAAAATAATAATCAAATAATCTTTTCGCCAATGAAATAAAACTGAATAATTTTTTTTGAAGTAGCAATAAATAAAAAAGCCAGAAGATGTTCCCGCATCTTCCGGCAATTAATATCAATATTGCTGTTTTACAGCAACATTAAATAACCAACACAAAAATATGAAAAATATCATACCAGTCGCAATTCTAACGATTATGAGAATATTTCTACTATTTATCGGTATAGGACTATCATCTGTTTACGCTAACTCTGTATTTGCTCAAAATAAAATAGAGATAGACGTAAAGAATATCTCTGTCGAAGAATTTTTCGAAGAAATTCAAAAATCAAGTGAATATGTTTTTTTTTACAAGGACAATGTTTTAAATACAAGTAAGAAAATTTCGTTAAAGCTGAAAAATGCTAAAATGAATACCGTTTTAGAAAAAGCTTTTTCTAATACCGATTTGAGTTATAAAATAATTGGAAATCAGGTAGTTGTAAAAAAATCACCTCTAAGCTCAACAATAGATTATTCTTTAAGTTCTAAAACAGTTTTTCAAACTACAATTAGCGGAACAATTACCGATGCTGGTGGACAACCGTTGCCAGGGGTAAATGTTTTAATTAAAGGAACTACCGTAGGTACCCAATCAGACTTTGATGGTAATTATACTGTTGATATGGCTAACGGTACCGTTTTGGTCTTTTCTTATATAGGTATGCTTACTAAAGAAGTCTCTATTAACGATAGAACAACAGTTAACGTTGTACTTCAAGAAGATGTAGCTTCTTTAGATGAAGTAGTTGTTGTGGCCTATGGTACGCAAACAAAAGAATCTTTAACAGGTTCTGTAGGAGTAGTAAAAAGTGAAACTTTTGAACAAGCACCTGTTTCTAGTTTCGAGCAAGCATTAAGAGGTAGTACTGCAGGTTTGCAGGCAAGTGCGGTAGATGGTGCTCCAGGTGGAAATACACAAGTTAGAATAAGGGGTATAGGTTCTATATCAGCTTCTAGTGAGCCATTGTATGTTATAGATGGTATTCCAATACAAAATGGTAGTATTGGTACCATAGATAATGGAGGAAGTAGTACCAATGTTATGGCGTCGATTAACCCAAATGATATTGAATCTATTTCAGTATTAAAAGATGCATCTTCAACTGCAATTTATGGGTCTAGAGGAGCAAATGGTGTTATTCTAATTACTACAAAATCAGGAAAGTCTGGTAAGGCTAACATTACCTTAAAAACATTAACAGGCTTTAATTCACAAGCATACAATAAGATTTTAAAACCATTGAATGCTGCAGAGTATACAGAACTTTTTCTTGAAGGTTATGTTAATGGTGGAGATACAGCAGCGGAAGCGCAAGCTAGATTTGATGCTACTTTTCAACAATTGATTGATCCTTCAACTGGAGAACCTACTGATACCAATTGGTTAGATGCAATTACTAGAACGGGAATAACTCAAAGTTATGATTTAAGTGCTAGTGGTGGTACCGACAATTTAAAGTACTTTTTCTCAGGGGGGTATTATGACCAAGAGAACTATATTATAGGATCTGGTTTCAAAAGGTTGAGTGCTAGAAGTAATATAGAGTTTAAAGCAACAGATTATTTAACAATTTCCAATAACATATCGGTTTCTAACAGTACTACTAATACCTTTTTTGATGGCGGGTCTTTCAATAATCCCTTTAAAAACTCTTTGGAACTATCGCCATTAATTCCTATTTATGATGAAGAAGGAAGATTTAATGGAGAACATGCCAACTATTTTCCTTTGGGAGGTGCTAACCCAGTAGGTTCTTTAAGTGGTGATGACCTTTGGGAAAATAAACAGTTTAGAGTTATCGATAATTTTGCGGTTTCTATTAAACCAGTGAAAAATTTGACATTTCGTTCACAATTAAACTTTGACCTTCTTACGTTAACCGAATCGCAATATCAAAATCCAAGATATGGTGGCGGAAGAAATTCTGGGGGTATTGGTTACGAGGCTAATACGTCACTTAGAACCTTTGTAGGTACGCAAACAGCAGATTATAATTTTGCTTTAGGCGATAACCATAATTTTAATGTTTTAGCAGGTTTTGAAGCTCAAGAAACTGTTAATGAGTCTTTTAGTGCTTCAGGAACGCAATTTCCTAACCAAAGTTTAAGAACATTAAATAGTGCATCGGCAGAGTTTGCCATTAGTGGGTCAAAATCGGAGTATACCTTTGTTTCTGCCTTTTCTAGGTTAAATTATAACTACGATGGAAAATATTTTCTTTCAGGTAGTTTAAGAAGAGACGGGTCTTCTAGATTTGGTGCTGATAATAGATGGGGTACCTTTTATTCTTTTGGTGGTAGTTGGGTTGCTAGTAGAGAATCTTTTTTACAGGATGTTTCCTTTTTAGATTTACTTAAAGTTAGAAGTTCTTGGGGTGTAACAGGTAATGCTGCCATTGGTAATTTCCCTTCACAAGGGCTTTACGTTTTTGGTCAAGATTATGACGGTAATCCAGGTGGTAGTCCAAGCCAAATTGCTAATCCTGATCTTACTTGGGAGAGTCAGCAGAATTTTAACGTAGGTGTAGATTTTGGTCTATTCTCAAAAATTAGCGGTACAGTTGAATATTTTGAACGTATTTCTTCAGACCTAATTTTAAATGTGCCTATTACCTTGACTTCAGGATTCTCTTCGTTGACCCAAAACTTTGGTGAAATGAAAAACTCAGGATTGGAAATCTCAATGAATGCAGATATCATCGACAAAGAAGACTTTAGTTGGAATGTTGGGTTTAATACCACATTTCTAAAGAATGAAATCACAGAACTTACAGACGATTTTACAGACGGTGCGTATAGAAGACAAGAAGGTGAAGATTTTCAATCTTTCTATTTATATAGCTGGGCTGGAGTGAACCAAGAAAATGGTGATCCACAATGGTATACAGATGCTTCAAAAACAACGATAACGAATGATATCAGTGATGCAGAACGCTTTTTAGACGATAAGTCTGCTACACCAGACTTTTTTGGAGGATTTAATACCATGTTCACTTACAAAGATTTAAGCCTTAGTGCCAATTTTATCTATTCTTCGGGTAATTATATTTTTGATTCTAGAGCAAGAGGTACATTAGGAGACGGAAGACTTACGCCAAGAAGTACAGCTGACTTTATTTATGATAACAGATGGCAACCTGGTTCAACAGATGCTTTAGTACCTCAGTTTGTTTGGGGTGGTCGTAATGGTAGTAATGAAGGAAACCAAACTAGATGGTTATATGATGGTAGTTATATTCGATTAAGAGATTTAACGGTTGCCTATAATTTTACAGAAAAGATTACTTCGCTATTAGGTTTGAATTCTATGCGATTGTATGCTAGAGGAACTAATATCCTAACCTTTGTGAAAGAGGATATTCTGTACATCGATCCAGAACAAGGTATTAATGGTAGTTACACAGGACAGACGCCGGCGGTGAAAACTGTATCCATTGGTTTAGATATTCAACTTTAAAAGATGAAAAACATGAAAACATATAAAATATTTATATTAACGATATTGGCTGGACTCGTATTATCTTGTTCAGAATCTTATTTAGAACTAACTCCGCAACAATCTGTTTCGGATACCGAGGCCTTATTGGACCTTGATGGTTATGAATCTTCTATTACCGGCATATATAATAAATTGTCTGGTTCAGAATATTATGGGCGTTACATGATTATGATTCCTGATGTTTTGGCTGATGACGTAAAACAAAATGGTCAAGCAAACAGAGTTGTAGATTATGCCGAACATATTCAAAGAGTATCTGATGGACAGGCACAAGCGCTTTGGGGTAGTGCTTATGAAGGAATTAACGCTGCTAATGCCATCATCAATTCAGAAACGATTTTGGCAGATGCCATTTTAGATGATCAAAACCATATCATCGGTGAAGCTTATGCGCTAAGGGGTTTGATGTATTTTGATTTAGTACGCATGTTTGCTCAGCAATATAAATTTACTACAGGTGCTAGTCATCCAGGAGTCCCTATTGTGTTAAATTTCGATTTGGATAATGAACCATCAAGAAGTACCGTAGCAGAAGTATATGAACAAATTATTTCTGATATGACTACCGGTATTTCTTTTATGAATGACAACTCTAGAAGTGGTAATTCAAATACTTTGTCACCTACATCTATTAGGGCATTATTAGCAAAAGTTTATCTTTTTCAAGAAGATTGGCCGAATGCAGAAGCAATGTCTTCAAGTGTTATAGAATCAGGTGATTATAGTTTAATTTCCAATGATAATTATTATGATTTATGGACTACGGATAATAGCTCTGAGTCTATTTTTGAAATATCGATGACCGAAACAGATAATGTTGGAGGTAATGGTATTGCAGGTCTTTATCTACAAGCAGGTTTTGGTGATTATCTTCCTTCAAATGATGTAGCTGATCTTTACCCTGAGAATGATGCTCGTTTAAGCACTTTTGAAGTAGATACTTTATTAACTGGTGAATTTGCACCAAATAGGATGATCAAATATCCAGATATCAATGGTTTTGATAATGTAAAGGTTGTTAGACTGGCAGAAATGTATTTGATACGTGCAGAAGCTAGAGCGGAAATAGGTACTGATATAGCTGGTGCGCAAGATGATTTAGACATGGTACGCCAACGTGCCATTGCAGACGAGCCGGATAATTCAGATTCTGGCGATGCTCTTAGCGATGCTATTTTCTTGGAACGCAGATTAGAGTTGGCTTTTGAAGGTCAACGACTATGGGATTTAATGCGTAATAAAATGGATATTGTAAGAACAAACTGTACGGCACAAATCTGTTTAATTCCTTATGGTGCAGATACGGTAATAATGCCAATACCTCAAGATGAGACAGATGTTAATCCTAACATTGAACAAAATCCTGGGTATTAATTAGTAAACTAATTTGTTTGTTAGTTTTTGAACACATTGAGAGACTTCGTTTCTCTCAATGTGTACTTTTTTACAGCATAAAAATATTGGATTTTTTTCACTTTAAAAATCAAGAAATATATGGATACACAACGTAGAAATCTTGCGAAATTACTTTCGTTAGGAGCATTGTTTCCTGCTCAAGCAGCTTATTCGTTAAATAATATTTTAGAATCTATACCTGCAGATTCAAGTAAGCAATTATTACAGACTCTTGGGGAAAAAGGAATAGAGAAACTGTTTAAAAAAGCTGTCGTCTATGATGGTCTGGTCATTTCTCGTAATTGGAATGAAGATTCTTTTAAAGCTTTGGCTGAATCTGGTTATACCGGTTTTAATGCTTCTTTAGATTCTGGGAAACTTGAAAAATCTCTAAAGAGTATAGAAGAATGGAAACAAATTATCAGTAATAATCCAGATAGATTATTGTTGACCAAAAGTGCCAATGATATTGTTACTGCCAAAAAAGAAGATAAAGTGGCCGTAATGTTAGGTTTTCAAAGTTCTAGAATGTTAGAAGGCACTATAAAAAATTTAGATACCCTTTATGAGGCTGGTATGAGATGGATGCAACTTACATACAACTCTCGTAACTTAATTGGAGATGGGAGTACCGAAAGAACCAATGTAGGGTTATCTGACTATGGCGTTGAAGTTGTAGAACGAATGAATGAATTGGGTATTATTATAGACCTTTCTCATTGTGGTAAGCAAACAACCAACGATGGTATAGAATTTAGTAAATCTCCGGTTTCCATAAATCACTCTATGTGCGAGGCATTGCACAAGAATCACCCACGTTCCAAAACCGATGAGCAGATAAAGGCTATGGCAGATAAAGGGGGTATTATAGGTATCATATGTCTGGGGTATATGATCGGACCTAACTTAGGGACGGATACAACATTAGAAACGTATGTAGACCATATAGATCACGCAGTTAAAATAGGTGGAATTGACCATGTAGGTGTAGCTGCAGATTTTGCTATACAAGGTCTAGAAGCTACGGGTGCAACAAGAGAAAATTGGTATGTGCCAAGACTAACTAGATTTAAACCTTCATACAAAGTACAATGGCCACCATGGATTCCTGAACTAGATAAACCTGATAGATATTTGCAGGTCGCAAAGATCCTTGACAAAAGAGGTTATAGTACCGGAGATATAGAAAAAATATTAGGTCAAAACTGGATTCGCTTCAACAAGGAAGTTCTAAAACCATAAAACAGAGATTTGAAAATATTTATCCTAACCTAGGAATCAAAATACACATTTATGAATAATAGTAGTATTTATATCATCCTTATTTTTGGAATACTCTTTTCGTGCAAAGATAATCACACAGCAAAAACCGAAATTAAAACGATTTACGATGTGGTATTTCGTGAAAACCTTGCAGGTACATATGAAAAATGGAGTACTGGCGATAATAGTTTTAATTTTTATTACACCTATACAGATAGAGGTCGTGGACCAGAGGTTACAGAGAAAATTACTCTGAATAATCAAAATTTCATAGTGTCAGATTCTATTATAGGTGTGAATTATCTAAAAGATTCTATTAGCGAAAGCTTTATAGTTACAGGTAGTACTGCTTCATGGAAAAACCCCATGAGTGAAGATAAAGGTGATTTTAATGGTAACCAACTATATTTTAGACATGACGGTTCACCTGCTGTCTATGAAATTCTTGCGCAACTTTTACTAAAGTCTGAGGATAAAAAAATTAATCTATATCCTGAGGGTAAAGTAGAGTTGGTTGATGATTTTTCAATAACTCTTTCTGATAGTACACCAATAAACCTTTTAATGGTCAAAGGTTTAGATATGAACCCGACGTATTTATGGATTCAAAAGAATGTAATGATAGCCAGTATTTCTGGTAACCTTCATATCATTAGAGAAGATTTCAAAGAGTTTAGAAAAGAACTAAAATCTTTGCAGGATACATATGAGGATAATTATCTGATTAAAATATCAAAAGAGCTTTCCCATCAAATTGATAAGACCATTATTAAAAATGTGAATGTCTTTTCTCCTGAAGGGACTATTGTATACAATCAAGATGTTTTTATAGACGGAACGGTTATCCAGTCTATAAAACCATCTAAGGGGAAAATTTTAAATGGAACTGCTCAGGTTATTGATGGTACAGGAAAAACGCTTTTGCCTGGTATGTTCGATATGCATACGCACAACACAAAATTTAGGGGGCTTTTACATTTAGCGGGTGGTGTAACCTCAGTTAGGGATCTAGCGAATAATAAGCAATTGAATCAATTAAGTGAACAGTTCGATAAGAATGAGATTATAGGTCCTAATATTGTCACTTTTTGTGGTATTATAGATGGATCTGGACCTTTTGCGAACCAAAGAAATGTAGTTGATAATTTAGAAGAAGGTTTGGCTGAAATTCAATCTTATAAAGATTTAGATTATGATCAAATTAAATTATACAGTTCAATAAGGCCAGAGTGGGTAAAACCTTTAGCCGCTAAAGCGCATGAGTTAGGTATGCGTGTAAGTGGTCATATACCTGCTTATATGACAGCCTCACAAGCTATCAACCAAGGTTATAATGAAATTCAGCATATGAATATGTTGTTTTTGAATTTCATGTCAGATACTATAGATACCAGAACACCATTGAGATTTACCATGGTTGCGAATCATGGGGTTGATATAGATTTAAAATCAAAGGAATATCTAGATTTTGTGTCATTATTAAAATCTAAAGATATTCTAGTAGATCCTACGATGGCCATTTTTGAGAATATGTTTGTTTCTCAAAAAGGAGAACCCAGCCCAACATATAGCAAAATAATGAATAGACTACCGTTAATAGAACAGCGCGCTTTCTATAGTGGAGGCCTACCTAAAGCTGGTGAAAAGGTTGCTTTGTATAAAGATAGTTATACGAATATGCTTAATGCGTTGAACGACATGTACAAACGAGGTGTGTCTATAGTACCGGGTACAGATGGTTTACCAGGTTTTTTATATCATAGAGAGTTGGAGTTATATGAAAAGGCAGGTATACCTGCTGCAGAAGTAATAAAGATGGCTACAATTAATTCTGCTAAGATAACGGGTGTTTCAGATTCTTTAGGGTCGATTGAAGTAGGTAAAAAAGCAGACCTTATTCTTGTTGATGGTAATCCTTTAGAAAATATAAGTGATATAAGAAGAGTAGAGTGGACGATAAAGGGAGGACATCTTTATTTCGCCGAAGAGCTTTATAACAAAATGGGTATCAAACACTTTAAATAAATATAAAATGAAAGTAAAATTAATTTTTCTTTTTTCCCTTTTTTTATACACCGTCAATGGGCAATCGTTGGAGTTTTTTACCAGTGGTAGATTAATATTGGGTACGCATAAAGAGAGAACAGCATCTGTAGGTGTTGGAGATATCGATAATGACGGCGATGCAGATATTTTAGTAGCCAACGGTCGTCACTGGCCAGGACAAAACAGAATATTCGTTAATAATGGTAGAGGGGTATTTACAGTTTCAAAAAGCTTAGGATTAGAGAGTGAAACAACCTATTCTACAGAACTTGCCGATTTTGATGGCGATGGAGATTTAGATATAGCCGTAGGTAACGACATGGCACCAAATTACATATTTCTAAACGATGGCAAAGGTGACTTTACAAGAGCTTCAAGTTTTGGGGTGGCGTATGCACCAACAAGAAATATAGTAGTTGCAGATATTGACCAAGACGGCGATAAAGATATTCTAATAACCAATAGAGGTAAAGAGAATGAGATTTGCCTGAATAACGGTGATGGAACTTTTTCTAAGTCAATAGGTTTTGGAAATAAGGAAGATTCGACAATCGATGTGGAAGTTGCTGATATGAACGGTGATGGTAACCTTGATCTTATCCTTGCGAATAGAGATGATCAACCAAATTTTGTGTATTTGAATGAAGGTAATTTACAGTTTACCAAGAAAGTGCCATATGGCACAGGTAATGATATTACCCGTTCTGTAGCTATTGCTGATATAGATAAAGACGGATTCTTAGATATTGTAACTGCGAATATCGGAGAGTCTAATGTTATTTATTTTGGGGATAAAAAGCAGACCTACCAACGTAAGATAGCATTTGATCCTAGTGATGATAAATCTTATTCTATAGCTTTAGGTGATTTGGACAAGGATGGAGATATGGATATTATCATAGCTAATGTCAGAGGTTCTAATTCAGTTTTTATTAATTCTAATGACGGAAAAATTTGGGAGAAAATAACCTTGGCAAATGAAGATTTTAATACTTATGATATTACTGTTTTTGATTTAAATGGAGATGACAAGTTAGATATTATTGAAAGTAACTCAGACGAGATAAACCGATATTACTTCAATAGATTTACTCCTGAATTTCCATAAAAAATTAAGATTTGATAATAATACAAGAACACAACTAACACAATAATATGAAAGTAAAATATTTAATCATCTGTGGTTTTTTAGCATTGCTTACAGCATGCTCTTCTGAAACTTCTAAAACCTCTAAATGGGAAAATTTCGAAGATGAGGGTAAATTCTTTGTTTATCGTAGGCAGTCTCAAATAGGAGAAGAGACCTATAACGTTTCTACAAAGAATGACACTATTATAGTAACCTCTATTCAAGGAGAAAATGAACGAGGAAGAATTAGTGGAGTAGAGTCAAAATTATACTTGACAACAGACCTAGAACCAATTTCTTATTTCAGTAGACGTATTTCTAATAATGATACTACCAATATCATTAAGATGGAAGTAAACGGAGATAAAATCTCCATTTGGGAAAAGCATTTTGATATGGTTACCTCAAATAAAAAAGAAGCATTTTTTACAGTGAACAGTAACATTCCTGCTGGTATTGAAATGATGCTATATCATTATTACTTTAAGCAAAACGGTACTACTGCGTTACCGACCTTACCTAGAGGAGAAGTTTCTTTGAAGCATAAAGGAGAAGATATTGTTCAGATTGCCGGTAAAGATGTTGCACTTGATCGTTATGTTGTTGAAGGAATCAATTGGGGCGGTAGAACGATATGGCTAGACAAGTCTAAGAACTTGGTTGCTGTTGTTAAGGCCAATACTCAAATTAGAGAGTTGATCAAAAAAGGATATGAAGAAGCTAAGCCATATTTTATTAAAGGAAATGTGGAGGAACAAATGGCGCAACTTTCTGGTTACACTAAAAGCTTAAAAGGAGAACAATCACAAATTACTGCTTTGGTAGGTGGCGATGTTGTTGATGGTTTAAAAGATGCTACACAAAAAAATATGACTGTTATAATAGAAAATGGTCGTATAACATCAATAGGTAGTTTTTCCGAAATTACAATTCCTGATAATGCTAAAATTATAGATGTATCAGGTAAAACCTTAATGCCCGGTATGTGGGATATGCATGCGCATTCTAATCAAGTACAATGGGGTCCAGCTTATTTGGCAGGTGGTGTAACCACTATTAGGGATAATGGCAATGAGCTAGAGTTTGCTACGGCTTTTAGAGATGCTATAACTAAGAATGGTGCTACGGGTCCAGATATATTATTGGCAGGTATGACCGACGGACCTGGTCCAAAAGGAAACGGAATTATTAGAGCGCGATCGGTAGAAGAAGCTAAAGAAGTTGTATCACTATATCACAAAAACGGATACGAGCAAATTAAGATTTATACCTCTATTGAACCTGAAATTTTGAAAGTATTATCAGATGAGGCTCATAAAGTAGGTATGACGGTAACAGGTCATGTACCAGCTTTGGTAAATAGTACTAATAAGGCAGTTGAAAGCGGTATGGATATGTTGAGCCATTCTAATAGAATATTGGCAGTATTGTTTCCTGATCAAAAAGTATCTGACTTGGGAGCTTTTTATATGGCAAAAAATGATATTACAGATGCACAAATAAATGAAGCGATTGCCTTTTATTTAAAACATGGTACGGTGTTAGATCCTACGCTTGGCTTAGGTGTTATTCGAACGTTGCCGAAAGGAGAGCCAATGGAGACATTAGAGCCAGATGCTGGTAGAATGGCATATGAGCTTTTTGAAAGCAAAAGGTTTAGAACTGGAGCAAATGAAAAGCGTGCTGAATTGTCCAAACAAAATATTATTAAATCAGCTGAAGTTATTGGAAAGTTTTTTAAAGCCGGAATTCCTGTAGTTGCTGGTACAGATAATTTTGCGCCAGGATTCGGACATTTTTTAGAATTGGAAACATACCAGAAATATGGTGGGTTAACTCCTTTCGAAGCAATTCAAACAGCAACCATAATCCCAGCAACTGTAATGGGTAAGGGAGATGAAACAGGAACATTAGAAATTGGTAAAGAGGCTGATATTGCAATTTTAGACAAAAATCCTTTAACGGATATTTCCAATTTAAGGTCAGTTTCCGCAGTGATGACTAATGGTAATTACTATGAAAGTGAACCTTTATGGGAAGCTGCCGATTTTAAAACTACTAGAGACTAGGCTAAAATTTCACCAAAATTAATTTTTGGTATTATCATAACATCTAGGACAAATGCTGTAGAGATATAGTGTATAGTAGAAATATAAAATTGAGATAATTATATGGTCAAGTTAAAAACAACTTTTATAAAGTATATCTGTTTTTGTTGCATTCTAATAAGCGCTCAAAATTTATTGAGTCAAGAACTGAAAATGAAATATCTAGGTGTGGCAGGCTGGGAAATTTCAAATGATAGTCTTACTGTACTGGTAGACCCTTATATATCTAGACTTAAATTAAAAGGAAATCCACGATTTTATGGCGAAGGAGATGAACGTAAAGTTTTCAATAGTGACGACATCTACGAATCGGATACCGTTGCAATTAATAAAGTAATTACTAAAGCAGATTATATTTTGGTGCATCATTCACACACTGATCACCTGGCAGATGTGCCATACATTGCTAAAAAGACGGGTGCTGTTGTTATTGGAACGGAAACTACAGCTACAATTCTAAAGGCTTATGGTATACCGCAAAAGCAATTGATTACCGTAAAGGGTGGAGAAGATTATCAATTCGATGATTTTTCTGTTAGGGTGATTCCCTCTATTCATTCGGCATTAGGGGATAAGTGTTATTTTGATTCAAGAACATATTCTCATCCGGACAAGTTAACTATTCCTTTAAAAGTAGGAGAATTTGTAGAGGGTGGCTCTTTAATGTTTCTATTGCGTGTCGATTCGCATAAAATACTTACTTCAGGGTCAATGAATTTTATAGAAAGAGAAGTAGCCGGACTCAAACCTGACGTTCTGATACCGGGAATAAATCTTTCTCGATTGGAAGTATATAAATACACAGAAAGGCTCTTAGAACTAACCGGATACCCAAAGACTATAATTCCTGCACATTGGGATAATTTTAGAATACCCTATGGTTTTTCTCAAGAAGATCCGATCAAGAAAAAGGTACTGCCTTTTATAGAAGAAGTGAAAGCCTTAATACCAGATGCCAACGTTATCATTCCCGTTCATTTAGAAACCATATTAATTAAATAAAGCGACTGTAATTATAAAAGAATTACCGCTTGCATTCAATGCTATTTATATGACAAGTACCACCAAAACTAATCCTCTTTGGAAAGAGGCTAAGATTAAAAATTATTTACCTCATATGACGGTACCAGAAGTGGAAGCTTTTCTGAAAAAGTCAGATATGGTTATCATACCCATAGGGGCTTTAGAGCAACATTCCAGTCATTTACCCATAGGTACAGATTTTATAAACGGCGTAGAGCTTTGCAAACTAATTGCACAAGAACGAGATATTCTGGTAGCGCCAGTTTTAATGGCAGGTCAATCTCCATATCACATGGCATTTGCTGGCTCAATAACGTTAAGTGCTGAAGTAATTGTAAAGGTACATATGGAGACCGTAGAGAGTTTGATAAAGCATGGTTTTAAACGCTTCGTATTTATGAATTCTCATGGCGGTAATACGGCTATAACTACATTTTTGGTTGATCAGATAAATCAAAAAACAGCTGCAGTTGCGGTTGATTATGCCGTGGTTACTAAGCCGTTTTTAAAAGAAGCTGCACCTATCAATATAACGAAACTAGATCGTCATGCAGGTACTGGTGAAACATCAGACTCATTATTCTTAATGCCTAGTTTGGTACAACAAGAAAAGGCTACTGCAACCAAATTAACGCTTCCTAATCATTTGGCTAAAATGCTACCGGATGTTATAAAAGAGGAACCAATTGCTAAATTATTATTTCTTTCTGAGGGCTTAAAAGCAGTGGAAACCGGAAAGAAAACCTCTACTAAAGAAATGACTAGTACCGGTGTTTGGGGCGAGTTGGATCCAAAAGATGCTACGTTAGAAAGAGGAGCTAGAAACATTGAACGGCAAATTGCTGCAAGTGTAAAATTTATAGATAGATGGAATGAACTAATTGAAGATTAAAAATAGTATCACATGATAAATATAAGAGTCGTTGTTTCAGTTTTAAGTTTTTTATATGTTGTATGTATAAAGGCACAAGACGTAACTATGTTTCCTGAGTCAACCAAGGTTTTAAAAATAGAACCTTCAAAAACCGATTCAAGAATAACAACTGCCAATACTCCGCATTTTATTGCTTACAATACCAATAACACAAAAGGAAAATTACTGCTCTTTATTCCCGGTACCAATGGTATTGCTTTAAAAGGACCTATGCATTTGTTCAGTACCGCTGTAGAACAAGGCTATTCGGTTATTAATTTATCCTATATCAATACACCTGCAATTGCACGAATTTGTAAAGGTGACAATCTAATAAAAAACGCTGATTGTGCTGAAGATTTTAGAAATAGAAGAGTATATGGCGATACTAAATTTACCTTAATTGAAGACATGCCGTATGATGCCATTGTTAATAGACTTACTAAACTGTTAGTATACCTCATCGAGAATGATAAACCTGGTAATTGGGAACGCTATCTAGAGAATGGAGAGCCTAATTGGAATGAAATTGCCCTTGCAGGTCAATCTCAAGGTGGTGGAATGTCTGCATTTATAGCAAAAACTCATTTGGTACATAGGGTAATTGATTTTTCTGGCGGATGGGATTATTCAGCAAAAAATAAAATAGCCAACTGGTATTTCAAAAATAGTAAAACACCACTTGAAAGATATTACGGAACCTATCATGTTAAAGAACCTACAGCTAATGTAATTATCGAAACGTATAAAGCAATGGAAATTCCCGATAGTCATGTTCATGCCTTTGACTTAGAGGTGCCACAAGGAAAAAGAGCACACTCTAATGGAGTGCGAAATCTAGGGTACAAAGAACAATGGATAACATTGCTGGGTGATGGTAATTAATAGTTAATCGGTAAATAAAAAATTCTCTATGAAAAGATATTTCTACTTCTCAATTGCCTTGGTGTTGGTTTGCTGTAATGATGCTAAGGTTGAAAATAATAAAAATTCTCAATCTGAAATACCAATTAAAAACAACTTGGGAATGAATGTTTTAGGACTAATAGGAGGAACTTCTTGGCATTCAACGATAGAGTATTACAGGGCTATAAATGAAACTGTAAATACGCATTATGGAAATAATACAAATCCGCCTTTATTGGTGTATACCTTGAACCAAGCTGAAGTGCATCGATTTCAAGTGGAGAATAAATGGGACTCTATAGCACATATGTTGGTCAATGCCGGTTTAAATCTTAACAAGGCAGGAGCAGAATCTGTTCTTTTTTGTGCCAATACACCACATAAAGTGTATGATGCCGTTCAAGAAAAATTAGACATTCCTGTTATACATATTGCAGATGCCACTGCTAGTGCCATTCATAAACAAGAGTTGAAAAAAGTACTCTTTTTGGGAACTAAATATAGTATGAAAGAAAACTTTATAACCAAAAGGATTGAGGATAATGGCATCGATGTTTTAGTTCCACAAGAGCAAGAAGTGATAGACGAACTTCATAGAATTATTATTGAAGAACTTACCTATGGTAACATCGTTGAATCTTCAAAAGCATATGTGTTGAAAGTAATACAGAACTCAGTTAAAGAAGGAGCAGAGGGAGTGGTTTTGGGTTGTACGGAGTTTCCTTTAATGATATTTCAAGATGATTTAGAAACTCCAATATTTGACACTACTAAAATCCATTCTATGGCAGGGGTTGACTTTATCTTAAAAAAATAACTATGCATTTTTCAAAACAAAATATAGGTAGGGTTTTAGGACCATTGGTTTTCTTTTACATTCTTTTCTTTTTCAAGCCAGATGACCTTTCTGAGACTGCTAATGCCGTTTTAGCATCTGTAGCTTGGGTGGCTATTTGGTGGATAACAGAGGCTATTCCTATTTATGTTACCGCATTGCTACCTTTAATTTTGTTTCCACTAACAGGAGGATTGAGTTTGTCTGAAACCGCTATGTCCTACGGTCATAAATATATCTTTTTATATATGGGAGGGTTTATTCTTGCCATTGCTATTGAAAAATGGAACTTGCATAGAAGAATAGCATTGACAATTATTAATCTTATAGGTACCAATGTGATCAATATTATTCTTGGATTTATGCTTGCAACTGCCTTTTTAAGCATGTGGATTTCCAATACAGCAGCTGCCGTAATTATTTTACCCATTGCAATGGCTATAGTTTATCAACTCAACGATAACCCTGAAACAGAGAAAAATGAAAATAAAATTTTTGGAAAAGCATTAATGTTGGCAATTGCATATAGCGCATCTATTGGCGGTATAGCTACATTAATTGGCACACCAACAAATTTGGTTTTAGCAGGAGTAGTGCAATCAACCTTTGGTAAAGAGATTACATTTTCAGAATGGTTTGTTTTAGGTTTTCCTATTGCCATACTGCTGTTGTTTTTATGTTGGTACTACTTAACTAGATTCGCTTTTACATTTAAACAAAAAGAATTTCCGGGTGGTCGTAAAGAAATAGCTTTAAGACTTAAAGAACTTGGTAAATTAGGCTATGAAGAAAAACTGGTGTTGGTTGTTTTTGCAGCTACGGGTTTTGCATGGATAGCACGTTCGTTTCTAATACAACGTTTTATTCCTGCTATGGACGATACCATAATCGCCATCTGTACGGTAATTGTTCTATTCTTAATACCTACGCGTCAAAAAGGCAAAAAATTGATGGAATGGGAAGATGCGGTTAAATTACCTTGGGGTATTTTATTATTATTCGGAGGAGGCTTAACATTGGCACTAGGATTTGACAGTAGCGGATTGGCACTATGGATTGGAAATAAACTATCTGCCTTACAGGTGTTACCTTTCTTTTTATTATTGTTGATATTGATTACGATAGTGAATTTCTTAACAGAGATAACTTCTAATATAGCTACAACAGCAATTCTACTGCCTGTTCTAGTGTCATTGGCACCAGTACTAGGAGTTCATCCTTACTATTTAATGATCGCTGCAACATTAGCTGCATCCTGTGCTTTTATGTTACCTGTGGCTACGCCGCCAAATGCAGTGGTTTTTGGCTCAGGTTATCTTGAAATGCAGGATATGGTCAAAAAAGGTTTCTGGCTAAATATTATCTCTATTTTAATACTTACAGTAGTAGTTTATATTGTACTTCCGTTGGTTTGGGATTTAAGCACAACTGTTTAATATTGAATATTTTAGTCGGTTTGCGAATGGTGACTTAAAATGTAGTTTAAATGTGAACTATGAAATCATTATCGTATTCTTAATTAAACTTTTACTTAAAATAATAACGTCTACAGAATGAAAATAGCTATAATAGGTTTTGGAAATATTGGTAAGTATCTTGCGAAATGGGTTGTTAATGAGCCTAGTTTTGAATTGAAATATATTATAACTAGAACACAAATTGATAAAGAGAATACCGATTTTGCAAATCAACCTGTAGTATTTAAAGAAGAAATTACTTCTGATCTAATCAATGATGTAGATATTATTATTGAATGTGCTACTAAAGAAGTTGTAACGCAACTGTTGAAGTTTGACGAAATAAACCGTATCGGTAAAAAAATTATTATTATCAGTACGGGTGGACTTTATCAAAACAAAGCAAGATTAGATAAGTTCAAAAAATGTAATTTTATTTTACCGGTAGGAGCAATTGCAGGGCTAGATGCTATAAAAGCTGTAAATGATGAAATTACTTCAATTAAGATAAAGACAACAAAGCATCCTAAAAGTTTAGAGGGAGCTCCGTTTTTTGAAACCTCAAAAATCGAATTATCATCGATAAAAACGCCTCAGACTATTTGGGAAGGTGAAGTAAGTGAAGCCGTAAAACAATTTCCTAAAAATATTAATGTTGCTGCTAGTATCTATTTTGCATCTAAATGTGAAGAATTAAAAATTGAAATAGTTGCAGATCCAAACACAACTAGTAATATGCATGAGATAACTTGTGAGGGCGATTTTGGAAAAATCTATACGCGAACGGAGAATAAACCGAGTACGGCTAATCCAAAGACAAGTTTTTTAGCTGTTAAGAGTGTAGTTAGTATTCTGAGAAATATGAATTCAAATATTAAAATCAATTAATTATTTCTGTAAAGGTTAATAATTTTAATACTTTTCTAGATAGTTCCTGTCCGTTATTTTTTTAAGTTCATATATCCGGTTAAAAGACCTAAAAAAATGAAGTAACTGTAATTTTAGTAAAGGTTGTTACCAAAACTTATAAGTTTCAAATTACTAATTTGGGTTAGCAGCTTAGAAATTAAAGTTAGTTAAGTAGACAAATCGTGTTCACTTTCGTGTTCAATTGTTCTTTTATGTAAAATTTAAGTATAAAAAAACGGTCTAGCTTTCGCTAAACCGTTTATAATGTGCCTTTTAATCTGTAGCGAGAGGGGGGCACGATCCCCCGACCTCCGGGTTATGAATCCGACGCTCTAACCAACTGAGCTACCTCGCCATATTATTTTTTAACGGCTGCAAATATAGTGGTAATTTATTTGTTCTTCAACAAAAAATTATATAAAAAATAATACCTCACATTTATTTTTTTATCATTTAGAAATATATATATTGCTCGCAATAAAGTAGCATGAACATGAGCGATAAAATAAAATTTGAAATAGAGTTTGTAATACAGTCTTCACCACAGATGTTATACCAATACCTGGCAACACCTTCTGGACTGTCAGAATGGTTTGCAGATAATGTGAATTCTAGAGGAGAGAAATTTACATTTATTTGGGACGGAGCTGAAGAAGAAGCTAAGCTGTTAAAAAGAAAATCAGACGAGTTTGTACGTTTTGCTTGGGATGAAGCAGAAGATGATAGCTTTTTTGAAATGAAAATAATTGTAGATGAAATAACTAAAGATGTTTCATTGTTTATAACTGATTTTGCAGAAGATGATGAAATTGAGGAGTCTAAAATGCTTTGGACGAACCAAGTGTCAGATTTAAAACAGGTATTGGGATCATCCTAAAAATACCCTTATTTACAGTATCTTTGAGCCTTAATTTTTTAAGGCTTTTTTTATGTTCAATTTTAATGGTGAACTTCTTGAGGATAATACTTCTTTTTTAAACGAAAAGAATAGGGGAGTGCAGCTTGGTGATGCCGTTTTTGAAGAGTTACGTGTTTTAAATGGTGATATTATATTTTTAGAAGATCATTATTTACGCTTAATGTCTTCTATGAGAATTTTAAGAATGGAGATACCTATGAACTTTACTATGGAGTTTATGGAAGAAGAAATTCTAAAAAGTCTATCTGAGAACGATTTAAAAGAAGCAAAACAAATAAAATTTACGGTTTTCAGAAATAGTCAGACCGATTTTTCTAAATCTGATAATAGTATTTCATATTTCATTACAAGTAACACGTTAACAAACCCATTTTTTATTCTTAACGAGGGTGCATACGAAGTAGAGCTTTTTAAAGATTTCTACAAAAATTCTAGTATGTTGTCTAACTTAGATACTAACAATAAAGTTTTAAATGTCGTAGGAGCGATTTACGCACAAGAAAATGATTATCAAGATTGTTTGTTGCTCAACGAAAGAAAGCAAGTTATAGAGGCTCTAAATGGCAATTTGTTTGTAGTAAAAGGTAATCAGATTAAAACAGCACCTGTAACAGATGGTTGCATTAATAGTATTCTAAGAAAGAAACTTATTGATATTGTTTCAAAAGTAAATGATTTCGAATTTTCTGAGGATAGTATATCGCCTTTTGAGCTTCAAAAAGCAGATGAATTATTCATTGTTAATAATATTGAAGGTATTATCTCTATAACGAAGTATAGAAAGAAAGATTTTGTAAATACGACTGCAAAAAACTTAATAGGTAAATTGAATGCTGCGGCTAGAATGTCTTTAACCGCTAGTGTTTAGTTGAGACTCGGGTTTTCTGGAGCATTTGACCAAAGTAGATAGTCACCACCTAATTGAATCATATTTTCTTTCCAAATTGCTTTTGCGGCTTTTTGAATAATTCTACTTTCATGTTCGTTTTCAACAACAATCCATGATTTTGAAGTCAGTTCTTCATCTAGTTGCAAAGAAGACCAGCCAGAATAGCCAAGAAAAAATCGAATATCATCTTCAGAAATAATTTCTTTATTGATGAGTTCCACGGTAGTTTCAAAATCACCACCCCAGTAAATACCATCAGAAATCTCTACACTGTTATCTATTAAGTGTGGTACTTTATGAATAAAGTAAAGATTGTCTTGTTCTACAGGGCCACCGTTATATACTTGAAAAGGTATTTCAATTTCGGTAACCAAATCATTTATTAGATACTCTAATGGCTTATTCAAAATAAAACCAACAGAGCCTTCATTGCTATGTTCTGCCAAAAGCACAACAGATCTATTGAAAGAAACATCTCCTGTTAAAGAAGGTTCTGCAATTAGTAATTTTCCTTTGGTTGGCTTTAATACGATCATTAATTTGCGATGATTATATACCTAATGTAAGACAAATCCGTCTAAATGCAAAAACATAGAAATAAAAAAAGCGCCAATAAAGGCGCTTTTAATAAATTTATCAGTGTAAAACTAGTTTACAGCTTTGCCTAAATCAGCACCTGCTTTAAACTTAACTACATTTTTAGCAGCGATTTGGATAGTTTTTCCAGTTGATGGATTTCTACCTTCTCTTGCATTTCTTTTAGATACGGACCAAGAACCGAAACCTACTAAAGAAATTCTATCTCCTTTTTTAAGAGAATTTTCAACATTTCCCAAGAAAGATTCCAATGACTTTTTAGCCGCAGCTTTTGTGATGCCAGCGTCTGCTGCCATTGCATCGATCAATTCTGTTTTGTTCATAATGTGATAATTAATTGTGATTAAATAATTTATACCTATTAACAAATTTATATGGATTTCTGAGCAACACAAGTAAAACAAGGGGAAATCCCCTATTTTGTTGATAACTCAGCGAGTTTGTTGATAAAGTAGGTTTTTTTTTACGTTTCTCGCAGCCCAATAACGACGGGGGTTCACCCCATTTTTGCATTTTTTTCTAAATTAAGGCCGTTTAAGAGATCTCTTACGAGCATTCTTTTCTTGCCTTGAAGTTGTATTTCATCGAGATTTAAGTAACCACCGTGTATGGCAACTTTCATCTCTTTTTTAGTAAAAATCAGAGTTCCGGTTGTTAGTTCATGTTCTTTGACTTCTATATGTGTCTTGTATATCTTTGTAATTATAGTTTGGTCTCCGTTTGTCAAAGTTGTCCATGCTGCTGGGTACGGACTCAATCCTCTTATAAAGTTGTATATATCTTCTTTAGACTTGCTCCAATCTATTTCACATGTTTCTTTAAATAGTTTGTGCGCATCTTTTAAATCGTCTGAATTTGTCTGTTTTGTAGTTTCAAAATTTCCTTTTTGAATTCGTGCAACGGTTTTTACCACAGTTTCGGCTCCTAAGTGCATTAGTCTGTCATGTAGGTCTTCGGCATCATCAGTTTTTTTAATGCTAGTTTCGGTTTGCATTATAATAGCACCTGTATCTATCTTTTCGTCAATAAAGAATGTAGTAACTCCGGTTTTTGTCTCACCATTTATAATAGCCCAATTAATAGGTGCTGCTCCACGGTACTGAGGTAGAAGAGAAGCATGTAGATTAAACGTCCCATATTCTGGCATATCCCAAACAAGCTTTGGTAGCATTCTAAAGGCTACTACTATTTGTAAATTGGCATTTAATGATTTTAGGGTGCTTAAAAAACCGATATCTTTTAAGTTGGTCGGTTGTAATACAGTAAGCTCATTTTCAACAGCGTATTTTTTAACTGCTGATTCATTTAGTTTTCTGCCTCTACCAGCTGGTCTGTCTGGTGCCGTAATTACACCCACTATATTATATTCCTTTTTTACAAGCATATCTAAAATGCCTACAGCAAAATCAGGAGTACCCATAAATACAATTCTCAATGCTTCCATATTATAATAGTTGGTATTCGTTTATAGTGTTTAATGTTACGTAATTGTCTTCTAATAGTTCTTTTAAGGCTGCAATAACAATGTCTTGATTAATATTTAAACGTTTTTCTAATTCTCGCGAACTTGCAGTTTTCTGCTTTAAGAGTTGAATGATTTTTATTTTCGCGTGTACAACATCTGTATTGCCTAATTTCTGACTGATGCATACATCGCATATCCCGCATTCTTTTTCTTGAACCTCCCCGAAATATTCTAATAACTGAATACTTCTACAAACAGTGTCATTTTCAATGTAGTTCAGCATCTTTGTTACCTTCTCAATTTTGAGCTGATTTTGCTCTTCAATATTCCTTGCGAACATATTAATAGTACGGTCATCATCTCGTGGTACCAAGAACAACATCTCTAAATCACTTGAAACACTGGTGTATTCAATAATTTCATCTTTTGCCAGTTGCTCAAAATTCTGGTGTAATAACGATTCTGATATAGCTGTTTTTTTGGATAATAAGTACATGTTAATTTGTGTGTCGAATTCAAAAAGACCGCCGTAGGTGCGTAGAACTACTTTTATGAAATCGGCAAGTTTTGAGTTTTTGTCAATGTACCTATATAGTGTATCCTTATCTGTTATGAACTTGATAGTAATTTTTTTCGAGAAATTTTCAGATAGTGATAATACCGAGTTTCTGTCTAGTAGCTGTAATGCATTATAGGTTAAAAATGTATTCAGTTTATAAATGCTACAGAATTCGTTGAAATTTAGATGAAACTTTGTTTCGGTAAACTCTCCGTAGCCAATTTGAAAAAATGTATTTAATTTTTTATAAATCATTTTCACGTAGGCTACATCTGGTAAAATGTCGATAAATTGTTTTTTTACTAACACCTTGTCGGTTGTATTGGTAAGTAAAATTGCTTTTGCAAAGTCTCCGTTTCTACCTGTTCTACCTGCTTCTTGAAAGTAGTTTTCTAAACTATCTGGTATTTGATAATGTACTACTAATTCAACATCTGGTTTGTCTATACCCATACCAAAAGCATTGGTGGCGACCATAACTTGAACTTTATCTTCTAACCAAAGATTAAGCCGTTCTGTTTTCATTTTTTGATCAACACCGCCATGATAGAATGTTGCCTTGACATTATTCTTCACTAAAAACTTAGATAGTTCTTCTGCCTTTCTTCTACTTCTAACATAAACTATAGCGCTGTGTTTTATTTGCTGACAGTATTGTTTTAAACGACCATTTTTATCCTCGGTCAGTAGGACACCGAATCCTATGTTTTTTCTAAAAAATGAATCTTTTACTACAAAAGGATAATTGAGGTCTAATGACGAAATAATGTCATCGCTAACTCTTTTTGTTGCAGTTGCCGTTAAAGCAACCATTGGCGGGGTAGGGTGTAGTTCACGTAAAATAGAACAGCTTAAATAAGCAGGTCTAAAATCGTGACCCCATTGAGAAATACAATGTGCCTCATCTATAACGAACATAGAAACGTTCATTGCCTTAATACGTTCTTGTACCAGTTCTTGTTGTAAGCGCTCTGGCGACAAATACAAAAACTTATAACTGCCGTAAATACAATTATCTAAGAGCTTATCTACTTCAGCAAATTTGAGTCCGCCTTTTAGACCTATCGCTTTAATGCCTAGTTTTTGAAGATTGTCGACTTGATTTTCTATTAGGGCTACTAGCGGAGATATAACAATACAAATCCCCTCTTTCATTAATGCTGGTAATTGAAAGCATAGAGATTTACCACCTCCTGTGGGTAATAAACCTAAAACATCTTGACCATTAGAAATGGCATTGATGATTTCTTCTTGAGAGCCTCTAAAGCTGTCAAAACCCCAATATTTTGATAAAATTTCTTTTGGTGTATTATTCACCCGTTTTATTTATAAAATCTACTACAAATTGCATACGATTTTCTATAGTGCCAAATGGAACTTCTATTGGCGTATACCCAAGGTCAATATACGTTTTTTCAAGCTTATCGTGAATGCCACAAGCTTGTTCAAAATTTTCCATTCGTTCATTATCCTGCACATAAATTTCTTTCCAAGGTGGTAAGATCAATACCTCGTCATACCTGTGTTTTAAACATAAGCTTGCATAACGTTCTTCTGAAGGTTGCCCAAAATAATCCATATAAGCTATAACATCTGGTAACCCGCGATCATAGAATAAATGATCTTTATGTATGTTTTGTCCATTGATGAAATGTTGTAAACGGGCACTAATTAATTCGTCATTAAAACTTTTTGAATCTTTAACAAAATCAATTGGATTTACTAGTTTGTCATCTAAAGATACATCGCCCAAGGCATCTAAAGTCATCGTTCTAATAACCTCATGAAAACAATGGTATCCATTTTCTTCAAGTGATGATATCAATACCGTTTTTCCTGTTCCCGGACCTCCTGTTACAACAATTCTCTTGCTTTTCAAACTCATAATTTAGTTCGGCAAAAGTACATAAACCAACAGTATTAAAAAACTGGCTCATTACACTTATCTTTGCATAAAATACTAGTGATGGACGAAAATAACCCAGTTGAATTCTATAAGAAATTAAAGGAGCAATTAACAGAAACCTCAAAATGGCCTTCTGACTATTTGTATAAATTTATTGTAGAGACGCATACAGATAAAATTGATAAAATAAATACCATTTTTGATAATACGGGTGCGGTTATCAATTTAAAAGAATCTAAAAATGGTAAATATACCAGTGTTTCTATCACAGTAAACTTGAATAGCCCTGATGCTGTTATAGAAAAATATAAAAAAGTAGGTGAGATAGAGGGCGTAATATCCTTGTAAAATAGCATTTCATCTATAATTTTATTAATTTGGCATCGTTATAAGAATACTTCTCAAACATATTAAGCTAAAATTTTCAATTTGCAATTAGTAGAAAACCTAGAATATAATACCGAGCGTGAACATTTGATTATACCAGAGTATGGTCGTCATTTTCAAAAAATGGTGAACCATGCAATATCAATTGAAGACCGTGAAGAAAGAAATAAAGTAGCGCAAGCAATCATTAGTGTAATGGGAAATATACAACCCCATTTACGCGATGTGCCTGATTTTCAACATAAACTTTGGGATCAGTTATTTATAATGGCTGATTTTAAGTTGGATGTAGATTCTCCTTTTCCAATTACCTCAAAAGAGATATTGAGAAAAAGACCAGAGGCTTTAGAGTATCCTCAAAACTTTCCTAAATATCGTTTTTACGGTAATAACATTAAACGTATGGTTGATGTTGCCGTAGAGTGGGAGAAAGGTGATAAGCGTTCTGGTTTGGAATATGCGATTGCCAATCACATGAAAAAATGCTACTTAAATTGGAATAAAGATGTAGTTGACGATTCAGCTATTTTTAAACATTTATTCGATTTAAGTGATGGTCGCATAGATTTAGCTGCTGAAGGCGTAAGTTTGACAGATAGCGGACAGTTCCTTAAAAATCGAGTTGCGAAAACACCGCGCTCGAATAATTCAGGAAAGAAAAATCAAAGAAATAATAATAACCGCGGTAAAAAACGCTATTAAATTTCCACTTCTCTAGATGGGGACATTCAAAATCGAAGGAGGGCATCAGTTATCTGGTGAAATAACACCTCAAGGAGCAAAGAACGAAGCACTTCAAATACTTTGCGCAGTACTACTTACAGACGAAAAAGTAACAATTAACAACATTCCAGATATTGTTGATGTCAATAAACTTATAGCACTCTTAGAAGACTTAGGTGTAAAAATTCAAAAGAAAGGCAAAGGCTCTTATAGTTTTAAAGCCGATGATATTAACTTAGAATATTTACAATCTGATCAGTTTAAGCAAGATGGTAGGGGCTTAAGAGGCTCTATTATGTTGGTTGGACCATTATTGGCACGTTTTGGTAAAGGTTATATTCCAAAACCAGGTGGTGACAAAATTGGTCGTAGACGTTTAGATACACACTTTGAAGGTTTTATAAAATTAGGTGCCAAATTTCGCTACAACCGCGAAGAGTATTTCTACGGTGTTGAAGCAGATAAGTTGAAAGGTACTTACATGTTGCTTGATGAAGCTTCCGTTACCGGAACTGCAAACATTGTTATGGCAGCGGTTTTAGCTGAAGGGCAAACTACCATTTATAATGCGGCATGTGAACCATATTTACAACAACTTTGTAAAATGTTGAATAGAATGGGCGCCAAAATATCTGGTGTAGGTTCTAATCTTTTGGTTATTGATGGGGTAGATAAATTAGGTGGTACGGATCACCGTATGTTACCTGATATGATTGAGATTGGTAGCTGGATCGGTTTGGCTGCTATGACTAAAAGTGAATTAACAATTAAAGATGTTAGTTGGGACGATTTAGGTCAAATACCAACAGTATTCGGTAAACTAGGTATTACGTTAGAAAGAAAAGGTGATGATATTTATATTCCTGCTCATTTAGACGGATACGAAATTCAAAACTATATTGATGGTTCTATTTTAACCATTGCAGATGCACCATGGCCAGGATTGACTCCTGATCTATTGAGCATCATTTTAGTTGTTGCTACACAATCTAGAGGAGAAGTGCTTATACATCAAAAGATGTTTGAAAGCCGATTATTCTTTGTAGATAAGTTGTTAGACATGGGAGCAAAGGTTATTCTTTGTGATCCGCATAGAGCTACAGTAATAGGTCATGATTTTAAGTCTACTTTAAAAGCAACTACAATGACATCGCCAGATATTAGAGCTGGTGTTTCATTGCTAATTGCTGCTTTATCGGCAAAAGGGACTTCTACAATTCATAATATTGAACAGATAGATCGTGGCTATGAAAATATAGACGAAAGACTACGTGCAATAGGTGCTAAAATTACAAGAATGTAAATTTTAAGTAACAGGTAAGCATAAAAATAAAACTCCATAATACGGTTCTTAACCAATTATGGAGTTTTAACTTTTTAATAGATATCTCTACATCTCTTTCTTTAGATATATTTTCATGTAATGGTACAAACATTATAAAAGTTATAATCCATGCTGCTATAACTAAGCTACTATATAATATGCTGTAGAAATCAGGGGTTGTATATAATTGAATAAGACTTATGGTCAATTGCGTGACCATTAATGGAATTACAATAACAGCAATTCTTTTGGTGTAGTTGCTGTGCCATTGAAAAAGATCCACATGTTTGTAATAAGAGAAACTCGGATATATTATTAATTGTACAATCCAAATTAGAACCAATAAACCACTATCGCAAATTAAACGTATTGTCTCTAACATTTTATTTGTCAATTAAAGTGCCGTCAGGATATTTTGCAAAACGTCCTTTGCTTTTTTCGTGTACATGATCAGGATGTCTCCAAGGCCAACCACCAAAATGCGTAGTTCTAAACTCATTCATAGCATCTTCTAATTCTTCTTCAGTATTCATAACAAACGGACCATATTTAGCCACAGGTTCATCTATAGGTTTGCCTTGTAATACAAGAATACTAGCCTCTTTTTCAATGGCTTTCAATGTTATTTCAGTGTTTGCATCTACATCAATACCATGATTGGGGGTTATTATTTCGCCCAAAACCTCTAAAGAATCACCATCATAGAAATAAATTGTTCTGGTTGAACCTTCATTTGCTTTTGGTAATGTTAGAGCGCCGTTAGCTTCAATTTTTATATTCCAGATAGCAACATCATTTTCTAACTCTGATGCCCATGAATCAGGGGCAGGTTTTAATGCTTGTTCAGAACCAAAACTACCAGCAATAATTTTAACTGTGGAATGCTCTAATTTTAATACCGGAATATCTTCATGCCAAAGCATTTTAAAATGCGGGTCAACAAATTTGCTTTTAGCAGGTAAATTCAACCATATTTGAAAAAGCTCTAGGGTATTTTCTTTTTCTGTATGAATTAACGGAAACATTTCTGAATGTTGTACTCCGCTGCCAGCAGTCATCCATTGAACATCTCCTTCTCCAAATCGTCCTGCTGCGCCTAATGAATCAGAATGGTCACAAAATCCTTTATTCACTACTGTTATAGTTTCAAAGCCACGATGCGGATGTGCGGGGAATCCGGGTATCGTAGTTCCGTGATACATTCTATATCCATCTTTAATTTGAAAATCGTTACCTAAATTTCTTCCTGCTAAAGAATCATCAGGACCTAATTTTCCATTTCCCTTAGGGTAGTGGTCCAAATGATATACACAGAATAAAAATGGATCTTGTGTTTGCCAGGGGAAGCCTAGCTGAAATATTTTTTTAATTGTGCTCTTCATAATTTTATGATTATATAAAATTAATGTTGAGCATTATTAATCTCCACCCAATTATTCTCAGGATCTTTTAAATAAATCTGTCTTACTCCGTCAGCTCTTAAGGTTACTGTATTTTCTTTCCCTGGCCAATCGTAATACGTTATATTTTTTTCTTCAAGAGAGGCGATTAATTCATCTAACTTTTGGGTAGCCAAACAAAGGTGTACACTTTTACTATGTTCCATAGCCACGCTATCTTTACCTATTAAATGTAATTGTGAATTTCCTTGTATTGAATACCACTTAAAACCCGATGGGTCAGAAGGGTGTGGAATCTCTTTCAAGTTCAGAACATCTTTATAAAATGCGCCTACTTTATCCAAATCTTTTACGATAACTGAGTAATGATCGTATTGAAAATCGAACGATTGGGCCGAGGCAAAAGTACCCGTAATCAAAATGAATAATGCGATAATCTTTTTCATTGTTGTTGTTTAAGTTTGATGGTTCAAGTTACTTAAAAATGAAAGAAGCTATCTGTTACGATAGCTTCTTTATTAATTGTGTTTTATTCTCCATCTAATGGCGGTGGACCATCGATCATTGGTTCATAAACTTCATCACCTTTTCGGGTTTTGAACTCTTCTTTCACCTTAGTTACTAATTTTGGATTTTGAAACAAGTCTAGCATTGTCATACCCATTGCTTTAGATGCATGGATCATTCCTTTATGACCAATTGACATTCCGCCACAGGCTACAACAGCCCATGAATGCCAAGGTGTACCCGTTGGTGCTACAGAAACACCTAAATTAATGTTAGGTACATTCCAACTTACATCACCTACATCTGTAGAACCACCACCTGGGTTTTCTAATGTTTCTCTTAATGGGTGAACAGTACCGTCGAAACCAACTTCTGGTTTACCTGTAGCTTTTTGAATTGCCTTACCAAAAACAGTTTCTTCTTCAGTATAGGTAATAGGACCTAATATCTCTAAGTTATTTTGCATGATTTCTCCGCCAGAGCGGTTGACCAATGTTTCATAGATACCAGATACTAATGAAATTTTATACTCTACATTAGCCATAATCGCTGCGCCTTCTGCCATTGCTTTTACGCGTTCGTAAGTTGGTAGCATATTTGATCTTTTAGGGTCTCTAACACGTACCCAAAGCTTAGCATAATCTGGTACCACGTTTACAACTTGCCCACCATCTTGTATATGATAATGGATTCTAGAAGAAGGTAAAATATGCTCTCTGTAATAGTTGATACCTGTCGTGTATAATTCTAAAGCATCAGATGCACTACGACCATTCCAAGGATCCATAGAGGCATGTGCAGCCTGACCATAAAATTCTACAACGAAATCAATAAGTGATAATCCACTTTGTACATCTGCTTCAATACCAGCACCTGGGTGCCAGCTAACATTAACATCAACGTCATCCCATAATCCAGCTTTTACCATCCATACTTTTGCAAAGTATTTTTCTTCCGCTGGTGTGCCTAAGAATTTTACGGTTCCTTTTATTTTACCAGCATCCATTAATTCTTTAATAGCAATTGCTGACCCAAGACTTGCAGTACCGAACATATTGTGTCCACAACCATGACCAGCAGCACCTTCTTTGAAAGGTTCTTTTACAGGTGACGTTTTTTGAGAAATTCCCGGTAGGGCATCAAACTCACCCAAAATACTTATTACAGGGCTACCAGAACCATAAGTTGCGGTAAAAGCTGTTGGTATATCGGCAACGCCTCTAGTAACGGTCAACCCATTCTTTTCTGCATAATCTGCTAAAATTCTTGAAGATTCTGTTTCATCAAAAGCAGTTTCGGCTAGTGCCCAAATAGAGTCGCTAATTTTAATAAGCTCTTCTTTATGTTTTTCGACAGAAGCGATGATTAGGTTTTTGTCTTTACTCATTTTCTGAGAGAAAACAGAAGCACTCATGCACAAGAATAGCGCCAATAATAATGTTTTTTTCATATTAGTTGTTTTGGTTGTTAGTCTTCTAATCATTAGTAGTGTTAAACCTAAGATTAAAGTCCTAGTAAATATACCAAAATAAAACTCTTTATCTAACACGGTATAGGGTGGCTGTGGTTGAGTATATCGCACAACACCTAAATAATGATCGTATTGTTCGAATTATAAATTTAAGACGGCCCTTACTTGTAAAATATATAATTTAAGGTTCCATTTTTCGTTATTACTCAAATAGCAATGTTTTAAAAATTTCGAATTATGAAAAACCTAGTCTATAAAGTACTCTTGACCTCTGCATTTTTTTCAATTATGGCGTGTAGTTCTACCAATAGAATGACGTTGGGTATTACACAACCAGCCGAAGTGCCGATACCAAACGATGTAATTAATATAGGTATAGTAAATAGAAGTAGTGCATCTGAAAAGAACAAGGTTGTAGATAATATTGATAAGATTTTATCTTTAGAGGGGCTTAATTTGGATAAGGAAGGCGCTCAAAATGCCGTAACGGGACTCAAATATGAATTAGAACGTAGTAATCGATTTGATGCTGTTAAAGTAATTGATAATCAAAAAGATATAGAAAAGGGATTAAGCATTTTCCCTTCTGAAATCTCTTGGGAAATTGTTGATAGAATATGTAAGGAAAATGATTTGGACGTTCTATTTTCATTAGAATTTTATGATACCGATACCGCTGTAGATTATGAATTGACGACGGTTAAAATACCTAATAATTTGGGTATCGATGCAAATGTACCGGGACATAGAATTAAACTGAATACGGCTATTAAAAACGGTTGGAGAATTTATGACCCGTCTAATAGATCTATCATTGATGAGTACGTTTCTAACGACAGACTATTTTCTTCGGGTGAGGGAATCAATCCTGTAAAGGCTTTAGAAGCTGTTATTGGTAGAAAAGAGGCTGTTCTAAGTGTCAGCTCTAAGCTAGGTGCGAACTATGCACTTTTTACAAGACCTGAAAAAATTCGTATTGCTAGAGATTATTTTATAAAAGGAAGTAACAATTTAGAAATTGCCGATAGACGAGCAAAAGCAGGTGATTGGGACGGTGCTGCCGATTTATGGAATGCTGATTTAAATAATGCCAAGAGTAAAGTTGCTGGTAGAGCATATTATAATATGGCAATTAGTAATGAAATAAACGGTAACCTGAACAAGGCAATAGAATATGCTTCTAAAGCCTATACAGACTACGAAAATAAAGATGCATTACGTTATGTAAATATGCTAAAAAGAAGAGTTGTTAATCAGCAAGAACTAAATCGTCAATTGGGGAAATAGTCTTAGCTAACGGCTTCTTTATATGTAGCTAAACAGCGTTCTCTAGCCATTTTGTGGTCTACCATTTTTTCTGGGTATTTGGCGGTGCCAAATTCTTTAATCCAGGTTTTTATATATTCTTTGTTTTTGTCGAACTTATCGACTTGTGTCATTGGGTTGAAAATTCTAAAATAGGGTGCAGCATCAACACCACTGCCTGCTGCCCATTGCCAGTTGCCAACATTTGAACTCATTTCATAATCTAACAACTTTTCTGCGAAATAGGTTTCTCCCCAACGCCAATCTATTAAAAGATGTTTGCACAGAAAACTTGCAACTAGCATACGTACACGATTATGCATATAACCAGTCTCATTTAGTTCGCGCATACCGGCATCTACCAAAAGATATCCTGTGGTACCAGTTTTCCATTTTTCGAACTCATCTTCATTATTACGCCATTCTATACGGTCGTATTTCGATCTAAAAGCATTATCTACCGTATGAGGAAAGTGATAAAGAATAGTCATGAAAAATTCTCTCCATATTAATTCGCTCCAAAAGACCTTGTTATTTTCAGCAATGGCTTTTTTCATCATCTTACGAACCGATACGGTACCAAAACGTAAATGCGGACCTAAGTGAGATGTGCCATTCTCTTTTGCTGGAAAATTACGTGTATCTTCATAATTATCAATTAGAGTAGGGGTAACATCATATTCAGGAACCGTTATTTTGGATTTTTCAAAACCAATATCGCTCAATGATAAATTTGGTAATCGAGAGTTTTTAATCAAATTTGGTAAATATTGGCTAGTATAGTGAATAACCAAATCTTTATCAGCAGTAAAATGTTCTTGCCATTTATTCTTATAAGGTGTATAAACCACATATGGCTCACCATCACCTTTAACAATCTCTGATTTTTCAAAAATAACTTGATCTTTGAATGTTTTAAATTCAATAGATTTTTCCTTTAAGAAACTTGTAACTTTTTCATCTCTTTCTTTTGCATATGGCTCATAGTCTCTATTAGTGAATATGGTCATTACCTCATATTCTTGGGTAAGACTTTTTAAAATATCTATAGGTTTACCAAAATACATAGCTAAAGAGCTATCATTTTCTTCTTGTAGTTGATTTCGCATGTTCTGCAGAGACTCATGTATGAATGTAAGCCTTGCATCATCTTTAGGTAATTTTGAAAGAATTTCTTCATCAAATATAAAAATAGGTAGTACTGGGTGTTCGCCTTTTAAAGCTTCAAGAAATCCGACATTGTCGTCTAATCTTAAATCCCTTCTAAACCAAAATATAGATACTTTTTTAGCCATTTAGTTGATGTTTAAAGTTGAGAGTCCGCCATCTACACCAATAATTTGTCCGGTCATCCATGTACTTTTATCACTTAAAAGAAAGACTGCTGCATTTGCAATATCTTCAGGATTTCCGACTCTTTTTAATGGGTGACGTTCACTCATCATTTCACGTTTTTTATCATTGTTTAAAAGTCGTTTTGCTAATGGTGTATCAACCAAAGATGGTGCTATAACATTAACTCGAATTTTAGGTGCATACTCTGCCGCCATAGACTTTGCAAAACCTTCAATAGCTCCTTTAGCAGCAGCTACACTAGTATGAAATGGCATACCTGTACCTACTGCAATAGTACTAAAAAAGACCATACTTGACCCTTCGTTCATCAATGAAATTATATCTTTTACTATTTTAACCATAGCAAAGAAATTAAGTTCCATGTCATCTTTTATGGTGTCTAATGACATCATTTTAAATGGTTTTAGATTTATGCTGCCTGGGCAATACACAAATCCATCAAGTTTTTCGGGTAGTTGTGAAATATCTAGTGCATCTTTAGTTACATCAAATTCGATATGGGTTATGTTTTCGTGCTGTAATTCTTCATCTGTTCGCGATGCAACAAATACGTTATGCGTTTCTTGTAATTCTTTTACCATGGATAGCCCAATACCATGAGATCCACCAATTAATAGTATATTTTTCATTTAAAAAGATTTTAGTTGAAGTTCATTAGGGATGGAATCTACAGTACCGAAAAGCTCTTTTAATTTGTCTTCTCTGAATTTAAATATTTCCATCAACTGTTTTTTTACGATAATAGGATGTGCTAACTGACCTAAAAGCCCGAATGGAATTTTATAATCTATAATATCTTCCATGATAACACCTTCATCTATTTCATTGATAAAGTGTTTATGGTGCCAAAGTGCATATGGTCCAAATCGTTGCTCATCTACAAAATAATTACCTTGATTTACATGGGTTATTTCAGTTACCCATTTTGTAGTATAACCAGGGAAAGGGGATACCTTATACTGAATAATCTGTCCAGGAAACATTTCTCTATCCGCTCCCGAAAGAATATTGAAACCCATATGTTCAGGAGTAATAACCTTTAAATTTGCTGGGTCTGACAAAAACTCCCACGCTTGTTTTTTGCCAATAGGTAGCGCTTGTTTTGAATGTAATTGATATAATTTCATGCACGAACGTTTAATAATGATAGACTATTTAAATGTCTAACAATAATCAAAAATAGTTAAACAATATTGAAAATGCTTTGTTATAACCTTAAAAATTAACTTTATCGATTAAATTGAATTTAGGTCACTTAAATACAGGTGATTAACATTATTCTAGCTTATTTTGCAACAATGAAACTTTTTGTTCAACGGTTGGGGATTATTATTCTATTCACTTGTACAGCTGCGGTAGCTGCGCAAGAGAATGTGCAAACTGTTGGTGAACTGCCTAATGATGTTTTTGAAACATCTGGTTTAATATATTTTAATGGGAATTTAATTACCCATAATGATTCGGGTAACGAAGCCGTACTTTATGAATTAGATACATTAACGCTTTCTATACAGAGAAGAGTGAATATCACTAATATTTCAAATATTGATTGGGAGGCGATTTCTCAAGATGATGAGTATATCTACATCGGTGATTTTGGAAATAATGTGGGTACAAGAACTGACTTAGCTGTTCATAGAATCTTAAAAGAAGAGTATCTAAGTTCTAATACCGTTACCGCAACTACCATAAACTTTTCTTATGAAGATCAACAAGTGTACGAGAATAATGGAAATAGTGATTGGGATGCAGAAGCATTTTTTGTTATTGATGATAGAATAGTAGTATTGACTAAGCAATGGCAATCTCAAGGGTCAGTGGCTTATGAATTTTCTAAATTTCCAGGAACGTATACGGCAAGTATTGTAGGAAATATTGAAGAAGTTGGGTTGATTACCGATGCAACTTATGATGCAGAATCAAACAGATTAGTTGTAATTGGATACTCTTCGATTTTGAGTCCGTTTGTAGGTGTTGTAGATCACTTAAATTTTAATGCTGTTTTTGAAGGATACGTACAACAATCTTTAGGTCTCAATTTTATACAAGCGGAAGGACTAACGCAAACCAGTTCTAACAGTTATTTTTTTTCATCTGAATATTATTCTAGACAAACTCCCACTATTGAATCGCCATCACGATTATTTTCTTTTCAGATTGCGGATATTGTGACAGAGGAACCTGAAGAGCCAGAAAACCCTGAAGAGCCAGAGAATCCCGAAGAGTCTGAAGAACCTGAAACTCCAGAGGAGCCAGAGGAAACTGAAAATCCAATAATACCTGTAGTTCCTGAGAATTCTAATGAAGAGGGTAAATTGATTATCTACAGAGATAGCTCTTCAAACCTTTACCATTATTCTATTGCCACAGATAAAACAGTTTTCGGACAGGTTATTTATGATTTATCTGGAAAGGAAGTATGGCAGAAATCAGGAGCAATTAATAAAAAGGGTATCATCTCGCATCATTTAGAATCTTCAATTTATTATTTGGCTTTGTATTTAGAAGATGGTGTAATTGCAACATCTTTTGCTGTTTACTAATTATGAGCTTAGTATTTAAGAATTTGTTAACATTTCAACCTCTCCTTTATAAGTAGTTTTGCGATAAATAACTAATCAGCAAAATAATCATGAACAAAGTAGTACTATTTTTATTGGCAATTGTAGCTTCCTTAACTGTTGAAGCACAAATAAATACACCAGCACCAAGTCCGGCAGCTAAATTAATGCAGACGGTAGGTTTAACTGAAGTGAGTATTGACTATTCAAGACCTTCTATGAGAGGTAGAAAAGTATTTGGTAACCTTGTACCTTTTGACAAATTATGGAGAACAGGAGCGAACGGATACACTTTAGTAACTTTTGACTCTGACGTAACTATTAGTGGTAAAGAAGTTAAAGCAGGAACATATTCTATTTTCACTAAACCAGGAGCTTCTGCATGGGAAGTTTTTATCTATACTGATACTATAGGTGGTGGTACTCCAAGTAATTGGGAAGAAAGCAAAGTAGTTGCTCAATTATCTGTATCAGTTTATAAAATTGAGATGCCTGTTGAAACTTTTACAATCACTTTTGATGATGTAACTTCTAACGGAGCAAATATTGGTATCATTTGGGAAAATACTTATGTAGCAATTCCTTTTACTGTTGGTACAGATGCTACTGTAATGAGCAGTATTGATAAAGCTTTAAGCGGACCAACTGCTGAAGATTATTATGCATCTGCTGTATACTATTCTAGTGAAGGTAAAGATATTAACAAAGCTAAGGAATGGATGAACAAGGCAATGTCAATGACTGATAAGCCTGCATTCTGGCAACTAAGACAACAGTCTCTAATCTTAGCGAAAGCTGGTGATAAAAAAGGAGCGATTGAAGCTGCTAAAAAATCATTAACAGGTGCTACTGCAGCTGGTAACAATGATTACATTAAAATGAACAACGATTCAATTAAAGAATGGAGTTCTAAATAATTAGAATCTTTATAAAACTAAAAAAGTCCGTGTTATAAAACACGGACTTTTTTTATGGAAAATATGTAGCATTTTATTCAAATACTTTTACCCCGTCATCAATATCCAAATGGTAGTATTCAGCATCGATACCAGTTTGTTTCTTATATTGTTCTAGCAAAGATTTTATATTGTTATCTAGTTTTTCTGTCTTCATTAGATTAATCGTGCAGCCACCAAAGCCGCCACCCATCATTCTAGAACCAAGCACACCATCTAAACTTTCACCAATTTTAACCAAAGCATCTAATTCGCTTGTGGTTATTTGATATTGCGTAGACATAGCCCAATGACCTTCTTTAAGTACAGCACCAACGGCATTAGCATCGCCAGCAGATAAAACCTTTATCATTTTGCGAACGCGATTATTTTCTTCGATAATATAATTTACGCGCTTAATATCGATAACATTAGCAAGGTTGGTAACTTTTTGTAAATCTTCTAACGTAACATCGCGTAACGACGTGATTTCAGGTCTATATTTCTGAACCTCTTTTACAATATTTTCGCAAGAAACGCGACGCTTGTTGTATTCAGAATCAACAGCTAAATTGTGTTTTATATTAGAATTTACCAGTACCCAACTATAACCATCTAGATTAATAGGAATGTAGGTATGACTCAAATCTTTACAGTCTAAGAAAAATGCATTTCCCTTTTTTCCAAAGAGCACTGCATATTGATCCATTAATCCGCAATTGAGTCCAATTTTATGTTCTGCTTCTTGTGCGATTAAAGCAATTTCTTCTCTTGAAATCTCTTTTCCTGATACTTTAGTAAGGGCATAAATAAAACCACAACACAATGCGGCAGAAGAAGAGAGACCTGATCCAATAGGAATATCTCCACCAAAAACACAATCCATTCCTTTTAAAGGATAGTTTTTAGCAACTAGAATTTCAATAATAGCCTTAAAATAGTTACCCCAAAAAGATTCAAATTTTTGATGCTCGCCATTTATTTGGAATACAATTTTCTCTGGCTGGGTTAAAAAAGTTTCAATCTGAATACTATTAAGGTCATTGCCAGAAACAGCAAAATAAATCCCTTTTTCTATAGAAGCAGGTAGTACCAAACCTTCATTATAATCAGTATGTTCACCAATTATATTAATTCGTCCCGGAGCTTTAATAAGCGTAGGTGTATTCTTGTATTGTTCAATAAAATAAGACGCTACTTGTTTATGTACCATCAGTTTTTTTGAAAAGTTATTGTTCTTAGGTTGTAGGTAAAGGCTTTTTAAGCATACGGTCAAAGGCTTCAAATATAAATGATATTATAATAACTAATGCCGCACCAAAAAAGTTAAGCCATAGATATCCTAATTTTTCTTGACCAGAAGGGTAAATATGAATTAGATAATAATAGATAATACAAATAATAATTTGTGTAACTAATGCAGCAAAGAAAACGGCATTACCTTTTATAAACTTAAAGAAAAATGCGATTAAAAATATACCTAAAACATTACCATAGAAAATACTACCAATGATATTTACTAATTGAATTAAATTGTCAAATAGGTTTGCCACACAGGCAATTAATATGGCTATAATTCCCCAAATTAAAGTGAAGAACTTAGAGGCTTTTACATAATGCTCTTCTGAAAGATTTTCGCTTGCTCTATTACGCTTATATAAATCTAAAGCGGTAATAGTACCTAGTGCATTTAACTCTGAAGCTGTTGATGACATTGCCGCAGATAAAATCACGGCTAATAACAGCCCTACTAAACCTGTGGGTAAATTATTTAGTATGAAGTGGATAAAGACATAATCTTTATCGTTAGTTTCAACCGCATCATTGGCTTGACTAATTAAAGCTTTTGCAGCTATTCTATTGGTGCTATCTTTATGGTTAATGCGTATAATTTGCTTTTTAGCTTCTTCAACTGCTGTATATTCTTTTATCTCTAAAGCTGCAGAAAATTTGTTTTGAGCAATTCTTTTTTCTGCTTCTAGTTCAATTTGTCCTTTTTGGAGTAGCTTGTAGTCATCAGCATAACTTGACTCCATTACTGCCTGTGTAGCAGATGGATTAAAATTTAATGGTGACGGATTGTATTGATAAAAGACAAATACCATTACACCCACCAAAAGAATAAAGAACTGCATAGGTATTTTAAGAACAGCATTGAAAATAAGACCTAATTGACTTTCTCTTACAGATTTACCAGATAAATAACGCTGTACCTGACTTTGATCTGTACCGAAATAGGCTAGGAACAAGAACAGTCCGCCTGTTATACCACTCCAGAATGTGTATCTACTGGAAGTATCTAAATCAAAATTCAGTATTTCTAATTTATTACTGGCACCAGCAATTTTCATTGCTTTACTAAAGGTAATATCAGAAGGTAGGTATCCTAATATAAAAAAGAAGGTGATGAACATACCTGTCATGATAATGAACATCTGCTGTTTTTGAGTGACACTCACAGCTTTTGTTCCACCAGACACGGTATAAATAATTACTAGAGAACCAAGAATAATATTTAGTGTGCGTAAGTCCCAACCAAGTACTGCAGATAAAATTATTGAAGGAGCAAAAATGGTAATACCTGCAGCTAGTCCTCTTTGAATTAAAAATAGTATTGCTGCTAAAGAACGAGTTTTAAGATCAAAACGACCTTCTAAAAATTCATAGGCGGTATATACCTTCATCTTATGGTAAAGTGGAATAAATACCATACAAATGATAATCATGGCAAAGGGGAGTCCAAAATAGAACTGAACAAAGCCCATACCATCATGAAAGGCTTGACCCGGGGTAGATAAAAAGGTTATTGCACTAGCTTGTGTAGCCATAACTGATAGACCTATTGTCCACCATTTAGAATCACTACCACCACGAACGTAATCATCTACGTTTTTACTTCCTTTGGTTTTCCAGACTCCATAAACTACAATAAAAAGAAGTGTGCTGGCAAGAATAATCCAATCTAATCCTTCCATATTAATTAAATGACGTCATTACGTAATAGAAAATAAGAACATATATGAGATTGAGTACCAACACTATGGTGTACTCTTTTTTCCAAGTTTTATTTTCATCCCGTTCGTTGCTCATCCTTTGATTTTGGCTTTTGTTTCAACTTTATCTTTTCCAACAGAAAGCATATTAGAAAATAGCTTGTAAGCTCCAGGAACACCAACCGGTAATTCTCTAAAAAAGCTCAGTCCGGTATAAATATAGTTTCCCTTTCCATACGGGGCAATTAAAAGACTACCTTTTGTTGATTCTTCTCCATCATCATGCATTTCTAATACAGGTGTGAATTCTGCGCTCCATTTATTAGGAAAGTACAATCCTCGTTCTTGAACCCAACCGTCAAAATCACTCTCGCTGATTTCATTCGGAAAATGTACAAGTGAATTATCTTTTGCAATTATCTCTACTTCAGAATTTTCATTCGTTACACGGTCTCGTGAAATTTCTAGGTCATAAGGCGCTATGTTTTCAAATTGAGAACCCCATCTGCTAGCAGTGTTATATTGCACAATTACTGTACCGCCATTTTTAGCGTAATCTAGAATAAATCGTTGCTTAAATTTTAGTTCATCTACTACGTTATATGCTCTAATACCTAAAACAACAGCATCATATTTTTTTAATGATTCTTTTGTGATGGTTGTAGGGTCAATTAGTTGAACATTGTATCCTATTTGTTCTAAACTCGTAGGTACTTCATCTCCAGCACCCATAATATAACCTATATTTTCTCCTGCTTTCTGGATGTTTAATCGAACTACTTTGGTTTCTGAAGGTAGTAAAACAGTTTGCGTCGGTACATGGTCATAAGCTATGGTCACCAACTCTTTGGTAATTTCGTTACCATTTAGTTTTATGATAGGGGAGATGCTACTTTCGTTCTCGGTAGCTGGCGGACTCAACGTAAAATATACTGTTTGCTCATCGCCTTTTTTGTTGATTGAGAATGGTTGCGATTTTTTATCAACTTGCCACCCTATGCCGTATTTTAACTCAACTGTACCAGAGATACTGTCTTTGTGAGCCTTAATAGTAACGGGAATTCTTTTTTGTGATGCATCGGCAAATATTAAAACCTTATCGGTAAAGCTTGCTGTTGCCTCTGGTACCACTTCAAAAGGTTGATAAATTTCTCCTTTATCGGGTTTTGCATATTTATAAACGACAGGTCTGATTATAGGAACTAAAACACCGTTTATGTTTAAATTAAAAGTAGCATTAAATGCTCGTGGTGTTTCTGGTTTGCCTATTAAGTCGTTATTCTTGACGGTATACGTTCCTAAAGTTCCTTTTTCCATTAACCAATATGGACTAGTGAAATCTGTGGAAGCCGGAATATTTAATTCAACTTTCTTTTCAAACAATTCATTATTGTTTAAAACAATATTGTCAATGTTACTATTCTGGTCATTTAGAAATATTGATTTTATTTCAATATTAATATCACTATTATTCAATGCTTGAATTTGAACATCGACGTTTTGACTAGGATTTGTATACCCCGTTTTCGTAAAAGCTTCTAAATGCAATCCAGTAATAGCTGAAATGATTGTAGTTAATTCTTCTGTTTTCAAATTTTTCCAATGCTCATCAGATACATTTTGTAATAACTGATACGCTTCAAGCAATTTTGGTAAATGTGATGTAGGGTTTTTGAAATTAAAATTATCCTGTACATCGTAAAGAATTTCACCGATAGCTTTTCCTCCATCAATTCTAGACCAACTAGTATCGATACCATCAAAAAGGTTTGACTTGTCTTTTGGTAAATCGCCTTTTAACAATTCAACGTATTCATCTTCTGTGCCTCTAGAGCTTAGTCTTCCAAAACCTTGGCATAAGTGCTGACTGCTAGCTAATGAAGCTATTTCGTTATTAGACATGCCTAACATAGGGTAGTAGGTGCCTACATCCATATGTAAAAGATTAGTTTTATCTGCCGCTTTAAATTTTTCTTGGCTACCATAAAACCACCACGATGTATTGAAAAATAATCGTTTAGGTTGCCAAGTGTTTGTTGATGATAATTGTTCTGGGTAGGCATTAGAATCATTTGCTAGGTCGAATGCCTCGAAACTTAACATTGCCGAAGAGGTGTGATGACCATGTGTTGTACCTGGCGATCTATGATCGAATCTATTGATAATTACATCTGGCTTAAATTTACGAATAGTTCTAACCACATCACCAAGAATGGCTTCTTTGTCCCAAATTTTTAGAGTTTCACTTGGTTGTTTTGAGTAACCAAAATCATTAGCGCGACTAAAAAATTGTTCACCACCGTCAACTCTTCTTGCTGCAAGTAATTCTTGTGTTCGTAGTACTCCTAAAAGTTCACGTAATTCTGGACCAATTAAATTCTGACCTCCATCGCCTCTGGTAAGAGATAAATAACCAGTTCTTGCTTTAACGTTGTTAGATAGATATGATATTAAGCGGGTGTTTTCATCGTCTGGGTGTGCAGCTATATAAAGTGCGGTACCTAAAAAATTAAGCTTTTCAATAGAGTGGTAAATGTCGGTTGCAGAACTGTTCTTGGGGGTTTGGGCTTTCAGGGTACCGAGTACAAAGATACTGCAGGTTATTAACCCAAATAAATATCGCATTTTAAGTTGGTTTTGGTAGTAATTTCAAATATAATAAGATTAGTACCTAAGCTTGCTTTTTTACGACTTCTTTAACAGAATCAAAAAATTTGTTCTTCCTCTTCTTCTGTATTTAAAAATTCACCTTGTTGGTAAGTAGATATTAGTATTACTCCTTTTTGAAGTACAAGGTTATTTGGGTAGGTTAAAATCTCACCGTTACTTCTTCTTAAATGTAAATGGAAAGCTCTAATATCTTCTATTACAAATTTATCTAAATCGGTATTGTTCGGGTCAAGTAATTCTTTATCTAAAATACGTATCGTATTACCTATTTTAAAAGGGAATGAAAAGAAGATGATAACACCTGCGGTGATGTTACTTAATATAGACCATTGGGCAAATAATGCTACACCAATTACAGCGAAAACCGATGATAGCATAACGCCTAAATCTCTGTAGTTTACACTCCAAACCAGGGTTAAAACTACAACTGCGATAATAGTTAGCGCAATATTTGTAAACTTGAGTATTAGATTTGTACGTACAGGATTATAATCACTGAGCTTACTAACCTTTCTTATCGCTGTGGTGAATAAAAATTTTAAAACTAGAATAACAATTAAAACAATGAGACTATATATTAACTCATTATAATGCCCATTAATAAATTCTTTCATATACTATAACCCTAAACTATCGCGCAAAGATAAATCCTTATTCGATTTCTGCTGCCAATAGGGTGTTGTAATCCTGTTAATTCTTGTTCCTTTAGAAGTTAAAACTTTTTTATTGTCGCCAAATCCATCATGAAAGGTATCTGCCCAGCTTTCTATTAGATATGGAAACTTGTTTTCAAAGTTAATTTTTAAAGTACGTTCTAACTCTGGATAGTAAATTTCATAAGTATTCATTCCATCTTTTTCAGTTAAAGAAGTGACTGCCTTGTAAGCCTTGAATTCTTCATGAGTTGTTCTTATAAACTCCAATGAAGGAATCATTTTTATTTCACCGCTTGGTAAATTTTCAGGGTTTACTCTAATTTTATTCCAGATTTCATTTTCAAGAACAGCTTTCTCTATTTGGTAATCTTGATCACCTTCAGATTCAAAATAAGAATGACTCATAATTTTGAAATCATCTTTATTGTTTAATTGCGCGTATACATGACCGCACCATTCTTGTGCAGAAAACGATACTTTAAGCGCATGTTGATTATCATGTACAGGATAGAAAGTACTCGTCATAATAGAGTAGGGGTAAATACCCGTAATGTAGTTTTTGGTAGTATTCAATTTTAAGACAGGAATGTTGCTTTCATTGCTATTATTTGCCTTTACTTGAGCGCCTGGTAAAAATGGTTCAGTCACAAAAATCAATACAGAACTGCCTTCTCTCATCTCACCATACCTAGCTTGTTCTAAATTGTAGGAGGTGATTTCTGCAGTACCGTTATACCAATAATCTTTAAATTCTTGGGAAAGCTCTTTTTCAGGAGCTTCTGTTTTTATTTCAGTGGTTAACATAGCTAAAGTGTCACTATTATTTTTAGGTTTTTCTTTGCAGCTAGAAAGGAGTATTACCAATCCGAAAATGCTGTAAACTGCCTTGTTTAGTTTTAATAATGTCATGCCTGTCATAATTTTAAATTATTCTATGTTACCAATAGTGATAAGGTTTCGTAAACCAGTTGTGTTGGTAAACCAACTACATTAGTGTATGAGCCTTTAATTTTTTGAATACCTATAAGTCCTATCCATTCTTGAATACCATATGCACCTGCTTTATCGTAAGGTTGATATTCCTTTATATAGTGTTGAATTTCATCTTCCGATAAATTCTTGAACTTGACTTCTGTTATTGAATGCTGAACTATCTGTCGTTCAGTTGTTGTAAAACATACAGATGAAATTACCTGATGCCAATCTCCAGATAGTTTTTTAAGCATTGATTCAGCTTCAATATTATCTTCAGCTTTGGCTAAAGATTCATTATTGTGCCAAACAACTGTGTCTGATGTTATTAAAATGTCTTTTGGCTGCAAATCTGGTTTAAATACTTCTGCCTTTAATTTAGCTAGGTAATCAGATATTTCAGCTCCTTTTAATTCTGACGGATATACTTCATCAACAGATTTAATACGAACTTCAAAATCAAGCTCCATTTCGTTAAAGAACTGATGTCTTCTTGGTGAGCCAGATGCGAGAATTAAATGATATTCTTTTAATTTTTGTTTCAACATATACTAATCGTTTGCAGCACTAAAATGGCTCGTCCAATCTCCACGTACTTTTAAAACTTGCTCGATGACATCACGTACACAACCATGACCACCATTTATGTGCGATATGTATTGACTTATACTTTTTACTTCGGCAACAGCATTTTGTGGGCAGGCAGCTATGGCAACGGCTTGCATTGGTGGAATATCTGGTATGTCATCACCCATGAATAAGACGTTTTCTGCATCAATATGGTAGATGTCCATATACTCTTCTAAAGCATCCATCTTATAATGAGCTCCCATATAAATATCTGTTACTCCTAGAGCACTTAGTCTGGTACGAACACCTTCATTTGTTCCTCCGGTAATAATACAAACATTATAACCTTTTTTTAATGCTACTTTTAAGGCATAACCATCTTTCACATTCATTGTACGAAGCAATTCTCCTTCACTTGTAACTAAAAGACTGCCATCTGTAAATACACCATCAACATCAAAAATAAATGTGGTAATGTCATTTAAATATTCTTTATAACTCTTTTCCATGCTTCTCTTTAATTGCGTTGCTTAATAGGGTGTACAGTTCCCGTTGGTGTTTGTCTTTTATGATTTGTAAATGATTGTGTAATGTTTTTTGGTCTCCGCGTTTTGCAGGTCCCGTTTGGGATTGCAAAGGTGTAAGTATATCTAACTTTGCTGCAGTTTCTTTGATTAAGGGTTGTAATAGTTTGAAGTCAATTTTATGCTCGTTGCAGATTTCAGAACCAATCGTATACATGTAATTTGTAAAATTATTTACAAATACTGCTGCTACATGAAGGGTTTTTCGCTGTTCAGAATCTATTTCAACTACTGTATTACTTAATTTTTTGCCAAGTTTTTTTAATAAATGGAGATCTTCTTCACTCGTAGCCTCTACACAAATTGGAATATCATCAAATGATATGATCTTACCTTTTGTAAAGGTCTGCAAAGGATAAAATATACCTGGTCGTTTTGCAGATTGTAAGGCTTCAAGAGAAGTCGCTCCAGAAGTATGCGCTACTATTCCATCAACATTTTTAAAACTTTCAGCAACTAATTTGATAGCGTCATCTGATATTGCCAGTATATAAATATCTGCAGCTGCGATCTCATTATAGGTCGTAGAAATAGCAATGTTGTTCTTTACAAACGTCAAATGTTCTCGGTTTCTACCAATTATTTGCATAATGGTTACATCATTTGATTTTTCAAATGCTTGATAAAGATTTTGAGCTACATTTCCTGTACCAACTATAACGACAGATATCATGTAGCAAAAGTACAAAGTTTATAGAAGTCTTGTTGTATTAAAATTAACAGTTTCAACGAACTTTAAAAGCAGCAAAAGGCATCCGTAAATGATGAAAAGACCTTATTTTTGCATCTTGAAAATCAACTCCTATCTTCCATGACGGAAATGTTCAAAAAAATATTCTTCTCTACACGTTTAATGTCCATTCTATTTATCGTTTTTGCCACAGCAATGGCATTCGGTACTTTTATAGAAAGCTGGTATAGTACAGAAACTGCACGAATCTGGATTTATAATGCCTGGTGGTTCGAGGTTATCATGGTATTTTTTGTAATTAATTTTTTTGGTAATATCACTAGATACCGTCTTCTACGATTAGAGAAATGGCCTGTGTTGGTTCTGCATCTATCTTGGGTATTGATTATTATTGGAGCTTTTGTAACGCGTTATATCAGTTTTGAAGGTATGATGCCAATACGTGAAGGAAAGACGGAAAAAGTATTCTATTCTGATAAAACGTATCTAACAGTTTATGTTGATGGAGAAATTGAAGGTGAGGCACGAAGAAAAGTATTAGAAGATGATTTGATCGTTACTCCAGAAGCTATTAAATCTAACCTTCCATGGAAAGCCGATTTTAATGGTGAAGATTTTGAAGTTTCTTATGTTGAATTTATAAAAGGAGCTAAGCAAGGTTTATTGCCAGATTCTAATGGAACGAAGTTTTTAAAGATTGTAGAGGCTGGTGATGGTGAACGTCATGATCACTATTTAGAAGATGGTAAGGTGGCAAGTATACATAATGTACTTTTCGCATTAAATAATAATACAGACGGCGCCATCAATATTATGACCACAGATTCTGTATATCAGATTCATTCTCCTTTTGATGGTAACTATATGCGTATGGCTGATCAGTTTCAAGGCGTTTTAGTGAAAGATAGTTTGCAACCCTTAGTGTTGCGTTCATTATATAATACTGCTGGTATGCAGTTTGTTATTCCAGATTCTGTAACACAAGGTTCTTATGGTATTGTTGAAATACCTGAAGCAGAAAAAACTAAAATAGACCAAGACGCCATAGTTTTTGATGTAATTGCTAACGGAGAAACAAAACAAATTAAGTTATTAGGTAGTAAAGGACCTTCTGATTTTAGTAAGAAAGTGAATGTTGGCGGACTTAATTTCTCTATCCGATACGGATCTAAAGTATATGATTTGCCATTCGGTATTAAATTGAATGATTTTATAGCGGAGAAATACCCTGGTACAGAAAAAGGGTATGCATCTTTTATGAGTAGGGTGACCATTGAGGATGAAAGACCTTTTGATTATGATATATTTATGAACCATGTTTTGGACCATGATGGTTATCGCTTTTTTCAATCAGGCTTTGATCCAGATGAGAAAGGGACAACGCTATCTGTTAATCATGATTTTTGGGGGACTTGGATTACCTACATTGGTTATTTTCTTTTATATATCGGATTAATGGGAATTATGTTTTTTGGTAAAACTCGCTTTAAGGACTTGGCTAATTCTTTAGATGAATTAAAAATCAAAAAGAAAAAAATGTTCGGTGTTATCGCAGTTCTAATGGCGTTTTCATTCTCATCTTTTGCACAAGAACAACATACGCCAGAAGAAGGTCATCAACAGGCACCAAGTAAAACACAAATAGATTCTTTACTGGAAGCTAGTATGGTCTGTAAAGAGCATGCAGATAAATTTGGCAAGCTAGTAATACAAGATGAAGGTGGACGAATGAAGCCTATTAATACATTTTCATCAGAACTACTTCGTAAACTAAGTTTGAAAGACACCTATTTAGGCTATACATCTGATCAGATTTTACTTTCTATGATGATGAATCCTGCGGTTTGGTATAATACGGAATTCATCGCGTTAGATAAGAAATCGCAGAACGATAGTATTAGAAATGTTATAGGTATCCCATCAGGTCAAGAATATGTGAAGGCTACAGATTTTTTCGATAAAAAAGGGCAATATAAATTAGAGCCGTTTTTGAGAGAGGCTACAGCAACAACAAATCCGAATAAGTTTCAACAAGATTTTAAAGATGCCAATATTAGATTGAGTCTTTTAAATCAAGCTTTAGGGCAAGATGTTGTTAAGATATTTCCATTATTAGATGATGAGAATAACAAATGGATTTCAGCGGTAGAGTACAGAGGGGGACAATACGAAATTAGAGATTCACTGTATTCTAATTTTGTAAAGAATGCTATGCCATATTACCTAATGACCTTGGGTAAGGCGCAACAAAATGGAGACTATACAGCTGCAGATAAATTATTAGGTGCTTTTCACCAAAATCAACTTAACCATGGTAGTGAAGTTTTACCATCGCAACAGAAAGTAGATCTTGAGGTGACCTATAATAAACTTAACATTTTCAATAGGTTGTATCGTTTTTATGCGCTTGTTGGTTTGCTAATGTTCTTCACCTTAATATTCCAAATATTTAAAGATCGTTCTATTTGGAGGGTGGCAATATATTTCTTTAAAGGAACTATTATACTACTGTTTTTGTGGCATACTGCCGGTTTAGTTATGCGTTGGTATATTTCTGGGCATGCGCCTTGGAGTAATGCTTACGAAAGTATTTTATACGTAGCATGGGCTACCATGGGTATTGGTTGGGCATTGGGTCGTAAAAGTGATATGACATTTGCAGCATCTGCATTTGTAACTTCAATGCTTTTATGGATAGCGCACCAAAGCTGGATAGATCCTTCTATTGCCAACTTACAGCCTGTTTTAGATAGTTATTGGTTAATGATACATGTTGCAGTTATCGTTGGTAGCTACGGTCCGTTGACTGTAGGTATGATCTTGGGTCTAGTTTCATTGATTTTGATGATGTTGACCACCAAAAAGAATAAGAAACGAATGGCAATTAATATTAAAGAATTGACCATAATCAACGAATTGGCTTTAACCACGGGACTTGTGATGCTTACCATCGGTAACTTTTTAGGCGGACAATGGGCAAATGAAAGTTGGGGTCGTTATTGGGGCTGGGATCCAAAAGAAACTTGGGCACTGGTTTCTATTATGATTTATGCATTTGTAATACATACAAGACTAGTACCGGGATTAAGAGGTAAATGGACGTTCAACTTTATGAGTGTCATAGCCTTTGGTAGTATTATGATGACCTATTTTGGGGTGAACTTTTACTTGGTGGGTCTGCATAGTTATGCCAGTGGTGCGCAAGTAATTACACCAATATTTATATACTATTTAGTTGCAGGAGTACTAGTGTTAGGCGGAATCAGCTATTGGAGATATAAAGTTAATTATAGTAAATAAGATAAAATACATAGTATTAAAAAGCCTCATGGAAATTCCATGAGGCTTTTTTTTATTGATGCTATTTAAGATACTTCTAGGTCTTTAATTTTGACTATCAAGTAAATCCATAAGTTCTTCAGCTGCTACTTGACCTTTTTGTTTTAAGAAATCTCTTGCAGTATTATCACCCAACTCGAAAACAATAGCTGGCATACCGTGGTTAACATAGAAATAATTACGTGAAACCATTGTCGGTTTTATAGTTGTAGAAGGTTTTACATTCGTATGCTTTTGAGGTAATCTATTGGTGATATTATTTATCCAATCAAAAATAATTTTACCTTTATCACCAGTAATCGTAGTGTCGATAGGGTAGTAGATATCGTCCCATGTAGAGTGGAAATCTGCACCGAAGACAAACTCATATCCTTCAGATTCTTTTTTTACTAGAAAGTCTCTAACACTTCTTGTCTCTGGCTGATTGAAATCTTGCCAATCTCTATTTAAATCTATTCCCCCCATGTTATGACGCCAGTTACCATTATCAACACCATCAGGGTTCATTAGTGGAACAACAAATAAATCATAGTTTTCTCTAAATTTTTGAGCCTTTGGCGAGTCTCCACTTAAAGTTTCAATAAAAGACTTCATCGCAAGAAAGCCAGTAACCTCTGGTGGGTGTTGTCTAGAAATGACCATAACTGCTTTTTTGTGCTTACTAGTACTGACCTCCATTAAATTCATTGATCTATCCTCTCTACTTTTTCCTATTTCGTATGTAGAAATAAAGTCTTTGACAGCTAAAGAATCAATCCAATTTTTCACCCTTGTGGATCCGTATAGTTCTTGTGCAGTGATGTAAGTTGGTTCTTCGCTACTATTTATTTTTATTTCTACCATCTCAGGTACTGCCTTAATTCCAAAATCACCGGTGCCTTTATTGATGCCTGTGAAATTTGTACTATCTAAAGGAGTAAAATTTTCGCCATCGGTACTTATTTTAGGGTAGTATCTACTACGAGAATCTTGGTAAGTCATTTTAATAGTGATGGTCTTTGGTGTTTTTGACCAAACTTTAAACGCATACCACGGACTTACGTTTACCGGAGTGTTTTCAGCTGTAATTAGTGCGGTATAATGATTGTTTCCGTCAGACGTTATTCCATTTAACCTACCGCTTTCAAAATCATTACTAAAGAAGGTAGCATCGTCATCAAAGGTCCAAATACCTTTCCATTGTTTTTGAACAGGTTTAGATAAGGTGGAAACAACGGCACTTTTTCCCTGACCCTGATATCCTTGAGTTGCAGGCTTTTGGTTTTTGCATGCTAAAAAAGCGAAAACAAGTAAAATTACATAAGCGTATTTCTTCTTCATGGGTTTGAGTTTATATAGGTTTTGATGTGTTGAAGTTTAAATCTAGAAACAAAATGTGAAAGTAGATGTGTTTGAATGGAATTTGATTGAAGTATTCCGTAATTCTTAATTGTGAACTCTATTTTATAAAGTTTTGATAGTTGAATAGTAATGAGTTAAAAACTAAATCTGTGTATGTTCAAATATTTAGAAAGTTTAATACAAGTTTTGAGACCTAAGTTTAAATGTTTTAATGATAACATACAGATGTAGGATAGTGAGTTTGTTTACATTCTATTTTCTTACCTTTATTTTCTATAACTTTTAGCAAATGAATTCGAATAAAAAAGGCTTGAACACTATTTGTACCCATGTTGGTGAATTAGAAGATACACAACACAAAGGAGCCATTTCTCCATTGTATATGAGTACTTCCTATGCTTATGAAGATGTTGATGTGAAACGGTATCCTAGATACTTTAACACCCCAAACCAAGAAGGGCTTTCCAAAAAAGTGGCGGCGTTAGAGCACGCAGAATCTGCACTAATATTTGGTAGCGGAATGGCTGCTGTAAGTACAGCATTGTTGGCTTTTTTAAATGCTGGGGATCATGTTGTTTTGCAACAGACCTTATACGGCGGAACATATAATTTAGTGAACGAAGAGTTTTCCAAATACGGAATCGAGTATTCATTTACCGAAGGTTGGAGAGCCGAAGCATTTGAAACCCAAATTAAGGAGAATACAAAAGTTATTTATATAGAAACTCCATCTAATCCTTTATTGACCATTACCGATTTAGAAGCCGTTGCTGTCATTGCAAAAAAACACGGAATTATTACTTTAATCGATAATACGTTTGCTAGTCCGGTAAATCAAAATCCTATAGATTTTGGAATTGATGTCGTAATTCATAGTGCTACAAAGTACATGGGTGGTCATTCAGATATTTGTGCCGGCGCAGTAGCTTCAACCACAGAGTATATGGATAGAATCTTTCAATTGGCAAAAAACTTTGGAGGTAGTCTTAGTGATTACACTGTATGGTTGTTAGAGAGAAGTTTAAAAACAATGGGTATTCGTGTAAGGGCACAGAATGAAAATGCTTTAGTAATGGCTCATTTCTTAGATAAATTGCCTGATATAGAAAAAGTATATTATCCAGGCTTACCAACACACCCTGAGTATGATTTAGCGAAAAAACAAATGAGAGGTTTCGGTGGTATGTTATCTTTTGAATTGAATTCTCATTTAAACTCTTCTCAATTTCAAAAAGCATTACAACTAATAAAGCCATCAATGAGTTTGGCTGGGGTAGAGAGTACTGTAATATCACCTACACAAACATCGCATGCTTTAATGAGTGCAGAAGTAAGAGCGGAACAAGGTATCGCAGACGGTTTAATTCGTTTTTCTGTAGGTATAGAAGAGGTTGAAGATTTACAGCAAGATATTTTGCAAGCTTTAGAAAGTTTAAAATAATTATATCAATTACAATTAGCATAGCATGAAGTTGGATATTTTAGTATTTGGAGCGCATCCTGATGATGCAGAGTTAGGAGCAGGTGGTACCATTGCCAAAGAAATAGCTTTGGGTAAAAAAGTAGGTATCGTAGATTTAACACGTGGTGAATTAGGAACGAGAGGTTCAGCGGAAATTCGTGATCAAGAATCAGCCAATGCAGGAGAGATTTTAGGTGTTGCGGTACGTGAAAATTTAAGATTTAGAGATGGTTTTTTTATCAACAATGAAGCGCATCAATTAGAAATCATAAAAATGATTCGTAAATACAAGCCAAATACTGTTTTGTGTAATGCCATTGATGATAGACATATAGATCATGGTAAAGGTAGTAAGCTTGTTAGTGATGCTTGTTTTTTAAGCGGATTAAGACGTATTGAAACAAAAGTAGGAGAGGAGAGTCAGCAAGAATGGAGACCTAAATTAGTATATCATTATATTCAGTGGAAGAATATTACTCCCGATTTTGTAGTAGATATTAGTGATTATATTACAGCTAAAACTGATGCTATTTTAGCATATACATCTCAGTTTCATGATCCTAAAAGCAATGAGCCAGAAACGCCAATTAGTAGTAAAACCTTTATTGAAAGTGTGCACTATAGAGCTAAAGATTTAGGTAGATTAGTTGGAGTTGATTATGCAGAAGGCTTTACTGTAGAAAGAATGGTGGCGGTCGATTCGCTTGACCATTTAATTTAAGCAGATTCTTTATATCGTTTTTGTATTCTTGGTATTGTAAAGTAAAAGCTAGAACCTTTACCTAAGGCACTATGCACCCATATTTTACCATTGTTTTTCTCGACCATTTCTTTACATAACGAAAGTCCTAATCCGGTGCCTTTTTCATCATTGGTACCGTAAGTAGTATGGTTAGAGTCTTTCTCGAATAATTTGCTAATAATATCTTCACTCATACCCATTCCATTATCCTTTACGTATATCTCGCAAGTTTTAATTTTTTGTATGGCACCAATGATTATCTGTCCGTTATTAGGTGTAAACTTTAAAGCATTACTTAGAAGATTTCTAATAATAATATCTATTTGATTTGGATCTGACCAAATTTGACAATTAGGCTCAATTCTATTTACTAGTGTAATAGACTTCGCTTCTGCAATTTCAGATAAGAGTGCTATATTTTCCTCTACTATACAATCTAAATTAGTTACAGAGTGTCTAGTGATTGATCCATTCATTTGTGTTTGTCCCCAAGATAGTAAGTTGTTGAGGGTAAATGATATAGTATCAATATCTACTTTTAATTTCGGTACAAAATTCAAGAATTCATCTTTTGTCATTTCTCCTTCTTTAAATAATTTTAAAAGTCCTTGAAATGCACCTATTGGTCCTCTTAAATCATGACCTATGATAGAGAATAATTTGTTTTTAGTCTGGTTTAATTCATTTAAATACGCTTGTTTCTCTTCTAAATCATTTTTCTTATTTCTAAGTTCTAGATTTAATTTTTTCTGTTCTTGCTCATTTCTATGAATCAAGAATGTGATAATCGCGAAAATGATAAGTACTACAATAAATATATAAATGTATATTTTTTGTTTAGCGAGTGCTTTTTCATTATCAAGAATTAATTGTTGCTTCTGCTGATCGTATGCTACTCTTGTTTTAAGCATATTCAATGCTTTTTCGTTACTAAGAGCAGAAAGTGATTCATATGTTGCCTGATAGAGCTCATGATACCATAGCGATTTTTCAAAGTCTTTCTTCTCCTTTAAAATTTTTGAAAGTTTGAGCGCGCTAGTTTTTATACCTGATCTAAGACCTATTTTTTTTGAAAGGTCAAATGCATTTAAGGCATATACTTCAGCTACACTGTCTTTTTCAAGATTTAAATAAGCTTCGGTCATACCATTCAATAAATCTATTTTACCACGATCATCTTCTATTTCTTGATGCAGTAATTCGCTTTGTTTATACCAGTAAAGGGCCCAAGTATTCTTGTTTTTTTTAAGATATATCTTTCCTTTTATTTCATAACAGTAGGCTAGCCATTCTAGTATTTTTTCTTTTTCAAAGGTTGCAATGCTTATATTGACATTATACATAGCATATTCTAACTCGTTCATATCTGCATATGTAGAAGCGATATTGCTTAAAGTTTCAGCCAAAAATAGGGGGTTGCCTATGTCTTCATGAATAGCTTTAGATCGTTGTAAAAACACCATTGCCTGTTCATAATCTTTTTGTTCAAGATATAAATGTGCAATATTGTCGTTTACAATTGATATGATATTTTTATAATCATATTTCTCTGCAATTTCTATTGTAGCCAAATACCATTTTAAGGCTTTTGAGTATTCGCCTTTATAACCATATTCTTTGGCTAAATCATTTAATGTTCTAGCCTTTAAAAAGTTTTGATCATATTCGGCTGCAAGATTATATGATTTTGTGAAATTTGCAATCGCTTGATCTATCTTGCCTTTATCTGAGTAATATCCTCCTAAAGAATGATAAGAAATTATTTCTCCGCTAATGAATTTAGCTTTTTTACTTGCATCAAGACTTTTTTCACTTAAAATTTTTAAACTATCTAAGTTATGATAACGATATTCTTTCGCTAGTTCAAGCAGATTATTAATATAAAGAGTGTCATTGGAATTAAAGCTTGCAGACTTCTTTATTTCTTCTAATTCACTTAAAAGAGTATCTCTTTTAGAATCTTGAGCTGAAAGGGTTAGATTACCTATAAGCAAAAATAGAAATACAACCATGCAACCTAATAATAGGTTGTGCAATGAAAATGGTTTTTGTATTCTAGTGTTCATAGCTATCGCTCAATAATGCGATCCTAAAATTAATCTAGAAGAATTCGAAAAAGTAATAAATGTTGTGAAACGTGAATTATTGTGTGTTTTATCGTTTTAAAGATGTAGTTGGACGATGAATTGGGGTTTACGAAGGTATTTATCTATCAGATTAAAGGTTTGTAATTAAATGATTACAGTTTTTTTAAAAAGTAGATTAATGGGTTATAGGTCTTGAAATATGATAAGATTTATGCCATATCTGCTGGTAGCTCAATTATAAATTGACTACCTTGATTCGGTTGACTTTTGACCATTATTTCTCCATTATTTTTTATAACCATAGCCTTTACTAAGCGTAGACCTAAACCAGTGCCTTTCTCTAAATTTGTACCATATTTAGAAAAATTTTCGGTGTTACTAAAAAGTTTTTGTATATCGGTTTCAGTCATACCTACACCAGTATCTGTAACTTGAATTACTAGATTTTTATCTTTTATTTCTGTAGAAATTGTAATCATACCATTATTAGGAGTGAATTTTATGGCATTATTTATTAGGTTTCTAAAGATGATATTGAATTGCTGTTGATCTGCAAATACATTATGATTTGCTGCTATTTGGTTGTTAATAATGATAGATTTTTTGTTTATCTCATTTCTATACAATTGTAATATGATATCTAACTCATACTTCACAGAAATGCTTCTTATATTCAAAGTGCTTCCTTGCATTTGTGTTTTCCCCCAATGCAAAAGATTGTCCATTGTAAACTGCACCTGTTCAAGATCTTCTTTGAGTTGTGGTGCAAATTTGTCAAAATAAGTTTTTCCTTCAGGATCTTCTAAATAGAGGGTAAGAATTTCATTTAACGAATTTATAGGTCCTCTTAAATCATGACCTACAATTGAAAAAAGATGATCTTGATTGGCATTTATTTGTGTAAGGGCTTTTTGATTTTCGTTTAAAACTTCTGCTTGCTTAGCTAGTTTTTTATTAAGTATTTTTTCTCGTTGATTAGCTTTTAAAATAATAAATACAATAACCATTAAAGCAAATAGACCTGCAAGAGACCATTTTACATATTTGCGTTGTTGGTTTAACGCTAATTCATTCTGAACTTTTAGATTTTCGGTTTCTTTCTCTAAATTTAATTTTGCGTTAAGCATAGTTAAGTTTCGTCTATTATTTTTCTTAAAAATGTCGTTAGAAAGTTTTTCGGTTAATTCAAGATATTTTAAAGATTCGGCTGTGTTACCTTGATTTTTGTTAATTTCATATAGCGTTCTATATGCTCCTTCTAGACCTTTTTCATAATCAGAAGATACAAAAAGAGGTATACTTTCATTTATACTCGCCTTAGCTTTTACTAAATTATTTAGTCCTAAATATGATTTTCCGAGACCATATTTTACTTCAGCCTTTGCTTTAACATCATTAAATCCATCATGCATATCTAAAGATATCTGATAATTCACTAAAGCATTATTAAAATCATTTAATTTTAAATAATATAACCCTAATGTAGAGTAGGTCCATGCTAACCATGTCATTTGCTTATTTTTTTCAAACAGCGCGAATGTTTCGTCTAATTCAATCTTTGCTTGTTCTAAATTTCCTAACTCAATATTTAAGAATGCCATATTACTTAGCAGCATAGCTTCTTTAGTAGGGTCTTTTAAATGTTTAGCATAATTAAATGCAACAGCATAATATTTCAAAGCCTCCTCATTGTCATCTAGGCGACTGAAAATTGTGCCTAAATTCATGTTCATTCGAAATAAATGAAATTGATCGTTTGTTTTTTCTGCTATAGCAAGCGTATGTAAGAATTGAGTATATGTTGAAGGGTAGTCATTTTTAAAATAATATCCTTGTCCAAGAATATTATAAATCTTCATTTCTGTTTTTGGGTACTTTTTTAAATCAGGGTTTTTTATGGTCTCTAAACTGAAATCAATTGACTTTTCTGTTTGTCCAGTATAGAGGTGTAAAGTGGCAAGATTTGCCAATGCTTCAAGCTCACCTTGTACATAGCCATTTTTTTTACTCAGTTCAAGTGCTCGTTCTGAGTTTATTAACATGGAGTCTTGCTCAATTAGCCTTTGGTAATAAGAGAGCTGGTTTAGGTTGTCAATATATTGAGCTGAGTTTTCAGAAAAATTAGGGGAATTAACTAATTTCGATATTTTTTCATGATAATAATTAATACTGTCTTTTTGTGCTATAGCGGAAAAAAAACTGAAACATACAAATGCGAATAGTAAAAAATTATGTTTATAATTTGATTTAGAATGCATTATGAATAGTGGAATAAACTTAGTAGGTTGTTTCAAATAAAACTTCAAGTTAAAAAAATTATAATTAATGATTCTTAAAATTAAATATTTATTGAATTTTTAAATTATTATTTGTTAGAACTGTTTAAAAAAATTATCTTTGCACTCGCTTACAAATGGTGGTTGTAGCTCAGCTGGTTAGAGCATCGGTTTGTGGTACCGAGGGTCGCCGGTTCGAACCCGGTCTTCCACCCTAAAAGGCAGATAAAAAGTCTTAGATTCATTTCTAAGACTTTTTTGTTTTATACCATTTGTTTACCTAAGTTAAAGCATAAAAAAAGCCTTGTAAATCATTGAGATTACAAGGCTTTTCTATATTTTAAGCGGTTGATTGCTAGTCTACTTTTAACTTATTTTCTCTATTCGCAATTTCCCATGCCGTATAAAAAACTAATCGAGATCTGTTTTCTAAAAGGTCGTAGTTTATTTTATCTGGTGTATCACTTGGTTTGTGGTAATCTGCGTGAGTCCCGTTAAAATAAAATATGATTGGAATGTTGTTTTTAGCGAAATTATAATGGTCACTTCTATAGTAGAAACGATTTGGATCGTTCTCATCATTATAAGTATAATCCAATTCAATATTCATGAATTTCTTATTTACTTCTTCAGATAGATTATGAAGTTCTAAACTCAATTTATCTGAACCTATTAAATAGATATAGTTACGGTCTCCTTCACGTTCTGGGTCTATTCTACCAATCATATCAATATTTAAATTGGCAACAGTATTCGCAAGCGGAACAATTGGGTCTACATCGGTGTAATATTGAGATCCTAACAATCCTTTTTCTTCACCAGTAACATGCAAGAAAACAATAGATCTTTTAGGTCCGTTACCGGCATCAGCTGCTTTCTTAAAAGCTTCGGCAATTTCTAAAAGTGCAACAGTACCAGAGCCATCATCATCTGCACCGTTATTTATTTCACCATCACCAGTAATACCTATATGATCTAGATGCGAGGAAATAATTAAATACTCATTTGGCTTCTCAGTACCTTTTAAAATAGCTGCAACATTTTCTGATGAAATTTTATCATTAGAACTTTCAAAAGCCAATTGTAATTTTTTGCTTAAAATTTGTGGCTTATCATCAGTGTCAATAGTAGATAAAAAGCTTTGGGCTAAAGTTTGGTCAATGAACAAGTTATAGAATTCAGGAGCGCTATTATCTACTACTTCCATTCTGCCACTATTATTTGTTTTCATTGATTCAAACCTGCGCTTAAATCGACTGAAATTACCAGCATCGTAATACAAGACACCGATAGCACCTTTATCCATAGCAATTTGAACTCTTTTTGTCAAAGATTCAGACATATTACTCCATTTAGAAGTTTCGGTAGTGCCAGAAATTACAAAGGTACCGTCAGCATTTTTTGGCTCACCAGACTTCATTAAAACAATCTTGCCTTCAACATTAAGGTCGTTGTAGTTAGAATAATTATAATCATCTATTCCATAAGCAGCATATACAATATCATCAGTTGATGTGTTGGCTGCTGAAAAGGTTAATACATGATCGCCGACAGTAAAATCGGTTCCATCAACAGTCAATTTACCAATAGGTAGTTTACTGATTTCTAATGGTACTTCTTGAAAATAGTTACCATCTTTCTTCGCAGGTGGTATACCTAGTTTTTCATATGCTGCTTTTATGTAAGCTATTGCCTTTTTCTGACCTGGTTGACCGGTTTCTCTGCCTTCGAATTCATCTGAAGCATAAATGTAAAGGTGTTCTTTTAACTCTGCTTCTGTAATCGTTTCTGCAAATGAAATTTCAGATGCAACTGATGACGCTTCTTCTGTTGCGGCATCGGTAACGGTCTTTTGGGAAGAATTACATGACATGGCCGTAGCGACCAATAGAAATAGTGTTTTTTTCATTTTTATAGTAATCAAATTTCTTCAAAAATAATCAAATCTTAACTAGCTTTAAAAGGTAGATTTTAGAATCAATATTTTGGTTGATTTTTATTTATTTAAAGCATCTGTAATGGCTGCTTCTACTAATGGTTCCATTACTTTATAACCATCAACTGTTGGGTGTACTTCATCTTCGGCGTATTTTTTTGGTAGGCCATTTCTTTCATCTACCATCGCAGAGAAATAATCTAAATAAATATGCCCATTAGCATCGGCATACTCTTTTATCATTTTGTTTAAAGCAATTATTTTTCCTGATGGCTCTAAACCTGGTTTCCAAGGGTAATCATAAGCTGGTAGGGTAGAAGATAAAATAACTTTAATACCGTTGGCATGGGCAAGTTCTACCATCCCTTTAATATTATCCATAATCATTTCTAAGGTTGACGGTCCTGTATTTCCTGCTATATCATTGGTGCCCGCTAGTATAGTCACCACTTTCGGATTTAAATTAATAACATCTTGTCTAAAACGTAAAAGCATCTGCGGTGTTGTTTGTCCACTTATACCTCTATTAATATAAGGTTTGCCTTCAAAGAACTCTGGTCGTTTATTTAACCAACCTATAGTAATGGAGTTACCCATAAATACAATACGATCTTCATTGTCCTGTAATTCTGGAATAGTTGAATTCGCTTCTTTAAAACGATTTAAATCTGCCCAATCTTGCGCATTTATAGTAGTTAAACCTAATAATGATAGCATACATGATATAATTAAAACATTTACTTTTTTCATTGGTTTCATTGTTTAAGCTTGTTGAATTTCCGCTACTTCGTCATTTGTTAATGGAATACTTTTAATGATATTGTCTTTGTTAGGTCGCTGTACTGCCAAGTATGCAATTAAACAAATGGAGATGACCAAAGGGAGTGCATTACCCGTATTGTTATAGGCAAAAAGTCCTACAAATGCAGGTATTTCTATAAAGGTGTATTTAAGTTGCAAGGCAGATTTATACTTTCTTAATTTATCTTCTAATTTCGTTTGTATCTGAATATTAGAAATCATTTTTTTAAAAATCCACTGACTTCCAAAATAACCTACCATTGCAAAAAGGGGTACTAAATAAAGTAAAACGCCCTCAATTGCTGCATTTGAGTTGAATGAATTGATTTGATAAACTACCCAAATCGTAATAACGACCAATACGCATAACAATAATAAATGTAAAATAGAAAGGCTTCTAATAAAGTTTTTTAAATCCATAAGCTATATAATTTTCTAAGATAATATAAATTATAGCCATAGAGAACTGAAGCCCTTATTAGTATTACTATTTATATCTTGTTCATCTTGCAGAATTTTTATCTTTGCGCGGTATGAAAAATATATTCATAATTATCATTTTTGCTTTATCGTTACAAAGTGCATATAGCCAAATAGAACAGGATAAAGTACTTCATTTCTTAGGAGGAAATCTTTATGGACTAGTAGGAGCTGGTATTGCTAACGAAATTTCAGATGGCGATAGAACTTGGACATTTATGGGTGCTGTTGGTGGTAGCTTATTAATTGGGTTGGCAAAAGAAAGTATTGACCAAAAGCAATACGGTGGTTGGAGTAATGAAGATTTATTGGCTACAGTATTAGGTGGTGCTACTATTGGCGTTACCATAGATATTTTCAAGAAAAAGAAACAACGTAAACGAGAACAATTATTTAAGGATGCTACTAAAACTACCTATTTACAATTAGAAAAGACATTCCCAATAGAAACAACAGAAATAAAATCGTTGCTTGTATTGGGAATGTCTAGTACTGTTTTAAAAAAATAAATTCTTAGCGCTTTTTAATATTTAGCACTTCTATCGGTTGCAATTGTACGCTTAATAAAATCGCGAATATCGTCATTTGCAGTTTTTAAATCTTCTCTTCTTAAATACATCATGTGCCCTGATCGGTAACCTTTAAAGCTGAATCGATCCTTCATACGACCGCTTGGGTCTACTTGCCACATGGTATATTTAGCATTAAAATACGTAGTAGCACCATCATAATAGCCCGATTGAATCATAACGTTCAGATATGGATTTTGTGCCATTGCCTTTCTTAGGTTATCTCGGGTGTTGTCATTATCATTGTTCCAAGGGTGTACAGGGCCAAAAAGGTTGTATTTCACATCAGTTTTAAAGTTCAATTCCTCTTGAAGATAATAGTTGATTGCCGGTGTAAAACTATGCAGCCAAGATGTTAATTCAGAATTGTAATCGGGCTTCATACCTGCTAATTGTTTGTCAATACCTAAGTATCTTGAATCTAATCTTCCTACGGTGTAACCACCTTTTTCTTTTAAAAGATTTTTCCAAAAGAAAGAGGTAGGCACTACTAAGTTTTGATCAAGAATATCTTTTTTGTTTAATCCTGAATAATAAGCCATCTTATCTGCAATAGCTTCTTTTTCTGTTACTTCTAAGAATCCGCCTTTTGCTAATGCAGGTATTAATTTATCTATGGTGTAAGCTTCTGATTCTGGTAAAATTTCTAGTAAATCTTTATTTTGTAATGCTGGAGGTAACGCTTTATGGTGCCAAGCTGCAGCTGTAAAATAAGGTAGGTTTATTGCTTCAGCTACTGGACCGGAATTACGAATTACTTTATAATCTGCTGGAGAAACCATAATTACACCATTTAGGTACATCCATTGTTGTTCTTGCAGTGCTAAAGAAAGTCCCATAACACGGGTGCCTCCATAACTTTCACCTATTATATATTTTGGTGAACGCCATTTGTTGTTTCTGGTAACGAAGGTGTTCAGCCATTCTGCCAAATATTTTATATCAGCATTAATTCCGAAGAATTTATCCCTATCAACTTCTTTTCCGCTTGCAGGTATAGTTCTGCTATATCCGGTATTTACAGGGTTGACATAAACAATGTCGGCTACGTCTAAAACTGAATGTGGATTTGCACTTACACCGTATGGTTGTAACGGGTATCCTTCGTCATCGATCTTTAGTATTTTTGGTCCTGTATAAGCCAAATGCATCCAAACAGACCCAGAACCTGGTCCTCCATTAAATGATATCAATAATGGTCTTGCAGCGCGATCTTTGATATTATTTCTAGTGTAATAGGTATAATGTAAAGAGGCAATAGGTTTCGCATTTTCATCCCATACAGGTTGCGTACCAGTTTGCGCGGTATACGAAAAAGTGGCTCCGTTTATGGTAGCAGTATGTTGTGTGGTAATTACGGTGTCTATAGGTAATTCTCTAGACTGAGCAATGGCAATGCTGGCTGCCAAACAAATTGATAGTTGTAGAAGTTTTTTCATGATTTGATAAGGTTCTGTTGTCTAACGAAAATAAGAATAAAAGCTCAATATTGACATTAAGAATGTTCTATTAGATAGTTAATATCGATTAACCATTTCAAGCTATTCTCATAAAGAATTAGTCATTTTACAACCCTAAATATTCATGATATGAAAATTATCAAATGATTTATGAAGTTCAGTGATTTTTATTTAAATTTCTAAAGCATTAAAATAGACTCATGAAGAAATTATCAAGACGCTCATTCAGCAGTATAGCTACGAAAGGAGTATTAGGAACAGCATTGTTTTCTAACATACCACTGGCAAAAGCATTTACTACAAAACCTTTAAATAAAAAGCTAGGTATTGCCTTAGTAGGTTTAGGAAGCTATAGTGAACATCAACTTGCACCATCGTTACTAGAAACTGTACATTGTTATTTGGCTGGTGTTGTTACCGGTACCAAAACCAAAGAAGGTATTTGGAAAGAGAAATACAACCTATCTAAAAAGAATATTTATAATTACGATAATTTTGATGCAATAGCAAAGAACGATGATATAGATATCGTTTATGTTGCACTACCTAATAGTATGCATGTAGATTTTTGTATTCGAGCTGCTAAAGCAGGTAAACATGTTATTTGTGAAAAACCAATGGCTGTAAGCGTAGAGGAATGTGATGCAATAATCAATGCTTGTAAAGAGAATAAGGTAAAATTAGGTGTTGGTTATAGAATGCAGAGCGACCCTTACACAAATGAGGTAAAGAAATATGTAAAAGAGAAAACTTTTGGTGATGTACTTTTTGTTTCTTCAGATGCCGGATATGTTTCTAATGGTAACCCTGATCAATGGCGTTTAAATAAATCTCTTTCTGGTGGTGGTGCTTTAATGAATATGGGCGTATATGCAATTCAAACTAGTATTTATGGTGCAGGACAAAATCCGATTTCTGTTTCTGCGCAAGAGTTTAGTACACGACCAGATTACTTTAAAGATACCGATGAAACTGTTACCGCACAGTTTAAATTTGCCAATGGTGCCGTAGCACAAATATGGACTTCACATAACGCAAATGGTAATAGATTAAAATGTCACTGTAGTAAAGGCTGGTTCGAGCTTGATCCAGCTCATAGTTACGGACCTATAAGTGGGAGAACATCTAACGGTAATACTATAGAATTTCCATTTAAAAAACAACAAGCTTTACAAATGGACGATTTTTCCAAGCATGTACTATTGGGAACCAAAAATATTGCTCCTGGTGAAATGGGTAAAAGAGATATGATTATCGTTGAAGCCATTTATAAATCAATCGCAGAAGGTGGTAAAGAACAAGCGTTATCTTTGGGTGATTTAGGTATAGTGTTGTAACATGTTTTAAATCAGTGTAGTTACATTTAAGTTAACTTGAATTTCAAGTTTAGATCACTTCAAATTCAAGTTAATTTTACATCTTAACATAAGCATAAACTTCTCTTCATCAATTGCTAATTTTCAGTGAACCTTTCTAAAAGGTTGTCTCTATAGTTTTGCTCTTATAACCTAAAAACTATATTGAAAATGAAAAAATCAAAAAAATTATTAATTAAGGCATTGTTTCTTTCTTGTCTTGGAATCGCGGTAGTGAGCTGTGATGCAGAAGATGGAATTGATGGCACCAATGGTATAGACGGTGTTGATGGAGCTGATGGCGCTGATGGTACTGACGGAGCCGATGGTGCTGATGGTCAAGATTTAACTTTGGCAGAATCTATACCATTAACTAGTTCTGTAACTCCGAATGAATTATTTGAATTGAAAGGTGCATTTGCAGGATCCGCCGAGCTTAATATGATTATGTCATCTGCAGATATTTTAGAATCTGATTCTACCTTTGTATATGGATCTTATATGGATGGTGCTGCACTTTTTCCGGCTGAAGATGGTAACTATGCATTAATCAATAATTTAGAAGCAGATTATTCTATTGCTAGAATAATGTTAAACTCTGAGCTTCAACCATTACAAGGTGATTATATCGTTAACTCAACAGCTACTGCATTTACGGCTATGTGTTCTGGTTCTGCAATAACAGTTGAAGAGCACGGTTTTGGTCCTCTTTATCTTTCTGGTGGCGAATGGGGCGGTAACGCTAAAGGGGTTTTCAGAGTAAATCCTTTTAGAGCTACAGAAGATAGAGTAGAGGTAGAAAGGCTTCCTGCTCTTGGAGAGTGGTCTACTGAAAACGCTGTGGTTATAGGTAAAGATGCATATACATCACAGACTGTAGTTTTTATGGGTGATGATCATAGCGATAATACTTATCCACAAGCACATTTTGGTATGTATGTAGGTCAAAGAGGTGATCTAGATGGAGGTAAATTGTACGTTTTAAAAGGTAAAAATCCTGTAGAATCTGCACCTGGTGAAGGCGGACAGTTGTTTGAAATGGGTATGTCAGAAGATATTGCCTATGACGTAGAATGGGTAGAAGTTACCGAAAGAACTATAGATGAATTAAATCAAGAAGCGATTGATTTAGGTGCTATTGGTTTTCAAAGAATTGAAGATATTGACTGGAGAAGAGGTACTGCTGATGCTCAAAGAGAAGTATACTTTAATGCAACAGGTCGAATTCGAGGAGATAATCCAGATCTTAACTTAAGAGGTACTGGTTTTGGTCGTGTTTACAAATTAGAATTAAACGAAACTGACCCAACAGCAGACGCAGTTCTTACTGTGGTTGTAGATGGTGATCTTGAAGGTGGTAAAGGTGACGGTTTGCACTCTCCTGATAATATTTTGGTTACTGAAAACTATGCTTACATTCAAGAAGATCCTAACGGTTATGCTGATTTAAATGCTGACATTACTGGGTTCGCTAAATTATGGCAGTTAGATTTAAATACTGGTAGTTTTGTTGAAGTGATGGAGTGTAACCAAACATATGCATCTAGCGTAGGTATTGGAAATACTGATAGTATGTGGGAAATTACCGGGTTATTCGATGTTACCGATATCATTGGTGCATCTGAACCTACGTTTATTGGTGGTGCTCAAGTACATGGGTGGAATTTTAGTACGACGCCTGATACTGCAGTAAGAGCTGACGGACTTAAGTTTGTTGATCCTACAGCCATTAGTGAAGGCAGTGCTGCTTTAGAAGGTTCTGTTTTGTTTAAATTGACAGGCTTACCTAGATAAGTGATATAATTTAACCAATTACAAAGGTTCCCTTAATTGGGAACCTTTTTTCTATTCAATAAATAATTTTAAAATATAACATGAGAATATTGCATAATAAATGGATTGTTGTTGCTCTTTTTGGTTTTTTTCTTTCTTGTAAGGATCATGAAACCAAACCATTATTGGCTATTAACTCTAATGATACATCAATGTTCAATGATGCAATTCGTGAACATTATTTTATTGCATTGGATAGTACTTCTTATTATATGCAGCAAATAGATACTTCTAATACCCTGTCAAAGAATAAAAGTCTTTTTCTTAAAAGTAGAGAATGGTATAAAAGAGTAGAACCAATGCTGATAGCTTATGACTATGAAAACTATATTTCAATGAATGCTCCAAATTTATTGAAGGTAGAAATAGATGATCACCAAGATATTAGAATTCAGAATCCAAAAAGTTTTCAGGTATTAGAAGAACTTCTTTATGATGAAAATGGATTTTCAAATAAAGAACTAAATACTGTTTTAGAATATTTAAAAATTAGAATTCCATTTGTACGAAAAAATCATATTCTTATTACACAAAGAGATAGACATCATTTAAAAATGATCCGCGATGCTATCGTAAATATCGCTACAAAAGGTATTACTGGGTTTGATTCTCCAAAATTGGCTAACTCCCTAAATGAAGCTATCTATAATTACGAAACTTTACAGCATGTTTTAGCTATCTACAAAGATGCTTTCGCAGATAAAAAATTGTACATGAAATGGGAAGATGAAATTACTTCTACCATTAATGTACTTAAAAATGGAAATTTTGATGATTTTGATCGTTATGCTTTTATAAAATTTCACACTAATAATCAATTGGACTTAGTGGCAAAAACCGCACAAGATTGGAATATTGAACTTAGTGAATCTCGGGCGTTAGACCCCAAAGTAACTAGCTTATTTGACCAGAATTTTTTTAATATGAAAATGTTCTCTACCCAAAGAGCACCAGATATTACTGAAGAAAGAATTGAATTGGGAAGACAGTTATTCAATGATAAAGATTTATCTGGATCAGGTACTATAAGTTGTGCCACTTGCCATATTAAAGAGAAAGCATTTACTGACGGTCATAAAATTGCCAAAGGAATAAACGGACAAGATTTGCAACGCAATTCACCTACTTTAACCTATGCCGTTTACCAGCGTTCTTTATTTTATGATGGTAGGGCAGACGGACTTGAAGATCAAATTGTTGGTGTTACCAATAATGAAAATGAGTTCCACATTGATTTGGATCAATTAGAAGAGAAAATTCAAGCAAAATCAGCATATAAAGTTCAATTTGATTCGCTTTATGATGGTAAAATTACTGATATGAATGTACGTAATGCTATTGCCACTTACATAAGAAGTTTAGCTCCGTTCGATTCTAAGTTTGATAGAAACATGAATAACATTGAAGAAACCATGACCGCTGAAGAGGTTACAGGGTTTAATCTTTTTATGGGTAAAGCTGCGTGTGCCACTTGTCATTTTCCACCTGCATTCAATGGTACGGTTCCACCAAAATATATGGAGAGCGAATTTGAAAATCTTGGAGTACCTAAAAACGCAAGTTTTGAAAATCCTGTTTTAGATGATGACTGGGGTCAGTATTATCCTTACGAAGTAGAGGAGAAGAAGCATTTCTTTAAAACATCAACGGTACGAAATGTTGATTTAACGGGACCTTATATGCACAATGGGGTGTATAAAACATTAGAAGAGGTTGTTGAATTCTACAATGTTGGTGGTGGTCAAGGTATGGGCTTAGATGTACCTTACCAAACATTGCCCTCAGATTCTTTGAATCTTACCAATGCAGAATCAAAAGCAATTATTGCCTTTATGAAAACACTGACCGATAAAAGATTTGAAAAAGAAGAAATAAACTAGAATTTTTCAAACACACCTAAACCAAATAGGGCAAAATCATATTTAACTGGATCCATTGGGTCCAGTTTTCTAAGATTTTGATCCAACTCGGCTAGTGCCTTTGCGTCATTTTGTTTTCGTTTTAATAAACCTAATTTTCTGGCTACATTACCAGAATGAACATCTAATGGGCAAGATAATTTTGATGGATGAATACCTTTCCAGATTCCAAAATCTACATTGGTGGCGGCATCTCTAACCATCCAACGTAAAAACATGTTTATTCTTTTCGCTGCAGAACCCTTTAATGGGTCAGAAACATGTTTGGTTGTACGTTGCTCATAAGGTAATTCAAAAAATATTTTCTTGAATTCTGAAATGGTGGGCTGTAAACTATCCTTTGTTTGTTGTGTTGTAAAAACACCTTCTAATCCATTATGATTATTGTAAATATTTTTTAGACTCTGAATAAAGTAGGTAAGGTCAATGTCATTGAAAGTTCTATGAACAAATCCAGTTAAATTCTCGAGATTTTCATCAGTATGGTTGATTACAAAATCGTACGGACTTTGTCCCATTCTTTCCATGAGTTTATGTGAATTATTGATGATGCTCTTCCTGTTGCCCCAAGCTATCGTTGCAGTTAAAAATGCACTTATTTCAATGTCTTCTTTTGACGTAAAAAGATGTGGAATCTGTATAGGGTCAGTTTCTAAGAATTCAGGATTATTATACTGAATAACCTTTTCGTCTAAAAATACTTTTAACTCACTTTTTGTCATTCAATGGGTATATCTAAAATTTGCATTATCAATACGGGGACTATGAGCACCATGTTGTAGCAAGCATGCAGTGCCATTGACCAAACTAGTCCAAATTTAATACGTATAAATCCTAAAAGAAAACCTACACCTATTTGTGGTGCGACCAATAATGGAGAAAACAATACTACTTGTGTGCTCATTTCAAAATTACTAATGTGCATGAAGCCGAAAGCGATGGTAAATGCATAAAAAACTATTTTGAAATAGTTGTAATTTTCAAAAAAGACAAGTGGACCTCTAAATAAAAGTTCTTCAAAAAATGGTGCAATTATTACAGCTAAGAAGAAAATAAGTAAAGGGGAGTAGTTTTCGAACAAATCGTCCATTGCATGTTTGCCCATCTCAAGTTGAAGCGAATTTTCAACTACACTAGCAATCAGTAATAGCACAATACTTGTGCTTAATGCTATAATCAATAGCTTAAAAAATGTTCTTAATTTTTTAGAAAATGGAGTTGTGATATCTTGCTTATAAACCGGATTCTTTGCAAATAATAAAAGTTCTTCTAGCATCTGTTTTGCTTATGCTAAAATGATTTCTTTATCTACAATTTTACCATCTACCATGGTTAATTTTCTATCGGCCATTTCTGCCAGCTCGCTATTATGGGTTACGATAACAAATGTTTGTCCAAATTTTTCACGTAATTCAAAGAATAGTTTATGAAGATTATCGGCACTTTCAGAATCTAAATTTCCGCTAGGTTCATCGGCAAAAATTATTGATGGATTATTGATTAAAGCTCTTGCCACTGCAACGCGTTGTTGTTCTCCACCAGATAATTCTGAAGGCTTATGGTTATATCGATGTGACAATCCTAAGAAATCTAAAAGTTCTTTTGCTCTTACTTCGGCATCAGCTTTTGGTGTTTTCTTAATGAATGCAGGTAAGCATACATTTTCAATGGCCGTAAATTCTGGTAATAATTGATGAAACTGAAAGATGAAACCTATGTGCTCATTTCTGAACTTCGCTAAATCTTTATCATTCAAATTAGTAGTTTCAATATTATTTATAAGTAGGGTACTGTCTTTTCGGTTAGACTGTACATCTAAGGTTCCCAAGATTTGTAACAAGGTAGTTTTGCCGGCTCCTGAAGCACCAACGATAGAAACTATCTCTCCCTTTTTTATATGAAGGTCAACACCTTTTAGTACTTCTAATTCTCCGTAATATTTATGAATGTTAGAAGCTTTTATCATGAGAAAGTTGGTGTTAGAAGTATGATTATATTAAAATTCAAAATTAATGAAAAAGGAGCATGCTAAAAATAGTTATTCGTTATTAGTTTTTATCATAGCATAGTTTGTGCGTGATTAGAAATGGCAATACTGCAATGTGAACTATTTATGATATTTTTACGTTTGATGATGAAAGAAATTATTAAATTTGTTCAACCTAAACTAAATTAGGTTAAACACAAATAGAAATATATGTCCCCATATAAAAATTTAGAAGAATACAATCTTGAAATTACCGATGAAGTTAAAAGCAGGTATTCATCTATTATCGATGAAATTGGAGAAGATGTAGAAAGGGAAGGTTTGGTTAAAACACCAGAACGTGCAGCTAAAGCCATGTTGTTTTTAACGCAAGGTTACCAGCAAGACCCAGTAGAGATTTTAAAAGGGGCAATGTTCAAAGAAGACTATGATGATATGGTTATTATAAAGGATATTGAACTGTATTCTTTATGTGAGCACCATATGTTGCCATTCTTTGGTAAGGCACATATTGCGTATATTCCTAACGGACAAATAGTTGGACTAAGTAAAATACCTCGTGTAGTTGATGTTTTTGCTAGAAGATTACAGGTGCAAGAAAGGCTAACACATGACATTTTAGAATGTATTAATAATACTTTGAAACCTAAGGGTGTTGCGGTTGTTATTGAAGCATCGCACATGTGTATGATGATGCGTGGTGTACAGAAACAAAACTCGGTAACTACAACATCGGGCTTTAGAGGTCAGTTTGAAAAAATTGAGACAAGAAACGAGTTCTTGAAATTAATCAGTGCAAAACTTTCTTAATAGGGCTTAACCCGTCTTTTATTTATTTTTAAAATTTGGCATCTTTGTTGCACTCTTAAGTTAGAATAACTAATTTTTCAATATGTCAATTTTTAAAGATAAAAAATACAAGCAACTTTTTATGGGTTTGCTTTTTGATGGTATAGGTATGCTGTCTTTTGTAATACCTTTTGTAGGTGAATTTTCAGATATAGTTTGGGCGCCCCTTGCTGGTTGGCTCATGACCAGAATGTATAAAGGTAAGGTAGGGCAAGCTGCAGGTGCATTTACTTTCTTAGAAGAGATTATACCAGGGTTTGATATTATACCATCATTTACACTTATGTGGTTATATACTTACGTTTTTAAGGCTGCTAAAAAAGGGCAAACAATAGAGGTGTAAATCTTACTTTTAGTTTATTAAAAATCTTAACTTTAGCTCAAATCACGTGAGTTTTGAAGAGAAGAAATTTTGTAGCAAAATCTAGTTTAGGTAGTCTAGCTGCCTTATTAGGTGTAGATATAGTTTATAAAAATGTAATGCCAGCTGGTTATACTCCTATAGCCTTACAAGATTCAGATCCATTCAAATTATTCAATAAGGATAAAGGGATGGTCGTTTTAAACGATAAACCTTGGAATATTGAAGCTCAAGCTCATCTCTTAGATGATAAAGTAACACCCAACAAATCTATATTTATTAGAAATAACGGACTCATTCCTGAAGAAATTGATGTAGAAAACTGGACGCTCACCATAGATGGCGAATCTGTCCAACAAGAAAAAACGTACTCCCTTGCAGAACTCAAATCCAAATTTAAACATCACACCTATCAATTAACCCTTGAATGTGGTGGTAATGGTAGAAGTGAATTTGACCCACCTGCGAAGGGTAATCAATGGACCATTGGTGCCGTTTATTGTGCAAGCTGGACAGGTGTTAGATTACGTGATGTCTTAGAAGATGTAGGTATTAAGGACGATGCCATTTACTTTGGTTATCATGCTGCAGATGTACATCTAAGTAGAGACCCAACAAAAGAACCCATTTCTAGAGGTGCACCAATGTCAAAGGCATTGCAAGACGAAACTATATTGGCTTTTCAAATGAACGGAGAGGATATTCCTTTAGCCCACGGTTATCCGTTACGGGTAATTGCTGGTGGTTGGCCAGCTTCGGTTTCTGGAAAATGGTTACAGCGAATTAGTATTAGAAATGTAGTTCATGATGGAACTAAAATGACGGGTACGGCTTATAGAGTTCCATGTAAACCCGTTGCTCCTGGTGAGAAAGTGGCAGATGAAGATATGTGTATCATAGAATCTATGCCGGTTAAGTCTTTAATTACATATCCTAAGTCTGGAGCTACACTATCAAAAGGAAAGAAATTGAATATTAGAGGGCATGCATGGGCTGGTGAATTGGAAGTTGCTAAAATGGAATATTCTATAGATTTTGGTGCCACATGGAACAACTGTACCATTGAAAAACCTGCTAACCGTTTAGCTTGGCAACATTTCTCCGCAGAGATCTCATTTCCTCAAGAAGGGTATTACGAGGTTTGGGCAAAAGCTACAGATACTAATGGTGCTGGCCAGCCAATGTTATTACCTGGTTGGAACCCCAAAGGATACTTAAATAATGCTTGTCATAGGATAGCTGTAAAAATCGCATAGATGAAAAAGCAAAATCATGACAAATTGAAACGCAATTTTCAAGGTACGTATCAAAAAATCATATTGGCAACAGTTATTGTGGCTATTGGAGGTATTGCTTTGATATACTTTATTTTCGATCCTAGTCTATCTGCTTTCAAAGGAAACGAACCAGAAACAGAAATTGTTGAAATATCAGTTGAAGATGATTTTGATAAAATAGAAAATGGAATTCATGTAAGTACTGGATTTATAGAGGCACCAGGTATGGCAGAAACTATTCAAAACTGTACCAATTGCCATTCTTCTAAATTGGTCATTCAAAATAGAATGAATGCGGAACGCTGGAAATCTACTATTAAGTGGATGCAAGAAACTCAAAACCTTTGGGATTTAGGTGAGAATGAAGCTGTAATTATCAATTATTTAGTAACTAATTATCCACCAAAAAAAGTGGGTAGGAGAGCAGTACTTACAGATGTTGAGTGGTATCAATTAGAAGAATAGAAAACATAAAAAAGCCTTTGAATTTTAATTCAAAGGCTTTTTTAATAATATAAACTTAGCCTATTCTACTACTACGGTAAAAGTTTGAGCTATATCAGTTTCTCCACCAGCATCTGCCAAAGTACCATCATTTGGTTTTGTTGGCTCATGACGCAATGTAATTGTAATAGTACCCGAACCTGCATCACCTGTTGTTAATTCAAATTCAAGACCTACTGGATTTCCGTCGCCATCTTCATCAGAATAAGTTACATCTGTAAGAGAACCGGTTAGACCAAAGAAAAACTGGTGCTCATCAGCTTCTTCTTCTACTTCTTCAGTTATGTCTTCTGCAGGAGTTTCAGTTTCGTTCAATAATTCAATACTTCCAGTATATGTTGTATTTGCAGTTAAATTATCTGCAGTTATTACAGGTGCATCTGGTCCATCTCCATCTAAATCTTGAGATTGCAGCGTTGCTGTACCATCAGCACTTGTTAAGGTAACCGTCATTGTAGTAATAATTTCTTCTTCGTTTACTACTTCTGGGGTATCATCATCACTAGAACATGATGTCATAACTGTTGCCATTAAGCTTAATGCTAAAACTGTTTTTAAGGTTTTGTTTCTTTTCATAGTTGTACTTGTTTTCATTTGTTAGTAATTAATATTAATAGTTAAAAATTAGGCGCAGACTTATATTTCTGCCCATGTCATCTACAAAATATCGTTGGCGATTTAAATAATCACGATAATTTGTATTTAATAGGTTGCTTGCACTAAGACCTACAGTTAAATCGTTTTTGTTTTTAAGGGTAAATGATGCTTCGGTATTTAGGGATAAAAGTTGATAAGCATCTGGTGGTGTATTAATATCCAAAATCACATTTTCTTGTTGTTCGGGTGAAAAGACCTCAATATTATCTGGAAATCTCGTTTGTTCGAACACATACTGACTTTCTAGACTTACAAGAAAATTATTCCATTTAGGATTTGTATATGTAATACTATTAGTGAAATTGGCAGCAGGTATGTTTATCAGCGGTGTGTCTGTTTCTGTATCAGTACCTCTTACCCATGCAAACTTGTGATCTGTTCTAATTTTAGAAGACCAATTGTTGTATAAGGATGCATCAAGACCCAATAGAACTGCATCAGTCTGGCGATAAGACCATACGGGGAAAGCACCTCTTATGGTGAATTCTACACCTGTTGGCTCAACAAGTATAAAGTCTTTGATACTATTCAGAAAAGGAGCGAAGGTATAGCCCCATTTACTGGTATTTCTTTCTAAGGACACGGAGAGTTTAGATGACGTTTCACTCTTAATTCTTAAATCGCCCAATTCTATACGTGCTGCAGAGTGGTGTAGCCCGTCACTAAATAATTCTGAAGCATTGGGTGCCCTCTGCGAGTACGCATAATTAAAACGTAAATGATTTTTGTCGTTTAATTCGTAATGAAACCCAGCAGTACCAGAGAAATTATGGTAGTCAAAAACAGGATTAACAAGTAATTGTGTGCCTAAGTCTTCAATAATTATATCTGCAAAATCTACATCATATCCACGTTCTTCCCATCGTGAAACTCTATAGAATTTTTTTGAGTCTATTCTGCTAAAGTCATAACGAGCACCTGCATCTAACGTCCAATCTTTGTTTAGTTCATAGCTGCCAACCGCAAATAGTCCTAAATCGTATTTATCGTAATCAGGGATTAGTCTTCTTACACCTGTATCAGGATTTGCAAAGTTGGTTTGATATCTACCTAATGCGCCTACTTTGAGGTCAAAACCTTCTTTAGCATCAAATTTAATATTGGTTAAAACAGAATGTGTTGTCAGTTTCAAGTCTAACGATGCTTTATCTGCATCATCCCCTACACGAATATCATATTCAAATCTTCTATTTTGTTGAAAATCATATTGTGTGGTCCATTTTCCAAAACCTTCAAATCTTCGGTAATAACTTAGTTTTCCTAAATGATGGGTTACCTCTTGGTTGGGTTGGGTAATATCATAAGTAAAATCATTTATTACACTTGGTACATCACTATTAATAGCGTTTATTAAATCATCTACGTTACCGATATGCGAGGCTCTTAATATGCCAATCTCAGAATTAAAATAGGAATAATAGCCTTCCCAGCCTTGTTCAAAATCGCGTTTTCCAATATTTAGAGATAAACCACTTTCGTTGATTCCGGTGTTTGAAAGTATGTAATCTGGAGCTTCTAAATCTCCTAATTTCTTATAAGACCCTTGGGCTTTAATATATAGACCAGACTTGTAAGATTTGGTCAACGAAGAAGTAATGTTACCGCCACGACCATTAGACGATAAGTTCAATTGTGTTTTACCAAACAAGGAATCTGTTCTAACAATAGGTAACGGCTCTAATACAATTACTCCGCCTATGGCATCGCCACCGTATTCAATTGCTGCTGCGCCTTTAATGACACTTATGTTCTGGTTAGCGTTGACATCGACATTTGGGGCATGTTCTTCTCCCCATTCCATGTCTTGCATGCGAACGTTATTGTTTAGAATTAAGATTCTACTACCGTTTAAACCTTGTATTACTGGTTTAACAATGTTACCACCAGTATTTAATGTTGATATACCTGCAATTTTCTTTAGAGCATCGCCTAGACTATTACCACTATTTCGCTCTATATCTTTTACCGATAAAATATTCTCTTGTGCAGAATTGGTGCTTTTGGGGACATCACCGATTACTTTTACCTCATTTAGTTCTTCTAAATGGTGTTCTAGCCTAATCTCATAAAAAGTATCGCCATTGATTGTTAAAGTAACAAATTTGGTAGTACACTCTGGGTGTGATATTTCTAATTCTAAAACTCCATCACACAAATTTTTAAAAGTAAATTTCCCATTTTCTTTAGAAACTGTTGAAAGGTTTTTACCAGTGATATTAATAGTTGCGCCACTCAACGTACTGTTGTCATGGAAATCAACTATTTCTCCTAGTAATATTGAATTGCAATCTTGTGCATAAATAAATGAACTGCAAAAGATTACGAAAACATATAAATAATTTTTCATTATATAAGTTTTGCGCGAGTATATATCGGTTTAAATATTAAAACCGATTTATTTAATGGAGTGTAGACTAGCTACGAAAGGAAGGGGGAGGTCTGCCAAAAGTTGCATACCTAAAATAAAATGAAGGCGCCTCTAATACTAAAGGCCTAATTTTTTTATCAGTAAAAAAGATAAATGGTAAAAGAATTAATAATAAAATGGCAACAAAAGTAAATTCAGAATTTTGATCCTGAATAGCCATATCGCAAATACTACAATTCTCTATCGTATCAACAGAATTGTCATCATGAGAATACACGTGAAAAGAAGTCACCTTAATTAACATAAGGCAAAACAATATTAATACAGATAAATATGTAAATATTGAGTTTTTCACACCGCTAAAGTACTAAAAGAAGTAGAATTGAATGTTAAAGAAAACCTAACAAAAAATTTTAGAATAAGAATCCGAGTCCTAATCTTTTAAGCATCTTTTTCTCAAAAGCCCAAAAGAATTTGAATTGTCCAAATAACCAGCCATATATTACTAATAGTATTTGATAAAAGGGAAAAATTAATAGAATTCGTAAAATCCAATACATTGTTGTTCCCCACCACGCATCTGGAAAATTAGCTTGTTGTAAGCCAATTAAATTTAAAAAAGGTTTTGCCACAAAGACAGAAGATGACCCGGTAATGGAAAAAACAATAAAAATAATTGTTAATTGAAAATTGCTGGTAACGCCCCAACGCTCTTTTAATTTTTGCATGACATGTGTTGAATGCCGCAAATATACTTTTTAAATACGGGGTACAAAAGAACCTAAACGTTGATTATATTTTCTTTGAAAATAGATGAAGTAATTATAAAGTTTGTAATTAACCTCATACCCATAATCTATTTGATTTGAGTAATCTATGCGCAATTCATATAAATTCGGGTCAAATCTAGATGGCTGCATAACTCTGTTATTCCATTCTACAACCATGATGTAATTTCTATTTTCAAGGAAATTTCGAGAATAATAACCCTCTGGTTTGGCAATTGAACTTAGCCATGTATTAAAACCAGGCTCAATAATTATTATTTCATATTCTGTCTTGTCACTAGAAATAGTAATGGTATCGCCTCGCACTTGTTTAAAAGCCTGTTCTTCATTATTAGAAATAGCTAATGATTCTTTTGATGCTCCGCAATTTAATAGAAGTACAGAAATGGTGCTAACAATCAGCATTACAAAAAAAGAGGTGTATTTCGTTTTCATGAATTTTAAGATACAAAAAAACCCGCTTGCAGTTGTAAGCGGGTTATATAAATAGAGTCTTTAAATTTTATTTGCCGAAAAGACCTCCTAAAAGACCTCCGATTCCACCACTACTTTTACTGCCTCCCATTACCATACCGGCAACGTCATCTAGTATGCTACCATCACCATCTGCATCTAACAAAGAAGTAATTAAGCTTTGATTTTCTTGTGGCTGTCCACCTAGCATGCTACCTAAAAGAGCATTCATACCAGTACCATCACTTACGTTACTTTGTGCAGTTTGCTTTCCAATCATTCCCATGACTATAGGAGCAGCTATTTTTAAAATAGAAGCTACAGAACCTGCGTCGATACCAGATTTTTGACTTAAAGCACTTTCTACTTGAGGTTGCTTATCGCCAAAAACATGACCCAAAATACCGGCACCATCTGCCATTACACTATCGTCAACACCGCCGCCAAAAAGACCGCCTAAGTTATCCAAAATACCACCACTATGATTACTAGATAATGCACTCATTAAACCTTGAGCACCTTCTGGAGTAGATACATTTTTTTTCATTGCACCAAGAATAAGTGGCATAGCCATACTTAGTACACTTGCGGTTTTATCTGCTGGTTGGTTGGTTTGACCTGCAACTCCGCTAATTAATTGTTGCCCCATTGGGCTATTTAATAAATCTAATAATCCTGCCATTGTAATAGTTAATTTAATGTTTACATTGTAAAGTACGAAAAAGAGGCCAGAATATTGCCTTTTAAGCACCTATTTTAATAGGGAAATGATTTGGTCGGCCAATTCTAGTCCAATTCTTTCTTGAGCTTCAAGTGTAGCTGCACCAATATGAGGAGTTAGCGATATACTAGAATGCATAAGAATTTTGATTTCAGGCTTTGGTTCAGATTCATAAACATCCAAACCAGCAAAGGCAACAGATCCGTTCTCTAATGCGTTTATTAAAGCAACTTCATCTAAAACACCACCTCTTGCAGCATTGACGATACCTACACCTTTTTTCATTTGTGCAAATTCTGCCTCTCCCAAAACATAGTTATTCTGCCCTGGTATATGTAAAGAAATATAATCTGCCTGTTTTAGTAAGTCTTCTTTCGATGTATTCTTTAAATTGAATGTCACTTTCTGACCATCGAAAAAAGAAAGTTCAATATCGGTTTGTTCTACTTCTGGGTCGCAATACACAACGTTCATTCCTGCTCCAATCGCAAGTTTAGCTGTTGCTTGACCAATATTACCGAAGCCGAATAGACCTAAAGTCTTCCCTCTAAGTTCTGTACCTTTTGAATATGATTTTTTAAGACCTTTAAAGTTGCTGTCACCCTCTAAAGGCATGTTTCTGTTAGCATCATATAAAAAACGTGCTCCACCAAAAAGATGGGCAAATACTAATTCTGCCACAGATTCTGATGATGCCGCAGGTGTATTTATAATATGAATGTCTTTAGATTTAGCGTAATCAACATCAATATTATCCATACCAACACCACCTCTTCCTATTAATTTTAGGGTAGGGCAGGTATCTATTAAATCTTTTCTAACCTTGGTGGCACTGCGCACTAATAAGGCGTCAATTTTGTGTTCGTTTATATAATTCGCTAACTGTTCTTGTGCAACAGTTGTCGTTAAAACTTCAAATCCTGATTTCTCTAAAGCGTCAATGCCGTTTTGAGAAATACCATCATTTGCTAATATCTTCATATGTTTTACTCGATTATCGAGATTTTAATTCTCCGAGGTTTTCTTGTCCATTCCGTTCAGGTAGACCTCAAAAATTTACGTAGGCTCACTTAGAAATGTTTCGTGAGTTTATCTCGAATTATTTTATTGAATATTAAATACTGAATGAAATGTAAACTAATACAGTAAATCGTTTGAATTGCTTATCCTTTACGCTCCATTTCGCTCATTACATCTACCAATACACCAACACTATCTAGAGAAAGTGCGTTGTACATGCTAGCTCTGTAGCCACCAACAGAACGGTGACCGTTTAAACCATTAATACCAGCTTCTTTTAGCATGTTATCAAATGTTGTTTTTAAAACTTCATCTGTAATATTAAAGGTTGCATTCATTAACGATCTATCTTCAATATTTGCATAACCTTCAAAAACTGGGTTCAAATCTATTTCAGAATATAATAATCTGGCTTTTTTCTCATTTGTTTCTTCAATGGCAGCTATACCTCCAAGATTTTTTAGCCATTCTAAAGTTAGCATAGAAGTATAAACCGCAAATACTGGTGGAGTATTGAACATACTATCTTTTGCAATATGCGTTTGATAATTAAGCATAGAAGGAACCTCTCTAGAAACTTTTCCTAAAATATCATCTTTAACAATTACCAAAGTGGTACCTGCGGGTCCCATGTTTTTCTGTGCTCCAGCATAAATCAAATCGAACTGAGAAAAGTCCATAGTTCTAGAAAAAATATCTGAACTCATGTCGCAAATTAAAGGACAATCGGTTTTTGGAAACTTCTTGAATTGAGTTCCGAATATTGTATTGTTTGAGGTAATATGCAGGTAGTCTAAACCTGATGGTACTGTATAACCTTTTGGAATGTATTTAAAGTTTTCATCTTTAGATGATCCAACTTCAATAATTTCTCCGAATAATTTAGCTTCTTTAATTGCTTTGTCACTCCAAGTACCGGTATTTAAATAACCAGCTTTTTTTTCCAACAAATTATATGCAACCATTAAAAACTCTAAGCTTGCGCCACCTTGAAGAAAAAGGGCAGTATAGCCTTTATCTTTTAAGTCAAGTAGTTCTAATGCCAATGATCTTGCGTTTTCCATTACGGCAACAAAATCTTTACTTCTGTGCGAAATCTCAATAAGAGAAAGGCCAGAACCGTTGAAGTCCATAACCGCTTCAGAAGCTTTTAACAATACTTCTTTTGGTAATATACAAGGACCAGCGCTAAAATTATGTTTTTTCATTTTGTTTGTAATTTAAGGATGCAAATGTCAGGATTTTTTAAGAATTTACAGTTAGGATGACCATTTAATTCTAGGATGTTCTCAACAAGAAATCAACCGTATCTATACCATCTGCATAATCGTTCAATGAAGGCTTTTGTGTTTGTCCGAATGATATCTCACCATCTAAGACACCTGATGAGACTATACATTGAATTTTATCTTCCTCGTTATTTAGATATTTTTTTAAAGTACTGATATCTTCATAATGCTCATAAAACAATGACGCAATAGGGGATCCAAAGCTTTTTTCTTCTTTTAAGATCAAGAAACCATTATCTAATATTTTGAATTCGCTCATTAAATAAACAGCCTTGTTATAATCATAATTGTTAGCGTATTTATTATGATTTATAATATCGCTATATGGAAACATAGCTTTAAAAAATGTATCAATGTTGTAATCTTTTGGAATATAGATTTTAGAGACACTTCTGCATCCCAAACCAAAATATCTAAAAATATCTTCACCGAGAGCGGTCAGTTCTTCTTCGGTTTCTTTTCCTGTAAGTACTGCAATAGAATTTCGGTTCTTTCGAATAATATTCGGTTTTTTACCGAAATAAAATTCAAAATATCTTGCAGTATTGTTACTGCCGGTTGCGATTACGGCATCATAGTTTTCAAGCTTTTCTTTTGTAAACGTCACCCTGTCTTTGAAAAAGGGTTCGATTTCGATTAGGTAATCAATAAGCAGAGGGATCAATTTTTGATCGTTACTCGATAGCTTTACCAATGCTTTGTTTCCTGTAATTAATACGCATAGAAGGTCATGAAACCCTACTAAAGGGATATTGCCAGCCATAATTAGGGCTACAACTTTCTCTTGGTTAGCCTCTAGCTTATAGTTTTTAAGCCAGCTTTCTATATTTTCTTTGGTAAGTGCATTACCCCATTCATGAAAAGCATGAATGCAGTTTTCTTCCGAAAACCACCCATTATAATGCTGGGCTCTTTCCGCTTCGGTTTTAAACCGTTCCATCCATTTGTCATTTAAATGGTCAGAAATTGTATTTGTTGTGACTAAATCACAAAATGTTCTTAGAAAATTTCCAAGTTTAACAAAAGCTTCTATACTAAGGTTGCTATGGGCCATTATATTTGTATACTAATTCAGTAGGAATTACCTTTGTGCAAAAATAAGCATGCCCGTTCTTTTTTGGGCATATTAATGAAGAAGAAATTATGGCAATTATAATAACAGATGAATGTATAAATTGTGGGGCTTGTGAACCAGAATGTCCTAATACAGCAATATATGAAGGAGCAGATGAATGGAGATATGCCGATGGAACTTCTTTAGATGGCAATGTTGTTTTGCCTGATGGTAAGGAAGTTGATGCAAATGACGTTCAAGAACCTATTAGTGATGAAGTTTATTACATAGCTCCTGATAAATGTACGGAATGTATGGGCTTTCATGAAGAGCCGCAGTGTGCAGCTGTTTGCCCGGTAGATTGTTGTGTTCCTGATGATGATCATGTTGAAACTGAAGAAGTTCTTTTAGCGAAGCAACGTTTTATGCACCCAGAGTAAATTAGATATATTTTCTCTAAAGGTTTTGATAAGTATAGTTAATCTTTAGACTGCTTTATTGTTTACCTTTTTATGAAGAAATTATAATCACTTAACATACTTAATATTAAATAAAAAAAGCTACCTAAATTAATAGGTAGCTTTTTTATTAAAACTAAATCAAACTAAAATTTATAATTCAACGATAGGTTGAACATAGTGCCTAATTGACTAAAGTGATACCCATCATACGTCATTTGAGAATAACGTTGGTTGAAAGTAATCAAGTTAGATTGGTTCTGCGTCTGTGCTGGGTCTGCCAAAATAGCATCACCTGCAGCATTTTGAGAAACAAAATTCCATTCAGGTAATACATTCAACAAGTTGTTGATGTTAAGGGCAATTGTCAATTTATCTGTAGCGCTAAAATTAACTCCTAAATCAGTTACTACTTTAGGGTCAAATTCAGTACCTAGGTTGAAATTACCATTTGCATCAGTACTTAAACCTTGTTGAAAAAAGCTAGTTTTTCCGAATAATGTATTATTTAAAGAAAAACCGAATTTATTTATTTCGTAATTAGCTCCTAAAATCCATTTAGTCTTAGGTCTTGAAGTAAAGAATAAAGCTTCTTGAGTTTGATTTACAACAGATTGTCCTGAATTGGCAACTAAGTCAATATCCTTTACTGGACCATCAAGTTCATTCTGAATAGTATAGTTACCAGATAAGTTTAAATCTAAACTTCCTTCACCAATTTCGATTCCTTTATAAGCAAGTACAACATCGATACCAGATGTTTTTGTGTCTATTGCATTAGAAAAGAAACTAACATCGCTTAAGTTATTACTAGCTAAAAGAACATCTAATGGATTTGTAGGGTCACCACTACCTCCGATTTCATTTCCAAGAACAATTCTGTCTTTTACAGCGATATTATAGTAGTCGAAAGTATAGCTGAACTTATCTATTTTACCACCAAAACCGACAGTGTAGTTTGTAGATGTTTCAGCATCTAATTGAGGTATACCCAATAATTTTGCTTGTGTAGAAACATTGTTGATCAAACCACCAACTTGTATACCTTGCCCTGGTACAAAACTATACTGAGCTTTTTGAGTATAGATTTGGTGTAGGGTAGGAGCTCTAAATCCAGAAGATAAAGAACCTCTTAATGTAAATGCATCGCTAAACTTATAACGAGAACTAAACTTATATATGAAAGTATTACCGAAATCTGAATAGTTCTCCGTTCTAATGGTACCGCTTAATAAAAAAGCATCGGTAACATCATAATCTAAACTTAAGTAGCCACCAATATTGTAACGGTTAAATTTACCAGAATTCTGAGGAGAGGCACCTGCAAATGAATCTGCACCACCACCGTCATAAGAAGCTAATTCTCCTTCTATAATTTCAAAAGTTTCTGTTCTGAACTCAGCACCAACACCAATACTCACTTTGTCAGATAATAATCTAGAAATATCAATGTTACCAACGTTATGAGAAAATCTAGTTCCTCCTGGATCAAATGATTGCTGACTATTTTCTCTATACAGCTCAGAACCTTCGGTAATTTCACCATCATCTACAGAGCCATTTCCATTTGCATCTATAAACACTGATGGAGAATAAACAACATTTCTGTTGTGAGTATTGTTCACTTTGTACGTTTGAGTATTTCCGCCAGTTGTAAAACTTGCATCAAGATTCCAATCGTTTATAACTGATTTAAAACCTATTGTAGCATTATAATCGCTAAGTTCACCTTCAAATGTTGGAACATAACCGTCATAACCACCTGCAGTGTTTGGATTATCTCCAGGGAAAAAATCTGCTAAATATGGAAAATCTTCAACAGTTCTCCAATAAGGAGTTCTGTAATTTGCAAAACTATTTACAGCTTTATAAACATATGCAGCATTACCATACATTGAGGTGTTTTCACTTAATTCATAGCCTAAGTTAAGTGAGAATTTAGCAGCAGCAGTTTCTGGGGATCCATTGATATTCCCTGCGTCTGGTCTTCTAGAAAGAAATTCTTGAACATCTGCAATGTCAGCGCCAAAATCACCAGCTTCACCAGCAGCATCAACAGTACCTGGTCTGTTTGCTTGGTTTACTTTAGATAGGTCTATTGTATAATTTACAAAGCCTTTGTCCTCACCAATAGCAGAACCGTTGTTTAAAGAAACACCAAACATTTCACCATCACCTTCAGAAGTTATTCCGGTTCTTAATGTTGCTGATCCTTCATTCGGAGAATCTTTAAGTATAATGTTCATTACACCTGCAATTGCATCAGAACCATACTGTGCAGAAGCACCGTCACGTAAGATTTCAACTCTTTTAATCGCATCTGTAGGTATAGCTGAAATATCTGCTCCTGTTTCACCACGACCTGGAGATGTTTGTGTATATAACAAGGCACTTAAGTTCTTACGCTTACCATTAATCAAAATTAATGTTCTAGATGGTCCCATGTTTCTAATTTCATAAGGATCCAATAAAGATGTTGCATCGTTTACAGGCGTTTGTACTGTGTTAAAAGAAGGTATTTTATACTGTAACGCTTTATCGAAAGTAGCTTGACCTGTTGAACTTAAATCTTTAGCTCCAATTACATCTACTGGTAATGGCGTGTCAGCATTACTTCTAGGTGCTGTACGAGAACCAACAACAATAAATTCATCTAGTTGCATTCCTTCTGTTAGCTGAACGTTAATTGTATTCTTGCCAAGTGTTGAAACTTCTTGCGTGGCAAAACCGATATAGCTAAATACTAATTTAGTATCATCATTAATGTTAATTGAATAGTTACCATCAAAATCAGAAGTAGTACCGTTAGTAGTACCTTTCTCGATAATATTAACTCCTGCCAACGGCATTCCAGAATCATCGGTTACTGTTCCGGTGATTGTGTTTTGAATCTTTTCATTCAAAGTCAAAGCAGTAATACCATTATTTGAAGAATTTATCTTAAGAATTTTAGCCCTTTCTGGCTTCTTATGATAAACCACATAATATTTATTACCAAGATATTCAAAATCAAAACTTGTTTTGCGTTCCAATTTATTAATTATCTTGTCTAATACTGGGAATTTATATTCCTCAGGATTTAAACTGGTGCTTGAAACCAGGGTAGGGTTGTACGTGAAAAATACTTCGTGCTTTTCACTGATCTCATTTAGAAACTCGCTTAATGTTACGTTTTCTTTTAGTTCATTAGCTGCCGTTGCACTGGTAATGCTTGAAAAAAGCATTACTGCAAGCAGTAATCTCATTAGTTTGTTCGTTCTCATAAATAAATAGTTTAGTTAATAAATAGGGTTTTCTTGCACGCGTAATATCTTTCCTTTTTTAATGATTCTTGTACCTGTGGCTTTTTCTATTGCGGCTATACATATTTGTAAATTCTGATTTGGAATACCACCGGAAAGAGGTAAATTCTTTAATTTTTCATTTTCATATTCAATTTTGAGACCGTAGGTCGTTTCTATATTGAACATCACTTCTTTTAGGGGGATTTCGTTAAAAGCATAGGTGCCGCCGCGCCATAGTGCATATGGGGTTTCAATATCAACTTTTTTATGGATCAGTTTTTTGCTTTCATTTGAAAATGAAACTATTTCACCCGGTATCATTTTGGTAACTTCTCCATTTTTTAGTTCTAAATGAATAGAACCTTCGTCAAGCACCACATTTGTTTTTTGTTTTCTAGTATTTACATGAAACTGTGTACCCAGTACTTCTACTTTCAGGTCTTCTGTAATTACCCAGAACTTTGCATTGGTACTTGGTATAGATTTAACTTTAAAGTATGCTTCTCCTTTTAAATTGATAAGACGAGGATTGTCTTTTTCATACCATATTTCAGAATTTCCATTAAGAACTACAGAGGTACCATCTGGTAATTTCAAGTCGATTATTTCGCCAAAATTGGTTTTGTGTATCGTCGTGGTTTCATTATTTAATAAAGTATAGGTTGTCCAGCTTATAAGAACTAGTAACACGGCAGCTGCAGCTGTTAGTAACGAGCTGTTTACTGTGTGTGTTTTTTTACGAATTTTTTTTGGAGTAGGCTCTATCTTTATTTTTGATAAAACATTAGCCAAGGCATCGTTAACTTTTTCACTGCTAGGGAGTTGTTGATTAAAATTGATACCTATAATAATAGACTTCGCATTCTCTACAGTTTCTATATGTGAAGGGTTGTTCTGAATCCAATTATTCCAATAAGCGATATCATTTTTATTTAAGCCTTTTGCCCAGTTTTTAAATGATGCATCCGATAGGAAGTAATCTAAGTCGAATTTATTATTGTTGTTCATATAGTAAGGTGTTCCATTAGTAAGAGGCTTGACTCTTAAAAATATACCCTACTTTTTTTAATTTTTTTTCAAAATAGATTTAATCTTTTGATTTTCAGATGCTATGCGAAGTTTTGTCAAGGCTTTTTGTAGTGTATTTAAAACGCTTTGGTAATTCATATCCATTACTTCGGCGATATCTGAACTATTCATTCCGCTGTAATACTTTAAATAGATAACCTCTTTTTGTCTTGGTGAAAGTTGATTAATAAGGCTTGCTAGGGTAGAGGTGCAAAGAAATTGAATTTCTTGTTTGATTGATATTTCTTCAGACGAAAAAGTAAAATTGGTTTTAAATAGCTGTGCCTCTGAAATAGGAATATTGTTTTGATTCTTTTGTAACTTCTTTATTAGTCTTCTTTTAAAGGAAACAAATAAGTAGGCTTTTAAACTATTTATGTGCCCTAATTTTTCTCTACTTTCAAATAACTGTATAAAGAAATTTTGAAGACAGTCTTCTGTAAGTTCTTGATTATTACTCAATTTTAAACCATAGACATGTAATTGCGGATAATACTTTTTAAAAAGCAAGCTAAACCCGTTGGATTCGCCCTTTTTAAAAAAATACCATATAGTTTCATCTGAATGAAGTTCCATAAATTCTTACAAGTTCTTCTGCCAAAGTAAGAATTATTTCTTAAAATATGTTAAAAAACAACAATTAAACTGTCGTCAAGCTAAAAAGTTTGATTTTAATGTAAAATTATTGTATCAATTTTACATTATAGTTATTGATGAAAAATTGAATGAAAAATCTGTAACTAAAAACTATATTTGCACCCTTGAAATATTCTTAATTATGAAAGCAGGTATCGTAGGATTGCCAAACGTAGGTAAATCAACACTTTTTAATTGTTTGTCTAACGCTAAAGCGCAAAGTGCAAATTTTCCTTTTTGTACAATTGAACCTAATATAGGTGTTGTAAACGTGCCAGATGCACGATTAGAAAAACTAGAAGAGTTGGTAGTTCCAGAAAGGGTATTGCCTGCCACTGTAGAAATCGTTGATATTGCTGGTTTGGTAAAAGGTGCTAGTAAAGGTGAAGGATTAGGGAATCAGTTTTTGGGTAATATTCGTGAAACTGATGCTATATTACATGTATTGCGTTGTTTTGATAATGACAATATAGTACATGTTGATGGTAGCGTAGATCCTATTAGAGATAAAGAAACAATAGATATGGAGCTTCAATTAAAAGATTTGGAGACTGTAGATAAGAAATTAGAAAAAGTAAAAAGAGCAGCTAGAACTGGTAACAAAGAGGCACAAAAAGAAGAAGCTGTTTTACTAGCTGTAAAAACCGGATTAGAATCAGGTACTTCTGTTAGAGCAATTAAAATCGATGATGAATCTAGACTTGAGTTTGTTAAACCGCTTCAATTTATTACAGATAAACCGGTAATGTATGTTTGTAACGTTGACGAGGATGCAGCCGTGTCTGGTAATGCATATGTTGATAAAGTAAAAGAAATGGTAGCTACTGAAAACGCAGAAGTTATTTTTTTAGCGGTAGGTACCGAAGCTGATATTACGGAGTTAGAGACTTATGAGGAGCGTCAAATGTTTTTAGAAGATTTGGGCTTAGAAGAGCCTGGTTCTGCTAAACTTATTCGCGGAGCTTATAAATTATTAGATTTGGAGACCTACTTTACTGCAGGTGTTAAAGAGGTTCGTGCTTGGACAATTCCTGTTGGCGCAACTGCACCACAAGCTGCCGGTGTTATACATACAGATTTTGAAAAAGGTTTCATTAGGGCAGAAGTTATTGCTTATGATGACTACGTGGCTTTTGGTAGCGAATCAAAAGTGAAAGAAGCCGGTAAAATGAGGGTAGAAGGTAAAGAGTACATAGTTAAAGATGGTGATGTAATGCATTTCCGTTTTAACGTTTAATGTTCATATATAGTCAACCGATCGCGTAGTAGTTTTAATTCTTGCTCCAATCGGTTGACTTTTTTTATCATATGGTTTAAGGTGTCTATACCTTCCATATTTATACCAAGGTCTTCTCGTAACCTATATACGCGTTCTATCTCAACAAGGTATTGCGGTTCAACATATGTTTTATTTTCAATTTGCTGTACCTCGATCATTTCGAACTCTAAAAGATCATTTATAAATTCTATTGGAGTTTGTGTACGTTCACAAAACACCTCTATTTGAATGTAATTTTCTGAATTCATATTATCGTAATTCTGAAAGTTGTTTGAATAATTCTTTTTCTTTTTCTGAAAGCTTGGTAGGCATGGTTACTTTATAAGTGATGTATAAATCGCCATGAGCACCTTTTTTCTTATAAACCGGCATACCTTTTCCTTTTAACTTCACCTTGGTGTCGTTTTGAGTTTCTGGTTTTACCTTTAGCTTTACTTTTCCTGTTAAGGTTTCTACTTCTATTGAGCTACCTAAAATAGCATCATATAAAGAGATAGATTCATTTTTATATAAATCGTTCTTTACCCTTTGAAAGTTAGTGTTGTTATTAATTTCAAATGTTAAGTAGAGGTCTCCTTTTGGTCCGCCATTTACCCCTTCGCCGCCATAGCCAGAAATTTTTATGGTTTGCCCATCTTCAACTCCTGCAGGTATAGTTATTCTAATTTTCTTAGCACCTAAGTCAAGCGTTTGTTTTTGATCTTCAAGAACATCAAGCATATTTAATTTAAGGGTCGCATTTAAATCTTGACCTTTAAACTGTGTAGACCTTTGTCGTCCTCCGCCACTAAAACCTCCGCCAGCTCCACCAAACATCGATTCAAAGAAGTCTGAAAAATCTTTATTTGATCCGCCAGCACTAGAATAACTTCTTCTATTACCGCCTGACGAACTACGTTGATTTCTTTTTGCTTCTTCAAAAGCATCGGCATGTTGCCAATCTTTACCGTATTGGTCATATTTCTTTCTTTTTTCAGAATCGCTTAAAACTTCGTTAGCCTCATTTACACGTTGAAATTTTTCTTGTGCGGTTTTATCATTCGGATTTAGGTCCGGATGAAGTTTGCGCGCCAATTTTCGATATGCCTTTTTAATATCGGCTTGTGAAGCTTTCTTGTCAATTTCAAGAATTTTGTAGTAATCAATAAAATCCATAGCTGTTCAAAATCTAAAATAAAGATATAAAAAGGATAAAATTGTTATCATGATACATGTCATAATTTAAAGAGTTTTTTTATTATTTGTCGGTAGTTAAATTTGGTTATATTTAATGAATACGCTCAAGGCTATCAACAAACTGACTTAATTTATTGTTAATTACTTTAACAGATAGGTGTTTTATCTTTTACTGAGTGGTGCTATCTTTAACGCAACTTTCTTAAACTTTTTTAAATGTCCCAAGACACTACTCAATATACTGAAGATAATATACGCTCGCTCGATTGGAAAGAACACATCCGATTACGACCTGGTATGTATATCGGTAAATTGGGAGATGGCTCGTCTGCAGATGATGGTATTTATATTCTCTTAAAAGAGGTTATAGATAACTGTATAGATGAATTTGTGATGGGTGCCGGTAAAACCATTGAAATATCTATTAAAGATAAAGTGGTCAAGGTTAGAGATTACGGTCGTGGTATTCCATTAGGTAAAGTAGTCGATGTGGTTTCTAAAATGAATACAGGTGGTAAGTATGATAGTCGTGCTTTTAAGAAATCTGTAGGATTGAACGGTGTTGGTACTAAAGCTGTAAATGCATTATCCAGTTTTTTTGAAGTGCAGTCTTCTAGAGACAACCAATTAAAAACGGCTCAATTTAGTTCTGGTAATTTAGAGAATGAAATTGGCCCTGAAGAAACGGGTAAAAGAAAAGGTACTAAGGTTACTTTTATACCTGATGAATTAATTTTTAAAAATTATAAATATAGAAATGAGTATGTAGAACGCATGCTTAAAAACTATGTGTATCTAAACCCAGGTCTAACCATAATTTTTAATGGTGAGAAATTTTACTCTGAAAACGGATTAAAAGATTTGCTTGAGGATAATAATAATATGGATGATATGCTTTATCCTGTTATACATTTAAAAGGAGAAGATATTGAAGTGGCAATTACACATAGTAAAACTCAATATAGTGAAGAATATCATTCTTTTGTAAACGGTCAGCATACAACACATGGCGGTACGCACCAAGCTGCATTTAGAGAAGCGATTGTGAAAACCATACGTGACTTTTATGGCAAGACCTACGACGCTTCTGATATTAGAAAATCTATTATTTCCGCAATTGCTATAAAAGTAATGGAGCCGATTTTTGAAAGTCAAACAAAAACGAAATTAGGTTCTACTGAAATGGGAGGTACTCTCCCAACAGTACGTAGCTATATTAATGATTTTATTGGTAAATATTTAGATAACTATCTTCATAAGAATACCGATACTGCAGATAAGCTTCAACGTAAAATTATGATGGCCGAGAAAGAGCGTAAAGAGCTTTCGGGTATTCGAAAGTTGGCACGCGATCGAGCAAAGAAGGCTAGTCTTCATAATAAAAAACTTAGAGATTGTAGAGTTCACTTAGGTGATATCAAGCATGATCGAAGATTAGAAAGTTCGCTATTTATTACCGAGGGTGATTCGGCATCTGGTTCTATTACTAAATCAAGAGATGTAAACACACAGGCGGTTTTCAGTCTTAAAGGAAAGCCATTGAATTCTTATGGTATGTCTAAAAAGATTGTTTATGAGAATGAGGAATTCAACCTATTGCAAGCTGCACTGAATATAGAGGAGTCTATTGAAGATTTACGCTACAATAACATAATAATAGCGACTGATGCCGATGTTGATGGTATGCATATTCGATTATTGTTAATTACGTTTTTCTTGCAATTCTTTCCTGAGTTGATAAAAGAAAATCACCTTTATATTCTACAGACTCCTTTGTTTAGGGTTCGTAATAAAAAGGAAACGATTTACTGTTATAGTGATGAAGAGCGACAACATGCGCTGAATAAATTAACTGGAAAACCAGAAATAACTCGATTTAAAGGTTTAGGAGAGATTTCGCCAGATGAGTTTAGGCACTTTATTGGCGAAGATATTAGGCTAGAACCAATTATGCTTGATAAGGCAATGTCTATTGAAGAGCTGTTGAGTTTTTACATGGGAAAAAATACGCCAGATAGACAAAAATTTATAATTGAAAACCTTAAAGTAGAGGTTGATTTAATAAAAGATAAAGTAGTATAAACTAAATTAATACGATTGCTTCTGAATGGAGGAAAATGACGATTTGAACGAGGAAATAAACGAAAGCCTTTCCGAAGAAAACAGTACTAATATTGACTCATCTGAAGCATTGACCAGGGTGTCTGGTATGTATAAAGATTGGTTTTTAGATTACGCATCTTACGTAATCTTAGAACGAGCGGTACCTGCTATTGAAGACGGATTCAAACCTGTGCAACGACGTATCATGCATTCTTTAAAGGAGCTTGATGATGGTCGTTATAACAAAGTAGCTAACGTAGTTGGTCATACCATGCAGTATCACCCTCATGGTGATGCTAGTATTGCAGATGCCATGGTGCAAATTGGTCAGAAAGACCTGTTAATAGATACTCAAGGTAACTGGGGTAACATTCTTACTGGCGATAGGGCTGCTGCGTCAAGGTATATTGAAGCCAGACTTTCTAAGTTTGCTTTAGAAGTTATATTTAGCCCCAAAATTACCGAGTGGCAAATGTCATATGATGGCAGAAAGAAAGAGCCGGTAAATTTTCCTGTAAAATTTCCTTTATTATTAGCTCAAGGTGCAGAGGGTATTGCTGTTGGTTTATCTACCAAAGTATTGGCTCATAACTTTATTGAGCTTATTGATGCTTCTATTAAGCATTTAAAGGGACAACGATTTAAGATTTATCCCGATTTTCCGACCGCAGGTATTATAGATGTTACGAATTATAATGACGGACTCAGAGGTGGTAAAATTAGGGTTCGTGCAAAAATATCTCAGTTAGATAAGAATACACTAGTAATCAATGAAATACCTTATGGTACTAATACTGGTAGTTTAATAGAGTCTATCTTAAAAGCTAATGAAAAAGGCAAGATAAAAATTAAAAAAATTGAAGACAATACCGCTGCAGATGTTGAGATTTTAGTACATCTTCCACCTGGTATTTCTCCAGATAGAACCATCGATGCTTTGTATGCTTTTACAGCCTGTGAATCTTCTATTTCTCCGCTTGGGTGTATTATTGAAGATAACAAACCATTGTTTATTGGGGTTACAGAAATGCTTAGAAGGTCTACCGATTCTACGGTAGAATTATTGAAGCAAGAACTCGAAATTCAACTTAAGGAGTTAGAAGAGCAATGGCACTTTGCTTCGCTAGAAAGAATTTTTATTGAAAATCGTATTTACCGAGATATTGAAGAAGAGGAAACTTGGGAAGGTGTAATTGCTGCAATCGATAAAGGTTTAGCGCCATTTACAAAACATCTCAAACGAGCAGTTACCGAAGAAGATATTACCAGACTTACCGAGATACGTATAAAGAGAATTTCAAAGTTCGATTTAGATAAAGCTCAGCAGCATTTAGAGAGCTTGCAAGAGCGTATTGCGGAAGTAAAGCATCATTTGGCTAATCTTATTGAATTTGCAATTAATTACTTCAAGAACCTTAAAGCAACCTACGGTAAAGATAGAGGTCGTCTAACCGAAATTCGTGTATTTGATGATATTGAAGCTACTAAAGTTGCTATCAGGAATACGAAGCTATATGTAAATAGAGATGAAGGCTTTGTTGGTACATCATTAAAGAAAGATGAATATGTTACTGATTGTAGTGATATTGATGATATTATCATGATTACAAATGAAGGTAAAATGATGGTATCAAAAGTTGATTCTAAAATCTTTGTGGGCAAGGGTATTATTCATGTCGCGGTATTCAAGAAAAAAGATAAACGCACGACCTATAACCTTGTTTATAAGGACGGCAAAGGCGGTGCTACATACATTAAGCGTTTTAATGTTACCAGCATGACCAGAGATAGAGAGTACGATTTAACCACTGGTAAGGCTGGTTCACAGGTGTTATATTTCTCTGCTAATCCAAACGGAGAGGCTGAAGTAATAACAGTTTTACTTCGTCAGGTGGGTAGTGTTAAGAAATTGAAATGGGATATTGATTTTTCAGATGTCCTGATTAAAGGAAGAGCTTCGAAAGGAAATATTGTTACTAAATATTCTGTTAAGCGAATCGAATTAAAGGAAAAAGGAGTGTCTACACTGAAGCCAAGAAAAATTTGGTTCGATAATGTTGTGCGTAGATTGAATGTTGACGGTAGAGGAGAATTGCTAGGGGAGTTTAAGGGCGATGACTTGTTATTAGTTATTAATCAGAAAGGAATTGCAAAAACCTTTTTACCTGTATTGACTTCTCATTTCGATGATGATATGATTGTGTTAGAGAAATGGATACCAGAGAAACCGATTTCTGCTATTTATTGGGAAGGTGAAAAAGAACGTTTTTATATCAAAAGATTTTTGATTGAAAGTGAAAATAAAGAAGAATTGTTTATTTCAGAGCATCCAAAATCATATTTAGAGCTTGTATCTACGGACTGGAAACCAATGGTAGAAATTGAATTTCCTAAGCCTAGAGGTAAAGAAGCGAAGGATAATGAATCTGTTGATGTTGAAGATTTTATATCGATTAAAGGTATTAAAGCTTTAGGTAATCAGTTTATTACAGAGAAGGTTAAAAACATAAATCTTCTTGATCCATTGCCACATGAGCCAATGGTTCCAGAAGAAGTTGAGAATATTGAAGTTGTAGATGAAGAATCTGTAGCATCTGGTGATGATGCTGAGAATTCTAAAAATGAAGATGATGAATCTGCAGATGAACCAACATTATTTGATTAGTCGGAATTATGAAAAAATTTTTCGAAGAGTTTAAGAATTTTGCCATTAAAGGCAATATGATAGACTTAGCTGTCGGTATTATTATAGGGACCGCATTTAACAAAGTTGTAAGTACTATTGTATCCGCTATAATTATGCCTCCACTTTCTTTATTGACAGATGATGTTAATCTTTCAAATAAAAAATGGATTCTTAGGGAAGTTTCTGATTCGGTAGAGGAGGTAGCTATTGGTTATGGTGAACTAATAGAGTCTCTAATAGATTTTGGAATCATAGCCCTGACCATTTTTGTTATGGTAAAATTTATAAATAGGTTTAAAGAGAAATCTGAAGATCCATCAAACAAAGAAGTAGAAACTCCAAAAAACATAGCCTTGCTATCTAGTATGGAGCAACTGTTGCAAGAGCAAAATGCCATACTTAAAAGTAAAAAGTAATTAAACTGTTTAATTATTGAGAAGTCTTATCGTGAGATAGAATGTTAAGATTAGACAAATTCAAAGAATAATTGCTTTTATAACTACCTTTACAAAAAATTTTAATTAATGGATTTCACTAACCCCCTGGTGTATGGCGCACCAGCCTTTATTGCCTTTATTTTATTAGAATTGACCTACAGCAAAACTCATGGAGATGATGATCTTTATGATTGGAAAGATTTTGCAGCTAGTAGTGTTATGGGAATTGGGTCTGCCATTATCGGTCCTTTATTAAAAGTAATTTTATTAGTTGTTCTTTTTGAGTATGCTTATGAGCTATTCAATCCATTGGTTGATGGTGTAAGAACAAATATCATGGGGTATAAGTCGTTTGGCTATGCTTGGTATGTTTGGTTACTTTGTCAATTAGCAGATGATTTTACTTATTATTGGTTTCACAGAGCAAATCATGAAATTCGTATTCTATGGGCGGCACATATAGTGCATCACTCTTCTGATAATTTTAATCTTGGTACTGCAATTCGTAATGGTTGGTTCACTTTGTTGTACAAGCCTTTTTTCTATGTTTGGATGCCTATAATCGGTTTTCCGGTAGAGATGGTAGTTGTATGTTTAGCGATTGAGTCTTTCTGGCAATTTCAATTGCACTCTCAGTATGTTCCAAAAATGGGATTCATTGAGAAAATATTCAATACGCATACAATGCACCAAGTTCATCACGCTCAGAATGTGGAGTATTTAGATAAGAATCATGGGGGATTTTTAAATTTCTTTGATAAGATTTTTGGTACTTGGAAAGAGTATGATGAAAATATCGATGTTAAATTTGGTGTAATTCATGCTCCAAATTCTAACAACCCTATAGTTATTCTTACGCATGAGTTTAAAGATATTTGGGCAGATACTAAGAAATCAAAAAAACTAAGCCATAAGTTAATGTACATATTCGGCCCTCCAGGATGGAGTCATGACGGTAGTACGATGACCGTAAAGCAACAACAGCGATTGTCTGAGCAACAGAAACAAACAAACCCTGGTGTTTCCTTCGACAGACCTAATTAAGGTCTTAAAAGAGCTTAATTAGATTTATAAATCATTTAAGTCTAATAGAATTAACAAAAAATCCCTAATTAAGCATTTGCTTAATTAGGGATTTTTTTGCTTTAAAAGACGCAAGTAGTACGCTGGCTGTATAGAGATGAAGATTATATTTTCAATACCTAAAGTAATTTCAAAATAGGTTATGGCTAATATAGTGATATGGTCATTTGGATTAAAGGAGATTTAGAAAGTGATTATTTAGTTTTTATTGCTGTTCCTGTTTTTACAATTAGTTTTTTATTCGGATCCTTTACGGCGCTTTTGTATTGAAAGGTGTATGAGGAGTCGGTTGTGCTAATAATTTTATATTGAATTGCTGTTTTGCTATGAATGTCTTGTAAAACGAATTCGCAATCATTGAACCAACGTACTGTAGCACTATCTATTTTATTCTCATAATGGTCTACACTATAATCTTCGGTTCTCGTGAATTTACCTTCTTTTATAGTGTCGCCAACTTCATAGGTGAACTTAAAAGATCCTGTTTTGTACTTTTCGCAATTACGTTCAGGTTGGTAACATGAGCAAAGAACTAAGCCTAGAGCAGCTGTTAAAATCAAATTTTTCTTCATACTGCAAAATAAAGGAATTAGGAACGAAGTGGTTAGAAAAAGGCAATAATAGTTCGTGATTATAAGTAGATTTTAAAACTCAGAGTATGTTTTAAATGTACCGTCAGTATAGAACATTATTATTCGTTCTAAACTTTTTTCGTTCTTCTTGCTTGTAACTTTTGCTAAAGCTTCTTTGTTGTCTTTTGGTTCTGGAGTAGGGTTGGTTTCAGTTTTAGGAAAAGTTCCTGTTCCATATAATAGCCATTGCAAATCTACTTCAGCAAAGGCTTGGTCCACTTTAATGATAAATTCTAAACTTGGTTTGTTTCTTCCGTTCAGTAAGTGAGAAATACTAGATCGTTGCACTTGTATAACATCTGCAAACGCAGCAGATGATAGTTCATTGTGCGCTAAAATGGTCTTTAATCTTGATAGAAAAGAAGTAGTGTCTAGCATGTTTACAAAGTTAATGTATTCTTTAATTTAGAATGTTAAGCGTTTGATGATATCATATTAAAAATGAAAAATATGTAAAGTTTGTGTTTATATTAAATTTAATAACTTACTGAATTACAACACATTGTAATTGTAATTAGATAATAAGTTAAAATTGTAAATTATATTAAAATCATAATGAGCATATCGAAATGTACTATGTTTACAATTGTAAACATAGGCTGTAGTATTTTTGTGTGGTATTAAAGCATCAGTAGAATGAAAGATTTGGATTATAATAAAATAATGGTACCCACTATTTCTGGCAGGTATATTAACTATGATCATTTAAATGAGTTTTTGAAAACACTGTCGCCTACTTTTAAAATTGAAGTAGTTGGAAAATCGGTAAGAAATGAATCTATAAAATGTATTACGTTTGGTAGCGGTCCAAATAAAATTTTAATGTGGTCTCAAATGCATGGTAACGAATCAACAACTACTAAAGCAGTTGTTGATTTATTGAGCTACTTAAAACAAGATATTGTTGATGTCTCAGAAATTTCTAAATCTTGTACTCTAAAAATTATTCCTATATTAAGTCCTGATGGAGCTCGAAACTATACAAGGGTCAATGCTAATAAAATTGACCTTAATAGAGATGCACAAGATTTGTCTCAGCCAGAGAGTCGTGTTCTTAAAACAGTTTATGAGGAATTTAAACCTAACTATTGTTTAAATCTTCATGACCAGCGAACTATATTTAATGTAGGTGAAACGAGTAAACCTGCAACCGTTTCTTTTTTGGCACCTGCTTTTGATAAAGACAGAAACATTTCGCCATCTCGTAAATTAAGTATGCAGCTTATTGCGGCAATGAATAACAAATTGCAAAAAGAAATTCCTGGGCAAGTAGGTAGGTACGATGATGGTTTTAATGCGAATTGCGTTGGTGATGCTTTTCAAATGAGAGAAACGCCTACAATATTGTTCGAAGCAGGTCACTATGCAGAAGATTATGATAGAGATAAAACTAGGGTGTTTATATTTAAGGCTTTATTACAAGGTATTAAGGTGATATCAAAGAATCTTGTCTCAGATTACACATTAGAACAGTATTTGTCTATTCCTGAAAATGGTAAACAGTTTGTAGATATCTTAGTTGTAAATGATAATTATATTAAAAATCAGCTTACCAAAAGTGAACTTGTACAAATACAGTATATAGAGGTATTAAATAACGGTAAAGTAGAGTTTGTGCCAGAATTATATCATTTAGAAAAGCAACCCTCAGAGATTTTCGGACATAAAACATTGAACTGCAATGATGAGAATGATATTTTATGGCTCAAAGAAAATGATTTATTGAAGCTGCTTTCGTGATATTTATTGTTTTATTTCTTCGAAAATGTAATAATATTTACGTTTTCATTAAAAAAAATGAAGTTTCAATGAGTTTAATGTGATTATTTTTTATTTTTGGCAAAAATTTTACAACTATGGGCAAAGTCAAATTAGACGAAATAGACCACCAAATTCTAGATATGTTGATTGACAACACTAGAACTCCTTTTACTGATATTGCAAAAAAACTTCTTATATCTGCCGGTACGGTACACGTAAGAGTTAAGAAAATGGAAGAAGCGGGAATCATAAAAGGTTCATCACTTACTTTAGATTATGTGAAACTTGGTTATGCCTTTATAGCATATGTAGGTATTTTTCTTGAAAAAACACACCAAACTAAATTCGTGCTTGAGCGTTTAAATCAAATACCAAACGTTACCATTGCACATATAACAACAGGTAAATTCAATATTTTCTGTAAAATTAGAGCAAAGGATACTACGCATGCCAAAAATATTATCTTTAAAATAGATGATATCGATGGTATTAGTAGAACAGAAACGATGATTTCATTAGAAGAAAGTTTTAATGATAAAAAACGTTTGATGCATACTATTTTTAATGAGTTATAAATAATAGGTTATTCAACTAACTTAAATAAAGCCCGGTTATCTTATATGATTGGGCTTTTTCAATTTTCAATTTTTCAATTTTCAGAATGACGGTTAAAGATTTACAAGAAGACGAATTACAATTTTTCTACGGTACTTATTTAAAAACTCTTGATGAACAAGAAGATTTAAAAACTGCTTTATTAAATGGTAGAAAAAGTTTTGAAGATTTAGTTCAAGGTTTGACCGATGAACAATTTTTACACAGCTATGGGGAAGGTAAATGGACTGTAGCTGAAGTTTTGGTTCACTTAATTGATACTGAACGTGTATTTCAATATCGTGCTTTTAGAATATCTAGAAACGACAAAACCTCATTGCCAGGCTTTGACCATAATATGTTCGTTACAGAAAGTAATGCCAACCAACGTACAAAAGAGGATATATTGAAAGAGTATCTTCATGTTCGTGATTCTTCAATTAGTTTGTTCGATACTATGCTAAATGTAAATCAAAAAAGAATGGGTACAGCTAGTGGTATTCCTTGGTCTGTAGCTGCATTAGGTTTGGTAATAAGTGGTCACCAAAAACATCATGAAAATATTCTACAAGAACGCTATTTTAATTAATCTAGCTCTTCTTCAGATTCAATTTCGAAGTTTAGGTGAAGTGCTTTCGTCATTTCTTCCGATTGCATAACCTCTTCTGGTGTTTTGGTTTCTAACTCCTTTTCTATGTTCTCTTCAAAATTTGCAATGAAATTAGAAAGGCTTTTACTTATCTTAACTAGGTATAATGTATCGGCGGTTTTTAATTCTACTGCTTCAACATAATCTCCTTTAATATTTTTAAAACTAATGATGTCTTCATCACCATATCCATAAGGGTAGGTTTCTATTAAAAGTGCAGCTAATTGGTGGTCTAACTTACGGTAATCAATAAGGCGTTTGATCATAACTTATTTATTTATAGAAGGTTGAGTTTAACTATAACTAAACTAGCAATAATTGTCACAAGTCAATTTTTAGAGTTGTGAAAGTGCCATTTTGAGTATATGAACTTTTTAAACTTTGTAGTATGCGAATGCTTCAGTGAATAATTCTACAGGAATTTCAATGTCATATTCGGGATTGCCAATAGATTTTAACAACACAAAATTCACTTTGCCATGAGAGTTTTTCTTGTCGTACTTCATTAGTTTAAGAATGTTTTCGATATCCTCATTTGAAAACTTTACTTTATCATATCTATTCAAAAAAGTAGTTTTTATATCGGTTAAAGATTCATCTGATAATCCTAGCAGTTTATTTGATAGATAACCTTCTAGAATCATACCAATGGCAATTGCCTCTCCATGTAATAACATTTCTTTTGAATCGCTCTCTAAGAAATAAGATTCTATAGCATGGCCAAGCGTGTGTCCGTAATTTAAAATCTTACGTATGTTTTGTTCTGTAGGGTCTTGAAGCACCACCTTGTTCTTAATTTGGATAGATGTAAGAATGTGCCTCTTCATATCCTTTAAACCCTTAGCTTCTTTCAGTGCTTCCCAATAGGTTGTGTCTTGAATAAGACCGTGTTTTAGCATTTCTGCAAATCCGCTTACAACCTGTCTATTTTCTAGTGTGTCAAGAAAATCAGGTACTACAAGTACCATAACTGGCTGATTAATGACGCCAATTTGATTTTTTAAAGCGCCTAAATCAATACCTGTTTTTCCACCAACCGATGCGTCTACCATAGACAATAGGGTAGTAGGTACATTTATAAAATCAATACCTCTTTTAAATGTTGACGCTATAAAGCCGCCCATATCAGTTAATACACCGCCGCCTAAATTTATCAAGATACTTTTGCGATCAGCACCTAATTCAGATAAAGCTTCCCAAACACCAACACATGTTTCAATATTTTTGTTTATTTCTCCTGATTCAATTTCAATAATTTCAAACTGATAATCACCATTAATTTCTGCCATAAAATTTGGCAAACAAAGCTCATGTGTGTTTTCATCTACTAGAATAAAAATAGTAGAATATTTTTTTTCTGAAAGGTGATTGTTTAATGTTTGAAAAGCATTTTCGTTAAAATGTACTGCGTAAGAATCTGAAATTATAGAATCCATCGAAAATTTGACTTAGTATTAATGACTATTTAACCGCAAAATAAAGGTTATTTTTAGTCTTAGGATTATAAATTCTGTGATTATATTTGATCGTTATAGAAATTATATAAAATGGACCAAATATTTGAAAATACTGCAACAGCTTTTGCACTAAAGTCAGATTCAGAATTAGAAAGAGCTTATTTTCTTTTCAAGATGATCTCAAATGAACCTTTGGTTAAAATGGGGTCTGTAATCACCAATTTTGCATTTAAGGCTCATTTACCCGTCGAGGGCTTAATTAGAGCTACAGTATTTGATCATTTCTGTGGTGGTGTAAATGAACGTGATTGTTTACCGGTGGTTGATCGAATGTGGGAAAAGGGAGTTTGTTCGGTTTTAGATTATTCTGTAGAAGGTAAAGAAGAGGAGGACCCCTTTGATTCTGCTACTGAAGTTATCTTAACCATTTTAGACTTTGTTAAAGAGAAAGAGGCTATACCTTTTGCTGTTTTTAAACCAACAGGTTTTGGTCGTTTTGCTTTGTACCAAAAGATAAGCGAAAAAAAAGAGCTCACCAAAGATGAAGAAGCAGAATGGCAACGTGTTGTCAATAGGTTTGATAAAGTTTGTAAAAAAGCACATGACCTAGAAGTTTCATTGTTAATTGATGGTGAAGAAAGCTGGATGCAAGATGCAGCAGACAACCTTGCTGAAGACATGATGCGTAAATACAACAAAAAGAAAAGGATTGTATTTAATACATTACAGACCTACAGATGGGATCGCTTGTCGTATTTGAAATCTTTGCAAGAACGTGCAAAGAGTGATGGGTTTTTAGTTGGAATGAAAGTGGTGCGTGGTGCCTATATGGAGAAAGAAAATGATCGCGCCAAAGAAAAAGGGTACACTTCGCCAATTTGTAAGACTAAAGCTGAGACCGATGATAATTTTAATGCAACCATTGAATATATGATAGATAATTTAGATTCATTATCTATATTCTCTGGCACACATAATGAAGATAGCTGTTATCGTTTAATGGAGTTGATGGAGAAAAAAGGTATTGCAAAAAATAATGATCATGTTTGGTTCGGACAGTTATATGGTATGAGTGATCACATATCTTATAATTTGGCAGCAAATGGATATAATGTTGCTAAATACTTGCCATTTGGACCAGTACGTGATGTGATGCCTTATTTAATTAGAAGGGCAGATGAAAATACATCGGTAGCCGGGCAAACAAGTAGAGAGCTTTCATTATTGAAAGCAGAAAGAAAACGTAGAAAAATATAGTAATGCTTATTGTCGCTCTACTTTTTCGATTGAAGCTTTTTCTCTACAGTTTCTTACCGTAAATATATAATCTTGTTCCTTGTATTCAGACTCTACAATGTAGGTTTTGCAGGGAACAGATTTTGTGTCACTTTTGCTAAAATCAACATCTCCCTCAGTTAAAATGTAAGTAACCCCAATAGAATCTAATTCAAACTCTTTTAGTTTTTGTGTTGCTTCATCGCTATAGTACATAGATTTAGATCTAATGTCTTTTAATGTTCTACAGTCTGGTAGGTAGCAGAAATAAACACCCGTTTCTTGAGATTTCTTTTTAAGAAAAAAAGTAAGAAACACAATGCCAATAGATAAGCCAACCAAGAAAAAACCTAACCTTTTAATAAAATCCATATTCATGCTTCAATACTTTTAAGAGTGCAAAATTATGCCTTTTAAAATGGATAGGAAAAAGAAAGTCTTTAGTATTCTAAAAAATAAGGAAATTTATGTCACTGTATTGTAAATCGAACCATTCGCCTACAGACTTATTGGTCAATATACCATGGTACATGTAAAGTCCGTTACGTAAACCTTTGTCAAAACGGAGTGAATTTTCTAAACCACCATCTTCTCCAATTTTTAATAAATAAGGAGTAAATATGTTACTTATACTAACTGATGCTGTTTTTGGATATCTAGACGGAATGTTTGGTACACCATAGTGAATGACATCAAATTTCTTTCTAGTGGGTTTGTTATGGTCGGTTATTTCGCTAGTTTCGAAACACCCGCCAGTATCAATACTTACATCAATGATAACAGCACCTTTTTTCATGTGCTCTACCATAGTACTAGTTACTACAACGGGCGATCGGTCTTTACCTCTTGTTGCTCCGATAGCCACATCGCATCGTTTTAAAGCTTTTAAGAGGTTTTTTGGTTGAATAGTAGACGTGTAGACTGTTTGTTTTAAGTTGGTCTGTATGTTTCTAAGTTTGGTAATAGAATTATCAAAAACCTTAACATTTGCTCCAATACCTATAGCTGATCTTGCTGCGAATTCACCAACAGTTCCTGCACCTATAATCACCACTTCTACGGGTGGTACGCCACTAATGTTTCCGAACATTAATCCGTTACCGTTATTATTAGCAGCCATTAATTCGGCAGCAATTAGTACTGAAGAAATACCGGCAATTTCACTAAGTGAGCGAACTGCAGGGTATTTACCTTCCTCATCACGAATGTATTCAAATGCAATAGCGGTAATTCGCTTTTTTGCTAGTTCTTCAAAATATTCTTTATACTGTGTTTTGATTTGAAGAGCAGATATGATGGTTGTCTGCGGATTTATATATTCTATTTCTGTTAGGGTAGGAGGCTCTACTTTTAGAATTAGGGGGCAAGCGAAAACTTTCTTAGTGTCTCGAGTTATTTCTCCACCAGCAGTAACATAATCGGCATCGGAGTAATGAGCGCCTTCGCCAGCGCCAGATTCTATTAAAACACGATGCCCATTAGCAGTTATTGCATTTACGGCATCAGGAGTAAGGCATATTCTTTTTTCTTGGTATTGGTTTTCCTTCGGAATACCAATAAATAATTCTCCTTTTTGACGCAAAACCTCTAGGGTTTCCTCTTGTGGAATCAATTGGTGTCTACTAAAAGGGGAAGTGGGTTGGTTCATAACTTACTAATGAGTTGTTCAAATCAATGACTTGAAACTCAAATGTACAATTTTTAAAGAAATGAATTTTCTGAACTTTTAAAGATATTGAATAGTTAAGATTTTAGCTGTAACCATCCTTGAATACGATTTTGAACATTCTTAAAAATATGCTCTAAGTTTCCTGTAGATAATTTTTCATTTATATCTTCAGAAATAGTAGAAATTTCATCTTGATGTACTTCTTTTCTATTATCTTCCGAATCAAAATTATCTGTATTATCGAATCCCTTATTTTTAAGTTCTTCTAATTCTGCTTCGATTGCTTCTAAATCAATGCCATGTACGTGCTTATCGTACAATTTAACACGGATAATATATACGAAAGGAATGGTTATCATGCAAATAGGAATCAACCACCATATGTTATCAGTATCGACAACATCATCAGAATCATATAATACTTCAAATAATTGAAAAGCATACATTGCTATTGGTATAATAATAATATGATACCACCAGTCTCGAGAAGTAAGAAACCAAAAAATCATTAAATATAGAGGCACTACTTTAGTTGTTAAAAACCATACGTAAGTTTTAGCATCAGAAAAACCGTTACCTCCTAACGTGAAACCAAAAAAAGTTAAATCTCCATTAGAATTATAGGGTAGGTATTCATAGCCTTTATATAAGAAAGGAGAAATTGCTATAAAAAAAACTAAAAGAGACTCCAGGAAAATCTTCTTTTTAGCTTTCTTTTTTTTGACTTTCTTTATCATTTGCATTATAGTATTACTATATGCTAACGATGTAAACTATTAAATATTATAAATAAAAAAAGAGCAATAAAATTGCTCTTTAATTTTGAAAGAATTCTTTGAATTAAATTCTTTTAGTAATCTTTCTCTTTTCAATATTTAATTGCTGATTATCAATATCAATAATTGGTGCAGCCATTGCTAAAAGGAATACGCCTAAAGCGATTGATGCTAAGAATGTTTTTTTGTTTTTCATTTCAAGGGATTTTTGGTTATACTAAATATTTAGTTCTCCTACAAACGTAAGAAAAAATACACAAATAAAACTCCCTTTATCGTTAAAATTGTGTCTTTTAACGGATTAATAAATCGTTTTGTCGAATTTTTGGTTTTTCATCGAATAAATGCAATATAAAACCACTCTTGAGGTTGTGTGATTTTCATATCTTTAAAAAACTATCACTTCTATGTCAATCTCTCAAATTACGAGAGTACTAGCTTTCTTGTTTCTTCATCAATAATTTCAATTTTTATATTCTGAACATCATTAGGTATTAAACTTGGTATTTTTTCTGGCCATTCCATAAATATCCATCCACCGGAAGCTAAATAATCATCCAGACCCATATCCATCGCTTCTTCTTCATCATTTAAGCGATAAAAGTCAAAATGATAGCCAAGTAATTCACCAGATTCAAGTGCATATTCATTGACTAAACCAAACGTAGGGCTGCTCACATTATCACTGCTACCTAACTCTTTTATAAGTGCTTTAATCAATGTCGTTTTACCTGCGCCCATAGGGGCGTAAAATGCTAATGTCTTGCTACTTGAGGATTTTATTATCTGCTTTGCGATATCTTCCAACTCGTGTTCTGTATAAATGAATTCCATGGGTATAAATCTATTTAGGTTCCAAAACTACAAAAGGTATTATCATTTCTTCTAGCGAAACGCCGCCATGTTGGTAAGTGTTTCTATAGTAACTAACATAATGGTTGTAATTATTTGGATAGGCAAAGAAAAAGTCATTTTTTGCAAAAATATAAGAACTGCTCATATTAATACTAGGCAAATAAATAGATTTTGGATCTTTGGCTGCTAGTACATCGTTTTTTTCATAGGTAAGGCTTCTTCCGGTTTTGTAACGAAGATTAGCACTTGTATCTCGGTCACCAACTACTTTAGATGGTGATTTTACATTTATAGTACCATGATCAGTGGTTATAATCAATTTCATACCTAATGTCTGTGCTTGCTGAATAATCTCTAGCATTGGTGAGTTTTTAAACCAGCTGGTGGTTAGAGATCTATAAGATTTATCATTTGAAGCCAATTCTTTAATTACCTCCATTTCTGTTTTGGAATGGGATAGCATATCTACAAAATTGTAAACGATTACTGTTAAGTCATTATCTTTTTGAGTTTTGAAATTCTGACTTAAATGCTTTCCTTGTTTTAGGCTACTAATTTTATGGTATTCCCATTTTAAATCTAAACCGAGTCTTTTTAACTGAGCACCTAAGAATTTGTCTTCAAATAAGTTTTTACCGCCTTCATCGGTATCGTTTTTCCACCATTCTGGATATTTTTTCTCCATGTCAAGCGGAGTCAGACCAGAGAATATTGCATTACGTGCGTATTGTGTAGCTGTTGGTAGAATACTGTAATACGAATCTTCCTTCTTCTTTTTATAAAATGAGTTGACCGTATCTTCAAATGCGTACCATTGATCATAACGTAAGTTGTCAACAACTATCAATAATGTTTTTGAATCTTTGATTTCCGGCGCTATCCAATCTTTGAATACAGTATGAGACATTACGGGGGCATCGGTATCGGTAAACCAATCTTCATAATTACGTTCTACAAACTTGCCAAATTGTTGATTTGCTTCTGTTTTTTGAGATTCTAAAATTTCGAACATTCCGCTGTCCTCAATTTCTTCTAACTGCAATTCCCAATAAATCAATTTTTTATATAAATCTGTCCATTCTTGATATGAATTTACCATAGATAAATCCATCGCAATCTTTCTAAATTCTTGCTGATAGTTACTAGTGGTCTTCTCAGAAACCAATCTTGAGTGGTCTAAATTCTTTTTCAAGGAAAGCAGAATCTGATTCGGATTTACTGGTTTTATAAGATAATCGGCAATTTTAGAACCGATAGCATCTTCCATTATAGATTCTTCTTCGCTCTTGGTAATCATTACAACGGGTAAAGAATTATCAATTATTTTAATTTCTGAAAGTGTCTCTAAACCAGATATACCAGGCATATTCTCATCTAAAAAAACGATATCTACTCTGGTTTCGGCTAATTCTTCTAATGCTTCTTGTCCGCTTTGGCAGGTGATAACACTGTAATTTTTTGATTCTAAAAAGATGATATGTGGCTTGAGTAAATCGATTTCATCATCTACCCACAATATTTTTATCTTGTTCATTGTATTATTATTTTACTGATAATCAATTTCTATCCTATTGCTTTTGTATAACTTTGAAATGTTAATTTTAGAAAAGACAATACAATATTGAAGACATCAAACAAACTGAAAATCTTTAATGACCCAATTTACGGTTTTATAAGAATACCTAGTACGCTCGTTTTTGACCTGATTGCAGATCCTTACTTTCAAAGGCTTCGTAGAATTTCTCAAATGGGGTTATCGTATTTAGTATATCCTGGGGCACACCATACCAGGTTTCATCACGCATTAGGTTGTATGTATTTAATGCAGAAATCTATTCAAGTACTTCGTTTTAAAGGGGTTGAGATAACTCAAGGTGAAGAAGACGGACTATTAATCGCTATTCTTTTACACGATATAGGGCATGGTCCTTTTTCTCATGCTATGGAGCATAGTATTGTTGAAGGTGTAAGCCATGAGTTTATTTCGCTTCAATTTATGGAAGAACTCAATCAGCGATTTAACGGAAGTTTAACGGAGGCAATATCCATATTTACGGGTAATCACTCAAAAAAATTCTTAAATCAGTTGGTGTCTAGTCAGTTAGATATGGACCGATTAGACTATTTAAAAAGAGATAGTTTCTATACAGGCGTTGCCGAGGGTAATACAAATGCCGAAAGATTAATTACTATGTTAAATGTAGTTGATGGTAATTTGGTTATTGAAGAGAAGGGTATTTACTCTGTTGAGAAGTTTTTAATGGCGCGTCGATTTATGTATTGGCAAGTTTATTTGCATAAAACAGCTGTAGTAGCGGAACGTGTTCTAATTAGCATATTGAAAAGAGCACGCTCTCTTATCGAAAAAGGGGAGTCTTTAAATTGTAGTGATGCATTAAAGTATTTCTTATCTAACCATATAGATATTAATAATTTTAATAGCGAAATATTAGCAAAATTCGCAAAGCTAGATGATGTTGATATACTCGCAGCCCTAAAAGAATGGCAGTTTTCTGATGATTTTGTATTGTCATCACTCTGTGAAATGATTATAGATAGAAAACTGTTACATATTAAGGTTAAGAAAGAACCTGTTACAGAGAGTAAGTTTTTATCTCAGTTTAATAAGGTTAAAGCACACTATAATCTTACCGATGAAGAAACGTCTTATTTCGTCTTTAGAGGAGAGCTGAAAAATAAAGCATACGACAGGCAACATCAGACTATCAACATTTTAAGAAAAAATGGAAAGATTACGGACGTTGCAAAATTATCTGATCACCTTAATTTAAATGCACTTTCAAAAACGGTAACCAAATATTATATGTGTTATCCTAAAGAAGGGGTTTAACAATTTTTCTTACTTTTACGCTCATGAAATTTACAGCAGGTCAGATTGCAGGTATCTTAGAAGGAGAAGTGCATGGAAATCCAGAAATAGCCGTACATAAACTTGCTAAAATCGAGGAAGGCGAAGAAGGCTCCCTTACTTTTTTAGCTAATCCGAAATATACTTCATTCATTTACAAGACAAAGGCATCGGTTACGATAGTCAATAAGAGTTTTGTTCCAGAACAAGATTTATTTACCACTTTAATTAAGGTTGAAGATGCGTATAAATCGTTTTCTAAGTTGTTAGAATATTACAATCAAGTCAAAAACAATAAGGTAGGTATTGAAGAACCGATTTTTAAGTCGGATACTGCAACCTATGGAACTGATGTTTACATTGGTGCTTTTGCTTATTTAGGTAATAATGTAACCTTAGGAGATAATGTAAAAGTGTACCCTAATGTTTACATTGGTGATAATGTGAAAATAGGAGATAACGTGACGCTATTTGCTGGAGCCAAAGTATATTCAGAAACTATTATCGGTAACAATTGTGTTGTTAATAGTGGTTCAGTGCTAGGTGCTGACGGATTTGGTTTCGCACCAAATGAAAATGGTGAATTTGTTAAAGTGCCACAAACCGGTAATGTTATTTTAGAAGATAATGTTGATATAGGTGCCGGTACTACGATAGATAGGGCTACTTTAGGTTCTACGATTTTAAGAAAAGGAGTGAAGCTAGATAATCAAATACAGATTGCACATAACGTTGAAATTGGCGAACATACGGTTATAGCTGCACAAACTGGTATTGCGGGTTCTACAAAAATAGGCAAGCATTGTATGATCGGTGGGCAAGTAGGCATTGTTGGTCATATCATTATTGGTGACAATGTAAAAATACAAGCACAATCGGGTATAGGAAGAAATGTTAAGGATAATGAAGTGCTACAGGGATCACCTGCTTTAAACTATGGTGATTACAATAAATCATATGTTCATTTTAAGAATTTACCGAGAATAATTAGTAGAATCGACACCTTAGAAAAGAAAGATTGACGATGAGTACAACAAACAGCAAACAAAGAACAATTAGTAAAGAAGTAAGCCTAACGGGAGTTGGTTTACATACTGGAAGCAATGTTACCATTAAGTTTTTACCTGCAGATGAAAATCACGGTTATAAATTTAAAAGGGTAGATTTAGAAGGAGAACCAATTATTCCAGCTGATGCTAACCTAGTTATAAACACCCAAAGAGGCACTAATTTAGAAAAAAATGGTGTAAAAATTCAGACTTCAGAGCATGTTTTGGCGGCTTTGGTGGGTCTTGAAATAGATAATGTACTTATAGAATTGAATGCTGCAGAGCCACCAATTATGGATGGTTCTTCTAAATTCTTTGTAGAAGTTTTAGAGAATGCCGGTATTGTTGAACAAGAAGCAGAGCGTGAAGAATACATTGTTAAAGATGTTATTTCTTTTAAGGATGAAAAAACAGGTAGTGAAATAACAATTATACCATCAGACGAATATCAATTGATGACGATGGTTGATTTTGGAACTAAAGTTTTAGGAACCCAAAACGCTACATTAGAAAAACTTTCTGATTTCAAATCTGAAATTTCAAATGCACGTACATTTAGCTTTCTACACGAGTTAGAAATGCTTTTGGAAAACGGACTAATAAAAGGTGGTGATTTAAATAATGCTATCGTTTATGTAGATAAAGAAATTTCTCAGGCTACCATGACGAAATTAGAGAAGGCTTTTGATAAAAAGAAGCTTTCTGTAAAAGCTAATGGTATTTTAGATAATCTGACATTGCACCAGCCTAACGAGGCAGCAAGACATAAATTATTGGATGTTATTGGTGATTTAGCATTAATTGGTACACGTATACGAGGTAAGATAATAGCTAACAAGCCTGGTCATTATGTAAACAATCAATTTGCGAAGAAGCTTTCACAAATCATCAAATTAGAAAAACGAAATAAAGTTCCTAAGTACGACTTAAGCTTACCTCCTTTAATGGATATCCATAAGATAATGGATATGCTACCTCACAGACCTCCTTTCTTATTAATAGATCGTATAATCGAGCTATCAGAAACGCATGTTGTGGGTATGAAAAATGTGACGATGAACGAACCTTTCTTCGTTGGTCACTTTCCAGGAGCACCTGTAATGCCAGGTGTGCTTCAAGTAGAAGCTATGGCGCAAACAGGTGGTATTTTAGTTTTAAGTACTGTACCGGACCCAGAAAATTATTTGACTTTATTTATGAAAATAGATAAAGTGAAATTTAAAAGGCAAGTATTGCCAGGCGATACATTAATATTTCACTGTAGTTTAATTACACCGATTAGAAGAGGTATTTGTCATATGCAAGCTTATGCATACGCAAATGACAAATTAGTAAGTGAAGCTGAATTAATGGCGCAAATAGTTAAAAGAACATAGAATGAATCAACCTTTAGCCTATATACATCCGGGAGCTAAAATTGCCAAAAATGTGGTAGTTGAACCGTTTACAACTATCCATAATAACGTTATTATTGGCGATGGTACTTGGATCGGGTCAAATGTGACTATAATGGAAGGCGCTCGTATTGGTAAGAATTGTAATATTTTTCCTGGTGCAGTAATATCTGCTTCTCCACAAGATTTAAAATACGATGGTGAAGAAACTACCGTTGAAATCGGTGATAATACCACTATTAGAGAATGTGCTACCATACACAAAGGTACCTCTGATCGTATGAAAACTGTTATCGGTAAAAATTGTCTAATAATGGCATATTGCCATGTTGCACACGATTGCTTAGTAGGGGATAACTGTATATTTTCAAATAACTCTACATTAGCAGGTCACGTTACTATTGGTGATAATGTAATACTAGCTGGTTTGGTTGCTGTACATCAATTTGTATCTGTTGGTCAACATGCTTTTGTAACCGGAGGTTCTTTGGTGAGAAAAGATGTTCCGCCTTATGTGAAAGCTGCAAGAGAGCCTTTGTCTTATGTGGGAATCAATTCTGTAGGATTAAGAAGAAGAGGATTTGTATCTGATAAAATTAGAGAAATTCAGAATATCTACAGAATTCTATATCAAAAGAATTATAACAACACTCAAGCTGTGCAAATAATTGAAGCGGAGATGGAAGCAACCCCTGAACGTGACGAGATTTTGCAATTTATTCGTGATTCTCAACGTGGAATCATGAAAGGATATTTCAGCAATAATTAAATAACACAGTAAACTTAAGTTAACAACATTAATAAATACTACGAATGGCATCTACATCAGATATACGAAAAGGACTATGCATAAGATATAATAACGATATCTATAAGATTATTGAATTTTTACACGTAAAACCGGGTAAAGGTCCTGCTTTTGTGCGTACTAAACTAAGAAGTGTTACTTCTGGTAAAGTATTGGATAATACTTTCTCAGCAGGTCATAAAATTGATGATGTTCGTGTAGAAACTCGTTCTTATCAGTATTTGTATCCTGAAGGAGATACGTATCACTTTATGAATACTGATGATTATAACCAAATTACCTTGCAAGAGAGTTCTTTAGACGCTCCTGGTTTATTAAAAGAAGGTGAAGTAGTGAAAATCATGTTCAATACAGAAGATAGTTTGCCTTTATCTGTAGAAATGCCTGCAAGTGTAGTTTTAGAGATAACATATACTGAGCCTGGTGTTAAAGGAAATACAGCTACTAATGCTACTAAGCCTGCTACAGTTGAGACAGGGGCAGAGGTCAATGTTCCGTTATTCATTAACGAAGGTGATAAAGTTAAGATAGATACTTCTTCAGGTTCTTATATGGAACGTGTAAAAGAATAGTATATATTAATTAATTAGAATTAAGCGAATTAATTGAAATTTCTGACTACTTTTTCATTAAAACAGATTGCAGATATTATATCTAGCGAATATGTTGGGCATGATGATTTTCCTGTTCTAGGCATGAATGAAATTCATGTGGTAGAAAACGGAGATATTGTTTTTGTAGATCACCCAAAATATTATGATAAAGCACTGCAGTCTAAGGCTACAGTTATTTTAATTAATAAAAATGTAGAATGCCCTAAAGGCAAAGCATTGTTGATTTCAGATGATCCATTTAGAGATTTTAATAAACTAACAACATTCTTTCAACCCTTTGTATCAAGCAGTCAGACAATTGCTGCTACAGCGAAGATTGGAAAAGACACCGTTATTCAACCCAATACATTTATAGGTAATAATGTAGAGATAGGTGATAATTGCCTTATTCACTCAAACGTTACTATTTATGATAATTGTATTGTAGGTAATAATGTTACCATACACGCTGGTAGTGTTTTAGGTGCTGATGCATTTTATTATAAAAAACGACCTGAAGGTTTTGATAAACTTATATCTGGCGGAAGAGTTGTTTTGAAAGATAATGTAGATATTGGAGCACTTTGTACAATTGATAGAGGTGTCACTGGAGATACTACCATTGGATTTGGTACCAAACTAGATAATCAAGTTCATGTTGGTCATGATACCGTAATTGGTGAGAAGTGTTTAATTGCTTCTCAAACTGGTATCGCTGGTTGTGTTATTATAGAAGATGAAGTCACGATTTGGGGACAAGTAGGAACCAATAGCGGAATAACAATTGGTGCAAAAGCAGTAATAATGGGTCAAACCGGAGTTACAAAATCAGTGAAAGGTGGTAAGAGTTATTTCGGGACTCCTATCGAAGAATCACGTGAAAAGTTGAAACAATTGGCATATATCAAGAAGATTCCAGAAATAATTAAAAAAATGGATAAGAAATAAGGGTGTAAATGCTATAAAAGTCATTAACAACTTATATTTTTGTTCTAATCAAAAATAAAACTACAGTAGTATGAGCGTATTAGTAAATAAGGATTCCAAAATAATCGTACAAGGTTTCACTGGTAGTGAAGGTACTTTCCATGCCGGACAGATGATTGAGTACGGTACTAATATCGTAGGTGGTGTAACTCCTGGTAAAGGAGGACAAGAACATTTAGGTAAGCCTGTTTTTAACACGGTTTCTGAAGCTGTTGAGAAAGTAGGTGCAGATACTACTATCATATTTGTTCCACCAGCTTTTGCTGCAGATGCCATTATGGAAGCTGCAGAAGCAGGTATTAAAGTTATTATTACAATTACAGAAGGTATTCCTGTTGCCGATATGGTTAAGGTTGCCAACTATATTAAAAATAGAGATTGTCGTTTAATCGGCCCTAACTGTCCTGGTGTTATTACTCCGGGTGAGGCTAAAGTTGGTATTATGCCAGGTTTTGTTTTCAAAGAGGGTAATGTTGGTATCGTATCTAAATCAGGTACATTAACTTATGAAGCTGCTGATCAAGTAGTACGTCAAGGTTTAGGTATTACAACTGCAATCGGTATTGGTGGTGATCCAATTATAGGAACAACTACTAAAGAAGCTGTTGAGCTTTTGATCAATGACCCAGAAACTAAATGTGTGGTTATGATCGGTGAAATTGGTGGTCAGTTAGAAGCAGATGCTGCTCAGTGGTATAAAGCAAGTGGAAGTAAAAAACCAGTTGTTGGTTTTATTGCTGGTGAAACTGCACCTGCTGGTAGAACAATGGGCCATGCTGGCGCAATTGTTGGTGGTAGCGATGATACTGCTCAAGCTAAAAAACGTATTATGAGAGAATGTGGAATTCACGTTGTGGATTCTCCTGCTGAAATCGGCTTAAAAGTAAAAGAGGTAATGGGTTAAGAACTCATATTTTTCATATAAAATCCCGTTTATAGCGGGATTTTTTTTAGCCTATAAATTAAACAAAAGGTATATTTGGTAAACTTCGGTTTTAAATAACGGACTTATGAAATTATTACAAGATAAAAACGTCATCATTACAGGAGCAAGTAGAGGAATTGGTATGGGTATTGCCAAGGTTTTTGCCGATCACGGTGCAAATGTTGCATTTACTTATAGCTCTAGTGAAGCTCCGGCTTTAGAATTGGAGAAAGAATTGAAAGCTAAAGGCGTTAATGCCAAGGCATACAAAAGTAATGCGGCTAGTTTTAAAGAAGCTGAAGAATTAGTAGCTAAGGTTTTAGAAGATTTTGGTGGAAGAATTGACGTATTGATCAATAACGCTGGTATCACAAAAGATAATCTTCTTATGCGTATGTCAGAAGCTGATTTTGATGCAGTTATCGATATCAATTTAAAATCTGTTTTTAATATGACGAAAGCAGTACAAAGAACCTTATTAAAGCAACGTAGTGGTTCTATCATCAACATGAGTAGTGTTGTTGGGGTAAAAGGTAACGCTGGTCAAACAAATTATGCTGCTTCTAAAGCCGGTATGATTGGCTTCACAAAGTCTGTGGCTCTTGAATTAGGTTCTAGAAATATTAGATGTAACGCTATCGCCCCTGGTTTTATTGAAACTGAGATGACCGATAAGTTAGATGAGAAAACCGTTCAAGGTTGGAGAGATGGGATACCTCTAAAACGTGGTGGTTCTACTGAAGATATAGCAAATGCTTGTCTTTTCTTTGCATCAGATTTGTCTGGTTACGTTACTGGTCAAGTATTGAATGTTGATGGTGGTATGTTAACCTAAGTCAAAAACAAACTCAGGAGGAATGTTATTTTTTTTGATTCCTTTTTAAGAATAACTTTAGTTTATACATGGAAAGCATAACGGTATTGTATATTATTCTTGCTGCTATTGTAGCATTGGGTATCGTTGCTTTTCAATATATATATAAGCAGAAGGCTAAAAGCAAAATTCATTGGCTTTTAGCCTTTTTGCGTTTTATAGCTATTTTCGGGTTATTGCTTTTACTCATCAATCCGCAGTTCTCTCAAAAATCATACACTTTAGAGAAGCCTAATCTGGTGATATTGGCTGATAATTCTACATCTATTACTGAGAGTGCAGCACAACTAAATGAAATATTATCTGAAATAAAGTCATCAAAAGATATTGCAGATAGATTTAAAATTGCCGATTATAGTTTTGGGGCTGACCTACAAATTTTTGATAGTCTTTCTTTTCAAGAGAAAAACACCAATATCTACAAATCGCTATCTGCTTTAAAAGAAGTGTACGCACGTGAACAGACAGTTACTATTCTATTGTCTGATGGAAATCAAACTATTGGGCAAGATTACAGCTATTTTAAATCCGATCAAAATAATAGTATTTACACGGTTGTTTTAGGCGACACAACTAAGTACAAAGACATTTCGGTTGGGACTATTCAAACCAACAAATACGCCTTTTTAAAGAATAAGTTTCCGTTAGAAACCTTTGTATCTTATCAAGGTAACAGTGCTGTTTCAGCTACGGTAGCTATTAAAATGAATTCAAAAGTTGTTCATAAAGAGATTGTAAAATTAAATTCTCAGAATAATTACAAACCCATTTCTATTGAGGTAGAGGCGAATTCAGTGGGAATTAAAAATTTGGTTGTTGAAGTTTCACAGCTGGCAGAAGAACGTAATATTAAGAATAATCGAAGAACTACGAGTATCGAAGTAATCGATGAGAAAACTAAGATTGCTTTAATTTCAGATATTCTGCATCCGGACTTGGGTGCGCTTAAAAAGGCTATTGAAAGTAATGAGCAACGAGAAATTTCAATTTTAAAATCTAATGTAGCAAATAGTATTTTAGAAGATATAGACTTGTTTATTTTTTATCAGCCTACAGCTAGATTCAAGAATTCTTTTGAATACGCTAAGAGTAAAAACGCGAATACCTTTATTATAACCGGTACTCAAACAGATTACTCATTTTTGAATAACGCCAATGTACCTTTTGAAATAGAGAATGGTTATCCGCCGCAAGAGGTGTTCGGTTTATTGAATAATGCTTTTACAAAATATGATATTTCAAATTTTGATATAACAGATTTTCCGCCTTTAGTTAGTGATGCTGGACCAATACTTATTACTTCGCCCTACGAATCTTTATTGGGCACTCAAATAAAAGGTCTGAATATTCAGCAACCATTGTTGTCGGTAATGGAGAATAATTCTCAGAAAATTGCACTATTAATGGGGGAGAACCTTTGGAAATGGAGAGTACAGACTTTTAGGAATACAAATGAATTTGTCAATTTCGATGAGTTTATAGGTAATCTAATTAGATATCTCACTAGTTCAAAGAACAAGTCGAGATTGAATGTTGATTATGAAAAGGTGTACGAGGGTAGTAGTAATACCGTAATCACGGCGACATATTTTGATGAAGCATTTTTATTTGATCCAAATGCCAAAGTGAAAATTAAAGTAACGAATACAGATACTAAAAAGGTCCAAACGAACCCAATGGTTTTAAAAAATGGATATTTCGAAGCAGACCTATCTAATTTAATCGCTGGGTCATATGAATTTGTAGTTTCTGTAGCGAATGAGTCAAAAACTGAAACTGGTAATTTTGTAATTTCTGAGTTTGATATGGAGAATCAATTTGTATCAAGCGATAATGTAAAGTTAGAAAAGCTGGCTATTAACTCTGGTGGAAAACAATTTTATCCTTCTCAAATTGAAGAACTACTCGCAGATTTGAAAGAAAATGATGCTTATGTGCCAACCGAGAAAAGCACTGAAAATATCGTATCTTTGATTGATTTCAGAATGCTTTTGGCAATTATAGTATTTGCCTTTGCAGCAGAATGGTTTATCAGAAAATATAACGGATTAATTTAAATAAACATTAATGGATAAGTTACCAAAGATTGCGTTACCCGCAATATTTATTTTTATTGTAGTAATTATTGCAATTTCAAAATCAACAGTTACAATAGACTCTGGTCAAGCAGGGGTTTTGTATAAAACTTTTGGTGGGGGTGTAGTGACTGATGAGCCACCTATGGGTGAAGGTTTTCATTTAGTAGCACCTTGGAATAGGGTTACCGTTTATGAAGTACGTCAACAAGAGGTTCTTGAAAAAATGAATGTACTTTCTAGTAATGGTCTTGATATAAAATTGGAAGCATCTGCTTGGTTCGAGCCAATTAGAAATGATTTAGGAAAACTACATCAAGAAAAAGGTGAAGACTATATTTCTAGAGTTCTTTTACCAACCATACGTTCTGCGGCACGTTCAGTAGTTGGTCGTTATACACCAGAGCAATTGTATTCAAGTAAAAGAGATGCCATTCAGCAAGAAATATTTGATGAGACTCAAAAAATAGTTTCAGGTCAATATATTCAATTGAACGAGATTTTGGTAAGAGATGTTACCTTGCCACCGACTATTAAAGATGCAATTGAAAGAAAATTAAAGCAAGAGCAAGAGTCATTAGAATATGAGTTTCGTTTGGTTACCGCTAAGAAAGAAGCTGAAAAAGTAACTATTGAAGCACAAGGTAAAGCAGATGCGAACAGAATTTTAAGTGCTTCGTTAACAGATAAAATTCTTCAAGATAAAGGTATCGATGCGACATTAAAATTGTCAGAATCACCTAACTCTAAAGTAATTGTAGTTGGTGGTGGAGACTCAGGATTACCTTTAATTTTAGGGAATAACTAAAACACGGACTTATTTATTTTTGTTTCATTTTAAACTTTTGTTTTGTGAAATGAAAAATACCTTTTACTTTTACAGTATAATGAAAAATAGAACTACACATCATCATTTCCATATTCACGCTTAGGCGAGGTAGGAATGTATTGTAGTAGAACAACATATTTTAAAAACCCGTTTGAGCAATCAAACGGGTTTTGTATTTAAATCTCTTTTGGTTGCCAAGCATTAAATAAAGAAAATGACTAAAATTAGAATTGCTATTCAAAAATCGGGAAGACTCAATGAGGAGTCCCTTCAAATTTTAAAAGACTGCGGAATTTCCATTGATAATGGTAAAGATCAGCTTAAAGCTTCTTCAAGAAACTTCCCAATGGAAGTGTTTTATTTAAGAAATGGAGATATACCTCAATACTTAAGAGATGGAGTGGTAGATATTGCTATCATTGGTGAAAACGTATTAATCGAAAAAGGAGAAGATATTTCAATTGCCGAAAAACTAGGCTTTTCTAAATGCAAAGTATCCTTGGCGGTACCAAAGTCAGTTAAGTACAATTCAGTTAAAGATTTTGAAGGTAAGCGTATTGCAACATCTTACCCAAATACAGTATTGAACTACTTGAAAGATAAAGGTGTGAAAGCTGATTTGCACATCATTAGTGGTTCTGTTGAAATTGCACCTAATATTGGACTGGCAGATGCTATTTGTGATATCGTTTCTAGTGGTAGTACATTATTTAAAAATAACCTGAAAGAGGTTGAAGTAATGTTGACAAGTGAAGCTGTGCTAGCAGTTTCTCCAAAAATAAATGAAGAGAGAAAAGAACTTCTTGAAAAGTTACAGTTTAGAATTCAATCTGTTCTAAGAGCTAGAGGTTCTAAATATGTTTTATTGAATGCCCCCAATGATAAGTTAGACGGTATATTAAAATTATTACCAGGTATGAGAAGTCCGACAGTATTGCCTTTGGCAGATGAAGGTTGGAGTTCTGTACATACGGTAATCAAAAAAGATAAATTCTGGGAAGTCATAGACGAATTGAAAAAAGCTGGCGCAGAAGGCATTCTTGTTTGTCCAATAGAGAAAATGGTTTTGTAAAAATGTATACAATTGATTTTATAGAAACAGAAAATTTAGAAGGCATTATTCCCTTTTTAGAGCTGTTGAATCCTAAGATTGGAAAGGTTACTCTAAAAGAACGTCTTAATGAGATGATCGCTCAAAATTATCAATGTATTGGTGTGTATGACGGCGGTAAGCTCATTGGTATATCGGGAATATGGGTGTTGACCAAATATTATATAGGTAAACATATTGAACCTGATAATGTTTGTATACTACCTGAATATCAGGGTAAAGGAATTGGAAAAAAACTGTCTGATTGGATATTTAAATATGCCGAATCGATAGGTTGTGAGGCAGCAGAATTAAATTGTTATTTAGGAAATGTGGAAGGACATAAGTTTTGGGAAAAACAAGGGTATGAAAAAGTGGCTTATCACTTCCAAAAAAATATCAACTAGATGAACAAGATATATAATCCCAAAAGAGAAGATTGGAGGGCTATACTGCAGCGTCCTACACAAACTGTGGCAGATATTGAAGGTTTGGTGAACGGTATTTTTAAAGAAGTTTCCGATAACGGTGATGTAACGCTTAAAAAATATACGGAAAAATTTGATAAGGTAGTTTTAGATGAATTATTAGTTTCTAAGGAAGAGATTAATGAATCAATTTCCATGGTGTCAGATGAACTTAAAGCAGCCATTCAATTGGCTAAGTCGAATATTGAAATATTTCATGCCGCTCAAAAAACGGGTCGTACAGAAGTAGAAACTGCACCGGGAGTTTCTTGTTGGCAAGAAAAAAGACCGATTCAGAAAGTGGGGTTATATATACCTGGTGGAACCGCTCCTTTATTTTCAACCATCTTAATGTTGGCAGTACCGGCTACTATTGCAGGTTGTGATGAGATAGTATTATGTTCTCCTCCGGATAAGGAAGGGAAATTGAATCCTGCTATTTTGTATACAGCGGATTTATGCGGGGTAACAAAAATTGTAAAAGTAGGGGGAATTCAGGCAATTGCTGGGATGACTTTTGGCACTGAAACCATACCGCAAGTGTATAAAGTTTTCGGACCAGGAAATCAATATGTAACCGTAGCAAAGCAAATTGCAACAAAGCACGGTGTTGCTATAGATATGCCTGCAGGTCCTTCTGAATTATTGGTTGTTGCCGATAATACTGCAAATGCGGCTTTTGTGGCTTCCGATTTATTGAGTCAGGCAGAACATGGGGTCGATAGTCAAGTGATTTTGGTTTCTACTTCTAAAGAAATGATTGATGCAGTGGAGAAAGAGGTTGCGCTTCAATTAGAAGATTTACCGCGTAAAGAAATCGCCAGACAAGCAATTGCAAATAGTAAATTGATTTACGTTGATAATGATCAAGATGCTATTGATTTAATAAATGAATACGGACCAGAGCACTATATTGTTTGTGTAGAAAATGAAGATTTCTATATCGATAATACGCTGAATGCGGGTTCTGTTTTTATTGGTAATTATACTCCTGAGAGTGCCGGTGATTATGCTTCTGGCACGAATCATACTTTACCAACAAATGGATATGCTAAGCAATACAGTGGTGTAAACCTTGATAGTTTTATGAAGAGTATGACTTTTCAGAAAATCACAAAAGATGGTATTCAAACAATTGGTAATGCTATTGAACTGATGGCAGAAGCAGAAGGTTTAGAAGCACATAAAAATGCAGTAACATTAAGATTAAATAGTTTAAAATAATGTCATTTCAGCTAAGCTCAATGACCAACACCATATTGAACTGATGAGTTTCAATTTAGATAATATAACAAGAGAAAACGTAAAGGGCTTGAGTCCGTATTCTTCTGCACGGGACGAATATGTATCCGATGGTTCGACGATGGTTTTCTTAGATGCAAATGAGAATCCGTTTGAAAACGGAGTCAATCGGTATCCTGATCCTCAACAGAGAGGCTTGAAAGCTACATTGGCTGAACAGAAGGGTATAAAGGAAGAAAATATTCTTTTAGGTAATGGTAGCGATGAAGTTTTAGATTTATTGTTCAGGGCTTTCTGTGAGCCTAAACAAGATAATATAATAACGCTTCCACCTACATACGGAATGTATAAGGTGCTTTCAGGGATTAATCTAGTAGAAAATAGAGAGGTATTATTGACTAATGATTTTCAGCCTAATGTTTCTGAAATCAAAAAGGCAATTAATGAGCATACGAAACTGTTGTTCATTTGCTCTCCCAACAATCCTACGGGAAATAGTTTTTCAACATATAGTATTGATGAACTTTTAAATTCTTTTAATGGACTTGTAGTTATCGATGAAGCATATATAGATTTTTCATCTGAAGAAAGCTGGACATCAAAACTTGCAGAGTTTCCGAATCTAATTATTACTCAGACCTTATCAAAGGCATATGGTATGGCAGGTATACGTTTAGGTATTTGTATTGCATCAGCGGAAATTATTGCGGTGGTGAACAAAATTAAACCTCCATATAATGTGAATCAGTTAACACAAGAGAAAGCAACTACTCGTGTGTTAGATTTAAATTCTGTTAAGAACGAGGTAAATGAAATTTTAGCTGAAAGGACAAAATTAGAAGAGGCTTTAAAAACAGTTTCATTTGTAGAAAAAATTTATCCTACAGATGCAAACTTTATTTTGGCAAAAGTTGATGATGCTACGTTTAGGTATAAACAATTATTAGCTAAAGGGGTTGTAGTTAGAAATCGTACTACACAACCATTATGTGAGAATACCCTCCGTTTTACTGTAGGTAGTGCTGTAGAGAATAAAACACTTGCTGAGGCGTTAAAAATGATATAACCTTTAAACCAAAACCAATGAAAAGCAAGTTCATTTATTTTATTACATTATTAGTTACTGTTAGTATAGCTCGTGCTCAAGATATTGAAAGACTAGAATTTATAGCCGACAGTCTTAATCTAAGTGATGAAGAAACAGAGGCGTTGATCAGTTATAAAATGTATTCTGATAGCCTAGAAAATACCTTTACCTATATTTATGATAGGTCTATGCTTAATGGTGATGTTGCCAAAATAATGGTGCCAGAAGGTTATAAGTTTTTAGACAGTGAACAAGCGCAGCGTGTACTTTCTGATATTTGGGGAAACCCAAGAGATGAGTCTGTTATGGGGCTTTTGCTTAAAGAAGATGAAACTCCAGTAGAAACAACTTACGCTATTGAAATATCGTATTCAGAAGATGGATATATTGAGGATGACGATGCACAAGACATGGATTATGATGACTTGTTAAGTGAAATGCAAGATGATGTTAAAGAAGCAAATCCGCAAAGATCTAGTATGGGATACCCGACTGTAGATTTGATAGGTTGGGCAACAAAGCCTTATTATGATTCAGAAAACAAGAAATTATACTGGGCAAAAGAATTACTTTTCGAAGAAGAGGAAACCAGTACTTTAAATTACAATATTAGAGTTTTAGGTCGTAAGGGCTACATGAACCTAAATGTTATTGGTGACATGGACACGCTTGAAGATGTTGAGAATAACTTAGATCCAATTTTAGGAAGTGTATCGTTTAATACAGGTTACAAGTATTCTGAATTTGATCCTGATTTTGATGATGTTGCTGCTTACGGAATAGGGGGTTTAATCGCTGGTAAAATATTGGCTAAAGCCGGATTCTTTGCTTTAATACTTAAATTTTGGAAGTTTATAGCAATAGGCGGAGTAGCGTTATTTGCAGGAGCAAAGAAATTCTTTTTTGGATCTAAAGAACAAACAGCAATTGAAGGTCCTAAAGATGATTCTAAATTGTCTTAGTATTTACTCGATAATCGAGATTTAAATGCTCCGACGCTTGCGTCGAAGTATTAATTTTGTTTTCAATTCAATGCCTCGCGGACTTGTCCCGAGGTTATTTACTATTATATGAAAAAGCAATGAAAAAAAGAGTACTATTTATTGATCGTGATGGAACCATAATCAAAGAAACCGTAGATGAGCAAATAGATGCATTTGAGAAAATGATATTCTATCCAAAGTCATTCACTTTTCTTGGTAAAATTGCCAAAGAACTTGATTATGAGTTGGTGATGATTACCAACCAAGACGGATTGGGAACAGATGTTTTTCCTGAAAACACCTTTTGGCCGGTGCATAATTTCATATTAAAGTCTTTTGAAAATGAAGGCGTCATTTTTGATAAGGTGTTTTTAGATAGAACTTTTCCACATGAAAATGCTGATACTAGAAAACCTGGTACTGGTTTACTGACCGACTATTTTTCTGATGAATATGATTTAGAAAATTCTTATGTAATAGGTGATAGATTAACCGATATGGAATTGGCTAAGAACTTAGGCTCTAAAGGTATTTTCATAAATGATGAGACCAACTTGGGTACGGATGAAATTACGGTAAAACGTGATGAACTAGATAGCCATATTGCTATTGAAAGCAATGATTGGGAGAAGATTTATGAGTTCTTGAAATTGAATGACAGAACGGCTGAAATTCATAGAAAAACTAATGAAACTGATATTGCCATAAAACTGAATCTAGATGGTACTGGTAAAAGTGATATTAAAACCGGATTGGCATTTTTTGACCATATGCTAGATCAATTGGCTCGTCATGGGCAAATGGATCTAATTATAAAGGTAGATGGTGATCTAGAAGTTGATGAACACCATACTATAGAAGATACAGGTATTGCGCTTGGTGAAGTATTTCATATGGCCTTAGGAAATAAATTAGGTATTGAACGATACGGTTTCTGTTTACCTATGGATGATTGTTTAGCGCAATCTGCAATAGATTTTGGTGGCAGAAATTGGTTAGTCTGGGATGCAGACTTTAAGCGTGAAATGGTGGGTGATATGCCTACAGAAATGTTTCATCATTTCTTTAAATCATTCACTGACGGAGCAAAAGCAAACCTAAACATTAAAGCAGAAGGCACCAATGAACATCATAAGATTGAAGCTATTTTTAAGGCTTTTGCAAAGAGCATAAAAATGTCTGTTAAAAGAGACGTTGAAAAAATGGTGTTGCCTAGTACAAAAGGAGTATTATAAAAAGTACAATGTTATAAATACAAGGTGAAAGGAATAGAACAAATTGACCTTTGTTAATAAAATATATGTAAAATGAGAAATAGAAATTGTGGTATAATAAATCGTACTTTAAATTTCTAACCTCGTATCTGAGCTTATGAAAATTGTAATAATAAATTACGGGGCAGGAAATATTCAAAGTATTAAGTTCGCCATTAAAAGGTTAGGCTATGATGCAGTTTTGACTAATGATGTTGAGGAAATCAAAAAAGCCGATAAGGTAATATTCCCAGGAGTAGGTGAGGCGAGTAGTGCCATGCACAAACTTCGTGATAGCGGTTTAGATACACTAATTCCGACTTTAACGCAACCTGTTTTAGGTATTTGCTTAGGTATGCAATTAATGTGTCATTCGTCTGAGGAAGGTAATACTACTGGACTAGGAATTTTTGATGTTGATGTTGTTAAATTTAATAATACGGTAAAAGTTCCACAGATAGGATGGAATCAGATTACAAATTTGAAATCTGAATTATTTAATGGTATTGAAGAAAAAGAGCATATTTATTTAGTGCATAGTTTTTATGCGCCATTGTGTTCTGAAACAATTGCTGAATGTACTTATGGTTTAGATTATAGTGCTGCATTGAGAAAAGATAATTTTTACGGTACTCAGTTTCACCCAGAGAAATCTAGTGATGTGGGAGAAAAGATTTTAGAAAATTTTTTAAAAATGTAATGGAGCAAAATTATTTTATTTCAAAGGATAAAAGTTTATTGAAACTTGAAAAAATTCAACAATTCATAGCTAATTCTTACTGGGGTAATGGTCGAACTTTAGATGAAGTAAAGCTAACTATTGAGAATTCGTATTGTTTTGGAATATATACACCTGAAAATGAACAAATTGGCTTTGCCAGAGTAGTCACCGATTATATTTATTTCGGATATTTTATGGATGTGATTATTCTAGATAAATTTCAAGGTAAGGGTTATGGTAAGATTTTAGTGAAAGCGATGTTAGAAGATACTACCATTAAAAAACTTAAAACATTAGCATTAAAAACTAAAGATGCCCATTTGTTATATGAGCGTTTCGGATTTAATAAAATAGGAGATTCACCATTGTGGATGTCTGTTGATAAACAAATTTTAGATTAAAGAATGAGAATTATTCCTGCTATAGATATCATTGATGGTAAATGTGTCCGCCTTTCTAAGGGAGACTACGATACCAAAAAAATATATAATGAGAACCCGTTAGAGGTAGCTAAAGAATTTGAGGCACACGGTATTAAGCATCTGCATTTGGTGGATTTAGATGGTGCAAAATCTAAACATATCGTCAACCATAAAGTTTTAGAGCAGATTGCCTCGCAAACAGGTTTACAAATTGATTTTGGAGGTGGATTAAAAACTGATGACGATTTACGTATCGCTTTTGAAAGTGGTGCTAAACAAATTACTGGTGGTAGTATTGCAGTAAAAGATCCTAAAACTTTTCTTGGTTGGATAGAAAAGCATGGTGCTGATAAAATAATATTAGGTGCAGATGCTATGGATGAAAAGGTAGCTGTTTCTGGTTGGCTAGAAGAGTCAAAGGAAGAATTGATTCCATTTATACAATCATATCAACAAAAAGGAATTCAATATGTAATTTGCACTGATATTAGTAAGGATGGTATGTTAGAAGGTCCGTCTTTTGATTTATACAAGAAGATAATTGCACAAACAGATGTCAGTCTGAGCGCAGTTGAAGACCAATCTGTGTTACAAATAAAATTAATTGCCAGTGGCGGAATATCAACTTTTGATGAATTACCTAAATTAGCAGAAATGGGTTGTGAAGGCACCATTATCGGTAAAGCTATTTATGAAAATAGAATAAGCTTAAAGCAATTAGAAACATATATTTTAGGTAATGGATAAAGAAGAACGCTTAGTTGAAGAAATTGTTGAAAATGCGATGTACCGTATGGATGAAAGTACACGTATGATCAAGAAAAGTCTTTCTGAAATATCGGAAGAAGAAATTTGGCAGAAACCTAATGCTTCTTTAAACAGTATAGCTAATCTTATTTTACATCTGTGTGGTAATATGACACAATATGTAATTTCTTCTATAGGCGAGATCGATGATAATAGAAATAGAGATGCCGAGTTTTCTGTTAATTCAGGTCTAACAAAAGCAGAGTTATTACATAAGTTGGAAGATACGGTAGATTCCGTAAAACGTGTCATATTTGATTCTACAGCAGATAAGTTGATAAAAGTGAGATCTGTACAAGGAATGTCTTTTTCGGGGGTTGGTGCTATTATGCATGCCGTTGAACATTATTCATACCATATCGGTCAAATTGCTTTTTATGTGAAACTGATTAAAGAAAAGGATTTGGGATTTTATGACGGAGTAGATTTGAATATTAAAAATGAGTAATTAGTACTTAATACTAAGAAATATGCTTGCTAAGAGAATAATACCTTGTTTAGATATCAAAGATGGTAGAACTGTAAAAGGTGTCAATTTCGTTGACTTACGTGATGCAGGTGACCCTGTTGAGTTGGCTGAAATTTATAGTCGCGAGGGTGCCGATGAATTGGTGTTCTTAGATATTTCGGCAACGGAACAGAAAAGAAAGACATTGGCAGATTTAGTGTATCGCGTTGCAGAAAAAGTTAATATTCCGTTTACTGTTGGTGGCGGAATTTCTTCTGTTGAAGATGTAGATATTTTGTTGCATAACGGAGCAGATAAGGTTTCAATAAATTCATCTGCCGTAAAGAATCCGCAGTTGATTAACGATTTGGTTGCCAAATTTGGGTCGCAATGTATTGTTGTTGCTATAGATGCTAAACAGATTGATGGAGAGTGGATAGTGCATTTGGTTGGAGGTAAAGTACCGACCGACAGAAAATTATTTGAATGGGCAAAAGAAGTAGAAGAACGAGGTGCAGGAGAAATTCTCTTTACCTCAATGGATAATGATGGCACTAAAGACGGATTCGCAAATGAAGCATTGGCAAAATTGTCAACGGATTTAAATATACCTATAATTGCTTCTGGCGGTGCAGGTAATAAACAACACTTTACCGATACCTTTATAGATGGTAAAGCAGATGCAGCTTTGGCGGCTAGTGTTTTTCACTTTAAGGAAATAGGTATTCAAGAATTGAAGACTGACTTGAAGAATAACGGTATTCCTGTTCGATTATAATTTACAGTTGGCAGTAACAGTTTTCAGTAGGCAGATTTGATAATCGAAATGTCACTTCGGGTACGCTTAGTGACCGAATTAGAATTGCTAAACTAGGTATTATCCTAAGCGTAGTCGAAGGATTTGGTATACCAAACTTTTTAATAAAAATATAATGAAAAAAATAGGTCTCATTGGAGGAATCACCTGGCAGTCTACTCAATTGTATTATCAATTATTAAATACCAAAGTTGCTAAAATACTTGGCAATCAGAGTTCTTGTGAATGTATTATTGAATCGGTAAATTTTGCAGAGATATCTTCAAAACAAGCAAGTGGAGATTGGGATACTTTACATTCTCAAATGACAGATATTGCCGTTCGTTTAGAAAATGCGGGTGCAGATATCATTCTTATTTGTGCTAATACAATGCACCTTAGTGTTCCTGCGATCAAAGAAAAAATTACAGTGCCTCTTTTGCATATTGCAGAGGTTGCAGGCGAAGCTGTGAAACAAAAAGGTTGTAAGAAGGTATTATTACTTGGAACTAAGTATACAATGGAGCTTGATTTCTATAAAGATATTTTAAAGAACCAATTTGGTATAGAAGTAATGATTCCCGATGAAAAAGACCGCGAGATAGTTCATTCTATTATTTACACGGAGTTAGCCAAAGGTATAATTACTACAGACTCTAAACAACATTATTTAGATATTATAAAAAAGTCTGAAATTCAAGGGGCAGAAGGGGTGATTTTAGGTTGTACCGAAATACCTTTGCTAATTAAGCAAGAAGATTGCGACATTGTGGTTGTTGATACTACAGAAGAACATGCTTTTGCTGCAATAAATTTTGCTCTTGATTAGTGTTGAGTTGGCTATATCAGTTTACGGTTTGTGAGCTTATTAAACGAAATATTATCCTAAGCGCTGTAGAAGGTTTGGTTTAACGATAAGATTATCGCCTTTTAAAAATATGATTAATAGAATTGAAATTGAATAAAAAGAATATGGAGTTTAATACACCTAATTGGAAGAAAATGAGTGACGGTCTAGTACCTGCGATTATACAAGACGCACGTACGAAGAATGTATTGATGCTTGGCTATATGAATGCCGAAGCTTTGAAGAAAACTACTGATAGTGGTAAGGTTACATTTTTTAGTCGTTCTAAGCAGCGTTTATGGACTAAAGGTGAAGAAAGCGGAAACTTTTTGAATTTAGTTTCTATTAAAAATGACTGTGACGATGATTCTCTTTTAATTACTGTAAATCCTGTAGGACCTACATGTCATACCGGTACAGATACCTGTTGGAAAGAAGAAAACAATTCACAATTCGGATTCTTTTCAGAGTTAGAAGATACTATTAAAGAAAGAAGAACTACTGCTGACGATAGCAAATCTTATGTAGCTTCTTTGTTTAAAAAAGGAATAAATAAAATTGCCCAAAAAGTAGGGGAGGAAGCTGTGGAAACTGTTATTGAAGCAATGGATGATAATGATGAGTTGTTCTTGTACGAGAGTGCAGATTTATTATTTCACTACTTAATGCTGTTACAGGCAAAAGGCTTTACACTTAAAGATATTGAAGCTGAATTAATGAAAAGGCAGAAATAGATTTTATAAGTTCAAATGATACGTTAACTGCTTTTGATGAAGTTTATCATTCTGCAGTAAACGTATCATTATCTTTATCTTCGATCCAGTTGTATTCTATTTCCCAAGCTACATTTCTAGCAAAATCTAAACCGTGTCGGTCGGCTAAAAATCCTAAAGCCATATCCATACCTGCACTTACACCTGAAGAGGTATAATAATTTTCGTCTACCTTCCAACGAGCTTCTTTATCCCATTGCACCTTTGGTCCGTTGGTAACGACCCATGCAAATGCACGTTTGTTTGAAGTAGCCTGCCTTTTATCTAAAAGTCCCGACTTTGCTAAAAGGGCACTTCCTGTACAGACGGTCATAACATATGTACTCGAGAGGCTTATATCTTTAATAGAAGTTATTAGCTTATCGTTATTTACTTCTACTCTTGTTCCTAAACCACCAGGAATTAAAAAGGCAAATGGCTTTTTATTGATATCTGCTAGTTTTTCTGTCATTATTGGGACTTGATGTCTATTGGTCACAATACCACCTTCAAGTGAATAGAATTTTAAAGTATATAATTCGGTTAATCGTCCAAATATTTCAGCAGGTCCAAATACATCTAGGGTTTCATAGTTGTCGAAAAGCAAGAATGCAATTTCTTCTTTTTCAGTAGAATTCATTTGGCTGGAATTTTCTTGGGCAGTTACACTTGAACTGAGGATTAATACAACTAATATAGATTTTATAAGCTTAGTAAACATCTGCATAACTGTTATTTAAATAATTACCTAGAAGAAAATTTCGTTCTAAAATAAGATAATTTTTAAATGAATCTGTGGGATTACTTGTTGGTATTGTTTATAACTAGCATTATTATCAATACCATAATAAACCAGCAGGAATTTTCAGAAATAAGGTGTCAAAATATCCGTTCCATGATAACATAATCTAAACCTCCCTTTCTGAAGGTGCTATCTGTGACTACCATTCCAAATTTTTTATAATAATCCATTTTATTTGTTCTGGCATTACACCAAATTCTTTTCAATGATTTCTTACCAGCAACTTGTATAATTTCATTTAGTAGTAAACTGCCATATCCTTTACCTTGGTAATTTTCTAATGTAGCAAATTTTCTAAATTGAGCCTCTTCGTCCTTAATAAATAAGGATACTATTGAAATTAATGTATTATCTAAAAATAGTCCGTAATGTAGACCTTCATTGTCATTATTCAGCTTTACGTAATCTAAAGGTTTAGTTGGCCACATTACCTGATGTCTAATCGGTAATGTTTCTTTGGAAGTTATTTGTATGATTTTTGAGTTCATAATTCTAGCAATGCTACGACCCAAATATACTTATGTATTTGTTTTATTCAAGAACTAAACAATCTTGAACACTACCAATAGATACCCATTTGAACTGTATTGGTGACCACATTTCGTTGTTACTTGATGTCGACGAGTTGTTGTCTTTTATAAAAACTTGGTCGTTTTCGGTAAACACATGTTGTGTTTCTATTACTGCTTGAGAATATACTCTGATAGGTTTCTTTTTTCTACTCATTGTACGTTTTTCTTATATCAGTTTTCGTCGTCCGCAACTATTTACAATGGACTGGAGAATTAATAGTAGTAAGCTGATTAATAGTGGTTTCATTTTTTTTTGATTGACAACCTTAACAATAAATAGTTGAATCAAAAACCGATAATTATTAAGTAAAACCCATAATTCTCAATTTTGTTGTGTAGTAATGATGCTAATTAGTTTTGATTGAGTTGTTTACAGTATACACGCACAGTTATGAATTAACGTATTCTTCTGGAGCGTATACTGAATAACTATAGTTTTAAAAGTATAAAAGCGATTGATTACACTGTAGTAATCAATCGCTTTTATATTCAATGATATCAATATTTTTATTTCTTATCCATATCAAGATAATACTCTTGCAGTGTATAAAAGGCTTTCTTCTTCATGCCCTGTTCAGAGATCAATCCTTTTCTATTGAAATCATCTTGTATTCTACGTAAAGGACGTCTTGATGAACGAAAATCCATCAAAATCCAAGGAGATAAACCTGCCATAAAATCGATATTTTTCATCATTTCAATATTAGATTTAAACAGTTCATCTTGGTATTCTTCTGTCCATCTTTCATTTTTATCACCATGTAAACCGTATAAAGCCCCACCACCGATTTCACTCATGATCATTGGTTTGTTGTAAGCACTTGCCCATTTAATACTACTACATGAATCTACATCCCCATAATACCAACCACAATAATTATTAATACCGATAACATCAACTACTTTACCTAGTGGATCCTCTATTAAATTGCCATCATCGCCTTTACCCTGTGTATCTAATGCAGCAGTAATTAATCTTGTATTATCCAGCTCACGAGCTTTCTCTGCCAAATTGGTGATAAATGATAAACGTGGCTCGCTTTCAGGTGTTTCATTTGCCATAGACCACAGTACTACCGAAGCCCTATTTTTATCGCGAGAGATCATTTCGGTCAATTGATTTTCGGCATTTGAATAGGTATCTTCATTATCGAACTCAATAGTCCAATACACGGGAATTTCTGACCATATTAAAAAGCCCATTTTCTCTGCTTCTTTCACCATTGCCTCGCTATGTGGGTAATGTGCTAATCGTAGAAAATTACAACCTAATTCTTTTGCCCAATTCAATAGTACCTTACATTCTTCAACAGAAACTACACGCCCTGTTTTAAATGCTGCTTCTTCATGAATACTAATACCTTTAAGGAAAGTTTCTTTTCCATTTATAAGTATTTTAGAGCCATCTGTGGTTACCGTTCTAAAGCCAATAAGATCAATAACTTTATCAGTACTTGTTTGAAAAATAACCTCATATAATTTAGGAGAATCTGGGGACCATAAATTGGGTTTAGCATTGATTGTAAAAGAAGCTTTCCCATTTTTTACTGTAGCTTTTACTGTTTTCTTAAGCTCTGGTATTTTAATGCTTACGGCGTCACCATCTGTAGCATTTGCTACTGTCACCCATCCACTGATTGTATTGGTTGTTCCTTTCTCTAATTGAACGGAGTAATCTTCTATATGGGTTTTTGGTACGTTTATTAAGTGAACCGATCTTGTAATACCACCATAATTCCACCAATCTTGATTTACTGTTGGTACATTTTCTTTTTTACGTTTATTATCGACTTTTACAACTACAAAGTTATTGCCTTCTACAAGTTTATCGGTGACATTGAATTGGAACGGAGTGTAACCGCCAACATGTTTGCCTAGCTTTTCACCATTTAAATAAACGATTGCCTCATAATTTACAGCTTCAAAGTATAAAAAGCTTTCTTGATTAGAAGTAGGGGTATAGTTGAAATCTTTCTTGTACCACAATGTACCTTCGTAGTAGTAAAGTTTGTCCATTTGAGTATTCCAATCACCGGGTACATTTAACTGAAGGCTGGTATCGAAATTATATTCTATAAGGTCAGAAGGAGATTGCATTTTTGCATTCTTAAAATACCCTTTATCATACTCTTGTAGTCTATGATTGTAAAATCCGTTTTCTAATGGATCTACGATAATATCCCATTTTCCATTTAATGATGTCTTTTGTCTAGCATCTATATTTTGAAGTAGATTAGCGTATTCGGTTTCTTGAGCAGTAATGGATATGCTGAAAAATATAAAGAAAACTAGCGCAATGTTGTTTAGGTTTTTCATTTGGTAAGCTGAGTTTTAAGTTAGACCTGAAATTTACCGTTTTAATTAAAAAACAGTGCAAATTTTTAAAACAATATGGATTTTAATTCTTGTCTGTCAATGTTAGTATTTTCTTAAATATTCATTTTTGGTGTAACATTTTTAAAAGGATATAGTCATATTGCGGTATTCATCAATCAATTAAACAAACAACATGATTAAAAAAGGAAAGCGTAAAGTGCGCTTAAGGTGGTTTAGCGTCACAAGTATTATTATTTTATTACTTAGTTACACTCCGGTTTTAGCTCAAGAAAACTATACCATAAGTGGTAAAATTTCTGACATTGAAAACGGAGAAACCCTTTTTGGGGCATCGGTGTTTTTAGAGGGAACAACAATTGGTGTAGTAACCAACGAATATGGTTTCTATTCCATTACAGCCCCAAAGGGGGAATATCGCTTACTTATTACTTATATGGGTTATGCCGATATTAAACAAGATGTAAATCTTGATCGAAACCAAAACTTCAATTTTGAAATATCGGAAATATCTACACAGCTAGATGAAGTGGAAGTTACGGCAGAAGAATCTGAGATTGCCGTGTTACGTAAACCAGAAATGAGTGTTCTTAAAATGAACATTGAAACCGTAAAGCAAATGCCAGTGGTTTTGGGGGAAGTTGATATTCTAAAGTCTTTACAGATGTTGCCGGGTGTTACCAACAATGGTGAAGGCACTGGCGGATTTCATGTGCGTGGCGGTGCCGGGGATCAAAACTTGGTGTTGTTAGATGAGGCTATTATTTACAACACATCGCATATGTTCGGGTTTTTCTCTGTGTTTAATGCTGATGCCATAAAGGATGTAAAATTGTATAAAGGTGGTATCCCTGCTAGATATGGTGGTCGTGTTTCTTCGGTTTTAGATGTACGTCAAAAGGATGGGAACAGTAAGCGGTTTGCAGCCACGGGTGGTATAGGTATTATTTCTAGCCGATTGGCTTTAGAAGCTCCTTTATTTAAAGAAAAAGGATCTTTCTTAATTGCCGGTAGAAGTTCATATGCCAATCTATTATTAAAAGCGGCTGGGCAAGATAATAGTGTTGGTTTCTATGACTTAAACCTAAAGACCAATTATAAGATCAATGCAAATAACAGGCTTTTTCTTTCTGGTTATTTTGGAAGGGATTCTTTTGAGCTAGGGGACACTTTCAGTAATTCTTACGGTAATTCTACCGGAAACCTGCGTTGGAATCATATTTTTAACGACAAGCTTTTCTCCAACCTTTCTGCTATTTATAGTAAGTACGATTATAAGTTAGGTCTTACTTTTGCAGAGTTCGACTGGGTTTCTTCTATTACCAATTACAATCTTAAATATGATCTTAAATATTATTTCAGCGATAAATTTAAACTAGATTTTGGCGCAAGCGGAATATATTACCAGTTTGATCCAGGCGAGATAAAACCAACTTCTGAAACTTCGGCTGTAAATCCTTTATTGTTAGATAATAAAAAGGCTGTTGAAAGTGGCCTCTACGTAAATGCAGAACATAAATTGACAGAGAAACTAACGGCCCAATACGGTTTGCGTTATAGTGCCTTTACAAGATTGGGTGGTCAACCCATGACGGAATATGAAAATAACCAACCAGTAGTCTACAATTCAGACTTAGGTATCTATGAGCGCGGTACAGCAATAGGGGAGACGGTTTATGATAATGGAGATGCCATTAAATCTTTTGGAAATTTAGAACCTAGAGCTTCACTAGCCTATACTATTGATGATAATTCTTCATTAAAAGCTGGTTTCTCTAGAGTGGCTCAATACATTCATTTATTATCGAATACTTCTTCCGCAACGCCTTTAGATGTTTGGGCACCCAGCGGACAATATATCGACCCTCAACTATCTAATCAATATGCTTTGGGCTACTTCCGTAATTTTAAGAACAAAGCTTATTCTATGGAAGCTGAAGTGTACTATAAGAACACCGATAATAGAATTGATTATATAGATGGTTCAGACCTTATTGGACAAAATACCATTGAAACCGAAATTTTAACTGGGGAATCTAGAGCATACGGATTAGAGCTATTGTTCCGTAAGAACGAAGGTAAATTCACAGGGTGGATTGCTTACACCCTTTCTAAATCTGAACAAAGAACTCCTGGTGGTACTGCTGGCGGACTAGGTATTAATGATGGCAATTGGTATAATACTCCGTATGATAGAACTCACGATATTTCCATTTCTGGCTCCTATCAATTAAATGACAAATGGAGTTTTGGAACCAATCTTGTTTTTCAAACAGGTAGACCGGTTACATACCCAAATGGTCAATATGAGTATGAAGGTATTTCAGTGGCAAGCTATGCCAATAGAAATTCTGATCGATTACCGGCTTATCATCGTTTAGACCTATCGGTTAATTATAAACCGAATAAAAAACCGAATGCGAAATTAAAAGGAGAATGGGTATTAGGGCTGTACAATGCGTACAACCGTAAAAATGCAGCTTCCATATCATTTGGTCAGAATATAGAAACAGGGGCTAATGAAGCTACCAGAACGGCCATTTTCGGTATTGTGCCATCTATTACTTATAACTTTAAATTTTAATCGATGAAAAACTATATAAAACTATTTCTAGTGGTATTTGCTATATGCATAGTAAGTTGTGAAGATGTTATCGATGTTGATGTACAGACCGATACCATACGCTTAGTGGTAGAAGCTTCTCTAGATTGGGAAAAAGGTACTGCTGGTAATGAGCAAAGTATAACGTTGCGTACATCTACACCATTTTTCGATACCCAAAGTACCGATGTAGTTGGGGCGCAGGTATCGGTAACCAATGATGTTAATGGAGAAGTTTATCTCTTTACGGATCAAAATGATGGAACCTATACAACCACTACATTCAATCCGCAATTAGAAGCTAGTTATACATTAGAAATTATTTATGACGGACAAACATATACTGCAAATGACACCATGAATCCGGTGGCAGATATTATAGATGTATTTCAAGATACAGAAGATGGTTTTGATGATGAAACCATTGAATTGCATATTGTATTTAACGATTTTGAGGCGGAAGGGGATAATTACTTTTTTAAGTATGAAAGACCACAAGATCTTTTACCAATACTAGAATCAGGTGATGATGAATTTATAAACGGTAACGAGGTAGATTGGTGGTTCGAGATAAATGAAGATGATGATGAAGAGGGAGAAATAAAACCATTAGCTCCAGGTGATGTGGTAACCATAAATATGCACAGTATTTCTAGACCCTATTACAATTATATTGATATTGTAATCGATCAACTTGGTGGTGTCGGTCTTTTTGAGTCTACGCCTGTAGCAATAAAAGGTAATTGTATTAACACAACAAATCCAGATAATTACGCACATGGCTATTTTAGGGTTACTCAGAAAAATACGGTAATCTATACGGTAGAGTAGAAAGGGTATTGATATCAAAAGAAAACCAAGCCCTAAAGAATTTAGGGCTTGGTTTTTTAGTCTTAAAAGAGTTTATAGGTTATGTGTCTAGAATAGAATTCTTTTAGATTTGCGAAGACTATGTTTGCTTTTGATTTAGTTCTTTGTTGTAAACAGTTTTTATTTTTTCCAGCCTTTATATGCGATTACTATTCCTATGATTCCGAGTATAATACCGCTCCAAAAATCATTCGACTCTTCATATTCATTTAAGAATACAATTTTGTCCTCGTTTTCATTGGTCAATACGTCCACATTACTTTTTCCAATCATCGTTTCGCAAATTAGCCGATTTCCTTTTTTTACGAAAACCTGTCCATTATATGTCAACTTATAGTATCCACCTCTCTGTCCAAGGTTATCACAATCTTTTGGTGTTTCAAGCACTTTAACAGTTACAATTTTATTCTGCTCAGTTATTCTTTTTTTAACGACTCCATTATTCAGAACAATGACCGCAATAATCAACATAAATAATCCGCCGATTATTAGACCTTTATTTATAATAAATGCTATGATTTTTGATTTCAATAAGGAGATTCTAAATTGTTTATATCGGTTTGGCTATGAACAGTACGGGAGCAAACTAGCGTTTGCTTTCCGCCACGCACATAGCGAAATCTTTTGGTTTTTATTTTTCTTTTTTTGTATCAAAGCGAAATCCCAAAGATTTCGCGGACTTCATAAAAATACGTAAACCTTTGCGTTCAAGCCCGAGGCCCGTATTGTTTACAGGTTGTGTTAGGCACAGTTATTTTTCGATACATGCACTTATAAACAGCTCTCCGAACTCGGTTTTTTCATACATACCTTTTGATTCTTTTCGAGCTCTTTTCAGTTCATTTTGCTCAGTATATTTAGAAAAGACATTTTCTAATAACCCTTTTTGTTCTTCGATGATTTTATCAAACTCTGGTTCTAAGTCCGTATAATAATAGTTTCTTTCCTGTATTAGTCCTAAGGATTCGAGATTATCAAAGTATATTTTGATGTTTTCAGAAAATTTCAAATCTAGTTTAGATTCTAAGCCTGTTTCATTTTTGAAAATAAAAACATACTGCGAACTTGCGTTAGGGTCATTATGGTGTTTAATGGATAATAATGGGACTCCTTGCAAGTTTTTTAAGCTTGCTAAGTACTTTAGTATTATCGCCTCGTCGGGTGATAATCTGTCTATGATTTGAATAAACCCTGGATGTGCTTTATTGATATTTTCTGTTGAGGATGCACTTGCAAGAAGTTTTACAAAAGCATTGCTCAATTCTTCGTTTGAAACGTAGGTGAACCGTTCTAAAATTGGCATAGAAATCTCAGTTGGAACTTCTGTTATTTGTTCGTCAGGAATTTCATCTAATTTGGATTCATATTTTTTTAAATTGTTTTCGAAATATAATCTTGTCCTTTCGTTTGCCCATTTTATAGGCCACAATAAGGTGTTTCCAATGTTGACAATTGTTCCCAAAGCAGTTCCAGCTTTTTTACTCGGCTCACTTAATAAATCATCATATGCTTTTTCAACGACTTTAGATTGTCCAATATTTACCAGCGCATTAATTTTCTGTTCGTCCATAAATAATTCTATTAATTCAAACTTTCTTCGGTGTTACCATAATTGTGCCTAACGTCTCGGCTATGGTTAGTACGGGGATTTAAATCACTGAATTTCCGATTAAGCACTTAGCCAAAACTTTTTATTTTGTTTTATCTTTATTGTTGTAAAGCCAAATCAAAAGATTTGGCGGACTTCGTAAATATACCTAAACTTTGGGTTAAGCAACAAAACCCGTATTAATTATAGCCATTGTTGGGCATAGTATTTTTTATTCCAATTTTGTTTTCTTTATTAGATGTATTCCACCAATTTCATAAGCGACACTAATCGGAATCGGTTTACCTTTTAAATTAAAGCTTCCGTTTTGAAAAGGTGTTATTCTTTCGTCAATTAGGAAAAAATATTCATCCTTATTTGTTAAAACACTTAAATTACTATTCGTCAGTTCTATTTGTTCAAAATACTCAACAATTCCAAGCTTGTTCAGCTCCGGAATTGTCATTTTTTTTGAGTCTATTTCACATACGTGTTTTTCTCCAAGACCAGGCATTCCAAACCAAGGCATTGCTTGTCCAACTTGTAATGAAATTTTTGAGGTATCTTCCTCAAATAGAAAGTGCTTAATTTTATAAGTTTCAAATTCAGGTGGTAAGGATTTTTTAGGAAATGGCTCCTCTGCTTTCCAAAAGAACATAACTTTATTTTGCCAACCTTGGTCATTTGGGTCAGTACAAACTAAATTGTCAGTCCAATAGTGCATATAAAGTTGACTAGCACGTAAAAGAATAGTTGATTTTTCAATACTATCCTTTTGTTCAGTAGTTAAATTTCTGATTATTTTATATCCAGAATTATTGTCTACAGCAACAAATTTATCTCCTTCGTTTAACTGAACCTTTTCTTCTTTTCTACTATCTTTTTGTTCAGTTTTAGAATCCTTTTTCCCGAACAATTTGTCAAATATTCCCATTAATTTATTTCAGTTTGTTTCTCGTTTTGTAATGTCGTTTATATTATGCCCAACAATTGTATATGCACACAATTACACATATATCATCTATAAAAGTAATCTTATTGCCATCAATTTAAAAACAGACCTATCAACAGTTATTAACAGCTGTTATAGATAATCATATTCAGAAATTTAAACTCACCACCACACCACAAAAAACTTTTCATATGTTGTTTTGTTTTTTTGCACCCATACCATCAGTGAACTCTTATGGTCTAAAAGCTCTTGTAGTGCTGGTAATATTTCGGTATGGCTCGACCATGTTACATTAATGTAAGGTTCTAGAACCCATTCACTTTTAGTAGGTATATAGAATTGAAATGAAGAAAATTTAGTTTCCTTAAAATCTTTTAGCCGCAGCCAATAACCAACAATACAATTTGCATTAAATGGGTCTAGTTGTAAATTATCTGCTTTATAAGGTTTAAATAGTTGTGCTTTAAAACAAACCTGTTGTTTAATATTTGTAGTATCTATTTCTTTCTCTAAAAGTACAGAACGTCCAATATTGGTATGTATTAAAGAGAATTGATTGTTTTTTATTTTCTGTAGTTTTTTATAAAAAGCATCACTTCTATTTGGTCCAACTAATTGATGAATTGTGTTCTCAATTGCGGTATCAATCAAGTAGAATTTATAGGTAAGTTCTACATGTATCAATTGTTGTGTGGCTGCCTCTTTAAGTATAAAATCTATTTCTCCAATCGTCTGTTTCCCTTCACGAATAGGCAAATTATGCAATAACACTTCATATTCATCACTGGCATCTAAAAGTTGCTTACATACATATTCCATCTGATGCCCCAACCGCAATTTCTCTGGAATAGCTATCGGAGTAATCTCATTCAAGTCCACCTCAGGAAATTCAAATTGCGCCACGCCAAACTGAATACCTTTCCACATAGGTGCAGTGGATAAAAAGCTTTTGAGCTGTTTGATAGTTGTTTGTTCTTTGTTAATAATGTTTAGTTATTGGTTGTTCGTTGTCAGTTGTCAGTTGTCGGTTGATGGTACTTATTATTCGTTGTTTGTAAATAGTATTGCTGAATACCGGTGACTGAGCGTAGCCGAAGTTACTTTAATTAAACGTCATTGCGAGCACAGCGAAGCAATCTGTGGCTTTGGAACACGAAACAAACAGATTGCTTCGTAGCTAAAAAGCTCCTCGCAAAGACGAACTTGAAAACGCCTTGCGCACAACGCTGCAAGCCATGCGCCAAGCATATAAGAAATTGCGTCTTGCGCTCAGCACAAAACGAACAACCATCAACCAACAACGAGCAACGGACAACGGACAACCAATAACCAACAACCAAAAGATTAAACAACAACGTTAACATTTCCCAAAAGGCGTGGGCATCCAACGTAAAAGTGTTAATTTTATACTATGGCTATGAATATAAGAAAGGGGTTCCGCTTTGAAACTTATGAAGCACCCGAACAATCAGTTTTTGATAGGCTGTTCGATATTTTCCAAGAGCTTATTACACACACTTCTGGAGATTTTGACGAAGCTATTGATTGGTTACGAGAATTAGACAAGGAGTATGAACTTACTACTGAAGACTATACCATTGAAGACTTTATTGAGGATTTAAAGGCTAAGGGATACATACGCGAAGAGTTTAAAGATGGCGGTGGCGACGCACAAGATGGGGAAGAAGGTTCTGGTGGTGGAGATATCTCCATTACCGCAAAGATGGAACGTATAATTCGTCAGCGTGCATTAGACCAAATTTTTGGTAAACTTAAAAGAAGTGGTGCAGGTAATCATAAAACAGGTAAATCTGGACAAGGAGATGAGCATACGGGCGACTTAAGAGAATACCGTTATGGCGATGGTCTAGAAAACATATCTATGACAGAGAGTATTAAAAATGCTCAGATTAATCATGGTATGGGTAGTTTTCAATTGAGTGAAGATGACCTTGTTGTTGAAGATACGCAGCATAAAGCACAGATGAGTACGATACTTATGATCGATATTAGCCATAGTATGATTTTATATGGTGAGGATCGTATTACTCCTGCTAAAAAAGTAGCTATGGCATTGGCGGAACTAATTACTACTAGATATCCAAAAGATACTTTAGATATTTTAGTATTTGGTAATGATGCCTGGCCTATACCTATTAAAGATTTACCGTATTTAAAAGTTGGTCCGTATCATACCAATACAGTTGCTGGTCTGCAATTGGCGATGGATATGCTCCGTAGAAAACGTAATACCAATAAGCAGATATTTATGATCACCGATGGTAAGCCAAGTTGTCTTCGCATGCCAGACGGTACATATTATAAGAATAGTGTTGGTTTGGATGATTTTATTGTGGAGAAATGCTATAATATGGCGAGACAGGCTCGTAAACTTCATATACCGATTACAACATTTATGATTGCTCAAGATCCTTACTTAATGCAATTTATCCGCTATTTTACTGAGGCTAATAAAGGCAAGGCATTCTTTACCGGATTAAAAGGTTTAGGAGAAATGATTTTTGAAGATTACGAAGCAAATAGAAAAAAAAGATTGAAATAAGACTAAGAAAATTTTATGAAATTAGATTATAAAAAAATACATACACTAGGGGATTTAAAAGCTGCCGGATACGAAACCAAAAGTGTAAAAGATGAGTTAAGAGACAATCTTATCGAGAAAATTAAAAAAGGTGAAGATGCTTTTCCTGGAGTATGGGGTTATGAAGATACTGTAATTCCTGAATTGGAGCGTGCTATTCTTTCTCGCCACAATATTAATTTATTGGGACTTCGTGGTCAGGCAAAAACACGTTTGGCGCATTTAATGGTAAATCTGTTAGATGAATACATACCCGTTGTAGAAGGTTCTGAAATTAATGACGATCCTATGAAACCGATGTCTAGATATGCCATGGAGCTCATCAAAGAAAAAGGCGATGATACTCCTGTTACTTGGATGCATAAAGATGAACGTTTTGCTGAAAAATTGGCTACGCCCGATGTTACCGTGGCAGATTTAATTGGAGATGTAGACCCCATTAAAGCAGCAAATCTGAAATTATCATATGCAGATGACAGAGTGATTCATTTCGGAATGATACCTCGTGCCAACCGTTGTATTTTTGTAATTAACGAACTACCAGATTTACAGGCACGTATACAAGTATCTTTATTCAATATATTGGAAGAAGGAGATATTCAAATTCGCGGATTCAAATTGAGGTTGCCTTTGGATATTCAGTTCGTATTTACAGCAAACCCAGAAGATTATACTAATAGAGGTAGTATCGTTACTCCGCTGAAAGATAGAATTGGTTCGCAGATTTTAACGCATTACCCAGATGATATTGAAATTGCTAGAAAAATTACAGAACAAGAAGCGAAGTTAGATTCACGCCAAACAGATGCTGTATATGTGCCAGATTTAGCAAAAGACTTGCTTGAACAAATCATTTTCGAAGCTCGTAAAAGTGAGTATGTAGATGCTAAAAGTGGTGTAAGTGCTCGTACCAGTATTACTGCTTTTGAAAACTTATTAAGTACAGCTGAGCTTAGGTCATTGTTAAATGGCGGAGATCATACTATGGTCCGCTTAAGTGATTTCTTAGGAATCATTCCTGCAATTACAGGTAAGATAGAATTGGTATACGAAGGAGAGCAGGAGGGGGCAGACGGCGTAGCAGCTATATTAATAGATGATGCCGTGAAATCTTTATTCCCAGAATATTTTCCAAAAATCAATAAACTAGAACGTAAAGATGAAGAAACCGTTTATGACGAATTGTTACATTGGTTCTTTCAAGGAGAAGGAATTGAGCTAATGGACGATTTTACCGATGAAGAATATAAACGTGCTTTAGATAGCATACCAGCTTTAAATCAGTTATTAAAAGACCATCAACCAGATTATGATGTTAAGGATGTTTATTTCTTAAAAGAGCTCTTACTCTGGGGACTTGTTTCCTACAAAAAATTGAATAAACAGCGATTTACTGATGGGTTTGAATTTAAAGACCTCTATAGTAGTTTTTTAAAAGATATTTAGTAAAAAAGCCCTTTCATTATGGAAAGGGCTTTTTTTATTGTTTTAAATGTAAATATTTAAAGATTTGTTATATTTTGATTTCCAGGTAGTTAATCATGTTTTGTAAGATTATTCTAGCAAGCAATTTTTATTATCGTTTTCGCTTATAAATGTATTAACATACCTTTAACTCAAACATTATATATAATCATTGATTATTATGAACATTATGAGAAAACCCCTGATGTATTTATCAGTTGCTGCTTTGTTATTTTCGTGTACTAAAACGGAAGAAGTAGAAGTAGAAAGAATTGTAGAAACGGAAGTAGAAGTAGAGAAAATAGTTGAAGTGCCAACGGCAATCGATTTATCTCAAGTTTCTCTTGCATCAAGTGCATCGATGACAACAGAATCTGATGCACAAACTATTGTTATCTCTGCTGCAATTGAAACCGCACAAGAAGAAGATGTAACAATTAAATTAAATTTTGCAGGTTCTGCAGCATTAGATTCAGATTACTCTGTCAGTTCAAGCTCAATTACCGTTGCTGCTGGTGAACTTACTGGAACAACAGAACTTACTATTATATCTGATGGTTTGTTTGAAAGCGGTATAGAGAATATTGTAATCAGTTTAGCAGAATTATCTAATACTATTACACCTAGTGCGGACAGTAGTATATTACAGATAGATATTACAGATGGTGAAGCAATAATAGGTTTTGAATCTTCGTCTATCACTATTGATGAGAGTTCATTTTATACTCTATTCTTCGTATTAAGTAAAGCTTTGAATGAAGATATTGTAGTGTATTATAGCGGCGAAACTTCAAATGACAGATATGGTTTAAGTGGTGATGGCGAGTTGATTATCCCAGCAGGTCAAACAACAAGGTCAATAACTATTGATGCAAATGATAGTCGTATTACTAATTCAGGAGAGAATACGGTTTCAGTTTCTATTGATGCAGTAGAAAACGATGATGTTGTTATTGGGTCTAATAGTTCTATAGCAATTACAACTAACGAAATTAGCGAAGGATTACAAATTACAAGTACTTGGACAACTCAAGATGATTTATTTGATTTAAGGGTTTATAATTCAGCAGGAGTATCTCAAGCATCTACGCTTACTGGCACTAATGGTTCTGAAGAGCTATTCATAAATAAATTAGATTTTTCTCCATTAGAAAATGGAACCTATACTATAGAATTGATTGCTTTTGACTTTGATGGTTCAACTTCAGAAACAGTAACTTTCAGTTTCCTTGATGAAAATGGTGGTACTTATGATGGACCTTATACATTTGTTGCAAACAATGCACCTGCAAATGATAGAATACCAGTTTTTGAATTAGCAGTATTAGATGGCGTGTATACTATTACACAAACCAGCGTTTCTAATTAAGAATGTTGTTTTAGATAGTTTTATATAACATAACTATATTATAAAAAAAGCCCTATCCAATTTTGGATAGGGCTTTCTCTTTTTCATAGCAATATTAAAATTATTGTAATTGATAAGCAGGCAGTTTAAATATGAAAGAACTTCCTTCATAGGGTTTGCTTAAAACGACGATGGTGGTATCATGTAAATCCATTATTTTTTTGACGATTGCCAAACCAAGACCTAAGCCTCTTTTCTTAGTATTTTTATCTACTTGTTTATATCTGTCAAATATAAATGGTTGATCTTTTAGAGGTATTCCGTCACCGGTATCAGTAATATTAATTTCAATTTGTTTGCCCATCTTTACTAGGCTTAACGTAACCTTGCCATTAGGTTCTGTATACTTAATAGCGTTTTCTATTAAATTCTGTAATGCTCTTTCTACCAAACCTATATCTGCATAAACCATACAGTTTTCTTCAGGGTTCTCTAATTGTAACTGTATTTGTTTCTGCTCAGCCAAAAGTTTGAATTTAGCGATTAAATCATGAGATAGTTCTGTAATTGAAAATGGCTCTTTGATAGGGGTTACTTGTTCTGCCTCTAATTTTGAATATTCAAATAGCTGGTTTATTAGACTTGAGAGCTTGTCTATGTTATTATGGGTAATTTGCAAATATTCTTCTTTTTGAAGCTCTGTAAGCGAGTCTTTCTTAATCTGTAGTGTTTCAATATACCCTTTTAAAACAGCCAATGGCGTACGTAAATCGTGAGAAACATTTGCAATTAATTCTCTACGTAGATTATCTACAGATTTCATTTTATCCATGTTATCTACAATGGTATCTGCCATTTCATTAAAAGACAAGGCAACCACTTCAATATCTGATTGTTCAGGATTCTCTATTCTAATACCTAAATCACCTTCTTGAAATTTGCGTACTGTCTGGGTAATTAATCTAAGATTTTTAGTCAAGAACCAAATACTTAGTATTCCGATCAATGCAGAAAAAAGCATGGTCAGTATTATAGCACCGATACTTAGTTTGATAAAATATGTCCCGAAAAGGCTATCGCTTATTAATGCTAATTCTTTACCTGCTACTATAATATAAATAAAGCCTTCATGACCCTCAACAGAAAATGGTGCAGCAGAAAAGATGTTTTGCGATTCAGGATTCAGTGGGTCATCACCTAAAATAAAATCTTCTCCGTTTGATTCTATGAATTTATGAATTGGTTCTAGAGATACCGATTTCATAGGCTCATTGTCATTGTGTTCTAAAACTACAGAATATAGAATGTCACCAGATTTGTCTAGAAGATAGACCTCGATACCACGATTTACCGCCATCATATCATGCATAAGATCTCCAAAAAGAGCTTTGTTAACAGTACCATCTTCTAAAAACGGCGCGGCATTTTGAAACTTTTCTTGAATTACATGATTTGCCACATTCGCATTTATACGTTGGGTAATAGCTTGGTTATAATTCAAAGTTAAGTAGCCTGTAATAAAAATATATGAGGCTCCCATCAGTACAATTAGAAATATGAAAGCTACCCATAGTTTCTTTACTAATTTCGGAGTAAGGGTTTTACCGTTATCTATCATGCCATTATCTCTTCATTAAATTTATAACCAACGCCCCAAGTTGTCAATATGTAATTTGGGTTTGCCATATCAGATTCTATTTTGGCTCGTAATCTGTTGATATGAGAATTTACAGTGTGTTCGTAGCCCTCAAAATTGTATCCCCATATAATATTCAATAGCTCAGTTCTGGTATAGTTTCTACCAGGATTAGATGCCATCAATACTAAAAGTTCAAATTCTTTTGGTGACAGCTCTATTTTATAATCCCCTAGAACTACTTTACGTTTATCAATATCAATTTTAAGACCTTCTGCCAGTATAATTGAAGTGTCTTCTTGCTTCTCTTCAATTTTATTAGATCTACGAAGTACCGCTTTAATTCTAGCCAAAAGTTCTCTAATGCTAAAGGGCTTTGTCATGTAATCATCTGCACCTATCTCTAAGCCTAAGACGCGATCTATCTCTTCAGATTTAGCGGTTAACATAATTACAGGTGTATTTTTAGTAGCACGTAGGTTTCTACAGATCTCAACTCCATCTAAGCCGGGTAGTGTCAAGTCTAGTAAAATTAACTCATAATTATTCTCTAAGGCTAGTCGTAGTCCTTCATTGCCTTCCATTGCCATAGTAGTTTCATAACTGACATCTGAAAGATGAAGCTCTAATAGTTTAATGATTTCAGGATCATCCTCAATAATTAATATACGTTTCATAGTGGATTACGAATTAATAAAAAAAGTATCACAGAAAAATCACATTTAAAGAAAAACAGCTTGTACAGGGTGATTTTGCTTCATAATAGGTCGCATAATATTCTGATAATTACATGAACATTAAACAATTATTCTTGTTTATAGACATGTAAGCATTGGGGTGCCAAAAACTAACGGGCAAAAAAAAACCTCGATAATTTCTTATCGAGGTCTATGTATGTTATTGATTTTTAGTTATTCCAATGATCTACATGTTGGTTCATGTCGTCAAATATGTAAGTGCCTACCATTTCTTTTCTATACACGACGGCTAATAATGTTACTAGTAATAACACGGCATATAAGACTATCATTACATATCCGAGAGGTAAAAATGTACTCGGTATAAGATGATTTTCAAAATCAGAATAGCTAGACAATACTATAATAGTCTCTACCATTTTATATATATATACCAATGATATAGCATAAAGAACATATTCTAAGGTCCGCATTGGTGGGTCACTCAATTCGTTCTCACTTATTTTAAACCACAGTACATATAAAAATACTAAGTGGATAATTGATAAAATAGGAAAGATGTAGTTTTCTACTTTGAAAAAATAAAACTTATTGGTGTATAACCCGTAAAAACTAAAGATGTTCAGTAAAAATAGCACAACAATAGAAACAATTAAAGTTCGTTTCCAAGTTAATAGTCCTTTGATAGAATTCATAAAATTTAGTTTTCATTGGTTCTAGAGAACCTTAGTTTCGTTGCAATTACGGGGAAGCTATTGTATTACTTAAAACAATTCGATGAATGGTTAACTTCGTTGTTCAAGTCCTTGGTTTTAAGTTAACCATACTTTAATATTACTATTTTTTATGAACATTAACAATATTTTACCTATAAAAATATTGTAGGAATGTATAATGTAATTACCACGTAAAATAAGGAATGTAATTAGAAGTAGATGAAGAGAATTTAAACGAGGTGTTTAGTAATGATTATAATGTAATTACATTTACATTATGAAGAAACAGCGTTTTTGTTATTTGGTTCGTCTGCAGTATTTGGGCTTTAGATTTAATGGTTGGCAAGTGCAACCTAAGCTGCGTACTATTGTAGGTATGCTCAATAAAACTTTTACCTTTTTATACCCCGATAGTCCCTTTAAAATTTTGGGTGCAGGTAGAACTGACGCTAAGGTTTCTTCATTAGATGGAGCATTTGAACTTTTTGTTGAAGAACCATTATTAGACTTAGCTATTTTCTTAAAAGATTTCAATAAAAATCTACCTTCAGATATTCGGTTACTTTCAATTGAACCTATTGGTCAAGATTTTAATATTATAAAGGATAGTAAAACGAAGGAGTATAATTACTTTTTTTCCTTTGGATGCAAGAATCACCCATTTAGTGCACCTTTTATAACCAATTATATAGATGAACTAGATTTGGAATTAATGAAACAGGCTGCTTCACTGTTTGTAGGTACGCATGATTTTAGTGTTTATACAGCATCTTTAAAACCTACCACGATTGCAGTTCGAGAAATTGAAGGATGTAGCATTGTAGCTAATGATATTTTAACCGCCAATTTTTTTCCAGAGCATAGTTATATTTTAAAAATTAAAGGAAAGGGATTTATGAGATATCAAATTCGAATGATAATGGGAGCTTTAGTACAACTCGGTAAAAACGAACTTAGCATAGAAGAAATTAAGGGTTCTTTAGTTACGGGTTCTGACCATAAACTAAATTCCATAGCGCCTGGTTCAGGTTTAATTTTAAACAAACTTGACTTTATTAAGTAGTTTATAGTTTTAATATATTTATAAAAAAATTGTTCATGGCTGTAAATAAGAAGCTCAACTTCCCTAAACGTAAAAAGAAAAAGTCTCGCCAGCATAATAAGCTAGGTAAAGCACCGGGAACTATTAGTTACATGGGGGATAAGGAGCTAAGTGACAGTTTGATATATAGCACTACTTATAATGCTGATGGCTTTGAAACTAATGAATTTGCAAGCTTAGATCAGTTTTTTAAAGAAGAGCGAACCGATAAAATTTCATGGATAAATGTTGTTGGTATTACAGATGAACCATTTATAGAAAGAATAGGTAAGCACTTTAATTTGAATCCTTTAGTGCTTGAAGATATTGTTAATACTGAACAGCGCCCCAAAATAGATGAATACGACGATTACATTTTCGGAATCTTTCGAATGCTATACATTTCTAATGAAGATGAAATTATAGGTGAACATATAGCACTTGTTCTACATGAAAATACGGTTCTAGTTTTTCAAGAAGTTAAAGCCGATGTTTTTGACGGATTAAGAGATCGAATTACTAGTAAACTTGGTCGTATAAGAACTAGGGGAGCTGATTACTTATTTTTTGCCTTACTCGATGCTATTGTCGATAATTACTTTTTAGCGATAGAAAACCTTAATAATAGAATTGAAAATTTAGAAGAAGAAGTATATCAAAACCCTGAGCCGATAGTTGCTAAAAATATACAGCAGTTAAAAAAAGAGGTATTAAAAATTAGGCGGTGGGTATTTCCGGTTAAAGAATTGATTAGTAGATTAATTGATACAGAAAATCAACTTATTACAAAAGATACAAAGTTATTCTTACGCGATGTATTGGATCATACCATCGAAATAAATGAGAGTTTACAGATTTACCGTGAAATGTCTATGAGCTTAATGGAAATGTATATGAGTAATATGAGTAATAAAATGAACGAAGTTATGAAGGTTCTGACCATAATGGCGTCTATTTTTATTCCGCTAACGTTCATTGCCGGTGTCTATGGTATGAATTTTGAAAACATTCCCGAGCTTCATTATAAGTACGGATATTACGTGGTTTGGGCTGTTATGATTATTCTTTTTATAGGAATGATGTTTTATTTTAAAAAGAAAAAATGGTTGTAAAACCCTATTTTTAGATATAGATTTTTATTAGTTAAAATCAAACAAAAAAGAGCCGTGTAGACGGCTCTTTTTTTATATTCTATTTTGAAAAATGTTACAGTTCAAATAAATCTGACGATAAGTAGCGATCTCCACGGTCACAAACTATAGAAACAATTACACCATAATCTAATTCTTGAGCTAAACGTAAGGCTACTGTTGCTGCACCGCCACTGCTCATACCTGAGAATATTCCTTCTTCTTTTGCCAATCTTCTAGCCATAGTTTTGGCTTCCAATTCATTGACTTCCATAATGCGGTCTACTTTTTTTGGATTAAAAATTTTAGGTAAATATTCTTGAGGCCATTTTCTTATACCTGGTATGCTAGCATTGTCGCTTGGCTGTACACCAACGATTTGTATATCCTTATTTTGTTCTTTTAAATAGGTAGATGTACCCATTATAGTACCTGTTGTACCCATTGAAGAAACAAAGTGTGTGACTTTACCATCGGTATCTTTCCATATTTCAGGACCTGTGGTTTTGTAGTGAGCTTTCCAGTTATTATCATTTCCAAATTGGTTCATCATGATATAACCTTCGTTAACAACTTTACTCTCTGCATAATCTCGAGCACCTTCAATACCAACATCTGAAGAGGTTAAGGTTACTTTGGCTCCGTACGCTCTCATGGTCTGTACACGCTCTTTTGTAGCATTCTCTGGCATTACCAATTCAATATCAAGACCATAAACTCCAGCAATCATAGCTAGAGCAATACCAGTATTTCCACTAGTAGCTTCTATTAATTTGTCATTAACGGTAAAATCGCCATTATCATAGCCTGTTTTAATCATATTATAAGCTGCACGATCTTTTACACTACCACCTGGGTTGAGACCTTCCATTTTAAAATAGACAGAAACATTAGGGTTGGTATTCAGTACTCTTGATTTTACTAGCGGAGTATTGCCAATAAGCGATAATAAGGTATTAGACATGGGGTAATGTTTTTATTTTTATTTCTGGTGTATGAAAAACTGTTGAATGTGGTGGTACAGATGACGTAATCCAAGCGTTACCGCCAATTATGCTATTAGCACCGATGATGGTATCACCACCTAAAATAGTAGCATTTGCGTAAATAGTTACGTTATTATCTATGGTTGGGTGACGTTTGGTTTGCTGTAAATTTTTAGCAACAAAAAGTCCACCTAAGGTTACGCCTTGGTATATTTTGACTTCATTCTTTATAATAGCTGTTTCCCCAATTACAACTCCGGTACCATGGTCTATATGGAATGATTTCCCTATTTGTGCTCCAGGATTAATATCGACACCTGTTTGTCGGTGTGCATACTCAGTCATTAATCTTGGTACTAACGGAAAACCTGTTTTGTATAACTCGTGGGCTAATCTATATACTGAAATGGCATAAAAGCCAGGGTAAGCCATATAGACCTCTTCAATAGATAATGAGGCGGGATCACAATTTACCGTTGCTTCAGCATCAAGATTTAAGCTCTCAAGAACTAAAGGAAGTTTCTCTATATAATTCTCCCAAACTTTTTTACAAGGTTTATCGCTTTCCCAACAAGCCAAATCTACAAGTTCGTCAAATTGCTTTTCAAGTTTATCTAAACTTTCTGCTACTGGTGTTTCAATATCGAACAACATATAAAAAAGAAGATCGGTAAATTTCTCCGTATTCCTTTTTAAGCGAAATCTTAAATTCGGCTGTTTTTTGTGGGTATTAATCTTTTCGATTATAGATCGATGGTCCATGGGTTTTCATTAGTTCATCAAAATTAACCAAATAAGTAAAAGTACTTCTCATCTAATGGTTAACTTTAGCTTAAAATAACAACAGTTAAGTCGAATGTTAGAAACGAAGATTACAAAGAGCACTTTACAATTTTTAAATAAGTTAAAGAAAAACAATAATCGGGAGTGGTTTACAGAACATAAATCTGAATTTAAAGCTGAGGAAACTAAAGTTAAAAGCTTTTTTAATCATGTACTTGAAAAACTAAAGACACATGATGAAATTGAAAAGTTGAAAGTTTTTAGAATTTACAGGGATGTCCGTTTTTCTAAAAATAAAACTCCTTATAAAAGTAATTTATCAGCCTCTTTCTCTAGGGCAGGTAAACATCGCAGAGGTGGATATTACCTACAGGTAGAACCTGGCAATAGCTTTATTGCAACAGGATTCTGGAACCCTGAAAAAAATGACTTATTACGTATTAGAAAAGAGTGGGAGATAGACACTACCGAGTTGACATCTATTATTGAGGATAAAAAATTTAAGGCTATTTGGGGACCTTTAGTTGGTGATGAATTAAAAACTTCCCCTAAAGGATTTGATAAGGAAGACCCTAACATTGAATATATCCGCAAAAAGCAATTTATTTTCGTAAAGAACTTTACCGACGAAGAAGTTTTATCAGATGATTTTGCTAATAAGGTAAACGACAGTTTTGTAGCAATACGACCTTATTTCAATTTAATGAGTTCTATTCTAACCACTAATTTAAATGGCGAATCTTTACTTGACTAATTCGTATTTATCAAAGTACTGAATTTGATCTTGAATTCTTTTTACGACCATATTCATCATTCTTTTATTTAGTGCAGAAGAGTTTTTGATATAAATATCATATTCTTCAACTGTAAATTGACCTATGATCATTCCCTTAAGGGAGTTTCTGAATTTAATATCTTTTTGAATTGATTTCGCGATGTAATCTATACGTTTTTCAATCTTTAATTCATAAAAACTATTCTTCATTTTTTTGATATAATTCTGAAATGAAGCTAGAAGTAAATCATTTTGAAGTTTAAGTATGGGTCGTAACGTTTCATTCTGAAATCGTTCGTCTTCGCTCATGTTGGGCATAATTTTGGCAGAGGCAATTGTTGGTCTTATTGATTGTAGTTTCTGTGTCCTGTCCATCAAATTTTGATTTTACTTAAAGATACGTATTAGATAAAATACCTGCTTAACGGCTTAAATAAGTTTTTAACCTGTTATGAACAAAGTCATTCAAGGCAAAAAATAGGTGTAAAAAATAAGGGTATCATAATTCTATCTAGAGACAATTGTTAATATGTAAGTTATTAAATCTGCAATTGTTACAATTGGTAAATCGCCCGGCTTATAATTGAAAAATTGTGCTGTTGAGAATTTTTAAACATAACTTTGCAAAGTAAATTTTCAAAAAAAAGAGACTATGAGATTTCATACTAGAAAATTAGTAAAGCCTGGTGATTTGAATTCTAACGGAACGTTGTTTGGAGGTCGATTATTAGCTTGGATAGATGAAGAAGCAGCACTTTACGCCATAATTCAGTTAGAAAATGGTAAAGTGGTTACCAAGTATATGTCAGAAATTAATTTCATGAGCGCTGCCGTTAAAGGCGATGTTATTGAAATTGGTATTGAAGTAGTTAAGTTTGGTAAAACATCATTAACCCTAAACTGCGAGGTTCGTAATAAAATGAACCACGAGACGATTGTTACTGTAGATAACATCATAATGGTAAACCTTGGTGAAAACGGAAAACCTGCAGCACACGGTAAAACTAAAATAGAATTTGTAAAAGATCGCCTAGCGGCAATGGGTGAGGATCATTAACTCTCACCCATTTCTTTAGCAATTTCTTGTACTTGATCAAGCACTCGCATAAGGTTACCTCCCCATAATTTTGCGATATCTTCTTCAGAATAGCCACGTTCTACAAGTTCTAGGGTTACATTGAAGGTTTCAGAAGCATCGTTCCACCCATCAATACCGCCACCACCATCGAAGTCAGAGCTAATACCAACGTAGTCGATACCTATTAGCTTTACCATATAGTCTATATGGTCTACGAAATCGGAAACATTTACAGCCTCTGGAGCGTCAGACTTGTTGACAACTAATTCCTTTCCTATTTTTAAAACCTTCGGATAGTTTTCCATAAAGGCTTCTTTATCAGTATCAGATAGGCTTGAGAACTGAGAGCGCTCATACCAAGTAATATCTAAAGAATCAGCTACTTTTTCATAAATTGATTTCATGTAGGCAGCTCTAGCATCATGTTTTTCAGTATTTAAGTAAGAGCTAAACGCAACGGTTTGTACTACACCGCCATTTTCTTTCATCATCATTAATTGCTCGTCATCTAAGTTTCGACTATGGTCACATAATGCCCTAGCAGATGAATGAGATGCTATTATTGGTGCTTTAGATAATGCTATCATTTGTTTCATTGCTTCTTTTGAAGGGTGAGAAACATCTATCATGATACCTAGCTTATTCATTTCTACTACAGCTTCCTTGCCCAAATCACTTAATCCGTTGTGCAACCATACATCATCAGCTTCACCGGTATTGGAATCTGAAAATTGACTATGTCCATTATGAGCCAATGAGATATAACGGGCACCTAAATCATGGTAGGTTTTAAACTGCGTTAAATCTGTTCCAATAGGGTAGGCGTTTTCAACACCGATCATTGCAGCTTTTTTTCCAGCCCCAACAATTCGTTGTACATCTGCAGATGTTAACGCTAATTCTATCTCTTCAGGAGCAATATCTTCGCACAATTTATGGATTGCTTCAAATTTTGACATGGCGTTCTCTTTTGCCTTGGCATAACCTTCATCTGTCAACGTATCTTGTCCTGTATAAACGATGAGCCAAGTAACGTCTAAACCACCTTCTTTCATCTTCGGTAAATTAACTTGGTTATCTAACCTCTGACTGTAATTTACACTATCTACAAAGTTTTTGACATTGATGTCATTATGTGTATCAATAGTAATAACATCATTATGAATTCGATGTGCTTTTTCTAAGGTAGTTTCTTCAATTTTCTCATTTTTTTCTCCACAAGAGATTACGGATATAACACATAATAAATAGATGAACTGCTTCATGTAGTAAGTTTAGACCTACAATTTAAGTGTATTCACAACAAATAACCACTCTTAGAGAACATTTTATTGTTCTCGCAACTGTATTGATGCATTTTTAGATAATTATTAACAAAACCCCCATAAACTAAAGAATACCTATTTATGTCAATTTCAAAAACTAAGAATTTACTTGGTCAATTATCTCAACTAGAAAGAACAGTTAGCGAATTCTCTTTTGAAGAATTAAATGCGGCAGAAGCTAAAGAGTTAAAAAGCTCTTTTGATATTTTTCGATCTAGTTTAGAAAGACATATTTATACACCTAAATCGGATCTAATTTTTTCTAAGAAAAAAGAGGTTTGTGCTACAGAAAATCAAGAGATTTCAGAAAAGCAGTTTATAACTCATGTTAGTCATGAAATTAGAACTCCATTGAATAGTATAATTGGATATGCAAATCTTTTAAAAGAAGAAAAGCTAACTCGTGGGCAACATAAAAAAGTAGATGCCATACAATTTGCTTCAAATACGCTTTTAAAATTGATTAATGAAGTTTTAGAATATTCTAAATTATCTTCTGGTAATAATAATTTTGAGACTGTAGATTTTAATCTACATAGTTTACTTAAAGATGTTATGTTCTTATGTGAGACATTAATTTTGGATCGCAAGATAGAATTGTTGATTGATATCGATGAAAATGTACCTAAAATTATCAAGGGGGATCCATCTAAACTATCTCAAATACTTCTTAACCTTTTAGGTAATTCGGTAAAATTTGTACATCAAGGCTTTATAAAATTAGAGGTTTTTACCAAAGAACAAGTTAATAATGAATGCCTTATAGAGTTTTCTGTTGCCGATACCGGTATTGGTATCTCTAAAGAAAAAATTAAGACCATATTCAAGGGTTACACACAAGCAGAAGATGATACTTCTAAAAAATATGGAGGTACAGGACTTGGGTTGACCATTACAAAAGAAATTATTGATAAGCTCAACGGTGAAATAGAAATTGATAGCACTATAGATTGTGGAACAACTGTTATGTTTAGAATGCCTTATGCGATAGGTAACGCTACTACGGCACCGCGTAAATCTTCAAAGCAGAATACAAAAAAGAAAAATAGCGGTTTATTAGCTGGTACCGAGATATTGGTATTTGAAGATAATATAATGAACCAACACCTAATTGTTGAACAATTGACAAAATGGGGCTGTGAAGTTCATGTTGATGTTGATTTAGATAAAGGCTTGTACTTGTTGTCTTCTAGAAAAATTGATCTAATTCTGATGGATTTAAAAATGCCTAATCAAAACGGATTTGAAGTGTCTAAAGCCATACGAGATCATAAAAATTCAAAAGTAAATTCAGTTCCAATTATTGCCTTTAGTGCAGATTTCACAGAGCAGGATAGCAAAGAATGTCAAGAAATAGGAATTAATGATTTTCTATTGAAACCATACACTTTAGACGATTTAATGTCAACCATTGTAAAGCATAAAAAACTAAACTCAGAGCATACAGATTTTGCATCAATACTTCAAAAGCCAATGATAGAACTAAAAGAAACCACGGTTGTAAATTTAAATAATCTGTTGAAAGATTGTTTCGGAGAAATCGATATGCTAAATGAATTACTAAAGTTGTTCAAATTAAACGCAATTGAGTTCATTGGCAATGTAAAAGTTCATCTAAAGACCGAGAATTTAAAAGAAATAGCTTTATCTGCGCATAAACTAAAGGCTGGTTTTGCTATGATAAAAGCTGATGGTATGCGAAAGTTAATTGTGGAGATAGAAAATAGTTGTAAAACAAATCAACCTGAAAAAGTAAAAGAACTTTATGAAATTTTCTTGAACGATTATCCATTATTAGAAGAGAATTTGAATATTGAACTTGATAAAATGAATAAAAAATAATATGGGAAAAAATGTACTATTAGCAGATGACGACCAACTATTAGCTTCTTTATTAAACTTTAGGCTGAAAAAAGGTGGTTATACAGTACATCATTCCGTAAACGGAAAAGAAGTTAAAGAGTATTTAGAAAATACAATGCCCGACATTATCGTGAGCGATATTATGATGCCTTATTTTTCTGGTATTGAGCTTATAGATTATGTGCGAAATGAACTTAAATCAAACACACCTATAATTATTATATCATCGGCAGGTAATGAACAAAACGTTCTAACCGCTTTTGAATTAGGCGCAAATGATTTTATTACGAAACCAGTAAGTCCAACAGAATTATTGGTAAGAATAGCACGAGAAATAGATAAGTAAATAAGATAAAATTTGTTGATTCCCCCTAGTCAAATAAAAATATCGATAATAACCGCACCAGAATTTAATTTAGAATATCTCTGGTGGCTGACCATACTGTTTTTTGTATTGTCTGTAGTTTATTTTATTGGTGTATTTATAATCAGAAATAGAATTACATCTACCAACGGTCGAACTAAAGATAAGAAGGTCGAATTTTCCCCCATGATCAATGAATTTCTTTTCTATGAGGATTCAAATACTAAGGAGGAAAAAATGAATTATCTAAATCTAAAAGTTCAGATTAGAGAATTAATAAAACATAATTTCGATAGAGAGGTTTTAACAGAAGTTTTGTTGGATCTACGAAAAGATTTATCGGGACAGTCACAAACTGTTTTAATAGCCCTTTATACAGATTTAGGACTTCATCAAGACGCTTATGAAAAATTAGGGAGCAGAAAATGGCAAGTTGTTTCTAGAGGGATAGTAGAATTGACAACGATGGAAGTTGATGAGTCATACGGATTAATTATAAAATTCATAAACCATAGGCAAAGTACCATTCGTAAACAGGCAGAAATTGCAGTGGTAAACCTTAGAGAAGAGGGTATTAAATATTTTCTTGATAATACCAAGTTTAAGATTGCTGAATGGCAACAATTGAAGTTATTAGATGTACTTAGACATAAACCTAATTATACTCCGCCTCAATTCTCACTTTGGTTAACTTCTACCAATACCCATGTGGTATTGTTTTCTTTACGTTTGATCAAATATTATAGTCAGAACGGTGCTGAACAATCTATCATAACGCTTTTAAAGCATAAGAACAGAGATATACAGGCAGAAGCTATTGAATGTATTATAGATTTTCATTTTGTGAATGCTTTAATCACATTAAAACTGGTGTATTCCAAGGCTAGTAATGATATTAAAATAGCAATTTTAGATGCCATTGGTGAACTGGGTACAAAGGCAGAAGCCTCTTTTTTAGAAAATCTGCAATTGACAGAACGTAATTTTAATATAAAAAGTAAAGTAATAGGAACACTCAACAAAATTGATCCTGAAAGAGTTTTGCCTACCAAAAATATTTCTTCAGCAGATTTTTATGATGTTGAATTGGAAGATGCAATGCAAGAAGAAGAACTTTCAATAATTGACAATCATGAAGATATAGTATTACATGATGGCATTGAAGATGTTTCTACTGAGATAAATATTGAAGTTATAGGCACTGAAGAAATTACCAAAATACCTCGTTCTTTTGAAGAAGACATAACAGATAAAGAAACTGAAAGGGTAATGAATGAAGACAGCACTGAATTTGAGGCAGAATTACAGCAAAATGATGTAAAGAAGGTCTACTCTTTAGATGATATCGATTTAAGTTTTTTACCTCATATTAAAGAAGAAGTAGTGTTTGAGGAAAGATCAAAAGAAACTGAGACTGTAGTCGACAATGAACACGACCTAGAATTAGAAGAAGAGCTTACTTTTAATTTTCTGCCATTTGTGGTAGAAGAAGATGTTATTGAAGAAGTAACTACATCTTATAATGATGACGATTTTAAACCATTGTTTGAATTAGACGATGAATTATTAGGAGAAGTACCAGAAGAAATTTCTGTTAACCCTCTAGATAATACTTCAAAGAAAATGGCTCATGTTTTTGATTGGTCTACTTTAAATTCAGAAAACGAAGAGCAGCATGAAGTGGTTATTAATACAGCTGATTCGGCTGAACCGGTTATCTCTTTTGAAAACGATAATGTTTCTTTCGCTGCAAATTTTATGCCTCAAGAAGATCTTGATGCCATGGTAATGTTAGAAAATATTTCTGAGCTTGGCGACTGTCGCGAATTGATACTTTTATATCAAATTATCGAGAAAAATAGTTCTGAAGTAGTTATCGAAAGAGCAAATGAATTAATTCAGAAATTCTCTTATCAATCTCCAAGACCAAATGAGTTGTTTTCAGATGACAATGACCTTTCAGATAGTGTGTTTACAGATATTTACAATTTAGCCGATTATGAGACAAAACTTATGCTGATCGAGGAAATTAAATTGGTTGGTGACGAGAAAGAAATTCATCTGTTAGAGAACGTTATTCAATCTGAATCAAAAAAACTTGTCAAAAAAGCTAATGAGGCCTTAGAATATATAAAGTCGCAATTATTGATAGTTGATGATAAACCTAATAATACAACAGACAAAGAGTCCATTTTAAATGGTGATACAGAGTTAGAATCAAAAAATACTACAAAATATAAACGACCAGTTTCGAACGAAAATGGTTCTACTTTATTTGATCAGTTATGTTCCATGTCCAACTCCTTATATAAAAAGAAAGATGGATAGTGAACTATTTGGTGTGGTATTGGAATACATCAATTTTGTATTCTTTGTTTTTACCTTAATTCTGTTTGTACTGTTTTCATTAATGGCGTATTTCTCTACAAAGAACTCTCTACATTATAGAAATAAGAACAGTTTTACAGATATCACCAAAATAATGGCTTCACCTTTGGCGCCAACAATCACTATAATTGCACCCGCTTATAATGAAGGGTTAACCATTGTAGAAAATATTCGTTCGTTATTATCCCTTCAATATGTCAATTATGATGTAATGGTAGTGAACGATGGTAGTAAAGATGATACTTTACAAAAATTAATAGATTCTTACGACCTCGAAAAAATAACTGTTGAGATGGATCCCGACTGGAAATCCAAACCAGTTCGCGGTATCTATAAATCTAAAAATAGGGCATTTGAAAAGCTGACCGTAGTTGATAAAATGAATGGTGGTAAGTCTGATGCTTTAAACGCGGGTGTTTCATTGTCTACCAGTAAATATGTAGGTTGTATAGATGTCGATTGCTTATTACAACCAGATGCTTTATTACACGTAGTCAAATCATTTTTTCAACGTTCTAAGAAAAGGGTAATTGCGGTTGGCGGGGTAATTCGTGTAGCAAACTCTTGTATTATACAAGGTGGTCAGCTTGAAGAAATTAGATTACCTACGAATTGGTTGGCCAGATTTCAACTTTTAGAATATACCCGTTCCTTCATTTTAGGTAGAATGGCTTGGGGTAGAATTGATAGTCTTCTTATTATTTCTGGTGCTTTTGGTTTTTTTGAACGTGAAATTGCACTTGCGGTAGGGGGGTATGATACCGACACTGTTGGTGAAGACATGGAGATTGTTTTTAAAATGCGTCGTTATATGCATGATAGAAAAGAACCATATACCATAGAATATATACCTGATCCTTTGTGTTGGACCGAAGTACCTGAAGATCTTAACATTCTAGTAAACCAAAGGGACCGTTGGGCACGTGGTAATTTAGAGACCTTGTTTAAGCATAAAGACATGTTGTTTAATTCAAAATATGGCAGACTTGGTTTGTTAAGTTATCCGTATTGGTTTTTCTATGAATGGCTTTCTCCGTTATTAGAGTTTTTTGGCTTTTTTACCATTTTACTGTTTGCCTATTTAGGAATTCTAAATTGGGAATTCTTTTTCATGATTACGTTGGCGATATTTCTGTTTTCTATCATGATTTCATTCTATGCCATTCTTTGGGATGTGTATTCATATAATCAATACAGAAAAACAAAAGATATTTTAATACTCATGGGGCTGGCAATTCTTGAACCATTCATTTTTCACCCAATTGTAGTGTATGCTGCAGTTAGGGGTAACTATAAAAAATTATTCAAAATAAAATCTGGTTGGGGATCCCAAGTTAGAAAAGGTTTTGCAAAAGCATCTTAAAAAGCAATGAACACAAGTCAAATAGATAGATATTCCCTAAAGCAGTATACGCGGCTTATGATATCCTTTTTCGGATGTTTGTTCGTGTTGACGCTTTTTCAATACGGCATGCTGTATTATAAAGGGGTTATTGATATTATATTTTCTGTAAGCTTTCTAAAGGCTATTGTTCATCAAATAGGCTTTACCGCTTTAATGGGTATTGTGATGGTATTTCCTTTCAATTTTTGGGAAAACTTACGCTCCAAATACGGCTTTAACCTTGTCTTCGTTTTATTAAGTTTTGTACTCATATTCGAAGCGCTACTTACTGCCTATTACTGTACTACATTAGTGCCCTTAGGTTCAGATATTTTAGGATATAGTTATGCTGATATGAAAATAACGATAGCCAATTCTGGCGGATTTATGATTTCAATTTATCTGCTCATTGGCATATCTATATTAATTAGTCTGTTTTTAGTACTATATAGAGTTACTTCAAAAGTATATCATAGAATTAGCAAAATGTATCCGTTTACAATCGTATTGTTCAGTCTTTTTATGGCTTCTTTATTTACAGATGGTAAACCTATTAATCAGAATAAAGTACAATACCTGGCTGTTAATGTATACAACACAAGTACCGAAGACAATTCATATACATCTAAAGAAGAATATCCTCTGGTGCAAAGTGCCAATGTTGAAAATGTGTTGGGTGAGTATTTTGATCTTAAGGAAGAGAAACCCAATATTGTTTTTATAATGGTCGAAGGTCTTGGTCGTGATTTTGTAGGTGAGGGTGCTGAGTACGGCGGCTTTACTCCGTATTTAGATTCCCTAACGACCAAATCATTATACTGGGAAAATTTCTTGAGTAATACTGGTAGGACATTCGGAGTTTTACCATCCTTATTAGGCTCGTTGCCTTTTGGCAAAAGCGGATTCATGGAGTTAGAGGAGTATCCAAACAAACTAACCATGTTCAGTGTGCTTAAAAATAATGGGTACCATACGTCATTTTATCAAGGTACCAATAGTTCTTTTGATAAGGTAGACCGATTTTTAACTAGTGAGAATGTTGATTTTGTATTGGATAAATCAGGATTCGGAAGTAAATACCAAAAACAAGCTGAAGATGCTGCTGGTTCTTCTTGGGGATATCCTGATAAGGAATTATTCAAGAAAAGCCTAAGCCTAGAAAGAAGCGAAGACCAACCTAGATTAGAAGTGTACATGACTATTAGTACGCATGAACCCTTTATTCCTCCTAATCAAGATTTTTTTGAAAAACAGGTTAAAGATATATTGACTATAGGTGATTTTGATTCTAGAGTAGAAAAAATAGTTAAAAAGAACGACAATGTTTTTGCAACATTATTGTATACAGATGATGCTATAAAATGGTTCATGGAGTCTTATAAATCAAAGCCTAATTATGAGAATACCATTTTCATATTTACGGGTGACCATAGACTTATTCCTATACCACAACGTAATAATATTAGTCGTTTTCATGTACCAATGATTATGTACAGCCCATTGTTGAAAACGACCCGTAAGATGAGTTCCGTTTCTTCGCATTTCGATATTACTCCGTCTATATTGGCTTTACTATCTAATTCGTATGAATTAAAAATGCCTAAAAAAGTGGCGTGGATGGGTGGTGCACTTGATATGGAAACTGCATTTAGGTCAACAAAAAACATTCCGTTGATGCGTAATAAAAATGAACTAAAGGAATATATAAGCGGAGAAAAACTATATACCGATGGCGATATCATGGAGTTGGATGAAAATATGGATATCAGTTCTGCCTTTGGTGGCGGATCGATTGAATCTACTTTAGAACGGTTTAAATCTGTGAATCATTATGTGACTACGGAGAACAAGATAATACCTGATAGTTTAACCATTTTCTCAATACAAAAAGAAAAATTTACTCCGGCTGAAATCACTTGGATCAATAGTATTTATGACGGAAGTAATTTTGACCGTTCATTCTTTAAAGCAAGAGATTTGGCTTTTGACAAAAAATGGGACGATGCTCTTTTGTTATGTCGTTATATACTTTCAGAATCACCTAGTCATATAGATACTAAAATTCTTACGGGCAGATTGCATATTTGGAAAGGAAACTATGAGGAGTCGGTTAAAATTTTAAAAGAGTGCATTGCTATGAATCCTAATTATATAGATTCTTATGCCGCGCTTTTTGATGTGTATTTCTGGTATGATAAACATACCGAAGGTCTAGCTTTAGTCAATTTGGTGCAGGAGAATAGTGCTAGTGCCAATGAAATTTCTAGTAAGATTTCCAGGGCTAAAAATTCTGCACGAAAAGCAGGAATCGATATTCACAAAAACACAAATAAAGAAGCTAAAAATACGTTAGCATCCATAGAGTAATGAAGAAATGTAAGTTACATATTATGCTATTAGTTTTACTAGCCTTTGTTTTAAAGGTTAAAGGGCAAGATATGGACAATACCGTGTCTTCTTTTGAAACTGCTTATGCTTTGGCATATGAGGGTAATACCAATACCGCTCATAATATGCTGTATAATTTGGTAAACGATCCAGGAACTGAAATTGAGACTTCTGTATTATGGGCCAGTACCTTGAGTTGGAGGGGTGATTATGATTTAGCAAGATCAGAATTCAATAGCATTTTATCAAAAAATAAAACAAATAGAGAAGCCTGGCTTTCTGCAGTCAAAAATGAATTATATGCAAAGAATTACGCTACTGCATTAGGTCTTGCCAATAAAGCATTGGTTCATATAGAAAACGACCAAGAATTAAAAAGATTACAGACCGTAGCTATGGATGGAATAAATGGTACGGAATATAATCAAGATGGCTGGTTTAATATTGAAAGTACGGTAAACATTAAATTTACGGACCCTAAAAATTCATCTACTGTCCCTAACGAAACCAATGCAGCGGAAATTGAGAATGTACATATAACCCCAGTAACTGAAGAGAAATTAAAGAATACGGTTATGGTCAATAGTTCCGTTACGTTCTATGATCAACGTTTTGATCCTATAACCACATCTAGTATTTCTTATAAAAGACAAACACCTTATGGTGCTATTATACCAAGAATTAACAATAGTAATAGAGTAGGTAAGAACGGTATTCAGCTTGATCTAGATTTGTATCCTAAAATTGCTAAAGGATTTTATGCCTATATTAATTATGGGTATTCTGAGTCGGACCTATATCCAAATCATAAAGTGGGTGGAGATGTGTATTACAATCATAAAAGCGGAATTGAATTTTCTGCCGGTGGTAGATTTATCAACTTTGCGACTAAAGATGTCAAATCTATTACCAACTCTTTGGGTTATTACATGGGTAACTACTATTTTTCTTTACGCTCCTATATAACACCTGAGTCTGATAATCTGACTAATGTATCTGGAAATTTATTGGTGCGTAAATATTTAAAGGATGCCAAGAACTATATGGGGGTAAATGCAGGGGTAGGATTTTCACCTGAGTTGAGACAGTTTACATCAGGAGATCAATTGTTGGCAGAAACATTATTGTATATTGAATCACAACGATTGAGTTTTGAATACCAATTCACAAGTAAGAATAATTTAAGTGCTTACAGGACAAATGTGGGCGTATTACGACAAGAGCAATCTTTTGATCCTGGTACCTATTTTTATTCTATATCTGCAGGTTTAACCTATGAGTTTAATTTTTAGACTGCATAGCAGATATCCATTTATCGGCATACATACCATATACCAATCCTAACTCATTATCGTAAACGTATTGCTCATCTTTACCCGTGTCGAAGTTTACATTAAAGACATATACCTTAATACCAACATCTCTTAATTGCAACATCAATTTTTTCTGACTTGAGATTATTCTTCTTGAAACTGCAACGTGACTAACATTATTAACTTTTAGAAAGTTTACTTTATCACCTTTAATAGCTAACAATGGTTCTTGAGAAATCATAGTGTGTATACCATACTCAGAAGCCTTTTCTACAGCCATTACGCTAAAGAGTTCCATTATTAGACGGTCTTTATCTATAAATGCATCAGCGAAGGCAATTGGATCATTCACCTTGTCAGTAATCAATGTTGCATCTGGGTGATTTTTAAACCAGGTATTTATTCCATCCATATCTAAGGTTGTATAATCACCATAAATTTTCTGTTTCATGAATTGAGCGTGGGTAGGAGGTAAGCTTCCCGTGTAATCTGTAAAACGTGCCCACATATTCCAATCATGTGCCGCTACTAATTTTCCGTCAGATGTTTCTATGATATCTAATTCAAAATTTCTGAATCCCTTTTTATAATTTTCATCTAAAGCGTGTTTTGAGTTGGTAGATTTTACTCCTTTAATCTCTCCACCTGCGTGGGCAATGTATCTGTCTATATTTGATTCAAATTCATAAATCTCTTTTGGAAAGTAAATAGTTGTATTGCCAATGGTTGATGTAATACTTAAGGTTTCTGTAATCGAATTATCATTTACCTGTTCAGTAATAACACCATTTATATTATGCATAATGTATGCTTGTCTTCCTTTTAAAGCACTTAATTGTAGAAAACCTAAATCAGATAACTGCTTTTCGAAACCTGTTAATTGTGCTGCTGCAGAATCATGTGCCAATATTGCAAAAATTGCATTAGACGCTTTCATTTGAGTAAGTACCGCTAATAATTCTTTTATATCTTCTTTACTACCATAGGTATCAAAGGTCTTGAACTCAATTTTATTACCAGCTTGTAGATGAACAATCGTTAATCCGCGTTCGATTGATTCGGTTTGTGAGCCGAAGGTAAATGTACTTCGCTCATGTGTATTAAAACTATGGCTATTTAGTACTAACTCTATTGAGCTTAAATTTTTAATTGTGTAATCTTTAGTGTTTACATTCTCGGCTTTTGTAGAAGTCAGTGTAAAAAGAAAAAGTAATAGGTACACAATTTTGAAGTTATATAGCATAGGAGGGAATCTCTTCATTATAATTTAATTAAAGCCTTTATCAAAAATATAGGTAATTGACATATCAATACCTCTATTATAAAACGTAACTACTTAAATGGTATTGTAATGCTAAAATCTTCTTTTTCTTGATGTTCAGTTTGCTAGAGCTAAGAAACTTACCTAGTTCTTTATGTTAGGTTTACGCTTCTCGCACTTATTCTAATTCTTAGATGATATTTATTGGCTAAAAATAAGCTCATTTTCATAGGCTTATCGACAAAATACCAATAAACGGGATGAAATACACCCTTGAAAAGCCTAGTAAAATATGGTATTGAGCGCTTTAATATGCTTTACAACACCTTTTCATGGGTTTTACAACATATTTAAATTGGTTCACCACATTTTGTTGTCACACCCTTATCATCGGTATATATTTACTTCAAGATATGAATGTCCAAATCAAGATTAACTTTTAAACCTACAATATGCTTTACGACACCTACGGTGAAGAATACCTTGTGTTTCTTCAAGATTTAAATGAGATTCTTAGTATCAACGAATTAGCAGAGTTGGACTACATGTAAAAGTCAAATAAACCAAAACCAAAAAAAATACACCCATGGCACACCAAAATCAAGATTTTTCATCTTATCAAAACTTTATTCAGGATCTTAATAGTATCCTCGTAAATTTTAATATCAATAAATTAACCTATTCATAATGTTTCAAAACACTATGAAAAAAGAAAGCGCCCGTAAAAACGGGCGCTTTCTTTTTTTAAAACAATATTATAAAGGTCTAGCCTAAATATGTCTTTAACAATTTACTTCTAGAGGCATGACGCAATTTACGAATTGCCTTTTCACGAATTTGTCTTACACGTTCTCTTGTTAAATCGAAGGTCTGTCCAATTTCCGCTAAAGTCATTGATTGTTGGTCACCAATACCATAATAAAGTTTAACAACATCTGCCTCTCTTGGCGATAATGTATCTAAAGCTCTATTGATTTCAGTATTCAAAGACTGTTGTAATAAAATATTATCTGGTCTTGGAGATTCACCTGAACGCAAAACGTCATATAGGTTAGAATCTTCGCCTTCACGTAAAGGTGCATCCATAGATACGTGTCTGCCTGAATTCTTAAGTGATTGTTTCACTTCAGAAACCGTCATCTCTAATTCTTTTGCAATTTCTTCTGGAGAAGGTGGACGTTCATGTGCCTGCTCTAAATAAGAAAATGTCTTTTTAATTTTATTTATTGAACCAATTTTGTTCAACGGTAAACGAACAACTCTAGATTGTTCAGCTAAAGCTTGTAATATAGATTGTCTGATCCACCAAACGGCATAGGATATAAACTTAAATCCTCTTGTTTCATCAAATCTTTTTGCTGCTTTAACTAAGCCTAAATTTCCTTCATTAATTAAATCTGGTAATTTAAGACCTTGATTTTGATATTGTTTTGCTACTGAAACTACGAATCTTAAGTTTGCAGTGGTTAATTTTTCCAAAGCTGCTTGACTACCTTCGCGAATCTTCTGCGCTAGTTCTACCTCTTCATTCGCTGTAATCAAATCAATTTTACTGATATCTTGCAAATATTTATCCAGTGATTTCGACTCACGATTCGTTACCTGCTTGATAATCTTTAGTTGCCTCATATGTGTGTATGGAATTTAGAAGTTGTACAAGTTTACAACATACCGCTTTTTATCCGTATTTCCTAATCAATTTCACTATACTTCTACAGCATTTATTAGCTTTAACAAAGATTTAAGCTTTTAGGACATTGTTTCTGTAAAGCGTATTTTTGAATATAGACACTGAATTTTTATGAGCAAACGGGCTTTAAAAACATACCTCTCAAAACTTCCAAAAAAGGCTTTGGAAGAACAAATAGTAGAGCTTTACGAGAAATTTCCGACTGTAAAAACCTATTATGATTTTGCATTTAACCCTAAAGAAGATAAATTGGTGCAAGATGCAAAAGCAAAAATATCGAACGAGTATTTTCCGCTTAAGCGAAGAAGACCTAAAGCAAGACGTTCTGTTGCTCAAAAATTTTTGAAGCATTTTATAAAGTTGGGAGTGAACCCACATTTAATTGCTGATGTTATGTGCTATAATCTAGAAATTGCACAAACCTTTTCGATGGAGAAAAATGTACCAGATTCTTTTTATAGAAGCATGCTAAATTCATTTAACGAGGTTATTCAATTTACTACAGTGCAGGGTGTTTTTCCTGAATTTAGAGAGCGTATTTTAAATATATATACCGAAACACAAAATCAGAAATGGCTTTTTGAGGAAGAGTTTTCAAAAGCATTAGACATCATAGATTAACATATGGCGATAGTAGTTATTAGACAAGATAATAAAATAGAACTTTGGAAGAATGCTTTACAAAAGGCAGATAGCTCTTTAAAGGTATACAGCTATTTAGAGGATCACCCAAAAGATGAAATTACCATGGCTGTTATCTGGAAGCATCCTAAAGGTACCCTTACTAATTACCCCAATTTAAAATGTATTGCTTCAGCCGGTGCTGGGGTAGATTATATTTTTGAAGACGATAGCCGCCCTAAAAACATTCCTATTACCCGAATAGTTGATCCGTTTTTGGCGGGTGATATGTCTGAGCATGTGCTTGCTGTAATCTTTGAACATCTAAAGAATTTAAACGCTTATAAACTAGACCAAGTTGACAATGTATGGAAACCTAAAGAGTACTTAAGAATTAAAGATGTAACCGTTGGGATCTTAGGTCTTGGTGAATTGGGTGCACTTACAGCTACTGATCTTACCAAATTCGGTTTTAAAGTGCAAGGGTGGAGTAGAAGTGAAAAGAATATTAAAGGTGTCAAGACCTTTTCTGGTGCTAATGAACAACAAGACTTCTTAAAAACTACTAATGTTTTAGTCTGCCTGTTGCCACTAACTCCCGCAACCGAAGGTATTCTAAACAAAGAGCTGTTGTCTCAACTGCCTAAAAATTCATACGTCATTAATGTTGCACGTGGCGGTCATTTAGTTGACGAAGATTTAATTGAGTTATTAGATGCACACCATTTATCTGGGGCTTGTTTAGATGTATATCATATAGAACCACTGCCGAAAATACACCCTTTTTGGAATCATAAAAAAGTACACATGACTCCGCATTACGCCAGTGTTTCCGATACAAACTCTGTAATTCCGCAGATTGTTGAAAACTACAAAAGGTTAAACTCTGGGGAGAAACTGCAAAATCTAGTAGATTCTGACAAGGGCTATTAATATTGTTTTTTCAAGTTTTTTATTTCCTAGACCCATAAAAATCTCATAATTTTATAAGGTTTTTGCATTATTAACATAAATAAACGCCTACAATCCTTTTGAAGCTACAAAACGATACCACTGAGAAGACCCTGTACGATTATCAAGAGGAGGATCTACATTCTATTTTTAAATATTTAGATGAGAATGGCGATAATTCTAATTTGTTATACCAATTACCTACCGGTGGTGGTAAAACGGTGGTATTTTCTGAAATTGCCAAACGCTACATTGCTAGAACTAATAAAAAGGTAATTGTACTGACCCACCGTATAGAATTAAGTCAGCAGACATCTAGAATGTTGAACGGCTTCGGTGTTAAGAACAAAATTATAAATAGCGAAGTAAAAGAATGGCAAGACCAAGATGAGTTCATGTGTTTTGTAGCCATGGTTGAAACACTGAATAATCGTTTACAAGAAGAGAAGATTGAGATTAATAATATCGGCTTGGTAATTATTGATGAGGCGCATTATAACTCGTTCCGTAAACTTTTTAAATTCTTTGAAAACTCAGTTATTCTTGGGGTTACGGCAACACCGTTAAGTTCTAATATTAAACTACCCATGAAAGACAACTATAAAAAGTTGATCGTGGGCGAGTCTATAGAATCATTGATTCAGAAAAAGTTCTTGGCAAAGGCAAATATGTATAATTATGATGTTAGCCTACAGACTTTAAAACTTGGTATTAGCGGTGATTATACGGTAAAATCTTCTGATGAATTGTATGGTAACCACAGCATGCTTAACAAGCTTGTTTCTGCCTATAATGAAATTGGTAAAGGCACAAAGACCTTAATATTCAATAACGGTATTAACACTTCTAAGTATGTTTGTGAGACTTTTAAAAAGGTGGGTTACAACATTCGTCATTTAGATAATAAGAATAACGCTACTGAGCGAAAAGAAATTCTAAAATGGTTTAAAGAAACTCCCGATGCTATTTTGACATCGGTAAGTATTTTGACTACCGGTTTTGATGAACCAAGTGTAGAGACTATTATATTAAACCGTGCTACGAGATCTTTGACGCTCTATTTTCAAATGATTGGTCGTGGTTCTCGATACTTACCTCATAAAGAAGAATTCAACGTTATAGATATGGGGAACAATGTTGCCCGCTTCGGATTGTGGAATGCAGGTATCGATTGGCAAGAAATATTTCATTTTCCTGATTTCTACTTAGAGAATATCAAAAACGACGAAGAGATCGAAAGAGAATTCGTTTACGAAATGCCCGCAGATCTACGTGCTGAATTTGCTAAATCTACAGACATAGATTTTGATATAAAAGCAGAATACAAAACGAGCTTTGCCAATGGAGAAAAATCTAAATTGGTTCTTGAAAGAAGTATTCAGCAGCATGCCAAAATATGTGTTGAAAATTCTGAAGATGTTTTTGATGCTCGTATTCTAGCCAAAAAATTAAAAGAGGAAATCAAATATCGTGTACGCCAATATTCGTATTGTATTATGAACAATACAAAGAATTACAAAGAATGGTTAGAAGAAGATTATGAACGAAAATTGCGTTCTAAAATCTCCAAGATGTTCGCTGCGAAAATGTAAATTTCTTGGGAGTTAGATATTCAGAATTATAGCAGGTCTCATTATCAATTCTATATTCTAGGTTGGTCATTATTAGCGGATAGTCAAAAAGACTTCGTTCGTTATTTATATCCGCTTAAGTTGTTTAAATTCAAGTGCTACAACCACCAGAATTTATCCTTTTAATGAAAAATCGCTTATTCTCCCTCATTTTACTTCTTACCCTTGTCTTTTATGCAATTGCCGGCTATCACTTTTTAACTGGTTGGCACCCCATTGTAATGATGCTTATAGCTATTCTTATAGGGGTGGTCATCAACTTAGTAGTTTATATAGTATTTAATTTTTTAGGGAAAGGAATCAGAAATATTCCACTGAAATCTATTACTGCTATTCTAAGCGGTATCGTAGTTTTTATCATATTAAAATATTTTAGTTTCGGTTGGCCAACAATACTCTATAGCGGTATTGCTGCAGTTGGTATATTACTATGTATTGCTATTTATAGATTTCAATTAAAAAGAACTTTCTCATCAAACGTATTTTTAATTATCATGCTTATCGGTAGCGGTTATATTTTATTCATTTTGGCTGATACCGGCGCTGACCCTTATGATAAAGAAGTGCCTTTGGGTTTCTCTGAAAATGAAAACTTTTTACCTTCATCCTTACCATTAGAGAACCCTGCTGCTGTTGGTACCTATACTGTTAAAACATTTACTTATGGTAGCGGAACCGATGAGCAAAGAGCGGAGTTCTCTACAAGTGTCACCTATACAACAAATTCCGTAGATGGTACCTGGCTAATTCCCGATTGGAAAGACAAAAAGAAAAAATGGCGTGAACGTTACTGGGGTTTTGGTGCCGAGAACTTTCCTTTAAACGGTAGAGTATATATGCCCGAGGGCGATGGTCCATTTCCCTTAACGCTTATTGTTCACGGCAACCATAGCATGATCGATTACTCAGATGATGGTTATGGCTATCTGGGCGAGCTTTTGGCAAGTAGGGGAATCATAACTGTTTCTGTCGATGAGAATTTTTTAAACGGCCATTGGTCTGGCGATTTTATGGGTAAAGAAATGCCTGCTCGTGCTTGGCTGCTTCTAAAACATTTAGAGCAATGGAGAAACTGGAATGCTGAAGATGGGCATGAACTTGCAAGTAAAGTAGATATGGATAATATTATGCTCATTGGGCATTCTCGTGGTGGTGAGGCGGTTTCTATCGCTGCTGCTTATAATCCGTTACCCTATTTTCCTGATCAGGCGAACCAGAAATTCGATTTTAATTTTAATATTAAAAGTGTCATTGCACTAGCACCTACAGATTACAGGTATGACCGTAAGATAATCTTGAAAAACATTAATTTCCTTAGTATACAAGGTTCTTATGATTCAGATGAAGTTAGTTTTTGGGGCATGAGACCGTACCGCCGTTTGCAATATACAGATACTATTAATCGATTTAAATCGGGAGTGTATATTCACCATGCAAATCACGGTCAGTTTAATTCTACTTGGGGTAATTCAGATTTTGGCGCTCCAGCAAAGTGGTTGTTGAACCTAAATCCGTTATTGAAAGAAGAGCAACAACAAGAAGCTGCCAAGGTTTTTATCAGTGCATTTGCCGAAGCTACTTTAAAGGACAACCAAGAAAATAGATCTATCTTCAAAAACGTTTCCGTAGCTAAACAATGGTTGCCTGTAGAACATTATTTAACTTCTTTTGAGTCATCTAATTTTCATACTATTGCCGATTTTGAGGAAGATTTAGATATTACTACAGCAAAAAATAATACTCATATTAGTACTAGCGACTTAGCTTTATGGAAAGAGCAATACTTACCAACTCGTGATAAAGGTAGCCAAGAGAACAATGCTGTTATCTTAGGATGGGATTATGAAAATTCGATTAGTTCTTCGGATAAGGCAGTATATGAAATGATGCTTTCTGCGGATGATTCCATTCCGTTTTCTGCCAATTCAAGTTTACAATTCACCCTAGGTTCAGGAAATCATAAATGGCTAGATATCAATTTAACAGATGATCAAAAGGAAGCTAAAAAAGATAAGGAAGAACGGGAAGTGCCACAATTAGATTTCACTATTCAACTAACCGATGCCGCGGGACAAATAAGTGCTTTAAGAATAAGTGAGATAAAAGGAATCACGAAACCATTAAAAACTAGGTTTACCAAATTCGCATTTTTAGATAAGCAAATGATCGGTGCAGGTTGGGAAGTACAATTACAGACCTACCATTTTCCTATAGAAACCTTCACCACTATAAACCCCGAGTTTAATATAGATGCTATAAGTTCCATAAAATTCATTTTTGACCAAACCAATTATGGGGTAGTGGTGCTTGATGAAATTGGGGTTGCGGGAGATGATTAGTTGTTGGCGGTTGGTTTTTCGTCAAAGAAAGAAAAGTGGGGCTATCTGTTTGTTTGGAACACCAAATGATTCTTCTAACTAGCAAGGGTCTTCGACTGCGCTCAGACTGACGGGGTAACTAAAAACTGAAACTGCCTACTGAAACTGCCTACTTAAAACTGAAACTGCCAACTGAAACTGCCAACTGAAAACTTGCCAACTCACTACTATTTCCCGTACTTTGTCCATCATATTTATAACACAATACAGAACACCAATAACTAATCAACCTTGACCAACACAAAACAACTTCTCGTAATCGCACTAGTTTGGCCAGAACCAGCTTCTACGGCTGCGGGAATGCGAATGATGCAATTATTAGAAGTATTTAAAAAAAAAGGCTATTCCATTACCATTGCATCTGCTACTTCAAAATCAGAGTATTCTGCAGCTGTTGAACTTTTAGGTTACCACTCTCAAGATATTAAAATGAACGATAGTTCTTTTGATGTTTTTGTGAAAGAATTGAAACCTAATGTGGTGTTATTTGACCGATTTTTGACCGAAGAACAGTTTGGGTGGCGTGTAGCTGAGAACTGCCCAGATGCGCTTAGAATATTAGACACTGAAGATTTGCATTCGCTACGTCATGTGCGTGAACAATGTTTAAAAAAAGATATTCCATTTACTACAGATGCTTGGTTGGCAAATGATAAAACCAAACGAGAAATTGCCAGTATTTATCGGTGCGACTTGTCTCTAATTATTTCTAGTTACGAATTAGAATTACTGACCAAGGTAATTAAAATAGACAATAGTCTATTGTTGTTACTTCCTTTCATGGTCGATGAAATTACCACAGAAACCAAATGGAACTCTTTTAATGGGCGAAAAGATTTTATCTTCATTGGTGGCGGAAAACATGCGCCTAATATAGATGCCATTAAATGCTTGAAATCTATTATTTGGCCACTAATTAATACACAATTACCAGAAGCCAGATTACATGTTTACGGTGCTTACCTGCCACAACAAATTTTAGAAATGCATAACCCTGCAGGTGCATTTCTAGTACACGGTAGGGCAGAAGATGTAAATGAAGTAATGCAATCGGCCAAAGTATGTTTAGCTCCGCTACGTTTTGGTGCAGGCATTAAAGGAAAATTACTTTCAGCAATGCAGAATGGTACACCAAGTATTACCACAACTATTGGTGCAGAAGGCATGCACGGCATTTTAGATTGGAACGGTAGTATAGAAGATGATTCTTCTGAGTTTGCCAGTGCGGCAGTACGTTTGTTTACAACAGAACTTGAATGGCAAAATGCTCAAGTTCAGGGTAAAACTTTAGTAAATACCTTGTATAACAAACACAGTTTAGAGCACATATTTATTGATAAAATTAATCAGCTTCAAAAAGGGCTAATAACACATAGAATTCAAAACTTTACTGGAGCTTTATTGCAACACCAAACTATGACTGCTACCAAATTCATGAGCAAGTGGATTGAGGAGAAGAATAGAGGATAGTTGCTTAGTTTCTTTTTTAAACTAGTAAAATATGTTAACTAGCAGATTTATATCTTTGCACTAAATAATGAAACAAATATGAAAAACCCTACTATCGGATTTATAGGACTCGGCCTAATGGGCGCCAACATGGTTGAGAACCTACAGAAAAGAGGTTTCCAACTAAATGTAATGGACCTTAACAAAGATGCAGTAGCAACTGTTATCGCTCGCGGTAATGCTAAAGAAGCTGCCTCTCCAAAAGAATTAGCTGAAAATAGCGACATTATCATGTTCTGTTTAACGACTTCTGCTGTTGTAGAAAAAATCGTTTACGGTGAAAATGGTATCCTTGAAGGTATTAAAGAAGGTACTGTTTTGATCGATTTTGGAACATCAATTCCTGCATCTACGCAGAAAATTGGTAAAGACCTTGCTGCAAAGGGCGCTGGTATGATTGATGCTCCACTTGGTCGTACACCGGCTCATGCAAAAGACGGATTGCTAAACATTATGGCTGCCGGAGATAAAGATACCTTTGAGAAGGTAAAACCTATATTAGATGTTCAAGGAGAACATGTATTTCATTTAGGACCTCTAGGTGCTGGTCATACGACTAAGTTAATCAATAACTTTATGGGTATGACTAGCGTTGTAGCTATGTCACAAGCTTTTGCAGCGGCTAAACTTGCTGGTGTAGATGGACAACAACTTTTTGATATTATGTCTTCTGGACCATCGAATTCACCGTTCATGAAGTTTTGTAAAAACTACGCAGTAGACAATGTAAGTGATTTAGGTTTTTCTATTGCAAACGCTAATAAAGATTTAGGTTATTTTGTACAAATGATGGATGATCTTGGTACAGAATCTAAGGTTGCTTCTGCTACATCTGCTAGCCTACAGGCTGCTTTTGATGAAGGTATGGCAAGTGCAAATGTTCCTGAAATCTTCGATTATTTCGTGAAGTTGAAGAAATAATTAATTTGAGATATTTTAGTTGTGTGAAACAGTTCGCACAACGATCGAGCTAAGCTTGGTGCGGAAGTAAGGAAACTTTTAGTTTTCCTTCACGCACGAAGCTTAGTTTTTTTTGTTTAAAACTAAATTTATAGTCCAAACTGCTACTAAGCTAATAGATAAATGGATAGAGGAGAATAGGGAATAGTTGGTAGGTTTCTTTATCGTTAAATATAAGAGACGTAGGGCAGGTGATAAGCACTTTCGTTTCGGTTTATTACTTAGCTTAATATAAATATTTTGCTTTTGTCTTTTCTACTATAAATGCCAAATTTTATATTAACGTACTTTGTTAATATTCACAGACCTTTCGGTTTAACACAAACGCCCTATGTTTTTTATACCTTGTTGTAAGCCGTTTTTATTTTATCGGAATTGTTTTGGTTTCGTATTTCTACTAGCATTTTCTGCTATTTCAATTATTCTTTTTTGTTTAGTTTCTGGTCTTTTGGCAAGCACAATCCAGCTTAATAGAATTTTCTTTGCTGATTTACTTAAACTCTCGTAATATTCTAAAGCTCCCTCTCTTTTGTCAAATTCTTTTTTTAAATTTTCAGGAAAAATTAGTGCTTCTACATCATCTAGTATAAACCAAGAACCATTTTCCTTTGCCGTTTCAATAGCTTTATAGCCAGCTTCTCGAATAAGTTTTTTTGAAGTTAAATATTCTACTTTATCTTTATTTACCTTAGACCAAATACTGTTAGGTTTTCTTTTGCTAAAATATTGGATGTACCTTTCTGAGTCAATTGTTTTTTTAGTACTATCTATCCATCCAAAACAGAGTGCTTCATCAACTGATTCACTCCAACTAATAGAAGGTGTTTTTGTTGATTTTTTATAAAAAACAAGCCAAACAGACTGTTTCAACTTATGATTTACTTCTAACCAGTTTCTCCAATCTGTTTGACTTTTAGGATAATATGTTTCTATTTCCTCTTTATTCATTATGTTGTTCTAACCATTTTAATATGGCTTGATTAGTTTCTTCAGGTTTTTCTTGTTGGATACAATGACCACAATCTAAACTAACTACTTCTACATTAGGAACAAAATCTGTTAAATTTTCAGATTTAGGAATCATATCTTGGTCTCCATATATCATAAGTGCAGCGTGTTTAATGATTGGATTCACGTCTGCCAATAAATGCCAATTTTGGTCAAGGTTTCTATACCAATTTATACCTCCTGTAAATCCTGATGTTTCGAAAGCAGAAACATAAACAGCCAATTCACTTTCACTCATTATAGGGTCTCCAAGTGATTTCTCTGCTTTTGCAAGATTAATCATCATCATACCTGGTTCAGGCATTGTAAGTGGTGCATTTTTTCGGAACAAATTACCAAGAAATTGAGATTTGTTTTCATCCAAAATAGCATCTGCGACTCCTACTTGTCTATTAAAGTGAACAAAATAATTATCTGGTCCAAATATTTCTTCCATAAACTCTATCCAAGGTTTTTCTCCTCTTTGCATATATGGTAAAGCCAAATTTATTATTTTATTTACTTTCTCAGGATGTAATAAAGCTAGACTCCAAACAATATTTGCTCCCCAATCGTGACCAATAAAGGTAGCTTTTTCATATCCGTAGTGGTCAAGTAGAGCAACTAAATCTCCAGTTAAATGTTCCATGCCATAAGCTGTTATTTCAGTTGGGCAAGATGATTTACCATAACCTCTTTGATTTGGAACAATAACGTGATAACCGGCTTTAACAAGTTCGGGAATTTGAAAACGCCAAGAAAACGCATTTTCTGGAAATCCGTGACAAAGTATAATAGGTTTACCCTTATTCTCTTTACCTGCTTCAAATACTTCAAGTTCAATACCATTGACTGAAATCATAGTAGATTTTGGAAATTCGATTGAATTAATACTTTTGTTCATTTGTGTTGTCATTTTTTGTTTTAAAATAATTATACTACAAAAGTAAATTGGGTTGATGACAGCCTTATGGCAAGGGTCAAAAAGAGTTATTGATATTTGTCAAAATATTCCTGTAAAGTCATATTATGAGGTTCGAAATTTTCTGTTAGAATTTCTATTTTTTGAATTCTGTCGGGTCTAAAAAACCTAAACTCGTTACGTAAACGACAAAATGCAACTAAATACCAATTTTCAGAATTTAATATAGCAAATGGTTCTATTATTCTAATTGATGCAGAATTTTCCTTATTGATATATTCTATTTTAACAAGGTTGTAATTAGTTAATGCATTTTGTAAATCTGATAAATTATTACTATTCCTTTCTCGATTTATGTTTTTGTCATAACGTGTACGTTCAAGAAGTATATTAGCTTTATCTTTTGTTGTATATTTTAGAATTGATTTTATTTTATCTATTGCTTCCGAATAGTCCTTTACAAATGATGCATCCTTACTATTTAACACTAATTGTTCTGCAAGTATTAAAGCATTTGCTTGTTTTTCGGTAAACATTACAGGTGGAATTTTATATCCGTCCATTAATGTATAGCCTTTTCCTTCCTCCGTTAATACAGGAACACCAGATTGTTCCAATGCCTTTATGTCTCTGTAAATAGTTCTTTTGCTAATATTAAATTTATTAGCTAATTCCGAAGCAGTTACAATTCGTTTGGTCTGTAATTGAATTAAGATTGCTGTTAATCTTGATAGTCTATTTGTTTCGGAATAATCCATTATTCAATGTAGTTATTGTTTTTTTAAATGGCTTACAACGGTGAGCTAAAGGGAGTTTCAATTCCTTTTAGCGGATGATAACGAAGTTCGTTCTTTCAGAAATTGAAAGCAAGTACTTACAATAGGAGTTGTAATCATTTTATTAACGAAAATGTTAATAAAATGGTTTTAAAATATTAGAAGCTACCTTTCACTAAATCCATCAAATCTTGGCCATGCAAATTTTTAGCAATGACCACTTCGTTACTATCTAGAATAAAGTTCGCAGGAATTGTACGAACACGTATTTTCTTTAAGAAAGGAGCATCGTCTCCTTTTAAATCTGAAGATTGTAACCAACGATCTGTTCCATCGCGCGCTGCAGCGGCTTTCCAAGCTGCTTCATCACTTTCTAAGGCATATGCAACAATTTGTAAACCTTGGTCATGATATTCATTATAAAGCGGCACTAGAACCTTACGGTTCTCTAATCTGCAAGGGGCACACCAAGATGCCCATAAATCAATTATAGTAAGTTTTTCACCTAATACATCTTTGATATATACGGTATCTTTTGACAACAAAGGAAGTTGAATGTTCGGGAATTTATCGCCTATTAATACTGGTAAATTTGTCGGTTCACTTTTTTTGCACAGTTGTTTTACCCACGGGTGATCGGCTTCTTTTTCTTTCTACTTCGTACATTGATTCACTAAAAATTCAGGTACACGTTCGTAATCGTTTTCTGGACTTACCCATCTTAACGCTACCAATGCCGGCAGAAGATTGGAAGTGCTATCTGCAAACTCCATTAAAGATGACTTGTATTGTAAAAGGGCATGTTCTTTTGCCATTAATTCATCGCCGTCTTCTACATTCCAATGCTGATTGGCAAGAAAGGTTTGGTATGCTTCCGCTTTAATATCTCTTACCGCTAATAAAGCGCTATTCAAATCTGAAGGATTTTCTATCGTAAAAGTTTTTTGAAATTCATCAAACTGCGCTGAGATTTGAAGTGATTCACCAGATTGCCAAACAATAGGCATATAGTTTGTTTGAATTGGGTCATCGGTTTGCAAATAATTGCCCGCTTTCCCTGAAGGTTGTACAGCTAATTCTAACAATACCGGTTCTTTAGTAGTTTGAATATTTTGGAATTCAAAACTACCATCAGCATTTACAATGGCGGAGTCTATGACTTTCCCTAAGTAGGAAGCTGCTACATGCTGTAAGTCTTCAGGTTGAATTAAGTAGATTTTTGTATTTTCTTTTTCTAATCCTTCTAACGAACCAGATATAGTTGCAGGAGAATTGCACGCTGTTAAACTTAGGACCAATGCCATAAGACCTATGATAAATTTTATTGATGTAGTTTTCATTTTATATTGGAATGGATACTTAATAATCTAAGCTGTAAATTTTAATTAGTCTTCGTCATTAATGGTGTCCGTAATTTTGTTAATATTCAAACTATTTGCCATAGCATTGAAAATTTCATAATAAGCGCTATGATTGTTTTATACGGAGTTACAAATGCTAAAATCTTTTTTGTTAATTGTAGAATGGTCATATATAACGCCTGGTTCTATTTTGATATCAAATTACCTTTAAATAAGAGGCTAACAAATTTCGCTTTTTCTAAAATTGAAAGCAAGCACACGCACTCACAAAATGACTTGTACCCAAGTTATAAACTACAAATTAGATAATAGTTTAGTGTTTTAAAGTAAAATGACCTGAGTAGTTTCTACCGTCATTTCTTGTCACAACAAACCAATAGTCAGATGCCGGCATGATTTGCCCATTATAAGTGCCGTCCCAAGAAGAAGTGGCATTGAGTTGTTTTAGAAACTTACCATACCTATCGAAAATTTTAACGCTTAAGGCAGGTTCTGTATCTGCATAATCTATAACCCATTCATCATTGACCCCATCACTATTGGGAGTAAAAAATTTTGGAAAATATAAGATATATACAAGTTCTTGTGTTATGCCACAACCATTTTTATCTCGTACAAACACAGTATATTCGCCAGGTAGCAAGTCGGTAAAAATTGCACTGTCTTGATAACTGTTATTATCTAAGGAGTATTCGTAATCACCTAAACTAGCATCAGATACATACACTTCTATACTATTGTTGTTATCTGTCCAGTCTTGTATATCAAATCCTGAAATAGTGGCAACATTCGACAATACCACTTGGAAGTTTTTAGTTGTACTGCACGTATAAGTGTCATGGTCTTCTGAAACGCTTACCCAAAAAGAACCAATATTGGCATTAGTTACGGTAATGGTCTGAGTGGTTTCTCCTGTTGACCATAGGTAGCTATCAAATCCGAAGCTGGCATCAATGGTAACGCTTTCATCTTCTTCACATAGACCTACAAAATCATCTATTTCTATAATAGGAGTTTGGGTGAGACTCAACCTTAATTCAGCTACTTGAGAACATTTATCACCAGAAACAATACGAACATAAACTACAGGATACTCTGCATTCCATACATACGAAGAGGTTTGTACTATTTCTTCTTCTACAGTGGCATTTTCTGCACCTAAACGAGTAGTGAAATAACTATAAGTACAATCTGTACAATGAGACAGTTCTGGTTCATAAACGGTTACATCAACTAATTCTTCACCATCATTATCGGTATCGCAAACATCGATAATACTATTGTTCACTTCTAAAGTTGGGGTTACAATATGGACTGTTACGGCTATCCTTTCTTCGCTTTCGCAGCCATTAACCGTTTCTTGGGCACCAAAGTAAGTTGTTCCATCCGCTAAATTGGTAGCCTTATTTAAGGTATTACCATTCGTTAAAGCATCATACCACACAGCAGTGCTACTTACTTCGATATCTTGAAGAGTAGGATTTTGGGTGGTGCAAAAACTTTGTTCGCTTTCCCCAACTAACACGGCTGGTTTTTCTAGTACTTCTATATAAAACTCATTAGAGGCTATTCTACAGGTAACAGAATTAATATTATCACCATTGGCGACACTTACCCTGTATAAATAATCGCCGGCTATACTGGTATCGGTGAACTGGTATGTTGTGTTCGTTTCTCCATTAATATCTACCCAGCTGTTGCCATAATCGTCAGAAAATTGCCATTGAAACCGTGGATCTGAGTATCCTGCAGAAATAGTCGTTTGAAGGGTGTAGTCTACAATTTCATCTTGACAGGTAATAATACTAGTGCCCGTTTCATTCTCTATTGAATTTGTAATGGTGGGTCCGCAAGGTTTAAAAGTTATATCATCTAAAACAATATCATTACCTGGGTGTGCACTGGGTGCTGTATTTAATATGGTGATCACCACTTCGGTATCACTTTCTAAGGTGAAAAAGAAACCATATTGCACCCATGTACCCGAAGATGTCTGTTGAATATCTCCTGTATTATAAGAACCTAAAATTGTGCCTGATGTATCATTTACTCTAAATGTTACATCTGGGTGGTACTCATCTGTACCCACACTTGGGTTCATCACATTCATGAGCCATGCAGAAAACTCATAAGTAGTATTACCACATAGTCCTGTAACCGATTTTCTATAGAAGACCCCTTCTTCTGAAAGTACGGCGCTATTAATGACCATCATATACCCATTAGTATCGCCGGTATGATCGCCGGTAACGTGCCAAGCATTTCCTTTTAAACCACTGGTACTATTAGCAATGGTATATTCGCCCTCGTCTAATTCTCCTGAACTGCTATAAGTAAATGCCGTAATAGCTGTTCCTAGGGTAGCACCAACATTTGTTCCCGAACCAAAATTAATTTCGGCAACGGGATCTCCTAAATTTCCTTCACATAATTGAGTATACGCTTGTGTCGTAAAAAATATACATAAGAATAATAAAAAATGGTGATTGGTGACCAACGTATTTTTTTACTAAATCTATTTAAGTGAATGTAGCTAATCAAATAAAATCAGTGAATGTATCTTATAAATAAGTGAATGGCATATAAGGTTGTATATGTATGGTTATCTCTGGATAAAAATTTGAAATTTGATGCTATGATTCTGGAATAACTACCATAGATTTAATTTTCTGAAAATACAAAATCTTGGTTTTCTGGTAGCTTATCTTGACAATAGTAAAGCAAAATATGATTTACTACTATTCTTGCTATTAAGGTCAAAGTAATAGCCGTTGTCCTTTTTTATTTATTAATTTGAGCTTCAATAACTTTTAAGATATAATCCGCTCATTTAAAATTATCTTCGCACAAACCTGTATCCTATGACCCGTATCATTTTATTATGCTTTTTTACCATCTTTCTTGGATGTCAACCTAAACCTGCCACAACCACTAAACCACATAATGAAGTTTTAGTGCTTGGTACAATTCATAGTGGTCACCTTACAGACAGTGTTTATAATGTAGCCTACCTAGATAAGTTGATTAAAACTATTAAACCAGATTACATTTTGGCAGAGATACCACCCAATAGAATGCAAGCGGCAATGGATGGTTTTAAAAAAGATGATAGTATATCTGAGCCACGAGTACTTCGCTTTCCGGAGTATGTAGATGTGGTATTTCCCTTGACCAAGGAGATGGACTTTGAGATTATAGCTACGGCAGGCTGGACAAGGATGATGGCCGATGAACGCAACAAGAAATTAGGAGCCATTAGAGATAACCCTGATCGTGCTGATGATTGGAAAGCCTACACCTTGGCAAACCAAAAAACAGATTCACTTTACAAAGCAACTAATAAAGTAAATGACCCCTATTTTATACATACGCAGGCTTATGATGATATTCAAGATATAGGCTTACAGATGTATAATAAATTGTTCAACGATGAACTTGGACTTGGCGGATGGGAAAACATCAACATTGCCCATTACTGGAATATTGAGAAAGCATTGCAGAAACACAGGTATGAAGGCAAGCGTTTTTTAATCATCTACGGTGCCGGGCACAAAGGTTGGTTTTTGCGAGAATTACGAAAAAGAGATGATATCGATCTATTGGAAATGAAACCGTTTTTAGACCAAGTAGAGTAGGTGATAGCAAGGTTTATATCAATGAACTAATTTATAATAGCTTGTCTATTGTTTTTTTGAAGATAAGTAGTTGAATTTAAAATTTCGGTATTTTCAAACGATTTAATATTTATAGCATACAGTTTTATTTTACCACTATTGCTTTGCGCAACCGCGGTAAATACAGAAAAAAATAAGAGAAGCGTTAATTTCATTTAACGTTTGTTATATTAATATCAAGGTATCGCTACAAGATCTTTTAACCTTTTTTAGGAGATGATTACTAAGTTCGTTTTTAAAATGAATTAACACAATTTTCTACAACTTTTTTTGTAGGAAATTATTAACGAAAGAGATTATAGCTTGCGTCGTAAATTCTACGATTGTATAAAGAATTGCTAAGCATAAAACAATTTTGTTTTTCATAATATAATTTGACATGAAATTATCTGATGATTAAGACCATAATCGTCATATCAATACATTAACCAATCCTTTAAATAGTTTTAATTATTATGTAATTTCGAAGGGTCTAAAGACAAGAATTATGGAGGTTAGTAGAATGAAGAGTTATATTAAAGCGGTATTAGATCATATGCCAAGTGATTGGTTGAACCTAACTACGCATCGATTAGATATTTATGATGAAGAATTGGCTAAAGTCCAGTTTTTAGATCAGTTTGAAATTTTAGCAAAGGAGAATAATTCTGACGCATCTGCACTTAGTAATTTGCCTACTGCTTACGACTATATACGTTTAGGTCACCCATTGTCTTGTATTTTAGAATGGGCAATTGGTAATTTAAACGATATAGCACCAGATCAGGTGATTAGTTTTTTATCAAAAACGACTCCTATTTTATCCATTCTTAGAACAAATTTATTAAAGAATAGAAATACACTTATTGCTTACACGGGAGAACTACCCAGTTCTTTTGATGCCAGTGTATTACGTGATATTTACGGCTATACTTTTGAATTAAAGAAAGTTGATAATATTGCAGATATAGTGGCCTTCGACGGTAGTACAGTTTTCGTATCGCATGATGATGAGATTTCTGCTTCGGACCTGAATTCCAATATTGATTTTTACATAGATATATATGCCAATTCAGGTAGTGTTTTACTGGTTAACGGAGAAGAGAACAATACCTATATTTCAGATATTCAGCATGTAAGAAGAAGAGAAACTGTTGCTATGACTCCGGCTAATTGTTTTAATGCGCTAAAGTCTTTAGTTAATCAATCTTCTACGCTTATTCATAAAACAAATGTAGCTGAGAATAAGACAAAGGTATTAGATGCCATAAGAGATGTTTCTGGAAGTAGTACAGCACCATTAGTTGCTTCTAGCGGACTATCTATTCAATATGCTATTATGATGGGATTGGTACACCATGCATTGGAAGACCACAAGGGGAAGGCGATTAAAATTGTTGTTCCTCCAAATTGTTATGGTGGCACTAACGACCAAGCGCGACGTGTTGCCGCTTGTAGCAGTGCTATTGAAATAGTCGATTTACCTGTAGATGGAGATAATGATATGGTTCAAAGTATTGATAAGGTTCTTAATCAATTAGCCAAAGAAGATGCCATCCCTTTTATTATTGCAGAAATACCAACTAACCCGAGAGTTGAAGTACCGGATGTTCATAAATTAAGAGATGTTTTAAGTGCTAAACGAAAAACGGCAAGTGGGAGTGAGGCTATAGATCCTGTTTTTATTTTAGATCAAACGTTTTGCCCCAATGTTCACTTTCTAGGTGATGACGATATTCTTTCATCTGTAAGAACAATTTCATTTGCTAGTGGCTCAAAATTCCCAAGTGGCGGTAAATGCACTGCTGGCTATTGTATTGCTAATAAAATAGCGGAACCTTTAATGGATAAAATCGGCTTGCATTTAAGTCTTTGTAATAACGAAGCTACCGATTTGCAAATGGAAATATTGGCAAAGCAAATGCCTTCGATGATACAAAGAATTCACGATGCTTATGTGAATACGCTTGATTTTGTAAACTTTATAAAGAAGACATTACCTGCCGCTAAAATCAATTTTGTATCTGAAGAATTAGCAAACGAAGGGTTTACGCCATCTGTTTTTTCATTAGACTTGCCCACAAAAGGCGATAGTCCTCAAGAAAGAGAAACGTATAAACGAGAAATGAACCATAGGCTAATCAACCTAATGATTACCGAAATACCAAATGAGAGCAAATACTGTGTTAGCTACGGACAGTTAAATGGTTGTTACTGGACAATACCGGCAACTTCTACCCAAGGAACTACCAAAGAAGATGATAAGGATTATATAGCCCGTGTATCTCTTTCTCCGAATATGGATGTGGAGCTCCACAAAAAAGTATTCCTGAAGTTTGTTGAAAGTATGTAAGAACTGTTTGAAAAAGGCTATTCTATATAGCCTTTTTCACGCATCCAATCATCATTGAACATTTTACCAATATAACGACTACCGTGGTCATGAAATAATACGACGACTACATCGTCTTTTGTAAAATGTTCTTTTAATTGCAATACGCCTTTTATAGCAGATCCGGCAGAGTTGCCCAAAAACATGCCTTCTTCTTTAGCTAAACGTTGCGTGTATACTGCACCGTCTTTATCGGTTACTTTGGTAAAACCATCAATAATGCTGAAGTTAACATTTTTTGGTAAAATATCTTCACCGATACCCTCGGTTACATAAGGGTAAATTTCCTTTTCATCAAAAATTCCTGTTTCATGGTACTTTTTAAAAACACTACCATAGGTATCAATTCCCCAAATTTTAATATCCGGATTTTGTTCTTTTAAGTACTTACCTACGCCAGAGATTGTACCTCCAGTTCCTACACCAACTACAAAGTGCGTGATTTTACCATCGGTCTGTTTCCAGATTTCTGGTCCCGTGCTTTCGTAATGTGCTTTTGCATTACTAGGGTTATCATACTGATTTACGTACCAGCTATTCGGAATCTCAGTAGCCAATCGTTTAGAAACTGAATAATAAGACCTTGGATCTTCTGGTTCTACAGCGGTCGGACAAACAACAACTTCTGCACCTACAGCACGTAAAATATCGCATTTTTCTTTTGACTGCTTATCCGCTAGAACAAAAATACATTTGTACCCTTTTATAATTGCTGCTAATGCCAGCCCCATACCGGTATTACCTGAAGTTCCTTCAATAATGGTTCCGCCAGGTTGTAGTCTTCCATCAGCTTCTGCATCTTCGATCATCTTCAACGCCATACGGTCTTTAACCGAGTTACCAGGATTAAAAGTCTCGTATTTAGCTAATACTAAACAAGGTAACTCTGCTGTAAGTTTATTCATTTTTACAAGAGGCGTGTTACCAATAGTACCAAGTATATTTTCTGCGTATTTCATAGCTGCTTTTAAAGTCTTTCAAAAGTATAAAACTAGATTGGTTCTAGCAATATTGTTGCAGATACATCAATAATTGATTTTCGTCATAGCGAGCGCAGCGCGGCTATCTGTTTATTGCGAACAAGCTCACTTCGGCTACGCTCAGTAACCTTGACTTTTTTATTCAACATTTTGTCAGTTCGAGTGAATTTCGAGGGACGAGAAATTTGCTTGCCCGCCAAATAGGAGGGTATCGAGAACTATTTCGTGTACCAAAGATCTCGATACAACTTTTTGGTTTCCGTAACGCTTCAACCAAAAACCCACTCGAATTGACATTCTTATAAACGCAATGTCATCCTGAGCGCAGTCGAAGGGACTGGAACGCAAAAAGGTTCTCTAACTCTGATGGATTTTCGCCTGCGCCAGGACTGAAAGTAGAACTTAAAACATAATTAATTGAACTAAAATGACAGATAGCCGCATCTCGAAAAGGTTTCGCTCAAAGAGGATATAAAAGATTAATAGTGGTAATTAACGGGAATCTCTGATTTGTTGTTATGCATGCTTTGTCTCGTAGGATTTGAAGTAAATTCAGTAAATAAAAATGAATAGAAAATTAGCAAGGATTTTAATATGTGGGCTAAAAAAAATATATAGACTGATGTAGAGCATTTTTATTTTTATTTATTTTCTACTCTATTTTTCTTGCCTTCCTCTATACTCAATTGAATACTTTCTAATAATTTTTCTCTCTTACTTTGTCTTTCAGCTAATGTCAATTTCTCAGTTTTTTTTATTTTAAGTATTTCTTCTTCATTAATTTCTATTATTGTCGTATCTGACTTAAAGTTCTCAATGAAAGGATTTAATTCTTTAAATACTCCTAATTCAGCATTTTTAATTCCATTTTCATTTGCCAAAGCAATAAGATTTATAAATGCTTCAGCTTTTTTACAATTATTTTCAAATTTTTCACGACTGATTTTACCAGTAATATAATCTCTTATGAAACCCCCAATTCCTTTTAAAAGATTTTCGGTACTTATTATTACTTGTTTTATTCCAAGTAATTCTGAATACCAGGAACCAGTACTTACTTGATTGATTAATAAAGGTTTACTTTCGCTATCTATCTTATGTAGATAACAGATAAAATTATAGAGTCCTTGGATTTTTTCAAAAATCAAAATAAAGTCTTCTATAAGCGGTACATCCTGGTCAGTACCAATTGTCAACGGAATATAATCAGTTGGTGAATCTTTTTTAGACTTGCTTAATTCAGCAATTATGTATTCTGCTTTTTCCTTAGCATTTTGTATAGCTAGATGTATTGAAGAGCTATTCTCGATTATTTCAAAAATTTGTTGAGCTTGCTTTTCAGAATATGCATCGGTGTGATTTTCGGGAAATTCTTTGAGTAATTTTATAAGTGAATTATCATCATTGTAAGAGTTGTCAAATAGGTTTAATTCCGTTATGAAAGAATTAACTAATTCATAAACTTTGTTTGGTCTTTTTGACCTAATAACTTTAAGTATTTCTTGATTTTTCGAATTTATTTTACTTTTCAAGGTCGCCATTCCTCGATATTGCGAATTCTGGTCATTCGCAACATTAACAATGTCTTGAGGATTAATTATGTAGCTATTCCTCAATTCAACTATTGAAGATATCAAACCTAATATTTCTTTATGTTTTTCAAATATTTTTAAAAGCTGTTTTGAATAAAAATAAAAATGGTTCATATATTTCTTTAGGTTTGTTAAAATTCTTTAAAACGTCAAATAAGTAGAGTTTCAATTCCATTTAGCTTATGGTAGCGAATTTCGATATTTCAAAAATTGAAAGCAATTACTTACAATATGAGTTATTACCAAGTTATTAACGAACCAGTTAATTAACTACAACCCAAAATGATTAATAGGTCCGTTACCTTGACCTAAGGTTTTGTATTGACCTGCTGCTATGGCTTTATTAACATAACTGCAGCCTTTTTTAATGGCTATCTCCATAGGTTCACCCAAACTTAAGAATGCAGCAATGCTTGATGATAAACTACAACCGGTGCCGTGGGTGTTATTGGTAGCTATCCTAGGGTTAGTGATGGTTATTGTTTTACCTGTAGGGTACTCATAAAATACATCTGTCATTTCGTTGTTGTCAATTATATGTCCGCCTTTTAGAATTACAGAGGTTTTATAGTGTTCTGCTATTTTCTTTGCCATGGCTTCCATGTTATCGCCATTGATTTTTTCATCAATCAACAGTTCTGCTTCTGGAATATTCGGAGTGATTAAACTTACGTGCGGCAGATAGTTTTTTAGACATTCTATAGCATCGTCAGTAATTAATTTATGACCAGATGTAGTGACCATCACTGGGTCTAAAACAATGTTCCTTAGTTCATATTCTGCTAGTTTTTCTTGTACTAGTTTAATCACTTCGCACGAATGCAACATCCCAATTTTAATGGCTCCGAATTGAATATCACTAAGTACGGACTCTAATTGCTTTCCTATATGAGAAATAGGTATGGCGTGTATATCTGTGACTCCCGTTGTATTCTGTGCCGTGGTTGCTGTAATTACTGTAGCAGCATATGCTCCGCAGGCACTAATACTTTTAATATCTGCTTGAATACCTGCACAACCACCAGAATCGCTTCCGGCTATGGACAATACACTATTGTATGGCGTCTTTATATCTTCCATGCTTCTTTATTATAGGCGCTGTCCCAAAACATCCATTCTAATTTCGATGCTTTTTCAAAAGCTGCTTCCATTTTATGTAAGACATCATCAGAAGCTTGTGCTGCGTATTTGTTTGTTATGGCTATTGCATTATTTACCGAGGTTGCAAATGCTTCGCCACCATACGTATCTATCCAATCTTGATAGGGGTTATCGGCTTTGTTCGTCTGATTCGCTTGTATGTAATCTCCAATTTCTTTGTAAATGGTAAAACAAGGCAGAACAGCTGCCAATGCTTCTTCTAAAGAATGATTTGCCACTATGCGACTAATATAACTGGTGTATAATTCGCAAGTAGGAGAGGGCTCGTGAGCCAACTGATTATCTTTTAGAAAAATTTGATGCAAGGCATTTTCTACATTGATAATTCCTGTGGCCGAATCTAGAAAAAACTGGGTATCATCTACATCCTCACATTTTACGCCAACAGTTGCTAATACCTTTTTATATTCCGCCAAATACATGGCATCTTGATTAATATAAAATTGAAAAATGTCTGTTGGTAGCGTTCCGTTCATCAGTTCTTTAATGAAGGATTGCTCTTTTATGGCTTCCAGAATATAATCTGTTTGTTCTCTTGCTAGTTTGTACCAGTCTTGCATATAATATCTTTAAGTTCTTTTGTTGCCGCTTCTGGGTTTGCTGCTTTTGAAATGGCAGAAACCACTGCTATTCCGTCCGCGCCATTTTCAATTATTTCTTTAGTGTTGTTTTTGTGAATTCCGCCAATACAAACAATAGGCTTAGAATACAGTGCGCGAATTTCTTTAAGTCCTAATAAACCCAAAGGTCGTGCTAAATCAGTTGCCTTTGTATTTGTCGAAAAAATAGGGGAGATGCCAATATAATCTGCCGCCTGAGCATCCTGATGTTCGGCTTGTTTTTTGTTACTAACCGATAGTCCAATAATCTTACTATTACCCAATAATCTACGAGCAACATCATAAGGCATATCGGTTTGACCAATATGTACACCATCTGCATCTATTGCAAGTGCAATATCTAATCGGTCATTAATTATCAATGGAATTCCATGGGTGCTACATAATTCTTTACACCGTAATGCACGTTTGTAAAACACCAAGGTATCACAAGTTTTCTCCCGTAATTGAATGATGGTTGCACCGCCTTTTAAAGCCCCTTCTAGAATTGTAAAAAAGTTGTTGTCATCTCTAATACTATCATCAGTAACATACATTAAAGCGTAATCTACTTTAGGCATTTGTTTTCAATTTTGCTGCTAAAACATCTGGAGTAATATCATATAAACTATCATAAAAATTCATTTGAAAACTCCCTGGTCCTGCACTTTTTTCATTAGCCATATCTCCTGCAACACCCATAATTGCCATTGCCGCTGTAGCTGCCAAATGAGCATTTTCTTCCACACCTAAACATGCACCCACCATGGCAGTTGCCGTGCAGCCCATACCGGTAATTTTAGCCATAAGCGGACTCCCGTTTTCAATCTTACTAACGGTATCGCCAGTAATGATATAATCGGTTTCGCCACTAATGACAACCGTATTATTGAATTTCTTTGATAATAAGATAGCACCTTCAATAGCATCTTGCGTATCCATAGTACTATCTACACCCTTGGTTGAATTGGTTAACTTTGCCAAAGCCATAATCTCTGATGCATTACCACGAATAACATTAGGCGTAGCAGCGTTGAGAATCATTTGGGCAACTTCTGTTCTATATGCAGATGCACCAACGCCAACTGGATCAAATACAAACGGAGTCTTTGTTACCTTTGCTTGCTCTGCAGCCATAAGCATACTTTCTACCCATTTCTCGCTCAATGTGCCCATATTGATAACCAGAGACGAAGAAATAGTTACAATATCTGCAACTTCTTCTATAGCATGAGCCATAACAGGAGATGCCCCTACAGCTAACAATGCATTGGCGGTGTTATTCATTACCACATAATTGGTAATGTTATGTACTAACGGGCCTTTAGTTTTTACTTGTTCTAATACGAATGCAATACTGCTCATTATAATACTAGGTTTTAGAGTTTCTGTTTACTTACAAACGGAATCAACTAAGTTCGCTATTTTCATAAAAAAAGTAAAACAATATGGTGTTACTATTGTGATAAGTTATTAACGGAGAATATTTGAGATGTTTATTTTTATTTTAATACAGAATTAGTCATTTTTAGTAAAATACCCTTCATTTGATACAGCTGCATCGCTAACGCTTATACTGGCTGTTTTAAACCACACTTCGGCATAATTACCATCTGCATATTGCTTTTGAACATCGCCGCCATGGGTTTCTGCACCTGAGCACCAATTCATATTAGTTTCTGGAGATTTACCATTTGTTTGGTTGTAAGTACCCAATTTAAAAAAACATCCTTCACCAGTATATGCCTCTTTGCGCTCAACACCATCTTGACCTATTGGGAAGAATAATTTCTTCGTTTGCTCTGGAATTTCAGCCTTTGTAGTGTATTCTGATTCTAACAGATTCTTAGTAAATGTTTTAGTTTCATGTCCGTCACTCATAAACTTCAAACTCATGATGCCGTCTTTTACTACAACCTCATAACTGAATTCTTTGCCTAAAGCAATGCCATGTTCTGGCTCTGCAGGATAGGTATCTGCTGTTTCGCCAACCACAGAAAAGTCATTTCCCCAAACAGCATTAGAGTAGTCCCATCTGCCAGCATTATCATCACCAGCGGTATTAATTTCATAATGCCAAAAAACAGAACCTTTAGTGTGACCCGGAAATTTTTTGTAAAAGATTTTCAAGGGTTCATTTTCAAAGGCATCTGCACTATGAATTTGACCAACTACCACAGCATGTGTTGCTGCAACACGTGCATCGCCCGTGGCAGAAACATTCATCACTTTTAACGTAGCGGTCAGTTTATCATCTGCCGTTTCTGGATAAAACTTTTTAATCTGCGCTAGTTCTGTTCTTGTATTATTAGATGTACCGTGGGTATCACCACCATTAGGTGCTTTTAAAACCACCCAATTCTCACCACCTTCGTTAACAGTGTAAAAGAAGTCTTTGTTTTCAAAATTATTGGCAATTCCTGCATTTGAACCATCACCCAATATCAACTTCCAATTATCAAAAAACGGAATGACATCGCTGGCATAAACCGTTTTATCCATTTGTTCTTCGCTAGAACCGTTCTCCGTTGCTGAATCTGTTTTTTTATTGTCGTCCTTACAGCTATTAAATGACAGACCTAGAACTAATAAAGAAGCTACTAATGTGATTGTATTTTTATTCATTTTTCTTATTATAAAGGGCGATAAGTTATGAATAGTTTTGTCGTCTTAACAGTTTTACCTTGAAAATTCCATCAAGGATATGGGAGATTTTGTATTTAATCGGAAAGTAAGATATGTTTAGTTTGCATTGCCCCAAACCATTGCAATTTTTCCTCTTGTACGCATTTGCTCAATAAAAGAGATGGCTTTAGGTATTCGGGTATACGGATATGTGTTTTCTAAATGCACTTTAATTTTACCATCCTTTACTAATGATGCTAAAGTATTCAGGTCATCTGTATTGGCTTGTTCCGTAAATTGGGTCAAAGGATATTTGCTAATTGCATTTTTCATTAAAACCGAGAACATATGCCCCAAGGTTGTAAAACCGACCATTACACCTCTTTTTCCCATTCTTTTATAATCTGAATGCGTGAGATTACCGTGGGTGTCTAATACAAGGTCATACCTAATATTATGATTTTGGATGCTAGTTTTGTCATAAGCAATGACTTTTTCTGCTCCTAAAGGTTTTACAAAGTCTATATTTTTACTTGAACAAACTCCAGTGACATTGGCACCGTAAGCTTTTGCTATTTGTACTGCAAAATGACCCACACCACCAGATGCTCCATTGATTAATACTGATTCTCCAGCCTTTATTTTTCCATATGTAACTAACGCTTGATAAGCTGTGAGTCCCGCAACAGGAACACTTGCCATAATAGGGAAATCTACATTTTCAGGCATTTTGGCACATAGCTTTGTTTGTACACAAGCATACTCCGCAAATGCACCGCCGCCCAATATCTCTCCAAATACGCGATTGCCAACTTTAAAATCTTTTACTCCCTTGCCAATCTCTTCAACGATACCTGCAAAATCCGATCCCAATATTGCTTCCTTGGGTTTGAAAAATCCGAAAGAAAAACGAGCAAAAAAAGGTTTGCCACGAAGGATATGCCAGTCAGCAGGATTAGCGGAGTTCGCCATTACTTTCACCAAAATATGATTGTCTTTTACAGTAGGTATCTCAACTTCTTCTAGTTGAAGTACTTCTGGACCACCATATTTTCTTTTAGTAAAGGCTTTCATTTTATGCAGTAATCAATATAATTATGAGGTCTATTTTTCAATTTTCATATCTGGCTGATTGACGGCATTGAATACAAAAATATCGTTACGAGAATAATGCCCAATGACATCAAAATCTAACTTTGCATGTACTATTTCATCTAAATCTATTTCTGCAATTAAAGCTCCTGCTTCATCAAATAATGGTCCTGCAATAACTTTACCCAATGGAGAAACAATAACACTGCCGCCACGACAAAGATTTTCTGGTTCATTTTCTACCAAATGCTGATATTTTTCTGGATACATAGATTTGGTATAATACTGATTGCAACCCAATACAAAGCATCTGCCTTCTAAAGCAATATGTTTCATGGTGGATGTCCATTCATCTCTTGAGTCCGCTGTTGGTGCGATATAGATTTCTACACCTTGTTTGTACATCGACATTCTCGCTAGTGGCATATAATTTTCCCAACAAATGAGTCCGCCCAGTTTACCTATTTTGGTATCAAAACTCACCAAGGATTTCCCATCATCTTCACTCCAAATTATACGTTCGCTACCTGTGGGTTTTATTTTTCGGTGAACGCCTAAAAATCCGTCAGTAGGGGAGATGTACAGCATAGAACAATATAGGCTTCCATTGTTGGACTGTTTTTCGGTGATACCAATAACCAAATAAACTTTCTCTGTTTTAGCAATTTTCACTAGTCTTTGCAGCTCTTGACCTTCTAGGTCTAGACTATTTTTATGATATTCTGAATAGAGTTTTCTGCCTTCATCTGTTCTACTGCCAACTACTGCGCCAAAGGAAAACCCTCTTGGATAACCAGGAATAAAGGATTCTGGAAATACAATTAATTCGCAACCTTGCTTGGCATGGGTTTTTACAAGGTTTTCTATTTTATCGATGGTTTTTTCTATGTCAAAAAAAACGGGACTATCTTGAATAAGGCAGACTTTTACTTTCATGTATAGGTTATATATTCATAGTAAGTTAATAATTATAGATAACGTTAGAAGTTTAATTATATCACTTCATTCTTCAGCTCTAATTTATTTACAAATGATTTAATATTCTCTAAGGTAATAGTAGTTATTTGATCCATAGCTTCCTTTGTAAAATATGCTTGATGAGAGGTAATAAGTACATTAGGGAAACTTAACAGTCTTAACAACATATCATCCTCAATAATAACCTCAGAATGGTCTTCGAAGAAAAGATTTTCTTCCTGCTCATAAACATCAATACCTAAATACCCAATTTTCTTATTCTTGAGTCCCTCAATGGCGTCTTCGGTTTTTATCAAGGCACCACGGCTGGTATTAATAATCATTACTCCGTCTTTCATTGATGCTATAGAGGCTTTGTTAACAATATGTTTGGTATGCTTGTTCAGCGGGCAATGAAGTGATAAAATATCCGACTGTTCAAGTACCTTTTCTAATGACATATATTCTACATCTAGCGCTACTAAATTCTCGTTTTCAGCTATATCATAAGCTATTAGTTTACAACCGAATCCTTTCATAATTTTACAGAATGTTTCCCCAATTTTTCCTGTACCAATAACGCCAATAGTTTTGTTATTTAAATTGAAACCCATAAGGTTTTTAAGCGAAAAATTACCTTCTCGTACACGGTTGTAAGCCTTATGTGTTTTACGATTGAGCGTTAGAATTAACGCTAAGGCATGTTCGGCAACCGCTTCTGGAGAATATGCAGGAACTCTAACCACTTTTATATTCTTTTTTTTTGCAGCATCTAAGTCTACATTATTATAACCGGCACAACGTAACGCAATTAGTTGAATTCCATTTTTGGATAGTATTTTTATAGTATTATCATCTACAATATCATTTACAAAAACGCAGACCGCATCACAATCAGCAGCTAATTTGGCAGTATTAGGATTTAAGGCTGTTTCATAAAAAGAAAAAGAATAGTTATACTCCTTATTGTATTTTTCAAAATATTCTTGATCGTAAGTTTTGGTACTAAAAACAGCTATTCTCATTATTGGTTATTTAAGGATGAAATATAATTTGAAGATAAATATAACCTTGTAAAGAACATATTCAATTTTAAATAATGTGTTAAATATAATAACCACAAAATGCCTTTTTTAAAGGCATTTTGTGGTTTAATAAGACGATATGTAATTTATTTTAAAAGTGCAATTACCTCGGTATTACCTTGCATCTGTGCGTGTTTTAATGCTGTGTTACCTCTATTATCTATTATAGATGCATCTGCTTTGTTTTTAAGCAGGTAATCAGCTATTTCAGTATGACCAAAAGTACTTGCATAAATAAGTGCTGTAGCATCATTGTAGTTTTGTAGGTTTACTTCTGACCCATGATCAATAAGCATTTTAGCGATTTCAAAATTTCCTTTAAAACAAACCCCCATTAAAGCTGTATTACCCGATGCATCTTGTGCATTTACGTTACTCCCTTTTTCTAATAAGTATGCGACAACCTCTTTTTGATTATTATAAGCTGAAAGAATTAAAGGGGTAAATCCTTTATTGTCAACCGCGTTTATAGCATCTTTATTTAAGTCATATATTTTTTCAAGAGAATCGATATCTCCACTACGTGATACTTCAAAAATATCTTGAGCGCTACTTGTAATTGTACTGATCATAATTAATAGTATTAGTATATTTTTCATAATTTTTAAATATTAAAGAAGGGATGCTACTAAGCATCCCCTTAGTTAATTGTTACTTATATTCTAGTGCATAAAATCTTTTTGAGAAAAGCCTAGTTCTTTTGCTATTCTCATACCAAAATCGCTATCTGCTTGATAGAAATAACCTATCATTTTCATTTGAATGTTTCTATCTGTAACCTGACCTAAATCACCCTTCAAATTTTTAATTAAATTGTCCTGCTCATGTTTTGATAATGATCTGTAGAAATCACCTGCTTGTGCAAAATCATTAGTCTTTGTGATTTTCTTTTGAGTAATGGTCACATTTGATAAGGTAGTTTCTGACTGTTTATATTTAGGGTTTTCTTTTAATGTAGCCTTAGAACTTGGCTGATAATTAACATCGGGATTTTCAAATCGTTTATTACCGGCACTGTTCCAACTATCAGAATTATAATTCTTTGGATCTTCTAATGGTTTGTTTATCTCCAATTGCAAGAAATTAGGACCTAAACGATGTCTTTGTGTATCAAAATAAGAGAATAATCTACCTTGTAATAACTTGTCTTCTGATGGTTCTACACCCGGAATCAATGCACCAGGAGAAAAGGCTATACTTTCTACTTGTTCAAAATAATTTATAGGGTTCTGATTTAAAGTCATAGTACCAATCTTTATTTTCTCAATCTTATCCTCTGGCCAATCTTTGGTAGCATCTAAAGGCCAAAAATCAAAAGAATGTAAATCTTCTGGTTTAATCAATTGAACATAAAGGTCCCATTGCGGAAAATTCTTATCATCAATATCTTTTCTTAAGCTTACCGTAGCATGTTGCCAATCTTTACCTTGTTGCGCTGCAGCTTCTTCTACGTTAAAGTTTTTTTCACCCTGTTTAGATACCCAAGCATATTTTACATAGGTTACTTTTCCTTCACTATTGATCCATTTATAACCATGAACACTACTACCGTTCATAAATTGATATCCTTTAGGAATACCTAAATCAGTATATAACCTAGTAAGCATATGTGTAGCTTCGGGTACATGTGAAAAGAAATCGAAAAATCTGTTAGGATCTTGCTTGTTGGTTTCTGGAGATGGTTTTAAGGAATGTACCATGTCAGGAAATTTGATAGCATCTCTAATAAAGAAAATTGGTAAATTGTTACCTACAATATCATAGTTTCCTTGTTCGGTGTAGAATTTAACAGCAAAACCACGTGGGTCTCTTGCTGTTTCTGGAGATCCTTTGCCATGTATAACTGTAGAAAAACGTGCTGCTAATTCTGTCTTTTTACCTACATTGGAAAAAGGAACTGCTTTAGTGAAAGCTGACATATTTTTTGTCGCTTCAAAATATCCTGAAGCTCCCGCACCTCTTGGATGAACTACTCTTTCTGGAATTCTTTCCCTATCAAAAGCAGCTAATTTTTCAACTAAATAGATGTCTTCTAATAAAACCGGACCGTATTCGCCTACAGTTTTTGAGTTTTGATTATCACCAACAGGTACACCACCATTAGTGGTAATAGTTTCGTTGGTTTGGGAAAAACCCATTATACCAATTGAAAGCACGATAAGTGATGCTAATTTCTTTTTCATTTTATATAGATTTAATTTATAAGGTTGCTGCAAAATTCAATTACATACCCGTATCAATCAAATTAATACTCTATATACTTGTATTGGTAAAATTAATATGTACCATAAATGACCATACAACAATTAGAATATGTAATTGCCTTAGATACTTATAGACACTTTGTTACGGCTGCAGAAAAGTGTTTTGTAACACAACCTACAATTACCATTCAAGTAAAAAAATTAGAGGATGAAATAGGATTTTTAATATTTGACAAAAGTAAATCGCCTTTTAAACCATCTGATTTAGGGGAAGTTTTTATTTTAAAAGCCAAAGTAATTCTACATGAAGTAAAGGAATTGAAAAATATGGTAAATGTAGAACTTGACAATCTAGAAGGGGAATACAGAATGGCCGTTATACCTACAATTTCATCTTATTTGATTCCTTTGATTTCAGGCAGTTTCTCCAAGAAATACCCCAATACCATTTTGAAAATTCAGGAAATGGAGAGCGATCAAATTATTATGGCATTGCAAAAAAAGGAAATAGACTTAGGTATTCTGGTGACACCATTAAATGAACCTTTTATTCGAGAAATAAAATTATATAACGAACCATTCATTTTCTACGGGCAAGAAGATAGTTTTGAAAAGGAGAAGAATTCTATAAGTGCTGCCGAGATAGAAAAACTTGATAATATTTGGCTTTTAGAAAATGGACATTGCTTTAGAAAACAAGTACTGAATATTTGCGGGAATACCGATAATAATAAGAATATTCAATTTCAAAGTGGATCTATTGAAGCCCTTAAAAGAATGGTAGATAATTATGGTGGATACACTCTGGTGCCAGAAATGGCCATAAACAATACTGACAAAGGCAGTATACTTCATTTTAACGAACCTAAGCCTATACGCGAAGTTAGTTTGGTAACCCACCACACATTTTCTAAAGATGTTTTAATTGATGCCTTACGTTTAGAAATATTAGATAAAACTCCAAAAGAATTTGAGAAAAATGAGCGATTTATTAAAATTAATTGGAGGTAGTTCTTTATTGTTATTTAACCTGGTTCCTTTGAAGCATTTGGTTTTTTAAGATGAGACAAAGATGGTCTATAAGTTTGTTAATCCATAACGTAACAATTGATATACAGCAAAATATAAATCCTATCTGACTACATAGGGTTGTGGTATGCATTTTAAGTATTCGTGTGAATAACTCATTAACACTAAAGACACCATATCTTTAGTGTGGTCAGGACCTTGAAACGATATGTTAGGTATTTCTTTCAAACTAAAGAATGAATATCTTTAATAGCTTATAGGTATTTCAACCCTATCCATGTCCCAAGCGATATACATTAATGCAATACCATTCTCCGAATCTTCAAACTGTATGGTAAATTCTTCTACTGGTTTATTTTTATGTAATACATGTGCATCTACTCTTAAAATATCATTATTCTCATCATAACTATAATGACCCCATTGGTCAACATCTTTATTAAAAATTATTGTCCAAATATCTTTTGTGGGTATTGCGTACATAGTATACGTACCTTTTCTAAGTAATTTTCCATCTATTTTCACATCTTTATAGACCTTGATTTCTGTGGCTTCATTGGCACCTAACCGCCATATTTCATTGTATTTGACCATACCGTCAAAAACCACACGACCGTTTTTTTGAGGTCTACTATAATCTATCCTAAGAATGGGAGAATCTGGAAGGTTTCTTTCTGGAGCAAATTTTATGTCGTGGGCAAAATGATCTGGTAAATACACTCTATCTAACGGACTTTTATCTAATCCTCTAAAATCTTGCGAAAAACAGATGGAAGTGAAGAGACTAAAACATGCACAAATTAAGGTGATTTTTTTCATGTGAATTATATTTATGTAGTTAGTTAGCTTTTAAATTTAATAATTATTAATACTTTAAGTGCACAATAACTCATGTTAATAGAAAGATTTATAGCATCATTCCACCAGTTGCTTCTATACGCTGACCATTGATCCAACCGCCATCTTCGGTACATAAAAAAGCTACAATACCTCCAATATCTTCTGGCTCACCAACTCGCCCAAGTGCCGTGTTACTGCTAATTTTTTTACGTCTTTCCTCATCGTCCTTATTTGCACCACCACCAAAGTCTGTTCCTACAGCACCAGGAGCTACTACATTTGCACGTATTTTTTTATCATTTAACTCCTTTGCCAAAAATCGTGTAAATACATCAATACCACCTTTCATACTTGCATAAGCAGAGGATCCAGGTATAGTTACTCTTACCAAGCCAGATGAAATATTAATGATTCCGCTACCATCATTCAATTGTTCAACAGCATGCTGAGTTAAAAAATAAACACCTTTTAAATGAATATTCATCATCTCATCAAAATCTGCTTCGGTAGTTTCTAAAAATGGTTTGTAAATTCCCGTTCCGGCATTATTTATCAAATAATCAAATTTAGCAGCGCGGTAATTTTCATTCAAATACATGGTGATCCTCTTGAAGAAACTTGAAAAACTAGAAGTATCACTTGTATCTAATTGAAATGCTACAGCTTTTTGACCTAATTTTTCAATTTGCTTGACAACTTCTTCAGCGGCATCTTTTTTTGAGTGGTAGGTCAAAATAACATCCAATCCCTTTTCGGCAATCTTTAACGCTATATTCTTTCCTATTCCGCGGCTACCACCGGTTACCAATGCTATTTTCGTTCTTGACATAATTCTAGTTCTTTAATTTTTTTTGTGTTGTTTTTGCTACTAACTAAAGTATTAAAATCAATTCTTTTATAAAGTATAAGTAAAGTTATTTATATATTAAAAGATGATGCTTTTATGTTGTAGAATCACGTTTAAACAGCTCTATTAGGTCAAATAATAATGCGCAGAAGACTACCCAAATGAATCCGGCAATGAAGCCGCCTGCTATATCCGAAGGAAAATGGACTCCCAAATAAACCCTACTTATTCCAATGCTTATAATAATTGTTATTAACGTGATGATCAATACATATTTTATTACTTTCTGAATATTGAACTTGGTGACCAGAAAAATTAGAAATCCGTAGAATGCCATCGCGCTCATTGCATGACCGCTAGGATAACTCAACGTCTCTACAGAAACCAAATGTTCAATTCCGGGTCGTGCACGGTCAATAAATCTTTTTAATACCATATTAGAAATGGTAGCCAAAGCTAATATCAATGTTGCCTGTACCACGTATTTCCACCGTTTAAAGACTAGAAGCGAGATTAAGAGAAAAACCACTAGTACTATTAAATATCCGTACACATCACCAACATTGGTCATAAATTTAAAGTACGAGGTTAAACCGGGTGTACGATAAGAAATTACATAATCTGTAATTGCAGTGTCATAAGTGGCAAGTGTTTCTGTCTTTAAGGTTTCTGTCAATTCTACAAATAAATTAATTCCGCCAACAACGATGACCAAAGCAATAATTACAGTAATTACGTAGGGTAATGTTGTGTTGTATTGGTTTAATTTATTCGCTAAAAATTCACGAAGCGATTTTATAAAAGTAAAAAGGGTTTGTTTCATGAAATGTTCTATTGTTTGTGCCGTAAACATAGTAGTAATTGGACACATCTACTGTTTCAAAGAAATCGATAACTAACTCGATTGAGTTAATTACTATATGATAGGTTCTTTAACATCATCTTCAAATTTGGACAGGTATACTTTGAACCCTTATCTTTATACGATAATAGAATTGTTAGAAATTATGAAATTACCCAACTGGAAAACGGCTATAGAATTTGATGATATTACGTATAAAAAATGTGACGGCGTAGCGCGTATTGCATTTAACCGTCCTAATGTGCGAAATGCTTTTAGACCACATACTACAAGTGAGTTAATCAAAGCTTTTTACGATGCTCAAGAAGACACTTCTATTGGAGTAGTTTTGCTTTCTGCGGAAGGACCTTCTACAAAAGATGGAATATGGTCTTTTTGTTCTGGTGGTGATCAAAAGGCTAGGGGAGAAAAGGGGTATGTTGGTCAAGATGGTCAACACCGTTTGAATATACTTGAAGTGCAACGTATGATTCGTTTTATGCCGAAAGTAGTCATCTGCGTAGTACCGGGATGGGCTGTTGGTGGCGGACATAGTCTGCATGTGGTCTGCGATATGACTTTAGCTAGTAAAGAACATGCTATTTTTAAACAAACCGATGCTGATGTAACCAGCTTTGACGGTGGATATGGATCTGCTTATTTAGCAAAAATGGTGGGGCAGAAAAAAGCACGTGAAATATTCTTTTTAGGCAGAAACTATTCTGCACAGGATGCTTTTGATATGGGTATGGTAAATGCCGTAATACCTCATGATGAGTTAGAGGACACTGCTTTTCAATGGGCACAAGAAGTTTTAGAGAAATCTCCTATATCAATAAAAATGCTAAAGTTCTCTATGAACCTAACTGATGACGGAATGGTAGGTCAGCAAGTATTTGCAGGTGAAGCAACCAGACTAGCATACATGACAGAAGAAGCTAAAGAAGGTAGAAATGCATTTCTAGAAAAGCGTAAACCTAATTTTGGAAAGGATAATTGGCTACCGTAGGTTCGTTATTCGTTGATGGTTGTCCGTTGATGGTTGTCCGTTGATGGTTGTCCGTTGATGGTGACCTTAAAAAAGTTCATTTTTTATTTAGAAAAAATGAACTTTTTTAGTCTTTGGAAACTGGAAACTGGAAACTGGAAACTGGAAACTGGAAACACCCTAAACTAAAAAGAGTCCGATCAGTGAAGATCAGACTCTTTTACGAGAACACTATATGAAAATGAAAAATTTTAATTCGTTTTTAATAACACTGTAAATGTATATATCATTTAGAGTTCTTTGAAACTATTGTTGCCACACAAGAGAATATTGTTGTGAATTGCTTAAAAAATGTGGTATTGCATTTAAAAGGTTAAAGTTTTGCCCTTTTTATCGAATAGAAGCTATTATTTCTTTCAACAATGTGTTGAATTGCTCGTCGGTCTGTTCTTTTAGTCCGGTTCTGACTACCACAAGATCTTTAGACGGTATAATAAAAATGCGTTGTCCTTGAAATCCGTTTACCGAATATAAGTCACGAGGAATGTCTTCATATTTTCCTTCGGCATTCAACCAAAAGTGTGCACCGTAGGTTCCATTAGAATTGATTGTAGGTTTGGCTACATAGTCTGACCAAGATTCTGAAAAGATGCGATTTCCATTCCAATCTCCCTTATTCAAGTATAACAATCCGAATTTAGCCCAATCTCTGGTAGTTGCCCATCCGTATGAAGACAAAATATAGTTACCAGATAAATCGGTCTCTAAGAGCATAGAGTTCATTCCAATTTTATCAATCAGTTCTTTATAGGGAAAATCTAAATATTCTTGATGTGTAGCAAACTGCTCTCTTAGAATACCAGAAAGTAAGTTAGTAGTGCCAGAAGAATAGTTCCACACTTCTGTTGGTTCGGCGACCACTTTTTTATACCGCTGCGCCAAAGTCATATCACTATCTAAAAAAAGCATCTTTGTTACATCAGATATTTTAAAATAGTTCTCGTCCCATTCCAATCCGCTTTGCATACGTAATAGGTGATTAAGGGTAATATCGGGCTTGTGGTTCTTCATGCTCATTTCCTTTGCAAATGGCTTAAATTCCATATCGATTTCATCTTGATACTCCAAAATACCATAAAGGGTAGCCAATATACTTTTGGTCATTGACCATCCAAGAATTTTTGTGTCTTTAGAAAATCCGCGAATGTAACGCTCTCCAATAATTTGATTTTTATGAACAATTAAAAGAGATCTTGTTTTTTGTTCTGGATCCTTAAAAGCATTTTCAAAGGCTACTTCTAATTTATCATAGGCTACATTTTCTAATATAGTATCGATTACACCGTTATTTCCATAGGGGAAAGACAGTGAATCTTGCACTTGAAATCTATTGGGGACAATGTCGAAATTATGTTTAGAAAACTCTTTGTTAGTTAGTACAGCTCCTAGTCCTTCTTTATACACCGCTGTTCTTGGCATTAGCCCGTATACCTTGGCAGTGGCAGATTTATCGTCTGCCGAAACTTCACAATCTGCCAATTTAATTAAAGGCATATTATTATCGTTTAGAGTAATGTAATCAACACCTCTGTCAGCAATAAAAACACTAGAAGCCATGTTTTTAGAAGCATAGCCAGAAATTAGATTTAGTTTTGGGTAGTTGAAATATGCAGCGGCAATAATACCAACTAAGACAATGCCTAAAAGTAGTTTTGTTTTCTTCATTCTTATTGTGTTATTATAAAATTAAAATGTGTTGAAATTCTATGTTGATATATACCGCTTATATTACCCGAATTACTTCAATTTCTCCCATGTTTTATCTGATGTAAGCTTAAAACTGCCAACATAATTAAAGTTACATTCTTGAGGTAAAATCAATGATAGAAATATGCTTTCATCTTTTGCTTTATATAAATGGTATTCTTTACCTACAATGGGCTCAAAACTGAATTTAGCACTGTATACAAGATTGTTGTATTCAAAATTATCCATCAGTTTCTTATACGATGCTTGTAGTGCTTCATATTCTGCCTTAAACTGATTATTAGCACTTACAATATGCGTATTCTTCCAAGAGGTTACGTCTGGCGGAGTAATTTTTGGTGCTGATACTCCGGTTGCAAAAGGGGATAGTTTTCCGTGATACTCTTGGGTATCTTCATTGAAAACTACATTATCTGGTTTTTTGTCTTTTTTCATAGCAGTACAAATTTAAAGAAAAGCCTGCATTTATCGCTTGCAAGATTATAGGGGTATAGGTATCTTCCATTCTTTAATTCCAAATTTAATAACGCTATCTAATTCTAATGGATTTTAAATCTTGCTTTTACTGCATTTTATTGTGTTTGTTTTTTTCGTGTAATACAGAAAAGCCTTCTAGAGAAGTTGTTCTTTACAATAGCTATTGCGCTAACTGCCATGTGGCTCCAGATATTCAATCTTTGCCTAAAAATATTTGGCAAGATTATGTTTTACCAGAAATGGGAGCTAGAATGGGTATTATTACTCCAGAAAAACATCCCTACTACAAATTACCATTTCATGAACAGATTGCTGTAATAAAAACAGGTGTATATCCTTCAAAACCATTGATACCATTAGAGAACTGGGATTTATTACAAAAGTATATTATTCAGCTTGCACCAGATAGTTTAAATAATGACAATGCCATTACAGAAAGTACACCGCTATCTCAATTTAACCCCTTACCAATTAGTCTTGATAGTATAGGAGGCAGCTTAATTACGTATATAAAAATAGAAGACGATTCAAAAAATATAATTACAGGTACTCGTAACGGACAGTTAAACGAGTTTAACCTTAATACAAAAACCTCTAAATTATTAGGAGATTTTAATTCTGCCATTATTGATGCTAGAATACTGAAGGATAGTATTTATGTAACAAATATGGGGAAGATGGACCCTAATGAAATTCCTAGAGGGCAATCTGTATTAAGGCATGGTAACGCTACCGCTGTTCTTCAAGATTCATTACACAGACCTGTACATACCATCTATTCTGATTTGAACAATGACGGAAATGAAGAAATTGTCATTAGTGAGTTTGGAGACCTAAAAGGCAAACTGACCTTACTACAAAAAGATAGTTTCGGTTTTTATAAAGAAAGAACGCTTTTAGATTTACCAGGTGCATTAAGGGTAATACCTAAGGATATGAATAAAGATGGCAAAGATGATTTAGTGGTCATGTTGTCGCAAGGTGATGAGGCTATTTACATTTTATATCAAGAAGATAACTTAGAATTTACAACAGAGAAAGTAATACGTTTTAGTCCGGTTTACGGTTCAAGTTGGTTTGAATTAGTAGATTATAATGGTGACGGATATGATGATATCATTACCGTAAACGGTGATAATGCCGATAAGTCCTTTGTAAACAAACCTTACCACGGTATGCGTATTCATATAAACGACGGCGAAAATAATTTTACAGAAACCTATTTTCATCCTTTAAATGGCGCAACACGATTAATAGCAAACGATTTTGATCAAGATGGTGATTTAGATTTTGCTCTTTTAGCTACTTTTCCTGATTATAAGAACCATCCTGAATATAATTTCGTGTATTTAGAGAATATAAACAGTGAACAATACGAATTTAAGCAGCAGTACTTTAACGATATAAAAATGGGGAGGTGGTTCTTAATGGATGCTGCCGATATTGATGCTGATGGTGATGAAGATATCGTTTTAAGTTCACTTACTTTTTCTTTTACGCCTGTACCAGAATATTTAGAAAAAGCTTGGAAAGAAAGTAAGACGGATCTTTTAATTTTAGAAAATAAGCTACATTAGTAGGTATGATAAAAAGATCATCTATTATAATAATCTTGATAATAGCTTTAAGCTGTTCAGAGAAACCTATGGATGATAAGTATAATTGGGTTCCTATTAATGTTACCGCAACTGCATATAACTCCCTGCCATATCAAACGTCTTATGAACACCCTGCTATTACTGCATGGGGAGATTCTATTAAACCTGGTCAAAAATGGATTGCTGTTTCTAGAGATTTATTAAAGAAAGGATTAAGCTATAATACCATGGTGAAGATAGATACCTTTGATGGTATATTTTTGGTAAAAGATAAAATGCATTCTCGTTGGCGCAACCGTATTGATATTTACATGGGAGAAGATGTAAAGAAAGCCAAGGAATGGGGTAGACGTAAAATTACCATATCATACGCTGTTCCTAAGGATAGCTTAGAAATTATTGAAGAATGAAACATCATATTATTTACCTTTTATTCATTTGTATTTTAACTGCTTGTTCTTCCTCCAAAACTATTGTGGAGCATCCCATTACGTTTAATGAGGAGCGTAAAATATTGACCTTAGAATATCTACAAAATAGATATGGTTTGGAGCAAGATTCTCCGGAAATTGAACCTAAAATGATTGTTTTACATTGGACGGTCATTCCCACTTTCGAAAAATCATTTGAAGCCTTTGACCCGGTAACCTTACCTAATTGGAGACCAGATATTAAAAATGTAAGCGGCTTAAATGTATCTTCTCAATTTATGGTAGATAGAGATGGTACTATATATCAGTTGCTACCAGAAACTACCATGGCGCGCCATGTCATTGGTCTCAACCATTGTGCCATTGGAGTGGAGAATGTTGGTGGTACTGAAGAGCTACCTTTGACAAAAGCACAGTTGAATTCTAATATTTGGCTGGTAAAGTATTTGAAAGATAAGTATGATATCGATTATTTAATCGGGCATTATGAATACACCCTTTTTGAAAATCACCCACTTTGGTTAGAAATAGATGAAGGTTATAGAACTGTGAAAACCGATCCGGGAACCGAGTTCATGGGTAAGGTCAGGAATGCGGTTAAGAAATTAAATTTTAAAGAGTTACCAAAAACAAAATAGCAATATAATAGAAGAACTATAAATGAAAAAATTATTACTCTCCATACTAAGCTTATGCACATTATCTGCAATTGGGCAATCAGATAATATTACCACTCAGTTGTACGACACTTATGAGAATTACAAAGAAGGTTCTATTGGTAAACGACGTATTAAAAGAACAGATATTCAACCGCTTATTGATAACCTTTCTGCTAATAGCAAGTTTAAAGTACATACGGTCGGTAAATCTATTGGTGGCAAAGATTTAAGCTTGATAAGCATTGGCAAAGGTGAAACCGATGTTTTTCTTTGGTCTCAAATGCATGGCGATGAACCAACGGCTACACAAGCCATTTTTGATATTCTTAATTTCTTTGATAGTCCTGATTTTAAAAAAGAAAAAGAAGCTATTCTTGCCAATTTAACGGTACATTTTTTACCAATGCTGAATCCTGATGGAGCCGAACTTTACCAACGTAGAAATTTGTTAGGGATAGATATTAATAGGGATGCGCTGCGTTTACAGTCCCCAGAATCTCAAACCTTGAAAAGAGTTAGAGATAGTCTTGATGCTGATTTCGGATTCAATCTTCATGATCAAAGCACGTATTATAATGCTGAACGCACAGAAAAGCCAGCTACAATTTCATATTTAGCTCCTGCTTATAATTATGAGAAAGATATTAATGAAACTCGTGGTAATGCCATGAAGATTATTGTTTTTATGAATGATATTCTTCAAAAATATGCTCCCGGGCAAGTAGGTAGATATAATGATGATTTTGAGCCAAGAGCTTTTGGAGATAATATTCAAAAATGGGGGACGAGTACTATTCTAATTGAATCTGGCGGATTTCACGAGGATGTTGAAAAGCAAGAAATCAGAAAACTGAATTACACCTCTATTTTATCTGCCATTTATACTATCGCTCAAAAGTCTTATGAAGCTATTGATTTTGATGAATACGAGAAAATACCGGAGAACGATAGAAAGCTTTTCGATTTAAAAATTGTTGGCGCTAGCTATGAACTTATGGGTAATACCTATAAAATAGATATCGGTATGAATCAGATTGAGGTAGATTACCCCGATCACAACTCCTTCTGGTATAGTAGTAGAATTTTAGACCAAGGAGATCTTTCAACATATTATGGCTATGAAACGTTAGATGCTACTGGTTATACAATCAAACAAGCAAAAGTGTACCCGAAGACTTTAAATAACTTTAGTGATGTACAAGGATTAAATTATACTGATGTATTAAAACAAGGATATGGTTATTTACGTTTATCATCATTCCCTGCTAAAAATATTAACTCACCTTATCCTGTTCATTTAATTGGAGAAAAATATACAGTTCCAGAATTGAATTTAATGCCGGGAATTAACCCGACTTTCTTTTTAGAAAAAGACGGAGTTATAGCATATGCGGTAATTAACGGATTCTTAGTAGACCTTAATAAACCTCACATTCAAGTACCAAACGCAATGATCTTTAGGTAACGAATTTAATTTTTAAGCATAAAAAAAGGGAAGCTAATGCTTCCCTTTTTATTTTTATAATACCATAGTTCTTACATATTATCGTCTGCATCTAAAAGTGCAAAGAATTTATCTAAGTTAGGTAAGATTATGATTTTTGTTCTTCTGTTCATTGCCATGTGATCTTTAGAATCATTTTCTACTAAAGGCAAGTAGCTACTTCTACCAGAAGCGATTAATTGAGAAGGATCAACATCGTATTCTTTCTGTAATTTACGTACAATTGAAGTCGCACGTTTTACACTTAAATCCCAGTTATCAGAAACCATCGGAGTGTTGATTGTTCTAGAATCTGTATGACCTTCAACCATAACTTCCATACTTGGCTCTGACTTGATTACGTCAGCCAATTTTTGTAAAATCTTGTTTGCTTTGCTGCTCACATTATAACTAGCTGTGTTGAATAATAACTCATCAGAGATATTGATCATTACTACAGTCTTATCAATACTAACATCGATATCTTCGCCTTCTTCAGAAATTGATTGCTTCAATTTGTAAGAAACAGCCAAGTTCATTGAATCTTGTAATGTTTGTGCACCAGCTAATTTTGCAGGATCAACATTTTTCAATGTATTTCTCATCTTAGCTTTTGTATTGTTACTCATAACAGCAACATCATCAACGCTAGTGAACTGGCTATCGTTCATATCTTTCAATGAGTTGATTTTTGAATTGTACTCTTCTACACGAGCTTCAATTTTTGTCATTTGAGCTTGTAGCTCTTCTTTCTCAACTTGTGTCTTTTGTAATGTACTTTGAGTTTGAGATAAGTTATCTTCTAAAGCAACATATTTCTTTTTAGAAACACAAGACGATAAAAGTGCTACCGATACTATAGTAACTAAGGATAATCTTTTCATTTTGTTCTTTTTAATTAATATTAGTCTAATCGGTTTTATATACGGCACAAATCGATAAACGGATGTTTAAATACAGAAGCTATGTTTATCTGATTGGTAATATATAGCTCAACAAAATGATTATCAATAGGTTGTTTATTTCATATTAGAGCAAAAAAAAGAAGCATTTTCATGCTTCTTCTTATATTTCGTCTGAGAATTACTTATTCGCAACCTCCTGTAAATCCGTTTGCGCTAAACTTGGTTTGTACTGCTCCTTGTCTAGAACCGGTATTAATTTCAATAGCTAAATTATTTTCACCACTACCATCTCTTTTAGGGCTACAGTACTCAAATAAGTAAAAGCTATTTGCTCTTTCAGAAACCTTTTCAGAAATGTCTCTAAATGTGTTTTCCAATTCATCTTTGTTAGTAGCAAAAACACTTGCTGTTTTACCTACAGCGGTCAAAACTTCAGTATCAATTTCTGCTCCAAGACCAATACTAAAGAATGATATGTTAGCATTCGCTTCATCTACTTTTTTCAACGCTGCTTCTTCTGTATAACGAGAAGCTTGATCCGTACCATCTGTAAATATAACTACTGATGCTGCACCAATTTTACCACCCTCAGTAGATACTTCAATTAAATCAGATGCAATATCTGTTGACTTTATAACTGCACCGTACAAATCTGTAGAAGGGTCATTACTGATATCATCTGTAATTCCGTCAACTGCTTCTGTAAGTTCAACTCTTGAAGATGTCAATTCATTTAATAAGTGCAACTCATCTTCACCGTCAAACCAATAGATTGCCATTTTTACAGATTCGGTGGCTGTTTCTGGCATTATAGCCTCAATGAAACTAGTGGAAGCCAATTTTAATTCATCTAAGCTACTGCTCAAAACACTATTGCTTAAATCTAAAATAAGTAAGGTGTTATTTGAGAAAATTTGCGAGTTTGGTGATATACGTGCCGATGATTCTGAAGTAGATATCGTATTAAAACAATCGTCATTTCTACCTTGCTCATAAATTGTAAATTGATCTGCCGTTAAGCCAGGAACCGGATTTCCGCCAGTATCGGATACTCTAAAAAATACAGATACTTTACCAGGTAGGGTAGTGTATTGATCTTGTATAGATAGCACAAGTTCACCTTCTTCTAGTCCTAAACAATCATCTACTACGGTGCCTTCTCCTAGTCCGTCTCCTGTATTTAAGTTCAAACTAACATCATCATCTGCATTACCACAAGAAACAAATAGTGCTATCATAAACAATACACTAAAGGACTTCAAGAAATTTTTCATATTAATTAATTATAGGTTCAACTAGCAGAACGGACAAAGTTTATTTAAATTATGATGAATGAAAAAATAAATGTTAAAGATTGTTAAAGCCGAAGAAATTAGGTATTTGAAATTATGTAAACACCTTTATTTCTTTGTCTTTAAGACGAATAGGCTTTAGGAATATATGCATTAATTTTAGTATTTTAGTATTTTAGAAGGTGTAAAATCTATGGTTAATGACTCACGAATTCAAGAAAATTATTAAGGAGTACTGCATTGCTAAATTGGCAAATTTGAAGTGTGTGCTTGCAACTGTCGTAGATTTAGACGGATCGTCATATCGCAAGCCTGGAGTTCGTATGCTTATTCGTGAAGATGATGTAATGATAGGTGCAGTTAGTGGTGGTTGTGTAGAGAAAGAAGTTTTGTTTCAAGCACAATCAGTATTTGAGAATGGAATTACAAAACTAATGACCTATGATGGTAGATTCAGATTAGGTTGTGAAGGTTTACTTTATATCTTATTGGAATCCTTTTCACCAAGCGAAGCGCTTATAAATGATTTCAACTCAGTCATTGAAAATCGAAAACCTTTTGAGCTTCATACATCATATCAAAAAGAATATGGCATTTTAGATGGATACGGTAGCTTCATAGCGCTAAATTCTAAGTCCTATACTTTTAATAAATATACCATAGCGCAATCACAAGCTTTAGTATTTAGCCAAACAATGCAACCTTGTCAACGACTTTTATTAATTGGTAGTGAGCATGATACTGTTCAGTTAGCACATTTTGGATTGGGTATGGGATGGGAAGTGAACGTTGCCGTAACACCAAAAGAGAATAAAACTATTGCTGATTTTCATGGTATTGATAGATTATTGGACTTTAAACCAGAAGAATTTCCTGTTGAAACAATAGATAGGAATACCGCTATTCTTTTAATGACACATAGTTATGTAAAAGACTTGAAATATTTAATGAGATTAAAAAATAGTAAACCTACATATTTAGGAATTTTAGGACCAATTAAAAGAAGGGAGAAATTGCTATCTGAATTATTGGAACATGATATGGATATTGATTTAGACTTTATTGAAAACATTCATGGTCCTGCAGGATTAAATATTGGAGCTGAAACGCCGCAAGAAATAGCAATATCTATTCTTGCAGAAATATTGACCGTAATTAGAAAAACACAACCTGTAATGTTGAAAGACAAATTGAAATCTGTTCATTGAAGAAAGATGTACATATAGCGGTTCTTATTATGGCAGCTGGTGCTTCTAGCAGAATGGACGGAATCAAGCAGTTAATGCCATGGAAAGATTCTAATTTCTTAATGGAAACCATAAAAACTGTTCAACAGACCAATTCAACATCAATTCATGTCGTACTAGGTTCAAACGCTGAATTTATTAGTGCTGAGTGTAGTTTAAAAGAAAAAGATATAGATGTCATCGTTAATTCAAATTGGGAAAACGGATTGGGTGATAGTATTGCCCACGGGGTTAAAGTGTTACTTAAGCAAACACCTGGCTTGGACGGTGTTTTAATTTGCCTTGCAGACCAGCCATTATTAAGTTTTGAATACTTGAATTCATTAATTGAAGAGTTCATAAAGCATCCATCAAAAATCATTGCAACAAACTATGATAAAAAAGTAGGTGTACCCGCATTGTTTCCTAAATTGCTGTTTGAAAAGTTGTGTACATTAAAAGGAGATTTCGGTGCTAAAGAAATTTTAAACGATAAAAGCAATGTAATTATTTCATTAGATGCAGCAAATCAAATTATTGATATAGACACAAACCTAGAGTATCAGAATCTATTAAACCGAACCAATAACACACTTAATACGTAACATGATCAAATTAAAATATATAGTTCTTATAGTGCTAACGTCCTTACTATCTTCGCCATTACTAGCCCAAGAAATGGGTTTTGAAGAATATAATCCTACATCTACTTTGGTAGTGCCCGGTGGTGAAATCACCAAAGCAAAATTTCCTTTTATAGACGTTCATAGCCATCAACGAGATATGTCAGTTGAGGCTTTAAACGGATTAATTTCTCATATGGATGCTATGAACGAAGCCATAATGGTGAACTTGAGTGGAAGGTCTGGAGAAAGTCTCAAAGAGAAAATTGATAATATTAATAAAAGTTACCCTAATAGGTTTGTAGTTTTTGCCAATGTAGATTTTGAAGGAGCAAAAGACATGGAATGGGGAAAACAGGCTGCAGCCCAATTAGAGCAAGATATTAAGAACGGAGCTAAAGGGTTAAAGATTTTTAAAAGCTTAGGATTGCGTAATAAAGATGTAGATGGTAATCGTTTGGCAATAGATGATCCTCGTTTAGATCCTATATGGGCTAAATGTGCTGAAATGGGAGTACCGGTATTAATTCATGCTGCGGATCCAAAGTCTTTCTGGGATGATATGGATGCTGATAACGAACGTTGGTTAGAATTAAAAACGCACCCTAGAAGAAAACGTACAGCTACAGACCCTGCGCCTTTCGAGCAAATTATTCAAGAACAACATAACGTGTTTAAAAAACATCCGAATACCAAATTCATAAATGCTCACATGGGTTGGCATGCTAATAACCTGGATAAATTAGGGGAACTATTAGATGAAATGCCAAATATGAATGTGGGTATATCTGCAGTAATTGCAGAACTTGGTAGACAACCTCAGAATGCCAGAGCATTCTTTATTAAATATCAAGACAGAGTATTATTTGGAAAGGATAGCTGGAAACCAGAAGAGTTTCCTACTTATTTCAGGGTATTGGAAAGCAACGATGAATATTTTCCTTACTACAAAAAATATCATGCCTTTTGGTCAATGTACGGCTTGAACCTACCTGACGATGTGTTAAGAAAATTATACTATAAAAATGCCCTGAACCTTATTCCTGGTTTAGATACATCATTATTTGAAAAGTAGATTATACTTTTTTAAGTACTACCGTTTCTGCTTTAACGGGGATATCTTTAACATCTTGAAAAATACCACATGATACTTGCTTTTTAGCTAGTGCTGGGGTATTTTTTCTTTTTGTCAAAGCTTCTATTTCCGGATTTAAAAACTGCATATCAGAATATTTTTTTAATAAAACGTACATATACACCTCATGTTGTATGAGTTAGGATTATTTTACTCTAATTTAAAAAAGAATTTAAATTGAAGTGTGACAAACCACATAAATCTTATACTAATGGGTAAATAGGTTTTTATAAATGCAAAAAGAAACGGTCTTTACTGATTTAATACGAGAGCATCAGGCGCTGTTATATAAGGTTACTTCAATTTACACCGATAATAAAGAGGACCAAGAAGACCTGTTTCAAGAAATAGTCTATCAACTTTGGAAATATTTTGACTCGTTTCGCAACGATTCAAAAATAACAACTTGGATGTATCGTGTAGCAATGAATACTTCAATCACATTTATTAAGAAAAAAAAGAGAAGACCTGATTCTGTTCCCATTGCAGATGCTTTTTTAAAGCAATCAGATACTAATGATGATGCGTACGACGAGCGATTACGATTACTATATCAACATTTAAAACATCTAAACACCTTAGAAAAAGGTCTTATTTTTCTTTTACTTGAAGGCAAAAGCTATAAAGAAATAGCACAAATTACAGGGCTGAACGATAGCAATGTAGGTACGAAGATATCTCGAATAAAGAAGAAATTAAAAACTAACATGGCAAAGTAATATATCATGGAATTAGAAGAACTACAGTCTGCATGGACACAAATGAGTGATGAACTAAATCATCAAAAAAAATTAACAAACCAAATAATATTAGATATGACAAAGCAGAAATATCAAAATAAATTTACAACCATTACCAAATATGAAACTATAGGTGCCGTAGTCTGTTTTGCTATAGCACTCTTTGTGCTGATAAACTTTGGCAAATTAGATACTTGGTATTTGCAAATTTGCGGAGTGCTCACCCTCTCATTTCTAATTGTGTTACCTGTAATGGTACTTACAACTTTAAAAAAGATAAAAAACATAGATATTTTAAAAGGGTCTTATAAAGAAAATTTAAAGTTTTACTTGAAGACAAAGAATAGACTTTTAAGGTTACAACAAATTGGTATAGGCGTTGGATTTGTAGGCCTCTTATTTATAGTACCTGTAACTTCTAAAATTATTTCGAATAAGAACGTATTCTTAACTAACTTAAAAACTGAGCAATACGTAGTATTTACTATAACATTAATAGTAATGGTGTTTTTTTGTAGATGGGCATATAAAGGCTACGTTAAAGTAACCCAATCTGCCCAAGAGTTGATACAAGAATTAGAGTAAATTCTCTATTCAGTAAGTTTTTTTTGCACGTAATTTAAAATCAACATCCAATTCATTTTTAGTAGGAGGGAAGCTGTTGGTACATTATCATCTGCAATTGCAGAAATAATAGAATCATGCTGATTGTCAGATTTGTTGTAGAAAGAATCATCATTAGTAAAGGCACGTTCATAAAAGAAGATGCGTGTCTTTAAATCATGTAGAATTTTAAGCGCCAATTTGTTTTTATAACCTTGGGTCAATAATCTATGAAATTCTAAATCAGCCTGAATTCTATCGATAGCATTTGTTGCATTTTCAAAAACCTCTTGTTGATTTTTTAAATTAACGATATCTTCTTGACTAAACTCCGTATTTTCAATAGCCATCACTTCTAAGTTCGCTACTAGTTCATATAAGTCTTCCGCTTCTTCAACATCAAGTTCAGAGATTATGAACCCTCTATTGGGTATAGCCTTAATAATATGTGCCTGTTGCAATTGTGTTAACGCCTCTCGTATTGGAGTTACGCTAACATTCAAATGTCGTGCAAGTGCAGCTAAGTTGATGGTTTTACCAGTTTTCAAATTACCCGTAATCATCTCTAACAACAGGTAATCGCGCACTTGATCTCTTAAATTTATTTTAACCAGCATACATCAAATATAATATATCGTATACGATTATAACCGTATTACAGAGAATTTAGTGCCTGAATTACCTAAAAAAATATGCACGTAAAAAAAGATATGAGTGATGAATTCATATCTCTTTTACTATTAGTATGCTAAATGTCTTTCAATAAATAATAGTTTTCTCTGCTTGTCTTTTATAGCATTTAATAAATTATACTTAATAGAAGTTATAGGTAATACTCTTTGAAAATTTTTCATGTTATTCGTTTTTAGATTCGGTGATTAGCCTAGTGATTGATGAATGTTTGTTGTAACTATTTAATGGGTATGATTTCTTGATGATGCCCATTGTACTCTTTTACTATTTTTAAAACTTGAAAAAAATGAATTTCTTCTTGTTTCTGTTGGGGTATTTCTAATAAAAGTTCTCATGATGTTTGTTTTTAAGTTCGGTGATTAGCCGAGTGATTGATGAATGTTTATTGTAACTATTTTAATGAGTATGATTTCTTGATGATGCCCATTGTACTCTTTTACTATTTTTAAAAGTTGAAAAGAATGAATTTCTTCTTGTTTCCGTTGGTGTGTTTCTGATAAAAGTTCTCATGATGTTTGTTTTTAAGTTCGGTGATTAGCCGAGTGATTGATGAATGTTTGTTGTAACTATTTAATGGGTGTGATTTCTTGATGATGCCCATTGTACTCTTTTACTGTTCTTAAAACTTGAAAAGAATGAATTTCTTCTTGTTTCCGTCGGTGTATTTCTGATAAAAGTTCTCATGATGTTTGTTTTTAGTTTCGGTGATTAGCCGAGTGAATGATGAATATTTATTATAACTATTTTAATGAGTATGATTTCTTGATGATGCCCATTGTACTCTTTTACTGTTCTTAAAACTTGAAAAGAATGAATTCTTTCTTGTTTCTGTCGGTGTGTTTCTGATAAAAGTTCTCATGATGTTTGATTTTATATTGATGATTAATAATTTTCTTATACTTACAAGACGAGGGTATTTGAAATTTGTTACAGTACTATGCATAAAAAGGTACTATTTTTAACAAAAAACTATTTAATTATTTTATTTACATACTGATTTACAGTAAGTTAAATTAATTCGAAGATTTTGTAATTTTAACATTATTTTCGAAATCCATTAATATAATTTCATTTTAAGGGTAGGAGAAAGGGCTAAAAACAAATATAAAAGCATATATAATATGATATGAATTAAAAATTATCATAAAGTCTCTTAAAAGTTTGCTAGTTTGAAGCCAACTAATGCTAAATAATTGAAATACAAATCATATCTTTGCAGAACTTTAAAGGGATGCAGATGATTCTTGCAATGACCTTACAACAAATAGGATAATTAGGTTTACTCAAAAAACTTACCGTTTGTTTTACACGTCACCACGTATTTCAATTCCTTTATTGCAAAATCTATTATTATCATTAAAATTACGAATGGCAAAATCGCAACAAACATTTAATAAAACTGAAAAAGAAAAAAAGCGCTTAAAAAAGCGTGAAGAAAAGAAGAAAAAAATGCTTGCTCGTAAAGCAGCTGCAAAAGAAAGTGGTACTTCTGGTATTCCACTTGCTTATGTAGATTTCAACGGAAACTTGGTAGATACTCCGCCAGATCCAGCAATGAAAGTCGAAATTGAGGCAGAAGATATCGTTTTAGGTATTCCTAAAAAAGAAGAAGGTGATGTTGAAGAATTCGATCCAGTAAGAAACGGTAAAGTTTCTTTCTTCGATACAACAAAAGGATTTGGTTTCATTATAGACGCTGAGAACAACGAAAAATACTTTGTTCACGTTAGTGGTCTTATCGATGAAATTATGGAAAACGATAAAGTTTCTTACGAGTTAGAAAAAGGCATGAAAGGTATGAACGCCGTTCGTGTAAAGAAAATTTAGTTTTAAAGATTTTTAATGGCGAAAATGCAACGTAACACCGTTCTGGTAGTATTGTCATTTTTCGCCATTTATTTCATTTGGGGTTCTACCTATTTATGGAATAAAATTGCAGTAACGGAATTGCCAGCCTTTATGTTGGCAGGTATCCGTTTTGTAATAGCTGGTAGTCTTATTTTTATTATTTCTAAAATATTAGGCTTCTCTCTTAAAATTACCAAAGAACAATTTAAGAACACTATTCTTGCAGGCTTTCTATTTCTGACTTTTGGAAATGGGGTTGTTGTTTGGGCTCTTAAATTTGTAGATAGCAGCTTTGCGGCTCTCGAAGTATCAGCGCAACCTTTAGTGGTTTTAATAATGATGCGCTTATTTCAAGGAAAAAAAATACAACCAATGTCAATAGTGGGTGTAGTTCTCGGAGTTATGGGTATTTTTCTTTTAGTCGGACAGAAAGACATTATTGCACAAGACCGAGCGATATTGGGCATGGTATTAATTTTTTTCTGCATGCTTAGCTGGTCTTATGGTAGTTTATTTGTTGGCAGAGCCGATTTACCAAAAAACTTCTTTGTAAACACGGGTTATCAAATGTTCACTAGCGGTATATCGTTATTAATTATTAGTGCCATATTTAGCGAGCAATGGTCGTCTCCAAACACTTGGAGTACTCCCGTTCTTTGGTCTATGTCGTTGTTGATTATTTTCGGTAGCATTGTAACCTTTACCGCCTTCAATTATTTACTACGTATTGTATCTCCAGAAAAAGTAGCGACTTCTACTTATGTAAACCCAATAATTGCTATGATTCTCGGCTGGTATTTTTTAAACGAAGATATTACCGCACAATCAGCAATAGCATCTGTTGTATTATTAACGGGTGTATATTTCATTAATAGCAAAAAGAGCTTAACAATATTCTCAAGATTTTCAGGAAAACGTATTCCTAAAAATCCGGTAGAGTAATTTTAATAGTAGCTACTTCTCTTGGTGTCATATTCTCTAATTGAATATCACCAATTCGTACACGAACCAACCGAACTGTTGGAAAACCTACGTATGCAGTCATTTTACGAACTTGACGAAATTTTCCTTCTTTAATGATAATGCTTACCCATGAAGTTGGTCTGTGCCTACCAATTCGTAATGCTTGATCTGCATCGGGTAGTGATGGCAAATCCTCTAAAACCTTTATTTCACAAGGCTTGGTCTTGTATTTCTTTCCGAATATTCCGATAGTTACTCCTTCCGCTATTTTTTGAATTGCATCAGGAGTGATTAAGCCATCCAATTGGGCCAAGTATTCCTTTTCTATCCCTGAGCTGTTTATGGTGTCGCTCAACTTCCCATCCGTGGTCATTAATAGTAATCCTTCTGATTTTTCATCTAACCGTCCAATTGGCATTATCCCATCCGGAAAATGATAAAGCTCACTTAAAAATCGTTTTTTGCGTAGTTGTCGATCTTCTCCTGATGACATCTGACTCAACATTGCGAAGGGTTTATAGATTTTAAAATGACTGTGTTGCATTAATTTAACCGCTTACTATTTATTTTGATGACATATGGTCGCAAAAGATACCCTTTTTAACGCATGAATTAGTAATCTACTATAGAGAATGTTACCTTTGTAAGCTCCAGAGAAGATTTTATGCAAGAGACAGTTTTTGAATTACAAGATAGAAAGACCGATAAGGAACTTTATAGCTATCAACAAGGAGCAATTCAACAAATTTTTGACAAGTTCGATTCAGAAAAAGATGATTACCATCTTCTATACCAATTACCGACCGGTGGTGGTAAAACAGTGATTTTTTCTGAAATGGTACGTCAGTATTTAAAAAACCACAACAAGAAAGTTTTGGTAATGACGCACCGTATTGAACTTTGTAATCAGACTTCATCAATGCTTACTAGCTTTGGCGTCGTTAATAAAGTAGTCAATAGTAAAGCAAATCTTGATGACCACGAACGTTACAGCTGTTATGTAGCCATGGTTGAGACCTTAAACAATAGGTTGAATGATGATCAATTAGACATTTCCGACGTTGGTCTTGTTATTATTGATGAAGCTCACTATAATTCTTTTACCAAACTTTTTAAGTTTTTTGAGAATTCTTTTGTTTTAGGTGTTACGGCAACGCCGTTAAGTTCTAATAAGGACTTGCCTATGAATAAAAACTATGATGAGCTTATACCAGGTGAAACCATTGAAAACTTAATAGCTAACGATTTCTTGGCTAGGGCAGAGGTATTTCAGTATGACATGGGACTTACATCTTTAGAAATTGGGTCTAATGGCGATTATACCGTTAAATCATCTGCTGATTTATATACGAGTCCGGCAATGCTTGGCAAGCTTTTAGAAGCTTACACCAAACATTCTAAAGGAAAGAAGACATTAATTTTCAATAACGGTATTGAAACATCTATTCAAGTATATCATACTTTCGAAGCTGCAGGTTTAAATATTAGGCACCTAGATAATACTGCTACCAAAAAGCAGCGTAAACAAATATTAAAATGGTTTAAAGAAACACCTGATGCTATTCTAACATCGGTTAGTATTTTAACCACAGGTTTTGATGAACCTACTATTGATACTATTATTTTAAACAGAGCAACAAAATCATTAACACTTTACTACCAAATGATTGGTAGGGGTTCTAGGGTTTTGAATAACAAATCGAAATTTACAGTTATCGATTTAGGTAACAACCTTTATCGTTTTGGACCATGGGGTGCAGATTTAGATTGGGGAGCTATATTTAAGTCTCCGAATTTCTACATGGATCGGATTAAAGACGATGAGGATATTGAAAGTGATTTCAAACTTGAGCTTTCTGATGAAGTTAAAGAAGAATTTAAAAACTCTAAGGAAACTTATTTCGATATCAAACAAACCTACGAAACGGCAACGTTTGCAGGGGAATCTTCTAAAGTTGTTCTAGAACGTTCTATTGCTCACCATGCATATATGTGTATAGAAAATAGCGAAGATGTTTATGATGCATTGGCTTTAGCTAAGTTACTAAAAGAAGATATTGATAATCGTATTCATGTATACGGAAAATGTATTAGCAAGAGTACCTACAATTTCTTAAGCTGGTTAAAAGATGATTACCAAAAGAAACTGAATGCGTATTTAAGAGAAAATTTTGATACGGTTTTTGAAGATATACACGGGCATCCGCCAGAAGATTAATTTGAATTGAAATTTTCTATTTCTTTAAAGAATTTTATAACATAAAAAAGGGCTGTTCAAAAATGAACAGCCCTTTTTATTTATACCTAATTGATGCTTACTCAACAATAAGACTGTACTGTGGTGTTGGATTTAAAGGACAGAAATATACATATTCTCCTTTTTCCAGTTTAGTTTCTTTTGAATGACCTACAGTATTATTCTTTACTGCAGCAGTTACATATGCTGTTTGAATATGGTTTTCTGGTTTAGAGGCATCTTTACCTTTTTTTACCAATACTAAACCAACATCTTTACCTACATTGTTATTTGCAACATCAAAGACATAAGTACCTTCACTTACTGTGATAGATTTTTGAGTAAACTCACCCGCAGTTTGTTCTAGTGTAATTTTCTTTACACCATCATTCATTTTCATTTCTTTTGAACCACCTTTCATCATTTTGTCTTGTGCGTTTGAATTAAATGTGAAAGCTAATACGATAACTAAAATTGATAATACTTTTTTCATGTGTTTAAAATTTAATGAGCATTTGCTCTAATGGATAGATTATTACTAATTGTTTGTAAAATTATATTTATAAAGAAACTGCTACAGGAAAATCAACTGGCACCTGTGTAGTACTATGTACGTAATTTGAAATTGTTTTGTCACCTACTAATGAAATGGTGTCAATTAAATTCGCTTTTGTATATCCTGCTGCAAAATAGTTTTCTAAAACTTTTTCGTTTGTTCTACCTCTGTTTTCAGTAATATTCTTAGCCAATTTTGCTAAAGCGTCTAATTTAGAATCAAATGATGCCTTACCTGCTCTTAGTTCAAGAATTTGCTCATCATTAAATCCGTTCATTTTACCTATTGCCGTATGTGCAGATAAACAATAGATACAGTTATTTACTTCACTAACCGCTAAGTTGACAACTTCTTTCTCTTTAGCTGACAAAGATGTTTTTGCGTTGGCAAAATTCAAGTAATTTTCTAATGCCGTTTCACTATTTGCATAGGTGGCATATAAATTAGGAACAAAGCCTAAAGCTTTTTCTAAATTATCGAAAATTGCTTGATTGTTTTCGCTTACTTCTTCTCTTGTTGGTACGTTAAATCTGCTCATATATTTTGTTTTAATTTTATTGATTTATTCTTTGATTTATCTTGTACAAAGGTATGTTCGCTATAAAGTACTTATCATGTAAATACCTCCTTTCTACATGTCAATTTTTCCTTTATAGAAATGTATTGAATACTTTAGTTAATCTAGAAGAGCTATCAGAATCACAGTAGTAATCTGATAAATGGTTTCGATGACAATGTTTTTCTACATTGATAGCATTAGTCACCACCGCCTTTTTAGACGTAAATATTTCTATTAAATTGAAGATTGATTTTTGTTTTAAATTCATGTCTTTGTTGTTTTATTTCTACACTACAAAGATCTAGTTATTATGAATCTTAAAACGGGCAATATTACCCTAGGTGTTGTCGATATTTCCCTAAAATGATTTTTTGAGTTGTTTCTTAAAATCAGACGGAGATTGTTGTGTTTGGTTTTTAAAAAGACGACTTAGGTGCGAGGCATCATCGAAACCAATTTCATAGGCTATTTCTTTTGCTGTCTTATCGGTATAAATAAGTAATCGCTTTGCTTCAAGAATTATACGCTCATGAATAATTTGCAGGGGAGTGGTATTAAATTTAGAAAAGGTATTGGATAAAGTTTTTGGAGATTTATATAATTTATCTGCATAGAACGAAACTGAATGTTCTGACTTATAATACTCTTCAACCAATAAATTGAACCCTCTTAGCAAATCAACTTTCACATCGTTGGCAGCTTCACTGAAACCTTCTTTAGCTTTTAGTAATCTTGTGCTCATTATCATAAAGCGAGCCATGAGCATACGAAGCATTTCTGCTTGTATAGTGTCTTCAGTTTCTAATTCATCTACGAATACCTCATGTAAAGTGTCAAACTTTCGTTGATCTTTTTCGCCTAAATCGATGACAGGAATATGGGCATTTCCAAAAAATAACAATCCGGCACAGCTTACCTCTTGATCATGGTCTTTAATACAATAAAACTCTCTATTAAATTGATATACAATTAAGTCGCTGCCTTCTGTATATCGAAAAAACTGGATAGGTGTTAGTGCCAACAAACTATGTTCAGAAATTGTATACGGAACACCATCTACTTCTATAGAAGCTTTTTGAGTAGTGGTTCTAATAAAAATATAAATTCCTGCTTGCTTTGGTTTTCTATATGATTCTAGCAATAACTCATTACCAATTTTAAGTAATCCACCAGTACTAAAATCTTTAAAAACTTCTTGCATGAAAACTTGGTCTAAAAAAAGGTTGATTCATTACATGAGTAACAAATCAACCTTTTAAAATTCTTTAAACAACAAACTTTTTAAAACCGCACAGAAACCTTTCCTCTTAAATAAAACGGAGTACCAGGAGTAAAATGAATTTCTTCTACTGATGCGGTTTCGTTGAACAGTCTACTTTCTGTAGCAAACTGAGTTTCGTTCCATTCGGTATCAAATAAATTTTCAACAATTACACCAACTGTCCAGTTTTTGATATGGTAGTTTAGGTTTAAATCTGTTACAAAATAACCCTCTGCAACAATACTATTATCCTCATTTGCAGCTCTATCACCTAAATATCTATAGTTTAAGTTACCTGAAAAATTACCAATATCACTAAAAGACAATCCGCCTACAGCAGTAAAATCTGGCGCTAACGGAATATAATCTTCGCCATCTACTTCTTCTGTACTTCGTGCATAGGTATAGTTTACATCACTATATAGATATAACCAATCTAACATTTGGTAACGACCACCAACTTCAACACCAACTCTTCTGGTTTTACCACTTGGCTCAACAATACCGGCATCACCTACATAAACAAATTCTTGATCCAAGAACAATCCCCATAAAGTTGCATTAAGCACTAGTTTATCTATTGGCTTAATGATAGTTCCGAAATCTACACCATATGCTTTTGGCAGCACATCTCTACCTTCATTTGCCGTTACTACTCGAGCATCGTTTGAATGAAATCCTAAACCGGTTTTTAAGAATAATTGCCAATTTCTATTCACGGAATATAAGGTGTTTAATTTCGGACTCACTATTGCCTTGCTTTCGCTTTTGTTATCATACAACTCGCTTAGCTTGTTTTCATATTCGAAATTGAAATAATCTAATCGTACTGAAGGATTAAAGGTCCAGTTTCCTGTTTTGTATTCTCCATTCACAAACCCATAGATATTGGTTTCGTCTACATCACCAAATGCATACTGCTCTAAAGATGTTTTTCTGTTTAAGGTATGTTCTAAAGTAACATCATCTACATTATCATTTCTGAATCCGATACCAGTAGAATATTTGAATCTATCATCGGATCCTACCGCTATATCAATCTGTTCGAAAACAGTTTCAGCACCCATAATCGTTCTGTCTTCATACTGTCGTATTTGGTCACCATTAATAGGATCTTCTAAAAAGAAAGTGAAGTTTGAAAACAACTCAAAATCATACTTGCTCACAAAAGCTCTTGTCTTTAAAAATTGATCCTCACCTAAGAATTTGGTATGATTCAACATTAAGTTCGTTCTGCTAGTTTGTCCGCCTTCCGTGTCATCAATAGCTCCAAAACGACCTATTATATTTTGATCAATAGCGCGTTGCGGAATTTGACCAGAGGCATCCCACTTGCTTTGAAAATGAGAAGCGGTTAATGTAAGTTCTTCTTTTCCGATATCTTTATAATGGTAGCGACCCAAAATATTTACACGATTAAAATTTTGCGGCGAATCAAAAGGTCCGTCGGTCAAATAAATTTCTGAGGCTAAATACGCATCACTTTTACTACTTTCAAGAATATTAAAAAGACCAACAAATCGATTGGTGTTAAACTGACCCGACTCGTAAGAAACCATGCTTTTGTCTACACTTTTCTTAAGACTTAAATCTACATAGCCGGCAGTATTGAAATCTCCTTTATCTGCGTAATATGGTCCTTTTCCGAAGTTAATATTATCTATAGTTTCTGGAATTACAAAGTGCAAATCCGCATACCCTTGACCATGAGCATGAGATACCATATTCACTGGCATACCATCAACGCTAATGGCTACATCTGTACCGTGATCAATATCAAATCCTCTTAAAAAAATCTGTTCTGCTTTACCGCCTCCTGCATGCTGACCAATTAATAGACCGGGTACTTTTCTTAGTATTTCTTGAGATGATTTTACAGGATCGTTCTGCACGTCTATATTTACAAACCTAGTCATGGCATCTACTTTTGAAACTACGACGACTTGATCTAAATTAATACTTGATTCCTCTAAAATTATATTAATCCCTTCATCAAAATGATTTTGAGTTACAACCAAAACAAAGGTTTTAAAACCCAAATTGGAGAAATAAACAGAATCATTTACCGATGTTAATGGTAGTGAAAAAGCGCCCGACAAATTAGTATGGCTATGTTGACCCGACGTTTGATTGAATATACCCACATTCTCTAAAGCGATGCCTTCTTTATCTGTTACTGCTGCTTTAAGGTTCTGTGCTTCTACATTAACTGATGCAATAAATAAAAAAGTAAATATTAAAAGTTTTAATGCCCTATTACAGCTGTAATTCATAAAGTATAATTTAGATAAGGTTTGTTTTCAGCAATACTTACGACAAAAAATATCAATGGTTTTAAAGATTATTACACAACGGCAAATCTAAAGGATATGGTTACTAATCTTTATTTTTTACGGTTTATAACATTGTTTTAACGGTAAGAGTCAAAAAGCCCCATTTAATAGTAAGATCTTTGTAACATAAATAAAAAATTTTACAAGCATATATATGAGCAATCAAGTATTATTAACCCCGTTTCATAAGAATTTAGATTTAAAAAACAGAGTAGTCATGGCACCTATGACTAGAAGTAGGGCAGCAAATGAAGGAAATATACCTACCGAAGATTTACATGTTCCTTACTACGCTCAAAGAGCATCTGCAGGATTAATTATTACCGAAGGTTCGCAAGTTTCTAAAGACGCCGTAGGTTATATAAACACTGCTGGAATATATTCTAAAGAACAAGTAGAAGGCTGGAAAAAAGTAACAAAAGCTGTTCATGATAAAGGCGGAAAAATATTTATTCAATTGTGGCACGTTGGGCGTATATCTCACCCAGATTTTCACGATGGCGAATTGCCATTGGCTCCGTCAGCATTGAATCCTAATGCGAAATCATTCACACCTGAAGGATTTAAAGATACCGTGACACCAAAAGCAATGACTACAGCAAACATTAAACAAACAGTTGAAGATTTTAAAAACGCTTCTATCAACGCCATTGAAGCAGGATTTGACGGAGTGGAAATTCATTCTTCTAACGGCTATTTATTTCATCAATTTTTTACTAGCACTTCTAATATCAGAACAGATGAATATGGAGGAAATATAGAAAATAGAACACGCTTCTTTTTTGAAGTTTTAGATGCTATGAAAGCCGTAATTCCACAAGAAAAAATAGGAGTACGATTTAATCCGTCGTTGAACGATATGTTCGGTATCACTTTTGATGAAGAAACAATACCAATTTTCGAATATATTATCAAGAAACTGAATGATTATGATTTGGCTTACGTTCATTTATCCGAACCATTTAATGACGTTTCTAATGTACCATTCGCTGTAGAACATATTGCGAAACATTTTAGACCTCTTTATAATGGAACTTTAATGATCAACGCTGGTTTTGATCAAGAATCTGGTAATAAAGTTATTGAAGAAGGTAATGCAGATTTAGTTGCATTTGGTAAGCCGTTTATTTCTAATCCTGACTTAGTTGAGCGTTTCGAGCATAATTACCCGCTTGCAGATTGGGATACAGACACTTTCTATACTCCTGGTAAAGAAGGATATATAGATTACCCTGAATACAGTGAAGCAAACTAAAACTTTTTTAAAAATTAATTAAAAAATAAAAGCAACCAAATGGCTGCTTTTATTTTTCCTACTATCTAATTGTATCGGTGTCTTGTTCTAAATTTTCATTTTCGGATCCACCTTGACTATATAGTTGATTCTCCTCATCCTTTAGGTTCATTTGATTTTTTGGTAAACTACGTCCAGGTACATCTAAATCATTTCCTGCAAAATCAACATCATTTTTTCGATTGATTAATTGAACATCATCGCCACCATCTGTTCTTGTATTTTTAGTCTTTTCTCCTAATGCAGCTAAATCTTGTTCTGTAACATCAGAATTATATTCCGCTTTATTATTTTCACTTTTCATAATTATTTTTTTAAGTATTATCAGCACAAGGTATAAGTACTACATCTTTATCCTTATCGCTTTCAAATAAAATTTATGCTCTTTTAAGAAAACCTGAGTTGCATATCTTCATGTCAATAGAAAAATGTAATCGTGTTAAGAAAAATAGGTAAAGCATTAAGGTTAACGGCAGTATTTAGCCAACTTGCAAATAAATAATTTGAAGATGGAAAATGTATTAGTAGCTGGTGCCAATGGTACCACAGGAAAAAAAATAGTACACCTTTTAAAAAGTTCTCAATATTTTGAACCTATTGCAATGGTGCGTAAAGAAGAGCAAAGAGAACAGTTTGAAAAAGAAAATATAAAAACAGTATTAGGTGATTTAGAAAAAGATTTATCACATACAGTAGTTAATATAGATAAAGTAATTTTTGCAGCTGGATCCGGTGGTAAAAAAGTAGTTGAAGTGGACCAAGAGGGTGCCAAAAATCTAATCGATGCTTCTAAAAAAGTAAATATTAAAAAGTTTGTAATGTTAAGTTCGATGGGGGCAGATAACCCTGAAGAAGCCAGTGACTTAAAAGAATATTTGAAAGCAAAACACAATGCAGACGAATATCTAAAATCTGCGAATATAATGCATACCATTGTAAGACCTGGTTCTCTAACAAATGATGCTGGTACTGGTAAAATTGAATTAAAATCTAAATTAAATAAGCAAGGTTCTATTACCAGAGATGATGTTGCACAAACCTTAGTAAGGTCGCTACATGATGATGCCGCTATAAATTCAACTTTTGAAATAATACAGGGCGAAACCTTAATCGGGAAAGCTATGGATGCTTAATAAACAACTAAAGAATAGTCTCTAAACAAGAAATAAAAGTCAATACTCATAGTATTGACTTTTTTAAGTTCAATAAAATTTCACCATTACTATTTAAAGTATTTATACTTAACCATGTTATGTATCTTCGTACTAAACTAAACAACCTAAAATATGAAAAGTTCATTTTTAAAGATAACTATGGCGCTCGCCGTAGTAATAGCGCTAAATTCTTGTAAAGAGAATAAAAAAGAAAACAATGACAGTGCCGCAACCCAAGTAGAACTTGATAGCACCGATTTGGCTTTGCTAGACTTAAACTTACCTGAAGGTTTTAAAATTGAGGTTTACGCTAGGGGAGTAGATGGTGCGCGTTCTATGGCTATGGGTGATAATGGAACCTTATTTGTGGGTACTCGTACAGAAAACAATGTGTACGCTATTCAAGATACTAATGTCGATTTTAAAGCTGATAATATTATAGTCCTTGATACGATGGAAGTACCAAATGGTATTGCCATGAGAAACGGAGATTTGTATGTTGCTCAAGTGGGTAGTTTGTGGAAATATCCAAATATTGAAGATCAGATTGGTGGTGAGCTAGAAAAGGAATTAATTTATAATGATTTTCCAACGGAATTTCATCACGGATGGAAATATATAGCCTTCGGACCGGATGACAAGCTTTATGTTCCTGTAGGGGCACCTTGCAATATTTGTAATAAGACGGATGAAGATGAGCGATTTGCAACTATCTCAAGAATGGATCCTGACGGTAGTAATCGTGAGATTTATGCTAAAGGAGTTAGAAACTCCGTCGGGTTCACTTGGCATCCTGACACAAAACAAATGTGGTTTACAGACAACGGTCGCGACATGTTAGGTGATGATATTCCGCCTTGTGAACTAAACACCGTAACCGAAGCTGGTCAACATTTTGGATACCCTTTTTGCCATGGTGGCATTGTTAAAGATCCAGAATTTGGAGATTTACGACCTTGTTCAGATTTTGTTGACCCTGCTTTACAGTTAGATGCTCACGTTGCTCCACTTGGTATTAAGTTTTATACCGGTAATATGTTTCCTGCGGAATATAAGGGTAAAGCTTTCATCGCAGAACACGGTTCTTGGAACAGAAGTAAGAAAGTAGGCTATCGAATTATGATGGTTGATATTGAAGATGGCGAAGTTGTAAATAGCGAAACTTTTATTGATGGTTGGTTAGATGAAGTAGCTCAAAAAGCTACCGGAAGACCAGTTGATTTATTGGTGTTAGAAGATGGTTCTATGCTTATCTCTGATGATTACGGTGATGCAATTTATAGACTTTCATACAGCAATACAGCGGTAGCGAGTAACTAATAAGTATAACTTCTTAGATTTAAAAAAGCAGCCTTTTTGGGCTGCTTTTTTCGTTACAAAATGTTTAAGTTCTTTTCGCAACCCTTATATTTATACTACTTATTTATTTCATTAGAACATATCATCATGAACGACTCAAATTCTCGCAGAACATTTTTAAAACAGACCGGTGTACTTTCAGTAAGTTCCATGCTACCCTTATCTGTATTACCTATGGATAATAAATATAAAATGGGTTTACAGTTATTTACCATTCGCGATTCAATGGCCAAAGACCCTATCGAGAGTATTAAATACGCACGTGAATTAGGATATGTTGACGGGGAGATTTATGGCTATGATGCTGACAATGATACGTATTACGGTATAAAATCTAAGGAATTCAAAAAACAGATAGATGATTTAGATTTTACCATATCTAGCGGACACTACGATTTTTCTAGTCTTTTTAATGAGCCAATAGAAAAGCTTGAGCGTTATGTAGACCAATGCATAGAAGGTGCTATCAACCTTAATAGTAAATACATTACATGGCCATGGTTGGCACCAGAATATCGAACAATTGAAAATTTTAAAATTCTGAAGGATAAATTAAATGTAATAGGAGAACAGGTAACCAATGCCGGATTACAGTTCGCTTATCATAATCACGATTTTGAATTTACAGACCATAATGGTGAGCAAGGCTATGATATAATTTTATCTGGCACAGATGCAAATTTGGTAAAACTACAAATGGATATGTATTGGGTTGAGCATTCCGCAGATAAGAGTCCGGCTAAATTAATTGCTGAAAACCCTGGTCGCTATGTTATGTGGCATATAAAAGATATGGACAAAGTAACTCGAGATTATTCTGAAATGGGTAATGGATCTATTGATTACAAAAGTATGTTATCATCTATCAACAAAGATGATTTACAATATTACTATATAGAACAAGGCGGTAATTTTGCTAAGACCTCTATGCACAGTATTAGCGATAGCGCTACTTATTTCAAAAAACATCTACAACGTTATTTATAAGTTTTATGAGTTATCCTGATAAAGTATATCTAAATGGAAGTATTGTAAATTCTACGGATGCTAAAGTATCGGTTTTTGATCGGGGATTTATTTTTGGTGATGGTTTATACGAAGTAATGGTTCAGATAAATGGCAGATTCTTTTATGAAAAGGAACACCTAGAACGCTTACAATCGGGACTCCAAAAAATCAATATAGAATTTGATGTTAGTGTGCTCTCAAATGAAATTGCCACTTTATTAAAGTCAGTAGGGCTAACCGATAAAGATTGTATGCTTTATATTCAAATTACTAGGGGAGTAGCACCAAGACAACATTCATTTCCTGCAGATATAAAACCTACAATTATGATGTATGCCGTACCAAAGGTTTTGCCTGAAATAAATACTGTAAATGCCCATGTAATTACCAGAAAAGATTTTAGATGGTCTCGTTGCGATATTAAAATGACTTCTCTTTTAGGTAATGTGATGTTGAATGAAGAAGCCATGCAGCGTGAATGTTACGAAACTATATTACATAGAGACGGAGTATTTACTGAGGCATCTCACAGTAATCTGTTTTTTATCAAAGATGGAGTAGTATATACTCATCCGGCAGATGAATATATTCTTAATGGTATTACTAGAATTGTAGTAATTGAGCTTTGTCACTCTTTAGGTATAGAAATTAGAGAAACTCCTGTTTCATTATCAGAATTGAATACTGTTGATGAAGCATTCTTAACAGGCACAAGTACACAGGTTGCTGCAATTCAAAAAATTGATAAACATATACTTTATACTGGAAATGAAAAAGGCCCCGTAACACAAAGATTACAAGAGGCCTTTTTAAAACTTAAATAAGATTCTAGACTACTTTGAAATAAGTAAAAAATTCATCTGCATCTTTAATATCCATAAGATTTAAAATGTAGCATACTTCACTTAAATCAGAAAAATCAAGTCCGCCTTCAGCAACACTTTCATTTAAATATCTACCATCTATTCCGTTATACTGGTTTCCTAAACGAATAGCAGTATTCCAAACCTTGGTTAAGTGTTCATCATTTAATTTGGATTCCCAATCTACCTTACCATCAGACTTAAAACCTGGTGTACCATTGCCCACTTCATTACCATCTGCTATTTTATGATAATCCGTAACCGTTTTTGTATACATAAGTTTAACAGGTTTGGCAGCAGATTCGTTCCAATCGCTATGCTGAACCACATGAACACTTTCTCTTGTTTTAATAGAAAGATCTTTTCTTGACAACTCCTTAACCCATTCTGAAGTAAAATCTGACTGTCCCGCTTCTACTACCCAAATAGAACCTCCATTTTCAATGATTTTCAATGCCTGAGTTACCACTTTATCTACCGAAGTTTTCCATTCTTTATCTGCATCTAACCAATTTTCAAGGAAAACCATTGGCATGATTTCGTTTGGAGGTACATACAAACCTTCTTGAATACCATAAGTACCTGCAACAGCAAGATAATTTAGATTCATATAATCTGGGTGATTTAGTAGCGTAGCAAAACCTGCTGCGGTATGTAAATCGTCGATATCGGTTTTACAGTCCAACTGCACTAGCAATAAATCTTTTTCCATATCGAATGCTGCTTTTTGGGCATTTATCCCCATATTAAAAAGTAGGACACATATTAAGCCTGATATTATTTTATGTACACTGATTATTTTTGTCATTTTAGGAAATTTGAGTTAGTTGATTTGTTGTTTCTACTAAAATATCAAATATTAACTTGATTATCATAGAATTTATAGCCACGCTAACCATGCCAATTTCGATTTTAATGGAGAACTAGTCGTATTGGAGAGTGAAAATGTGACTATTATGGAGTGGTTAGCTGCTCAAAAAAAGTAAGAATTGCCTTAATTATACTCAAAACAAGCAAAAACTCTTAAAGTATTCACAAAATATCGATTTAAAATAAGTTTAAACGCTGTTTGTCAACTATTGGCGCCATCTTTGCAGCTTAATAAGTATTATAAATTAAATTACATTACAATGAGTAAAGGAACAGTAAAATTTTTCAATGACACAAAAGGATTCGGTTTTATCACTGAAGAAGGAGTTGAAAAAGACCACTTTGTACACATTTCAGGTTTAATCGACGAAATTCGTGAAGGCGATGAAGTTGAATTCGAACTTAAAGAAGGAAACAAAGGATTAAACGCAGTGAACGTTAAAGTTATCTAAGACATATATACTTTCAAGTTTAATAAAAAGCTCTTCAGAAATGAAGAGCTTTTTTTATTACCGCTCATTTTTAAGTCTATCGAAATCTTTTTCTAATTGAAATAACTTCTCTTCTAGATTAAAGTTGGTCTCTGGTAATCTGTGATAGAACACGTATCTAACACGCCACATCTCTTTTATTTCTTTAGGTTGTAATTCTACATCATCTACATTTTTGTGCTCGGCACGTAAAACATAAGTATCATTGGTAATAAATAACCGCCTTAGAATAATACTTTTATCCGTAACTACAAAAACAAGTGTTCCATTATTCAATTTTGAATAAACCGATGGAGGAATCCATTCGCCTATGGCGATATCTTTTGGAAACATGCCCAATTCATTTTTACTCATTTCTAAATTCTGTACCGTGTAAGCCCTAAATTTCTTATCAGGATTTATTGGTAAAGACAAAAATGGTAAATCTTGAATGTAAGAATCCTTATTATTATACTTAATATAATCTGATTGATTTAGCGTTGTAATACAAGGTACTTTAATAAAAAATTCTTGCTCACCTAAATCTTGTTCAACAGTTAAATTCCCTTTAAACTTTAATAAATTATTTACTGTTAATTCTGTTGTTAATAGGTCATCTATTGGAATGCTAAAATAATTAGCAATTTTAATTAACGTTTCTAATTTAGGTTCACTCCGCCCTTCTTCATACGCACCTAAAGTCCCTCTTTTAAGCTCAAATAGCTCTGCAAACGCCTGTTGACTGAGACTTTTTAAACTTCTTATCTTTCTAATATTCTTTCCGAAGTATGACATATTTTGCTAATATAATTTGCAAGTAATAAAAATATTATTATATTTGTCTAACAAAATTAGCAATTATTATTCAAATTGCTATTATTTTGAGCTGTTATTTTTATTAACCATTATTAAAACACAATATTATGTTCATCGTCGTTGTTTACATTTTAGCGTTCTTAATCTGAATTTAAGAAAACACACCAATAATATGTTGTATTATTGAATCTAAGAATCCACCTACAAAAACTAACCAATATGAAAAACCATTTTAATATAACCAGAGATTATCTTCTACAATTAAACTTTAATATCGTTAAAGAGAATAGGGCAGACGGAATTTTGGTTGTAGAGAAAGAAGATTCTGGGATAAAAAATCTGATTTTAGGGGTGTCACCACCAATCTTGATTATGGAACAATTTATATTTTCTGTTCATAATCAATCTGAAAAAATCTTTAAAAATTTACTTCAGAAAAATAGAGATATCATTCATGGGGCTTTTGTTTTAGATGAAACAGCAAACCGGGTCATATTCAGAGATACATTACAAATTGAGAATATGGATCTAAACGAGTTTGAGGCAAGTCTCAATTCTTTAAGCTTACTAATGAGTGAATACTCAGATCAAATAATTGAATTTTCTAAATACTAAAAATAAAAAATCATGAATATATTTAAAAGACTATTTAAAATAGGAGAGGCTGAAACCAATTCGGCAATTGACAAAATGGAAGATCCTATAAAAATGACAGAACAGGGCATTAGGGATATGAAAATAGACTTAGAAAAAAGTTTAGAAGCGCTTGCACAAGTAAAAGCACTTGCCATACGTTCTAAGAATGATCAAGATGTTTACAAGAACAAAGTAAAGGAGTATCAAGACAAAGCCATTATTATTTTAAAGAAGGCTAACAATAAAGAAATGGATGCTGCCGAAGCAGATAGACTTGCTAAAGAGGCTTTAGTCCAAAAAGAAAACAACGAAAAGCAATTAGAAGCTACCAAGACAGAAACTGATAAATTCGAAGTCAATGTTAGTCAAATGCAAGGTAATGTTGAAGCTTTAAAAGCTAACATTGGTAATTGGGAAAATGAGCTAAAAACGCTTAAAGCTCGTGTTAAGGTAAGTAATGCTACTAAAAATTTAAACAAGCAAATGGCTGAATTAGATAGTACTGGTACGGTGTCAATGCTTGAAAGAATGAAAGAGAAAATTGCTCAAGAAGAAGCCTTGGCTGAAGCTTATGGCGATATTGCAAATTCTAGTAAATCTATTGATGAAGAGTTAGACAAAGCTGCTGATACTACTGAGGCTGCTGCAGATGATGAACTTCAAAAATTAAAAGAACAACTAGGGTTTAACAAATCCAAAAAATAAAAATTTGAATCAACTAATAGACATATTATTTTCTGAGGTAAATATCACGTTAACCTTATTATTGATACTCCTTCTGGTGTATTGGATCATTACCATGATAGGTGGTCTTGATTTCGACCTAGATATTGATGTCGATATAGATGTTGATGCCGATATAGATCTTGACTCTGGTATAGAAGGTGGTAATCTTGATTTTGAAGATATCTCGAATACCGAAGTCAATCAAGATGATGTCATAGGCAAAAGACGCAGACCACTTAAATGGTGGCAAATCTTTCTTATCTACTTCAACTTTGTAGGCTTACCTTTCATGTTTACGTTTACCTGCTGGATATTTGTTTGGTGGTTGATTACAACACTAATGACCACATTGACGTTTACCTATGATAACTTTATAGGTTTCATTATAATGATTGCTGCTCTTTTTCCAGCGTTGTTTGTCAATAAATTATTTACCACTCCGTTTAAAGGTTTCTTCAAGCAATTGAATAAAGATGGTGATGCACCTGTAGATTTTTTAGGCAGGCAAGCAACATTATTATCAAACATTACTGAAGACAAAATGGGTAACGCAGTAGTAAAAGCAGATGGTAATAGTCATTCTATCTATGTAAAATCTCTGGACCGTAAACCGTTAACCTACGGTAGTTCGGTCTTAATTATCAAAAGGTCTGCGGATCACACATATTTTTTAGTTCAATCTTATAACCAATAAAACTTAAATCATTTATGGAATCCATCTTTTCAATTATCGGTATAGGTCTGGGGGTCATCCTCTTCCTTATCATTGTTTATTTTGCAATCATTGCAATGTTCTACAAAAAAGTTCATCAAGGTCAAGCCTTGGTTAGAACTGGATTTGGAGGAACTAAAGTAGCAACAGACAAAGGTCTGTATGTGGTACCAGTATTTCACAGGGTAGAAGTAATGGACATTTCAGTAAAGAAAATTCAAATTGAAAGACTAGCTACTGAAGGTTTAATTTGTAAGGATAACATGCGTGCCGATATTAAAGTGGCATTCTTCGTTAGAGTAAATAATGAAGTTAATTTCATTAAAAAAGTAGCCCAAACTATTGGTGTACAAAGAGCATCTCGCCAAGAAACCTTAGAAGAGTTATTTGAAGCTAAGTTTTCTGAAGCACTAAAAACAGTTGGTAAAAAGTTCGATTTTATTCAATTATACGAAGCACGTAGAGAGTTCAGAGATGAAATTGTAGATATTATTGGTACAGACCTTAATGGATATACTTTAGAAGATTGTGCTATTGACTACCTAGAACAAACGGCTGTTGCACATTTAAAGGCTGATAACATTCTTGATGCAGAAGGTATTAAGAAAATCAACGATTTAACTGCTGCCCAAAATGTGAAGTCAAATCTTATTAAGCGTGATGAGGAGAAAACAATCCGTAAACAAGATGTTGAAGCAAGAGAAGCTATTCTAGAGCTTGATAAGCAATTGGCTGAAAAAGAAGAACAGCAAAAAAGAGAAATTGCAAATATAAAATCTCGCGAAGAGGCTGAAATTTTAAAGGTGTCTGAAGAAGAGTTATTAAAGTCAGAAACCGCCCGTATTGCTACTCGTGAAAAAGTGAAGGTTGCCGAAGAAAACATGGAGCGTCAAATCATTGTGGCTTTAAAGAATAAGCAACGTACAGATGCCGTAGAAACTGAGAGAGTTGAAAAAGACAGACTTTTAGAGGCTACAGAAAGAGAGAGAGTAGTTACCCTCGCCCAGATTGAAAAAGAGAAAGTAGTTGAAGTTGAGAAGAAGAACATTCAAGATGTTATTCGTGATCGTGTTACCCTTGAAAAGGGAGTAGTGGAAGAGCAAGAAAACATGAAAGATATTCAAGCTTTTAAAACTGCCGATAGAGATAAGCAAGTAAAAATTACTATTGCCGAAGCGAATGCTCAAGAAGACTTAATTAAAACAATTAAGGCTGCAGAAGCACAAAAAGAAGCTGCAAAGCAAAAAGCCGAAGAAATTAATATTGAAGCTTTAGCTCATAAAGAAGCGAGTGAGAAAGAGGCTGAAGCACGTAAAATTTTAGCTGAAGCAACAGCTAAAGAAGAAGCAACTGTTGGTATGTCTGAAGCCCAAGTGATGCATGCTAAAGCCGATGCTTACGAGCGTGAGGGAATTGTTCAAGCAATTATCATTGAGAAAAAAGCGAAAGCTGAAGCAACTGGTATTGAAGCTAAGGCAGAAGCGAAACGTAAAGACGGGTTAGCTGAGGCTGATGTTATCAAAGAAAAGGCGCTAGCAGATGCCGCTGGTATTGAAGAGAAAGCTAATGCAATGAAGAAACTAGATGGTGTTGGTAAAGAGCATGAAGAATTTAAATTGCGTTTAGATAAAGAATTACAAGTTGATCTTGCTCACATAAATATTCAAAAAGATATAGCAGATGCTCAGGCACAGGTTATTGGTGATGCTTTAAAAGCTGCCAAAATTGATATTGTTGGTGGTGAAACGATGTTCTTTGATCAAATTATCGGACAAATTACTAGAGCCAAAGGGTATGATAGATTGGTTGAAAACAGTACCAATATACAAGATGTAAAAGATGCTATTTTAGGCAGCGATGATGTCAAGGGAAATCTTTTAGAAAAGGTAAAAGAATTCGCTGATAAATATGGAATTTCATCTGAAGACCTTAAGAATGTGACTATTGCTAATTTACTGATGGACTTAAAGTCAAAATCAAACGATAGCGACGAACAAACGTTATTTAGCAACCTATTTAACCTTGCAAAGGGATTAGGTATGGGAGATAAAAAGCTGAAATAACCAAGTGCGCTAAGAGTTTTTAAGTGAATTATTAATGTAATACTAAAGCCTAGTTACTTTTATGGCAGAAGAATCCCGAACAGACAAAACGGAAGAACATATTTTAGATGGCGGTACTTATGATGTAATTAAAAACCGACTGCAAAAGCAGAAGGAATTGTTACAGAGTAAGCTAATTAATCTAAATGATAATCGAAAAACCGTTTTTGGATCATTAGAAACAAAGCTTATTGCTAATGACAGAATCAATACAGAGAATAATTGTATAGCAAGAGATATTGTTTCTTTTGGCGACACTTGTCTGTTCGGGTATAATGTTCATTTTGGTCTTAGAACCGAGATAACTATTAAAGACGTTTTTAGCGCTTATAAGTTTAAAGAAAATAGTTTTAAAGCTTCTACTCTTGATATTTTAGATGACGAAACTTTTAGATCTGACTTTACCAATTTATATAAATACTATAGAAATACAATATTTTCCAATTTTGCGGTAATAGGAAATTATCTTCATATGGTTTTTCAGTTGAGCGATAGTCCTACTGATATTAAAACATTTAAATGGCTTTTGGTTGATAATGCTTTAAAGTATATTGATAACCGTAGCGAACATGAATATAAATTTCCTGTTCAACAAGAGTTTAAATGGCAAGAGGCTACAAGAGACATGCAACGTTATGGTGTGCATCCTCACGTGTCTATTAAAGACCGTGTGTTTGTAGAAACTATTGATGGCGATCTTACCATAAAAATAGAAGATAACACTGCTGAAGGCAAAGGTATTTTAGATGAACCTGTAGAATACGTTGACCAAACTCTTGATGATGGGCAATATCGCTTTGGCGATTTGGGTAATCTTTTAATACTAGAAATAAAACCGTTTCAAGAATCGCCTCGCTACTTTGTTTACAACGACAAAATGAAAGAGGTTCAAAAAATTGAATCGGTTAAAAATGCCTGTATTTTATTGCCAGATGATCAAGGTATCATCTTTCCAACGGGTTATTATTTACAAACAGGAGAGTATCATATTTTTGATAATGCTATCCCTAATGTAAAGTTTCAAGAACGTATTGTTTCTCCTAACGGAGAAGATTTTCTGTATGTTTTCTATTCTGCTGCCGAAGGGTTATATAACCTTATGTCTTATAATATCATAAGCCAGGTTATTAAAACGCCTATCATCTGTAATGGATTTACAATTTTAGAAAATGGTGAACTTTGTTATTTCAAAACTGAACAAGAACAAACCAAACATCATGTAGTTCAAATATGGCAAACACCTTATTTAAAAGGTGATTACGTGCCTTCTCAGCATGAAGATACTCTTCTTTATAAAATAGGAAACAAAGATATTGTAAAGGCTATGGCAGAAGTCAATGGCTTAATTACATTGTTGAATAAAAACGACAACTACGCCGGACTATATAGTGATATTGCAAAGTTCTCGAAAGATATATTAGATGCGTATTATTGGTTACCAGAACCAGAAACACATCAATTAAACGAGCCCATTGAAGAAATCAACAAAGCATCTAACGCTGCTATTGATGAGTTTGAAAAGGTAGTACAACTGCGTAAAAATGCTCAAAATCAATCTAAACTAATTCAACAGAATTCTGAGGAGTTATTTAATAAAATCAAAAGTACCTCATTTAAAAGTATTGATGAGTTTGTTGCGTTACTTACCAGGTTGCGATCTTTAAGAGGTGAAGCTATTTCGCTTAAAGAAGTACGATATATTGATTTAGAATATATAGAGGTTCTAGAAGAACAAATAGGGGAGCAGACCAAAAAGATATCAGAACGTTGTGTTCAGTTTCTTTTAAACCCGAATGCATTACAACCATACCATGACGCTTTAAAAGATAAAAAAGAATTTATAGCTACTGTTGAAAAGGTAATTGTAGCTAAAGAGAAGGAAGAAGAAATTAATGAGATCAGTACCCAGCTAGAAATGCTGATTGATATTGTTTCTAACCTAGAAATTGAAGATACAGCCCATTCCACTAAGATAATCGATGATATTTCATTGATTTTCTCTACTATAAATGAGCTTAAAGCTGCTTTAAAAAACAAGAGGAATTCTCTTGGTATATCTGAAGCCAAGGCAGAATTTGCCGCACAATTAAAATTGATCGATCAGAGTATCATCAATTACCTAGATATGGCATCTACACCAGAAAAGTGTGATGAATATCAAACCAAAACATCTATTCAATTAGAAGAACTAGAAGGTAAATTCACCGATTTTGAAGAGTTTATCGAAACTATCATTGAAAAAAGAGAAGAGGTTTATGCTGCTTTTGATGCGAGAAAGAACTCCTTAATTGAAAAGCGAAACAAGAAATCTAGCGCATTAGCCAATGCATCTGCTAGAATATTAAAAGGGGTACAGAAAAAGGCACAGAGTTTTAAATCTGCCGTAGAGATTAATGGATACTTTGCATCAGATTTAATGATCAATAAGCTGCGTGATATTATTTCTCAGTTGCAAGAGCTTGATGATAGTGGTAAAGCTGAAGAGATTGAAACCCAATTGAAAACGGCTAGGGAAGATGCCCTTAGAAAGTTAAAGGATAAGCTAGATCTTTATGAAGATGGCGATAGTGTTATAAGATTGGGTAAACACAAATTCGGAGTCAACAAACAACAGTTAGACCTTACCATTGTTTTTCATAATAATGAACTGAACTATCATTTGACAGGAACCGATTTTTATAAAGAACTGAACAATGAAGCGTTCGTTAAAAATCGACATTTATGGGATCAAGAATATGTATCGGAAACCGATGATATTTATCGTGCTGCATATTTAGCCTACAAAATATTTTCTAAGTTTACTGAAATTGAGTTGCTTCCTCTAAGTGAAGAAGAACTTTTAAAAGTGGTGCAAGAACAAAGTAGAAACGATTATTCCGAAGGTTATATTAAAGGTGTTCATGATGTAGATGCATCAAGAATCCTAAAGCTTTTAGTACATAAACACCATGAATTAGATTTGCTTACTTACCGACCAGAAATTCGTGGTTATGCACAATTTTTCTGGAACGATTTAGACAAAGATGTTATGGCTGAATTGGATAAAGGCTTAAAAGCTGCAGGAGAGGTTTTACAATATTTTCCTAAATCTAAAGAATACGCTTCTATCATTGAGGGATTGAAAAAGAAAATAGAAGTCTTTTCTGAAGAAACTAAGCTATTTGACGCCCTATTAAGCGAAGATATTGCTGATTATCTGTTTGAAGAACTAAAATCAGATTCTGAATTTGTATATAGTGGCTTTGCTATTCAATTAAAAGATGAATTTTTAAAATTACTTAAATCTCAAAATGCAGATTTAAAGTTTAAGAAAAGTGTTGAAGAAGCTCCAAAATTTTCATCGAAAGTTCGTTTGGTGAAACAATGGGTAGGTGCATTTTTAAAATCTAAAAAAGATGTCGATACTAATCTTAATTTAAACAGATATGAAAATGAGATTGTTGGTGCCATTTTATTTAGAGATGAATCTGCTTCTAAAATCAAGGCTGTTTCGCCAAATGAAAGTTTAAAAGAGTTGAGAGGTTCTCATGAAACTATTGTTGAAGGAGTTTATTCATTCAATTATCATGATTTTATTTCTAGAATGAATTTATTTGTGTCAGATGAAGTTCCGGCATTTCTAAAGTTTAAAAAGACAAAACACGAAATAACCGAAAAACTAAAAATTGATTTAAAGTTAGAGGAATTTAAGCCAAGAGTGCTTACGTCTTTCGTACGTAATAAATTAATTGATGAAGTATATCTTCCAATTTTCGGTAACAATTTAGCGAAACAACTAGGTACGGTAGGTGCAAACAAACGTACCGATAGAATGGGTATGTTGCTTTTGATATCGCCACCAGGTTATGGTAAAACCACCTTGATGGAATATATAGCAAACCGACTTGGTTTAATTTTCGTTAAAATAAATGGACCGGCAATTGGTCATGAGGTTACCAATGTAGACCCTGCTTCTGCAAAGAACAGTGCTGCTCGTGAAGAACTTAAAAAGTTGAATCTTGCTTTTGAAATGGGAAACAATGTAATGCTATATATTGATGATATTCAGCATTGTAATCCGGAATTTTTACAAAAGTTCATTTCCTTATCAGATGGTACTCGTAAAATAGAAGGTGTATACGAAGGACAGCCTAAAACATACGATTTACGTGGGAAAAAATTCTGCGTAATAATGGCAGGTAATCCATATACGGAAAGCGGAGAGAAATTTCAGATTCCAGATATGTTAGCCAACCGTGCCGATATTTATAACCTTGGTGATATTATTGGCGAAACAGAACACTTGTTCAGACTAAGTTTAATTGAAAATTCACTTACAGCAAATCCTATTTTACAGCAATTGGCAAGTAAGGAATTTGACGATGTGTATACATTGGTAGAACAAATTGAGTCTAAATCTGACGAAGGTCAGCTTATAGGAAACCATTCTAGCCAAGAAGTTGAAGAATATAAAAAAGTATTGGAGAAGGTGTTAAGAGTGAGAGATGTATTGTTGAAAGTAAATGCAACATACATTAAAAGTGCAGCCATGCAAGACGAATATCGTACAGAGCCCTCTTTTAAACTTCAAGGTTCTTATAGAGACATGAATAAATTGGTGGCTCAAATAGTGCCAATCATGAACGAAAAAGAACTAAACACCATGTTACGTTCTCATTATGAAAACGAAGCACAAACTTTGACCGGATCTGCTGAAGCTAATTTACTAAAATACAATGAGTTAATAGGAAATCTTTCAACAGAAGAAGATACACGCTGGAGTGTTATTAAAGAACAATTTGTAAAAAATAATAAGCTAAAAGGATTTGGTAATGCTAATGAAATGGCGCAAGTACTTTCTCAAATGATGGAATTTTCAGAAAATTTAGCGGGTATCAAATCGGTTCTTGAAAAAGGTCTGAATAACGAGTAGCTATCAACGAGAGGTTATTTTTTTCTTTTATTACTGAATTTCAAGCTTTCACGTCAAAATAAAGATGTAGTTTTGCAGCCGCAAAAAAGCTGTATTATGAAGCGCATTAATGAATACAAGAAACTCTTCGGGGTTGAAAAAGAGATTGAACTTAAAGCACTTAAGTCCACTTATAGAGGTTTAGTTAAAGAATGGCACCCAGACAAGTTTCAAGAAGGTGATGAAAAAAGAGAAGAAGCTGAAGTTCAAAGTCGTCGTATTATTGACGGATACCACTTTTTAGTAAGTATCGCTCCTGAAACCAAAGAAGCTAATAAAGAAGTATACAACGAGTCTATTAACTCTGGTGTTGCTGATTTTCAGCATAATGGTTTAGTTTTAGAAGTTACTTTCGTTGATGGTGCTACGTATGAGTACTTCGGTGTAACGAAGCCTATTTTTCAGAAAATGATCAATTCTAACAAGTTGAACAGATTCGCGAAAAGAACAATTTTCCCGAATTATTTATACAGAAAATCGAAACGTGACCTTCAAGAGGCATAATCGTATATAAATTAATGGTTATCAAAAACGCATGAAAAATCAAAAAGAGATTTTATCAAAATTGAATATTGATGCGTTAAATCGCATGCAAGAGAGTGCGTTAGATACTATTTCATCATCGAATAATACCATTTTACTTTCTCCGACCGGTACAGGAAAAACTTTGGCTTTTCTTTTACCGGTTTTAGATTTTATGGACCATAACGATCCTGAAGTTCAGGTATTGATTTTAGTTCCTTCTCGCGAATTGGCTATTCAGATAGAACAGGTTATTCGTAATATGGGTACTGGTTTTAAAGTGAATGCCATTTATGGTGGTAGAGCTATGTCTAAAGATAAGATAGAGCTAAAACATACTCCTGCAATTTTAGTTGGAACGCCTGGTAGAATTCTTGACCATTTTATGGCAGATCGTTTTACTAAAGAGCATATTAAAACTTTAATTCTTGACGAATTCGATAAGTCTTTAGAAGTCGGATTTGAAGAGGATATGACTGAAATTCTTGCCGAATTACCAAATCTTAAAAAACGTATTCTTACTTCTGCAACGGAGGCCGTTAAAATTCCCAAGTTTGTGGGAATGGAAAACCCTAGAAGAATCAATTATCTTAAGAAAGATACACCTTCAAAACTTACCATTAGTACAGTTATCTCTGAAGAAAAAGATAAGTTGAAAACATTAGTTCAACTTTTAAAATATATTGGAGAAGAACCAGGTATTATCTTTTGTAATTTAAAGGATAGTATTGAAACTGTTAGTTCGTTTCTAAGTCAGAAACACATTCTACATGAGTGCTTTTCTGGTGGTATGGAACAGAAAGACCGCGAACGTGCTTTAATTAAATTTAGAAATGGTAGCAGTCGTATTTTAGTTGCAACTGATTTAGCTGGTAGAGGTATTGATATTCCCGAATTAAATTTTATCATTCATTACGAATTACCACAACGTATAGAAGAGTTTACGCATCGTAATGGTAGAACTGCTCGTGTAAATGCAACAGGGACTGCCTATGTTATAAAATGGGATCAAGAATCGTTACCTGGGTTCATCTCAAATTCAAAGCCAATTAGCATCGGTAAAACCAATAGGTTAGGGGACCCATTTTGGGAAACGTTATTTATTTCTGGTGGCAGAAAAGATAAAATATCTAAAGGTGATATTGCGGGACTTTTCTTCAAACAAGGTGGTTTGAACAGAGAAGAATTAGGAGACATTGAACTTAAGCAAGATTGCGCTTTTGTAGCAGTACCTAAAAGCAAATCAGATAAACTTGTAAACGAGTTAAACAACTCCAGATTAAAAAAGAAAAAAGTGCGTATTACCGTACTTTAATCATAGTTAGTATTTTTGCCCTTTTTAAGGTAGTATGATGAAGGATAAACAACACGAGAACGAAACTGAAATCGATTTAACCGAGATTGAAAGTTGTATTGAAATTTTAAATCGTTTGGTAACAGATACCAATCAGATATTTGAAATTCCTGAAGATAGAAGAATTGCCTTAATTAAAGTTGCTGGTCAATTATCTCGACCAAACAAGCAAGAGTTTGCTAAAAGGGTAAAAGATGCCAAACGTAACGAAAAAAGAAAACAAGCAGTTCGCGATAAGCATGCTCGTAAAGAAACAGGTATAAGAAGTGCACGTGAAGCTCATGTATTTGTTGCTCCAAAATTACTACCTGCTGCAGAATTAGCCAGTAAAGATTTACCAGAACTAACAACACCTCGTAATTGTTACGTTTGTAAGGCTGAGTTTACTAAACTGCATCATTTTTACGACACCATGTGTAGCGATTGCGGTGATTTTAATTATGCGAAAAGATTCCAAAATGCCAATGTAAAAGGTCAAGTTGCGGTTATTACCGGATCTCGTTTAAAAATTGGTTATCATATTACGTTAATGTTACTTCGTGGCGGAGCTACCGTTATAGCTACCACACGTTTTCCTGTAGATTCTGCACTTCGTTTTTCTAAAGAGGAAGATTTTATGGAGTGGGGGCATAGACTTAAAATTCACGGTCTAGATTTACGTCATATACCAAGTGTTGAAATATTCTGCAATTTCATTGAGCAGGAATATGATAAACTAGATATTCTTATTAATAACGCTGCACAAACGGTACGTAGACCTGCAGGTTTCTACCATCATTTAATGGAAAATGAAGAAAAAGAATTCTCTTCATTACCTAAGTTTGCTCAAATGGTTTTAAGCGACCATGAAAGTTGTTTAGATGAATTAAAATCATTCAGTTCTAAAGCTTCTCCAAATCAAAACATGCCGGTTACTTGGCACGGACCAGAACCTGGTATTGGTTTACGAGCTTCTGCGAAACTATCTCAAATTCCGTATAGTTTTGATAATGCTTTAGTTGCGCAAGAAGTATTCCCTACGGGGGAATTAGATGCCGATTTACAACAGGTAGATTTACGAAAAACGAACAGCTGGCGTTTAAAGTTAGGCGAAATAGAAACCACTGAAATGATTGAGGTTCAGTTGGTGAATTCTGTAGCACCTTTTGTGTTATGTAATCGCTTGGCAGAGTTGATGAAGAAAGAGAACACTGGTCAGAAACATATTATTAATGTAACGGCGATGGAGGGTAAATTCCACCGTTTCTTCAAGGAATCTCGTCATCCACATACCAATATGGCGAAGGCTGCATTGAACATGTTAACGCATACTGCTGCTGGTGAACTGGCAAAAGACGGAATCTTCATGAATGCTGTTGATACGGGTTGGGTAACTGATGAAGATCCTGCAGAATTGGCTAAGAAGAAACAAGAAGTACACGATTTTCAACCGCCTTTGGATATCGTTGATGGTGCAGCTAGGGTTATGGACCCATTATTTGATGGTATTAATACCGGAAAACATTGGTGTGGTAAATTCCTAAAAGACTATTTTCCAATAGATTGGTAGTTGCATTATTCTTAAAAAATGTTGTTTTTATTGCTGCATTCTAAATTGTTTAGAAACATTTAATAAAAAGTTAAAACTCTTACCGTTCTAATTTACTAGTCTGAATCTATTTTCGTTTTTTTGCGGCATGATTAGGCTAACTATCAAAGTATTACTACAATTTCTTGTATTCATCATCATCGGAATATCAATTCCTATGAGTGCTCAAGAAACGCAAACGTATAACGGACCTTTACAAATAGGTAAGTATAACGGTAAAGCAACGTATTCTTATAAACTTGTTGAGAACGACACCGTTCTTGATGGCGATTTTACAGTACTACGTTCCAATCTTCAAGAACTCTTAGAGAAACAAGATTACTCATTTCAATTTAAGGGAGCTTTCGTGGACGGTACTGCGGATGGTCCTTGGAAATTTCAATTCGGAGAATTCAATTCAAAAAGCCAGTCTGAAGTTATTGATTATCAATACCGTGTTCTAGTTAGTGGAATTCAAAAATCTGCTATCGGTAAAATTAAAATGGGCAAGCCTAATGGTAAATGGACGATCGTAGAAGAAGAAATTGAAAATTCCGAAATATCTAAGACCTTGTTTAAAAGTGTTATTTCTTTCGATAACGGTGTACCACAGCAAAACTTTAGTATCAATAATGAAAACTATACACTTGTAGGTAGATTTCTGCGTGATGGTTTGGCGCATGATGAGTGGTCGTTGTTTCCTTCAAATGGCATGGACCAATCTGAAAGTTGGTATTTTAAAGATGGTCTATTACAGTCTATTAGAGTAGATGACGAAAGTGATCATAAAACTATAAAGGCTTACCAAGGGTATAACGGTAAAACTAAAATCATCAATCTAAATGCGGGTTATATTAAAGCTTTAGAAATTCAGCTTTCGCAAGTAGATGTTGATATTCTTCATCATAATAGTCTACCAGAACTTTTAAAGCAAAATGCAGCACGTTATCAAGAAGTTGATGAAATATTATCTGAATTGGGTAAATCAAAATTTCTACCAGAGTTAAAAGTTAAGGTCCCTTATTACCCGCTTGATTCATTAGAGGTTACTAAAGTTGATAGTATTGTATCTTATTATAAAAAAGCATATGAGTTAAGTGAATCTATCTTGCATAATTCACAATTGAACATCTTAAAATTATCCGATAACAATACTGCTTATCAATATAATACGGTACTTCAATTGAAGGAGATTTTCTTAAATCCTATTCAAGAAATTGTAAGTTATGATTCATTGGGCATATTGGAATACACTTCTCAAGAACAGTTAATCAATCACGTGTTTGCTAACGGACTTCCAAAACCTCAAATGGATATTGAGATACAAATAGATAGTGTTGTATCTTCTAAATCTTATACAATTCCTTCAAGCGTTTCAATAACTGCTGATACTCCTAACATAGAAAAAATTGAAACTGTTGCTGAAATGGGCTATGACGGTATATTATCTATTGCAAATGAAGTAAAAGAAACACTTGCTCAAGAAAAACGTCAAAACGAATTGGCTAGCTTAGAAGAAGAGATCATTATTAGAAATGATTCAATGATGGTTTTTATTGATTCTACCAGTTCAAATATTCCTTTAAAATACGCGACAGCCTTAAAACAACTGAAGTCTTTTACTAGCAAAACTATAAATGACTATTCTAAAGTGAAATCTGCAGAAAACAGATTATCTGCTGCTAGAACAACTGTTGAATGTCTAAATAATTTAAACGAGTTATCTAAGACGGTTTCAGAAATGCCAATATATCAAACTACAATTAAAGAAAGCTATACCGATAGAATTTGGAATCCGTTTATGGCAACTTTGATGGATGAGGATATTAAAAAACGAATAACATCAGCTTATTCAAAAACGCTAGAACCTTATTTCTTAAATGAGATAGACCAACACTTGTCTTGCGATACTACTAAAGAATTAAACAGCACTATCAATGCTACATATACCAAGATTCTAGAATTAAAAGACCAAGACACCAAAAAGCTTGAACGCAAGTTAAAGAGGCAAAAAGACCCTATTACTATATTAGAAATGTTGAATGTACAAAACACTGCAAAGCAATAGCCTATGAAAACGTTTCGTACATATAGCATAAAGCTTATATTCTTATTCTTTCTAGTATTTCAAGGATTTTCACAAGAGAAAGAGGCTGTAGAATTGCCTGAGTATTCAAAATATAAAGATTTAGGTACAAAGACCTGGATCAATACTTATGGTAATATTAGAATTGGCAAGCGCTTATTTTGGGATGCGCAAACCCACCTAAGATTAGAGGAAACAGAAGCTACACCATTTTTTGGTCAGGTAGCCCAGGTATATAATAGACATGCCATTGGGTACATTCACTCTAAATATTTTAATGTTCGATTAGGTGGAGTTTTACGTTTAAATTTCAATACTGATGAAGCTTCTACAGATCGTAATTTAGTACCAGAATGGCGTATTTGGCATCAATATCAGTTTGCACAATCACTTGCCAGTATGATGATTTATCATCGTATTCGTATTGAGCACCGTTGGACACAGAGTTTCGTAGAGAATAGCGATTACATATTTAGAAACCGTTGGAGGTATATGTTTAGAATGAAAATACCTTTAAACAACCACAAGTTAAAACCGAAAACCTTTTACGTTGCACCAGAAGCAGAATTAATTATGCAAAGTGGAAAAGCGGTTGTTGCAAGCCCAATGGAAGATTTACGATTAACCACTACGCTAGGTTATATTCTAACACCAAGATTAACCGTTGCGGCAGGAGCAATGTATTCCCAAGGGCAAGATTTAGCTAACGGAGGATATTATAAGCAAAGTTGGGCAATGAGATTTCATGTTTACTATTCTCCAGATTTCAGAAAAGTAAAAAATAAACTTCCAGAAATTCACTTAACAGATTAATAACATAGAGCAAACAAACACTATGAAAAAAAGAGATGTAACATTGTACGGTCTGTTAGCCATTATATCTGCATTAGCTATATATTTTGGCATCAAATCCAGTACTCTAGAAAATGAGATAGGGGAGAGTAGCAAGGCAAAAGAGGAATTGGATGTACTTGTAACCGGTAACAAAGAATTAGTGGCAATTGATTCTGTATTAATGGAAGGTGATTATAATAAAGCAATCGAATCTTATAATACCACACTTCAAAATCATGAAGAGCTGAACAGTGTTATTCCTTTACGGATTGCCCTTGCTCAAAAATTAATGCAAAATAATACGGTAAATACTTCTGAAAAGGGAACTGAAAAAATCTCTGTGGATTCAATTGCTATAGCTCCGGTATCTCAAAGTGAAATAAGAAGTATTGATTCTCTTAATTTCGCCCTAGAAAAAGCACGAGTTCAGTTAAACAATATGCGTAAGCAACTGAACAATAAATCATTCGGTGAATATCTGAGTTTTACTAGTAAAAAAGGAACTGGTCTACATTATGTAGGTCAAGTGAAAAACAATAAGGCTAATGGTGTAGGTATTGCTGTTCTTGAAACCGGTAGCAGATATGAAGGTGAATGGAAAGACAATCTACGAGAAGGCAACGGTACTTTTTATTGGCCTGATGGTGAATATTACATTGGCAGCTACAAAGATGATATGCGAAATGGTGAGGGAACATATTTTTGGCCTAACGGTGAAAAGTATAAAGGACAGTGGAAAAACGACAAACGAAATGGCAAAGGTATTTTTCACAAGAAAGAAGGCTCTGTTATAAGTGGTATTTGGGAAAATGATAAGCTTAAAGATACTGACAAGTAGATAATACACTATCATAACAGTATATTACATAAATTTCTGCAACGAGATTACGTCAAATCTCAATATGTAATTGTCATATTAAGAAAATCGCAAAAATCATCTTGAACGTATGTTTTGCGTAATGGTTTAAGTAACTTTAGGTCTTAACCAAACTATTATTCAAACCTAAATGAAATCGTTCTTTCGTTACCTAGCCGTTGCATCGTTTGTATGCATTTCTTCATCCCTTTTTTCTCAAGATTTTTCAGCATTGGAGTATCGTACTATTGGTCCGTCAAGAGGTGGTCGTGTTACCACGGTTACCGGCACACCTGTTTTACCTGGTACTTTTTACCTAGGTGCTTCTGGTGCTGGAGTATGGAAAACCGATGATTATGGTACATCTTGGAATAATATTTCTGACGGATTTTTTGATACGCCCTCTATTGGAGCTATTGAAGTTGCTGTCAATGATCCTAATATAGTTTATGTTGGTACTGGTTCTGATGGACTTCGTAGTAACATCATTAGTGGTAAAGGAATTTATAAATCTATTGATGCCGGAGAAACTTGGGATCATATCGGACTAGCAAAAGCAGGACAAATTGGAGCTGTAGAAATTGACCCTACCAATAGTAATATAGTTTGGGTTGCAGCAATTGGCGATGCATTTAAAGCGAATGAAGAACGTGGGATCTATAAAACGATTGATGGTGGCGCAACTTGGGAAAAGATGCTTCACATATCTAACACAACCGGATTTGCAGATTTAGAGCTATTACCTGGAAACCCAAATATTGTTTATGCTGCTGCTTGGAAAGCACAACGTACACCTTGGACTATCATTTCTGGAGGAGAAAACAAAGAAGGCGGAATCTATAAATCTGTGAACGGAGGTAAAGATTGGGTCAAACTAGAAACAGGATTACCAAAAGGACTAATCGGTAAAATAGATTTAGCAGTTTCAGCAGTAGATTCAAGTATTCTTTATGCTGTAATTGAAGCACCAGGTGATGAAGGCGGTGTATACAAATCTGTAGATCAAGGTAAGACCTTTGTACAGACATCTAATCATAAAGGGTTGGTCAATAGACCTTTCTATTATATTAATATAGAATTAGACCCTACCAATCCTGACATAGTGTATTCAAATGCTAATCCATTATTAAAATCTACCGATGGCGGAAAAAATTGGACAATGATGTCGGTACCACACGGCGATAATCATGATATATGGTTAAACCCTAATAATCCAGATTTATTAATTCAATGTAACGATGGTGGTGCCAATGTTTCTCATAATGGTGGTAAAACATGGTCATCGCAATTCAATCAACCAACAGCAGAAATATATCAAGTAGCAGTAGATGACCAATATCCTTATTGGATCTATGGAGCTCAACAAGATAATACCACTATAGCGATACCAAGCTCAGCACCTAGTGGTACTTCTACTCAGGGTACTCAAGTTATGATTGAGGTAGGTGGTTGTGAAACTGGTCCGTCAATACCAAAACCGGGCAATCATAATATCGTTTATAACAACTGTAAAGGTCGTTTTAGCGTTTATAACAAAATTACCGGAGTAGGTAGGGAATATTCTATTGGTGCTTCTAATATTTATGGTCATAATCCTAAAGATTTAAAATATCGTTTTCAACGTGTAGCTCCTGTTCATGTTTCGCCACATGATCCAGATGTAGTTTACATGGGCTCACAGTTTGTACATAAAACAAGGAACGACGGTGTTATTTGGGAAACGATTTCTCCGGATTTAACAGCTTTTGAAGCAGATAAGCAAGTGATTTCCGGTAGTCCGATTACCAGAGACATTACCGGTGAGGAATACTACAGTACTATATATTCCATAAGAGAATCAAAAATCAAAAAAGACTTGATCTGGACAGGATCTAATGATGGTGTGGTTTCTTTGACTCAAGATGGCGGACAAACTTGGACGGCCGTAACGCCTAAGAAAATGCCTAAAGGTGGTAGAGTTGAGTCTATTGAACCTTCGCAATTTAATCCTGCCACTGCATATATATCTGTAGATAGACATTTATTAGGTGATACTACTCCATATCTCTATAAAACGGCAGATTATGGTAAAACTTGGGAGTTATTGAGTACTGCTACAAACGGAATTCCGTCTGACTATACCGCTAAAGTATTGCGTGAAGACCCTGAAACAGCGGGAATCTTATATGCAGGTACTGAATACGGCATGTTCGTTTCGTTAAACGATGGACAAGATTGGAAATCTTTTCAGCAAAATTTACCAGTAACACCAATTACCGATATCATTATCAAAAGAGGCGATTTAGTTTTAAGTACTATGGGGCGTGGTTTTTGGGTATTGGATAACATTACCTCTTTAAGAGATTCTGCTATTGCTGCTTTAGATGATACTCCTGTATTGTTTAAACCAGATAATACCTTTAGATATCGTACGCCAAGAAGAGCAAAAGGATTTCCTGACTATCCTTCAACGGGAGTTCTAATTGATTACTACCTACCAAAGGAACTTAAAAGCGAAGTGCAATTAGAAATTTTAGATGCTAACAATCAATCTATAGCAACTATCATAAGTGACTCTACAAAAGTGAAATCCAGTAAAGAAGAAGTAGAGAATATGGGGCTTAGTATGGCTTTTAGTTACTTTGATAATAAATTGGAAACTAAAAAAGGTATTAATAGATTTCAATGGGATATGCGCCAAAAAGGAGCATGGAGCGACAAAGAATCTAGAAGCTACAAAAATGGACCAATAGTATTACCAGGAACTTACACGGCAAAACTTACAGTAGGTAAAGAAATATTTGATCAACCATTTGAAATTCTAGTTGATCCAAGATTAGCTGAAGAAGGCATTGATGAAACAATTATAAAAGATCATCTAGTATTTGAAAACAAAGTGTTAGCGCTACTGACCGAGGCTAGAAAATTTCAATCGCAATTAGAGAAAGAAATCAAGAAAACAACAGGAGACAAAAAAGCTTCTTTAGAGAAAACATTAAAAGAAATCAAGAATGATGAAGGGGCTTATCCGCAGCAAATGCTAGTGCCTCAAATTGCTTATTTGTCTTACATTGTTGGTGGTGCCGATAAAATACCTGGCAATGAAGAAGTAGAGCGTTTAAAAGAGCTTCAATTACAGTTTAATACCATAAAAAATCAAGTGGAATTGAACTAAACTAAAAATGGGCAATTGCAGTTGATATAACAATTGCCCAAAAATTCTCATCGATAAAATTCCACTTTCTGTATAAAAATATAGGCTAGACTTCTATTCCCTTTTAATAAGGAAGTATAAAGTTTCACATTTGGAGTGTTAATTATAAACACGCTTAAATGAAACATTATATATTCATAGCTGTCATTCTACTTACCCAATTTACATTTGGTCAAGATGTAGAAACCAATACGACTTTAAAAATATGGTCGCTAGAAGATTGTATTTCTTATGCCATTGAGCATAACATCACTTTAAAAGATGCCGATTTAAATACTAGTATTTCTGAAGTAGATTACAATCAGTCCAAATCTGCCAAACTACCGAATCTTTTTGGTAGTGCTTCTCAAAATTTTTCAAGCGGTACTTCTATTGATCCCATAACCAGTGATTATGTTTCCGACCAAATACTTAGTACCAATCTTGGAATTAATAATTCTGTTACACTCTTTCAGGGAAATCAGTTAACTAATCAGGTTAAGCAGAACAAACTTTTAATTGAACAAAATAGTTTATTGGCACAAGAGACCAAAAACAATATTGTTATCAGCATATTAGAATCGTATCTACAAACATTATACAGTAAAGAAGGAATTACAATTGCCGAAAACAATCTTAATGCCTCTGAAAAAGAGGTAATTCGGGCAAAATCTAGATTAGAAGCCGGTACTATTGCTTTGAGCGATTATACAGAGGCGCAAAGTCAAGCCGCAACTAATAAATACAATGTCATTGCAGCTAAAAACGACTATGAACTAAACATCATCACGCTAAAGCAGTTATTAGAATTATCTCCATTAGAAGATTTACAGATTGAAACCGTGGATGAAAATGAAGATTTAATACACCTTGAGCTAAATAGAGAGGCTATTTATACCAATGCCCTTTCATACTTACCGGAAGTAGAAGCTAGTGCCACCACTATACTAATTAATGAAAAAGAATTAGATATAGCAAAAGGCGGTTATTTACCAACGTTGTCAATGACCGGTAGTGTTGGGTCTGGTTATACAAGTATTAGCGACAACAATTTCACCGATCAATTAGATGTCAATTTCAATCAAAGATTGGGCTTAAGTCTTAGTATACCAATCTTCAATAGAAACCAAACCAAGTCCGCGGTACAAATTGCATCTTTTAATATAGAAAAAGCCGAAATACAAAAACAAACAGTAGAAAAAGAGGTGATTAAAAAAGTAGAAACAGCGTACCAAAACGCATTATCATCGCAAGAGCAGCTAGTTGCTGCAGAAGCATCCCAAGATGCCGCAGAACAGTCGTATAATCTAGCTCAAAAGAAATATGAGTTGGGTGATTTAAGTACTACAGACCTTGTAGTAAGTCAAAATACGTTTACAAATGCCCAACAGAATTATTTACAATCTAAATACCTAAATATTTTATACCATCAATTATTACAATTCTATCAAGGAAACGAAATTAAACTTTAATCAAAATGAAAAATAAAAAAAATATCATAATAGGCGGTGTCATTTTGGTCATCTTGGCTTTTGTTGCATATAGCTTTTTTAAGGGTGATGATACTGTTGCTATTGAAGCCAAAACAGTAGCTGCCAAAAAAGGTGATGTAACTACAATGGTAACAGCAACAGGAACTATTGAACCTATAAATCAAGTTGATGTAGGTACGCAAGTTTCAGGTGTTGTAGAGAAGATTTATGTGGATTATAACAGTGTAGTTACAGAAGGACAATTGATTGCTGAATTAGATAAAACCAATCTTAGAGCGGCTATGACGCAGGCACAAGCCTCATATGATAACGCGGTAAGCAATCGTAATTATTTACAAACTATTTACGACAGACAAAAGTCCTTATATGACAATCAAGTCATTAGCAAATCTGATTTTGACGATGCCTTTTTTAATTATGAGACTGCAAAAGGTACGGTTACACAACGTTTATCTGATTTACAGCAGGCAAGAACAAACTTAGGCTATGCCAATATCTACTCTCCTATAGACGGGGTGGTTCTTTCAAGAGATATTGATGAAGGACAAACCGTTGCGGCTAGTTACAGTACACCAACACTATTTACCATTGCCCAAGATTTAAAAGAAATGCAAGTGGAAGCTGACGTTGATGAGGCAGATATAGGTGTAGTAAAAGAGGGGCAACGTGTAAGCTTTACCGTTGATGCTTACCAAGGTCAAGAATTTGAAGGTGAGGTAACACAAGTTAGATTGGACCCAACGATTACATCGAACGTAGTTACCTATACAGTGGTAATTAAAGCTGACAACCCTGATTTAAGATTAAAACCAGGACTTACGGCTACCATTTCAATCTACACCTTAGAATTAAAAGATGTGCTATCTGTAGAAGCGAAGGCTATAAATTTTAAACCGACTCCCCCTGAAATGATGGCATATAATGAACAAGAACAATTGACTGTTGAACCTCCAAAAGGCGGCGGACCAAAACCTGATGAAAATGATGATAGTACAAGGGTTTGGGTTCTCGAATCTAATGGTGCCATTTCTCCAAAAAAGGTGACTTTAGGAGCTAGTGATGGAGTAAACGTTCAAATTTTAAGCGGTATTAATGAAGGGGACAAACTGGTTTATAGTTTAAAATCAGAAACTACTCAATCTGGTGCACCTGCAGGCGGTACGGAAGAGAGTCCGTTTATGCCACAACGCCCAGGAGGTAAAAAGAAATAACCATGAGTAAAGAAATCATAAAAATTGAAGACTTAAAGCGTGAGTTTACGATGGGTACCGAAACGGTTCATGCTTTACGTGGAATATCATTTACTATCAAAGAAGGTGAATTTGTAACCATCATGGGTTCTAGTGGATCTGGTAAAAGTACGATGCTTAATATTTTAGGATGTTTGGACCAACCCACATCGGGTACCTATGAAATTGATGGTGTTAGTATGAAAGATTTAAGTAGAAATGAATTGGCGACAATCAGAAATGAAAAAATCGGATTCATATTTCAATCATATAATCTTTTAGCTAGAACTTCAGCCATTGAGAATGTCGAGTTACCGCTATTATATAATAGCAAGGTGTCTACAGACGAACGCAGAGAACGTGCGATAAAAGCTCTTGAAATGGTTGGTTTAGGAGATAGATTACATCATACTCCTTCTCAACTTTCTGGTGGTCAGCAACAGCGTGTGGCCATTGCCAGATCTTTAGTAAACAACCCAGTAATGATATTGGCTGATGAAGCGACAGGAAATCTTGACACGAGAACATCTTATGAAATTATGTCACTATTTCAAGATTTGAACAAAAAGGGAATTACCATCACATTCGTTACTCATGAGCCAGATATAGCAACATTTAGTAGTAGAACAATCGTATTAAAAGATGGTAGTATTATGCAAGATTATAAGAATCATAAAGTACAATCTGCAGCAGAAGAATTAGCAAAATTGCCACAAGAAAATCATTGATTATGAGAATATTAAATCTACTTAAAATTGCATTCAAGGCTATTGTTCTCAACAAAATGAGAACATTACTGACCATGCTTGGTATTATTATAGGTGTAGCATCTGTAATTGCAATGCTTGCCATTGGTGAAGGTTCTAAAGAAAGCATAAGGAATACCATTTCTAGTATGGGATCTAATATGATTACAATTAGACCTGGTACCGATGATAGAGGACCGGCTAGAGGTAGTGGTGGTGATGTGCAAACGTTGACACTTAAAAGTTTTGAGGTCATTAAAGAGAAAGCTACTTTGTTAAGTTATGTTACACCAGTTGTAAATGGCGGTGGTCAAGTAATTAGCGGAGCAAATAATTGGCCTAGTACGATTTATGGTGTAAATCCTGATTATCTAGAAATTAAAGTTGTTGGTCTTCAAAGCGGTAGCATGTTCACCGATGCTGAAGTAAAATCTGCTTCTAAAGTGGTCATTCTTGGGCAAACGGTAGTTGATAATGTATTTCCTGACGGGCAAGAACCTGTTGGACAAATGATACGCTTTGACAATATTCCGTTCAAGGTAATCGGTGTTTTAGAAGAAAAAGGAGAAAACACCTTTGGTCAAGATCAAGATGATGTTGTAATTGCACCATACACTACGGTTCAAAAACGAATTTTAGCTATTGATTATTTGAATCAAATAATGGCCTCGGCCGTTAGCGAAGATGACGCTCCCGATGCTGTTTTAGAGGTCACCGATATTCTACGTGAAGAACATAAGCTCATGGATAATGAAGAAGATGATTTTACCGTACGGTCTATGGAAGAATTAATATCGACGTTTAGTTCTACTAGTGAAATGCTAACTGTACTTTTAGTTGCTGTTGCCAGTATTTCATTGCTTATTGGTGGTATTGGCATTATGAATATCATGTACGTATCAGTAAAGGAGCGTACTAAAGAAATAGGGCTTCGTATGGCGGTAGGTGGTAAAGGATCAGATATATTGTTACAATTTTTAATCGAGGCAATTTTAATAAGTATTACTGGCGGTGTACTTGGTGTATTATTGGGGCTTGGTGCTACTGTTTTTATTGAAAAGTTCTTACATTGGCCTACAAGCGTGGCGATGTATTCTATAATAATTTCGTTTGCTGTTTGTGCGGTTACAGGTATTTTCTTTGGATGGTATCCTGCAAGAAAAGCTTCTGCTTTAGACCCGATTACAGCTTTACGTTATGAATAAATAATTATGTACAAGAATAAAAAAATAGTAATTACACAGCATCTTATAATTTGGCTGGTGTTGTTTAGCATGCCCTTCGTTCTATCTTACGGGCAAGATTTGGATACAAATAGGTTGATTGCACATTTCTTAATACCAATGTTGTTCTATGCCGTAATATTTTATTTAAACTTTTTTGTACTCATAGACAGGTTTCTTTTCTCTAAGAAAACACTGATTTTTATCATCGTCAATTTAGTCTTAATCGGTTTCTTTATTTTATTGAAAGAGTTTATTGAAGACAATTATTTTAGCGAACTAATTAATAATAGACCCCCAAATGCAAATAGGGAAGGACCACCGTTTAAATTGTTCATATATGTGCAAATGTTATCATATGCGGCACCTGTTTTATTATCGATAGCTATAAAATCAACTAAAAGATGGGTAAAGACCGAAGCAGAACGAAAAGAGGCTGATAATTTTAAGTTACAAACAGAATTGCAACATCTTAGATATCAACTTCAACCGCATTTCTTTTTCAACTCTTTAAATAACATATATTCATTAGTTGATATTTCGCCGGATAAGGCTAAATCTACCATACATAGTTTAGGTAAACTAATGCGGTATTTGCTTTATGAAACGAATACAGAATTGGTGACACTTTCAAAGGAAATCGAATTTATGCGAAAGTATATCGAGTTAATGAAATTAAGATTAACAGATAAAACTGAAGTAGAATCTAGTTTTCCGGTAAGTGATTCACAAATTAAAATTTCGCCTTTATTATTTATATCTTTAATAGAGAATGCTTTTAAACACGGTGTTTCTGCCAGTACAAAAAGTATGATTTCAATTGACATGGCCATTAAAGGAAATAAGGTGGATTTCACAATTGAAAATCATAATTTTCCAAAACAAGATAGTGACAAAAGTGGTAGTGGCATTGGCTTACCGAACTTAGAAAAACGGCTCCAATTATTATATCCAAATAAACATTCTTTTAAAAAAGAGCTTAAAGCTGGTGTTTACAGAGTTAATTTACAGATAGAGACTTAGGTAGTGTTCTGTATAAAATGAAATTTTCATTATTATAAACTTGTTGTAACTATATACATATGAAAAGTAACTTACTATTTATAATTTTACTTCTAGTAAATATTCACCTTTTTGCACATGAAGGTGGTCATGGAGATCCTTTAAAACAATGGGAAATGACAACCACTGATATAATTATCAAGGCTGATTTTATTTCATATGAAAATGATGAAATTTGGCTTATGGATGGCAATCATACTATTCAAAAGTTTCAAATTACAGATTTTACAGAAGCTGATCAAAAGTTTATTAAAACAAAGAATGAATTCATTCATTCTTTAAATAGCAGCGCAGCTATTGAGGTTGATTCACAATCATTATCAAGTTTTCATTGGGCACTTATTGGTTTAGGTATTTTCCTTTTGTCCTTTTCTGTTTTCAAATTGATAAAACAAAAAAAAGTAATATACTTAACTCACGGAGTTCTTGGTTTGAGTGTCATTTTAATAGTATCATGTAAAAATACTGGTAATACTAAAACAAATACTGTGCAAGTACCAGCAAATGATGTTTCGCTAATGCAAACTTTTTTTAAAAAATTCGACGGTGTCACAACGCATTCAGATGAGAACTACCTGTATGTTTCATCAAATGGATTACCAGATCATGACATGATGGTTGGTATTACAAACTGGCAGCAACAAGTGCCTATCAAACAAAATTATACCGGTGACAATAGTTGGGCTATACCTACGCATCCAAAAATGGCGGAACATCCACTTTCTACTAAAACGAACCTTTTAAAAGGTGCAATTGCGGTTGCTGTTAATGGTATTCCAATTTTTAACCCATTAAACAATAGAGTTGAAGATGCTAATGCTATTGGAGAATTAGACAATTGGGGCGGACATTGCGGTCGTGCAGATGATTACCATTATCATTTACCACCATTGCATTTACAAGATCAAGTAGGCGCAGGTAACCCAGTGGCCTATGCTGTTGATGGGTTCCCGGTTTATGGAAAAACAACAGAGTCTCTCGATGAATATTTAGGTATATTAAACTCAGATGGGTCTTATGAATACCACACTATTGATGAATATCCATATTTTATTGCAGGTATGCGAGGAGAGGTAGTGCTAGACCCAAAAACGGAAGCTCCTGAAAACCAGGTTTATCCCCAACCTAGAACTCAAGAATTACGACCTGCTTTAAGACCTTTACGCGGAGCTGAAATTATAAATTTTGAATCTACAGGTACTAACGCGTACTCTTTAACTTATCGCTTAGATTCTAAAGACTATATTATAAATTATGGATGGGAAAATGATAATGTTTACACCTACGAATTCTTAAATCCTGATGGAACATCAACTATAGAAACGTACAAACCTAGAAAAAAATGAAACAAACTTCGCTAGTAATACTTGCTCTTATTTCTTTTACAATAATTGGTTGTAAGAATAGTAATAAAACTGCACAAACAGATGTAAAACCAAAGTCAGAAATTAATATATATAAAGGTACAGCCTCAGTTTCTCAAGGACTGGCAACAGTTGAAACTGAAAACATATACGATTGTGATAGAGGTAGAAAAGCACCTATTGGAACATCTACAGCAACAGATGGTAGTAGTTGGACTGTACCTGCATTAGTTAATTTTACCGATGATAATTTCCCTTTTGCTTCAGATTTGTTCAACCCTTGTACAAAAGTTGAATACGCTTCCGCAGATGAAGCCTTAGCAGCATTAGATGGTACAGATATTGTTGAAGTTGATGCAGATGGCGAAGTAATTACAGCGTATATATTTGCTGACAATTATTTTGAAATGTACATTAACGGTATTCCTGTTGGTAAAGACAATGTGCCTTTTACGCAATTTAATTCTAACATTGTCAGGTTTAAGGTAAAAACCCCTTTTACTATCGCCATGAAGCTAGTCGACTGGGAAGAGAATAGTGGGCTAGGATCAGAAAGTAATAGGGGAAAAGCATTTCACCCTGGAGATGGTGGTATGGTTGGCGTTTTCAAAAATGCCAACAATGAAATTATTGCCACTACAAGTTCAAATTGGAAAGCACAGACTTATTACACCGCACCAATAAAAGATTTATCATGTGTTTCTGAAAAAGGTGCTTTGAGATTAAGTGATAATTGCAGTACCGAAGATTCAGATGATGGAACCTCTTACTTTGCCTTACACTGGAAAACTCCATCAGATTGGCAATCAACAAGTTTCGATGATAGTCAATGGCCTAATGCATCTGTATATGCAAATAATGTTATTGGTGTAGACAACAAACCCTCATACACCAACTTTACAGATATTTTCGATAATACTTCTACCGATGCCCAATTTATATGGTCTACTAATGTAATTTTGGATAATGAGGTGCTTGTTAGGTATACTGTAGATTAAACTATCTGATAGCAAAATCACTGATTAAATACACGAAAATAACAGCATTATTTACGTTTAAAATTTAGAAATTATTGTTCATTAAGAAATCTTAAATACTAATATGGAAGCTATTCAAATAACCTGTATGATTGTTGACGATGAGCCTATGGCTGTTAATCTTGTAGAGAGTTATGTAGAAAAGACCCCTTATTTAAAGTTGATTAAAAAATGTAATAGCGCAATTGAAGCTATGCAGTTTTTAAATTCAGAACAAGTTGACCTTCTTTTTCTTGACATTCAGATGCCAGATTTAACTGGAATCGAATTTTCTAAAATGCTTCCGAAAAACACTAAGGTAATATTCACTACTGCTTTTGATCAATATGCACTTGAAGGTTTTAAGGTTGAGGCTTTAGATTATCTACTTAAACCTTTTGATTATGTCGAATTCTTAACAGCTTCAAATAAAGCTTTAGAATGGTTTTCTTTAGTTAGGGGTAACACTGCGATTCAAAGTAAAGAAATACCTCAAGAAAAGGAGTTTCTTTTCGTAAAGTCAGAATACAAACAACTGAGAATTAAACTTTCAGACGTATTATATTTTGAAGGATTGAAAGACTATATTAAAATTTGGCTGAAAGACAACCCCAAAGCTATTTTAACATTAATGAGCCTTAAGAGTTTGGAGGAGGAATTACCGGGAACACATTTTATGCGTGTACACCGATCATTCATTGTAGCTCTTAAATATGTTGAAGTTGTTGAGCGTAGTCAAATCATTATCAACAAACAACGCATTACGGTTTCAGAGCAATACAAACCTCGGTTTTTAGAATACATCAATAATAATTCATTGAATTCTTAAGGTTCAAAATTGATGTTATTGCTAGAATATTACTATCTGATTCTATAGCTACTTTAGACGATTTATATTTAAAAAGTGCCATATTATCTTTCTAAAATTTGATTATTTGAGGTAATTATATATTTAATCTCATTAATGTCTCATTTAGATAAGCTTTAAATTCATTTGAAATTAAAAAGTAATGAGCAGAGGGTTTGTCAAAGAAGAAGATCAAGAGGAAATACCGATGGTGCCACCTAGGGCAGATTTACCCAAAGGAGCGGTTAATTACGTTACCAAAATTGGGTATAATAATTTGTTAGAAGAAAGAAATGCCTTATCAGTTGAAAAGGAATCTTTACAACACGACAACGAGAAAGAAAGACGTATTGCGAGTAATTTAATCAATGCTAAATTACAATTACTGAATGAGCGAATTTCAAGCGCCAAAATCGTAGACTTAAGCGAACAACCTCAGAATGAAGTTCGTTTTGGTGCAACGGTTCTAGTAGTAATTGATACTACTGAAACACCGCAACAATTTCAAATAGTAGGGGTTGATGAAGCAAACATAGCGAAAGGTAAAATTTCGTTTTTATCACCAATAGCTAGAGTTTTAATATCTAAACATGTTGGCGATACTGCAACATTACAATTAGGTAATGTTGAGCGTGTGTTCAAAATTATGGAGATATCGTACACTTGATAAATGCAGTCTTTAATACAGTAAATTCTAAATTGATATGAATAAAAAAGAGGACCCGTTGGGTCCTCTTTTTTTATGCTATATATATAACTGCGCTTATTCTTCGCTTGACATTACATCACTTAATTCTAATGCTTCATCCATTGAATTATCAACCGGAACTGAATCTTTTAACACATTGAATTTTTCTACTCGTTCCATATCATCTTCTTCACCAGAAAAATATGGAAAAACATCCATAATTGGAGATTCCGCTATTGATGGTACAGAGTATTCACCCATAGTATCTTTCATTACACTTATAGTATTGTCATAAGCTTCCTTTACATCATTCGCCTGTATTAGTAAATACATGTTCGTTTTACGTTCCTTACCACTTTCTTCGTCAAAAGCAATTAAAGAAACTTTAGATTTGAACCATCTATCTGAATTTTCGAATGGATGAATCTCGGCAAAATTAGCGACCTTAATATTGGTGATTTTAATTTCTTCCGTATCGCTTAAGTAAACTGACATCTCTTCAGTAATTCTACTTTCGGCTTCGGTATAAGAAATGGCATCAACCAAAAAAGGTTCTGTTTTTACCTTTAACATTCCTGAAGCTTCGTCTAGCTTTCTATATTTTATTTTACACTCGTACCAAGTTGCACTCATAATTTCCTTTTATTTTGGGGTGCTAAATATACTTCTTAGTCATAGTTTGAAAAGCCAAAAAACGCAATAGATATTCACAATTTAAAGGTGATGAGTATAGTCTCCTCAAAATTAGATACTTAGAATTTTTTCAAGAATTTTAGAAATTCTGAACCATTAGATAATATAAAAATGAAAAGGATTACTAATTAAAACAATTCATTTTTTACTAGATCATAGTATGAATCACTTACGGGTATAATAACATCTGAAAGCAGTAAATCTCTACCTTTTAAACCTGTTACACTGTTCTTATTAATAATATATGACCTGTGCACTCTCATGAACATAGAACTCGGTAACTCTTGTTCTAAGGCTTTTAAACGTTGATTGCTAATAATTTTCTTATCAGCCATATGAAATGTAACATACTCACTATCGCTTACGATATACTGAATATCTTCAAATTTCACCTTGTGTAAATCATAACCAGATTTAATAGTAAATGATTCAGACTTTTCTACTGCTTTATTGGTTTTCACCTTATTTACGGCAGTAACAAAGCGTTCAAACGTAATAGGTTTTAATAGATAATCTACTGCATTTAATTCATATCCTTCTAAAGCGTATTGAGAGTAAGCTGTGGTGAAAATTATCTTAGTGTTAGAATCTACCATTTTAGCAAAATCCGTACCCTTTATCTCTGGCATTTGAATATCCAAGAACAAAACATCTACATCATGTTCTTTCATTAATTGTAAAGCCTCTAACGGATTTTCAGCCTCACCTACCAAATTCAAAAAATCTAACTTTTCTATATAAGTTATTAGTAGGGCTCGTGCCAATTCCTCGTCATCTACGACTATACAATTTATACTATTCATTCAACTGCAGTTTTAAATTCACTTTAAAAGCCTCTGTGGTTTCATTGATAACCAATTCATGTCGGTTTGGATATAGAATTGTCAAACGTTTCTTTACATTTTCTATTCCAATACCACCAACATCATCCTTTACTATCTTAAATTCAGGTTTACTATTTTCTAGTTCAAAATCAATACTACTTTCGGTAGCATTAATTTTAAGATTAATAAAGGTGCCTGTTACTTTTTCAATATTACTATGCTTTAAGGCATTTTCCAAAAAAGGAATCAATAACATGGGCACAATTTGAATATTCTGATTTTTTATAGAATATGTAGTAGTTATAGGGTATGTTTTGCTACTCTTAAGACAAAACAATTTAATATAATTTTCAATGTAATCTATCTCTTTATAAAGCGGTACAATTTCTTGCTCACACTCGTATAAAACATACCTAAGCATGTCTGACAAGTAACTAATACTCTTTTGTGTTCTTCCAGAATCTATGGCAGACAACGCATATATGTTGTTCAAAGCATTGAATAAAAAATGCGGATTGATCTGTGATTTTAGTAGCTTTAACTCTGTCTGTAAAGCTTCATTTTTATTGATTACTATTTCCTCTTCTTTACGCTGAGCAAGAAGAAATATTTCAACAAGTGTAGCAATCACATAGGCTATTGCAATCAGCAGCAAATTGATAAAAAACCGAGAAGGTGGTCTACGGTTAATTTCTAATGGTGGTCCATCTTCAAATCTAGGTCCTGACCCTGGTCCGCCAGCTCCAGGACCCTGTCCAAATCTAGGTCCAGGCATCTGCCTTATCGTATTTTCTGGTCCTAGTATCTGATCCGGAACAACATTGGTCAAAATTAAGGTGACTACAAAAACTGTAATTATAGAGACTATAGTAAAGGCTATATACTTTTTCTTAAGTAATAATTGTGGAACTGTATAGTAGATTAATATGGCAATCACTAAAATTTGAAACACGAGTGCCAATCCATTTTCAGCTGCAAATTGAATATCACTGCCACTAAAAATCCAAGCAGTTGACCAAATCAGTAACCATAAGGCTACATGAAATATAAAATTCTTATGTCTGTTCATGATGCAAATAAAAGGAATAAAAATTCAAACAAACCCCGTATACAAGGCTATAAATAGGTGATATTAAAGAGTTCGCTGCTTATAATATGGCATTCACTTAAAAGTAAACGTCAAGCACTTAATACGCTCATATTACATTAAAGTTTCTTACATCTTTGTTCTCGAATATTAACTATAAAATTAAAACATATGAAACGTATTACATTAAAAACAGGATTATTATTTGCCATGTTAGTTGCATTTGGAACAGTAGCAGTTAACGCACAGTCTAAAGGCGAAAGAAAAGAGCCCCCAACATTTACTGAGCTTTTAAAGCAAATGGATAAAGATGAAGATGGTCAACTTTCTAAAGACGAGGTAAAAGGACCTTTAAAAGATGATTTCGATAAAATTGATACTGATGAAGATGGTTTTCTTACTGAAGAAGAATTAGAAAAGGCTCCTAAACCAAAAGGAAGACCTAAAAATTAAGGTTTTTGATTGAATAATGTTTGTTGAAGTTAGCCCAAAGCTTCATGAGAAATTGTGAAGCTTTAATTTAAAACATTAATTCTCTAAACAACTAACAAGTATACATTTAATGGTATTATTCAGAAAAGTTAGGAGAAAACTAATAGGCTTAGATAAATTCAAAAGTTATTTTATTTATGCTCTTGGTGAAGTGTTGTTAATTGTTGTTGGGCTTTTAATTGCTTGGAAAATAAACAGCCTTAATGAGATTAAAAAAAATAGAATTGTTGAACTAAAAATATATAAAAGTTTAAGTCAAGAACTTGATACTAATTTAATTGTTCTAGATAGTGCCATTGTAAAATATACAAATAGTATACAAAAGCTTCAGAATACTATTAATTATTTAGGCATGCCTACCAATGAATTATCTCAAGACGCTAAAGCTTTAATTGTGAATTTAAACTATGATAGAACTATAGTGCGAGATGAAGCAATCAACTCGATAAATGTTACTAATAAATTTGAATTTATTAATAGTGACTCGCTTAAACAATTGATTGCTGCTTACCCTAATGAATTGGATAGTTTTGACAATCAACAAGATAGAATTGAAAATATTATATCCAATAGGTTAAAACCAATTATAGAAAAGCATATTTCATTAATTGAAATTCTGCCTCAAAATAGTTATAACTATAATAGAATGAAAGTATATGGCAATCAATCTAACTATACCGAATTACTGGTAAATAGAGAGTATCAAAACAGTATTATAGATAGACTATTGCAAACTAAAGGACAATTGACTATTGCAAAAAATTTAAGACAGAAAACAGAAACAATTGCCACAAAGTTGAATCAAGAGTTGAACAGACCTTAATCACTTTAAAATAATAACAATTAAATACCTAAAATTATGATACAGAAAAATAAATACTCAATTTTGGCTTACTTCATTTTTGCCTTTACCGCTATTACCTTTGTAAGTTGTAGTGATGATGACTCTTCTACAACAGATGATTCGGTAATTGAAGATGAAGATGATACAGTTACCGATGGCACTGACGATGACACCACAGATGAAGATACAAATACAGTAAGTGTTGACGCTTCTTATTTCTATACTACAGATGGCTCTGTAACTATTACTACTGTGCCCTGTACATTATCAGACGGTACTGAAACAGATTGTTATCAAATAGTTACGACCAGTCTACCTGGAGATCATGAAATGGGACCATGGTGCCCTGGTAATATTGAAGATGATGCTACAGCAGGTGGTATTTGGCTAGAAGGTGGAGAAGTATATGATGTAGATGGTGCTTTCGTTGAAAATATGGCAACATTCTATAATGATCCAAATTGGTTGATGTACGATGCCAACGGTGATATTTATATTACCGATACCCAAGAGGATTGTGAAAATGCCGCTAACCCTAATGTTGGTGATGAATATGAAAATTTCTGTGTAGAATGTCTACCTTCCTATATCACAGATTTAACGCAAACATGGACTATTCCTATTACTCCGGTTTCACAAGATACTCCTGTACTATTTACTACCACAGGTGGTGGTCCTGGAGGTCCAGGAACAACAACAGCTCCATCAACACGTGGAGTAGCATTGAACGGAATTGAATTTTCTGCTCCAGCACCTGTTGATAATATTTTAGGTGCATATACATTAGCTCCTTTTGATGATGCTGGTGGTCACATTAACGTTAACCAAGGGTATCATTACCACGCAGCAACGGGCTTTAGTACTAAAGTAGCTCAAGATGACGGGCATGCTGCCTTAATTGGTTATGCTTTGGATGGATTTGGAATTTATGAATTGGCTGATAGCAGCGGTGTCGATGCTACCGATTTGGATGAACTACGAGGACATTCTGATGATACTAGAGGTTACCATTACCATGTAGATGCAGCTGGTAATAACAACTTTATTGATGGATTAAAAGGTGCTTACGTAAACTAAAAATATTATTATGAAAAAGTATATCTTAATTTATATAACCGGGCTATTTTCATTGCTAGGTTATGCCCACAACCCAGATGCCTCTACAACTATGTTAGTTGAGAAGGAAAATAACACCTGGGTGCTACAGATCAGTTCTTCATTAACCGCTTTTCAGCAAGAAGTACGAACACATTTTGCAGAAACTCCGTATAAAACCCCCGAGGAGTTTCAACAAATGGTATTGGAGCACATTAAAAACAATTTGGATATTAGTTTTAATGATGGTTCAAAAATCACCCTAGGTCAAGGAATTGTAAAACTAGGTCATGAGACAAAAGTAATGTTTGAAGTATTTGGTATTCCCTCAGATTTACAATCTATACGCGTAAGAAATGCAGCATTTAAAGATATTGGTAGAAGTCAAAGTGCATTGTTCATTTTTAAAGATGGCTTCAGTAAAGATCAATTCATTTTAAATAATGATAATGACCATACTTTAAATCTAAAAGTTAATGGAAATAAGTTCGTGGAAGCGAGTCAACAAAATGCAGGTATGGATTCCTCATATGTCATCTTAATTGTAATGAGCTTATTAGGTTTTAGCTTTTTAGTACAAAAGATTATTCTAACTAATGATGAAGTTTAAATACCATTTTATTTAGAATATTATAAAATGTAGCTGTTACCGAATACTTCACAAGTAATTATAGAAACCATGAAAAAAATACTGTTAATAACCGCATTATTTTTATTGACTTTTAAGATAGCGGAAGCGCACAATCCATTATCCGCCATGTATTATTTGGAAGTAGAAGGGGACTTTGGTATTCTGAACATTAGTCTTAGTCAAGCTGGTTTAGACCAAGCGTTAATAACATCTTTTCCAAATAAAGATATTTCGAAAATTTCTAATGAAGAATATAAAAAACTTGCGGTAGCATACATTAAAGATCATTTTCAGTTAGCCGTTAATAATAAAGATGTCAATATTTTAAATGGGGGAATTAAACTTGGAAATCATCAGACCGATTTAAAGTTTATTACTTCGGTAGTACCCGAGTCTTTTAATATAATTGATTTAAAAATCGATGCTTTTAAAGAAAATGACCATCATCAAACCATCTTTTCATTATTGTTAAATGGTGAAACCAGTAAGGTGGTGTTGTCTGATAGTAACGATTATACCACTTCAAAAGTCTTTAAGAATAATCTAATGATTACCGATAATCAAAAATTCAATGCAAATTATTTATGGTTTATCGCTGTAATACCAGTAGTTGTTTTTGGAAGAAAATTTTTGCCCTCAAGTAAATCAATTACTTAAAAACAGTTTAATATTTATTCAATTCTTTAAAATATATTCTTATGAAAAAAGGTGCTTTAAAAACCATAATGTCGTTGTTGTTTTTGTTTGGCATTCTACTTGTTGGTTTACTAGCTTGTAGTAGTGATGATACTACCGATATAGAAACTGATGTGGAGACCGAAGAGGTAGCCGACGCTACAATTCAAGAGTCTTTTTTTAATTCAACCTCATTAATATCTTATACCAAAGTAGATTGTACGCTTGAAGATGGTACTACTGGCGATTGTTATGAGCTGGTATTTTCAAGCAATCCTATAGAGGATGGTCCTTATTGCCCAGAAACTATAGATGATATTGGTGGTTTGGGTATTTATGATGGTAACACTAACCCCGGATTCCAAGTTTTAAAGGCTGATTTATTTAATGCCATGGAGGCAGATGGGTATGATATTGTTGACGATAATGGCAATATCAACACTGATGATTTTAACTCAGGTATGGTTGATTCTGATTTATCATACTGCTTACAAGCTGCTCCTGATAATAATCTTCAGTTATCATTTTTAATACCTGCTACTCCAAAATTGGCTTCTTCCAATAATGATATCGATACTATTGAGTTAGTGGGCGTTTCTGTAGATGGTGTTCCCATAAATGGCAACCCGCCTTCGGTAACCAACCCAGGTAGAGAAATTGCCGGAAACATACCTTCTCTTGATCCTTGCGGAGGACATAATGACCCTGCTGGTTATTACCATTGGCACTTTGTAGCAGAGACCATGAATCAAGTATTAGCAGCTAATGATATTACAGACGTAGAATGTACTTTAATAGAACAGGTAGTAGATACCAAACTAATAGGTTTTGCTAAAGATGGTTTTCCTATTTATGCTTATAACACAGAACCAGATGACTTAGATGATTGTGGTGGTAGAACATCGGTAACTACAGATTATCCAGACGGAGTGTACCATTATGTGGCTAGTAATACAGATGCACCTAACGTTCCAAAATGTTTAAAGGGTGTTGCTGCTAATAATAATTTTAATGTTCAATAGGATAACAAAAACATAATTATACATCTATCTCCTTAGCCTAATAAGTAAGGGGTTTATATTAATGTAGTTTATACAAATATAAAATAAGACAACTCAAAATCTAGCCATTAAATCTTAGTACGATTTAATGGCTAATTTTATTTAAAAACTTTCCTTTTGAGACCTAATTCTATCTCTTCTAAATAAAAAGTACTTATTAAAATTCACCATTCACTTAATACTTTCTGTGATTTACTGATTCTCAAAATATCCTTCAAAACTTAACTTTATACTTGTATTGTAAAGTGTTAAAAACAAGTCGTTAAAACCATTTAGTTTATTGTAGAATTATATTTTATTCAAGTTTAATATTACCGGCAATTTAGAAATAGTAGAAACGAAAGGTTAAAATTTCAACTTTATTAGAACTTAAATAAAATCTCTGAACTTAATTTAAAATATAAGAATCATGAAGTACAAAACATTTAATAAAGCAGGAATTTTAGCTATAGCATTAGCCGTTTTCACTTCTTGCAGTAGTGATGATAACGAAAATGAAACTACAACAACCACTGATGACGTTGTAATTACGAGCACTAATTCAACAGGGACGGCTGAAGGAGATACTGATAATACGGGTGCCGATGAAGATGATTTAGTGGAAAATGCCACCTTTGAAAACACTGTTCAAATTGTATTTTCAGAAACATCGGTTACTATTACAAATCCTGTACCCGATGATGTGGTAATTACACAAGATGGGGCAGATGTTACGGTTAGTTCCACTATTTCAGAAGTAGCCTATGAAGTTTCAGGGACCACAACAGATGGAATGTTGAAAATGTATAGCGATAAGAAATTTAAATTATCACTTACCGATTTAAGTATTACAAATAATGATGGTCCTGCCATAAACATTCAATCATCAAAAACCATTTTTGTGCTATTGGAGGGTACAAATAATCTAATCGATGCCTCTAGTTATAGCGTTATACCAGATGATGAAGATGCAAAAGCAGCATTTTTTAGCGAAGGGCAATTGGTATTTAGCGGATCTGGTGCTCTTAATGTTGCAGGAAACTACAAACATGGTATAGCAAGTGATGATTACATTAGAGTTATTAGCGGTACAATTACGGTATCAGAAGCAGCATCGGATGGAATGCACACTAATGATTATATAATAATCGATGGAGGTACAATCAATATAAATGCAAGCAGTGATGGTATGGATTGTGGAGAAGGCTATATTATTATTAATTCCGGTACGTTCAATATAAATGCTATAGATGATGGAATCGTTGCTTCTTACGATATTGATGATGAAGATGAACCAGATGATTCAATCACTCCTAATTTAACTATAAATGGTGGTGAGTTTACCATCACAACTTCTGAAGGAGAAGGAATGGAAGCCAAAGGTATTATGACCATAAATGATGGCAACATAAATATTGATGCCTATGATGACGGACTTAACGCCATTGGAACCTTATATATAAATGGTGGAAATACTTTTGTAAAAAGCACACTTAACGATGCCATAGATAGTAATGCCGGTATTACTATTACTGGTGGTACTACGATTGCCATATCCGTTAGAACAGACGAACCTGATGGAAGTTTTGACACAGATGACAATCTGTTTAAGGTTACAGGTGGTACTATTTTAGGTTTGGCATTGAACACTTCTTTCCCAACAGAAAGCGCAAGTACTCAAAATACTGTAATTTTTGACGGTATAAGTGCCAATACATTATTGAACATTCAATCAGAAGATGGTACTGAAGCCCTAACATATGAAGTTCCTTACCGCGTAAATACCATCATTTATTCTAATTCAAAACTAGAAACTGGTAAAACATATACAATCTATACAGGAGGTAGTGTAAGTAATGGTACTGAAGTTAACGGTCTATACACATCTGGCACATATAGCGGAGGTACAGATTCAGGTGATTTCTTTACCATTGATGGCACAGTAACTCAAATTGGTGGAGAATTAGGTCCTCAAGGTGAAAATGGAGGTAGATAAAAAACTATTCACCTATAAAAACTCTCTAATCACTTAAAGCTTACCGTTATTAACTGATTTCCAAAATCTGGTATGCACTAAGTTAGTAGTATTGTAGTGTTAAATCGCTGAAATTTAGCTCAAATTAAATATTATGAAAAAAAATAGTCTAAAAAAAATTCCCCAAGTGTCATTTGTTTTGGCATTATCGTTCATCACCTTAATTGCATGTAGTAGTGATAGTGTTGATGATGATATTACAGAAGACATTGCTAGTAATGATGACGATGATTCTGAAGAAGTCGTAACAGAATTACATGCTGCATATGCTGCATTTAATTCAGATGCTGTAACTGTTTATTTAGATGGGTCTGAGGTTGTTATTGAAACTACTGGTTTACCTAATCACGAAACGGTTTATTGGGGCGAAGGTAATGAGCTTTATTTAGAAGAATCAGATGTTGCCACCACACCTAGTATTATGTCTAGCAATAATAATGCGACAACTATTCGTGTAGATGCAACCCCTAATTTAACAGGTAGTACTATCGAGACTGAATTGAATACCATTGGTATAGCCGTTAGTGGATCTTCTATTTTTAACGATCAAGAAGGTGGCGGTACTTTAGACCAAGCTGCAGGAAGTTTAGACTGGACAGGTGCTCATATTGGTCCTGGAGTATATCATTATCATTTAGAGCCTAAAGCATTTACTGATGATGATGAAAATTTAGTAGGTGTTTTATTAGATGGTGTTTTTCTTTATGGTCGTAAGTGTAATTCTACAGGTGATTATCCTTCAGATCTAGATGCTTCTGGCGGACACACTTCTACTACTCAGTATACTGATGGTGAAGAAGAATATCATTACCATATTATAAATGAAATTTATTCAACAACAGGATCATACCTTGCATTTGCAGGTCCTTACCAAGGATATTAAGAATGAGAATAGTTCAATTCCATATTATTTGTTTTATACTAATTTTTCAAGTCGGTTGTAAAAATACAACTGAGCCTAAAGCTTTGGTTAATGAACCAATAGTGATTAAGCAAGAAACTAAATTTAAAGAAGAATTAAAGCTAAATCAATTGGAAGGAACTTGGTATTACAAAAACTCACCTTATGATGGTTATTCAATAGCCTTACATGAAAATGGCAATTTGGCTGAAAAGGTGGGTTTTGTAAAAGGTAAAAGAGAAGGCGTTGTACAAAGATGGTCAGATACCGGTGTATTACGAGTTGAATTTCATTATATAAATAATCGTCTAGAAGGTTCGTATAAAAGTTGGTGGGAGAATGGGCAATTAGCTCAAGAAGCTAACTATGTTAATGGAAACATGAACGGAGTAGAAAAGAAATGGTACGCAGATGGTCAATTGGCAAAAGAACGTCAATTGGTTAACGGTAGAGAAGAGGGATTACAAAAAGCGTGGTTAAAAAACGGAACCTTGTATGTAAATTACGAAGCCAAAAACGGACGTATTTTTGGGTTACGAAGAGCCAATTCTTGCTATCAATTAGAAGATGAAGTTGTAATTAGATCAGAAAACGAATTATTATGAACAAGACAGTACTTTCTATAGTTGTTATACTTCTTTTTGCTGCTTGTAAACAAACAGTAAAAAAAGAGGACATACAGGTTAAAGAGACCAGTAGGGTAGAGCACTTGCCTTATTATAATGATGAATCATTTACACCACATTGGATAACTCCGAATACTGAAGAAGAAAAACAATTTCACAAAATTCCTGATTTTAAATTGGTTGATCAGTTAGGAGATACATTGACTCAAAAATCATTTGAGAATCAAATTTACATTACGGACTTCTTTTTTACGAGTTGCCCAGGTATTTGTTTGAAGATGACCAATAATATGACGAAGGTGCAAGAAGCTTTTTTAGATAATTCTGAAGTAGCTATTCTTTCACATTCCGTTACCCCTTCAATAGATTCAGTTTCTGTCCTTAAAACATATGCTGAAAAGAATGGAGTTATAGATGCTAAATGGCACTTGGTTACTGGTGACAAAACTGAAATTTATAACTTAGGTAGAAACGAATATTTTGTAGAAAATGATTTAGGTATTCCTAAGGATATTAATGACTTTCTACATACCGAAAACTTCTTGCTCATAGATAAAAACAAGCACATACGTGGTATCTATAACGGATTAAATAGAGCATCTGTTGCGCAATTGATTACCGATGTAAATGCATTATTAGAAGAGAGTTGATAGATTGATTAAGTAGTAAATACAAAAAAGCCCGTAAATTAATTTTACGGGCTTTTTCATTTAATATTCTGAATTCTATTTCAAAGCTGCCAATAACTTCTCTGCAACCAATTCAGATGATGCAGGGTTTTGACCTGTAATTAAATTACCATCTTGAATTGCGTATGCTGCCCAATCTTCTTTTTTAGAATAGATTCCGCCATTTTCTTGTAGCATGTCTTCAACTAAGAAAGGAACAACATCTGTTAATTGCACTGCCGCTTCTTCTGTATTGGTAAAGCCAGTTACTTTCTTACCTTTAACTAATGGATGACCATCTGTTCCTTTAACACCTTTTAATGCTGCAGGCGCATGACATACAAATGCAACTGGTTTTGCTTGCTCATTGAATGTTTCAATCAATTTAATTGAGGTAGCATCATTCGCTAAATCCCATAACGGTCCGTGACCACCTGGGTAGAATACCGCATCAAAATCAGATGCATTTACCTCTACTAATTTCTTGGTATTGTTTATAACGCTTTGCGCATCTTTATCATCCTTATAACGCTTTGTATCTTTTGTCTGAGCGTCTTCAGAATCACTACTTGGATCAATTGGTGCTTGACCACCTTTTGGTGTAGATACTGTAATCTCAGCACCTTTGTCTAAAAGTGCGTAATACGGAGCTGCAAACTCTTCTATCCAAAATCCTGTTTTCTTTCCTGTGTCTCCCAATTGATCATGAGAGGTTAATACGAATAATATTTTCATCTTATTTTTTTTAAATTATTGATTTATAGAGAGTCTTTTTTCTAGACCTTTACTATCATTTTTCCTTTGTTCTTACCATCCATCATATCTAAGAATGCTTGTGGCGTATGCTCAAAGCCGTCAACGACGGTTTCCTTATATGTTAATTTACCTTCTCCCAACCAAGTAGATAATTGCTTCATAGCTACTGGGAATTTGTCTGCGTAATTAGAAACTATAAAGCCTTGCATTAATGCACTATTCTTCACCAAAAATGGTTGCACAGCTACTGCCATCGGAATTTCTGTTTTGTTATAAACTGAAATAGCACCACAGATAACAATTCTTGCAAATTGATTGATATTGAAGAGAACAGCATCAGATATTGGTCCGCCAACATTATCAAAATAAATATCTACGCCTTTAGGGGCTGCTTCTTTTATGGCAGCTTGCATATCTTTAGTGGTTTTGTAGTTGATGCCATGGTCAAAACCAAATTCTGATTTTAGCATCTCAACTTTTTCATCCGTACCTGCAATACCAATAACATTTAAGCCAAGAATTTTACCGATCTGACCAACAACACTACCAACGGCACCCGCAGCACCAGATACTACTAAAGTCTCACCTTTTTTAGGCTTCCCAATTTCGTGAAGACCTAAAAAAGCTGTTAATCCCGTCATACCAACGATACCTAAATATGCACTAAGTGGAGCCTTACTTTTATCTATTTTCTGCAAACCTTCACCTGTTGAAACCTGCTTTTCTTTCCATTGTAATAATCCTGATACAAAATCACCTTTCTTAAATTTGTCGTTGTTAGATTCGATAACTTCAGCAACCATACCAGAGCTTATGGGCTCATCTAAATTAAATGGTGGTACATACGACTTAGCATCACCCATACGACCTCTTAAATATGGGTCAACAGAAATATATTTGGCTTCTAACAATAGTTGACCATCAGTAATACTACGATTTACATCAGTTTCAACAAATTCAAAGTCAGAAAGAGTAGGAGTACCTACTGGACGTTTTTTTTAATTAATGGACTTATTCATAAGTTACTATTTAGATTCTATACTAAATTATTGTCTATAGAAATATGTGATAATAAGTACTATTTCTAGTTAGCTTCTATATAACTTATAGCAAATTTATAATCTATATTTCTTAGACAGTTCAAAGATATTACAAAAAAGAATGAACATTCATTTTTTAACAAAGGTTTATAAAAAGACAACTATATTATATAAAAAGGGCAGTCAAATGACTGCCCTTTTTTAAGTGTTTTTATTTATCATCCATAATAAAGATGGACTTTACATTTACGAACTCTTTCATCCCGAAACCGCCATGTTCACGTCCATAACCGGAGTCTTTTACTCCGCCAAATGGCATTGAAGGTTCAGCTAATCCGAAAGAATTAATAAAAACCATTCCCGTATCAAAATGTTTCTCGGCTAGTCTGGTAGCTTGAATGCTATTAATCTACCTATTTCGCTAGATGCACTAGTTATAATAATTACTTTATCTTCTAATTTATTTGTGCGTTTTTTTGATTTAAGACTAATTTTCACGTAATGAATTAGGTCTTTTGACTAAATTAAAATAACAATTGACGGAAAAGGAAACGAATTATAATTTACCGTTTATGAGTTAAAAACCGAGGATTGGATAATCCTTCCAATATATAGGTTAGAAATCAAGTATATGCCCTAGCAACAAAACTGAATAGCGTATTAATGACGAAGTTTAATAAAAAAACTTGCTTAAGCACTTACGTTCGATGTACAAATTGCTCTTTTTAATAACATGTATTCTCCTTTATTTTTAAAATCGCGAATAGACGATCCTGTATACCGCTTAAAAGTTTTAGAAAGATGACTAACATCTGTAAAGCCCAATTCATCGGCAATTTCGTTTAGTCTAAAATCAGAGTTCAACAATCGTATTTCTACTAATTTAAGCTTCCCTTTTATAATATATTCACGCAACGACATATTTACTTGTTTCTTAAAAAACTCGCTTACATATGTTGGTGACATCTGAAAAACATTTGCTAAATTCTCGACTTTCAATAATTCTGTTTTACTAATATTCTCATTGATATAAGTAAGCATTTTAGTAATTCTGTCATCAGAATTATTTTTTGGTATTTCAAAGTAGCTACCTTTTTTAATATTGCGAATTAAAATCTCTAAGATGCTGGTCATTAAACTGGTAACTAGATTTACAGACCTTTCACCGTAATTTCTAGATTCTTGAAGAATCATGCCGATAAGGCTTTGTAAATAATTACGGTCTATTTCATTTTTAATAACATCACCAGGTAATTGGTTATAATTAGATAAAATATACGAAGCTTCTTTAAACCACTCGTTTCTATCAATACTTATTCTATTAGCACTTTTAAAAAACGAATCGGTAAACTTTAGAAATATAAATTTGGTAGGTTTTTCTATAGTAAACGAATGACATTTTAAGGGTGGTAACAAAAACATACTATTTTTGCTATAAGCATAATCGTTATAGTTTATGCATTGTGTGCCTTCGCCATCGTTTATCAATACAAACTCGAAAAAATTGTTCTTAACTGGTCGTTGTTTCCAATCGGTTAATTCAATTTCTTGTATTTCAAAAGGTTTATACACTTCTAATACTTGCATATGAATGACATTTTAGAGAAAATAAGGCAAATTTATGCCAAAAATTGGAATTTGAGTTTTATTGAAACCTAGTTAACCTTTATTTATACCATTAATTCCAACTTTTCTACCGTAAAAAACTCTTGAAAGCTAGTAACTTTGTTTTAGAAAAATATCAAATAATTAGTGTATCGTAAATGGATATATTTAATCAAACAGATTTATTTTCTACAGAAGAAGTCCGTAAAATAGAATTTGATTTACCAGGTGCTGATGTTACTTTGTTTGAGAATTTCTTTAGCATTGAAGAAAGCAATAAGTTGTATAAAAGTTTACTTCAAAATACACCTTGGCAGCAAGATCAAATTACCATACACGGCAAACTTGTGGACTACCCAAGGTTGACGGCTTGGTATGGTGATATTAGCAAAGACATTCAATACACAAATACCAAAAGTAAAATTCATGTTTGGAATGATGATTTACTTATTATAAAGCAACAAATAGAGCAGGAAGTAGATATAAATTTACACGCTGTTTGCTGAATTATTACCGTGACGGAAAAGATAGTGTAGATTGGCATCAAGATTATAAGGGAGCTCAACGACATCATACCGTAATTGCTTCGGTTACATTTGGGGCAACTCGACCTTTTCAGCTTAAACATGTTTCACGAACAGATTTAAAACGTGTAGATATACCTTTAGCAAATGGCAGTCTATTATTGATGCAAGGAGCTACACAAGAAAACTGGAAACATAAAATACCAAAAACAAAAAAACCAATAGCCCCAAGAATTAACCTAACCTTTAGGTGGATAGGTTAATTTATTCGGCATCAATCTTTACATTTGACTTTCAAACGTTATAACCAATTTGAAACATCTTATGAAAAAATCTTATCTAACCTTAGTCGTTCATATTTTAGTAAAAGAAGAATTTAGAGAAGAAATAAAAGCTGAATTGTTAAAACTTGTCGGTCCCACTAGAGGGGAAGAAGGTTGTATTGCTTACGACTTACATCAAGACAACGATAACCCGAATTTGTTCTTGTTTCACGAAAAATGGGTAAATCAAGATTATTTGGCCAAGCACTCGCAAAGTGACCATATTGCAGCATACAGGTTGGTTTCTAAAGATAAATTAGAAAATGTTAGCGCATACAAGATGACAGAACTTACTAACTAGGTTTGTATCAGTAGAGGTTTAATTCTAAAATAAGGTATACTAAACAGTTATTTCTATCAATATTTGGTTCATTTTGGCAATTTTTTAAGATTTACCCTCTTAAAAACCTTTCTTTTTACCTTAATCTCCTTTTTTTGTACTCTTACTTTAGTGTTTTGTGTATATATCTTTGTTTTAAAATAAGAATCAACGGTATTAAAAATATAAAAAGATGAATTTACAAGAAACATTAGAATGGAGATATACAACTAAGGAATATGACACAAGCAAGAAAATATCTGATAATGATATGGCTGAAGTCAAAAACTTATTGAGAATGAGTCCGTCAAGCGTAAACCTTCAGCCTTGGCATTTTATAGTTGCCGAAACTACAGAAGGTAAAGCACGTATAGCAAAAGGAACTCAAGGTTTTTTTAGTTTTAACGAACTAAAAGTGACCAGCGCTTCTGCTGTTGTTTTGTTTTGTTCAAAAATTGATGCAGACGAAGATTACTACAAGCACATTGCTAATACCGAAGACAAAGACGGAAGATTTCCAAATGAAGATATCAAAAACGGCTTCTTAGGTGCAGTTAAAGCATTTGCAGGTATTCATAAATACGATTTAAAAGATCTTCAACATTGGATGGAAAAACAAGTATATCTTAATATAGGAAGTTTTCTACTAGGTGTTGCTAGTCTAGGTATAGATGCTACCCCAATGGAAGGTATTGATATGAAAGTATTAGATGAAGAATTCGGATTAAGAGAAAAAGGGTTTACTTCATTAGTAGCCGTTTCTTTAGGTTATAGAGCTGAATCTGATTTCAATTCTACAGAAAAAACACCTAAATCTAGACTACCAGAAAACGAGCTTTTTACTGTAATATAACTTTCATCTAATATGAAAGTTATAGGATATAAAGAAAATTTCCAACTGAAGATGTTAACTCACTTCAAGATACAACTCCGATTACTTTTATAGTAATGGAATAAAAAAATTCTTGTTTGGTAATATAAAAGTATTGAAACGTTCAGAACTTAAACACGAACAGTGATTTAAGAGTAATTTTACCGCTGTTAATATGGGCAACTATAGATTAATCAAATGAGTAAAGTAGCTAGAACGTTATTGGTATTTACAGTATTATTGGTGATTTCTTGTGGCAATAAAAAAAACACTAATAAGATTGAAACCAGTCTCAAATTATGTTTTGTTGATGAATATATTTTACCTGATGAAACAACATTTGCAAACACAAGAGTAGGAGGGTTATCAGGCATAGATTATGCAAATGGCGACTGGTATGCTATAAGTGATGATAGTGATTCTCCAAGGTTTTATAAGGCAATCGTTTCATATGATTTAAAAGGATTTAATACTATTCAGGTTACAGCAGTAACTCATTTTAAAGACGAAAATGGAAATAATTTATCTAAGGGAATTGTTGATCCCGAATCTATAAGATGTGATAATGGTGCTTTGATTTGGACAAGTGAAGGGAATATTAAAGAAGGTCTGATACCTTTCGTACACATTTCAGATTCAGTCGGAAATTTTGTAAAAGAAATAGATTTAGCAAATCGCTACTTACCTAATGACAATCCAGATTTAGGACCTCGCCATAACGGTGTTTTTGAAGGAATAGCTTTAAGTCATAATAAAAAAGGGTATTGGGTTGCGATGGAATTACCATTGAAAGAAGACGGAGTTGAACCAACTTTAGAAGAAACAGATTCACCTGTAAGAATAGTATATATTAATAAAAAAACGGGGCATTCAGAAAAGGAAATAGTGTATGAATTGGATAAAGTTACCCGTCCTGCAGCTGATGGATCCACTTTTGTACTTAATGGGATTGTTGAGATTCTAGAATACGATACAAATAGATTTTTTGTTTTAGAACGCTCTTATTCTATGGGATACGCTGACGGAGGTAATACCGTTAAAATTTACGATGTAAATGCAAGCAAAGCAACCGATGTAAGTAGTATTAATAGTTTAAAAGGTGAGAGCTATACCAAAGTAACAAAGAAGCTTTTATTCAATTTTGAGGATATTAGAAAAGACTTGACGAACGGTATTGTAGATAATATTGAAGGAATCACATTTGGACCTGACTTTGCAAACGGTAATCGCTCTTTAATAGTGGTAGCCGATAATAATTTTAGCCTTTATGGTCCACAACTTAATCAGTTTATACTTTTTGAAGTAGAGAAATAAATATAGAGAATCAATTTTGAACCACAACTTATACTACTATAGTCTGGGGTTTATTATGAGCATATATTATTTAATTTGGTAATATTCAGATAAGAAAAAACATATATTTTTTTAAGACAATAAACTACCTAATGAATTACGTTAATAAGATGAACGTAGTTTACATATAATTCTTTTACTGTATTTTAAGAGCTTATATTCGTGACATACAAAGCAAATTATTGACTTGAACCATCTTATAAAAGACATTGTTCTTAATTATTCTTATATAGCGCTATATGGTCTTACATTCGGTTATTTTATAACCTTATACTTTGGAGTAGGCACTCTATTTTTATATAGTTGCAAGCTATTAGAGCGTAAGAAAATGCTAAATAAGGTTATAGCTATCGAAGTTTCTAAAAAGCAGATAGCCTTTGAAATAAAACACTCCATAAAATCAATACTAATTTTTGGATTTTCAATTATCCCTATCATTTTTTTAATTCGAAAAGGGGTCATTGAACTATTGTCCAATACATGGTCAAATGTATTGATAGGATTGGTAATTCTTACCATTTGTAACGAGGTCCACTTTTATATCGTACACCGATTGATGCATCAAAAATTTATGATGAGACATGTGCATAAAATACATCACAAGTCTACCGTGCCTAATGTATATTCTGTATTTAGTTTTCACTGGGTAGAAGCTCTTCTTCTTAGTACTGTTCCGTTAATAATTGCTCCATCTGTACCATTTTCTATTGTAGCTATATTTTTGTATCCATTGGTAAGTATTCTATTAAATTTTGCAGGACATTGTAACTATAGATTTGGGGATGGAAAAGGTCGAAACTGGAAACTTTTTGGCACCCACCACAATGAACACCATAGCAAAGGACGTAGAAATTACGGATTTGCATTACATCTTTTAGACAAATTATTTTCAAGACATAACCGTTAATATATGAGTGACGTATTTATAACAAGTACAGGTTCTTTTTTACCCAATAAAGCCATTTCTAATGATGAAATGGAAGATTACCTAGGTCGTATACATGGTAAAGATAGCCGTGCAAAAAATCGGGTTTTAAATCAAAATGGTATTAAAACAAGATACTATGCAATCGATAAAGATCAAAGAAGCACCCACTCTAACGCGCAATTAGCAGTTGGTGCCGTTAATAATGCCATTCAAAAAAGTAGCTTAAGAACTACCGATGTTGAGTTGTTATGTACGGGAACAACACAAGCAGATTTACCAATACCTGGTTTTGCCAGTATGGTACATGCTGGACTAGATTTTAACAGATGTGAAGTTGCTAATTTTCAAAGTGTGTGTGCTAGTGGTATTATGGCATTGAAAAATGCATATGCACAAATTAAATGCGATGAAAAAGAAAATGCGGTTTGTGTGGGTAGTGAATTGGCAAGCCGACTATTTAAAGCTTCGCGGTTTGAAGCCCAAGGAGTAAAAGACCTACCATTTAATGCCGAATTTTTAAGGTGGATGCTTTCTGATGGCGCAGGGGCTTTTGTTCTTCAAAACAAGAAAAATGAAAATGGTATTTCCTTAAAAATAGATTGGATCGACCTAAAGTCTCATGCCAATGAATTTCCTGTTTGTATGTATACAGGTAAAACTGACAACAAAAATGAAGAGGAAAGAACATGGTTAGATTACCCCAGTTATGAGGAAGCCTCTAAAGCCGGTGCAATCAATTTACAGCAAGACACTAGATTATTAGATAAGGTAATAAAAACTGGCGTTGCTCACTACTTTGATCTCATCGACCAAGGTAAAATCAATACGAGTGAAATCGATTGGTTATGTTGCCATTATTCTTCAGAAATGTTCAAAGACCCTATCAAAGAATTGATGTTAAAAGGTGGTGGCGAAATAGCCGATAATAAATGGTTCAGCAACCTTACTTCGAAAGGGAACACGGGCTCGGCTTCTATTTTTATTATGCTCGACGAACTAATGCATTCAGGATCATTAAAACCAGGAAACAAAATACTTTGCATGGTACCCGAAAGTGGTAGATTTATCACCTCATTTATGCAACTAACCGTAGTTGGTAACAGCGATACAACAACAAAACGATATCCCTTAAGAAAAATAGAATCTCCCGAATTAGTTATTAATAATACCGAAACTTCAGAATGGCTAATTAGGAATTTAACTCAAGTATGGATTGATTTTGAAAGCGCATTGCTTAAAGTGCCCGTTCTAGCAAAAATACAAGATGGTACACTCAGTTTGTCTGATTATAAACTTCTACTTACTGATTTACGACAGCAAGTAATTGATGGTTCTCAATGGATTTCTAGGGCTGCCTCAAATATTGATATTGAACTTTTTGAGCTACGTTCTGCTTTTATCAAACATACTGCTGCCGAGCATAAAGATTACCAAATGTTAGAACGAAATTATGTGGCATTAGGAGAAGATTTGGAGGTAATTCAAAATGGAGAAAAAAATATTGGCACGGTTTCTCTAACATCATTTATGTTTCAACAGGCTAGCAAACCAAACCCTATTGATTTACTGGGATCTATGTTTATTATTGAAGGTATAGGCAAGCGTTTGGCAGGTTATTGGGGTAAGATGATAAAAGATCAATTAAATTTGAAGGACGAACAGGTTTCCTTTTTCACCTATCATGGTGTAGCAGATGAAAACCATTTTCATAATTTAGAAGAAGCATTGAATCATCCAGAAATGAATATGATCGTAGCTGAGAAAATAGTAAAGACTGCGAAGATTACAGCTAAATTATATACTATGCAGTTAAATGAATTAGGTAATTATTAAGATATGATAGACGAAAACATGGATTTTTCAAAACATGACGAAAGGGACCCTAACCCTTGGTTGGCATTGTTTTTAGATGAAAGCATTCCTATTAATCAATCCACAAAGTTGGCACTTATGAGGGACAATGCTTCTAAATCGGCAAAATACGTGCTACCTATTGTACATATTGGGTCTAAGATTTCGATGTTCTTTATTCATATTTTCAAGTTCTTCTTACCAAACCTTATAAATTCATCTAAAATATTGCATCGTATTTTAGCTTGGGGTCTAAAAACCTTTATAAGTCCAGATGCCAATTTGCTTATTTTTAGACATTTTCATATCGGAACCGAAATATTACAATTTATTGCAGGAAATATTCCCGAAGCAGAGATAGTAGGAAACCCGTTAAAACCTAAAGATTTTGAAGATGTAAAAGACGACCTGTTTTTAAAGCATGATTTAAATTTGTACAATTTTGTAATTCATTTGAACAATCAATTGAAACAAAAAGGAATCAAAATTGAACCGCCAAAAAAAATTAATTTGGATATGATTTCTGAAGATCAATTTGACCATATTCAGTTTCCGAATAAATGGACGAACTTTCTTGATCTTAGGTCTGCTATTGAATTGTTTACCCCGTATTATCAATTGTTTCTAACATCTAACGACTTTATTAGAGCATCAAATTCATTACAATTAGATGAGACCATAGCCATTTACACCTCTCAAATTATAAACACTCCTGGGCATTTAGGTTTGGTGAACAATAAACACCCTATGGTGCCTGCTACAACCTATAGTGTTGCTTACAGATTGGTATTACACGGTCTAGCGGCTGAAACCCTACATGAAGTCTTGGTTAAAATGAAATTAAATAAAGATCGCGATGGTATTATAACTCCTTTAAAATAGACATAAAACTAAAGGTTTTGGTATTACCAGAAACTAAGACTACTTTTTATTAAGCCTCTTTTTCAAACAAAAACTCACCTTTTGTTTCGGCAGTGTGTAATCACAACTGTTTCAGTAAACGACAGCAATTTTATTCGGTTTATTTGAACAGATAAAACTATAGATTCTAATACTATTTAAATTACTATTTAAAATACACCAAAAAAAATACCCGTTAAAAGCATCGGATTTTCAATAGGTCATTAAAATGCATATCATTAATTGAATAGCTGAGATTAATTTTTATTAGTCTCAGCATTTTTTTATATTCAAATTATTCCCAAAAGATTCAAAATAACTTTGTTTTTTTAACAAGAAATGAAGTTCTTGCAAGATTAAATTTCGCTTAAAATAATGGATGATTTAATTACGTTTTCTATTGCTGTTTTTACTGGCTTCTTTGCCATTACAAACCCAATATCTAACATGACCGTTTTTCTATCTTTAACCCAAGGGGCAGATGAAAAAACCAAAGCTGATATCAATAAAAGAGCAAATATTATTGCCTTTATCATTGTTTTAGTATTTGTCCTTTTAGGAAAATATATATTCGAATTATTTAATATTAGCATTCCTGCCTTTAAAATTACAGGTGGTATCTTAATATTCTATATCGGTTTTGACATGCTGCAATCAAAACAGTCTAGTGTTAAGAATATTAAACACGTTAATATTGATGAAAACATTGCTGTTTCACCATTGGCGATTCCTATTTTAGCTGGTCCTGGTACAATTGTTACAGCTATGAACTTTGTATCAAGCGCTCAACCTGTTCATATAACTATAGTAATTGCGATTTTTGCTTTCATGAGTTTACTAACTTATTTTACCTTTAGATTAAGTAACTTAATTGTGAAGCTTGTAGGCTACAATGTTATTTCGGTAATTGGTAAAATTATGGGTTTGATTATAGCTATTATTGGAACAGGTATGATTATAGAAGGAATAAAAATTTCTTTTGACCTGGTTACTAAGTAAGTACCATAAATATTTATTTTCCTTAATTTAACGGAACATGAAGAAAGTCCTAATTTTATTTGCTCATCCTAAGTACGAAAAATCTAGAGCAAATATGGTTTTAGTAAATCATGTTAAAAATAAAGAGGGCGTTACTTTTCATGATTTATATGAAGAGTATCCAGATTTTCATATAGATGTGCCTTTCGAGAAGAAATTGTTAAAAGAACATGATGTTATTATATGGCATCACCCAATGTATTGGTACAGCTGTCCTCCACTATTAAAACAATGGATAGATATGGTATTGGAATTCAATTGGGCATACGGACCAAATGGAAAATCATTATCCTCTAAAATTTGCTTAAATACTATTACCACTGGCGGCAGTAAAGAACTATACTGCACCCAAGGAACAAATAGCTATACGATAACAGAATTTTTAAGACCTTTTGAGCAAACTGCTAATTTGTGTTTAATGAACTATCACAAACCTTTTACCGTAATGGGATCTTATAAATTAACAGATGATGAACTAGAGGTTTATGGAGCGCAATACAGTTCATTTATAGACGAACTACAATCATAAATTAGTATTTTAAATACCTAAGTAATGTCTACATAGTAGCATTACAAATAAACCAACCACTATGACCGGCAGTATACTTTTTGATGCAATTGTTTTCCTGTTAGGCGCAATCATTTGTGTTTCTATTGCGAAAAAATTAGGACTTAGTTCTGTTATCGGCTACCTAATGGCAGGGGTAATTATTGGACCCTACGTATTAGGATTCATTGGTAAAGAAGGGGAAGATATTCTTCATTTTGCTGAATTCGGAGTTGTGGTAATGCTATTCTTAATCGGATTTGAAATTGAGCCGAAGAATTTCTGGAATATGCGTAAAACCATTGCTGGTATGGGTGGATTACAAGTTGGGGGTACCATGATATTAGCGTACATTTTTTTTATGCTATTAGAATTTGATTGGAAAGTTTCACTTGTCATTTCTATGGCAATAGCCCTATCATCTACCGCAATAGCCATGCAGACCATTAAAGAAAAGGGATTACTGGAAACCACCTTTGGAAATTCCGCTTTTTCAATACTATTGTTTCAAGATATCATTGTCATTTTTATGTTAGGTGCCATTCCGCTACTATCAAATACAGATGTCGCATCTACTACTGAAAATCATGAAGCAGGTAGCAATCTTTTAGATGGATTACCTATGGGTTACCAGACGCTTGCTATTATTTTATCAGTGGCATTAATAATAGGTGCAGGGCAGTACTTAATAGTTCCGATGTTAAGAAAAGTAGCACAAACCGGTGTTCGGGAACTATTGATAGCATCTGCTCTTTTAATTGTCTTCAGCATTTCGTTTTTAATGGAATATGTAGGACTCTCACCTGCCTTAGGAGCTTTCTTAGGTGGGGTAGTGCTATCTAACAGTGAATATAAACATGAACTAGAAAGCACCTTAGAACCCTTTAAAAATTTGCTACTAGGTCTCTTTTTTATTGCTGTTGGAGCTTCTATAAACTTTGTGGTGATTGCAAAAATGCCGTTGACCATTGGTGGAATTTTAATTGCTGTAATACTCATCAAAGCATTGGTTCTGTTCTTTACCGGAATGGTATTTAAAATGAAGCTTGACCAAAAACTATTATTGACCTTCGGTTTGGCACAAATTGGTGAATTTGCCTTCGTACTACTTTCGTTTGCATTTGAATTGAATATTCTAGAACAAGAACAGATGGATATTTTATTGGTGATTACTGCCTTGAGTATGTCTATTACTCCAATTATTAGTATTGTCAACGAACGATTAATTCTTCCAAAAATAGGTACTAAAGAATCTATAAAGAGACCAATGGACCACATTGCAAAATCGCAAAATGTTATTCTTGTAGGCTTCGGACATTTTGGTAGCACGGTTGGTCGTTTTTTAAGATCTCACGGTATTGAGCCTACAATTTTGGACCAAGATTCTAATCGAGTTGACTTTCTTCGTAAAATGGGGTTTGAGGTATATTATGGTGATGCTACACGTATAGATCTATTAGAATCTGCAGGTATTGCACAGGCTAAAATATTAATATGTGCTATTGACAACCCTAGTGTTACCAAAGAAATTACAAAAATGGTGAAAGAAAAATACCCCCATGTTGAACTCATGATTAGAGCGCAAAATAGATATGATGCCTACGAATTATTGAATATGGGTATGGAGAATATTTATCGAGAATCTTTAGATACGTCACTTTCATTAGCTAAAGATGTATTAAGCAAACTTGGTTTTAGAAAATATACATTGACTCAACAGGTGCAAAATTTCATTAAATATGATGAATCAAGTTTAAGAAGATTAGCCGCTGAACCAAAGGGGGAAGAAAACTATATTTTTAAAGCTCGTAAAGAATTAGAGGAACAACAACGATTGTTAGAAGAAGATTTTAAAAGAGGTATTGTAGAATACGATAATCATTGGGATAGCGAATCTATAAGACAAGTACTAGAAAACCAGCAAAATAATACTTCTTCATCAATGGACTAATATACAGTTCAACTCCTTAAAGGTCTATTTTAAACTTCTATAGAATATCCAAATTCATAGATAGAATATGCCAATTCGTCTATTTCTAATTTAATTATAAGGTTATAGATTAAACCTCAGGGACATTTACATGTCAAAGTATTGAACGTAAAATAAAAGTTTAACCTTTAAATATAAAACGATGAAAACAAACACTAAAACATACGTAATATTAGGTTTATTTCTAATAGCATTTGCTTTACCAAGTACAGCACAAACACGTAAAAAAACAGCAACAAAAACAACGACTGTTACTAAAACTCCTGGCAGAGTTTCAAGTAAGAAGGTTCAGTATAAAACACCTAAAAAGAAGGTAGTAGCAGTTAGAACAGTGCCTAACAAAACCGTTGTAAAACATAATGGTCAAAGTTATTACTACTCTAATAATAAATACTATACAGCATCTCGTGGTAGATATATTGCCATCGCACCTAAGATTGGGTTTAGAATAAATAGCTTACCTCCAAATTATGCAAGAGTTCGTTTCAATAACCATTTGTATTTTAATGTTGGTGGTACCTTCTATGTTGAAGCAAATTCTGGATACGAAGTTGTAGATCCTGAAATTGGTACGGTGGTTAGCGAATTACCTGATGGGTATGAAAAAGTTACTATTGATGGATTTACATACTATGAGTACTCTAATATACTGTATGAAAAAATACAAGTAAATGGTTCTAGAGCTTATGAAGTTGTTGGTATTATTGATATGGAGTAATTAAATATAAGTTTTATAAAAAAAGGGCTTACGAATATATTCGTAAGCCCTTTTTTTATTTCAATCTATAAAACATGATATTGCTTAGGTTTATAAAAAACCGAATTACTTACTTTTACCTAAGTAACTAAATTACAATTTAGAACCCCATTACACGTAAAGATGTCATCAATAAATCAATTCATAATAGTTTGTACATTTATTTTTTAGGACCAATTGGTTCTATTTCAAAAGATGTAAAGTCTATAAAAAATACTCTTTTATTTGATATTGTACACAAAGACAATGTAATAGGTAGTTTAAAAGCTTCAAAAACCATTAAAGATTCTAAAATTCATTACCAAAGTGTAACTACCATAAACACTAGGGTCATCAAAGAAATAGATGTAAATTATTTGTACAATGTTATCTATGAAAATAATAAGTTAAAGAGGGCTAACGTACTTATAGATGTTAATGATAAACCCTATGCCGACATTCTTACCAAATGGGAAATAGATTATTACCAAATTTCAAAAAATAATAAAAATGAGTTAGTGGTAGAAGAAGATATCAAATACGCTACCATATTACTATATTTTGTGGAGCCAGTAAACATAGAACGGTGCTATTCTGAGCAAGATGGAAGTTTTAATACCATTATACCATTAGGCAATCATTCATATAAAAAGATAAATGCTAAAAAAAATGAGAATATTTATCACTATAAAGATGGTTTTTTAGAAAAAGCGGAAATTAATGGAGGATTGATAAAATTTGACATTGTTGCCCAAAAATGATTATTTTAAAGCGTAATAAGAACATTAATTATGATAAATACCGGATTAGTACTTTCAGGAGGAGGCATTAGAGGAGTAGCGCATATTGGTGTTATTAAAGCCTTAGAGGAATACGGTATTTATCCTACTCATATTTCGGGTACTAGTGCAGGTGCTATTGTTGGTGCCTTATATGCCGGTGGTGTAAAATGGGAAGATATTTTAGAATTTTTTAAAGTAATCCCTATCTTTCACGCCAATAGATTCGCACGTAAAAAACCCGGTTTTATAGATACCGAGAAGTTTTACGATGAGTTTAAAAAGTTTTTCCCTACCGATAAATTTGAATCACTTCCTAAGGAGCTTTTTATAACAGCTACGGATATCGTTAAAGGGGAACTAAAGATTTTTGATACTGGAGAATTGATAAAACCAGTACTTGCATCTGCAACTTTTCCTGGTGTTTTCTCGCCCATTAATATTAATGGGTCTTTCTACGTAGATGGTGGTGTATTGAACAATTTCCCTATTGAGCCTTTACAACCACACTGCGATAAAATAATAGGCAGCTATGTAAACGCGCTAAAATCTATTAAAATAAAAGATTTAAAACATTCGTACAATGTATTGGAAAGAGCGTATAAAATAAAATCAGCATCAGAATCCATAGCAAAATTTTCAGAATGCGAGTTTGTAGTTTCTCCCGAAGAGCTTTGTGAATATGCAACTTTTGATATGAGATCTATAGATGTCATTTTTGATATTGGCTATAATAGTACTATAGATGTGCTGCTTAAACAAGGTTATTCTAAGCAATAAAAACTTATATTATAGCTTTACATGACTGGCACGTTCCATAAAATAATCTTCAAAACGTTCTAATTTAGGATGCATTTTTTCTGAGTATATCACATATTGACATTTCATAATACTTTGTGCAACCGTAATCATTGCTGTATAGTCCGATTTCTGAATTAAAAAATCACCATCATCAATACTACAGATCTTCAATTGAGACGTACTTACCCCATTCAATAAAAACAACTTGTGTAGGGTAGTAGGTGTTGTAATAAGTATATCTATGCCTTCAAATATTTCTGATTTTTGAATGTCTATGTGTAGCTCTTTATAACTTGCATATACACGTAACGAACAGTATTTGGTATACCTTAAAAACTCTTCGTAAAGCTCCAGTACTTTTTCTTTATTCTGAACTACTACAACAGCTCTAGGTGCATTACCTTCTGCCTTACATTTTAATTTTTGTAGAGTCGTCAAAATCAAGGTCGTTGATTTACCGCTGCCTTTTGGTGCCGTACAATATACGTTTGTACCACTTTTAATAATTGGAATACTTTTCTTCTGAAATGCTGTTGGCTCTTCTATAGAAAATTCTTCTAAAGTTTCAAGTATGTATGGGTTCAGTTTTTTAAAAGACATAGCATGTTTTATAAAATTCTACGTTTATTAAGAATATATAATCTTGCAAAGATACAGCCTACCAACGGGCTAATCCCATTTTAACACTCTATTTTCTTATAACAAGAAAGCAATACAATTTCTTATGAATAAAGAATAAGAAAGACACCAAGCATAATACCTGCTAACGGTACTAATTTTTTACGCTTATTTTGTTCCTTAAAGATAAAACCGCCAACGACTACAGCTATCAATATTTGACTTCGCTTGATAGCAGATAGTAACATAATCAATGCATCTGGATCTTGTAATGCTTTAAAATAGAAATAGTCTGCCGTTTGCAATAATAAACCCACCATAGGTATCGTCCATCGCCATTTAAAAGTACCTTTTAAGTTCGGATTGGTCGCTCGTGTAATTACTACTACCACACCTATAATCAGCATAGTATAAGTACAAAACCAAAATTGTAGGGTAGGGGGATTAAGATTTAAACTTTGTATTAAAAACTTATCGTACAAACCACTTGAAGCTCCTAAAAAGGTAGCTCCTATAATGGCATATATCCATTTATTGTTCTTGAAGTTTATGCCTTCTTTTTTTCCGATTTTAGAATATAGAAATACGGAAAAAATAATTAGGAAAAATCCAATCCACTGCCAAAAATTAGGGCGTTCTTGATAAATTAGAATCGCTCCAATAAACGTGAAAAATGGACCTGCAGAACGTATTGGTGTTACAATAGTAATTGGCAAGTGTTTCAAAGCTTGATATGCCAATACCCATGACGATGCCATAATCATAGATTTAATCAAGATAAACCCATGTGTCTTCAATGAAATATCAGATACAAATAAATCTATTGCCTGTAATTCTACAGGATAGTATTTAGAAGCCAAAAACAAGGGTAAAAACAATAAAAAACCTGTTATTAAAGTACCCAGCAAAACAGAAAAGGCATCATTGCCTTGTACTGCATGTTTTTTACATAAATTATGTAATCCTAAAAAAAGCGCTGCTAAAAGTCCGAGGTACATCCACATAATGCGCGCGAAGATATTGGTTTTTGACTATTCTGCCTTCTAGATAAGACATTCATATGTGATTTGTAATTGGCACAACCAGAAATAAAAAAGGGCTGTCTAAATTAGACAGCCCTTTTTATAAAAAACTTTGCTTAACCTAATAAGCCATTTTCACAATCTTCTGTGCATCTTCTGGCATTAAAGCCTGACGTTCACCTAATTTCCAACCACGATCTGTAAATCGTTTAGAAATTTCTTCAGCAGTGCCTTCATACTCTTTAGTGTAATCAGATAACTTGGTATCGATACCTAATTTATGAAAGAATTCCTCGGTCTTTTCTATTGCAGCATATGCCTTGTCATCGATACTACCCTCCGTTATATTCCAAACACGTTCACCGTACTGTGCCAATTTTTCTTTTTTAGCTTCAAAATTATATTTGTAGTGACTTGGCGCAATTACCGCTAAGGTACGTGCGTGGTCAATACCGAATAATGCGGTTAACTCATGACCCATCATATGCACAGCCCAATCACCAGGCACTCCTTTTTGAATTAATCCGTTCAATGCCATTGTACAGCTCCACATAAAATCTGCTGCTGGTGTATAATCGGTAGAATCTTTTAATACTTTAGGAGCAACTTCTACTAATGTCTGCAAAATACTTTCTGCAAATCTATCTTGTAAAGATGCACCTATTGGGTAGGTCATGTATTGCTCCAATACATGTGTGAAAGCATCTGTAATTCCGTTTGCTAATTGACGTTCAGGAATTGAACTAATAACCTGTGGGTCTAAAATTGAAAACTCAGGAAACAATCCTGGTCCTCCCATGGCTAATTTCTCTTTGGTTTCCGCTCTTGTAATTACAGCACCTGAATTCATTTCAGAACCTGTTGCCGGCAAGGTCAATACGGTCCCAAAAGGCATTCCTTTTTTGGTTCTCACATTTTTGGCAAGTATATCCCATGGGGTATCTCCATCATATACCGCTGCTGCAGATAAAAATTTTGTTCCGTCTATTACAGAACCACCACCAACTGCTAATAAATAAGTAATGTTTTTATCTTTTATTACCTGTAACGCTTCCATTAGAACCGCATATTCAGGGTTCGCAGGTATACCACCAAACTCTGTAACATCTACCTTAGAAAATGCTTTGGTAACTTGTTCGTAAATACCGTTTTTCTTGATACTGCCGCCTCCGTAAAGCATTAATACTTTAGCATCTGCAGGAATTTCACTTTCTAATTTCGCTATGGTATCCTTTCCAAAAATAATTTTGGTCGGATTCTTAAATTCAAAATTGTTCATTTTCTCTCTTCTTTTAATTTATAATCTTTAATTAAACCTTGAAAAACGGTTACTCTATAACCGTTACCAAGTCCTTCATTGGTTTTCTAACCTTTGCAAGATTCACCAACCAATCTTCACTTTCATTTCTGTACCCTAGTGGTAATAGCACTGCACTACGCAACCCTTTTTCGCGTAAGCCTAAAATTTTGTCTACCGCAGCAGGATCAAAACCTTCGATAGGGGTAGCATCTACCTCTTCAAAAGCTGCTGCTGCAATGGATTGTGAAAAGGCAATATATGCTTGCTTTGCAGCATGGTTAAAGTTTTCTTCTTCATCTTTCTGCGGATAAGAATCTAGCAACATCTTACGATAGTTTTCCCATCCTTCGTTCTTAAATCCTCTTATTTCATTGGTTAAATCGAACATGTAATTGATTCTATCTTCGGTATATGTGTCCCAAGCTGCAAAGACAAGTAGGTGAGAACAATCTGTAATCATAGATTGGTTCCAAGCTACAGGTCTTATCTGTTCCTTAATATCTTGGTTTTTTACCACTATAATTTCAAAAGGCTGTAACCCGCTTGAAGTTGGGGCCAAGCGCGCTGCTTCTAAAATACGTTCTACTTTATCTTCGGCTACTTTTTCACCGTTCATAGCCTTAGCGGCGTATCTCCAATTTAATTTATCTAATAATTCCATTTTAATCTTTCTAATTTAAGTTGCGTTTTGCTAATTGTTCTATATCATTTGATGTTATGATAACATCGGTATTACTTGTTGTATTTGCTAAATTCAACATTGCCTGAGCAATGCTTTCTGCATTGATAATTCTATATTTTCTCAACGGACCAATAAATAACGGCTGAATGGCTTTAAATACTATTAGTCCTATTTTTTCAAGTGTTCGTTGTTCATCTCTTTCTCCTCCAATTAATGACGGTCTTAAAATTGATGTATGGGGTATGCCTTGATTTACAACATCTTGCTCCATTTCTCCCTTTGTTCTATTATAGAACACGTTACTTTTTTTGTTTGCGCCCATTGCAGATACTACTAAGTAGGTAGGGATTCCATTTTCTTTCGCCAATTTTGCCGCAGCAACAGGTATACCGTAATCAATGTCTTTGTAACGTTTTTTATCTGGAGTTTTCTTTGCAGTTGTACCTATACAACAATACACTTCGTCTGCTGTAAATTCTTTTCTAAACTGTTCTAAGTCTAAAAGATTTCCTATAAACTGCTGTGCTTTACTTGACAAACCCTCAATTCTTGATCTAGAAAATAATTTTATAGTATCGTACCTATCGTCAATAAGTAATTTCTTCAACAATAATCCTCCCGTTAAACCCGAAGCTCCTAATATGATGGCTGTCTTTTTCATTCTACTTACACGTTTTAATGCTGCTCCATGCAGCTTCGTAAGCCTGGTCTAAATGCTCCTTATCCAATTTTACAGAACCTCGGTTTTGAGTAATCATTAAAAATGAAAGCGGATTAATTGAATAGGCATATAACATATAATCTGACACTGGTTTTATAACACCTTCTTTTTTACCACGTGCCCATAAATCCAGTAGGGGTTGCAAGTGCTTTATACCTTCTTGCCTGCTAGCTTCATCTATCATTGGGGTATTATCACATTGCGCAAGAAACATGGCGTCGGCACTTTCTTTCAATTTAAACTCAGCTATTCGTTTCCAAATCACTTTAAAACCTTTTTCAACCGGCATAGTTTCATCATATGTGGCAAATGCATAAGCAGTATAATTAGCCTTAACCTCTATATAGGTTTTATTGACCAAATCTTGTTTGTTTTCAAAATATAGATATATAGTAGCAGGAGATACACAGGCCATTTTTGCAATCTTACTCATTGGTGTGGCATGAAACCCATCATTGTTCACCAACTCTATAGTGGCATTAATTAATGCGTTTCTTTTGTCTATGCTTTTCTGTAATGCTGCCATAACTATTATTTCTAGGTACAAAGTTACAGAAAATGAACGTTCATTCTTTTTTATTAACAGAACTTTAATTTAAATAGCGTGAAGGGAATATAAAAAAACATAATATCCTTATAATTTCTAAGAACATTCTACAAACAACTTATTTCTTATTTCTCTAACTTTAAAAAGTACAATACAGGTAGTTCCCGCGTCCTTTTCAATTTCAAATTGAATCCCTTAACTTAATTTCCTAAATTATTATTAAAAATGTATAAAATTCTATCTCTAGACGGTGGCGGTAGTTGGGCTATTATTCAATTGTTAACCTTAAAAGATAGATACGGCAATTTAACGGGTCACGATATTTTAAAGAAATTTGATCTTGTAATTGCCAATTCGGGTGGTAGTATCGTTCTCGCTGCTTTAGCTGAAAATTATACCATTGACAAAGCTATTTCCCTTTTTAAAGAAAAGAAAAACCGAGAGCTTATTTTTCATAAGAACTCTTTTAAAGATCGTTATTTTCCTGTTGACTATTTAGGACTTTTTAATGCGGGATTTGGACCAAAATATAGTGCAACTAAAAAAAAGGAAGCTTTTGAAAATCTATTTCCTCAGATTGATGAAATTCAGATGGATGAAATTCCTAAACTGATTGGTAAAGCATCCCTCAAAATAGTAGTTGCTACATATGACGCCTTAAATAATCGTGCTAAATTCTTTAAATCGTTCTCAACAAATCCTGATTCTTATGACTCTGTTAGGCTTACCCAAGCTATAAATGGATCATCAAACGCTCCTGTTCAATATTTTGACTTCCCGGCACGTTTTAAAGCTAAGCAAAGTGACATATATTATGAGTTATGGGATGGTGCCCTAGGCGGATTCAATAACCCTATTTTAGCCGGAATCATAGAAGCGTATAAACTAGGTGTAGACTTAAAAACGGTTCAGATTATATCTCTAGGCACAAGTAATTCATTAATGTCGTCTGAAGCGAAAAAAAACTTTTGGGATTGGAAACAGATTGCACTAATTTTTAGAAGAAAGAAATTTGCTTTCTCTAAATGGAAACCGCAATTCAACTTCTTTAAAGAAACGGTATTACACCAAGCAAAAACAATTTTATACCAGCCACCAGATACGGCCAACTATATTGCTATGATGTTTTTACAGGTAGCTACGGACAAATTACTTAACGAGCAAATTATTCGCTTATCACCCTTAATTCATTATGATGAGCAAACCGAAACATCAATAATTCCTTTAGTTCAAGATTTATACACATTGGATATGGACCTAACCAAAGATGAAGAAATTGAAACGTTGATCAATTGTTTTAATGCCTGGAAAAACGGGCATCTTTATAATCAACCCATAGAATTTAAAGTAGAGCGAAATAACGATTTATCTTTTATTAAAGGCGATAAATGGTACCAAGATGGCATGGATAGGTGGAGGAGTTGGGAAGCTACTGAATAAACTTCCTACTTTGAATTTCCTAGTTTTAACTAACATATTTTGTTGAATACTCAGCTTTGCGATCGTTGTATAGTTTATAAATCCTTTTACCTATTTTTGAAAAACTAGATAACCCTGCACCATGACACTAAAACAACATCTTTACATCATTACTTTTTTATTTGCAGTACCACTTATAGCTCAAGAAACTAGCCCTTCTGAAGTATTTTGGAACAACTTAAAATCTCATTGCAGTAAGGCATACGAAGGTAGTTTAGCATTACCTGAAGAAGATGAAAGTTTTGGCGGCAAAAAACTTGTTATGCATGTTAGAGCATGTAGCGATAACGAAATTAAGATCCCGTTTTATGTTGGTGACGATAAATCTAGAACATGGGTTTTAACAAAGAACCAAGATATCATCAGTTTAAAACATGATCATCGCCACGAGGATGGTACAGAAGATGATGTTAATTTTTACGGTGGTACCGCAAGCAATGCTGGTAAAGAAGATATTCAGTTTTTCCCTGCGGATGTTGACACTCAAAGAATGATACCCGGTGCCGCTACAAATGTCTGGTGGATTACCGTTAACGATTCTACTTTTACTTATAATTTAAGAAGATTAGGAACCGATCGTGTCTTTAAAGTTGTAATGGATATTACTAAGCCGATTGAAGAACCAGAAGCTCCGTGGGGTTGGGTAGATTAAATGGATCATTATCTAGAATCTACATCACTTATAAACAGATTGTTGTTACTCCCTGAATAACTGTACCTATCTTTGCCGAAAATTATTTTATGTCAAGCCAATTTTCGGATTTAGGAATCAATATTGAAATTCAACAGAGTTTAAAGGAATTACAAATTTCTGTACCTACAGATATACAGAAAAAATGTATTCCTGTTGTCCTAAATAAAAAAGATGACCTTGTTGCATTAGCAAAAACAGGAACTGGAAAAACAGCTGCGTTTGGCTTACCATTACTTCAATTAATCAATACAGAAAATACAGCAGTACAAGCTGTTATTTTAGCGCCAACAAGAGAATTGGCACAACAAATACACGCCAACCTAATTTCATATGCCAAACATAGTCCGGCGATATCTATTGCTTCAGTATGCGGTGGTATACCTATAAAACCTCAAATAGAACGCTTAAAAGAGGATACTCATATTGTAGTAGCTACGCCTGGTCGTTTAGTTGATTTGGTAAAACGCGAGGCTATAGACATTAAAAAATTAAAGTACTTAATTTTAGACGAAGCCGATGAAATGGTAACTGCCCTAAAAGAAGATTTAGATACTATAATTGAAGGCATTCCAAAATCTCGCCGTACTTTATTATTCACTGCTACCATGTTTGGCGCAATTAAACAGTTGGTTCAAAATTACATGTCTAAACATGTAGTACATGTTGAAGCAGATATGTCTACACTTGGTCATCAAGGTATCGATCATAAATATATGGTGGTAGAGCCTATTGAAAAGTTAGATGTGCTCATGCATTTTTTGAATACAAAAGAAGGTCAGCGCGGTATCATTTTCTGTAAAACGAAAGCGGCAGTCAATAAGCTGGCGAAAAACTTAGCTATAAATAAATTTTCCTCGGGTGCCTTGCACGGTAGTTTATCTCAAGGAATTCGTGATCGTATAATGGGTCAGTTTAGAGATGGGCATATCAATATTCTTGTAGCGACGGATTTAGCTTCTCGTGGCTTAGATGTTAAAGAATTGGGTTACGTAGTTAATTATCATTTACCTGATACATACGATGCCTATGTTCACCGTAGCGGAAGAACCGCCAGAGCAGGGGCGAAGGGACTTTCATTAACCATTCTACAAAAAGAAGAAGTTGCAGAAGTATTTGATTTTGAAAAAGAATTAGGTATTTCTTTTTCAAAATACCAAAAGGCAGATGCACAGAGTATAGAAGAGAACAACACATTGCTTTGGGCTAAAAAAATCTTTAAAACCAAGCCTAACCGCGAGGTATCTGAAGAATTCAAAACTAAGGTAAGAACCATTTTTCATCACTTGACTAAAGAAGAATTAGTGGAGAAAATATTAGCGAATTACCTAGCTCAAAATGCTAGTTTACATATTAAATCAGAGGAACCGAAAAAGAAAAAATAATTATAGCAATCACTAGTAATAGTTATTGTTAACTACACCTTACAGTATAAAAAAAGCCGACTAAATAAGTCGGCTTTTTTAATATATAAATAGTTTTGGTCTACAAATATGCTTTCAACATTTCATTTTGAGACTTGTTACGTATTTTACGTACAGCCTTTTCTCTAAGAAATCAGTAACTATATACACCCCAGAACGAGATTTACGATTTGAAAATGGCTCTCGTATAAATGATTTTCCAGGTAGACCTTTATTCAATGATAAGAATATTACAGAAAAAACCGGAGTAACTCTTGCATCTATTGACGACTTTACCCTTCTGATGGATGCTGAAAGTAAAAAGGAAAGCACCATTTTAATTAATAGTGGACGGCAAGGTGACATTACGTATGCATCTGATGCCTACATAGCTACTCATTCTCCTGTTCAAGTTCTGTTACAGGCCTTGATTAAAAAACATCCCAAATTGAAACATGAAAATATGTACGATGCAGTTGCCAATGTACGTATGATTAAATCTGAAGTTGAAATTGAAATTATTCGCAAGGCTGCTAATATAACGGTAGAAGGTATTAAGCAATCTGCTAAAATGATTAAACCTGGTGTAGATGAGCGGTACCTGGAAGGTATTTTAGAAGGTGACTTTAAAATTAACGGTTCTCAACGACTAGCTTTTGGTTCCATAATTAAATCAGGACCAAATTCTCATTGGCCTTGGAGAATATTAGCAACGCACTATAACCGTAGAAATAGAGTTATGGAAAATGGAGACTTAGTTATTTTTGATGTCGGTTGTGAATATGAGCAGTATGTTAGTGATATTGGTAGAACCTTTCCCGTATCTGGTAAATTTACCGATAGACAGAAAGAGATTCTTGTCATGGAAACCAAAATAGCAGATGAGATAATTAAATTTCTTAAACCCGGAATCACATTTAAAGATGTACAGACACTAACTAATAGTATTATTCCTGATGATGCAAAAAAATATATGCAAGTTGGCTTGTTTTTTGGTCATCATTTAGGGCTTTCGACCGGAGATCCAAACCTATCCTCTGCAGCCCTAAAACCAGGTATGGTTTTTACTGTAGAGCCTTGGTACTATAATCATGATGAAAACATTTCAGTATTTACTGAAGATATGATTCTTATTACTGAAGATGGTTGTGAAGTTTTAAGTAGTGATTTACCAAGAACCCCTGACGCTTTAGAAGGTATGATGAAGAAATAAGAAACCCGTTTTAACTATTAGAACTTTCTAGATAAGTTTATATTAAAAGGAGGGAAACATGATGATTATTGTTAGAATATGAAAATAAATAAAATTTTACTTTTCTGGTTTCCATTGCTTTAACTTCATAGAATATTACGTAATTTCAAATTCTCCCCCTTAAATAGAATATTTACATACCAAATAGCCAGAATGTTACATACCGTTCTTGTTAATTGAACTATGTATGGTCACCCAAAATAAAAAGGATGCCACTATTTCTAGATTTACATGAACTACCAGACGGTGTAACTGCTGCGCATGTTGCAGAGATGCACAAGGCCGATTTAGATATTGAACATGAATATGGTTGCCGCGGACTCACATATTGGTGTGATGAGATTAGAAAAACTGCTTTTTGTTTAATTGAAGCTCCAAGTAAAGAAGCTCTTATCAAACTACATGAAAATGCGCATGGTGCCGTACCAACTCGAATAATTGAAGTTAACGACACCATTGTAGAATCATTTCTTGGTCGGATTGAAGATCCCGAAAAATCTAAAGACGATAGTCTTAACATCGTAAACGACCCCGCATTTAGAACTTTAATGATTCTTAAAATCAAAAACAAAAGCTTACGAACTAAAGATATTACCACACTTCAAGCAGCAATTAGAGGGTATACTACCGCCATAAAAACATTAATAACCAAATATAATGGTGGTTTGGTTCGTCATGAATCAAATTCGTTTCTAGTGTCCTTTGCCTCAGTTAGTGACGGTATTCATTGCTCCACAGAAATTATTCAAAGCCACAATACTATTGTCACCCCTGATCTTGAGTTTAAAATTGGCATGAGTGCTGGCATACCGGTAACCAATAAAGACGAAATCTTCGAAGACACTATCAAGACATCAGATTTTTTGAGTGATATATCTAAAGGTAATTTTTCGATAACAACAGCTGTTAATAACCTCTATGAAAGCGAAAATCAAAATAAACCTATTCAAAGCGACTCGATAATTGTTGTTGGAACTAAAGATGAAGAATTTCTAATGTCCTTAATGACTATTACAGAGAAAATTTGGTCACATTCTTCTACCACGGTAAATGATTTTGAAGAGCGTTTAGGATACAGCAAATCAAAACTATATAGAACGATGATGAATTTAGTCGGACAATCTCCTAACACCTTTTTAAGAGATTATCGTTTAGATAAAGCTTTAACATTGTTAAGAAAGCAAGATGCCAACATTTCAGAGATTGCATATCAAACAGGGTTTAATAGTCCTGCTTATTTTTCTAAATGCTTCTTAATAAGATATGGTATTCAACCATCAAATTTTACGTACTAAAAATAAACACCTGTTAATCAATTAGTTAAATACAAATTTTTTCTGGTCTAAAATTACTTTTATTTGGTCTAAATGTAGCATCCCTTCATGTTAATCCATTCTACTTTTGTTGAGAACCAAATAAATATTTTAATTATGAAGACAAAATTGACACTAATTGTATTGATGATTTCTGGAGTTTTACTAACAGGATTTTCGGCAGAAACTAAATCGCATGATGCAAAAATCGATTTAATCAACGAAGAATTTCCAGAAGCAAAGCAAGAAGTACTAGAAACGTTTGGTGCTATTGCACAAAGTATTAAAGATGGTGATATGGACAAGCTCATATCTTATCATGCGTACGGACCTAAGTTTACAGAATTTAAAAATGGTCAACCAAGAAATGGTGATGCTGCAAATGAAGAACATGAACGCACTGTTTTCGGTGCTGTAACCGAAGTTGTAAAATTCGATGCCCAAGATTTAAAGATTGCCGTATATGGTGACGTGGCGAATTTAACCTTTCACTCAGATTTTGAATTAAAATTTGGCGAAGAGGTAGTTGTCGTAAATGACCAAATAACATTATTGTTTGTAAAGACAATAAACGGTTGGAAAATGGTGCACGAACATCACGCTCCGTTAAACTAAGTTGTAAATAAAATCTCCCATTTTATAGGCAAATATAAACACTACAGAAGTGTATTATACTAATCAGTATAAATATTAAAAATGATTTTATGAAAACTACAATAACAATAATCATCATTCTTGGGGCATTTACTATGTCTTGTTCAGATGATGATAACGTAAAAGAAATTCCGATAGACTTAGTGGTTGAAGAGTTTCCTGAGAAACAACAAGAAGTAATGGAAACTTTTGGAGCCATTGCCCAAAGCATAAAAGATGGTGATATGGACAAGCTGATTTCTTTTCATGCATACAGTCCTAAGTTTACCGAATTCAAAAATGGACAACCAAGAAATGGAGGAGAAGCAAATGAAACTTATGAACGTAACACCTTTGGGTCGGTTACCGAAGTGATAAAATTTGATGCACAAGATTTAAAAATAGCAGTATATGGTGATGTCGCTAATCTAACTTTTCATTCAGATTTTCACTTAAAATTTGGTGATGACTTAGTTGTTGTAAATGACCAAATAACCTTGTTATTCGTTGATACAGGTAATGAATGGCAGATGGTACATGAGCATCATTCGCCTTTGACATCAGATATAAATTAACTAGTACTTCATCTATAATAGTAGGTATAAATTATCATCTATTATATATTATTAATATAATTTATTATCAGTTTATTAAATACACTTAATTAAAGTTTACATTTAAATATTTACAAATGAAAAAAACAGTTGCTGAAATATCAATAGATTCCATAAAAGCTTTTGAAAAAACAATAAAAGGCAGTATTGTTTTGCCATCAGATTCTGATTATGACGATGTTCGAAAAATATATAATGCAATGATTGATAAACGCCCTGGTTTATTCGTTTTTTGTAAAAATACAGATGATGTTGTTGCTGCCGTTAATTTTGGTCGCGAGAATAATTTGTTAATAGCAATTAGAGGTGGTGGTCATAACGGTGCAGGTCTAGGGCTTTGCAATGATGGCTTAGTAATTGACCTATCAGGTATAAAATTTGTTGATGTAAATACTATTAATAACACAGTAAAGGTTGGCGGTGGCAATATTTGGAGCGAAGTTGACATTGCTACTCATGAGTTTGGATTGGCAATACCTTCAGGAATGGTTTCTAGTACCGGTGTTGGTGGATTAACCCTTGGCGGTGGTGTTGGTTACTTATCTCGTAAGTACGGTCTTACCATAGATAACCTGATTGAAGCTGAAATGGTTCTAGCAAATGGATCTTTTGTAACCGTTAACGCTTCTAAGAATCAAGATTTGTTTTGGGCCATAAGAGGTGGTGGCGGTAATTTCGGAGTGGTTACTTCTTTTAGCTTTCAAGCACATCCTATAAAAATGATTACTGGAGGTCCCACCTTATGGCCAATAGAAAGGGTAGAAGAAATAATGGAATGGTATGATACTTTCATTCATGAGGCATCTGAAGACCTCAACGGATTCATCGCTACAATGATAATACCCGAATCTCCTTTTCCTGCCGATTTGCATAACAAAAAATTCTGTGCCATAGTTTGGTGCTATACAGGTGACCCAAAGAAGTTTGCAGATACATTTAAACCGGTTTTAGATTTGAATCCTGTTTTTGCCCATGTTGGCGAAATGCCTTACCCAAGCTTACAAGGTATGTTTGACGGATTATTACCCTCAGGGCTAAAGTGGTACTGGCGTGCAGACTTTTTCAATGACTTAACGCCTGAAATTAGAGCGGAACATTTAAAATATGGTTCAAAAATACCTACACCTCTATCACAAATGCATTTGTACCCTATTACAGGGGCAGCGAGTAGAGTAGGTGCCGAAGATACGCCGTGGGCATATAGAGATTCGAAATATGCAGGAGTGTTTATTGGTGTATCGCCTGATCCTAACAAAGCAGAAGAGATTACAAATTGGTGCAAAGCTTATCAAGAAGCACTGCACCCGTATTCTGCCGGTGGGGCATATTCAAATTTCATGATGAATGAAGGTCAAGAGCGTGTTAAAGCTAGTTACAAACACAATTATGAGAGACTGGTTAAAATTAAGAGTAGCTATGACCCACAGAATTTATTTAGAGTAAATCAGAATATTAAACCATCTACCTAAAATATTAGAATTAATATCCTTACCTTCTAATATGCTAATAAAAAATCCTATCTAAAATATTATTAGATAGGATTTAAAGTATCATTACTTAAAGTATTACTCATAGAACTCTGAAATAGCTTCTATTGGTTTTCTTTCAATATCTGGCACATATGTTGGTGTCTTTGGGTAGCCTACCGGTAGTAATAAAAAGGCCCGTTCATTACTTGGTCGCCCCAATAACTTTGATAGAAAGTTCATCGGACTCGGAGTATGTGTTAGCGTAACCAATCCCGCATTGTGTATAGCAGTTATTAACATACCTGCGGCAATACCTACAGATTCATTAACGTAGTAATTATTTACTTTTTTACCATCATTATCTAAATCATGTACTTTCTTAAAAACGATAATAAGCCAAGGTGCATCTTCTAAAAAGGGCTTATACATATTTGTACCCATCGGCTCAAGATCCTTTAACCAACGGTCGCTCATTCTACTTTCATAACTTTCCTTTTCTTCTGCTTCGGCAGCCTCTCTGATTTTTGTTTTTAGTAAAGGGTTAGACACGACACAGAAGGTCCAAGGTTGTTTATGTGCACCTGACGGGGCCGTAGAAGCCGTTTTTATTAAAGTTTCAATTACTTCTTTCGGTACAGGTGTATCTTCATACTCTCTAACGGATCTTCTTTCATCTAAATGTTTATAAAAGGCCTCACTTTTGACAATGAGTTCTTCTTTAGACAATGCATTTTCTTTATAAAGCACATGCGTGTGTCCGTTTACTACTATATGAGATTTAGATGTCATTGCTTTTAACGAGTTTTAATTGCTGATTTCACTTTCAAAGATATTGTTTTTTTTACTGTATTAATTAAGGCAAATTACTGATGAAATAGGCGTTTAGATGATTTTTTTAAACAAATCGTAATTCGCTTACCAAGTAAAACCATCCATTTACTTAACCATACTCCTTTTACACTGAATGCGGATATACTGTATGAATGGTAATTCTATATTTATCGTGTTGCTTAACTATGGACAAAAGTAGAATACCCAAAAATTACCTAATCTTAAATATAAGAAGTATGAGAAAATCAGTTTTAAAAGTAGGTTTTACCTCAGTTTGCGTATCAATGCTATTATTAACCTCTTGTAGCGATGATAACGACGATTTAACCCTTTCGGAAGATACTACAACAACAACCGACAGCGATGAAATAGAAGAAGCTAGTAGTACCGTAGATTCCAATTCCTATATACTAGCAGTTGCGCCAGATGATGGTGTGTTTTTAATTGACCACGATGGTAATACATTGTACGACTGGGACTTTGATGGAGATCAACTAGGTAATGATGCCGAACTACTTAGCGATGGTAGTTTATTAGCTACAATTAAGGTAGATAATCCACAAATAACCTATGGTGGTTATGGTGGTAGTTTTAGAAAAATCAACGCAGATCAAACCATTGCTTGGAATGTTGATTATTCTAGCGACACCTATATATCGCACCATGATGTAAATTACCTTTCTAACGGAAATATCATTTTCCCTATTTGGGAACAGGTTAGTCAAGATGATGCTGCCGAAATGGGATTTTCTGGAAATTTTGATATTTATCCGGATGCTATTATAGAAATGAACCCTTTAACTCAAGAAGTGGTTTGGGAATGGCATGTTACAGATCATATCGTACAAGATTTTGATGAAAGTAAAGAGAACTTTGGGGTAGTGGCAGATGTTCCAAACCTGATTGATATCAACTACAATAACGACCAATCTGATGGTGATATCACCCATGTAAACGGTATTACATTAGACGAAGAAAATGATTTGCTTTATATGACCGTTAACTTTTACAGTGAGGTATGGGTAATTGATCATAGTACCTCAACAGAAGAAGCTGCGTCTAATGCTGGTGGTAATTATAACCTTGGTGGAGATTTAGTATACCGTTTTGGAAATCCGTTAGCGTACGATAATATTGGTGAGGTCTCCTTAAATAGAGTACACTATCCAAACTTATTCGATGACAATAGAATGTTGCTATTCGTAAACAACAAATATGATAATCAGTCTGCAGTAGCTGAATATCAATTGAGTCCGCCTTATGAATTAATAGCTGGTCAAGATAATGAGCCTGAACTTATTTGGGAGTTCACAGATTCGGATCTATATAGTAACGGACTAGGTAGTGGTGTGCGAATGAGTAATGGGAATACACTAATTGCAGAAGGTACAGGCGCCATATGGGAAGTGAACAGTGATGGTGACTTATTATGGAGATTTACAAATTACAGTAGACCTTGGCGAGCATATGCATTTACCAAAGATGATGAAGCAATAACGGCTCTAGGTCTATAAAAATATAGTTTTTTTGGTTTAATTGATTGGTAAGAAAGAGCTCCTTTAGAAATATAGGGGCTCTTTTTGTTGTACTCATAATTGTGTTCATTCATTTTTTAAACTGGTACAAAATTGGGTCCACGTTTAGGTACTATTGAATACAAGAGTACTTTCGCTAAAAAATAGCTACCATTCGCTTAAATTAAAATTATGGTTTCTTAATAAGCCTTAGGTTTGAAGACCATTAAAGCAAATAGCACTTAAATTATGAGATTATATATTCAACTAGTATTGCTCTTAGCACTAGCAACAAGCCAGGCGCAAAATACAGAAGACAACATCACTTACAGCAGTTTTATTGCTGACGAAAATGTTCACGTACAATTAAGTACAGTAGACCAAGCAACAATGCTTACTATGCTACATAAAGGCTTTTATGTGTATTTTGATGTTAAGGGCAAGCGAAAAAAGAATGTCTCGGTACAATATCCAATTAACATTGCACCTCCTGAACGCCCAAATAGAAACGATAGAGAAAATGTGAATAGAGAAAAGTTAGACCAAGATGAAAGAAGAGGACCTGATTTAGTTAAGTTGGTCTCCGAAATGCCAAAAAAAGCTGAATTTACCAATCTAGATTTGGTACAAGAGTTTCATTTGGACTTAAACAAGCTTGGGGTTTCCATTACTTATAATTATGATGAAGACAGCAAAGAACTTCAATACGAACTAATTATCCCGAAACAGGAAATTAGCGATGCTAACTTCTCTAAACTATCCATTGGCATCGTAACACCTAAAAGGGAAAAAGAATCTAAAGATAAAGATTCAAACATCAGTTTTGGCGGTGGTGGTCAAGGCGGTGGAGGTGGTGGCAGAGGAGGTCAGGGCGGTCCTGGTGGAGGTCAAGGCGGCGGTGGTCGCGGCGGATCTCAAGGTGGACCATCACAGCAAAATGATAGACCAGCAGAAACATCTCTTGATATTTGGTTTAAGGCTGACATAGGTTAAATAGACTGTTGTACGTTTTAAAATCAATAATTATCGACTCACTAATAGCTTTAATCCCTAAAATATATAGTTATAAATGATGATTCGAAAAATGTTCTAAGATTCCGTCTACAATACGTGTAAAATGCTTCTTTTCTTACTATTTTAATTTTCATGGAAGATAGAAGTACGTTTATACGAACTGAAATACTGGCAGGTATTAGTTCATTTTTAGCAACATTTTATATCATTATTGTAAATCCATCAATTCTTTCTGCTTCCGGTATGCCCTTTTCTGCAGCGGTAACCTCAACGGTTCTTGTTTGTGCCTTTGGTAGTATTATGATGGGGTTATATGCAAAGAATCCCTTTATTATTGCACCAGGCATGGGTTTAAATGCTTTTTTTACCTATACCGCCGTATTAGGCTTAGGTTTAAGTTATCAAGCTGCCTTAGGTGCCGTTTTCTGGGCAGGTATTTTATTTCTAATATTAAGCGTTCTTAAAGTCAGGGATAAAATTGTACTTGCCATACCACACTCCCTAAGATTTGCTATTGCCGCCGGTATTGGACTTTTTATTTCTTTTATAGGTTTCCAAAATGCAGGTTTTATTATTGATGACAAAGCTACCTTAGTTGGTCTGGGTTCACTTAAAGAGCCTATGTGTCTTACTTTTTTAGTAGGACTACTCATTACTGCCATATTAATAGCTAAAAGGGTTACGGGAGCTATGATTATAGGTATACTATTAACTACTATCCTTGCCTGGCCAATTGGTAGATGGTGGGGAGACGCCTCTCTTGTAAATTATGGTATCCCTACTATTGTTAATTACTCAGGAGTTTTCTCGATGCCAGACTTCAGCTTATTATTCAAAGCTGACTTATTAGGATCTATCAAATATGCATTTTTACCAGTAATCTTTGTATTTGCCTTTACAGATTTATTCGATAGTCTTTCTACATTCGTAGGTTTATCAGAAGCATCTGGCTATAAAGATGAAGACGGAAACCCAAAAAATCTAAAAAAATCTTTAATGGTCGACGCGATTACCACCATATTTTCAGGTTTGGTAGGCACGAGCTCAGGTACTGCATATATAGAATCTGCTGTTGGTATTCTAGAAGGTGGTAAAACGGGACTTACAGCAATTACTGCTGGCATTCTTTTCTTACCGTTTCTATTCTTCTCTCCATTGTTATCCATAGTTCCAAGTATAGCCAGTTCTATTGCATTGGTTTTAGTAGGTTCTTTTATGATGAAACCGTTAACTAAAATTGATTGGAATACGGCAGATGAAGCTATTCCGGTTTTCTTTACCATGATACTAATGCCATTAACGTACAGCATAACCACAGGAATCATTTTTGGTTTTCTAACATATACCTTTCTCAAGCTCTTTGTTGGCAAGAAATCGGAAATAAACCCAGTGTTATTAATTATAAATGCATTATCAATTCTTTACCTATGGCTATAAGACACTATCTAATTTTTCTAATGCTATTTGCTTTATGCGGAGTAAAAGCCCAACGTATTGCAATTATGGGTGCAATGGACGAGGAAATAGAACTTCTAAAGGGGCAATTAGAAAACAAAGAAGAAATAGAGAAAAACGGAATTATATTCTATACCGGTAAACTTAAAAATAAGGAAGTTGTTCTATTAAAGGCTGGTATTGGAAAGGTAAATGCGGCATACAGTACTGCAATACTTACTACACATTTTAAACTTAATGCGCTAATTTTTACTGGTGTCGCAGGCGGATTGCACCCAGATATACAACCAGGTGATATTGTTATTGCCGATAGTTTGGTTCAATATGATTTTGGGCAATTACAGGATGATAAATTTATAACATGGCCAACACGAAATCTTATTAAAAATACTAAAAATCCTTTATTTCTTTCTGTAAATAGCACATTACTTAATACTAGTAAAATAGTCTCCAATACTATTCAACTAAAAGCATTTAAAGGTAGAGTGCCTAAATTCTATGTAGGGACAATTGCTACTGGTGATACATTTGTAAGCGATGCTATGAAGGCTAAAGCTTTATACTCTAATTTTAATGCGCTTGCAACTGAAATGGAAGGAGCGGCAGTAGCTCAGATTTGCACAATGTTGGATCTACCTTATATTGTAATACGTAGCTGTAGCGATAATGCAAATACCAACGCTCATACAGATTATTATAAATTTGTTGAAATAGCTGCCGTAAATTCAGCCCAAATGGTTTTGGCTATACTTGAAAACACGCTCTAAAATCGCCCCATGTTTTCATCTATGAATAAAGGCGGTTAATAGGTTTATATAGCTTATTTGTATATAATCTTTTTAATAACAAAACGTTAGGAGTACTTTTGCTCTTAAATTAAAACACATAACCATGAAAAAAGTAATTGCAACATTCATTCTAGTAGCTACAGTAACTAGCTGTAATAGTGTAAAAAATGTGGATACCTCTAAGGTATCTGATGCAGCTTCATTATTAGGTTCTTTAAGCTCAAACTCTACAGTTCAACAAGTAGCAAGTCTATTTAGTCTTTTAGATACTAACAATGACGAGGCTATAAGCTCAACTGAAGCTATTGGTGAAGTTTCTGAAAATTTTGATGTTTTAGATACTGATAACAGTTCTAATCTAAACCTTACTGAATTGCAAGGCATCTTAGCGTTGTTGAAGTAATAAATTAAATGATATTAAAAAAGGCGTATTCTAATGAATACGCCTTTTTTAGTTTCTATTCTAGAACGAGACAACATCTCACTAAGTATTCAGTACCTAAGGATTAAAAGAAGGCAGCTCTACTACATATGACTCTACTGATGTACCGTCTTCGCTACCGCTCCAGTCAGAACCAAAAAGTACTCGTGTACCTGTGGGACTAATAACGGCATGCGGTTCTCCCCAATAGTCAAATTCGTCTTCATCTGCTCTATGATGTCATATTCTGTATACTTGAACATTACCTGGCTCAACACGAGCAATTACCAGTTCTTGATCTAACAATGCCTGACCATCTCCTTCAAAACCAATCATGGATGCAGCAATCCATCCCGGATTTTTATGTGCCACTGCAGAAATATGGGTTCCCGTTTTTGGATATGCATATCCTAAACCTTCCGAAATAACAGGTAGACAATCACCTGTATTTAAATCATAAGCAATGATATTTCCTTGGCATCCACCATTTGGTCCTGCATCAAAACTAACAGAAAAATCGGTATCGGTACCGTCTACCATTTTACCTAAACATGAATGTTCTGGTTTACTCTTATTTAGTCTTGCTTTAAAATTACCGTCTGCATCATACGAGGATACATTATGATAAAACAAGCTTCCACTAGGTGCTGGCATAGCTGCTGTATAGTTTACATCATCTAGATTGAAGGTTACAAGTTCTTCAGTTGAAAATCTATAGAAGTACGTCTCGCTATTATCGCATCGAAATCCAATAACATCAGAATCCCAAGACATCATTTGTACATCATTACCCATACTAATGCTTCCCGTACAATTAGTAAGTTCTTTTAGATTCACCAGTACCTCTTTATTCCCAGAAGACACGGAGTACTTAATGAACTCATCTGTTACGGAGTCTAAAAAATATAAAATATCAGGGTCGTTAAAATCCCAAAATAATTGTTCTAAATCATCTGGGCGCACATCATCAAGATTTCGAATAAATTCATAACTCATTCCATCTAACAATTGATGTACTCCATTAGTTTGATCATACAAGATTATTCTACTTTCATCGGCGTTCCAAGCTTGTATAGTATTATACATAGGTTTAATAACTCCGCCAGTTCCAGCATTTGAAATTCTACGAATAATAGTTCCAAAAGACGGATCTACTATAGTTTCTAAATAATCTGGTTTTGTAATATCTTGCATAGGGTGTGGTTCAAGGTCGTTTGCAACGAGTGTTGTTGCTACGTCTACTGATGTTAAATTTTCATCAATTGCCGGCTCCGTTTCTTCCGCTTCTTCAACTGTTTCTTCTGCTGTTTCTGTTTCAGCGTCACTACTGTCATTTACTGGTAAAACAGCTTCTTCATTAGTACAGCCAATTATGGCACAACTAAGGCTTAACAACCATAGGTAAGTCTTCAATTTTCGCATAGCGTTTTAATTTTGGGGTTATGTTATGTACGTTTAGAAATATGGATATAGTTGTTAAAACAATGGTTTTCTGTAATTTGAGTTTTATTTTCCGATCTTTAAGGTCTTAAAAATGTAGAATGAAAAAAGTTGTTTTCAGATTAGTTTTAATAGTAATTTTAACATTTACCTATGGATGTAGCAGTGATAAAAATGATGTTGAAAATGAACTGGATGTAAATGAACCTTCTACTTTAGATATAGACGAAGATGTACAAGAATTGGAAGAAATTTTAACGGATACAATAGTCAACCAAACTAAACTATTTTGGTTGTATCTGCATCACGAAGAAATACCAGACGCAACAATAGAAACCGAAGCACCGCGACGAGATATCATTGTCATGAATGCCTTATTTCATGAGTACGTGCAAAAATTTAAGGCCGTAAATCCTGATTTAAAAATGTTAGTTTATAAAGATCTTACATCAACAAGAAGTTATGCCGTTGAGAATGAGGTTGACGATGAATATATACCCACTGGTGTTGGTTATCAATATGCAAACACCAACCACCCAGAGTGGTTTTTAGTTGATGAAAATGATAATAGATTAGAATACACAGGCTATGCCGATCATTGGCAAATGGATATTGGCAATATTGAATATCAACAATTTTGGGCAGATCAAGTTGGTGATGAACTTGTTGCCAATGGCTGGGACGGAGTGCTAATGGACAATGCTATTTACACGCTAGATACCTACCACGAAAATGTCTTTCCTAAAAATTATGAAACCGATGCCGAGTTTCAATTTGCATATAAGTCTATGCTGACTACAATAAATTCTAGATTAAAGACGGATAATAAAATAGGGATAGCCAATATAACCGATACAAGATTACACCCAGGGATTTGGGAAGACTATATGCAACAACTTGATGGTGCCTTAGATGAATGGTGGCTTGTTTTCGGTAATGGAAATTACCTTTCTGACTATTCTGAAGGTTATATTCCTCAAATCAATGAGGTAGTAGTTAATGAATTGGTAGATAAAATTACCTTAGTGCAACCACATACCTCCATTACCGATAATCAGGGTTTTTTTTATGCTTTTGCTAGCTATTGGTTAGTAAACAACGGTAATACTTATTTTTCTGAACAAGAAATTACCGATGCTTATAATGACCCATCACTTTGGAGGGATGAATACAATTGGAATTTTGGTGAAGCCACTGGCAACTATACGCAACTAGAAAACGGACTCTACCAAAGAGAATTTTCTCGTGCCTTGGTTTTCGTCAACGCTAGTGATTCCGGCACCATTCAAGTAGATTTAGACACACCTTATTTAAATGAAGTAGGGGAAGAGGTAAGTTCTATTGTAGTGAATGCCTTAAGCGGAACTGTATTGAGAAAGTTAAGTGAATAATAGCGTTTCTTTATCCAATAGATTATCCGTCTATTCTGAAATATATAGAATTTTAAATGACAGTTGTCATATTTTAAAAAAGTAGTCTTCAATACCTTCCCCACAAAGTCAATCGTTTCATAATAGCACCATGAATATCAATCATAAAAAAATAAATAGCCTCATTAAAGAAGTAGAAGCTGTATTGCGTAAAATTAAAAAAGAGGAAAAAAAAACAGCTCATACTTTAAAAAAGACGCATCCACTCCATAAAATGAGTGCTGTAAATCTTGTCCATTATAAAAGATTTAGAAAATCAGATTTTAGGGTAAGTCAAAGAAAATTAGGTGATTTAGGTATGACGCGTTTTGCGAATGCTCAAGGTCATGTAGAAGATAGTTTGGTAAAAGTACTATATCTATTATACCGTTTAAAAGATGGTAAACCAACAGATTTCAAGAAGGTAGAATTATCAACTAAAAAAAGTAAAGCACTTTTAAAGTCTAATACAGAAGCACTTTTGGGTTCTCCTTCAATGGGTCGTAGAGTACGTATAATGGTTACCATGCCTTCTCATGCTGCGTCTGACAAAGAATTCGTAACCACAATGATTGAAAACGGTATGAACTGCGCGAGAATTAATTGTGCGCATGATACACCTGAGGTTTGGCTAGCAATTATAGAAAATATAAAAGAAGCTTCTGAGAAACTTAAGACATCAGTTAAAATAGCGATGGATTTGGCCGGACCTAAAATTAGAACTGGCAACGTTAAACCAGGGGGCAGAATTGTGAAATTTAAACCCGAGAAAGATGATGAGGGTTATGTTATAAAACCAGTTGATATTGAATTGATTTCTGCTACTGCTAATATCATACCGGCGAATGCCATACCCATTAAAGGCAACTTGTTAGAGCAACTTACTATAGATGATACGCTTAGCCTATTTAACGCTAAAAATAAATCTAGAAAGCTTAAGGTGGTTAGTTTTTCTGAAAACGGAATTATAGTAAGGTCTAAAAAGCGTATTATATTTAAAAGTGGAATGCTTATTAAGCATACGAAATGGAATAAAGAAGGAATAATTGGAACTTTACCAGAAATTCAAAAGGCAGTAATACTTCATAAAGATGATGTTCTAGTTGTAACAAAAGAGAGCATTTTAGGGAGTTCTGCTATCGTAAATGAGACAGGAGAGATTATTGAGAAAGCCCATATTCCTTGTCAATTTTCCGGAATATTTGAAAAAGTGAACCAAGGCGATTTAGTATTGTTCGATGATGGTAAAATTGAAGGTACTATACAATCTGTATCCAATGAAAATTTTGAAGTCCTAATCACTAGAGCTATAGAAAAGGGTGCTAAATTAAAGGCAGAAAAAGGCATGAATTTCCCCAATACTAATTTGGGAACTGGCGGACTCACCCCTAAAGACATAGAAGATCTTGAGTTTGTTGCCAAGCATGCAGATATTGTCAATTTCTCTTTTGTCAACTCTAAAAAAGATGTGACCGAGCTGCTAACAGAATTTAGAAGACTGGGTGTATTTAATACTCTTGGAGTCATATTGAAAATAGAAACAAAATTTGCTTTTGATAATCTTGAGGAAATACTGCAAGAAGCTATGCAAATAAGAAATGTTGGGGTAATGATTGCACGTGGTGATCTTGCCGTCGAAACTGGTTGGCAAGATATCGGACAAGTGCAACATGAAGTTTTATCTATATGCGGATCAGCTCATGTACCTGTAATTTGGGCAACACAAGTTTTAGAGAATCTCGCTAAAAACGGACTCCCGTCACGATCAGAAATTACAGATGTGGTTACGGCGCTAAATTCAGAATGTGTAATGGTAAACAAAGGTCCATATATGGAAGATGTGCTCGTACTCTTGAATACAATTCTTTCTAATATGGAAGACTACCAAGAAAAGAACGAAACCATGTTGCCAAAGATTCGAAAGTTTTAATAAAATTATTGAGTTTATACTAAATAATAACAAGTAACTCTTGCACAAACATATTCTTAAAAGGGTTACTTGTCTTAACTAACAGTTTACCCAATGTTTTAATTTTTGCTTAATATAGCAGAACAATTAGCCGTTCTCAAAAAATGAACAAATCATATTTTATACTCAGTTTTATTATATTAATAAGATGTAGTACTACCATACATTCTCAACAATCTATTGATGCAGGTTCCATAGATAATCATTTGACTTCCATTTATAAAAAGTTTAAGGATAATAGGCATGATTACGGCGCCACTTATGGGGAAGCTAAAGATAGCATTTTAATACGGTTTCAAAACACATTGGCTAAAACACTTAGAAAGGAATCTTTTTTGAATGTTAAATATGATTCGCTAGCTGAACACATGAGAATCATATCTTCAAAAGATGATAAACTAAAGATCTTTTCTTGGGATGAATTCAATGGTGGCACCTGGCACATCTATAACTCTATGTATCAGTACAAAGTAAATAACGAATTGGCTGTTGGGTTTTTAACAACTAAAACCGAGGATCATTATATCACAGATAACACAGAAGTTTACCACTATCAAGTACAGTTAATCGATAACGACAAATACCTAGCTAAGGCGTATGGCACACATGGTAGCGGCAAAGAGTTTTACATGTTTAGACTCTTAAGCTTTAATGATGGTATTTTAAAAGACTGTGATGGCTGCTTTAATGGGGATGATAAATTCATGTACGAAATAAGTAGAGGTCATGATGAATTGATACCACAATACAACCCCGAAACAAAAGAAATATCATACCATGAGTTAGTAGAGGGTTATATTAATGGAGACTTAAATTCCCCATCGGGCTTTATGGATTCTACCGGTAAAATTCTAAAACTGAGGTATAAAAACGGAGTGTTTATACCTCTAGAAAATTAGATTATTTTAAAATAGCGCCTTAACCTGTTTTAGCTGCATTAAATTTCGGCGGCTAATCTACAAGCCTGATTTATGGCACGTTTAGCATCTAATTCTGCAGCAACATCGGCACCACCTATTACATGTACTTTTATACCTTTTGCCTGCAATGGTTCTAAAAGTTGTTTAAATGGCAATTGTCCTGCACAAATGACAATATTATCTACTTCTAGTATTTTTTGCTCGTCATTTTGGGTATAATGCAAACCTTCATCATCTATCTTAGTATACTGCACTTCATTAATAAATTGTACATTTTTCTTTTTCAACGTAGAACGATGAATCCAACCAGTGGTTTTACCAAGATTTGCACCAAACTTACCTTTGCTGCGTTTGAACATAAAAATTTCTCTTGGCGACGGGTGTATTTCTGATTGTATATTCTCAATACCACTACGCTCCTCTAAGGTCTTATCAATTCCCCATTCCTTAAGCCATGCATCTATATTTAAAGCAGTACTTTCCCCTTCATGGGCTAAATATTCTGAGACATCAAAACCGATTCCGCCAGCGCCGATAACCGCAACACGTTTACCCACAGGTTTTTTCAATTTTAATACGTCTATATAATTCAGGACTTTTGGGTGGTCAACACCATCAATTTTCGGAGTTCTTGGTTTTATTCCGGTCGCTACAATAACTTCATCAAAATTTCCATTTTTCAAGTCTTCTGCAGTTACTCTAGTATTCAATTTTACAGTTACACCATGCAGCTCTAGTTGTTTATTAAAATAGCGGATAGTTTCATAAAATTCTTCTTTACCAGGTATTTGCTTTGCTAGGTTAAATTGTCCGCCTGTTTCTTTTTCACCATCAAAAAGTGTAACATCATGCCCACGTTGTGCCGCTACTGTTGATGCTGCCAAACCTGCCGGACCAGCACCTACAACGGCTATTCTTTTCTTTTTTTCTGTTGGCTTATAATTCAGTTCCGTTTCACGACATGCCCTCGGATTCACCAAACAACTAGCAACCTTTCGTTGAAAAACATGGTCTAAACATGCTTGATTACAACCAATACAGGTATTTATCTCATCTGCCTTGTCAGCTTCAGCCTTATTGACCCACTCTGGATCTGCTAAAAATGGTCGTGCCATAGAAATCATATCTGCATGACCTTCCGCTAAAACTTGCTCCGCAGTTTCGGGCATATTTATTCTGTTAGAGGTAACTAACGGAATCGTTAATTCTTCTTTCATCTTTTTGGTAACCCAAGTAAATGCCGCTCTAGGTACCGATGTTGCAATTGTTGGTATGCGGGCTTCATGCCAGCCAATTCCTGTATTTATAATGGTGGCACCAGCTTTTTCTATTTCTTTACCTAAGGCAACCACTTCTTGCCAAGAGCTTCCTTTTTCTACCAAATCTAACATTGATAAGCGATAGATAATAATAAACTCCTCACCAACGGCTTCACGTGTTTGCTTTACTAATTCTATGGGTAAGCGCATTCGGTTTTCATAACTGCCACCATAATTATCGGTACGTTTATTTGTTCTTTCTGCAATAAATTGATTTATTAAATAACCTTCAGAACCCATGATTTCTAAGCCATCATAACCCGCTAGTTTTGAAAGATTAGCAGAATTTACAAAATCACGAATGGTACGATTAATTCCAGATTGGTTGAGCTTAAATGGCTTGAAAGGGGAGATGGGAGATTTTATAGCAGATGGTGCAACTGCAAAAGGATGATACCCATACCTGCCAGCATGTAGTATTTGCATACAAATTTTACCACCTTCTTTATGTACGGCATCAGTAATGATCTTATGATGTTCTGCATGTTTTTTAGTGCTCATACGTGATGAAAAAGGACCTGTCCAACCTTGTACGTTAGGCGCTATTCCGCCAGTTACTATTAATCCGACTCCGCCTTTTGCACGTTCGGCATAATAAGCGGCTATCTTATCTATACCATTTTTTTCCTCTTCTAATCCGGTATGCATTGAACCCATTAAAATTCGATTCTTTAGGGTGGTAAATCCTAAATCTAAAGGCTCAAAAATATGCTTGTACTTGGTCATTACATGTTACTTTTTAGTTGATTTTTTATTATGCATGCATAATAGTTAACAAGATACGTTTTTAATATTTGAAAACTAACTAAACCTTTTTTGAGTATAAACTGCTTATTTTCAATTATGCAGTTAGATTTTGACTATCCGAAGTTCTTCAATCGATAATTTAAACCTTAGTAATCAGAATAAAAAAATCCCTATTAAACTAAAAGTTTCATAGGGATTTTTCTTTATTACTAAAAGGACTAAACCTTTACAATTATTCTTTTATAGCACGTGCAAATTTGTACGTAATACCAAAGTTAATACCGAAAGATGAGTAAGGTACTTTTTGAGATAATTCTCTAGAAGTATCAGTATTAGTATTCGATAATTCATCTACATAGGTTGTAGTCTTGTTTATTCCCTCTGGCAAATTATCAATAGTATACAATCCGCTAACCGCAACCGTACCATCAGGTAGTTTAACATCGGTATTAAACTCAGCTATTTCAGAATCTTTACGCTTTAAACTGATTCCGTAATACTCTACTTCAGCAAAAAGACTAAAATTAGAATCTAGGTCAAACTTATAACCAAGTGCACCTACAAAACCTAAAGGAAAATGTCCGTGAAAATCTTCTTTATAATTTGTCTCAGAATACGACCCTTCCGGCACTCCAAAAGCTTCTGCTTCCGATTCAGAAAAGACAGATTTTTGGTAGATAACACCCTCGGTCTTTCCGCCTAATTTTAATAAAGCTCCAAAACGACCATAAATATTATTAGTAAACTTATATACTACAGATGCAGAAGCTCCAAAAGCACGTGCTCTAGCTACAGCATTAACTTCTGTACTAGGCAAATTAACTATCGATACATCTTGATCTGTTCCTTTTAAATACCCAATACTTAAATCTGCACCAAATGAATCGTCAAAGAAGTAGGTACCCCTTATTTGAAAATTAATACCTTCTCCATAACTACCATAAGAGTTCTCAGTGCTAGAAGCATTAATACGTTCTCCCAATTTCATGGTTGTACTACCAATTGCCAATCCAGAACTTGCAGAAACCTGCAATTGTCCATAAGATATCGTGCTAAATAAAACAGCTGCACATACAGCGATTAAGTGTTTCATAATAAATGATTTATAAGTTGAAAATTGATTAAAAACTACTATTTATTAAAGTAAAACTCAAACTCCTTACACCTTGATTACCAAAACTTTGCATGATAATTATATGACTTACAATAAGATTTTGAGTGTGTTATTTAATTAGTCTATCAAAGTTACTTTTTTAAGGAAAATTCTTATATCTATGGGTATTCTTTAACACTCTGCTTGAAATTTATGCTTGATTTCACCCTGTGTATTATGAATTAAGCAATACAAGACCCATAAAGCGAAATTTATTGTAATTTTTTGGGAATTATTAATTCAATTTTTGTTTAACATCAATTATTCTTTTGGGACTTTAAACCTATAAACAGTAATGTATAAATAAACAAAAGCAGTAAATACCACGTATTACTCACCAAATCTAGATAATCGATTTTACCTTTTGAGAAGCTTAAAATCATTAATACCTGAGCACCGTAGGGTAGTAGCCCTTGAAAAATACAGGCAAATATGTCTAAGATCGACGCTGTCTTTTTATTATCTAAATGATACTCGTCATTGATTGTTTTAGCAATTGGTCCTGCAATAATAATGGACACCGTATTATTTGCTATCGCCATGTTAATAGTACTTACCAATGTGGCAATACCAAACTGTGCAGACTTCTTATTTTTAATGAGTTTTTTAATATTGACCAATATAAATTCAATACCTCCATTTCTCTCTACCAAAGCAGCTAAGCCACCTGTCAATAATGATAAAAGAAATATTTCGGTCATATTGGTAAATCCGGTATAGGCGATTTTAGTAGATTCTATTAATGTAAAATCTCCGTAAGCGATTCCTAATGCACCTGCCGCAATTGTACCTAACAACAAGGTTACATAGACATTGACTCCCACAATGGAAAGAATAATCACCAATACATATGGCATTATTTTTATAATTGAATAATTGTAAACCGTGGTTTCAGTTACGACGGACTCCAACCCCAATCCCTGAAATACTAGAATAACAATGGTGAATAACGCTGCAGGTACCGCTATTTTAATATTCTGTTTAAACTTATCGCTCATTTTACATCCCAAGGACTGAGTCGCGGCAATTGTGGTATCTGAAATGACAGATAAATTATCGCCAAACATACTACCGCCCAATAACGCCCCGCATAATACTGCCAGCTCTGCATTGCTTTCATCTGCAAAACCTATTACAATAGGCGCTAATGCTACAATGGCACCTACTGATGTTCCTGTAGAAACCGATAAAAAGCCTGCAATAATAAAGATGCCTACATAAATATATTGAATAGCTATAACATCTAAACCAAGGTTTACAATCGCATTAACACTGCCTGTTTCATTAGTTATAGCAGCAAAAGCACCTGCTAACAAATAAATAAGGCACATGGTCAATATTTTATCATCGCCACAGCCTTTTAATAAGGTGTTAATTTTAGAAGTAATGGTTTGTTTAAATAGTAAAAATGCTACAATTATACCTACAATTACTGCAATAGGAGCGGGCAGTGCATAGAAATCATTTTGATAGATACCTACACCTAAAAACGTATATACAAATACGAACAAGGGTATTAAAGCTGAAAATTTTGGGATAATCTTTTTAGTACTTTCCATTTCTCTTTCTTCATTTGTAAAAAAGGAAATAGCTGTAAATTAGAAGAATCATGTGTTAACATTTGTTCCAATTAATGGCTTATCTATTTAGCACCTTGCTTGTTATTGCAGGTTGCTATCTCCTTTTTTGAGATTCTTGATAATAATTTTAAGGCGGCAAATGTAGTCTATAAATCTTTCTACTAAACCTTAAAAAAAGTTAATTTCTATAAATAATATTCCTACAGAATTCCTCCTACATAATTACCTAAAATTTAACTTCAATTATTATTTCATTAACAACCTTGCGTATTTTAATGGTCGAAGTTTGGAATCATAACACTAACTAATTCAATTATTTACACATGAAAAATCATTACTTAAAAGTTATTGCTGTAACATTTTTATTATTGCTAACCTTTTCTTGTACGACAGAAGTGGACGAATTTGGCGAAGATTTTGACCGAGATAAAATGGACTTGTTCTTTTCTAGAATTGAAGAGAAAAATTTAGGAATGGGCAGTATTTCTATTTTCAAAGATGGTAAAGAAGATTATCAAACTTCTTTTGGTTTTATAGATGTTGAAAATTCGATTTTAGCCAATTCAGCCTCTAAATATAGAATAGCTTCTATTACAAAAGCATTTACGGCTACAATGATTATGCAGCTTATTGAAGAAGGTAAGTTGACTTTAGAAACTAAATTAGAAAATCACTTTCCTGAAATACCTAATGCCGAGCTTATTACCATAGAACAATTAATGAATCATAGAAGCGGACTCTTCAATTTTACGGAAGGTGTATACGAACCAGAAGACCGAATACAACCTGCCTCTAGACAGAAACTTTTAGATATATTCATTGCAAACGGCACTAATTTTAGTCCTGATGAGAAATTTGAATATTCCAATACCAATTACCTCTTGCTATCTTTCATTATTGAAGATGTTGATGAGAAAACATATGAGACTTCATTTAATGATAGAATAGTAACACCTTTAAAACTCACAAATACTTATAATGGCGCCGAAATTAATTCTACAAACAATGAAGCCTATTCTTATCAATTAGAAAATGATGATTGGGTCGATTTGGTTGAGATTCATTATACTATTCTACAAGGTACTGGCTCTGTGGTATCTACAGCTAAAGGCGTAAATGTATTTTATAACGCTCTTTTTGATGGGAGGTTGGTCTCTGAAAGCTCACTCGATAAAATGATAACGATGAATGATGGTTATGGTTTCGGACTTTTTACTATTCCGTTTTACAATAAAAGCGGATTTGGACATGATGGTAGAGTAGACGGGTATCAATCTTTAAGTATATATTTTCCTTCAGATAACGTTACACTTACATACTTGTCTAACGGCGTTAACATGAGACCAAATGATATTGTTATTGGTGCTTTGAGTATATATTCTGGTTTAGAATATGACCTGCCATAAATTATAAAATTACTCTCGTAAAAGGGCATTTGCCCTTTTACGATTGGTAACTTAAATTATAAAGTATTATTAAAACATGTTATTTTGACAACGGCACCGTAAAAAATACGGTAGTACCAACATTTTCTTCGCTGTTGACCCATAACTCACCACCGTTTCCTTCTGCCATTTCTTTACATAAAAAAAGACCAAGACCCGTTCCTTTTTCATTATCTGTACCAAAGGTAGAATCCATATGGACATTTTTAAAAAGTAGTTCTACCGTTTCTGCAGCCATACCGATTCCGTTATCGGCAACAGCAATTTCTAAGAAATTATTTTTTTTATTAGCACTAATAGTTATAACTCCTTTAGTATTGGTAAACTTAATGGCATTACTTATTAAATTTCTTAGAATAATTATCAAATGATCTTTATCACTGAAACAATTGGTATTCATAACATTATTAACAATAGTTATCTCCTTTTTTAGGGCTAGGGGCGTTAATACTTTTATCGTATTTTCCAGAACACTATTTATTTCCAAATTACGCTGCTCAACAATAATACCTTTCATTTGTGCTTTTGCCCATTCTAAAAGATTATTCAACATCACTGAAATACCCTGTATATTATTTAAAGCTTTAGGAATTAGTCTATTATAATCATCTTTAGACATATCACCGGTCAAGGACAACTCTAACAGTCCGTAAAAAGAATTTATAGGACCTTTAAGGTCATGTGCTATTATAGAAAACAGTTTGTCTTTTGTTTTATTTGCTTCACTAAGTTCTGCTTCATGCTGTAATAATTGATTCTGCTTTTCTTGTAATTCTTGTGTGTATTGGTTCTGTAGTTTATTGGTTCTGTAGATTGATATAAAGAATATTAAAAGCAAGATTAGAGCACCAATAGCAAAATACACGTACTTCTTTTGTTTTGCAATTTCTTTGTTCTGATCTACAATCAATTGTTGTTTTTGGTTCTCGAATTCCATTTTACTTCTTAGAATTCCAAGTCCTTTTTTAAACTTTTCATCTGCACCTTCTTTATAAAGATTCAAATAGGTCGTTTGATAAGCGTAAGCCTTATCATCATCACCTTTTCTATGATATATTTGAGCTAATAGTGCATTAGACTCTTTAATAACGGTTTCTACATTAAGATCGTCACCATATTCCAATGATTTTTTACCGTATTGTTCTGCCTTTTCTAAATCATTTAATCCTAAATAACATTCTGACAATGCTGAATATACCAAGGCATAACCGTAGGCGAAGTTTAATTCATCACACAACTTCTCTGCTTTAATTAGATAATTTAAAGCTTCATCATACTTTTTCTGCTTTAAAGCAATACTACCTTTTTGTTCATAAGAATGAGACAACCAATCTTTAATATTACTTTTCTCAAAGAAGACAATACTTTTATCTATAAATTCATTAGCACGATCAAAACTACCCATGGTTGAATATTGGGAAGCCATATTTATAAATGTATATGGTATAATTTCATCATCCATCAATTTCAGGCTTAGATTACGTGCAATCTCTAGAAATGTTATTGCCGTTTGGTAATCACCATTTTTACTGTAAAGTGCAGCTATACTTACATTTATATCAATTCTCTTACCATTTGCATTAATAGTATTTGCTACTTCTAAAGCTTCTAAAAACTGGGTTAGAGCAAGTGCATCTTTACCTTGTATTGAATAATCTAACGCCATATTATTCAAGGCTTTTAATTTTTCAGCTCCTAAATTATAGGTATTGGCAATTTTTAAAGCATTTAAATTAAATTCTAAAGCTTTATCTGTTTCGCCTTTTTCAAAATAATAATAACCGTAAGTAGATAGCGCCCTGCTTTCACCTGCTTTATATTTAGCCGATAAACTTAAATCAAGTCCTTCTTTTAATAAAATAGCAGTGGTATCTGGATTTTCGCGAATTTTTGATTTTGCCAACTCTAAAATTAAATCAATGTATTCAGTGTTTAGTGAACTAAAATCAGAAGCAAAACGCAATTCTGTAATTTTGTCAAGTGTAGTTTTTTCTGCTTGCCCTAGAAGTTCTGTGGAACAGATGATGAGTAAGAAAATAGCAAAGTAGAAGTTTCTCTTCGCAATAATAATTCGTGGCATTTATACTTTTATTTCTGAAAAAGTACAAACAGAAATTTACATATCAGCATTAATGTTGTGAAACGATTAGTAATGTAGGTAAATTCGTACATTATATATTAGAAACCAACTCAAAAATGGATAAAATCGTAGTAAAATACAGAATTACAACTTATCATAGCTAGAAGATAAGTTAGATTAATATATTATTGTTTTTTGACCCAAGAATCAATACCGAATGCTTCGTTTAATTCTAGAATAAGTTGCTTTCTTTTGGCTTCATTACCACAGTCAACAGGAACACCAACATAGGTCAGACCTTTTGGATATGCTCCTTCATCATGGGTATAGCCCAATGTTTTAAGCTTTTCTATAATTGTATTTTTATTATTAGGGTCTTTAAAAACACCTACCATCGCAATACAATTTAAAGAAGAGTTTGTAGTAGCTTCTGGTGCCGTTTTGGTAGTTTTAGGTAGCTGCTCGACTTTCTTGGCTACTGGAATTTTAGTTTCCTTTTTTTCAATAACAGGAGTTCCTATGTCTCCTATAATTACTTCGGAGGTACTTTCGTCGGATGAACCTTTAGATATACTTTGAATTTCAGTTGTGATCTCTTCCTCTAAGTCAACATTTATTTCTTCTTTAAAATCAGAAACAGTAAGTGTAGTATCAGAAATTACAACTGCTATATTCTTATCATGATCGTATGCATCTTTTACAGGGATAGTTATAGGTTCATAAACATCTGAATTAGAGTATACATATTCGCGATCTTCAGAATGATAAGAGTCGGGTAGTGGTGCTTCTTCTGCAGTATCTATATCTGGAGTAGCTGCTACACTATCATCCTGTTTATTAAACTTAAACATATAAATGAATGTAGAAAAAATGGCGATTACAATAATGGCAATTGCAAAATCCCATCTTCCTTTTGGGGTACTAAAAATATCTTTATCGGGGGTCATGGTTATGTGTTTACTTTAAAATACAATGATGTATATAAAAAAGTAAATATAACCAATCTCTATTTATGTACGATAAAAGCCTTCATTGAAAGATTTAACCAAGAAAGCCAAAAGGAAGAAAATACGAGTAGAATACAGCGCATGTAAAACCATTTATTATGCACTTACTTTCTTTCCGTAGATTTTATAATAAACCAAATCTAAAGCCCTATGAAGTTCACTTTTTGTAAATGGCTTACTGACAAAATCAACACAACCAAGTTCTCTGGCAACAACTTCAAATTCTTGTTTGGTAGAACTTGATATAAAAGGCAAACGGTCTGCAAACATTTCCAGAAAAGAGAGTCCGTTCATGCCTGGCATTTCAATATCTGACATGACTACCTGTGGTTTTGCTATTTGTATATGTACCCAAGCATCATAAGAATCTTCAAAAGTTAATACACTACTTACTAACGGGTGAGTTTTGGCTAGTTTTTCTGCTAGTGATAACCAAAGATGGGAGTCATCTACAATTACTAATTCGAGTTTCATTAATCTGAGTTTGAGATTTGAGAGGCGAAATGTACCCCATTGTCTCATTATGAAAAATTAATTCAGATGAACGGCTTGAAAGTATCTTTATATGTTAATATTACACATTAAAAATGGTATTTAAGAAGTACTTTTTGCAGATAATACCTTCAAGATAAAATGGATGGAAGTATCACTTTTAAAGCACAATTTAATAAAACAATGAATTAATGATATGTAATTTATGAAAATATGAAACGGGCTAACTATGAATTAACCCGTTTTTTTAATTACAGCTTTTTAAGATTAAAACCGCCTATAGCACCAATAACAAGTGTTATGAATAAAGTTGGTAGTAATAGCTTTAACCAACTAAAAGTATGTTCTGCTTGGTAGAATTTAATATCATGCTTTGTCCAATCTACTGCACTCGCCGATTTTTCTCTAAAGATTTTATCATAGAAACCTAATCTTAACTTTTCATGAAACTCAGTTAAGACATTTAAAAATCCTAAATGACTAACCATATCTGTACCTGCAAGATTATTTAGACTCAATTGTGCATGCATGGTAGGTACAAATAGTGCCACGTTTTCACTTACAGTATTTCGTAACATAATCTTCTCAGTCATTTCTTCACTTGATTCTTTGGCCGCCATATCACCCATATATTGCATACCGTAGTACCAGATCCAACTGAATTTATCTTCCGGTACATCATAATTTATATACTGCGGATATGCTCCTATGAATCCGTTCATGGTTATATCTTTTTCCATATCCCATTTTTCGTGATAACCATCTCTTTGCTCTACCATAGCATCTAAGGCTTCTGGTACTTGGTAGGTATTCATTACATAATTATTAACCAAAGCAGGAATCAAAATGGTTAATACTACCCAAATAGAAATTAGCGCCAATGCATTAAAACTGGAGCTTTTTAGTAAGGAAACCATCCAAAAACATAAGGCACTCCAAAACAATACATACAATATACTTTGTAGAAAAATAGCCCAGAAATTGGCGCTCATTGAAATCTGTAATATAGTACTTGCCAAAAACATGAGAACAATTAACACCACAAATACAAAGAGTATTCTTACTGCCATCTTTTTAAATAAAAATCCGGCTTTTCCTGACGTTTGTGCTGCTAAAATACGCCAAGTTCCTAATTCTTTTTCTTCGGAATATAGGTTGAAGGTCATGGCTATTAATACCAACGGAAATAAGTAAATAATAACAAAGCCTAGGTCTAAATTACCCGACATGAGCAATGACGGATTCTCAAAATCGGTATCATATTTTTGCCCTTCCAAACCACGAATGGTTACGGCTTGTAATAACGGATTTACATCGCTCTGCCCTATAGAAATTGCACTTATATTTTCAGGTTTTTTCGCTAGCGTAAATCGTAAATAATACAAAAGCAATCCTAAATCTTCACTATGATATTCTATATTCTTTTTAATACTTTCTTCTTGAAATACTTGGGCTGCGGCTATCGTTTTCTCTTGTTTGACCAAGTATTGCTTTCCTATGAAAATGCTGATAACACCAACAGACATTAATAAAACAAGACTAACCAAGAATATTTTCGTTCTAAAAAACGATTTAAATAACAAACTATACATCTATATGGCTTTTAGGTTAGTTGATAATTTCAATAATCCAAAAACGGATAAAATACTCCATAAAAATAGGGATATTAAAGAGGTCAACTCATTTTTAAACACCTCTCTTATACTTAAAAAATGATATTGAAAAGGAGGAAACTCTTTCCAGAAATCACTAGATATAGTATTAGGACCTTCTTTGCCTTTACTAGGTATAAAATCCATCTGCAACTGATTCATATCCTGAGCTAATTTGAAGCGATAGGTTTCTGCCTCATCCTTAAAATGAAGAAAAGATTGAAAATCTGTTCCTGAGAATGCCATTGATAAATTTTTAATGGCAGAATACGGATTTATGAATGCGGAATAACGCTCCAAATTGTTTTGTTTATGGTAAACTTCATAAAGTCCTTCTTGGTGTTCAAGGTAAACTTCAGCACTTAATTCTTCTCCTTTAGACATCACAAAACCGCCATAATTAAAAGGAAGATTATTAACATCTGTAACCTTATTAGCTAACAAAACAGAGTCTTTTAATGCTTTAAAATGTGGGTCATCTGGATTGTGACTATCTCCCAATTCAATCAAATCATGTTCAACAGCTGTTTCCATTTCTATTTTAGAAGGAGTAGGGTATAAGTAAAAACCCATTGCCTGTAATGATTTTGGAACTATGATAACGAATAACAACCATATACCTAACAACTTTACCAAGGCACTTTTAGCGGTTGCGCTAAAAGCTGACACCAAAATAGTGATGGCGCTTAATATACCAAAGAATAAAAAATAAGAAATAAGCAGAACCAAATACCTCAAAAAACTATCGGTAAGCATGCTATTATGAGATTCTAACAAAACAAAAAGAAGTAATACCAAAAAAATCGAGATCAAAAAAATGAGTGACAAGCTCCATAAACCTATCCATTTTCCAAATACGATTTCCTTTCTTGTTATTCCTTGTCCTATTAAAAGTTTAAGGGTTCCATTTTCCCTTTCTTGAGCTATGGTCGCAAAGCCTAAGTAGAAAATCAATAAAGGAACGATTACTTTTAATAACATAGCTAGGCTAACTTCACCAAAACGTAAAAGTCCCGTAGACATACTGGCTTCGGAAAAATTAACGGTATTTTGCTTGTGCGCCTCCAAGAAAACGGCATTACCTACAAAGTTTTCCATACCAAGATCAAAAACACTTAAAACGTGTTTTAGTCTTAGCGCAAAAGACCCATAATGTGACATTCTATGTGGATGCTTATCCGGATTATTTTCCCAGCTTTCCTGTACTTCATGTTGAATTTCATCTCGTGTAAAATTCTGGTCATGGTAATTCTCATAACCACTATACGCAGAAAAGAGTAGCAAGAACAGCATCAAAGCAGATGCTATCAACATGACCTTAGATCTAAAGGCATCTTGCCATAATTGGCGCGCTAACAGTTTTATTACGTTCTTCCTCATTATTAGAATTTATAAGTTGCATTTAGCAATACGTTTCTTGGTGCCCCAGGACCTAGTCTAGAAGGGTTAAGACCACCTAACCAATACGTTTCGTCAAACAGATTATTCAATTTTAAGGTTAATTGTATTCCTGTATTATTTGGCTTGTAATACACTGCTGCATCAAAAACCGTGTATGATGGCAATAGAAGTCTATCGGTATCGTACGTTGGGTTGTACCACGTATATCGCTCATCCATAAATTGAGCACCCAAACCAAAGCCGATTCCTTTTAAGGTTTCATTTGTAAAATCATATCTTCCCCAAATATTTGCATTGTGTTTTGGAGCTCCTCCTATAGGTTCACCAATAAACTCTTCTATGGCATCTTCTACAATTTCAGCATCTGCAAAACCATAAGATGCGGTAATTTGAAAATTAGGTGATATATAACCAGATACATCCATCTCAAAACCTCTGCTTCTTTGTTCACCTCTTGTAGTTAAATTATCCAAATCATAGGTATCACCTAAAAGGATATTTTTTTGAGTAATGTTGAAGATAGCTAGGTTGGCAAATATTTTTCCGTTCAAAAATTCTCCTTTTGCTCCAAACTCTGTTAAACTACTTTCAAGGGGATCAAATCTGCTTGGTGAAGTGGACCAAAAGAATCCTTCTGCCGTTGGCGATAATGAAACAGTATTAGTGTGTGGCTGAAAACCTTCTAAATAGGTAGCATATGCACTAACAGTATTGGTAACTTCATAGGTTAAACCAATTCTCGGTACAATGGCATCATTTGTAAACTCTTGCTCATCGCCTTCATAATCAAAAATATCAGTGAAACGCTCATATCGCAAGTTCAATAAAGCAGAGAACTTACCTACTTTAAACTGATTTTGAATATAGAAACCATTTGAAGTGTTCAAGTTTGCTGGAATACTCAATTCTGCTAGATTATATGCATTTGTATTTCTAGCACCGTTAAAAGGATCTTCCAGATTAAAATGAGGAACGGCAGGCACTGGCATGGTTACACCATCTACCACAATTTGCTGAAAGTTGGCTGCATTTGCAGGGTCATAGTTAGACTGACCACCATCTACTGTCAAGTACCTTCTGGCACGTAGAAATCCGGCTCCAATTTTTCTTTCCCAACGTGTAGCATCATAACCAACTAAAATCTTGTTGGTTATTTTCTCTGTTTTAATGTCGTACGTAAAGTAGGTACTAAAATTATCGGTTTCCCAATATTGTTGTCTTTCATCATATCTCATTCTAGCCAAGGTAGGAATCACGTTTCCGTCAATATCCACCGCTGTACCATCAACTCTATGTTCGGCTAAATCTTCATCCCAAGTTTGCTTCATAAATTGTGCATTAAAGCCTAAATTTTTGGTCAATTTTTTACTAAAGTTCGCCATGAAAATGAACTCCTTGTTTTTATAGTGATCACTTGATGCACCAACATTCATTGTAATTGGTGTACTATTAATATCGTATTCGCCATTTATAGCACCGAAAATTGGCTGACCCCTATCTAAATTACCTACGGCATCGCTATAAATCATTTCTACATTTAACGACGTTGTTTCATTAGGTATATAACTTAACGAAGGCGAAAACAAAATGGCATTGTTGTTTACCACATCTCTAAATGAATCTGCTTCTTGAATTGCAGCATTGAAACGATATAATAATGTTTTTGATTCGTTCAATGGTCCCGTAAAATCCGCAGTAGCTCTTATGGTTCCAAAACTTCCAGTAGTCAAAGAAACTTCACTACGCTTTTCAGCCAAAGGCTTTTTGGTAACCATGTTTACCGTACCACCTGGATCGGCACTTGAAAATGTAACTGATGATGGACCTTTTATAACTTCAACACGCTCTAGATGTGAGGTAATTGGTTGTAAAAAATAGTATTGGCGTGTACGCATACCGTTTAACACCTGCCCGTCATCCGCTTGTGTAATACCTCGAATATTATAGTGATTGTATAAGCCCGTTACCGAAACATTACTTACCGTTTTTACAGCATCTGGCACTTGAAAAGCAAGACGGTCTGCAATTAATTCTTTGGTAACAGATGTTATAGCTTGTGGTAGCTCTTTATTGGCAATTGCCACTTTGGTAGCCGAAAAAGAATAGTCACTATTGTAATCTGTTCTTGCTCTACCAATGACTTCTACAGACTGTAATTGCTCTACACTCTCTTGAAGGTTGATGTTGCCCAAATCATAATTGGTAAATTGGTTGAATGATTTATTAAAACTTTGGCTTTGCATACCTATGTAGCTCACCGAAATCTGATAGTTTCCGGTTTCGGAAAGGTCAAAGTTAAATTGACCATCGTCTCCAGTTACAGTACCTCCTTTTTTAGAAGTATTCTCAAGATTATAGGAAATAGTAGCTCCAAAAATGGGAGATCCGTCATTATCCAAAATTTTTCCGCTTACAGCAATTTGTGCCAATGTAATGTTACAAACAAGTAAAGCTAGTATGGTTATATAGTGTTTCATGTTTTAGTTATATAGTTTCTAAGTAAAGTTGATTTAATTCATTTGCGTTAATCTCGCTGGCTTTTAGTTGTTGTGCTAAAACACCTTCTTTCATAATACCAATGGTGGTTCCTAATTCTACGGCATTAAAAATATCATGTGTAGCCATAAAAATAACCTTGCCCATTTTTGCGAGTTCTTTACAAATTTTAGTGAATTCTGCTGTTGCCTTAGGGTCTAGACCAGAAGTAGGTTCGTCCATAAAAATTACTTCTGCATTTTTGGCAAGTGCAACAGCAATTCCTACTTTTTGACGCATTCCCTTAGAATAACCAGATAGCCTTTGGTGTTGAGCATCTGCTTGTAATCCTGTTTTTGTTAAGAACGCTTCTAATTCTGATGTGGAATAGGTGAAGCCTGCCAACTTGCTAAAGAAATTAAGATTCTCAATCCCTGTAAGATTTCCGTAGAGCTGCACAGTTTCAGGTATATAAGCGGTTAGCTGATTAGTATCATCTTTACCCACTTCTTTATCGGCAACGAAAGCTTGTCCGCCATCTTTTTTAATAAAACCTAAAAATATATTTATAGTGGTGGTTTTTCCTGCTCCGTTTTGTCCTAACAAACAAAAAATCTCTCCTTTAGAGACCTCAAAAGAAACATCTTTCAATGCCATTTTTCCGTTATAGGACTTGGTAATATTTACTGCCTTCAGCATATAAGTATTGTGTATTAAAAATTGGTAGTACTTGAAGCAACACTCCGTATAGCCGTAATGAATACAGTAAACGGGTATTGAATATTATTGAAGATCTGCCTAAAGATTAAGACAGCATCCATATGCCAGATTATGGTTATAAAGAAATGATAACCTCCAAAATAATGGTGACTTTCAAATTAAAATAACAATAGAAAATAGGTGCAGTCATCCTAAGAATTAAGATACTACAACATACATACGGACTAGATAAATTGTGGTGGAGGTCTAGTAAAGAGATAACTAGATAAATGCCTTTCATTTAAGGCGACAACAGGAGTGACAATGGTAATCGTTAACTCCCAATTGTAAAATTCTGTTGGTGATACTACCTGAGGTTGTGTTTCTAAAAGTGGAGTGAAATTAACCGTAGTGGTAATATGACAAACCTCGCAATGTTGAATGTCTGTTTCATCTGCATGATGAGAAAGTGCATGCAAGCCCGCTACCTTGAATAACAATATCAAGGTAATATAAAACAGGGCAATAAGATGCTTGGCGTTTTTCATTTACAAGCGGTAAAAATAAAAACTTTTATGATTTAATTGAGAATTTATTTTGAAAAACCTTTTTTGAAGTCGTCAAAACAAGCCCATCCCTATATAAAATAAAGGCTGAAATTCAATTTAAATAAAATTACTGAAGACACATTTTTTTACACAAAACACTCTTCACATTTGCCTTGAATCAATAACTGAGTAACTTCAATTTTTCTATTCGGTATTTTCGGGAGTGGTACGGTAAAGGTCAAACAATCTACTCTGCCACAGCTAAGGCATTGAAAATGGGGATGCACATCATTATGCTCGGTAGAAGTACAACCATTACATTTTGCATACCACTTTAAGCCTTCTTTACCTAAAAAAGAATGTAGAATACCATCATCTTCTAACTTGTCTAAAACACGGTAAATAGTGGTTTTATTAAAGGTATCACCCAACTGTTCAATTAATGCTTTTGCAGAAATAGCTACTGAATTAGTATTGAATTCTTTAAGTAAAACTTCTACTGCTTTAGTCTTTCTAATTACTCCCATAAAACAAATATAACGCAACCTTGTTGCATTAACAAATATTATATATACATTTGCAACTCAGTTGTATTAACAAAAACTTCAATGATATTAATTAAACAAAAATCGGACATTTTAGGAACTTTTGCCAGTTCATTATGTCTTGCTCATTGCGTTGCCACACCATTTTTATTCTTAGCACAAGCTAGTGCTGTAACTTGTTGTGACGGTCCGCCGACATGGTGGAAATTTATGGATTACCTATTTTTGGCAATTTCATTTTTTGCCATTTTCTGGTCAATCAAAACCACGACTCTTAAATGGATGAAACCAATGCTATGGTTAAGTTGGTCTGTGTTAGCCGGAATAATTTTAAATGAAAAATTAGAGCTACTAGCCATACCTGAAGCTGCAATCTATATTCCCGCCATTGCTTTGGTAATGTTGCATTTATATAATAGAAAACACTGTAAATGTGCTACAGATAATTGTTGTGTAAATGAAGGATAAAGAACACATAGAGATAGTAGGGGACAATCATATTTCCTCAAACGTAGAAACTCCGTTAAGGGAAGATGCCTTTCTAAAAAGTGATGATGCGAAAATAGAAAGTATTCAGCACTATTTTTCCAAAATAATGGAAGAGCTAGGTCTAGATTTAACCGATGATAGTTTATCTGGTACGCCATACCGTTTCGCAAAAATGTATGTCAAAGAGTTGTTTTACGGTTTAAACCCAAAAAACAAACCGAAGCTTTCGGTTTTTGAAAATAAGTATGAGTACAAGAAAATGCTTATTGAGCAAAATATCACTATAGATTCATCTTGCGAGCATCATTTTTTACCTATTACCGGGCATGCACATATTGCATACATGCCAAAGGATAAAGTTATCGGTTTATCAAAAATTAACCGTCTAGTGGATTATTACTCACATCGACCACAGGTACAAGAACGATTGTCTTTACAAATTTTAAAAGATTTACAAGGGATATTAAATACCAAAGATGTTATTGTTATGATTACCGCCAAACACCTTTGTGTTTCTTCTAGGGGCATTAAGGATAAAGATAGTTTTACTACTACTATTGAATATGATGGCGAATTCAATAAACCTGAAATAAAATCAGAATTTTTTAATGCATTACAGAAAGGAGAAAATTTGTAAAATCATCTAAACGACACAATCATGGAAATCAAAGAAACCGTAAACAAATATTATCCCACTGCAAAAACTGGAGCTGAAATAACCGATAGTTATTTATCTCTTTTGGAAACGGAATATAAATCAGACCTCAAAAAAATGCTTTTTGCTACATCAGTCTGTTCAGATGATGTAAATGTTTCTACAGATTTCCGTAAAGTATTAAGTAGGCCATTTACCATGGGCGGACTAGGTGGATTACCCTTTTCTGGATTCACAGGCATGGTCGCTTTTTCTCACCACATTCCAGATGATGGAGATGCATTTATTTTCTACGGCCCACATATTGGCATAACAGATGAAGGTGAACTTGGTCGTATGCGCAGAATTGGTCAATCTAGGCTAACAAACAGTTGTGGTGCTCTAATGCTTGCTTTAGAACGGTTTAGCGAAAAAAGTGAAGAACCAATTTATGTTCCACAAAACGTGTACTACGATCATCAACAAATTCAATTGGAACAGTCATTAATGCCTTTTAAACATGATATCATTAATTCTGATAATCCGAAAAAAGCCATAACGGACTACACTTACATTGCCATTGATAAACAAATAAAACAGTTGGTTAAAATGAGTTTAAGTGAATTCTCTTGTAAAAGAATTTTTCTTCTTGGTGGTGTAATCATAAACACTAGTGAAGAATTTAATGACTATGTAGATGTTAGAAACTTTGATGTTATAAACACTGAAGAGCCTAACAATTTTGAATCAATATCCATTATGGAAACAGAAGCATTTAAAAACTTATAATTTTTTTACCATTATCATTATATCATATTTTTCTTAATGCAAAACAACCTATTTCTTTTGTGTCCTACAGATAATTTAGAACCGGTAATTAACGCGATGTATAGTTACGAAAATTATTTTTACACCTCGTTAGGGAATACTTTTTCAAAGGATATAAAAACAGTAGAATGCCTTAAAACATTAATAAAAACAAAAAATATTGGAACTATATTTTTTATACTCTCCAGTAAAAACAAAATTATTTTAGATGCGCTAGAGACTCAAATCTTTAAAAATATAACTGGGTTAGAACACCTTTATAAAAAAATTGAAGAACAAAAGAGGTATTCAAAATTTTGGAACAATAACCAATTTGAAAATCTACTGTTTTCATATTATTTGAATTTTAAAATTAAAGAACTCAGCAACGATTTAAGCCCTATGTTATTACCAACCGTTACTATCAAAGGAAAAATTTACAACGAACAGGAACATAAGTTTTATCCTATTTATTCAAATTTAATTTGTCAAGAAAAATTCCATTTTAATTAAAAATGTTATGTCATACAATCGTAGAAAATTTATCTCCTTTATGGGAAAAGCAGGGCTAGGTACTGTAGTTATGCCACAGTTTTTAATTAGTTGTGGTAGTACGGCAACACCAACTAATGGGTTTGGACAAATCTCAAAAGAAAAGCTTAGTACATTAAAAGCTTTTGATTTAATGGGTTTATCCGCTACTAATAAAGATGATTTGGTTTTGGCTAACGGACTTGATTACCACACCGTCATCAAATGGGGCGATAAAATTAGTGATACTGACACTTTTGGTTTTAATAATGATTTCACCTGTTTTATTCCTTTCGATGACAATAATCCAAAAGACGGATTATTATGGGTAAACCACGAGTATGTAAATCCGCTTTATGTATCTGATTTTGATGCCAAAAAATATGAAAACCCTTCTGAACATAGAACCAAAGAGCAAGTTGATAAAGAGATGTATGATGTTGGTGGTACCATTGTAAGGATCAAAGAAGAAAATGGTGCATGGAAAGTGGTTGAAAACGACCCTCATAATCGCCGAATTAATGGTAAAACACCAATAAGCGTTAATTGGGACAGCCCCATAAAAGGCAAATCAACTATTATTGGAACAAATAGTAACTGCTCAGGCTGTATAACACCATGGAAAACATTTCTTACCTGTGAAGAAAACTATGATGGTTTTTTTGGAGAAACGGAATATGACGAAGCTAAAGTAGCCACACATAGAAATAGTTATTACGGTTGGGAAAATTTTTATAACTACCCACCTGAGCATTATGGTTGGGTGGTTGAAGTAGACCCAAAAGATGGCACAGCACAAAAACATATTGCCTTAGGCAGATTTGCCCACGAATGCTGCACCTTATATGAATTAGAAGATAAAAGGGTGGTAGCCTATACGGCAGATGATAAAAATGATGAACATTTATACAAGTTTATTTCATCTAAGCCAGGTTCCTTAAAAAAAGGAACCTTATATGTAGCCGATACTATCAATGGTATTTGGCTAGCATTAGATTGGAAAACTCAAGCTGTTTTAAAAAGTAATTTCAAAGATCAGACCGAGGTATTGATCAGGGCAAGAGAAGCAGCCAAACTTCTTGGTGCTACAGCATTAAACAGACCAGAAGATATAGAAATAGACCCTGTGACCGGTAACATTTTTGTCACTTTGACAAACAATAAACCTAAAGGTGATTATCATGGTTCTATTTTGAAAATAGAAGAAAACAACGGAGCTTTTGATGCTTTGAGTTTTAAAGCCGAAACGTATTTGGCGGGAGGCGATGAAAACGGATTTTCATGCCCAGATAATTTAGCTTTTGATATGTCAGGTAATCTTTGGATAACTACGGATATGTCTGGTTCTTCCATGAACAAAGAAGATAAACCATACATGTCTTTTAAAAACAATAGCCTATTTGTAATACCAAGATTTGGAGCCGATGCCGGAAAAATAATTCGTGTTGTATCTGCCCCTACCGATGCAGAACTTACCGGACCATGGTTTTCTCCTGATGGAAAAACCTTGTTTTTAAGTGTTCAACACCCAGGTGAGCAAACCGTAGACAAAAATAATCCTACCAGTACATGGCCTTTTGATGCAGATAATATCCCTAAGCCTGCTGTAGTTGCTATTACTGGAGATTTAATTGAAAAAATGAATTTATTAAATAGAATTGAAGTGAACTCTTAATCAATCTATTTAAAACACTTGAGTTGATTATACAGACTAAAACAAAAGCTTAATTATGAGACATCAACTTCCTATATTTCTGCTTTTAACTTTATTGGTAATTAAGGCTCATTCGCAGAATGGAAAAATTATAGAAAAAGAAAAAATCACTTTAAGTGATTCTACAATTGCTATACTTCAAAAAGCCGATTCAACTTTGTTAACATCTCTTAGGAATGTTGAGTTTTTTCGCATTACCTACCTATCAGATTCTCTAAAAATTAAAGGTTTTATAGCTAAACCGATTGAAGAAGGTAATTTTCCCTGTATTATTTCTAACCGAGGTGGCACAGGTGAGTTTGGACAATGGAACGAAGTGGGTATGGCATTCTTTTTAGGAAAACTAGCTAGTTGGGGTTACGTTGTAGCGGCAAGTCAATATCGTGGTAACGATGGTAGTGAAGGTAATGAAGAAGCCGGTGGAAATGATTTGAACGATGTTTTGAACCTCGTGCCAACATTTAATGAAATTACAAACGCCGATACAACTAGAATTGGAATAGAAGGTGGCAGTAGAGGTGGTATGATGACTTATTTAGCACTTAAAGAAACTTGCATATTTAAGGCTGCAGTTGTCCTTGCAGGATCGGCTAATGCATTTACCCATCTTAAAAATAGACCAGATTTTGAAGAGCATGTGTATTCAAAATACATTCCTGATTATTATAAGAATAAAGAAAAAGAACTCAAAGCTAGATCTGCTGTATTTTGGGCAGATGAACTATGTAAAACTACACCGCTATTACTAATGCACGGTAGTTCAGATTGGCGTGTGCAAGCATCTGAATCTTTAGAACTTGTTAATAAGCTTTATGAATACAAACACCCTGTTCGGTTTATTTTATTTGAAGGGGCTGACCATGGTATAAGAGAATATCGTAAAACCTATTTTGATCAAACAGAGAGCTTCTTTGATTACTATTTAAAAAAGGGGAACGATTTACCAAACATGGAGCTTCATGGCAGATAAAAAGTGGTTTGAAATTTATGAAAAAAGAACAACGTAAGTAAAATTGAATATGGAAGCTATTATTACCGTAGTTGGTTTTTTAGGTGCCGGAAAAACGACCTTATTAAAATTCTTGGCCAATAGCTATATTAACAAAGGTTGGGATCCTTTCATTGTTCTTAACGATTATGAGAATGCCCATATGGATGCCCAACAGTTGACCAACAAGTTAGATTTAAAATCCATTAAAGCATTAAGTGGTAGTTGTATTTGCTGTAGCGGCATTATGGAACTTAGAGATGCAGTAAATAGAATTCCCAAACGAAAAAACGGAATTACACTAATTGAAGCAAATGGAACTTCTGACGCGTGTTCGCTGTTAGAATTTTTAGGAGTAGGGCTAAATGAAAGGTATTTGCCACCTATACAAATATCAGTAGTAGATACTAAAAACTGGCAGCTAAGGGGAGAACATAACGAACTGGAATGGAATCAAATTCAAGTCTCGTCTCTCATTGTACTCACACATTTAGAAAAAGTTACAAAAAAAAGAGAATTGGAAGTTAGAAAAGACATTACATCATGTAATCCAACAGCGAAAATTGTCACTTTAGAGGAGTTAAATGTTTCTCTTCTTCCAGAGTTGGAACCCACTAAAAACACAATAAAAAAACTAGACCACCAAAAAGCACATTGGTCTTCTTGCTCTACAGATTTGCCAAACCTACCTAATACAGAAGCTATATATCATATTTGTAAAGAACTACCTAAAAATATACTTAGAGTAAAAGGGTGTACTCAAATAAATAATGCAAACGAATACACCTATTTTGAGAGAAATCCGGATGGTGAAGTATTTATAAGACCATTTAATGGTATTCCTGTAACGGGATCTAAACTATTAACCATTGGACCAGGTAGTACACCTCAAACTTTAGAAAACACCATTAATTTAAGCTTAGGCACAAACAAAATTGTCAACACATGAAAAAATTGCCTGTTACCGTATTAAGTGGCTTTTTAGGAGCCGGAAAAACAACCTTGCTAAACCATGTTCTACATAACAAAAAAGGTTTAAAGGTTGCCGTAATCGTTAATGATATGAGTGAGGTAAATATAGACGCTCAGTTCATAGAAAATGAAAATACGCTTTCTAGAACCGAGGAGAAACTTGTAGAAATGTCTAACGGCTGTATTTGCTGTACGCTACGAGAAGATTTAATGATAGAAGTTGAAAAATTGGCTACCCAATATAGGTTTGACTATTTGTTAATTGAAAGTACCGGTATAAGCGAACCAATTCCTGTTGCGCAGACCTTTACTTTTGAAAGCGAAGATGGCAATATTGATTTAAGTCGTTTTAGCTATATAGATAACATGCTGACCGTAGTCGATGCCTATAATTTTTTAAAGGATTTTTCTAGTTCAGATTATCTAACGACAAGAGACCTCACCAATATTGAGGGTGATGATAGAACAATCGTTAATTTATTGACCGATCAAATTGAATTTGCCAATGTGATTATTCTTAATAAAGTTGATTTGGTGACAGAAGACCAACTTGATGAACTACGTGCAATTATTGGAAAATTAAATCCAGAGGCGCGTATTATCAATGCTGAAAATTCTAATGTTGAGCTAGAAAATGTAATCAATACCGGTTTATTCGATTATGAAAAAGCCGAAGCATCAGCAGGGTGGCTACAAGAGTTAGAAAATGAACATATACCGGAAACTGAAGAATATGGTATTGGATCGTTTGTATTCAGGAGTAAAAAACCATTTCATCCAGAGCGTTTTTTAAATTATCTCAATCAGCGATTTCCACAGAATATTATTAGAAGTAAAGGACTATTTTGGTTAGCATCAAGATCTAACCAAGCTTTATTATGGAGTTCTGCAGAGGGTTCTTGCAAAGCAGATAGTGCAGGGGTTTGGTGGGCTTCCATGTCTTTTTCTGAACGCGTTAGCTATGGTGCTTTTGCTGAAAACCAAAGCCATATTGAGGCTGATTGGGATGTTCTTTTTGGAGACAGAAAAATAGAATTGGTGTTCATAGGACAGCATTTGGATAAAAAAGGAATGATTACTGAATTAGAGAAATGTGTTCTAACTGAAGCAGAGATAGACGTATGGAAAGAACAATTATTTCCACAACAAGATTTATGGCCCATAGCATAAAAACGCCGTAAAATTATATGGTACAAACAGATCAACTTGAATTTCAATATAAGAATAAGGAACAGCTTTTTCGCTTTCCTAATATTACCCTAAAGGAGCAAGAACATTTACTTATTCTTGGTAAATCTGGTATTGGTAAAACTACCTTATTGCATCTACTTGCCGGTTTACAAAAATCAACTGCTGGTTCTATTAACATTGATGAAGTACTTATCAACTCCTTATCCCATTCGCAATTAGATAAATTTAGAGGTCAACACATTGGGCTTGTCTTTCAAAAAAGTCATGCTATCACATCTTTAAATGTGTATGATAATTTAAAGGCACGTCTTTTTTTTAGTAAAAAAGCTATCGATGAAAAAAATATAGCTGCTTTATTGAAGCAATTAGATTTAATCGAAACCAAGAAAAGCAAAGTAAATGAACTTAGTGTAGGGCAATTGCAACGTTTAGGTATTGCCATGGCAGTAATTCATCAGCCAAAACTCATATTAGCTGATGAGCCTACTTCTAGTTTGGATGATGAAAATTGCGAAATTGTGATGAATTTATTACAACAACAAGCAAAAAAACATCAAGCAAATTTAGTGGTCATCACCCATGACGCACGAATTAAATCATCATTTAAAAATGTGATGACGTTATGAACAACTTAATCATTAGTCTTAAAAACCTATTTCATAAACCGCTTTATGTGTTTCTTAGTATTTTTTCACTTTCAACAAGTGTTGCTCTATTGTTAGGTATACAGAAGTTTGACAGCTCAATACAAAATCAGTTCGAAAACGGATTAGGAAACATAGAAATGGTAGTAGGAGCAAAGGGGAGTCCGTTGCAATTGGTACTTTCCTCTGTGTTACATATTGATAATCCTACGGGAAATATTCCATATACCGAAGTACAAAAGCTGTCTAAAAACCCTATGATCAAAGACGCTGTTCCTATATCCTATGGTGATAATTATAAAGGTTATCGTATTGTAGGATCTACTTTAGGTTTTGCAAAACTTTATGAGGCAGAGCTATTAGAGGGAAAAGAAGTGAATCAATCCTTAGAGGTCATTTTAGGTAATGACGTCGCTAAAAAATTAGGACTAAAACTAGGCGATACGTTTCTGAGTTCTCATGGACTGACAGAAAATACGATTGAAGAACATGATCAATCTTTTACAGTTGTTGGTATCTATAAACCTACCTATAAAGTAATTGACAGACTGATTATCACCAACCTTGCTAGTATTTGGGATGTACACCATCATAAGGAAGAAAAAGAGGAAATTCATGATACACATGAACATGAAGAAAATCATGAACATGAACATGAACGTAATACACATGAAATAGATGAACGTGAAGTCACCTCTATTCTAGTTTCGTTCAAAAGCCCCATGGGATTAATGACAATGCCCAGAAATATTAATGCCCAAACCAATATGCAAGCTGCATTGCCTAAATATGAATTAGAACGGTTATTTCAATTTACCGGTGTTGGGGTCAAAGCTATTTCTTGGATCGCATATGTCATATTGCTCATTTCATGCATAACCATTTTCATTAGCCTTTATAAAATGGTCAAAGAACGTGCTTTTGATCTTGCCCTAATGCGAACCTATGGTGCAAGTAATTTTCAACTGTTTTGTATAGTAGCCGTTGAAGGTATCATTATGGTATTGGTTTCTTTGATTATAGGTTTCTTATTTTCCCAGATAGGTTTATACTATTTAATTTCAATGTTCAAATCTCAGTTTCAGCAGGATATTGTACTTACATTTTCAACTCTTCAAATGGTACAAACATTGGGTATCATTATAGTAATAGCTATGGTATCAATTGTTTTAGCAATACTACCTATATTAAAAATGAATATTTCAAAAATTATAAGTGATGAAAAATAGATTCCTCTATATATTAATAATGCTAATTTCCATGAGCGCCGTAGGCCAAGTAGAACTTACATGGGAAAAATTGGCAGATATTTCATACACTGAAAAGTATTTTGTTTCCTATGATTCTAATTTCTTATATCCAGAATTTAGTAAAGAGATGTCCGATCTTGTGGGTAAACAGGTTTCATTATCAGGCTATTATTTAGATATTTCACCAACGGGAGAACTAATTGTGTTGTCCAAAAACCCGTTAGCCTCCTGTTTTTTTTGTGGTAATGGAGGGCCGGAGACGGCAGTAGAAATTCAATTTAAATCGAAACCCAGCTTTAAAACCGATGATATCGTAGTAATTACGGGTACTTTAAAACTTAATAAAGACGATATTGAACATTTTAATTACATTCTTACCGACTGTTCTGGTTACAAATTGTAAATAGAAATTGCGTAATTAAAAATATATACTTCCTATTAAAATTACTAATGCAACTTAGTTGCGTTACAGTGAGAAAGTGATATATTTGCCAGATATTTTTTAACACATTGTTACACCATCACTCAAAACTGTTTTCATTTTAATGAAACTTAGTCGATATAAAATAAATATCACCAGCTTGCTGCTCGTTCTTTTTCTAGCCATGAAATTGACCGGTCTTCATGCGATGTCTCATATTGATGATGTTGATGATACATGTGCCATATGTGACCATGCCATTACTCATAATCTGACCCCAAGTATTGCTCCAGATTCCAATGATATCCAATTAGAACATATTATATTTTTAATACCGATTGAAGTAACTAACAACTATAGTTACTCTACCACTAGTAGCCTTATTACAAGGGCTCTTTTTTCAAGACCACCACCAATAAAACTATAAGTATTCTTTACATTTTAAGCTTAATAATTAGATAATTCATTAGCCGTATCACATAAAGGTGACGGTATAGTTACATCTGCAATTATTTTCAACAAGCTATATGTTTAGATTTTGTCACCCTTCTTTTTCAGACAACTATTCAATTTTTATAGTACACTATTATGCTTCAGAAAATACTGGGTATATGGCTATTCTTTAGTCTATGCACAACTGCGTTTGCACAAGATTCTTTTCAAATAAAAGGGATTGTGCAACACGCAAAAGACTTTACACCTGCCCAAGGTGCAACAATTATAGGGAATAATCTTTATGCAGTTTCATCAGAAACTGGCGCTTTTTCCATCAATAATGTACGTGAAGGTACATACTCCTTTACCGTATCTCATATAGGATGTGAACCAATAACCATTATTGTTGAAGTAGAACAAAATATGGAGGAAGTAAAGGTTTTTCTAATTGAATCTGCTACGGTTCTTGAAGAGGTAAAGGTTAACGGGAAAACAAAAAAAAGAGAAGCTTTAGAAGTTCCTATTATTACCCAAACGGTTTCCAAAGAATTTCTTGAACAAAATAGAGAAAACACCTTAATGCAAACTTTGAGCAAAATTGCCGGAGTGAGTACGATCAATATTGGTTCGGGGCAATCTAAACCGGTGATTAGAGGTTTAGGGTTCAATAGGGTTGCCATGGTACAAAATGGTATTAAACACGAAGCTCAGCAATGGGGCAATGACCACGGTCTAGAAATTGACCAACACGGTATTGAAAACATTCAAATTATAAAAGGTCCCGCTTCCTTATTATACGGTTCAGATGCTATTGCCGGTGTAGTAGATATTCAACCCAATCAAACACCGTTACCCAATTCTTTTGGTGGTGAAGTCAATATTCTTGGAGAAAGTAATAATGACCTTTTAGGTGTTTCAGCTGGTGTAACATCTAGAAAAGATAAATGGTTCTACCGTGGGCGACTTACTTATAGAGACTACGGCGACTATAAAGTTCCCGCAGATAGAATCAATTATGAAAACTATGTTTTTGAATTAGATGATAATGATTTAAGAAATACCGCCGGTAATGAAGCAGATGCCAGTTTAGGTATTGGCTATGTAACTGAGGGATTCAAATCTGAAACCGTTTTTAGTAATGTAAATGCAAAAAATGGATTCTTTGCCAATGCACATGGGTTAGAAGTACGAACTTCTAGTATAGATTATGATAGCTCTAACAGAGATGTTGACCTTCCATATCACAAAGTAAATCACTTTAAAATAACGAACAATACTTCAATCAGTGCCGGGGAACATTTATTACATATAGATCTTGGTTATCAAAACAATAATAGAGAAGAACATTCAGAACCTGTACCGCACGGGTATATGCCTACACCACCGGACACTAAAGAAAGGTTGTTCATTAAAAACACGTACTCTTTAAATTTTCGAGACGACTTTAACCCTACCGATAAACATGATATGGTGGTTGGTCTAAATACGGAATACCAAAATAATAATATTGGTGGATGGGGATTTCTAATACCAGAGTACAATCGATTTACAGCGGGTATTTTTGCATATGATCAGTTTGAGATTAATTCTAATTTTCATGTCTTAGGCGGATTACGTTATGATGTCGGTAGGGTAGATACCAAAGCATATTATGATTGGTATCCTTCAACAGTAAATAATGCCGATGGTTCCACTTCGTATATTCACTATCAAAGGTCTAAAGACAAAACCTTAGATTTCGGTAGCCTTAGTGCTTCTTTAGGGTTAAGTTATATTCAAGATAAAACCAGTTACAAAATAAATGTTGGTAGAAGTTTTAGAATGCCACTGGCCAACGAATTGGCATCGGACGGAGTTAACTATCACATGTATCGCTATGAAAGAGGTAATCTAGATTTAGACCCCGAGGTTTCGTATCAGCTAGACTTATCCGTAGAACACACTGAAAACTCTTTTAGTGTTGGCGTTAGTCCGTTTGTAAATATTTTTCAAAATTATATTTATCTGAATCCAACTTCAAGTTATTACGAAACCATACAAATTTACGAGTACACGGAGGCTGAAGTATTTAGAATAGGTGGTGAATTCAACGCAAGTGCTACTATTACTAAAAACTTGCAGTTAGATGCATCGCTAGAGTATGTGTATTCAGAGCAAACCAGTGGTCCTAAAGAAGGATTTACGTTACCGTTTTCTCCGCCGTTATCCGGATTGTTATCTGCCCGATATCAATTTGAAAAAATATTGATTTTTAACAAACCACAATTGATTGCGGATTATAGAATTACCGCAGCACAAGAAGAAATTGTTCCACCAGAAGAAAAAACAGACGGCTATCAAGTTTTAAACATGTCTTTCTTAACAGAAATAGATGTGTTTAAAAACAGTTTACCGCTAGAAATGCGCGTAAAACTGAACAACGTATTTGACACCAAATATTTTAATCATACTAGTTTTTATAGGCTCATAGATGTGCCAGAAGCCGGTAGAAATATCTCATTATCACTAACAATACCCTTTCAGTAATCAATAATCAATAATTAGTAATCAGTAATCAGTAATCAGTAATCAGTAATCAGTAATCAGTAATCAAATTAAAAATTAGTACAATGAAAACAACTATTATGAAACCAAATTTAAAATTTTTAGCACTCATTGCGTCTGCAGGACTCTTTTTACAATCATGTAGTAGCGATGATGATGACAGTATTGAGTTAAGCGCTCCCGAAATTATCAGTTTAGAATATGGTGAAGGGCACCATGACGAAGATGGGGATGACGATCATGACCATGACCATGAATCAGAAGAAGCATATGCCTTCAAAGGTGCAGACATTCATTTAGCTGCAGAAATCAATGCAGAAGCTACAGTTAGCAGCATAACGCTTTCTATTCATTCAGACGAGGTAACTGCTGGAGAAGGCGAAGTAGATTGGGAGTTTGAACAAGTATTTACAGATGCTAAATACTTGGTTATTAATCCTGAGTTTCATGAACATGTAGATGTTCCTTCCAATATTCCTTCAGGGGAGTACCATATTGAACTATTAGTAATAGATGAATTGGGAAATAGCACAGAAGTAGACGGTCATCTTCAAATTATGGACACCATTACCATTAGTGGTTTTGAAATGGATGAAACGGTAGCAAGAGGAGATGACTTTCATATTGAGTTTATGATACTTGCTGCACATGGCATACATAGTATTGCTGTAGATATTCATGCAGACGGTGTTACACCTGGTGAAGGAGAAGTAGAATGGGATTATGAAGAAGAATTTTTAGAAGGTTATCACGAAGAAACCGATGCAGAATTCCATGAGCATATAGATGTACCTGCTACTGCTCCTGCAGGAGAATATCATATCATCTTTACTGTTGAAGATGAGGATGGTGACACTATTGAATATGAAACGCATATAGATGTTACCGTTTAATTAATAAAACAAAACCGTACAGAACACTTACATGCTGTGCGGTTTTAAATCTAATCTTATGAAATCTACATTTAAAAATTTTTATTTTTTAGCCATTATACTGCTAATAGCAGCTTGTTCTAGTGATGACAGCACTGAAATAGACGAAGAGAAACCAACTATAAGTGTTAATTATACCTCTGGGTTTCCTCAAGGCTGTGCTTTGCTTTCCAGAGGAGAAACTTATAATTTTAGGGCTATGGTGACCGATAACAGCGAACTTGCTGCATACAGTATTGATATCCATCATAATTTTGACCATCATACCCATGATGACCAAGTAACCGAATGCGATTTAGGCGAAATTCAAAGCCCTGTTAATCCTTTGATTTATGTAGAAAATTTTACAATTGAAGGTTCCTTGACCAGCTATGAAATAAATATTCCAGTAACCATCCCAACTGATATTGATGCAGGCGATTACCACTGTGCCTATTCGGTTACAGATGCCACTGGCTGGCAAAGTAGAACATCTATTGATATCAAAATTGTGGAGTAACCATTATATTATAAAGAAATTACTACGAACAATTGGTAATTAAGATTTATCATGAATTAGTGAAGTAAAGGGTTTTCTGCATGGTAAAAGAATTTTGATTCCCTTTTCTATATAAAGAGGTGATTTCTATTTGAAATCACCTCTTTATTTCTGATATTACCTGACCGGCTTCATCAAATCACTATAATAAATTACATCAATGACCAAATCCTCCTTTTTCATTCTAGTATTAATCTTATTTATCATCACCTCTTGTAAAACTGAAAAGAAAAAAAATTTTACAATTGAACGTTCTAAAGATATAGCAGCTAAAAACAAGGCTCACAATGAATTGTTGGATATTGAAAAAGAACAGGGTTGGAGCTTACTTTTTGATGGTAAATCATTAGAAGGCTGGCATCTTTTCAATAAACCAGATTCCACCAAATTTTCTGCTTGGGAAGTAAGAGATGGTATGATTTTTTGTAATGCTACGGATGAAAGTAAATTGTTTGGGGATTTAGTGACCGATAAGGCTTATGAAAACTACGAGCTGCAATTTGATTGGCAAATGGCACTTAGAGGAAACGGTGGCGCGTTTATTAATGTGCAAGAAACTCCTGAATACAAAGCAACATACAATACTGGTGTTGAGTACCAGTTATTGGAACCTGAACATATGGATACCAAAACTCCTTTAAAAAGACCCGGTACTATATGGGGATTAACGCCACAATTAAATACTGTGGAAGCCAACCCAGTAGGGCAATGGAATAGCACACGGATTATTTAACAAGATGGTAAAATTCAGTTTTACCTCAATGGCATACTAACTGCCGAAGAAGAAATAAACTCCGCCGCTTGGAAAAATAAAGTTGCCAACTCAAAATTTAAAGATGCACCTGGCTTCGGTAAAGCAACCCAAGGTAAAATTGCATTTCAAAATTGGTATTTTGAGTCTTGGTTTCGAAATATAAAAATTAGGGAATTGTAATAAATAATAACTTCTATTACAAATACCGTAAAAATAAATTTGAATTTAATAGCAAGTGTAATGCAAGGAAAAAAATTTATTATAAGTAGAAAGTGATTCTTCATATCTCATGTTTTAGATATAAAGAATCACTTTAAAAAGCTGGTATACTTATAATAACAAACCTTGGTAAAAATCAATCAAAATAAGAATACAACTCTTTTTTTAAGTTTTCCCATTGTCCCTTATCTCCGCTAATTATTTGACCTACTTCTTTTACTTTAGAGGTACCAAAACCTATAGCTTCCTTTATGCCAATATGTGGCGGTAAGGACAGTGCTCCACTATTAACTACAGCATCAATAATAAATGGTTTTTTACTTGCTTTAGCTTTTATAATGGCTGCATCGATATCATCTGCATGCTCGACCCTAACACCATCACCACCACAAAGTTTAGCATATTCAGCAAAATTGACATTGGTTTCATGTAAAGCGTCTAGGCTTGCTGCCAAACCTGCTTCTTCCATTTCTAACTTAACAAAGCTTAGTTCTGAATTGTTGAATATCAAGACTTTAATTGGTAGTTCGTATTTAACAGCCGTTATAAAATCTTGCATAGACATATTAAAAGCCCCGTCTCCACAAAATGCCCATATTTCTTTATTTTTATTTGCAAACTGAGCGCCAATGGCAGAAGGTAATCCTACAGCCATAGAACCATGATTAAAAGAACCAATAACTCTTCTTTGACTATGAAAAGATATATGGTGTGCCGCCCATATAGCAGAGGTACCAGTTTCTACCGTGAAAATGGCATCGTTAGCTGCATGCTCGTTTACCAAGTCTGCAAATATTTGTGGATGCAATGGTTCATGATCACGGGTAGGAGAGGCCTGTTTTTTCATATTCGCTCTCCAATCTAAAAAATTATCCCTTAATTTATCTAAAAACGCTGTATCGCTTTTCTGATTAATTTTCGGATTCAACAATTCTAAAAATGATAATATATCGCTCCATACACCAAGTGACACCGAGGTTCTATTTCCTATATTTTCTTGTCTAATATCTACCTGTATCGTTTTTGTTTGATGTGGAAGAAAGTCTATATATGGAAAATCAGTACCTAGCATCAGTAATAAATCGCACTTCATGACGGCATTATAACCTGAAGGATTTCCTATTAAGCCGGTAAGCCCTACAACATTATCAGTATCATGGTCAAAAATATCGCTAGCACGTAAACTATGGGTTATAGGTGCTTGTAGTTTTTTAGCCAACTCCAATACTGCACTACGACTCTCACGACAACCGTCACCTGCTAAAATACCTACTGTTTTCGCACCATTTAATAGTTTAGCTGCTTCTATAATGCTGGTATCACCAGGTACTAAATGAGATGTGTATTTTTTAATAGGATGAATAAACTGTTCATTTTCCGCCTTCATTTCTGCAACATTTGCAGGTAACTCTATTCTACAAACAGCATTATTAGCCATGGCAATTTTAATGGCTCGTTGTATTACCATGGGTGCCTGTTCTGGGGTTTCTATCACCGCCTGGTAATCACAAACATCATCAAATACCTTTTTTAAATCTACTTCTTGAAAGTAATTGGTACCCTGTTGTTTCTGATTAATTTGACCTGTAATAGCGATTACCGGAGTGCGTTCTTTTTTAGCATTGTATAATCCATTAATCAAATGTAAAGCTCCAGGACCAACAGTACCTGCACAGACTGCTAAATTGTTACTTGTTTGACTATGACCAAAGGCGGCAAAAGAAGCATTACCCTCGTGTTTCATACCAATCCAATCAACAGTTTCTCGTTCTTCTATTGCTTTAACAAAAAAGTTTAAGGCATCGCCAGTTACTCCATATACTTTATCTACTCCAACACTTTGTAAAATATCTAGTAGTTGTTCTGATACATTTTTACTCATAATTAATTTCTTTATATTTTTAAATTGGATGAACTATGCATCCATTTTCTATCTATACTCCGGATTTTCGAAATTCCAACGTGTGCCGTCATCCCAATCTTTTCTTGAATTTCCGTAAGAAGGATATCCTCCGTTATCCTTCAACATTTTAGCCAAATACATTAGATTGTATGACATAAAAGTGGTATTACGATTCGTAAATTCAGAATCAAAACCTACTGTTGGCTCAATTTTTTCTCCATTCCATTCGGTATCTCCATAACTGGGCCCGGGTCCAACCTTACCTATCCAACCGGCATCTGCCTGTGGTGGTATACTATAGCCTATATGCTGAAGTGCATATAGTAGCCCCATAGAACAATGTTTAACACCATCTTCATTTCCGGTAATAATACATCCACCGGCTTTGCCATAATACACGTATTGCCCCTTATCATTTTGGTACCCGCTCATAGCGTATAATCGTTCAATGAGTTTTGTAGCTACAGATGAACGTTCACCCAACCAAATAGGCGTACCTATCACCAATATATCAGCTGCCATTACCTTTTTATAAATTTCTGCCCAATCATCTTTATCATATCCTTCTTTGGTCATATCTGGCTGTACACCAACGGGTATGTCAAAATCTGCAAGTCTTAAAATCTCTACATCAACTCCTTCCGATTTCATAATCTTAGCCGACACATCTATTAAATTACGTGTGTGACTTTTAGATGGTGATTTTTTTAAGGTACAATTGATGAATATTGCTTTTAACGTACTAAAATCTGTCTTTTTCATATTGTTCTTATTTTCCTATAGTTTTTACAGTAACCACACCAAATACTATGTGACCAATTAACATCGCCACTAATCGCATTGGCATAGAACCATCCATTGGTGGCATTTCAAATAGCACTCCCATTAACTTCATACCAATCTGTGCCATAATAAGTGCTACGATACCAAAGGCAATTCCTTTCAAGAAAAGATTAGAGATGTTGACTTTAGGAGCAAATACATAACCATACCCTAAAGCAAATAGAATACCCATAAGAAAATGTAAGATCCAACCTACTGCTATGGGTAAGTTCATAGCGCCTGCCAATAATTTCCATGGTGCCATTTCTGGCATGCCCAGATGTGGTGCTACCAACATTATTATGGTCATTACCACTGTTCCTAAAATACCTGCTAATACCAATTTTGGTAATTCATTTTTCATTTAAATACTATTTTTTGCTTTTTATAAATTTTATTGTTTATATGAATTGCTACCCATACACACTTTTCTATTTTTAATATGAAGCTGATTATCAGTACGTAAGATATTTTTAGTTGCATTAAATCATTAGTTCATACCATTATTTTATTAACGTGAAGACTATAAATACTGTTTTAATTCTATGTTATTGAAATCATTTAAGAGGCATGTTTCAGCTATAAAACACCTAATTACAATGATTGACGTAATACTTTTAAAATGATTTTAAAATTTTAATGAAGTACTTCTATTCATTTGCTTAACTTGAAATTTCTAACCAACAAATAAGTTTTAATTAATTAAACAATTACTACCATCAGCCGACCAACCACCATACAGGAAGTTCTAAATCAATTAGACAGTATCATTGATAATGCTATAGTAAACAATGACCGCATAGGATATTTTGCTTTTTTATATAGAAGGGTTACTGCTGAAATTCTGAATGAGGTACAATTAGGGAATTTTGAGGATAATGCCCGAATGGAAACTTTTGATGTTGCCTTTGCCAACTACTATATAGATGCATACAACGGTTATACAACAAACCAACCTATCAGTAAATCTTGGCAGTTTGCATTTGATGCCAAAAACGACCCACTAACCATTCTACAACATATCATGTTAGGCATCAATACCCACATTAATCTGGATTTGGGTTTAGCAGCAAGCACTGTAATGCAAGGCAAAGAAATAATTGATATAGAAAATGATTTTAATACGGTAAATACCATTCTTGGTAATATCGTTAATGAAATGCAAGACCGCCTTAGCCGTGTATCTCCACTATTATTTTTACTAGACCTCGCCGGAAAGAATACTGATGAAGAAATTATCAACTTTAGTTTGGCTAAAGCTCGTGAATTATCATGGGTTAATGCAAATCTACTTTGGGGATTAGGAGATGGTCTCCAAGATGCCGCTATTCATCAAATAGACAACACCGTGTTAAGACTTGGCGAATTTATAAAAGCTCCAAAATCTAAAATTGTTACTTACGCCCTAAAGTTTTTAGGCAAGTTTGAAGAAAAGAATGTGGGTCAGGTAATTAATAGATTGATAGAGGGTTAATTATAATTGCAAATGAATATCTAAAACTCATTTTTCCTTTAACATTTTTGGTTGTATTTCCGTAAAAAGTATAATTGTTTTGTGTTCAATTATGAAATATTCTTACTACAATTATCAATTTTGTAATTGTACGTTAAAACCATATTAAATACTCCAAAAAAACCATCTCATTTCGTTAAATTCAAGCATATAAAACAAATGGGGCTTGGTCTTATATCTAAAGGATATTTCCAATAGTATCGCACTAGTATTTTACCTACCAATCTATTGTTTTATAGTTATTTATAAATTAACATTATCTCAAACCAATCCAACTATGAAGACTATTATCAAGTCCTTTCTACTATTGCTATGCATTAGTAGTTTAGGCCACACTTTGCGTTCGCAAGAAAAAAGTAAAAACCCCTTTGCTGGGCTAGAATTCAGGAATATTGGTCCGGCAATGACCTCTGGTCGTATTGCCGATATTGCCATTCACCCAGAAAATGAAAACATCTGGTATGTTGCCGTAGGTTCTGGCGGTATGTGGAAAACAATGAATTCTGGTACTACCTGGAAACCTATTTTTGAGAAACAAGATGTATACTCCATGGGCTGTGTAACCATAGACCCTAGTAACCCACATACTATTTGGGTAGGTACAGGTGAAAATGTAGGTGGTCGCCATGCCTCTTTTGGTGACGGAATTTACGTTAGCCATGACGATGGTAAGACTTGGAAAAATATGGGTTTAGAAAATTCTGAACACCTATCAAAAATCATTGTACATCCTACAGATTCCAATACGCTTTGGGTAGCTTCACAAGGTCCATTGTGGAGCAAAGGCGGTGATCGTGGTATTTATAAAACTACAGATGGCGGTAAAACTTGGAAACGTACCTTGGGCGATGCCGAATGGGTTGGTGCAACAGATATGTTGATTGACCCAACAAATCCTGATGTTTTATACGCTGCTACATGGCAAAGACACCGTACGGTTGCCGGTTATCTTGGTGGTGGTCCTGGATCAGGACTTCATAAAAGTACAGATGGCGGAGAGACTTGGAAACCTTTGAAAAACGGTATACCAAAATCTAATCTTGGTAAAACGGGCTTAGCCATGTCGCCTTTTAATTCTGAAGTTATTTATGCAGCGCTAGAGCTTGATAGAACTAAAGGTGGTTTTTATATGTCTAGCAATGGTGGTGAGTCTTGGGTAAAACAATCAGATGCCGTTTCTGGTGGTACCGGTCCGCATTATTATCAAGAAATTATTGCTTCGCCACATGAAGAAGGCACCGTTTATTTTATGAATAATAGCGCCTTGGTTACCAAAGACCACGGTAAGACATTTACGCAAATGAGCAGGTCTAACCAGCATAGTGATAGTCATGCGCTAGTCTTTAAAAAATCCGATCCTAATTATTTGCTTATTGGTACAGACGGTGGTTTATATGAAAGTTTTGATAATACCAAAAGCTGGAAATATGTAAGAAACCTACCTATTACCCAATATTTTAAAATTGCCGTTGACGACGCCAAACCTTTTTATAATGTGTACGGCGGTACTCAAGATAATGGCTCGCATGGCGGACCTTCAAGAACAAGAAGTTCAGATGGTATTGCCAGTGCAGATTGGTGGAAAACTTTAGGTGCAGATGGTGCACAAACAGCAACAGAACCTGGTAATCCTGATATTACCTATGGCGAATTTCAACAAGGGGCTTTATGGCGAATTGATAGTAAAACATTAGAAAGTGTATTTATACAACCTCAAGCTAGGGAAGGTGACCCGTTTGAACGTTTTAACTGGGATGCTCCAATTCTTGTGAGTCCACATAACCCTACAAGGCTTTATTTTGCTTCGCAACGTGTATGGAAATCAGAAAATAGAGGAGATTCTTGGAATCCTATTTCAGAAGACCTTACCTTGAACCAAGAACGAATGGAGTTCCCGTATTATGGAACATCGCAAAGCTGGGATAATGCTTGGGATATCAAAGCAATGTCTAACTACAATACTATTACCTCTTTAGCAGAGTCTCCTAAACAAGAAGGCTTGATTTATGCAGGTACTGATGACGGACTTATTCAGATTACTGAAGATGGCGGAACAACATGGAGGAAGTTTAGTTTGAACACAATAAAAGGCATACCTAATACTCCGTTTGTAAATGATGTTAGAGCAGACCTTTTCGATGCTAATGTAGTATATGCAGCATTAGACAATCATAAATACGGAGATTATAAACCGTACATTCTTAAAAGTAGCGATAAAGGAAAATCTTGGTCTATTATCAATGGAAACTTACCTAACAAGCTATTGATTTGGAGATTGGTACAAGATCATGTAAAAAAAGATTTATTGTTTGCCGCAACAGAATTCGGCGTGTACACAACGCTTGATGGAGGTGGAAAATGGACAAAGCTTGAAGCTGGTATGCCAACCATTCCTATTAGGGACATTACTATTCAACGTCGTGAGAATGATTTGGTAGCTGGATCTTTTGCTAGAGGTATTTACATCTTAGATGATATTTCACCATTACGTGAATATGATGTTACTTCTACGGCTAAACTTTTCCCTGTTAAAACAGTGCCATGGTATAAGCCATCAAGTAGAGTAGGTAGCCAAGGTGATGCGGAATGGATAGGTGAAAATCCACCTTTTGGAGCCACATTTACATACTTCATGTCAGATAAGTTAAAGTCGAAAAAAGACATTAGAAAAGCTGCAGAGAAGAAAGGAGCAGGCAAATTTCCTGGTTGGGATGCTCTTGAAGCTGAAAACTTACAAGATGGTCCGTCAATCGTATTAGTTATTAAGGATGCTAGCGGTAATGTTATAAATACCGTAAAAGGTACCAACAAGGAAGGATTTAATCGCGTTAGCTGGAATTTAAGTTATCCTAATAAAAATGGAGAGCGCTTAGAAGAACCTAAAGGTAGACGTGACCGCCGTAGAGGTGGTATAATGGTTACACCGGGAGAATATTCGGTAACACTAATGAAGCGTGTAGATGGTGTAAATACTGTATTACAAGGTCCGGAATCATTTAGTGTAACACCTGTTTTTGAAAGTGCTTTACCAAGAAAGTCAAATGATGAAATCGACACTTTTAGAGAAGCTGCTTTTGCATTTCAACAAGACTTAACGGCTACAAATATTGCGTTAACTACAAGTCAAAAAACTGTTAATGCCATGTTACGTGCTTTAAATAAAGCATCTAATCCTTCAGATGATTTATATAAACGATTATACACTACCAAAAACACACTGCAGGCTATTGATAAAGAGCTGAATGGTAATCAAATTAAAGAAGAAGTTGGTGAGCGTTCTAACCCTACAGCTAGCGAAGGAAATTCAATAGGTTGGAGAGCCCTTGGAAATACTTACGGACCAACAGATGAACACCAAGCTTTTTTAAGTCGTGTTCAAAGTCAACTTAAGAAAGTAAAAGCAAAACTTCAACCGGTAATAGAAACCGAATTGCCAGCACTTGAAAGCGAATTGAAAAAATCTGGCGCACCATGGATTGAAGGACAGGGGCTTATTAAAAATTAATTGTTATTGAAAGTTACACATTAAAAGTAACCTTAGATAATACCTTTAGATACCGCTTAAAGTTATATTCGTAAAATTTATACGATTAACTTTGAGCGGTATTTTTATTAACGGTCTAGGCATAATAAAACACAAAGCTTTTATATTTCCTTTAGGTATGAATCACCACGATACAGTTATACGGTAAATGGATGTCGCAGTATTTAAGATTAGGAGAATTCATCAAAATGCCTAAATCTAAGATGATTACTTAAGCTCTTAAGTTTTTTGGGCAAGTTCGAAGAAAAAAATGTGAGTAGAGGTTGATTCCTAGATTGATGGAGGAATAGGATAGATACATTTTACTTCTAAATTATATTCTAATTAAACCTTTTAAATTTCATCTTAAATTATCTTACTCAAACGTATACCGCTGCTCTGCAGAAGAAGATGCTTTCAATAATTGGTTAAATACTTTAATAGCATCAAAATTTTGGGTTATTTCATCTGACACAGCAATCCCTGAAACTCCCGATGCCAACAATCCGGTAAAATCTTCGGTAGTAATGCCTCCGTATGCAATAATTGGGGTTTCTGTTTGTAATGATTCTGTAATAAGGGTGAAACCGTTTAAGCCCAATTCCGCATTCAGGTTCTCTTCATTAATAGGATGTTTAAAAGGACCTAAACCGATATAATCCACTTCTTTTGTCAACAATGCTTCACAATCTTGAATCGTATTTGCAATTGCTCCAATCATTTGCCAGGTGTACAGCTGTTTTTGGACTTCAGTAGGGGAGATGTCCTTGTTTGATAAGACAACACCATCTGCCTTTATATCTTTTGCAATCTTAAACTGATTTTCTATAAGTAGTCTCGTTTGATAATGAGCGGTAATTTCTCTTGCTTCAGCTGCTATTTTCAAAAACTTCTTTTCAGAAACGTCTGCTATACCTAACTGCACCAATTCGATACCAGAAGTGCATGCCTTTTGAATATTCTCTAGTAGCTCTTTCCCTGAGTTACCTTGTGCTATATAATGTAATTTAGGTATCATCATGTCGCTTATTTTTGGTAAATATATGGTGCATTCTTAGGATAACGAAACCTAAGTGTTTACCTAGGGATGTTTCACAAATATTTTGTAAAAAACACCAGTACCGTAAACTTTATAAGAAGTTTATGACCATAAGGTTACAACTAGTTTAGCCAATTAATTAACTTGTGCTTTATATCCCTCAGTCATACAATTAAGCTATAATAATTTTAGAATTTAATATATGAAGATTCCGAAAAAATTCTATTTTCTGTCTTTTTTCTCCTTACATCATTTGCTTTTTCATTGCCCATAACCCATATGCAAGAATATAACTTTAAGCAAATTGAGTCTGAAAATTTTACTAATTTTTATAGACTTAACGATAGCGTATACCGTTCAGAACAACCTTCAAAAAAAGGTATGAAAGAGTTGGAAGCTATGGGAATAAAATCAATTTTAAATCTAAGAAGACAAAAAACGGACGAAAAGAAGATTAAAGGTCTCAACTTACAATTAAACCGTATTCCGTTAAAAGCTGCTACAATAGATTTAGATGATATATTCAATGCTTTAAAGAGTATGCAACAAGCTGAAAAACCAGTTCTTGTCCACTGCTGGCATGGTTCTGACCGAACAGGCGCCATTATTGGCGCCTCTAGAATGGTTTTTGAAAACTGGAGCAAAGAAAAAGCAATTGCCGAATTCACGAGTAAACCCTTTGGTTACCATAGAAAAAGGTTTCCTAACTTGATACCCTTACTTAAATCTTTAGATGTTGAATTGCTGAGAAATAAGTTAAAGGAAGAGCAGATGTCTAAACCTCAATAGCTAGGCTAATATTTCCACGGGTTTAGTCAAAAACAATTATTTTTTTTTTAAAATAGGAATAGATTACATGCCATTTTGGTTAAAATCATATTTCTACATAAATAGTTTTGTTTAATTATATATAAAAATAGTTAAACATTATGTATCTTTATATCCTAGTATATTACTAGATACATTCTTAAGAAATACTAAAATTATGTTCGGATTATTTAAAAAGAAATCAGAGAAAGATAAATTACGTTCTCAATATGAAAAGCTTTTGAAAGAAGCGCATTCACTTTCAACAACAAATAGAAAAATGAGTGATCAAAAAGCGTTTGAAGCTGATGAAGTTATGAAGAAAATAGAACAGTTATCTTAATTCATTTCACCTTCACACTAACATTCTGGTATAAAATAAAATGAAGATTCTACCCATAGCTATATTACTATCAAGTAGTGCGTTTTTGTATTATGGCATGGAATGCCTGTTGTCACAAAAAATGAAAGATGAGTTCGCTAGATTTGGTTTAAAAAATCAAAGAGTTCTCACTGCTTACTTGCAACTTGCAGGAGGTTTGGGATTAATTATAGGATATTTCTTTTCACCTGCTCTACTATTTGTAGCTGCAGCAGGACTAACAATTCTAATGCTTTTAGGATTTGCCGTTAGAATAAAAATTAAAGACAGCGCAGCAGAATCTATACCATCATTAGTTTTGGCTCTTGTAAATTTATTTATAGCAGTAAGCTATTACCAACAACTTACTGCGTTATAAATTTTACAGAAAAGCAATACATAAACACAGCACTAAAAACAAAGCTGCCGGAAAAGATTTAAATAAAGGATCCTTTATTTTAAAATGCATCGCTATTGAACCTAATAAGAAAGCTGCTAAACCTAAAGCTGCAGGTTGTTTTACTACAGGAAACCATATAGCCACAAGTAATAAAATAGCCAATGTTACTTTAAAAAATCCGACAATATAACATAGCTGTTTAGATAGGCCATACGCCTCAAACTCTTCTATTATAGTTGTTGCTTTTCCACCACGCCATTTGGTCGGTTTCTTATTTTGGATTAACCACACATTTAAAATGCTTAAACCGACTATAATTTGAAATGTTATTATTAAATAATTCATGATTAAGATAGTTTTTTAAACCAATTACTTACATTAGTCAATATCAAAAATACTAATTTTGTTTATATTTATATAAAATTAGTTAAACAAAATTTTAAAATGAATAAACAGGATTATAAAATACATATCATAGGTGCCGGAATTAGTGGCTTAATAGCAGCTACTGTGCTCGAACAAAATGGATATTCTCCTGTATTAATCGAAGCTAGCGATAGGGTTGGCGGTAGAGTCAAAACAGATATTATTAACGGGTATCAATTAGACCACGGATTTCAAGTATTGTTAACCGCATACCCTGCAGCTCAAAAATATCTTGATTATAAAGCTTTAGAACTACAAAATTTCTTACCTGGAGCTTCCATTTTTAAAAATGGAAAACAAGAAGTAATTGGTGATCCGCTAAGAGATGCATCCTTATTGTTTTCTACGTTGTTTGCCAATATTGGTACTGTTGCCGATAAGTTGAAAATTCTTAAATTAAATACTAGTCTAAAGAAAAAATCTATTGACGAAATATTTTCAGATGAAGCGCAAACAACATTTTCTTATTTGACCGATTTAGGTTTCTCTTCTGAAATAATAAATGATTTCTTTACACCTTTTTTTAGCGGAATTTTTCTAGAAAACAAGCTAGAAACTTCTAGCAGAATGTTCGAATTTGTTTATAAAATGTTCGGTGAAGGAAATGCTGCATTGCCTAAAGGTGGTATTGAAGAGATTCCTAAACAACTACTACATCAATTAAAAAACACCGTTATAAAATATAACACGTCTGTATCTTCTATTAGCGATAGCAAAATTCTGCTTGCTGATGGACAAGAAATAGAAAGTGATTTTATTATTATCGCCACAGAAGCGAGTAACTTAATTCAAAATTTAAAGAATCAGGCTATAGAATGGCAAAGCTGTGATACCTTGTATTTTGAAACGGAGAACAGAACGATTAAAAAACCCCTTATCGGATTAATTCCTGATCAAGGAACTGTCATCAATAACATCTTTTACCATACAAGTCTTAAAACCGCCATAAACGCAGGTAAAGAATTGCTTTCTGTTACTGTTGTTGACAATCAGGGTTTAACTGGTAAAGCCTTCATAGACCAAGTGCAAATGGAGTTAAAGGAACTTTGTGGTATTACTTCTTCTACATTTATAAAACACTACAGCATACCAAAGTCATTACCAAAATTGAGTGATTTACATTACGAGATATCACCTTCAGAAACACGATTAAAAGAAACCGTTTATTTAGCTGGAGATTTACAACTAAATGGATCTTTAAATGCAGCTATGATTGCTGGTGAAAAAGCTGCACTGGGTGTTTTAGAAAATTTGCAGGGTATTTTCAAATAATAGGCACTTTGAAATCGTGATGAGTTAGAAAGTATTGGTAGCAGGTGTTTAAAGTGAATAATTATAATTCCATATATTAGCGTAAAATATACGCATAGTATGCAACAATCCATTCAACTCTCAGTAGATGCTGTAGTCTTTGGCTATGAAGCTGGTAACATTTCCATATTACTTATTAAAAGAAAATATGAACCTTTTAAGGATAAATGGGCAATCCCTGGTGGATTTGTGTTGGATGATGAGTCACTAGAAGAAGCCGTTGAACGAGAGCTTAAAGAGGAGACTGGCATAAAAATCAATTACCTGGAACAGCTCTATACTTTCGGGAAACCGAATAGAGACCCAAGGGGTAGGGTAGTATCTATTGCTTATTTCGGATTAATTCGCCCTAATGCATTTAAAATATATGCTTCTACAGATGCAGCACAAGTACAGTGGTTTAATATAAATGAATTGCCAGAATTGTCTTTTGACCATAAGGAGATTTTGGATGCCGCTATTAAAAGATTAAAAGGAAAAATCACCTATGAACCAATAGGTTTTGAATTGCTTGATACCAAATTTCCATTTTCAGATTTAGAGAAATTATATAGCACGCTACTTGGTAGGGAGGTAGATAGGCGCAACTTCAGAAAGAAGATTATGGGCTTAAATGTACTTGATGAACTTGATGAAAAGGTCTCTAAAGGTTCTGGTAGACCCGCCAATTTATTCCAATTCAATGAAAAAAGATACTTCCATCTTAAAGAAGAAGGTATCATATTTGAGATATAATACGTTGTTTTTCAGATATATAATTACTTTGCGTAAAAATAACGCATAATATTCTAGGTTCGTATCCTAATGTGTTTTACATTTGCGTCATAATAACGCAAATTATGATTTACAATTCAACAACTTCATTACCCGATAAAGCAATAGGAGAGAAGTATGTTTTCTTAGCGGGTAGTATGGATGCTAATACTACATCAAATTGGAGAACACAATGCATAACTGCATTAGAAAATAGACATCACATTTTTGACCCAACACATAAACAGCACGATTCTTTAAACAAGTGCGAGATGGAGAATCATATTAATTGGGAACTAGATGCTTTAAACAGGGCAGATATCATCCTTCTAAATTTTCTTCCAAATGCCTTATCTCCAATATCTTTGGTTGAGTTGGGGCTATACGTGGCAAACGATAAATTAATTGTTATTTGTCCTAAAGAATTTTATAAGAATACCTACGTTACTACTTTGTGTAAAAAATACAATACGCCTATAGTTCTTAGTACAGAAGAGGCTTTAAATACTATAAAATAAAACCAACATTATGAACGGATTACTACTAACAGACGGATATAAAACAGGACACCACCAACAATACCCTAAAGGTACAGAAGAAGTATATTCTAACTGGACACCCAGAAGTAATAAATACGCTCCTAAAGGTTGCGACAAAGTGGTTTCATTTGGACAACAATATGTTTTTCAATGGTTACATGATTATTTTCAGGACAACTTTTTTTCTAAGCCAAAAGCACAGGTCTGTAATGAATTGAAAGAAGAGTTATCGCTTTATTTAGGTACAGACTATGACGTAACTCATTATGAAGAACTACATGATTTACAGTATTTACCTATTAAAGTAAAATCGATTGTAGAAGGGGTAGAGGTTCCTATTAGAGTACCTATGGTAACCGTTGTAAACACAGATAAAAAATTCTATTGGATTACTAATTTCTTAGAAACAATATTATCTACCATGCTATGGCAACCGATGACTTCGGCTTCTATCGCTTTATGTTACAAACGAATTTTCAAAAAATGGACACTTCAAACCGATAAGGACAATTTGGCTTTTATCGATTTTCAAGGGCACGATTTTTCTATGAGAGGTATGGGCGGCTTACAAAGTGCTATTTCTTCGGGTATGGGTCATGCATCTGTATTTTTAGGATCAGATACCCTTCCGGTAATTAGTAGTTTGCGTCACTATTACAATGCAAAAGGTTTTGTTGTAGGTTCTGTAAACGCTACCGAACACTCTGTAATGTGTGCAGGTACTAAAGATGATGAAATAGGTACGTTTAGAACTTTAATGGATACATATCCAACAGGAATTCTATCGGTAGTTAGTGATACCTGGGATTTATGGAAAGTACTTACCGTGTATCTTCCGCAACTAAAAGAAGAAGTACTTTCTAGAGATGGTAAACTTGTGATAAGACCAGATAGCGGAGACCCTGTTGATATTATTTGTGGAGAATCTAGCACACTTGGAAGTAACACACCTAAAGATAAAGGGGTAGTGGAGCTACTTTGGGATATTTTTGGCGGAACTGTCAACGAACAAGGTTTTAAAGTATTAGACTCGCATATTGGTGCTATTTATGGTGACAGTATTACCACAGAAAGAGCGGAAGCTATATGTCAACGTTTAAGCGATAAAGGCTTTGCTACTACTAACGTGGTGCTTGGCATTGGTTCTTTTACCTACCAATTTAATACTAGAGATACTTTTGGTTTTGCAATGAAAGCTACTTCTGTAGTGGTAAATGGTGAACGTAGAGAAATCTTCAAAGATCCTATAACCGATGACGGAGTTAAAAAATCTGCAAAAGGATTGATAAAGGTTGAATTACAAAACGGTGAATATGAATTGATAGATCAAGTGACTCCAGATCAAGAAATTACTGGTGAGTTGCAAGTAATCTATGAGGATGGACAATTTGTAAACCAAACGAACATACAAGAAATAAGAGACCGTATTAATACCAATCTTTAAAACAAAACTATGTGGTTCGAAGAATTGACAGGATTTAAAGAAATATCACCTGAATATGTGCGTGATAATATCAGTATTGACGGACAGAATTTAATTTCTAAAGTCAATAATAAACCCTATCAATTCGGGTCGTTAGAAGTTGTTTCCTTAGAACAATTAAAGAAACAACAAACTTTTAATAACAGCATTAGCAAAATAAAGGTCTCTGAAGTTGTTGCCGACATACAAGAATTACATGCCGACCCTAGAAATGAGCACGCGCTATTTCAAGCGGCATCCCAGTTTAATTTACTGGAAATGGTTGGTCCAGAAGTTTCTCCTCAAGCGGGAGTAGGTATTTATGAAAATGACTTTACCCAAGGTCCGGCATGTGCCATAGCTTGTGGTGCAGGCACCATATATAGAAATTACTTTGCACCGGTTAATGATCAAATCGGGCAAACAGGTACATATCAGATCGATTGTTTAGATTGGATCGGTAAAGAGCTTAATAATGAGGAACTCCAATTGTGGAAAATGGTCAACGGCTATGCACTATTAAGTCAAGAAGGCTTGCTCAGTATTAATAAGCAACTAGGAAGTTTTACAGATGCACAAAGAGAGTTTCTAAAGGGTAAACTAAAGGTTGGTACGCAATGGAATACAGAAGTAACATTGACAGATAAAAAACAAATTGTATCTCAAATATATTGTTCTGCATTGCCCGTTGCATATTGTTTTATTGAATCTTATTATTGGGAGAATTTTGCCAGAATAATTTTAGAAGCTACCTATGAAGCTACTTTACATACGGCATTGTTGAATCTTAAAAACAACAATTCTAATAAAGTATTTTTGACCTTAGTAGGGGGTGGGGCATTTGGTAATGATTTAGATTGGATACTAGAATCATTGTTCAAAGCATTAGAGAAATTTAAGAATTCGCCGTTAGATGTGAGTATCGTAAGTTACGGCAGCTCAAACCATATATTGAAACAAGAAATAGAGAATATCAACAGAAAGAATTAGCATATGAAATACGAAATAAAAAAGTTTAACGACGGTCAAGTAACTGCTAAAATAATTGAAGGCGGAGATATTCATATTAAAATTAGAGGGAACAGTTATGAAGATTTATTCAGAGCTGCTGCTATCAAAGAAGCCTGGGATGCTGAAAATGCGACTAATAAAACAGCCATAGCTAAACTCACCATATTTTGCCTAATTGGGCAACGATCAGATAGACGATTTAATAAAGGAGAGTCGTTCGACTTAAAAATCATTTGCAAGTTTATCAATGACATGAGGTTTGATAACGTTGCTATCTTGCATCCGCACAGCCCTATTTCATTGGCATTAATTGATAATTCAGAGAAAATATCTCATTTCGATTTTGTTGAAAAAGCATATAACCAAATAGGTAACCCAGTATTAGTGAGTCCAGATGCTGGTGCGTATAAAACGACCCATGAAATTGCCGAAAAACTAAATGCCGATTTAGTACCCTCTAATAAAGTGAGAATAGATGGTGCTCCTGTAATTAGTATACAAGGTGATGTGAAAGGTAAAGAATGTCTAATTGTCGACGATTTAGCCGATGGCGGAAGAACATTCAAATTTTTGGCGGAAGCCTTGAAAACACAAGGTGCCGAAAAGGTTTATCTATATGTTACCCATGCACAATTCAATTATGGCTTTGATGAATTAAAAGAATCGATTGACCATATTTATTGTACCAATAGCTATAAGGATATTGATGATGATTTTGTAACGCAATTCAAGTTAGAAGGATTGTAAAATTCTACATAATAGTAAAATAAAAAATAGCGCAGTAATGCGCTATTTTTTTTTAAAAATTTAATTGCAATGTTAAAATATATGTTGCTTTCAATAGTATTTACCAAGGGGAAGTTGTAAAGAATTCATATGTTTTTCGCTACTAACAACGTTAAGAAACCCTAAAGTGATTGTGGCATATTCAAATACAACATTAAACCTACTCTTTGTAGTTAGATTCAAAAATTCGGTATTTAAAAAGACCCACTACAACAGCACCACCAATACTATTACCCAGTAATGCTAAAAATAGAAACCAAAGGTAATCTAGAAAACTAATATCACTAGAATGTAAAAAAGCACCAAACACCTCTATATTGCCCACAATACTATGGTGAAATCCTCCAAAACCTATCACACCAGTTATCATAATTATTAGTACAACACGAGTAAGCGAATTCATAGTACTATTCAATAACCAGGTCAATAATCCCATTAACCATCCGGCTACAACCGCACTTGCTAATAGAACCCAAGAGCCTTCTTTAACTACATGAGTACCAATTTCTACCATGGTCTCGGCTGTAAAAAGATGAAGATGCGGCGCAAGTAATCCTATAAAAGCAGCAAAAATATTACCTCCTATGATATTACCTAATATAACTACGCCCCATACCCAAAATAATTCCCAAATGCTGCGCTGACCATTCAACATAGGCAAAGCCAATACTGATGTTTGCTCGGTAAATAGTGCAGATTTTCCAAGGATAACCAATATAAATCCTACAGGGTATACCACTGCAAAAAGTTTGAAAATAATAGTAGTATCTACAGTTCCATTTAATAAATAGTAAAGTGCACAGATAAGAAAATAGCTAAACCCAATTTCCAAGCCAGCAATTACCGCACTTAAAAACATGGCTTTGTTTTTTATCTTGAAAATTTCTTCTCCTTCATGAATAACCCTACTAAGAATTACACTGTATTCATTTCCATCTTTAATTTCTTCAGATTTCTTTTCCAGTTTTTTCTGATGGTCTTCCTGTTCTATTTCTTTATTTTCCATAATGTAATAGTTGGCTTTATAAAGGCAGCTGTAATCAACTCATCTCTATATTTATACAATATACTGTTATATAAATACTTACGCTAATCAACTAAACCTATGATACTACTGGTAAGGTTTACGCTACTTTAAATATTTGGTTTTGAAACTAACTGCACAGCATAGAATTTATGCATGCCAATTTTCTTAAAAATACATAATGAACCTAAGTATAGTTACTCCGAATAAATTTTTAGATAACCTAAAAAAATGGATAGTAATATAGGAGGTGTACCTGTAGGTAACCAATACACAATTCAATTATAGTTTTGATGAACTAAAAGAATCGATTGACCACATCTGTTGCACCAATAGCTTCAAAGAAAATGATGATAAATATGTTACTCAATAAAAACTAGCCAGTCTATAAGATTGTTACTTAAAATGAACTAGACATAAAAATTAATCTAAAAAAATTTGTCAACGCATAACTAAAAACGTTAGCCACCCACTACCCAAGATCGCGCTGTGCTAAGCAAGGTTTTCTTCTCTTCTAGTGAACGTTTCAATGGTAATTGAGCTAAGCCTATTAAACGACGTAAAACCTCCATACCAGCAAATTCTCGCATTAGTGATTTATTTATTGGTCGTTGATAACCTTCTATGACTTCTTCTAATATACTAGTATTACCTGTTGCCATAAAAAGATGAGCCGCCATGACACCTAGATCAAATTCTGCGAACCCTAAAAAACTAAACTCAGGATCTAAAACAAATATTTTATCTTGTTTACACATCCAACTGCCAGGGTAATAATCACCATGTAGCAATACGCCACCTGTTGTAGTCAAATACAATTTTCCAAGAAGAGCTATTTTTTCTTTTAATAGCAAATCTTGCTTTAGCGGTAATGATAAAGCTTGTAAACCTTCTTGTACATCATCTAAAGAGAAACCGTTTTCTTCTAAAAAAGGCAGTACAAATATGTGTTGATGGTTTAGTTTACGTAATTCTATGTTTTCAGGGTAAGTACTGGTAAGTGTACTTTCATGAATTCCCCTAGCTATAGACGTTAATTGTTCTATATGGCTTTTAGAGATTTCTCGTGTATTATTATACACAAAAGAAAAATCTTCGCTATCACCTAAATCTTCTAGAAATAATAGGTGTTCTTTAGAAAGAAACCCTAGTACTTTTGGTAAATGTTGATCTATTGTTCCTTTTTCAATGGTCTGATAAAATTGATGCTCTACTGCAATACGATCTATAGGTGCTGGAATATCTTGATATTTCTGTACAAATGGTCTAGACTGTTTTGCTATAAAAGTTCGTTGATTAGTACGTACACGTAACACAACGTTCATATTACCTTCTCCTGGTTTTTCGGTGCTTTCCACCTTTTCACCTTCCCCTAAAATACCTTCCTTACTCAAAAAAGTACTCAAAAGTTCTATATTAATATTAGCTGTTAATTGCATCTATATTATTTAATAAGTTGGTTCATATGTTTCCAAAAATCATTTTCCATTTGCTCAACCTCAATATTCGTATATACTTCAATATCGCGCTGTACGTTTTCTTTAGGGGTCTTAAAGGTTTTTAAGGTTGCCCACTCTTGATGGGCCAAGGCCTCAATAATAGCAACGTCCCACATAATCCATTCTGTTTTCTCCGGATCTTTCTCTGTCCACCATCGTTGGTAAGTGTCCCACCGGTTTACCAAATAATCGGGCATAGTTCCTTTTCCCTTTAAGTGTGCATCTACAGTTGTTTTCTTAAATACAAGATGTTGACTTGTAGTTGCTGTCATTACCCTAACCTTTAGCTTAGGGTAATTCATAATTACATTTACAGCAATACTGTCATTTCTAGAATTAAACTCGTTCTTGTCATAACTATTTACTTCTGGATCATGCCAAAAGCCCAAATAATTCACTTGTATCTTAGGTACAATGGTACTATCTAATAAAATAGCCGAGGCTACATTGGTACAAGATCCTAAAATGACCAATTGTAATTTATTTCCATGTTTTATTTCATGGGCTCTTTTAATAATAAATTGAGCCGCCTCTGAATTTTGTGGGGCATCATTTGTCATTAGAGGATCGTTACTACCCAAGGGTAGCGCAAGGTCTGTTTGGTTTAACAAACTCATTAACCTTTCGTTTATTTGCTGACTTTCAACGACCGTACTATCGCCAGCATATGGCGAGGTGTGAAACTGCGCCGATGTAATTGCCAACAAATTAAACTTTGGTTCTTCTATAGCACGAACAAGGGCAAAAAGATCATCAACCTCATTTGCTGTATCGGCATCTATAATTAGAGGAATTTTTTCAACCTTCTGGTTTAACTGTGCCTTACATCCATTTATGGTTATTAAAACCACGAAAAGAGACAACACCCAATGTATTTTATTCAACATAAATTTTCTACTTTAAATTTTATAATTAATCTATTAGAACAAATATCTAGCACTAAATTGAAACTGTCTTGGTGGTGCAGCATTTCTTGCTATAAAACCGCTATCTGCCGGTCCTTCTTGAATCTGGTTGCTCTGCGTCGCATTATTACTAAAACCACTTAAGTTTACGTTATTAAAAAGATTAAAAACATCTGCTCTTAGCTCTATTTTATTTCCTTTTGATAATTCAAATTGGTATTGTGCTGCCAAATCAAAAGTATATGACCAAGGTAAACGGTCGCTATTTCTACTCTCTCCTGGAGAGCGGTCACTGTTACCCGTAAAGTTTTCTCCAAAACCAGTACCATCACCATTTAAATCACGCGTTAAAAATTGTTCAAAATCTGAAGTAACAATGGTCGTATTCGGTATTCTGTTAATAGGCTGACCACTTTGTAATAACCCTGCAAGGGTAACAGATAAACCTTTTACTGGATATAAGCTACCAATGGCATTGATAAGATGTGTTCGGTCGTTTATAGATGGTCCAAATTCTAGGTCATAATTATTACCGTCCATTGCTCTAAAATTGATTCCCTCCGTATCATTTTTAGAAGAAGATAGCGTATAGTTAAAACGGTAACCAAATATGCCTTCACCACGGTCTTTTTGATAGTTAAGACTTAAAGCAGAATAGCGTGATCGACCTTCACTTTCTGTAATAACTACGCTACGGGCAATACCTGTTAAACGTTCTCCATTTATAGTTGCACCACCATTTTCAATTGGTATAGGTCTTGACAAATCTGCTTCTGCCGCAGTTCGCACATCATCTTGTGTAAAATTCGAATCAATTGGAAATTCTGCCGCTGCATTTAAATTACGAAGCCTAAATAAATCGCGAGCCTCATTGTGTACCAAATCCACATAAAACAAACTACTTTGATCTATTTGTAATTGGTAACCTAAAGTAAATTGATGTGTAAATGGGTTTTTGTAACCATCAGGATTTAGTATACGACGCTCATTACTAAAAACGTTTTCTCTATTCGCTTGTAACGTTTCGCCAGACGGACCGTTTAAATAACTAATATTATCTGCCTCTACAAAAGAAGCTGCTAAATTACCTTCGAAAGTAACGCGGTCAATATTGGTATCTGCCGGTAGTAAACCTAAGTCTATAAACTCTTGAAGTTGTAAACGGTAATCAGCTCCGTTCGTATTCTGTTGTAAGGCATCACTATAAATAGCATAATTGATTTTATCGTAAAAAATACCATAACCACCACGTATACTTGCATTATCACCAAGCTGATAGTTAAAATTAAAACGTGGTGCTATATTATTTAAATCTCCTTTATCACTACCTCCTTTAGAAAGGTTATCATAATCATATCGTAAACCATAAGTAATTTTAAGTTTATCGGTAGCACTCCATTCATCTTCTAGATAAATAGAATAAATATTCTGTGTAGTGCCAAAAGACTGTGGGCGCAATTCTACATCATATGAAGTAACCGTAACATCCGAAGGTAGATCGTTAATACTTAAACTACTACCAAGGTTAGCCGTACTTAATTGATCCAGTTGATCTTGAGTTAATCTTACCGAATAGTTTCCGCTTGGGTTACCACCGCCAGTAAGACTATGGTTACCAGAAATAAGCCCTAAACCTGCTTTCAATGTATGATTACCTAAATAAAATTTACCTTTTTGTTGAAATTGAAAAGTGTTTTCCAATGCATCAAAATCAAAACCCGGACGACCAATTATAGCTATTGCTGCTGATCCTGGATCTAAAATAGTAACACGTGGACTATCTGCATCTATAGGTCTACCATAATCCCATCTAAAACGAGAATATTGAAAGTTACTTTGTAAACTGTATTTATCTCCGATAAAATCATTTTTAAAGGCGATATTTAATGAGTTTCGATCTTGAAAATTTCCTGCAGACGGAAAAAGAACTCCGCCTTCAAGACCTCCACCTTGTCTTTCTATAGTTACCAAACCAACATTGGCACGTAACGAACTTCTAAAGTTTTTAGACCAATTTTGATCAATCTTTGCAGAGATATAAGTAAAATTATTACTACCTCTGACGGTTTCGTTAACGTTTAGTTGTTCTGAGTTTAAGAGGTTGTCTTTAAGATCTCTCGTATATTCTGCATTTAGAAAAAAGAACGTTTTATCCTTTACTAACGGACCCCCAATAGCAAAACCTTGTTGGTATCTTTGAAAACCATCTTGAACCTGGTTTCCTGAAAGATCGCGTTGTGCAAATGCAGAACTAGCATCTACAGAAGCACCCGGTCTTGTAACAAAAAACACTTCGCCCTCAATTTCATTACCGCCAGATTTAGTGGTTACGTTGATAACACCATTATTAGAAAGTCCAAATTCTGCAGAATAGTTATTGGTTAAAACCGTAATATCTTTAGTAAACCCTACTGGTATAGCAAATTTTTGACCTCCTAAAAAACGTTCGTTATTATCCAGACCATCAATTAGATATGAAGTAAATAAACCATTACCACCATTGATACTTACATTTGGTGCCTCTGGGAAAAAACCAGTAGCCTGAGATACATTTGGTAACCTAAACAAAGCCCGGGTTATATCTCTACCTTCTACAGGCAACTCTTTCAACTCTGCTTCTTTTAGTTCAAAAGAAACTTCTGCCGATTTTCTGTTAATACGAGCACCGGCTATTGAAGAAACAACTACTTCATCTAAACTTTCGGTTACGGAGGAGGAAGGAATTAATAAAAATTGTAAACTAAGTTCTTGGTTTGAGCGTACATCTAAAAGTTCTGAAACTTGGGCTGCATACGTATCGTCACCATCAAAGACTACTTGATATCCATTTACTACAGGTATAGAATTAAAAAAGACCGTACCTGAAGCTGATGTGTTTTTATTGACCTCGTAGGCCATGTTTTTATTTAATAACGATACAGTGATTCCTTCAATGGGTTTATTGGTGTTAAAATCAATAACAGTAACTACTAAATCTTCTTGTGCAGACAGCACAGCACAACATAGCAAGAGTGCTATACTTAAATATTTTTTCATAAAAATTTTTGAAAGCACCAGTTGGTGCAATTGATACATTAAATTAAAGCTTGGTTTAATGTATGCAGCTGGGTGAGCCTTTATTGTAAAAGCAGGCTAAGAAATATGTAGCATTTAAATTTTGACTGTTTCGGACAATTAAAATAGAAGCTTCTATTAATTTTTGTAAACAGGCACTTATTAATTTGAAAGATGCACCCAATTGGGCAAGTACCTTTTTAACTCTAGTTATATTATCAAGGTCATAAAAAGTAGAAATACAATGAATTGTATTTTGTATTTGATCTGCATTAAGTTCAATAGTAATATACTGATGAACCTGACTAAAGATTTTATTAGTTTGCCAATCAAAAGTCTGAAATGTTTTTGCCTTAAATTGGTCTTTAGAAATAGCCAATAAATAAAACCCGCCATCTAAACTAGGACCTATGGTCGGTTGATTTTGTTGAAGCCTTTGATGGGCTTCTTTTATATGCTTAGATTGTAACTGAGGCGTGTCGTTACCAATAACAATTACATTATCATAGCCTAAAGCAAAAACAGATGACATGGCGTTGCTAAAACGTTGCCCAAAGGTGTTTCCTTTTTGTTGTTTCTCTGTATAAAGTATACAGTCTAAATTAGCAGCTTCTGCTTTTCTAATACTGTTAGCCGTTAACTTTTCTGAAAGTTCACCAGAATTCATAAAATGTTTATGCTTGCTCTCTTCTTCTGAAGAAAGTGCAAAAACAAGAACGGCAGTAGTACTTAACTTAGTGATAATGGTCGATTTTAAACCGTTGGTCGTGAAGTTATCTAAAACACTACAATTCTATTTGTTAAAATTTTGAGAGGACCCAATTCTTTTATTTCATTTTGACTCTACTAAATTTAAAAGAGCCAAAAATTCGAATGATATTAAACCTATGGTAGTTCAAATGGACTCAGATCAAATTAAAACCTGCAACACCAAAACGACTTCATTAAAAAAATCCAATAACACTATAGCTTATCAATTAGATAAAAAAAATGTGATTTCTTCCTGTAGCGTAACTTCAGATGGTAAATTATATAGCTATTTGAAAATCTAAAAATCTATAGTATTTGAAATTATAACGAACAATTTAAAGCAATTGCTTTCTTAAAAACTGATCATCATACTTTCTTTTAAAAGGTAGTATATGTTGTTTTTCTCTAAATTTTTCAGTCTCTAGCGTACTGTTAAATCCGCAGCCCGAAAATATTTTTGAAGCATTATCTAATAAGTGGCCGTCTATTCTATTTCCACTAATACTACTAGTATTTTCAAGGATTAGCGGCTTATCTATAACACAAAATGAATAGATGTAAATGTGCTCATCGGTACGGTACAATAACGCTTGTTTGTACAATAGCAAAACCTCATCTATAGGGGAGGAGTGCATGACCAGAAAATAAGGTTTCTTAAGTATTACGTCTTGTGAACGTTCTCTCGGTTTTAGTTGTAGCGTAAACGGAATCACCTTTCTATATTTATAATTCGCTAACGTAATTCCGTTTTCAAGTGTATAGACAATATCATAAACCGGACTCCCATATTTTTCAAAGTAGTCTTTGCTTAATATGCGAGCCAGTAATATGGTCTGTATGGCACTAATGTCTGTGATGCTTTTTTCAAGTTCTCCGTAAAATCCTGCCGGGAAAACATCAACAACCAATGTATCTATCTTATACTCCTTTATGCAGTTTTGTAGAAAGAGGTTGAAGCGATCTTGATCCTTAAAGTATGCATCTTCTATATGTAGTGTTTTTATATCTTTTGGTACCTGGTCGTGATAGATAGAATTCGTTAACAGCACACAATTCTTTAGCGGAATTTTTTTTGTGTGTATATAATTAAGAACCCTATTTATATGCCCAAAACCAGCACCATAGACATAAAATAAATACACTATATCTTATTTAATAATTCTGCTATAATGAACATTTTATGCTCATTAGGTATCTCATCTATTGCCAAAATAGCATACACATAACTTTCTTGGTTTGATGAAAGTGTAAATGCTTCTTTGTCATTCACTTTTACGATATTTCCTTCTAAATTTACCCTGTATAACTCTTCACCATCACGTTTCACCTTAATCTTATCATCATAAGGGCGGACTTCAAAAGCATTTTCATTCTCTTCGTTATCAGAGATTTTTACCTTGTCTGGGTATATTTTCACTTTCCATAATAAATCAGAATCTTCATCGCGTAATTTTAAACTTCCTTCTTTGAATTTTACTTCATACTTCATTTTTCCGTTAGCATAGAACTTATGCTTATCTGGCTTACTTTTAAAAGTATACGTCGTATTGTTCGCAACGATCTTTATTGGCGATACGTCAAAACCACCTATTAATGCTCCGTCGGCGTTTGCAATGGTAACATCAAGGCTATTTGTAGTTGCACTAGCATTTGTAGTGGTTTCTGCAGGGCTAGACGAGTTCTTGTTTTCTGTTTTACAGCTTCCTAACAGAAGTAATGATAGTACAAAAAGTAGGTGTAATTTTCTCATGGTTTTAAAATATTTAGGTAATTTGATATTTCTATTTCTTCTGTATAATTCGTTTTTATTTTCTGATATAATGCCTCACCCATAGCTTCCTTTTCTGCAGGTGTCATTTTATGTACTTGCAACAGAATATCTAACAGTTCATTCGGCTGCAAGGGGTGATATAAAAATCCATCGACTTTAGTATTTACAACATCTTTTATTCCTCCAACATTTGCACCAATTACAATGTTTTTTGTTGCTGCTGCTTCTAACAGTACATTTGGCATACCGTCATAAAAAGAAGGTATGGCAACGATACTAATGGCATTGTAAAACGATACAAGTTCATTCTGGTTTGCAAAAGCAAAAAACTGAACATTGACCTCTAAATTTAGAATGTATGTTTTTGTTTCTTCGCTTACATCACCTATTAAACACAGTACAAAATCGTTCTTGTGTGGAAATTTCGCAAAGGTTTCTACAAAGTTTACAACCCCTTTTTTGGCTTTTAATTGCCCTACAAAGGCAATCGGTATTTTAGAATTGAACGACTTTTTTAAATCATCTATATGTTTAAGATGGCTTTTCGCCGGTTTCCATAACGCCGTATCAATTCCGTTTTGCGTAAAATAAGTATTGTTGTGTGTTACTAGGCGGTCAATTTTTTCTCTCTTCTCATTCGTGACAGTAAATACATAGCTAGAATTCTCTAGTGCGTATAATAATTGATTTCGCTTCTTTGAAAAGATACCTTCGTCAAAATCATTTCCTCTTATAAAGGTAATAAGCGGTTTTTGTAGCCATTTAGATAAAATAGGCCCGATATTAAGCGGTAGGTTACCTCCAAATACTCCAACATGGGTCAATGTATCTAAATAGGGGAGTTGCTGTATAAATTCTGACGCTAACGATAATGTAAACTCCTCAGAGTTTTCTATAGGCACGGCAGAATAGGTTCCTTTTACAACGGTATCAGTTTTGAACTTTTTCTTTCTATTCGTAAAATGAATGATATGTACCGTTATACCGTTTCGCTTAAAATTACGCACCAAGCGATCACAAGAAACAGCCATACCGCCTTTATTAGGTGGGTAATTTTGAGTGATCAATAGAACATTCATTAACTATCAAAATAAGATCCATCATCAGAATCATCATGCATAAAAATAGTAGAGCTACTATCAAATAAACTACCATAATCATCTGCCATAAATACCATGTACGGGTATTCTGCATGGAATCTATTGATCATTTTTCTTCTCCAAACAGATCTATCTTTAGAATAGAGCTCAATATCATTGGTAAGTCGTGCATCGAATTCTACAAAGCAACTAATACATAATATGGCGTTCTTTTTTCTATAAACCTCAGGCCCACTATTTTTACTTATAATTTTATTGGCTTTAAACGCATGTATATTACACACATTTTTCTTGCATTTCTCGCAAACTACGGTCCGATTATTTTCGCAATTGCGAACTACAAATAATCCTGTAAATTCTTCGCAACGTATTTTATTTTCTTCCATAAGATTAAGCGCTAGGTGTTACACAACTGTAGCAGGTGTTGATCAGGTTAATAACTTCTAAAGAGAAATAATCTACAGCAAATGAAGAAATGCTACTTTCTTCATACGGACTGTATTGATCCGGATTTTCTTTTTTAACATCGAATTTTCGGTATACCTTAAATACGTAATACTCATCATCTTCAGCAAAGCTTATTTGCGAAGTATCAATTGTTGGGTTTAATTGGTATTTGTGCTTAGGTATTTTCATTTTAATAGTAAAAGGGTAGGCAGCCCTATACTTATGTTTTGTTTTTCTTTTACCGCTACTACCTCTTTTTTTAATTATACGCTCCCTTGTTCTTTCGCTAAACTGAAAGAAGATCAACGATTCATCATTAAAGAAACAAGAACCCTTACTGATGACACGTTCATAGTTTTTTTCTATTCCTGATATAAACCCTCTAGTTTCACTAGTGTACGACTCATTCTTAATAAGGTTTTCTTCCGTTACCGTATCTTTTACATTCGCCTCTAATGCTATTTTAGAATCTAACTGTAAATCTTCTTCGATCAAGGTAAACAAGGCAGAAAAGTAATCGGCAAAAAAATCAAAACCCTCTGTATAATTCTTTTTAAACTTCTTGTTCGTTAAATAGGTCATGATACCCGCAACAATCAGCCCAGGACAAGTGAGCATACCTATTACTGTAAAAATTGACCCTAAAGTCTCGGATATAAAGTTCAAAGGAATTGCCACAAAATTACATAAGAAGACACCGAGAAGAATGAACCAAATTTGCTTAATTCTCTTACTTTTTTGTTCTCTGGCTATTTCTCGTTGCATTACACAGGCCCTAAAAAAACGAATCCATTTTACAGGTGTTTTTTTAGAATTAAAACCACGGTGTAAGTGTGCTCTTTCTATAGGGGCTCCTATATATTGTTCTTTATTTAATACATTGCCTTGTCTATCCATATTAGAGCGTTAAATCTTGGTATATTTTTTTCAATTTCTCTTTTTGATCTTCCCATAAAAAAGTGCTTTTCACCTTTTCAAAAGCATTGGCTATATAGGTTTCCTTTCGTTCTGGCTCATCTAATATAAACCGAATACAACGTGCCAAATCTTGTTCTCTATCGGGCTCAAAAAGTAAAGCTTCTTGTTCGGTAACCAACTCGGTCACCACTGGTAATTCAGATGCAATTACGGCCGTCTCACAAGCCATACTCTCTAATATCTTTAGCGGACAGCAACCTTGTGTAATATTTCTGTCGCATGCCTTTAAAGGGGCTATAGAAGCTTCTGCATAGTGTACATAGTTGTACAACTCCTTTTTAGATAATCTAGACTTTAGAATTATACGATCTTTTAAGCCTAATTTCTCTACCAGTTTTTTATAAGGTTTAAAGGCCTTTTCTTTTACCGCTAAACAAATGACCAGTTTTAGATCTTCAAAATCTTCTAAATACGTCATAGCTTTAAGCAACACATCTACACCTTGCCAAGGTTGTATGGCTCCAAAATAGATAATGTACTGTTCAGGTGCATCAATGGGTCTATCGTAAGATTCTGGTATATGTGCCCCATTTGGTATCACTTTTATCTTTGCTGTATCAATGGCATAATTAGTTTCTAAATATGCTTTGGTAACTTCGGACGGAGTAATAATCACGGTCGCCTTTTGTAAACATTGCGATTCTATCTCTCTTAATTTCTTTAAAAAAGTGGGTGTTAAATTGGGATATCTATAAGGTAGCTCTATAGATGTTAGGGCATTTACCTCAAAAATCGTTTTTATACTAGGTTCGGCAGTTAATCCCATGCCGCTCCAAACATCTCTAAAATGACCTATTTGAATAGATTCTTTATTTTTTTGGATATCAATAAATAGCTGTTGGGAAAAAAGAGAAGCTTTTTCTAAATAGTTCATCTCCTCTTCATTGTAATAACGCTTTATAACAATATTCCCTTCCGTTTGTACGGCAGGGTAGGTGCTATTACCTCGTAAGCAGAATAATTGTAATTCATCACATTGCTGTGATGATACGTTGATCATCTCTTTAATATGTGTTGAGGCTCCTTTTGCGCTCGGGAACACATCATATGTAGCATATACATTTCTGTTCATCGAAATTAGAAAGAAAATTTAACCGGTTCTTTCTCTTTCGAATTTTCAATTTCAAAAAACTCACCCTTGCTGAAATTGAACATATTGGCAAAAATATTAGACGGAAAGCTTTCAATAGCAATATTGTTTTCTTTTACCGTGGCGTTGTAATACCTACGGGTCATTTCAATATCATCTTCTAATGAAGACAGCTCATTTTGCAATTCACTAAAATTACGATTGGCTTTTAGATCCGGGTAATTTTCGGCAACGGCAAAAAGGTTTACCATAGAATTTTTTAAGGCGCTTTCAGCTTTTCCTTGTTCATCAACAGAAGAAGCGTTTTGCGCTAAATTTCTAGCTTTGGTGATATTTTCAAAGGTTTCTTTTTCGTGTGTCGCATAGCCTTTAACGGTTTCTACTAAACTAGGAATCAAGTCATAACGTTTTTTCAAGAATACATCAATGCTGCTCCAGCCTTCTGCCATTTCTGTTTTCTTTCTAACCAAACCGTTATACACTGAAATAGCATAGAAAAACAAAATAAGGACAATAGCAATTAATACAATAGATATAAGCATAGGGATAGTTTTATGCTAAAATAACAGAATTAGCCGAGTATTATTATAAAATTGGAATCATATTACAAAGTAAACTCCTACACTAATAATAGATGTAATAGATTAGTAGAAGAGTGGTCCCTAAACAAATCAGTTTGGTTAAATGCCAGAGGAGAAATATCAAATGCTCTGATTTCGTATCATAAAGGAATATAATGGGTGGTAGAATTAACGGAGATAAATTACACAGCCATAAAGACACACCCACTCAATAATGCAACACTGTTTTACGAAACACAAATAATAATAAACTAATTACAAGCACATTAGAATTTATACCGATGATGGCATTAACGACAATGCAGATGATGATAACAATTAAGGAATGTTGGTATCTGAAAACGATGTTCCCAATCCTTAAAAAAGAATAAATTCTTTCATCAATTTGTTTTTATTCATGAACAACTCAATTTTGTATAAGGTTAAAATTTAGTTAATTGGATGCAAAAAAACGTTCTCAGCCTATAAAAAAAAGTAATTTGTAATACACTAAATTCAACTACATGAAAAAATTACTTTTCGCAGGTATCTTTGCTATCGCTTTGATAACCATATCTGCTACCACCATTGAAAAAAATAATGAAGATCTCACAAAAGACTTTGTTACTGGTGATCTTGAAATAGGTTCTATTAATCAATTAAGCTTTGGTCCCCAGGGTATTTTATTTATTGGAGACTCTAAAAATGCTGCCATATATGCCCTTGATACTAAAGATACTGAACAAACTATTTCTGCAAAAGGGATTAATATAGCTGATTTTGATGATAAAATTGCTTCTGCTTTGGGTACTACTAAAGAAAATATCAAAATTACCGATATGGCCGTTAACCCTGTTTCAAAAACAGCTTATTTTTCGGTAACCACAACAGAAGGTACTCCAGTACTTCTAAAACTAAATGGAGAAACTTTAGAGAATGTATCATTAAAAAATGCTAGCTATTCTAAAGTCGCTTTAAGCAATCCGGTTAGTGAAGATTTTAAAGATAAAAGAGGTCGTTCACAACGCAACTGGGCTATTGCCGATCTAAAATATCATGATGGTAATCTTATGGTTACCGGATTGTCTAATCAAGAATTCAGTTCTACTTTTAGAAGTATTCCTTTTCCGTTTACCGGAAAACAAGATTATGCATCGTTAGAAATATGGCATGCCGCACATGGTAAGTTTGAAACTTATGCCCCTATAAAGACATTCGATTTTATAACAATAGAAGATAAAGAATACCTTATGGCAAGTTATACTTGTACCCCTTTAGTGTTATTTCCTATGGAAGACTTAAAAGGAGGGAAGCACCTAAAAGGAAGAACAGTAGCAGAACTTGGCGCAGGAAACTCACCAATGGATATGTTGTCGTACCAAAAAGATGGAAAAACGTATTTTCTAATGTCTAACACCAATCGCTCTGTTATGCGTTTTGATTATGATGCCATTGCAGATTTTAAGGAATCTTACACAAAACCAACTAAGGTCAATAATTATGGGGCTATGGGCGTACCGTATATATCTTTACCAATGGTAAATGTATTGCAGTTAGATAATCTAGATGCGGAAAATGTAGTTTACCTACAACGTACAGCTAATGGAAGTTTAGTATTGCGCAGCCGACCAACAAAAAGAGTATAATGCCTTTACATAAAAACACAAAAAAGATCAAGTTTCTCTTGGTCTTTTTTTATGGACTTCTTTTAACCAACTGTGGCAAAAAAGAAGATATTACAGACTTTAAAATCCATTATAATAAGGAGCGTGCAACGGCTATTTCTTTTGATTCAAGCGAAGACACTAATGTCTATGACATTTTTGTAAAAGGAGTTTCTACAACACCCATGCTAGGTACGTTTACACAAGATCAAGGCAAAATTGTATTTGAACCTGTTATTCCATTTTCAAATGGTGGTTTCTATGAACTTAAAAAAGAAGCTCATACTATACTTGAGTTTGAAATTGAAGCAAAGAAAACTAAAGCTCCGGCCTTGCTTAGTATTTATCCAAGCAACGACAGCGTACCTGAAAATTTATTGAAAATATATTTTGTTTTTTCTCAGCCTATGCAAGCTGTTGGTAAAATGACCGATTACATTACCGTCTACAATAAAACCGATGGTAAAGATGCTACCGTTTTTTTGGAGTTGGAAAATGAACTTTGGAACGCCAAGCATACACAACTGACCTTATGGTTAGATCCAGGGCGTATTAAACGAGATTTAATTCCAAATAAAGAAAAAGGATTGCCTTTGCAGGAAGGCAAGGAATATGAGATAAGTATTTCAGATGAATTGAAAGGGGCAAACGGAATGACCTTATCAACAATTTACACAAAAACGCTATCGGTTATCTCTAGAGATACTCAAAAACCTAGTAGTAAAAACTGGGAGATCAATCCTCCTAAATCAGCAACCAAAGATGCCTTGACCATTAATTTCAATGAAGCTTTAGATGCGATTTTATTAAAAGAAAGCTTTCTAATAAAAGGATCTAACAATGAAATAGTAACCGGAAATTATAACATAGGTAGCAACGAAAATCAATTGATTTTTAAGCCCGATACGATTTGGAAAATAGGTAATTATAAAATTAAAGTAGATCCTATTTTAGAGGATTTAGCAGGTAATAATTTAAAGCATTTATTTGATCAAAATATATCCTTAAAAACAACTGACAAAAAAACTGTTAATGAACAGACGATGACTTTTAGTATTGAATAAGCGTAATACTAAAAAGATAAAAATGTCTAACAAAATTAACATGTTTTGTTTTCATAGACCCATTCTTACCAATAACCCAATATGTAGTATTTCTATTTAGTTACAATGTGATTCTAAGCTTAGAAAACTTTTACAAAAATTCAATTTCGATTAGAACAACTAAAACGATTACCAATTAAAGCAAAGTAGTGCTATTCATGTGAAAAGGGTATATTTATAACTTAGATTATTGAATAGTTTTAATTGAATATCGATTTGAAAAAATTTCTATTTTTTACCTTCTTGGGTTTGGTTTTTGTAGCCTGTGAAAATGATGATGTCTCTTCTTCTGAAATGGAGGATTTTGTTAGTATTGATGAACTGGTCATAGATTTACAAACGGAGGTAAATCCTTCTGGTTATGCACCATTATCGGCTACGGTATCTTTAAAAACAGAAGTACCCGTTTCGGTAAGTTTACGTGTTATTGGAAAAAATGGAGAAGATTCTGATGTGATCGTAGATTTTCCCGAAATTGGAAATACGCTAGAAATTCCCGTTCATGGTTTGTATCCAGATTATGAAAATGAGGTCGAACTAAGCTTTCGTGACAGCAACAATATAGTATTGAGTTCTCAAGTAGTTCGTATTACAACACCTTCCTTAATTTCTGCCATGCCCCAAATTGAGATCAATACGGCAAACAGAAGCCAAATGGCAGCAGGTATGACCATGGTCAACTATTATGGTTACGATACCGAAATACATCCTTTTAGACCGTTTATTTTTGATTCTTATGGTGATATTAGGTGGTATTTAGACTATAAAGAACATCCTTTCTTAAATAATTTACATTTTGATAATGGACCACATCGCTTGGCAAACGGTAATTTTTATTTCGGAAATAACGAACCAGATGCCATCTATGAGGTAGACCTTTTTGGTACTATCGTAAATACGTGGACGATGCCCGGTTTTAGTTTTCATCATGAAGTGCTTGAAAAACCCAATGGAAACTTTATTGTATTGGTAGATAAACAAGGTGCAAATACCATAGAAGATTATATTATTGAGATAGACCGGTCTTCTAATCAAATTATAACTATTTGGGACCTTAATGAATCTTTAGATAACTCTAGAACAACATTAACGACCAACAGTGAAGATTGGATTCATGTAAACGCTGTCAGCTATGATGCTAATGATGATACTATAGTAATTTCTGGGCGTACACAGGGCGTTGTAAAATTAAACAATGCCAATGAAGTGGTTTGGATATTGGCACCACATGTAGGCTGGCAAACCGCAGGAAACGGTGCAGACCTTAGCTCTTTTTTATTACAGCCCCTAGATGCTACAGGAACCGCTATTACCAGTACTTCTGTACTTGACGGCTCTGAAAACCACCCTGATTTTGAATGGAACTGGTACCAACATGCCACTAAGGTATTAGCAGATGGCTCTCTTATTCTTTTTGACAACGGTGACAATAGAAATTTTACGGGCACGGGACCGTATAGCAGGGCCGTACATTATCAGATAGATGAAACTAACGGTACCGTGCAACAAGTATGGGAATATGGTAAGGAACGTGGCGAAGAAACCTATTCTAGAATTGTGTCAGACGTAGATTATTTAGCAGCTAGCGATCATATACTTTTTTCTCCTGGAGCCATTCTTACGGGTGCCCAGCCTTTTGGAAAAAGTATAGAAATAGACATGGCTAGCAGCGTCGTTTTGTTTGAAGCGACCATTATACCACCAAGGCCGTTCGCAAATCAAATTACATTTCATAGAACAGAACGTTTGTTATTATATCCTGATCTTTAAATTTGTTAGTTAGGTGATGTTTTACTTAAGCATCATCGAAGTTTTTAAATCAATTGTTACATATCTAATTAAAATACCGATGTCTACTACAACTTACTCATTTGATGAAATCATAAACAGAGATGGTACAAACGCAATGTCTCGTACTGGCTATAGAGGCTATCTCTTTGATCCAAATGAAGATTTAAGTGGCAAGTATGCCGAAGAGGATTTTATACCTATGTGGGTGGCAGATATGGAATTTGCCATAGCTCCGGTGATTATCGATGCCTTAAAAGCGCGACTAGAACATCCATTGTTGGGATATTCTATGGTTGCAGATCCTGCCTATCATTTGGCTTTCCAGAAATGGTGTCAAGATCGGTATAATTGGACCTTTAATGAACAGCACCTCGTGCACGCAAAAGGTGTAATACCTGCGCTGTACAGCTTAATTGGTCAAATTTGTAAACCAGATGATCAGGTACTTATCGTTACGCCGTCATATGCCTTTTTTAAACATGCTGCCGATTATAATGGTATTGAATTGGTATGTTCTGAATTGAAAGAGGAGAAAGGCAAATTCGTTATGGATATGGACGATATTAGAACAAAAGCCGCCAATGAGAAATGCGTATTGGGTATCTTCTGTAATCCTCATAACCCTACTGGTAGGGTTTGGTCTAGCGATGAGTTACAAGAACTGGGCGAGATTTGCTTAGCGAACGGACTAACGATTATATCAGATGAAATTCATTGCGATTTGGTTAGAGACGATCAGTCGTTTACGCCTATGGCAAAACTATTTCCAGATACTGACCGTATTATTACCTGTATGGCGCCCAGTAAAACATTTAATCTAGCCGGTAATTTATTTGCCAATATTATTATTCCGAACGATGCTATTCGAGAGCACTATGTTGAAAACTATTTACCCGTAGAAAACCCCTTGAGTATTGTTGCGGCAGAAACAGCCTATACACAAGGTCATGCCTGGTTGGCAGATTTAACCGCTTACCTAGATGCTAATTTTCAGTACCTAAAAGAACAGCTAGAACTGCACTTGCCAGAAACAGATTTTGTAATACCAGAAGCTACCTATTTGGCTTGGGTAAATGTTGGTCATTACTTTAAGTCCGATGAAAACCTAACCTTATTCTTTGCACGTAATGCCGGTGTTTTATTGGAAGGCGGAAATATGTTCGTTGCCAATGCCGACGGATACATACGCTTAAACCTTGCTTGCCCCAGAGCAAGATTAGAAGAAGGCCTCCGTCGTGTAATCGCTGCTATATTAGAACAATAGGGTAGGGCACCGTTATGATCAAATGAAGTGTTTTAGGTAGCTGCAGGGAGCGCAACTTATTTTTTACTCAATATATTAAAAGGGGAGAAGTCTATAAATTCGGTATTCACTTTATGGTGGTGTACCGTTCTTACCCATTGCTTGGTTTCAAAAGTCCAGAATCTACCGGTTTCGCCAGATTTGTAAAAATCATCGGCAGAATTTTGATCAAATTCTAATGCCGCAGTACCAGAAAGCTGTAACGTTTCTCCTTTCTCAAAATTTACGAAAAGCAACGCTGCTTTAGGGTTTTCATAGATGTTGCCTAAAGTACTGAACATACTATTGCCCAAGTAATCAGGTACACGTAACTGCCCATTTTCTAGTATTTCTATAAACCCAGGATCACCGCCTCGGTGCGATGCTTCTATATTTCCTTTTTTAGTCTGTGTACTTATAAAAAAAGTATGTGCCGTGCTGATCCATTTCTTTTCAGATTCACCTAAACTACTGCCTTTTTCAAAGCTTGTTTTTAATGTATCTTTTGTTTTGGCGGGTACTTCTATTTCTTCTCGTTGTATGTGTTTTGGACAACTGGGGTAACCCATTTTTATTGCAACACTAATTTCATTGTCCGTTTTTGTAGCTTCTCCCCATGCTCTATAACGTGCCCTTCTTGCTGCTTCATGAAACAGGAGTCCAACCGTTGGTTTTGTTACAATGTTGGTAAAGAAAATATCGTCTGTAGTACTGGTAACCTTGGTAAGGTCGAATTTTATTTCTTCTACGGATGGGATAGCAATAAAACCACGTTCACCCACTAATAACGATAACCAAATAGCTCCATTAGCATCTTCACTACCAGCAAAAGCCAATACCTGATGTTCTATAAAAGCGATAGATCTTGGATGAAGAGATGCTGCAAGCATGGGTATTCTTTGTTTTGCAATGTCTTCTTCACCTGCTATTTTTTGTATAGCTAATTGCCCATCATGGAAAATAGAATTCATAGGTTTCGTCTAATTGTGGTTGTGATAAGTACCTGGGTGTTTAGACGTGGTTTGGGTTGTAAACTTTCTTGTGAATTGGCTATATATTCTAAAGGATTAAAACTCTAAGACAAGAGGAGTTTACAAGATTATTTTGGTCGAATACGGAAACCCGTAACAGATAACCGTGATAACTCTCTAACTTTAATTCTTAGATATTAAAATCAACAACAATGATAAAAATAGAAGCGATTAAACCTGGTCCTAAACCAAAAAAAGAAGATGGTACTCCTGATAAAAGAAGAAGAGTAACACCCGATAACAAACCGAAACACCCTAAACTAAAACCTCATAAGCATAAGCCGAACGATTAAAGAAAACTTACCTTTTTCGTTTGTAATTCTACTTATTAGTGGCTAACAAATACGTAAATCTATTAATTAAAAATATAGTGGAAATGGTAAATTATTGAATTACGGAAAATCATAAAATATTACCTTTTAAAAAAAAATATATTCGTAATCCTTAAATTATAAACTAAAATGTATCTAGATACTCTTAAACTTTGGAACTTCAGAAAATATTCAACGTCTGACGGAGCAAAAACTATTTCAAAATCTAATCAAGGATTATCTGTAGAATTTAATGATTCATTGAATGTATTAATTGGCGAAAATGACTCAGGAAAAACAGCTATAATTGATTCTATTAAGTATATTTTACGAACTAAAAGCTTAGACACTTTTTGGCTTGAGGATAGAGACTTTTATGATGAAGGCAAAGGAGTACGTAGAGAAGAACTAAGAATAGAATGTATTTTTAAAGATTTTACGCCTGAAGAGGCTGGAAGTTTTATAGAATGGATTGGGTATGATGCCAAAAAAAAAATTGAACTAAAAATTTGGTTAACTGCAGTAAGAAAAAATCAGGCTATCTATACTACTGTCAAAGCAGGCCATGATGATGAAGGAAAACAACTTGACGGAGAAGCTCGGGAAAATTTAAAAGCTATTTATCTCAAACCTTTACGTGATGCTCTTGCCGAACTGACGCCTGGATATAGATCGAGATTAGCTCAAATACTAAAAGGTCATTCAATTTTTAAAGATAAGAAGGATTCGGACGGAAATAGAATTGAACATAAATTAGAAGAGAAAGTAAAAATTGCTAATGCCCAAGTTTCAGGTTATTTCGATATTAACAAAAATGAAAATGATGTAAATTTTGAAGGAAAAAAAATAACCAAAGAGATTAAAGAGTATTTAGATGCTTTTTCTTTTGATAATGTAATCAATAATCCGGAATTTTTCATGTCAAAGGGTGAGCTAAGCGAGATACTTAAAAACTTAAGTCTTGTCATTGAGTCAAATAAATCAGGATTAGGTTCGCTTAATAAACTCTATATGGCAGCTGAATTTTTATTACTTAATCAAGCGAATGACAGAGGATTGAAACTGGCTTTGATTGAGGAGATAGAGGCACATATTCATCCTCAAGCCCAATTGCAAGTTATTGAAGCTCTACAAAATAAAAAAACATACGATGGTCAACTAATCTTAACAACTCACAGTACTACGCTAACATCAAAAGTCAAATTAGAACACCTCATACTTTGCAGAGATAATAATGTTTTTCCTTTGGGAAAGGGAAAAACAATGTTGGAAGAAGGTGATTACAATTTTTTAGAACGTTTTCTAGATGATACAAAAGCTAATTTATTTTTCGCAAGAGGTTTAATTTTTGTTGAAGGTGATTCTGAAAATCTTTTAATACCTGCAATAGCTGAAATAATAGATCGCCCATTATATAAATTTGGTGTTTCAATTGTAAATGTTGGAAGTATTGCTTTTTTAAGATATTCAAAAATATTTGAACGAAAAGACGGTAAAATACTAAACCTTCCAGTATCTATAGTCACTGATTTAGATGTTCCTTCTATTGAATATTACAATGATGATGATGTTACAATGAAATTAGTTTTCTATTTAGACGATTCTAATATTAAGGATTTTGAAGATTTGTCAAGCGATGTATTGTTTAATGAAATGAAAGGTATTTACACATCTATTAACAATTTTTTTCAAGCTATAAATACAAATAAAGTTATCAAGAGATTTCCAAATGGTGTTAAAAGGAAGATAGAGGAAACAATTAGAAATTTCACTAAAGAAATTGACAAAGTAGATATAGATGAGCTTAAAAACAAAACACATAATGCAAAAACCAAAAAATATACAACGCAGAATATACAAGGGAACATCTCATCCAATTGGACATTAGAATATGACATAGCTCTTTCTGAAATTAGAGAGGTTTTGCATATATCTATTCTTGAAGCAAATATGCTTCAACAGGATAATAAACTTAGTCTTGACCAAATAGATGAAATAGAAATCCAAAAACAATCTGAAGATTATTTTGAAACAAATAAATTAAAATCACGAGAACAGGTCGCCTATGATATTTTTAAACCTTTAAATGATAAGGAAGTTTCCAAGGCTATTGTTGCACAAAGACTCTCTTACAATTTACTAAAAGGAGATTATAAAGATAAAATACTTAATTCCCCTGAGTTAGCATATTTAAGAGAAGCTATTTATCATGTAACAAAATCTGCCTAATGGAAATAGTTAACCAAGAAATAGAAAATGCGGCTTTTGCTTTATTAAATGATAAGAATGCATTTTATGATGGCGATATATTGGACAAAAAAGGAGAGAGAATTGATGTTATAAAATCATTTGAAAATGTAAATATAGTTGCCTGCCCTGGAAGTGGAAAAACTACCACGTTATTGGCCAAACTAATGATTTTGTCAAATAAAATGCCTTTTGATGACGGAAGAGGTATTTGTGTATTCACACATACAAATGTGGCAATTGATAAGATTAAGAAAGAACTAGGAACAAAAAGTGACATCTTATTCTCTTATCCAAATTTTTTTGGCACTATTCAATCCTTTGTCAATAAATATTTAGCAATACCTAGCTATATCAATAAAAACGGTTTTCGACCAAATATTGATAATAATTCATATTATGAGGCTGTTAAAAGAAGTTATGAAAAAGGTGGCGCTATTTCTAGACATAAAATGTGGATTCTTGGACAAATAAATTCAAGATATAGCAACCTAGAACCATATGTTTTTCTTGGTAATATGCGATTCAAATTTGATGATTTTAATATAATATCTAAGGGAAATATTTTCGGAAATGCTTTTGAAGTCGACACGACTAAAGACCATTATCAAAATATTAAAGCTTTTAAAGAAATGATATATAATTATGGTTATCTACCTTATGACGAGGCATATACAGAGGCCTACGACTACCTTAACCGTAATCCATCAATTATCGAAGCTATTGGCAAGCGATTTAAGTATGTGTTTGTTGATGAAATGCAAGATTCTGGAGCACATCAAATAGAAATTTTAGAAAAGTTATTTAAAAACAAGATAAACATTGTATATCAATGTTTTGGTGATGCAAATCAAGCGTTATATAATGATGGTAGAGATGAGGGTGTTTGGGCACCAAAGCAAGAAAATTCAATCTATATTTCTAATACCAAAAGATTTTCTGATAATATATGTAATGTTATAAATACTCTAAGAATCAATTTCCATAATGAGCTGCCAAAAATCACATCGACTTCAATAAACGAATCGAAAACCCCGCATTTAATTGTATTTAAACATTCTAATGTAAAAAAAGTAATTGAAAAATTTGCTGATATCATAGCTAAGGAGGAAGTTAAACAAGAGAATGGATTTTATGCAATTGGAAGAATTTCAAAGGTGCCTGGAAAGGGTCAAAACTCTATTAAAGCATATTTCCCGGAGTTTGAGAGAAGCATTAAAAAGGAAAATAAAAACTATCAGGACTTAGAATCATATTTTGTTCTAAACCATAATTTATCTATAAAAAAAAGAGCAACTGCTATAATAAATTCAATGACAATGTTATTAGAATTAAATAATAAAAGAAACCCTAAAACAAAAAGAAAGTTTACGAAACGGACTTTTTTGAACTTTATAAAAAATATAGATGAATCTGAATATTTTAAGTTAAACTCAAATATTATAAAGTGGATTAAACTCTATGATTCAGGTTTAGAAATCGGAGAATTAAAAAAGAATTTAATACCTGAATACCTATTATTATTCAGAACAATTTGGAATTTAGAACTAGACGAAAATTTTGACTTTTTCACTGATAAAGCAGCAGAAATAAAAACTGACATACCGGAAGATTTAAACATAATTAAATTTCAAAAAAAAAATAGTCAAGGCCAAGAGAGAACAATACCAATTTCAGTTAACACAGTAAATGGGGAAAAGGGAAAAACACATTCCGCAACGCTATACTTAGAAACATTTATTCGAACCTATGATGTCCAAAAAGTTATAAGTTATTTAGCTGGTGATATAATTAAAGTTAAAAAGAAAGGAACAAACATTGGTCAAATCGTAGATAATTCAATTATAGCACCACTAAAATATACATTTGTTGGTGCTTCAAGACCTAAAAATTTATTGTGCGTTGCTGTAAGAAATGAAGTAATAACTCCAGAATTAAAAATTAAATTAGCTTCTAATGGTTGGGTAATTAATGATGAACTTTGTTAATTATGCTTTGCTTCTTTAAAACCCTTCATGAATTTTCAGATAAGGAAATTAAAGAATTTATTTAGCTGAATCTAGAAGTTACCCAAGCGACTTCAATTGGGTTTATATACTAAATTTTATTTTTATAAAAAGTAATAAGTTTTATCATAATTAAAGAAATATGAAGTTAGTTGTAAACATTAAAAGACTCAACAAGGATTATTCTCAAGATTATGCTGACCAATATCATTTTGGTGAAGAGAGTAATAACAATATGAAAAGTCATTGGGGTTATACATACAGTGTTGAAAATGTAAACGAAATTTTAACTAAGGAAGATTCCGTTTATAACAAAACTGGAAAGTTAGAAAATGGCAAAAAAGTGTCAATAGATTTTAAAGAAATGTTCGTTATAGAAGCTTATTCTAATGACGAATTGTTAGCGGATTGGGCGGTATCAATGAAATTAATAGATGATACTCATAAAGTTTTTAAAAGAAAAAGAGGCATAACCTATTTTTATATTTATATAAATGATAGAGAAGACTTCGAACGTACAACGGATAGACTTTTTTGCTTAAATGAAAGTTTACCGAAGGAGTTGTTTAAAAAACAATAATTAGGCTATTAGGTAATGATAGTTTTTAGTCTTGCCAATTATTAGCCCAATCTTTCCAAACCACATCTAAACCCTGACTTTTTAACATGGCGGTGATGTCCTCTGTTGGTCTTTCGTCTGATATTTCAAATTGCTCTAAAGATTCTGGTGCTACGGCATACCCACCAGGGTTGGTTTTAGACTCTGCGCTTATGGAGGTAATGCCCAAATTCACAATATTGTTCCTAAACAGCTCACTTTCACGCGTAGACATTGATAATTCTACATCTTCATCTAATAACCTGAAAGCACAGATGAGTTGTACCAAATCTGGGTCGGTCATTTCAACCTTTGGTTCTAATCCGCCTGAATGGGGTCGTAATCTAGGAAAGGAGATGGAGTACTTCGTTTTCCAATATGTCTTCTGTAAATACTTTAAATGCAATGCCGTAAAAAAGCTATCTGCACGCCAATCTTCTAACCCAAACAATGCGCCTAATCCTATTTTGTGAATTCCGGCTTTGCCCAATCGATCTGGAGTATCCAATCGAAAATCAAAATTCGATTTCTTGCCTTTTGGGTGGTGTTTTTTATATTCTTCCCTATGGTAGGTTTCTTGATATACCAAAACGGCATATAGTCCATTTTCAATTAACAGCTCATATTCATCTTGCAGCAAGGGTTGTACCTCTATAGTGATATTTGAAAATTTAGAACGAATTAACTGCAAGGCATTATTGAAGTAATCTACACCAACGGTTTTATTGGCTTCTCCTGTAACCAATAAAATATGGTCATAGCCTTTAGACTTTATATATGCTACTTCTTTTAAAATTTCAGCGTCGGTCAAGGTTCTACGTGGAATTTTATTGGTCATACTAAAACCGCAGTAGGTACAAATGTTCTGGCATTCGTTACTTAAATACATGGGCGAATACATTTGTATGGTATTCCCAAAGCGTTTCTTGGTCAATTTGCGACTTAACTGCGCCATTTGCTCCAAATAGGGTTTGGCTGCAGGCGATATCAATGCTTTAAAATCTTCTAAATCTCGTTTTGTGTTACTTAATGCGCGTAACACATCGTGCTCTGTTTTAGAAAAAATACTGGCTAAGGTATCATCCCAATTGTAAGTATCGAATAGGGTTTTGAAACTGCTCATACTTCTAATTCAAAAAACTGGTTAAGGGACTACTTGCTTCGGCTTTTTTATGCACTATAGGTGCCAGCTTCGCTTCAAAAGCCATTCTGCCCGCTGCTACCGCCATTTTAAATGCTTTACCCATCTCTACAGGGTTTTGAGAAACGGCAATGGCAGTATTCACCAAAACGGCATCTGCACCAAGCTCCATCGCAAAGGCTGCATGTGAAGGGGCACCAATACCTGCGTCTACAATTACGGGAACATTGCTTTGGTCGATGATGATCTCCAAAAACTCTTGTGTTTTTAATCCTTTGTTACTTCCTATGGGTGCGCCTAAAGGCATTACACACTGCACACCAACTTCCTCTAATCGTTTACATAGCACAGGATCGGCATGTATATAGGGCATAACTACAAAACCTAATTTAACAAGCTCTTCCGCAGCCTTTAAAGTTTCTATGGGATCGGGAAGCAGATATTTTGGATCGGGATGTATTTCTAATTTCACCCAATTGGTCTCTAAGGCTTCACGAGATAATTGAGCAGCAAAAACAGCTTCTTTTGCATTACGAACTCCCGATGTGTTGGGTAATAAATTAATGCGGGTATGGTCTAAATGGCTTAATATATCATCTTGAGCATCACCAACATCTACCCGTTTTAAAGCCACGGTCACCAATTCACTCTCCGATGCTAGTATGGCTTCTTTCATTACTTGCGACGAGCTAAATTTTCCCGTTCCCGTAAACAACCTTGAATTAAACTTCTTATCTGCTATCTGTAACATCTTATTTTCTTTTTTCTTCGGATATCCAACGTTGTTCTACTACTTCGCCACCATTGATGCGTTTCTTAAAATCTGGAATGCTATTAAAATTGCGCGTTATTTCACCGGAAACTGCAATACCATGAATACCCGTTTTCATTAGTTCTAAAACATCATCTATAACAATACCACCTATGGCAATTACAGGAATAGCTGTTTTGAGTTCTTCGAGTATGGTCAAATAACCGTTGATGCCCAAAACGGGACTCAAATTCTTTTTGGTCTCGGTAAACCTAAAAGGTCCCAGACCTATATAATCTACTTTTTTATGGATCAGTGTTTCACAATCTTCGAGCGTATTGGCGGTGCCACCAATGACTTGCCAAGAAGCCAGCTCTTTTCTTGCTTTAGTAGGGCAGGAGTCTAATTTACCTAAATGCACACCATCTGCTTTTACTGCAGCGGCAATTTTATAGTGATCGTTAATGATTAATAGTGCCTGAAACTTTGATGTTATTTCTCGTGCCTGTTGTGCGGTTTCAAGTACTACTTTTTCAGGCTGATTTTTTAAACGTAATTGCACCAATTCTACACCAGAAGAGCACGCTTTCTGAATATTTTCTAAGTGTTCTTGCGGTGTACTGCCTTGTGATATATAATGTAATGTTGGTATCATATAAATGTTTACTTCATGCTATTTCTACTCGCTGTTTTCTTCTGTTCAATCCATGCTGCTTCATAGTGCTTTTTTAAGGCTACAAAGCTTTCAACAGGGTTTTCCATATTCCACACTCCGCCTAAAACTCCAATTCCCTTAAAACCGAGCTTTAATGTTTGTTGCAATGTTTTATCGGTGATACCGCCCATGCCTACGATCAACTTTTCACTTTGGTTGACGTTGAATCCTTTGCCTTCGTAGCCTTGTTTAGAGATAGAAGAAAAAACGGGACTCAGTAAATGATAGTCAAATTCAAATTCACAATCTTCTAATACCTCTGGATCGTGAAAAGAAGAACTTATGGTCTTACCGTACATATCTAAACTTTTAAAATACTGTCCAGGATTGTTAATATGGTCTATTCTTTTTTGCTCTTGAAAATGAACCCCTTTTAAGTCATATTCATTGATCAATTCATGAAAAAGGTGTACTACAATTCTATTGTGATATTTGGTATCGATTGCATTTAAATAATCGCAATGTTCTTGATAGTCCTTCAAAGGTTTTCTTAAATGGTAATACGTCAAACCTTCTTGAAACAACTGATGTAGCAATTCAATTTCATTCGGGATATCTTTTTCTGGAGCTATTAATACGATCATTTTTGTGATTTAAGTATTGTAATGTAAATTCTTTTGCTTCATGTGGGTAATAGGGGAGAAGAAAGCCTGATTTTCAACCCCCTTGGGTAGCTCTAATGACCAATACTTCATCGCTCTCGTTCAGTGTTTTAGTATGCCACTCTGTTTTGGTAATAATGTTCTCATTTACCGCTACGGCTATTCCGCTGGCAGAAATATCCAAATCCTTAATGATTTCATCTAATGTAACGTTCGGCTTGAATAGGTGAGTGGTGTTGTTTACTTTAATGTGTATCATCTGTTTCACTAATTAATTGAAGCGTATTCGCTACTATATTTTTTGGTGTAAACAGAAAGAATAGAAAATGATAAAAGGAAAGTACAGGTTGTTGATCCTGATAACTTTTCCCTACGTTGATATTAATCAAATCAGGTTCTAAGGATATTTCTCAAACTATGAAATAGCTACTCCTAAAGTTTACATGGCTAATTTAAGAATTTGAAGGGGAATGTGATTCTTAAAATGGAATAGTTTATTTTTTTTTCGAACAGACCAAGGTTAAGTAATGTAATTCAGTAATACATCAAAAGAAAGTTGAAGGTTCAATTACTGATATGTTCATGAGAATTCATTCAATTCATCCCAATTAAATTACAATTCGGTAATTCTCAATTTAATGTAATCTTAATTCCATATAGGTTTGCATCATCAATCAAACGGACAGCATCGAAACATGGAACATGCCAAACCAAAGACCAGTAAGAAAAAACAAATTTTCAGAATCATATTATTTGCCAGTACCTTCATTTCTTTATGGTTTGTACCATGGATTTTAGTGAAAGCTTGGATTTTACCGTTACCGAATACGGTTCAAGAACAAGTAGATCAAACTTTAGGTTACGGATTTGACGGAGTCATTGTATATTTAGATGAAGCCGGTAAGCCTCCGGCGTTTTATGGCGCTGGTTATCATAACACTGAAAATAAAATTCCAGTTAATCCAAAAGCACTTTTCAAAATTGCCAGTATCAGTAAATTATACGATGCCGTAGCAATTACCAAATTAGTTTATGAGAACCGTTTATCGCTGGACAAAACTCTTGCCGATTACTTTCCTGAGCTTGTTGGACAAATTGAAAATGCAGAAAAGATCACCGTTAGAATGATGGTACAACATAGAAGCGGAATCCCTAATTTAACCGATACACCAAACTTCTGGAACGAGCCGCCAAAATCTAGTGAAGATGCTTTAGCTCTTATTTTGGGTAAGTCTGCTGATTTTGCACCCAATGCAGATTATGCCTATTCTAATACCAATTATCTATTGCTTTCCATGCTTGTAGAAAAGGTAACGGGCAAACCTAATTTTCAGTTTATAAAGGAAAACATACTAGTACCCTTAAAACTTCATAATACTTACGGCTCTATGGATGAAATAGACATGGCTGACTTAATGAGCGGCTATTATATTGGTGTTGAAAAGGATATTAAAACGACCGATTATCGCTCTATGATTGCTTCTGCCGAAGATGTGGGTATATTTCTAAGGGCTTTAAACGATGGCACTCTACTTACTGAAAAAGAGATGGAAATATATGCATCTATCTATGAATTTAATCATGGCGGATTAATACCCGGTTACCAAAGTATGGCTGAATATCATAAGGATATTGACGCCGTAGTTGTTCAATTTATGAACACGACCGATTTTGAAGGCTATCAATGGAATTTATTACAAATTACCCATAGCCGTGTGGTTAAAATATTACGTAAAGCCAAATAGCCATAATATATCATAACTAACTTAAAATTAAATATATACATACTAAAATCTGTAACAATTTTAGCATTTTATCGTCTTACAGTCAAATCATCAATCAATCAATCAATATGAAAGTTTTAGTTGTCGGCGCCAGTGGTGCCACAGGTAGCCAATTGGTAGCGCAACTTCTTTTGCAACAACACTGCGTAAAAGTAATTGTACGTTCTCCCCATAAGCTCCCTGAATCATGGAAGAACAATGAAAATCTTCAAATTATCACTGCGAGTATTTTAGCATTAAGCAATTATGAAATAGAAAATATAGTCAAAGATTGCGATGCAGTAGCATCGTGCTTAGGGCACAATTTAACCTGGAAGGGTATCTATGGTGACCCCAGAAAATTGGTTACCAATGCTACAAAACGTTTATGCAATGCCATAAAATCTAATGAATTAGAACGCACTACACAGTTTGTTCTGATGAATACAACCGGAAATCGAAATCGTGATTTGGACGAACGTATTTCTTTCGCCCAAAAATGTGTCATTGGTCTGCTTCGCCTATTACTTCCGCCACATGTAGATAATGAAAAGGCGGCAGATTATCTACGCACCCAAATTGGTCAGAACAACTGGGCCGTGGAATGGGTAGCTGTAAGACCAGACGGATTAATAAACGAAGACCAGGTTAGCGATTATGAAATTTTTCCTTCACCTACGCGTAGTGCCATATTTAATGCCGGTAAAGTGAGTCGCATAAATGTGGCGAATTTCATGGCCAACCTCATCACCAATGAAAATTTATGGAAAGAATGGATAGGGCAGATGCCGGTTATCTATAGTTCATAGCAAGGCAATTAGTTAAATATCATAGTAGTAAGATGAAAGGATTTATAAAACAGTTAGAAAAACAACATTCTGGCAAGAAGGTGCTGGTGCTTTTTTTACTCACCAATATCGTTTATGCGTATATGCTTTTAGTTACCATTCCGGCAACTGTGGATTTCTCGAACGGATTGCAATTATTGGATATGATGCCCACAGGATATGATTTAGAGGTTGTAAATACCCTTTTTCATACACTAGGAGATATTGGTCGCCAAACGTATCTCACCAAACAAATTCCTGTAGATATGATTTATCCATTACTCTTTGGTATTTCTTATGCAGCAGTACTGGCTTATTTCCTCACCAAACTACCTAAATTGAACCCTAATTACTTATATCTGTGTCTATTGCCCATAATTGCCGGTATAGCGGATTATATTGAAAACATCGGTATTATTTCCATGCTAAATACCTACCCAACTGTTACAGAGACTTCTGTAAACATCACCAGTATGTTTTCAATTATTAAAAGTAGCTCTACCACTATTTATTTTTTAGTTTTAATAGTCGTCTTGATGATACTTGGTTTTCGTAAGTTGAAACCTAGAAGCAAAAATTAGCAGCATTAGCAAAACCCCAATAACTATCAATGGGAGGGAGGCACTATTTATTACAACTCATATCTAACAAATAAAAAAGTATAAACAGTTACCCTAATTTGGTATTTCACACACCCCAGAATCAATACGCTATATCTGGGTCTTGCAAAAAGATTTATTCTCCACTTTTTGTAAGCAAATGCAGTAATGGTAGACTCATGCATGTATAACCTAACAACGCTATTTATGAAAACGATTTTCTCCTTTGTTTTAAGCTTAAGCTCCATTTGTATGTTCGCACAGAAAACTATAGACTTTCCTTCTAAAGACGGTCTACTGATAACAGCAGATTTCTATGAAGCCAAAGGAAGCGAAACCTTTATACTGCTTTTTCATCAAGCAGGATGGAGCCGTGGAGAATACAAAGAAATAGCGCCTAAACTTAACACTTTGGGCTATAGCTGCTTGGCAATTGACCAACGTTCTGGTGGAGCGGTAAATTCCGTTACCAACCAAACCAACCAAAGAGCGGCAGAAGCAGGGAAAGAGGTTAAATACCTAGACGCTTTTCAAGATATTGAGGCAACCGTAGCTTATGTAAAAAAGACATATACGCCAAAGAAAATAGTTATCTGGGGCAGCTCTTACTCTTCTTCTTTGGTACTTAAATATGCAGGTGACTACCCTGACAGCGTAGATGCCGCAATGGCTTTTTCTCCGGGAGAATATTTTGGCAAAGACGATTTCATAAAAAATAGTGCTGCACACATTAAAGTACCAACGTTTATTACTTCTGCGCAAAACGAACAAGATAATTGGGCAGCCATAAACGATGCTATACCTACCACAACAAAATTAACCTATGTACCGGCAACCAAAGGAAATCACGGTTCGCGCGCGTTGTGGGAAAAGTTTGAGGATAATGATGGCTATTGGAACGCCGTAAAAAACTTTTTAAAGCAGTTATAGTTTAATCCAAAAACACTAAAAAGTATAAAATAGTTACAGTAATTTTGTATTTCATACACCCCAAATAAATACAAAAGCTTGCTAGAAAAAAGACAACAATTACCCCAAGAACAATCAATTGACGAAGATCAGTTTATTTACTGTTTAGAAGGAGTTGATGATATTGAAAATGAAAAGGTTACTGAAGCACAAGAAAGCTTAGAACAACTAGCCATGAAATATGGCATTGCAAGTATCTACAAAACATGCGATACCATAGAAGGACTAGAAGAAAGCTTAAATACACTGGTCTTAGATGATCATAATTTTAAGGACTACGAGATCATCTATTTGGTGATGGCCGGTGAGGCAAATAGCATCTGTCTAAATAATTACTACTATAGTTTACAAGAGATTGCAGAAATCTTTGAAGGTCAATTAAAAGGAAAGATTTTACATTTCTCTAATGCCAAAATTTTAGATTTAGACGAAGAAGAATCACAGTATTTTTTAGATATCACTGGTGCAAAAGCCGTTTCTGGTTACGGTAATGCTTTTAATGGCATAAGCAGCGCAAACCTAGACAAAGCCTTCTTCAACTTATTTAAAGAAGATGATGATATGTTTGAGGTGGTAGAAGAATTACACCAAAGGCATTACAATGTCTGCAAGTTGCTTGATTTTAGATTGTATTATTAAATTTCTACTTAAAACAAATCACTTACTCTTCAATTTGATTTCAATTACTTGATCGCCGTTATAGACAATTTTCAAACCTGCTTGTTGATTCGACGAATTACCTATATGTCTAATAACAATAGCCATTTCTTCGCCTGTTGGCACCAAAATATGGTCACCTTTTGACTCAATTTTATACTGATTTATAGCATCACCTGTAAGTGCTATAGTACTGATAAAGCAGCCCGTATTTCCTCCCGTATTTTTAAGATGTATAGTCGTTTCGGTGCCAATTGGTATTTCAACTTCTGACGTACTGCCAATTTACATATTGTTAGGAATTAAAGTGAAATTTACGTTGATAAAGAGTATAAATAAAAGAAGCAATTACAAGTTGTTTTAAAATTAATAACTCTTAATTATTCACGATAAAAATTAAATCTATATTCCTATTTTTACCAAAATCAAATAAAAGAATTTAATAGTATGAGCAAAACAAAACTAACCATAAATAGTAATGGGTCTGTAAAAGTAGAAGGAGATTTTGAAATTGTAGATAGCCAAGGTAATTCATATAACTTACAAGGTAGAACAGCGTTAGGTATATGTCGTTGCGGACTTTCTAATAACAAACCTTTTTGCGATGGTTCACACAGAAATCATTTTGAACACGAAGCAACAGCTTTCGATTTACCACCAATGAAAAAGAAATAAAACATATGAATTATTGCTTTTTAATGGACTTCTCTCATAAAAAAGCAATAATAACTTTTTGTTCTATAATCTCCTGCGTTATGTAACTTGAGCTTTGGTTACAGCATAAAATTAAAAATTTAGTTTTTTTTTATAGTAATACTGCGCGGTCAATGTTGTCAATGCCTTTATTACTTTTTTTCTTTCTAAAATCTCCATAAAATTGATATAGAATACGCTTTACCTAAGCGAAGATATCAGCGAAGTGCGTATGTCTATTGCATAGGATTTAACAACTATATAAACATCCCTATTACACCCTTATAGATTTACTTTTTTTAAGCTTATTTCAAAAGTTTTGTAACACCACTGTTTTTTCATTGTCCAAGTTATAGATACAATAATAATATGTTCAATTTATTTAAAAAAACAAAAATAATGGGAAAGTTAGAAGGTAAAGTAGCAGTAATAACAGGTGGTGCAAGTGGTATTGGTTTAGCTACTGCGCAAGAGTTTATTAATAACGGTGCTAAAGTTGTGATCTTTAGTAGAGGTCAAGAAGCTTTAGACGCTGCAGTAAAACAATTAGGATCTAATAGTCATGCTGTAAAAGGAGATGTTACAAACCATGCCGATTTAGAGCGTTTGTTTTCAGAAACTAAATCTAAATTTGGTGGCGTTGATACATTATTCATTAATGTAGGTAAAGGAAAATTGTCTCCTGTAGGAGATACAGATGAAGCATTTTTTGATGATATGATGGATGTAAACTTTAAAGGAAACTTCTTTACATTACAAAAAGGAATTAAATATTTAAATAACAAAGCTTCTGTAGTTATTACTACATCATATTTAAATGAAGTTGGTTTTGGTGGAAGTAGCTTATTAAGTGCTAGTAAAGCAGCTCTACGTTCTTTAGTTCGTGTTTCTTCTGCTGAACTTGCAGATAGAGGAATACGTGTAAATGCAGTAAGTCCTGGTCCAATCGGTACACCTTTCTGGGGTAAAATTGGTTTACCTGATGACGTCCTTGCTGGTGCAGCTGAAGCGATTACAGCACAAACAGCTTTAAAGCGTTTTGGAAATCCTGATGAAGTAGCAAAGGCTGTATTATTTTTAGCTTCTGACGATTCATCATACATTGCCGGTGAAGAAATTGCTGTGCAAGGCGGAATTAACTCTATATAATTATAATTAAAAGCCTCATTTATTGTTCTATATATGAGGCTTTTAAAATTTATATTATGACAAATTTTTTTCCAGATAGCTATACGGATAGTAGTGACACTGAGTTGGTACAGTTATCAATAGATGGTGACAAGAAAGCACTTCAAACACTCATTGTTCGTCATCAACTTTTTGTTTACAATCTAGCCTTAAAAATGCTGGGTAATGTAGCTGATGCTGAAGATGTTACTCAAGAAGTTTTTATAAAAGTGATTACCGCTTTAGCCAAATTTAAAGGCGAAAGTAAATTTAGAACTTGGTTATATCGTATTACGGTGAACCATTTTTTAAATGATAAAAAGAAAAAGGCGCAGTTACGCGTCGTGAACTTTGAAAGCTATTTTAATGAAATTGACAATGTTCCGAGTTTTGAATTAAATGACCAAGAAGAAAAAGAGTTTAGAGATACTATAGAAGAAATTAGAATAAATTGTACTACTGGTATGTTGCTTTGCTTGTCTAAAGAACAACGCATGATTTATATTTTAGGCGAAATGTTTGATATAGATCATAATCTTGGTGGAGAAATTTTAGGAATTACACCTGGTAATTTTAGAATTAAGTTAATGCGTTCTCGTAAAGAGCTGTATAACTGGATGAATAAAAAATGTGGATTGGTAAATACAAACAACCCATGTAGATGTTCTAAAAAAACAAGAGGTTACATAACAGAAGGTAAAGTAGATCCGGTTAACCTAAAATTTAACACAAGATATACTTCAGAAATTAGCGAGCTTTCAATGAATAAAGCCACTCAGTTTACGAATACGGTAGACGAATTGAATAAAAAAGTATTTCAAAGTCACCCTGCACAAACTCCTATACAAGCATCAAAAATAGTTGATGAAATACTGAATAACGATCTCATAAAATCAATTTTAGATTTATAGAATAGGCATAACTATCGTTATTTAATATTCTCTTTTTTTAGAAATTTCAGAATTAGTTCTGCAACGTCACTTGTTTTTTCTTCGACGGCAAAATGACCTGCATCCAATAAGTGCAATTCAGCATTTGGTAAATCTCTTAAATATGCTTTTGCTCCATTAGCATTGAATTTTAAATCTTTAGCGCCCCAAACAATAAGTGTTTTAGGTTGCGTTTCTTTCAACATTTTTTGCCAAGTAGGATAAGACAATAAATTGGTATAATAATCTTGAAATAATTGTACTTGTATATATCTATCTGACGGCTTTTGTAAAAAAGACAAATCATGTGTCCACGCATCGGGACTTTGAATTTTATAGTTTACCGAATCAATATCAAATAAATATTGTTTGTTAATAGTTACCTCTCTACTGGTTATGGAGTACAAAAAGTCAACCTCTGTTTGAGACGTATCCTGTTGTGCATTTCTAAAAAAATCTTGTCGCTTTGGTGTTAATCCATCTAAATAGGCATTAGCGTTTTGAACAATTAAAGCGCTTATTCTTTTAGGATTTTTCATCATCATACGATACCCAACAGGAGCCCCAAAATCTTGCATATACATAATGTAATTATCAATATTTAGTTGCTCTAATAAAGCATCTGTATAATCGGCAAGTAGGTCAAAGGTATACGATGTAGTATTGGGGTTTGGGTGGTCACTATAACCAGAACCCAGATTATCGGGTGCAATAATATGATAATGATTAGCCAACATCGGAATCAAATTTCTATAACTATGCGAAGAAGATGGATAACCGTGTAATAAAACGATGGTAGGTTTGCTAGGGTCACCAGCTTCCCTATAAAACAATTTCACATCGTTAACCTCTATATAATTATAGGTAGTAGGAGGGGGGAGGAAAAACGATTCAGCTACAACAGTATTCACTTTAGGGGTATTACACCCTATTATCATTAAAAATAGGGCGCTAAATACAAGAATGATATTTTTCATTTGCTAAGTAATTATCGAAACTCATGAAGAGCTACGTTTTTAAAGCTATTTTATAAGATTGTTAATCGGCACTAAGAATATTTAACGGAGGAAAATCTAAAAACGCTGCATGATGCTTTATTGTTAATAATCCAATTTTTGGTTTCAAATGTCTAATTACTTTACAGTATTTGACATGAAACTTCTGATTTTTTCAATGATTTTATCTCCATCTTCTTCTAGTGCAAAATGACCTGTGTCGTAAATATTATAATCAATATTCTTAACATCTTTCTTGAATGCAGCTGCACCGCTTTCAGGAAAAAAAGCATCATTTTTACCCCAAACAACTAACAAGGGAGGTTGATTGTCTCTTAAATATTTTTGCCATTTAGGATATAATTTAATGTTATTCTGATAGTCATAAAACAAGTCTAAATTAACAGCATGAGCATTTGGTCTAGATAATCTCAAATAATCTAAATGCCAAGTATCAGGATTTATATTTTCTACATTTCTAACTCCGTGTGTATATTGCCATTTTAAACCTTCTAAAGAAAAAACAGGTAATAGCGCCTCTTCTGTTTGCTTATTTCTGTCTTTCCATAGTGCTCTAACGTCAGCCCAAGCTTCTCCCAAACCTTCTTCGTAAGCATTTCCATTTTGATTTATAATGGCGGTAACCCTTTCAGGGTGTGCTGTTGCAATTCTAAAACCAACGGGAGCTCCAAAATCTTGAATCATTAACGCATACGATGAAACTTCTTTTTTTTCTAGAAACGCATCTATGGTTACTGAGAGGTTATCAAAAGTATATTCATAGTCTTTTGAATCAGGAAAATCACTATTACCAAAGCCAGGATAATCGGGAGCTATTAAATGGTACGTATCAGATAATTGATTTAAAACTTTTCTGTATTGGTGAGAAGAAGATGGGAAGCCGTGTAACAAAACAATAGTTGGGTTTTCTGGATTACCGGCTTCTCTATAAGCAATATGTACACCATTAACTTCTAAGGTTTTAAATTTTGTCATTAGTGTTTTTTGTCTCAAAATTGAATTATCTATAGTACTTTGAGCCTTTATTTCTTTACATGCTAATATTAGAAAGACTACTAATAGCATTAGGAGATTTGTTTTTTTCATTGAGGTAGTTTTACAAGATTATAATTTTCTTTCTGTTTCGTTTATTTTAAGGTCATTGATACTGGCATATCTTTTTTGCATCAATCCATTTTTGTCAAATTCCCAGTTTTCGTTACCGTAGGCTCTAAACCATTGCCCTTTTGTATCTCTATATTCATACTCAAACCTCACGGCAATGCGGTTACCTTGGTACGCCCAAAGCTCTTTTCTGAGTACATAATTTAATTCGTTTTCCCATTTATGTGTTAGAAAAGCTTGTATGTTGTCTCTTCCATTAATAAACTGATTTCGATTACGCCATTCAGAATCAATGGTATACGCTTGAGCTATTTTTACAGGATCTTTACTGTTCCAAGCATCTTCCGCTAATTGAATTTTCTGTTTTGCCGTTTCATAATTGAAAGGGGGTAGGGGATATTTCTTTTCCATAAACCATAGTTAATTACCGAACATTCGGTAATATAATATTATAAATTTTTTTATTGTTTTAAATAAGAGTCTTCGATTTCCTTTAATGTAGTTTCAAAAATTGATAAATCGTTTAAACCTTTGGTTACAATAAGACTTCCTTGTATTTTAATTAGTGTATTCATGGCTTGTTTAAGAGCATCAGCATCTGATAAGCCAAATGAAATACCAACATTTTTAAATACGGTAATCCATTTATTCATTCCATTTTTAATATGAACATCAAATAATTCTAAACTTTGACCTAAGGATAATGCTCTGAAAATACAGCTTTCTTTTCCTCCGTCGTAAGAAGTTCGGATTTGATCCAGTCCGTTAATTAATCGCTCTATAGGCGTTTTATTTTCATTCATTAATGCTTTCACAATATGTTCTTCTACCCATTCGTCTATATCTTTTAGAACTGCGGTAGCCATTTCTTCTTTTCCCTTTGGAAAGCGATGGTAAAGACTTGCTTTTTTTAAGCCCGTACTTTCCGCTAAGTCTGCAAGACTAGCACCATCGTAACCTTTAGAACGAAAAGTTTTTACTAGGCTCATCATGATATCTTTATCCTGTACTTTTTGTGGTCTCATGCTGCAAAGGTAATATAAATTATTAATTACCGAACGATTGGTAAATTATGAGATAAAAATTTTTTATAGGAATCAATCATTAAGTGCTCGTTATTCTACATGCAACAAATATAAATCCAACTACTAGGTTTCTATGTTAGCTTTGTGGATTTGAAATTTTTTAAATTTATTTTTCTTAGCGCGAATATTTAATCTACGTAATTAAACACGTTGATGACCTGCTGTAAAATTTTGATTAATTCTGAGCGGTTCAGTGATATTTTACATGGTATCATTATAATTAATTGGATTAAACTTTGTTACAAGCTTCCCGCAAATTAGCTTTTACATAATTACTCTGTTATAATCCTCTTACAGGGCTTATAAAGTAACTATATAAAATAGCGCGAAAATACGCTATTCGTTAATCTGCAATCTGCTATAAATGTTCTATAATGTTCCGCGTTATGTAACTTTGCTTTGGTAAAAGCGAAGTTATTTTTTCTAATCTTCTTTTATTTTTTTCTTCTAAAAACTTTCTTCTCAAAAGGTAATGGAACACTTATTATACGAGCCGACCGTAGGAGGGGAGTATAATGTGTTTGGAATGGTATTAAACTTCAAATATTATTGAACCACGAAATACCCTAATGAGTTACTTTTAAATTTTTTCTATGCACTGGTAGTACAGCCAGCACCGCAAAATCAGAAACGTGTTTAGATGTAATGTGTAATACATCCAAATATTCTAACTCTTAGTCGTATTTAAAACTCAAGTTTTGTGTAAGCCAAGCTGATTAAATAGTTTTACATAAATTACCTTATTCCGGGAGAAATTTACAGCTTTAAAACCAAGAAAAGATGCCAAAAAACTACCCTAAATTTAAAAAATCACTTTTAATTTCAACACTTTTCTTACTTACTATTGCAGCATCACCATTATTCTATCAACCCGGACTTACGAGTGTAGCTCCTGTAACCCCCTATTTGAATTATGCATTTCCAAGTCAGTTATCTTCAAATTTGGAATGGACAACCCATGATGTTACTGGAATAAGAGGAATAATATCTGCACGTAGAGTACCGAACACTAATAACATAGCTTTCGTTAGAACCAACGGGAATATTAATTTTTATGATTTTGATGCCAATACACTTTCCGATAAGGTATGGAACATTGCACCTGATGGCGGGTTTACTTCCTCCAGTAGTCGTATTGGACTTAAAGGTTTAGCCTTTCATCCTGAATTTGGAAATCCTAATTCTCCTAATCGAAATTTTGTATACATCAGTTCTGTTACCAATGAGCATACCCGGAAAGTAAGCAGGTATTCGGTAAATGAAGCAACTGATCTTCTGGAAAGAGATTCTGAGCTTAAAATGATTGAACTTTTGGGACCGGGAATTTCTTACCATTCTGTAGGTGAACTTGGTTTTGGCGGTGATGGTTTTCTTTATATACCATTTGGTGACGGTAGTGGAGGAGGTAGTGACGATGTTGTTCCAATGATTGAAAATTACGTACAGAATCTAGAAGGTAATCTGGTTGGTGGAGTTATGCGTATAGACGTAAACCAAGACCCGGAAAAAAGTCATCAACCAGTAAAAAAATTACCTCAAACCTTTGAAGGCGAAATATCAGGAAATGGTTATTACATACCCAATGACAACCCTTGGGTTTCACCAGAAGGGGTAAATATGGAAGAGTACTTTACCATTGGTCAAAGAAATCCATGGAAATTGGCAGTAGACCCATTAACAGGAGAAGTTTGGATAAGTGAGGTCGGTCCATGGAGTGGGGAAGAAGTAAACCTTTTACAAAATGGTCATAATTACGGTTGGCCCTACAGAGTAGGTTCAACCGGCGAAGTAGTATGGGATCGTAGAGAACCTACAGAACCTATGCCTAATCCATTTATTGGCATCCTAACAGAACCGATATTTAGCCCAGAAAGAAATCAAGCTTCAAATTCATATTTAGGATCTGTTTATCGAGGAACCAAATGGCCTGAGTATTATGGCAAAGTTATGTTTGCTGATATTTCTAAGAAAAATGCGTGGATGGTTGGTTACAACAAAGAAACAGGCGAAACTGCTGTAGACAATTTACCAAATGTACCGGCTGCTTACACCCTTTTTGAAAGTCCGTTAGGCGATATCATGGGTATTACTACAGCAGGCAACATTTTTGTATTGGAACGTAGTGATTTAAATATTGAAGAATTTCCGCAATTACTTTCTCAAGTTGGTGCTTTTAGTTCACTTACGCCATTGACCGCTAACGAAACGCTAATTCCCTATACAGTTAATACCCCATTATGGTCAGACCGTGCAGCTAAAGAACGTTGGATTGTTTTACCAAACGATGGCGAATTCGATAGCGTTGAAGAACAAATCTCTTTTGAATCAGAAAATCCTTGGCAATTTCCTGAGGGTACCGTGTTTATAAAACATTTTAAACTTGCGTTAGATGAAAATAACCCATCCGAAACTAGACCTTTAGAAACGAGATTTATGATTATCGGAGAAGCAGGTAGCACTTATGGTGTAACCTATAAGTGGCTACCAGATGGTAGTGATGCTGAACTTTTATTTAATGGTGACCAAGAAGACTTTCAAATTTCTGCTATCAATGGCACAAATTATGTGCAAACCTGGCATTATCCAAGCTCTAGCGAATGTGTCAATTGTCATAATGCTAACGCAGGGCAAAGTTTAGGTATCAATACGCAACAGTTGAATGGAAATTATACCTACCCGAACACGGGCATTACGGATAATCAATTAAACACATTAAAGCATTTGAACATTTTTAGTACAGCTTTGAGTGATTCGGAAGACTATATAAAAAATGTACCCTTAAATGATCCATTGGCATCAGATGAGTTAAAGGTACGTTCCTATTTGGATGCCAATTGCGCTTACTGTCATATGCCAGGTGGCGTAGATGCTGGGTTCGATGCAAGAATTACGACACCGCTGGAAGCGCAGGGCCTTATTGATCAAATGGTCGCTAGTGCAGGTTCGCATAGCGAAAAAATTATTGTTCCAGGAGATTACCTTAAATCAGAACTATACCTCAGAGATAATAGTGTAGGGCCCGATGCGATGCCGCCTTTGGCAAAAACGATGGTAGATGAGGAATATATCAAGGTACTAATGTCGTGGGTTTATGGCTTGGCCGAAGAACCGGTTATCGGGGAAATCGGTACCGTCAACATTAATCATGAATATAGTACCGTGGTGCTTAATAATGAGTATACGAACCCAGTTATAATTGCAGGAGGAGCTTCTTACAATGGGGCACATCAACTAGCAGTTAGGGTAAACGATGTAACACGAACGAGTTTTGATATTCGGTTAGATGAATGGTCTTGTTTAGATGAGTGGCACATTACGGAAACAGTACCTTATTTAGTAGTAGAAGCAGGCAGTTACCGTCTAAAAAATGGTAAAATGCTACAAGCTGGCAACATAGAATCCGATGCTGGTTATGAGGTTTTTACAGAAATAAATTTCCCATATACCTTTGATGAAAAACCAGTTTCCTTTGCGCAAGTGGTAACAGAAAGAGAAAACGAAACTGTTGCCATGCGTATGAATGCAAATACATTAAGCACTTCAACGATGCAAGTACTTGTAGACGAAAAAGATAAGGACAGGTCAGGCCATATATCAGAACGCATCAGTTGGGTGGCGATTGAACCAGGTGCTTTTTCAGAGCAACAAAAGTTTGAGGTATCAACAACGCTTCCGCAATTCAATGAGGTATGGAGAACTTTAGATTTCGCACAAGATTATTCGAACAACGAACCTATTTTCATTTCAAATATCGAATCATATTATGGACCCGATGCTGCTGCTGCCCGTTATAAAAATCTAAGTGTTGCTAGCGTTCAAATTTTAGTCGAAGAAGAAAAATGTGGTGATACAGAGCTTAGCCATACGAATGCAGAAGCAATTAATTACATGGTATTCGAAGAAGCTGGTAATCTTTTTGGTGAAGAAATGGACTACCAGCCCTTAATAGCAAATAGTTTAAACATTCTTTCCGAAAGTATACCCTCAAACGGGGTAACATTATTTCCAAACCCTGTAATAAGTGGCCTACCAGTTATTCTTCAATTTTCTGCAGAACAAGAAGGTGCTGCAGAAATAAGAGTGGTACGTATTGATGGTCAATTAGTCCGACATGTATCCATTCTAATGGAGAAAGGAGAAAACAACTACGAAATTGATACGAATAGTTTATCTAGTGGTATATATGTTGTTGGGTTTTACAGTTTCAACCAAGCTGCACAATATAAGACGTTGTTAGTTCAATAGAATACATACTTTGTATACAATTTTAAACATGACGATAGGTTAGCAAGGGCTAATAAATTATCTCACGAGATTTTTAAATTGATTAAGTATCAATTTAAAAGCTACGAGTTGATGCGGCTGCGATAATTTTTAGCTGTTGCGGCAAGCTGCTGAGAATGCTGTGAAAAATTTACTCGCAGACAGTTTCTCATAAATCGCAAATTTCAAAAGAATCTAAAAGTTTTGCTTTTTTTGGCGTTGGCAAGCGGCTGGAAATTGTATTTAAATTTAAAATGCGTTTTTCAGCATTTTAGAATTTAAAAAGCAATCGAGCGTTTGCTAGCGGCAATTTGACATAATGACAAATTATAGTTACAGCTAAAAGGTTTGTTGCCTGGGTTCTGAGAATTTGAAATTTTCTAAAAAGTTTTTTCTGTGTGCGAATATTGAAGCCACGTAAATTTAAAAGGCTGATGACCCTGTTGGTAATTCTCCTAAAAGCTACAAATACGAGGGATATTTTACATAATAGAATTATAGCTTACAGCTAAGGTGTTGAATCAAAACTACTTATATATCAATCTGTTCTATAATGTCTTGCGTTATGAAACTTTGCTTTGGTAAAAGCGAAGTTATTTACTCCAATCTTCTTTTATTTTTTTCTTTCTAAAAACTTCTTGAAAATGTAATGGAATACTCTTTGCCCAAGCGACGATAGGAGCGAAGTGGGAATGTGTATGGAATGGGATTATAAATCTAAAAGTTCATTAATTTGTACATCTGCTGTTTTATTATTAGCATCGGAAGGTAAGCTATTTTCTTTTTTTTCTATTAAAAAAGTATTTTCATCATCTACATTTCCTAACACTAAATTTGCAAGAGAATATTTATATGAAGAAACTTTAGAAGGTGACTTTTCTCCTCCAAAATTCAACACTATTTGTATTTCATTATTTCGCTGAATCAATTGTTCTGAAGGAATTATTAAGTCAAACTCGGACATACTAGGCCTACCATTGCTCAATATTTTTAAACCTGGACTATGATAATCTCCAGCATATTGATTATTATTTACAACAATGACACCTGGAGATGCTACAATTCTAATGAAGACATTTAAGTCATTATTAAACGGGGATGTATTAAAAACAACCTTTCTAAATCTTAAAGAAATATTATGTCCATCTGTTTCTATATTCTTCAATCTTAAGTGTCCTTTAACGATTGGGAAATCAACACTTTTCATCATTGCACTTATTAGATAATGTGGAGCAACTTTAGTTTGCCCGTCCAAACGGATGTAATATTTGTCTTTAAATTGGTGTGGTTTGAAATCACTTTTTTCTACTTCAATCACAAATATTGAATCATTGTTAGCATCATTAAGTTGTTGAACTCTTATACCTATAGCAAGTGGGATAATTAATCCAGTAACTTTGTTAATAAATCTATCTCTATCTAAAGCTGTTGTAAATGGTGTTAAAGCTCCTTCAGCTGTGGTATTTCCTTGAGCATTTCTTTCTTCGACTGGTGCTCCCCAAATAATAATTCCACCTTCAGAATTTAACAACCCACAAATAGCTTTAAATACTGAATTCTCTTTTTCTGCTGGATTACCTTGAGCAGGATATGATTTGAATTCTAGATTTAATGTTTCTTCCTTTTCCGTGTTAAAGAATTGAATTAAATCATTATAATCTAAATCATATAAATCTTTTCCAAACTGTATCTGTGAGTATTTCATAATTCTATTTAAAAGTATTTTTTTAAAGACTAAAGTATATTACTTATCTCTGTAGTTACCATAAAGTATGATATCAGAAATAATATATCTCAATTTATCTTTTAAATCATAATCTATATGTAATTCTTCTGCTTTATTGCACATTCCTAAAAGTTTTTTAAAGTTACTAACCTCATTATCTATTTTTCGTTTGAAGATATCAGAAAGCTTAGTAATTGACTTAAAACTACTTCTAGGAGACTGAATTTTAGCAAGAATTTTCATTCTTAACTCATCTGGAGTTTTAATAGTCTTAACATCTTTTAACTCATCAATAAAACTATCTGTTGTATTAAATATCGTATCCAAAGTTTGTAATGAAACAAAAACATTTTCTGGCTTTGTATTATGATTTATTACCAATGAACTATTTTCAATTATTGAATCTTTTTTAGGTATTAAATAGAAACCAGTTGAATCTTTTTGCATAACATTGATAACATTTACAAAATTCAAAGAACCTGTACCTAAATCATTTGTAGTGATTTTAACCGCTGTTGATACCTGACCAAAATTACCTGCGTCTTTAGTATGTTTTTCTGATACAATTATCTCTAGTTTGGATTCACTAATCGCTGCACTTTTTATTTCATACTCAACTCCTGGATTAGCTTTCATATTTTTATGTAAACTTAACATGCTTACTACAAAAGTAAAATCAATTCCATATTCATAATAACGCGTTGAAGTTATGCCCCGGAGATATGTAATATTTTCATTATCAACTAAGCGATAACTTCTTTCTTTGTTATATCCATCACTCTTTAAAGCCTTTTCTTTAAAGTATTGAACATTATAGTTGGCAAGTGAAGCTTGCCCAGTTTTGAATAGACTGTTCGCATATTTTGTCATCGAATACTCATCTAAAAAGGTGTTTTTAGAATCATATAACGAAACGGCTTTTAAATTTTCTTTAACTTCGTCAATATCAACATACTCCTCAAAATCGAAAATAATATTAGTATCGCTACTACCTGAAATTGCTTCCTCATATACATTAATATCTTTCGTCTCTGCTATTATTTTATATCGGTGATACTTTGTTGTAAAATAGTTGATTCTACTATAAATTGAATCAATAAAATCGATAGCGATGTACTCGTTTTTTATACTATCAATATCAAATGTTTTATAAATATCTTCTTTATAAGGGTGATTCTCAATAAGAGAACATAGCTTATCAATTTTAATTTTACCTGAGCTATTATCTGCATCTAGGTGTAATTGTTTTTGGGTAAATTTCACTTCCATATTTTTTCTTTTAAAAGCAGTTTAAAGTCTTGCTAAGGACATTTAAATAATTATGATTTTAATAATGTTGACAATGCAAATAAGGCAAAAGCAACAGTCACTACTGTTCCTATTATTTTTGCCTGTTCGCCTTTAGCTGTAAAACACAAATCTTGCTCACAAATACTAATCTCATCTTTTGAAAGTTTGTTTAAATACATAATTTCATAAATTTAAAATTCTAGAAATTCCCTCACATAAAGCCCGAGGAACTATAGGCTTACTTTTCTTTTCTAACTCCTTTAAACTTACCGCCTGTAGTTTTTACATCCATAAATTTTCCAGTTTCTGCATCTCGTTTTACAAACAGATTTGTTTTCGTGTTTAATACTTGCGAGCGTCCTTTTACAGCTCCTTTTCTTGCGTTGTCACCAACAGGGTCATTTTTTGCCATTTGTTAATATTTGTAAGATTAATATTGAATGAATATGAGTTTATACTCATGCATTTTTGTAAATTACCATCTGATTAAGTTGAAATTTATTTCATGAGTAAAACACTATATTATTGTGTTACAATCATATATGCTCATAGTTTATATTTTTTTGCCATCTGAATGGATTTTTTATTATTATAATGAGCATACCCTATTGAAATATGGCTGTAGCTAGCAAAAAAGAAATATTGGAGCATCTTGACTCCATTGATTTGAACGACCTTTTAGATAGAATGGAACATTATGTTCATGGCCGTTTTTATAATAAATCAGAAAGAATAAGAGAAGGAGTAGATTATCTAGATTTTTGCTATGAAGTTTTGACTAAAGCTTGTAGTGGAGTTAGAAATTGGGATAAAGAAAAAGCTACTTTTGAAGAGTTCGCCTTTGGTTGTCTTAAAAGCGATTTGTATAATTTTTTTAGAAAATTAGCAAAAAAGAATAAAGGAACGAACAATGAAATAGAACAAGAAGTATATTTGATTGAAATAAATGAGTTTACAGATTTAAGTGAAATTGAAGCGAAAGAAGAACCTCCTGATATTGATTTTAATGAAATTTCAAAAGATGCATTGATATCAATAAAGGAACAAGGAGCTGATGACTTAGAAATTAAAGTATTTGAATGTTGGCTAGCTGGATATTTTAAACCTCAAGAGATTGCAGAATTATGTGATGGTGAAACATTTGAAATAAATAATGCAATTAAGAGGCTTTCTAGAAAAACAATCGAACTAAAGAAAAAATGGGCAAGCTTAAAGAAATAATAGATACTGGTATTACGGAAAACCACCTTTATGGTAATATCAATGATATTCGTAAAAGCTTGTCTGATTATGGAGTTAATTTGGACGAAAATTTAGAACGTCAAAATAAATTAATTAAACAGTTAAAGTTTAAATTACGTTCATCTATAAATGAAGAAAAATTTGATGCTTTACTAATTAGAGCGACAGAATCTTTTCAAGAAGCTATAGTCAAAGGATTAGAAAAGCCAGTAGCTTATTTAAATAAACTTATAAAAGAAAATAGAATTGCAGTTCAATATAATAACTTAGAAAAACTTAGTACAGAAGAAATAAAGGAAATAATCAAAGACCAAAATTTGATTGAAATTATTGAACTACTTGAAAACGAACAGTAAAGGGAAAATTAAGGCCATAGAAGTACTCGAAGAAATTGGATTTGATGAAGTGACAGAGATTTCAAATTCAGAGTTAGTAAGTGGTTTCGGCGTTATTTTTATATCTGAACCTCTTGATAATGCTGATGGAAAGATAATTAGAGGTAAAACAAAAACAATTATTAAAGTAAATTCTTTGATTTCTTACCCAAAGAGAATTCGCTTTGTTATAGCACACGAATTAGGGCATCATTTTTTACACGATAAATTAGAAATTCATACTGATAATTCTAAAACTCTAAACTGGTTTAATGTAGAAAACCAAGCGAAAAGAGGGCTACAAGAGTATGAAGCTAATGATTTTGCTTCAGAACTGTTGATGCCAGAAGCCGTTTTCCGTAAGTTTATTGAATACAAGCCTTTTAGCCCGTCTTTAGTAAAGGAAATATCAACTAGATTTCAAACTAGTTTAACTTCTGTAGTTTATAAATTAATATCACTAGATGCTTATCCTTTATTAGTTGTTTTTATTTCTGATGGAGTGGTTAGGTATTGGAGAAAATCTTCAGATTTAAAAGGTTGGTTAAAAGATATTACTAAACTTCCTCCACCAGAAGATTCAGTTGCAAAAGAATATATTGATGCTGAATATGATTTTGTATATAAAGGAAATGAAAAAGCACAAGAGATAGACCGTTCAACTTGGTTTAAATTATATGAAAATCAGGAGGATTCAGAATTTATGGAATATTGCATTCCAACTAAAAGCTACAAAACCATAATTAGTATAATATGGGAAGCTTAATATTAAATTTTGTTATGTCTCAGCTTTTTAATTTTAATTTAGAAATAAATGAAAAGTTAGATGGGAGGGAAGGGGTTGATTTTTTAATTGGAGATAATGAATTGTACTTACAATCAATAGATTTAGATACAGTACAACGTAGTATAAAAATAGCAAAACAAGATTTGTTAGGATTAAAAGATAACTTGTTTATCGCTTTAATTGTAGTATTAGATAAAGAGCCAAGGGTTATCTATTTAATACCTTCAAAGGATTTGCTGCAATCTGATAGTAATATTTTTACAGATAATGAAATCAGTTTAATGCCAAGTTTATCGAATTGGGAGATTAAAGTTTCTACATATGTAATTCCAGAATTAGCAGAATACTCTCTAGAAAAAATGATTCATAAACTGAAAGTTTAAGCATACTGGTATGAATGTAAAAAAGGAAATTTTAGAAGCACATAGGATTTTAGAAACAATTAGGGATAAAGTAATATCTAATGTAGATGAGAGGTTTTCTGCAACTTTTAAAATAAAGAATTTACCTAATCATGATGGATTTGATGTAGATGCTAACACTCACAAAGACTCTAGATATATATTTACTCAATTAGACAAAATAGAATGCGATTGTCTTTATTGGTTTTCTTTAGAAACCAAGGAGCAAGCAAAAGAGTTAAATAGCCTTTTAAATAAATACAGAAAGAAAAATAAAAAAGGAAGTAAAGGTTTTAGATGTGTTCCAGCTACAAGTAAAAATGAAGATAGTGAGGTTTTATATGTTGGAATACGTCGTGGTGGCATTACTATAAAAAGCAGATTAACAAATATTACTGGCAGGGTTAATCAACATCTTGGGTATTATCATAAAGGAAGTACACAAGGGTTACAACTAATACATTTTGCCAAAGAGTGTGATTTTGATATTACAATTAATGTTGTTAAGATTGAGAGTTCTTGTAGTATGTATTTAAATATTATAGAAAAACTCGTTGCAAAGAAATTAAAGCCTCTTTGTGGAAGACACTAGAGTTTAGTATTATGTAAAATAGAATAGTTCATTTCTACCCAGATGGGGCGGTGGCAAAACGGCCTCAGAGAACTTTGGTAAAACAATAGGCGAAATGAGCGGCCATATTCTAGATTCATAGTAATAATGCCTGTTGACAGCCACAATACCGTATAAAGCTCTAAGTTATCTTAAGAGTTGGAATACTTTCTAGAATATAGCGATTGAGCCGTACATTGTTTCCAAAGTTATCTGAAGCCTTGATTTTTTTGTTTCGCCAACGCATCATCTCGCTCAAAGTATACTTTGCCGTATCAAGAAAAAAAAATAAAACATTACGATTACTGGTTACAATGTTGAAAGTCTATTTTACATAATATTAGGAACACCTAAAGAAAAGCTTCAATCATAGACAAGAGGTAGCAAGTGCTCAAAAATTTTATTTTCGAAATTTTGAGCTGTTGCGGCAAGCTGCCGAGAATGTTGTGAAAAATTTATTGGCTTAGAGTTTCTCATAAATCGCAAATTTCAAAAGAATCTAAAAGTTTTGCTTTTTTGGCGTTGGTAAGCGCTGGCAAATTGTGTTTAAATTTAAAATGCGTTTTTCAGCATTTTAGAATTTAAAAAGCAATCGAGCATTTGGCTAGCGGCAATTTGACATAATGACAAATTATAGATACAGCTACAAGGGTTATCGCTAGGTTCTGAGAATTTGAAATTTTCTAAAAAGATTTTTCTAAGTACGAATATTGAAGATACGTAAATTAAACAGGCTGATGACCCTGTTAGTAATTCTAATAAAAACTATAAACGTGAGGGATATTTTACATAATGTAATTATAGCTTACAGCTATGTGATTGTTTCATATCTAGATATACCAATCTGTACTATAATTTATATTATGTAAAACAGGATTCAATGTATACTATGTCCATATCTTATATTCCTACATTAAACTTACTATAAAAAATATATCTTTAATACATAAACAAAGTTTATGGAATTAAAGATATTAAGAGTTAAACTATCTGATGGAAGTTATATTCCTATAATGTTTAATGACCATATTCCATACTATATAGTTTTTAAATATTCTATACTTGGTATAAAATATAAATCTTATAAAAGTCAATATAATTACTTATTGGATATAAAGAAGTTTATTGAATTTCTACACAAAAAAAATATTAACCTGGAAAAAGAAATTCTAAATAATAATCCCATAGAAATTTTACATTCAATAAATAACCTTTTAAGCTGGAAAATTACTTTAAAATCCAGAACAAAAAAAACAAAAAAAAATTCACAAAATCACTTATTTAATTTTGACCAATTTCTGATAAACATTCATAAATTTCTTGTTTGGTGTATAACTAATTATTGTGATAGTAGTTATATAGAAATACTTAATAATATAATTTCGGTAAACAAACTTAATATTAAGCGTAATAGCCAATATACCTCTTTAAAAGAAAATCAAATTGAACAGTTATACGAATTAATATCCCACTCAAATTCACTAAATCCATTCATATCAAATAATAGACTTAGAAATTATATAATAGTAAAAATTCTTATAGAAACTGGAATAAGGCTTAGTGAACTTCTCAATTTGAAAACAGATGATTTCATAAGAGATAATGGATTGGTTTATTTACAAATAATAGAACGATTAAATGACTCCCAAGAAACAAGAAAAAATAAGCCATTATTAAAAAACGATTTAGGACAACGAATTGTTGCTGTAAGCCCCGAGTTATATTTATTAATCGATAAATACATAATTAGATTTAGGAAGAAAAATAAGTCTAATTCATTTTTACTCACAAATTATTCAAATGGAAAACCTTTGTCAAAAAGTAGTATTTCAAATTTATTTAAAACTTTATCTCAGAGATTAGAATTTACTATAACCCCTCATCAATTTAGACATTATTTTGCTGAAAGAATGCTCAATTTTTTATTAGAGAAGAAGGGCATAGATATGGACAGGGCAAAAGATGAATTACGAATCATATGCGGTTGGTCATTAAACTCACGTATGCCTAATTTATATGCTAAAAACTATATCGCACTATTAGCAAATCAACATAACATGGATAGAATTAAAACGAAGTATGAAGATGTTTGATTTACAAGAAAACTTAGTACTTAAAACGAGAAGTAATGAAGTTTACACTATAAAAACTTCCGGAAATATATGGTGTATTAAATATGGAGGAGCTAATTACAAATTAAATTGGAGTAAAATTATTGTCGATAATGAACTTCTAATTCTTTTAAAAAATTACATGGTTTATAGGTTATTATCAAAATCTAGTTCAACTGTTATAAATAGCGATTTTAGGTTTTTAAAGAAAATGTCTAGTTCTAATCTTAATTATCCTTTCGAATATAACAAAGTAATTTTCTTTTTAAGTTCTAGTGGAGATTATAATACTACATATGGTTTTAAGTCATTTTATAAGTGGGCTTTAAACAAAGGTTGTAAAGACTTTAAAAACTCTTTTTATTTAAAAATTAAAGAACTTAAAATAAAAAGAAAAAATTCTTATGAAGCTATTTTTTTAAATCAAGATTATCTATCCGAATCTGAGGAGATGAAAATAATAGATAGCATAAATGATTTAGATTTAATAAATGGGCTTTCTAGTATTTACGAAATACAAAATAAGGTTATACTCCATCTAGCATATGAATTATCTCCTAGACCATCTCAATTTTATACATTAAATGTATCCGATTTTAAAATTTTCACAAATAAAAGCGGAAAGAAATATTATTCAATTAATCTTTCTATGTCTAAAAAAAGAAAATCATTAGAAATAGAAAAAAGAAAGAGAAGTATTAGTGATTCTTTATCAAGTAAAATTGAAAAGTTACTTTCATTAAGAGATAAAAGGAATTCTGAGGACACCCCTACTCCACTATTTTGTGATATAAAAGATAAAAGGTTATCAGTTAAAGATTTCAGTCAAATAATTATAAAAGAATTAAAGGATATTGGAGTACATAAATCTGCTACGGATTTAAGACATAATCTAGCACAAAATCTTGCAGACCAAGGTGCCTCTGCAGAAATAATTGCTGAGCTTTTAGGGCACAACTCTACAATACCTGCCAGAGCATATATTGCATCTACCCCTAAGATAGCGGAAATCAAGGCTACTGCCCTTGCTAAGAATAATAAGTATAAGGAAATTATGACTATGATGACTACTGGAGAAATTATTGATGAATCTACTTCAGATAAAGAAAGATCTGTAAAAGGAGTCGTAAATGGTCAATATATTGGAGGAATAGGATCTTGTGGGCTTCCTACAAATACTTCATGTCCTAAGAATCCAGTTTACTCATGTTATACTTGTGTAAAATTTCATCCATTCAAAAATGGTAATCATTATTCAATCAAAAAAAATCTTCAAAAACAAGCGCAGTATTTCATTGATATTGCAGAAAACGGGAATGATTTAGAACATAATCGCCCTGTTACTCAATTAGAAAATACGATTCAAGCGGTTGATAAAGTAATCAACTTAATAAATGGCTTAAATGAATAAAGAAAATCTATACAATTTCATAGAAGATGAAAAAAAGTACTTTAATATTTTAAGCAAAAATATTAAATGGGAAAACAATCGTTGGGATATGGGTTTATGGTTAAGTCATAGAGGTAAAGATCAAACTATTTCTTTTTTAACAAATAGCAGAAGAACTAAAAACATACCTTCCCATATAATTTTACCTAAAAAAGGTGATCTCCCTACCCCTTTTATAGATTTTGCAAAAGCATTATGTGTTTACGTAATTAGAACTAAGAATATAGGTTATATGGCTGCAAGAAACTATGTAAATGAATGTAGAAGGTTATATATTATTATGTCCTTGAGAGGAGAATCTTGTGTTACCGATTTAACTAGATGGCATTTTGAGGAAACTATATCTTATTTAAAAAAAATAAAATATAAAAATATATTTGATGCTGCAACTAATCTGCAAGTTGTAGCAGAAATTATCGATAGCAAAAATCTTTCAAAGTCAGTTATTAGTTTTAAACATTCATTTAAGTCAACTAATACTTATAATTACTATCAATCATTGAAAAAAATTGAAGTAAATGATCCTATAGGAAATGATAAGTTACCGAGTTATGAGGCTTTGGTTGCTTATGCGAAATGCACTAATAATCCAACCAATAATGATGAAGAGATTTTATTAAGGGCGATTGATTTATTAATAGTTACAGGAATGAGAGCAAATGAAGTGGCATACATTCCTCTTGACTGCTGGGTTGAAAAAATTAAAAAAGACACAAGAGGTAAACCCATAAAAGATATGCATAATAATGTCATAAAATATTATGGAATTAGATACTATGCAGAGAAAAAATTTCAAGATAGAGTACATTGGCTAGCCCCCCAAGATGTTCCGTTTGCAAAAAGAGCAATATTTCGTTTAAAAGAACTTACTAACGATGTTAGAAAAGTTGCCATATTCCAAGAACAAAAGAAACGCTTGTGGGCGTATAAAAAAAATCAAAAAATTTCATCACATGAATTTATTGAATACTTAGGCTTTAATAGAATAACCTATTTACATGGATATCTAAGAAGAAATAAGATAGTATATCTTGGTTTAGATAAATCTTATTATGAGTATAGAAGCCCAAATTCTAACGAGGTACATTATTCTAGAATATATAAAGCTGGAGATATTGAAAATCTATTAGTAAAAAAACAAATTAATCATGACCAGTTAATTAAGGAAGAGCAAGGTGAAAATCGAGTAATACTAAAAACGAGTGATTTATTAATAATTAAGTTTCAAGGTGCTTTTAGATTTGAGAGGAAAATGAATACTTTCAAAATTTATCCGGAAAAAATTTCAGTTGTCGAAATAAATAGAGCATTAGGTGTCAAAGATGATTATAAGTCAATATTTGAACGAAGAAATTTAACGGAGGCAGACGGTAGTAAAATTAGATTAACAAGTCATCAACCTAGACATTGGAGAAATACAATATACGAGTTGGCTGGTATGAGTAACGTTCAGCAAGCATTAGCCATGGGACGTCAAAATTTAAATCAGAACAAAGCTTACCAGCATACGAGTATAAAACAGAAATTAAAATTACATCAAGAATTTTTGAGTTTTAATTCTGTAACGGACAAGGTTACTTTTCTTAGGAATGGAATAAGAAATAAAACAATTTTAGGAGAAATAACCGATACCTATCATTATATAAAAAAAGAAGAAGATTTAAATACTGCAGAAGACTTTATCAAGACTCACAGTTTAGCACTTCATTTAACGCCTTTTGGAGGATGTACACACGATTTTAGTCAATCACCTTGCCAAAAACATTTGCAATGTTGGAATGGCTGCTCTCATCTTCATAGAACAAATACACCAGGTGAAACGGAAAGAATCAAAGAACAATTAGATAATAATAAAATTATTCTACAAAAGATGATTAATGAGAACAAAGGGTCTGATATTAAAAACGTTTGGCAGAAAGATTTAGAAAAGAAAATTAAGAACATGGAGATAGCTTTGAAAGTATCTCCCTCCTCTACTCCATTAAAACTTTTTCCGAATGGTGAAGAGGTAACAAAACCTTTAAATAAAAGAAAAAATAAATCAGTTTAAAATGAAACGTTTAAGAGGAAAAAATCTTGATACCCAATTAAAAATAGAATTAGAAAGTATGATTAAAATAGGTTATAAATTAGCACCTATATCAAGATCTACTTTACAAAGGCGTCTAAATCAAAATAGCAGGAGTACATTGGCTATTAAACATCGGGCTGAAATGATTGAATCTGCTCGCTTAGTTCAACTTGAAGAGGCAGGTTTAAATATTCATGGCAAAAAGAAAAGAAATACTTTAAAAGAGCAAAATGAGAGATTAAAAGAGCAAATAACCGAATTGGAGAAACAACGGGATGCCTTAATAGAAAAATTGGCAATGATTGTAAATGGAGCACAAGCCAAAGGTTATAATGTAGAAGAAATAATGATGCCTATAATTGATATTTAGATAATTAAGTAAACCTAGTAATCATTTTAAAAAATGAAATTTATCTATCATTAATAATTTTTATGAAATAATGCCCTGCTCAATTCGACCAAGTTCATCTTTTACTAATTGAATACCTTCAAATGTCTTCAAAAAAGATTTTGGCACTACATTGCCTAAGGCAATGGATTTAGAGTTTAACCATTTTTCAAAATTGGTATTATCTCCAAATACTTCATTTCCAAATTTATTCAGCTTTTGTATTTCAAAGTTTATATTATTCATATTCACTTAAAGTTAATGAATTGATCTTTAACAATTACTACACTAAAATAAATTGTATTAAACTAATTAAGTTTTAATAATTTCTTGCTTATAAAGTTCTTGAACAATTAAATTAAATGTGTCATTCTCAGTTAAAGAATTTCCTTCTATTGAACATGAGTGATAAGTCATTCTAGTAGCTTGATGTATCTCGTATTTTCTTTTTTCTGGTAAAGATTCAAACCAAATTTTTACTTTTTTTAAGTCTAATTTTGGTTGATTGTCCATAGTCCTTTTTTTAATTCAAATTTTCAGAAATTACTTTATGAACTGCTCGTTAAAATTTAGAAAAAATATTGAATAGGTTTAAACACGAATCAATATGTCCTTCCCTCCTACTAATTTAAAAAAAAATACATTACCGGTATCTGTATTGAATATTTTATAAAGTTTTAGATATCGTTTATCTTCTATAGATATTTCCTCATTTCTTCAAGTCCTTTCTAGATTTGGTCCACAGCTACCATCAAGCAGCAAACCCTCTACCCTGCTCTGCCAATTCATAGAAATGTTGAAAAACAATATCTGTTTTTTCAGCAAAAATATTCCTATCATACGATTGAGGCAGATCTTTATTCAAAATCTTTTTTATTTCTTGTCTTACCATTTCTTGAGTAGCTTTCTCCTTATGCCATTCTTGGATTAAAATTTTGTTTTCAGCATCAAATAAAATTACTAGTAACTCAGCAGCGGCAAGTTTTACATTCTTTTCTTCCTCTTTTGTCAACTTTTCTTTCTTTAATAAATCAAAAAGTTCTTGTTGTTCTTCGGTCATCCCGTTTTTGGCTGCGCGCTCTTGTTCTTCAGACATATTCTCTGCCTGCGTCATCAAATCTTCGTATGCCTCTTCAATGGATAAACTACCGGAATTGTAATCTTCTATAATTTTTTCAAAACGTTCTAAAAATGAACCTCTAGTTTTGTTCTGAGCTAGCATCTGCTTTAGCTTAACTTCCATTAGTTCTCGTAAATCAGCAAACTGAATATTCTTATGCTTTTTCTCTGGAAACTCTGCTCTTAACTTACCAAAATCTAACTTACTTAAATCTATTTGAGTAGAATTGTCAATTATATAATCATGAGTTTGATCTTGTAAATCTCCTTTACCAACTACACTAGAATCTAATAAATTATCTAAATTTTTCTTAGCTCTTTCTATTGCTTCATCTTGATCAACATGCCTATCAACTACTTTACGTAAATACTCAAAGACATCCCTTGCTTTTTTAACTTTTGGGTACCCATAAATTTCTGGCTTTGCTGAATCGTACAAGCTAACTATAGTGTTTACAAATAAACCTAACTGCTTCTTATATTCATCCTTTTCAAGAATTATGTTTGCGTATTCTTGAAACAGTTCCACTTCTTTAAAACCTCTTTCTCCTAAATTTAAAATGGCATCAATATCTGCACCTAACCCTTTGCAGTATATTTTTGTTTCTATAATTGCTTGGTCTAAAAGTTCTAATAAATCATCAAATTCTTTAACCGGAAACTCATCGTCATCATCAGTTTTATTTTTGCCTTTTGTTCCTTCTGCATAATCTGCTAAGGCTTTTTTAAGATTTCTAAAAACACCAAAATAATCGACTACCAAACCATTCTTTTTACCTTCAAAAACACGATTAGCTCTTGCAATAGTTTGCATTAAGGTATGGTTTTGTAATGGCTTATCTAGGTACAACGTAGATACTGCTGGCGCATCAAAACCTGTTAACCACATTGCGGTTACAAAGACCATACGGTATTGACTGTTTGGGTCTTTAAAATAATCTTCAATATTACGACCATCTTCATCAGGATGATCCATTAACTTTCTGTGCGGTGTTATATTAAGTCCTTCTTTCTCAAAAATCTCTTTTTCCTCTTTGTCTGAACCTTCCTGACTAACCACTGCAGACATTTTGGTTTCTTCCATAAAAGCAATCGCTTGTTTGTATCGTTCTTTTATTTCAGAATCTCGTTCTTTAGCAATTTTCTTTCTTAAATCTTTTATCTCTTCTTTTTGTGCTAATTGTACAAATTCACACATTCTAACAGCTGTAAATTTATCTATACAAACCACCATTGCTTTCATGGGTTTACGTTCTTTCTCATCATTAAGCACATCTAGACGGTACGGATAATGTTGCACTATGTGTTTTGCGATTTCTTGTAGACGATCTTCTCTACGAACAACTTGCAATAAGGTAGAATACTCTCTATCCAGTTTCTTCTTTTGCTCCTCCGTTAAGTTCTCGTTTTCTAAAATTTCTGCGGCAGCACCAACCAAATCTTCATTAATCTGTTCTACTCTTGGAACAGATTTTTTATAGTATAATGGTACTGTAGCGCCATCTTCTATACTTTGTGCAAAGTTGTATTCTGAGACATAAGGACCAAACCAATCTTTAGTCAATTCACTTCTTAATAATGGTGTACCTGTAAAGGCAATGTATTGCGCGTTTGGCAAAGCAATACGCATATTTTCACCATATCCTTTATATTGTGTTCTGTGTGCTTCATCTACGATTACAATCCAGTTATCGCGATCTGTTAGTTTTGGATAGGTTTTCCCTTTTTCAATACCGAACTTATGGATTAAACTGAATACAAACGATCTATTAGATTCTAAGTATTCTCTTAACTTGTTTCTACTACTCGGTCTATAATAGTTTTCTTTCTGTTCTTTGGTTTCTAAAACAACTTCTGTTTCTTGAAAATTTCGATAAATTTGACTGTCTAAATCTGTTCTATCCGTAACAATTAGAAACGACCAATTCCCAGGAACTTTACGTTCTATCTTTTGAGAAAAGAAAATCATGGAATACGATTTTCCTGATCCCTGTGTATGCCAAAACACTCCTAATTTTCCTTTATTATCTTCTTTATGAAGCAATGACTCTATGGCATTATTAACCCCTAAATACTGGTGATTTTTTGCTATAATCTTCACCTTATTTTTATGATACAAAACAAAATTTTCGAAATAATCTAGAAGATTACTTTTAGTGCATAACCCTTCGCCAAAAAGTTTTAAACTTAAACGTTTGTTAGATGATTTACTTTCGGCCTCTACTTCTAAACGTGATAATTGACTGTTTGAAATAGCTGTATCTTCAAGCTTTACCCAAGAGAAGAAATGCTCCCATGGTGCATTAAACGAACCTACACGAGTTTGAATTCCGTTTGAAATACATACAAACATATTGTACCAAAATAATTGAGGAATATCGCGCTTATAATCTTTTAGATTTTTATCAAAACCAACTTTTATTTTTTCGGTTGCGTTTTTAAGCTCAATCATTACTAAAGGCAAACCATTAACGTATAATAGTAAATCTGGTCTTCTCGTAATATTACTTGTTTGAAGATATTCTATGCTTAATTGAGAAACGACTAGGAAATCGTTATTTCCTTCATCTTCAAAATCTATAACCTTTACATAACCATTTTCTTCTCTACCTTCTTCATTTTGAAATAAAACAGGAACTCCATTTTTAATTAAACTATAGACTTCTTTGTTAGCAATTACAGGCGTTAAACTTGCGCGACTTTTTGTTAATTCATCAATCGCAAATTCAATACACTGCTTTGGTAAGTCTGGATTTAACCTTTTCAAAGCTGTTCTTAAATCTTCTTTTAGAACTACATCCTTTAGGCTATCTCTACCAATAAGCTGTTTTTCCCAAGCGTCTTTATGTTTGTAACCTAATATCAACTCAAAGAATTGAATATCTGCTTCTTCTATATGTGATTCATTTAAAAATGCCATATTAATTAAATTTTACTTTATAACCATCAGCCAGTACCAAGAAGCTATTGTTTTCAAAGAATGTATCACTGTCATTATACTTAAATATGCTTTTCAAATATTTAGGTTTTACATTATCAGACAGTAAATTTGATATTAAAAGTACATCGTAATTCTCACTGTTAGCATGCCCAATTTTTATTTCATTATTACTAATATGAAATGACTTATTCGATGTTGTTGAGGCTTTGACTTCTATAAACCTTGTTTCATTACCTTTAATGCATTCAAAATCATACCCCAAACCATCTGTCCCACCAGAAAACCCTGCTCTTATTGCATATTCAGATTTCCAAATTACTTCATCATACTCTTTCTTCAATAATTCAAAAGCATACTTTTCGCCAATGAAACCTATATCGGACTTAGAAATTCCTGAGGAAGGTTTATTATAAGTAGATTGCCCAGCATTATTACCGCCTCCATTATGTTGTCGTGCTTCTGCTCTTTCAGGCGTATAGAATTCAATACTTAAATCAGTCGCTTTAATACTTGCCTCAATTTGCTTCATCAACTCTTCATCATCCTTAATATCAATGTCTTTACCTTCAGATGAAAGAGAAACTGTTCTCCTTTTTTCATCTTCATTAAGATACCGTGTTTTATAGGCTTCTAATAGTTCCGAGTATTTAGAAAAGTAGATATTGTTTTTAAAATCACTTTCATATTTTAAAGACATAAATAAATCTCTATCGAAAATGTTTTCTTCTTGTAGTAGTTTCTTTAAAGATTTTAAATTATCTCCATAGATTTTTTCTACATCAATAAGCTTAGCTTCCAAATCTTCAATAGCCGGGAAATCGTCATGTTTGGCAAGCTCATATTCGTATATTTTCTTTAAGTCTAAATAGAGGCTGTTTGGAATTTCAACAGTTGCTAAATCATAATTATCAAAAGCTTCAATGGTTTCAATAAAATTTTCGGAATACCCTTTTAAATACAAGTGGGATTTATATTTTTCAGAAATATTATGATGTAAGCTTCTTAATTGATTTAAATAATAACCATTAAAATCTAAATCAACTTTAGAATATTTATTATAGTCCTTGGTGTCAATAGTTAAACTATTAAATATTGTTTTTACAAGCTTATAATTAGCATTCGTTGATAGTTCATAATAATTTAAACCTCTGTAAATATCAAAAAAATCATCCCAAGAAATCTTGTTCTTGAAGTATTTGTAAATTTCTTTTTCATCTGTTAAATCTGCATTAGTAAATTCGGTTTTAATACATTTTAGGATAGTTCTCCAAAATAATTGCTTTGAAGTTAATGCGCCTTCAAAGTTTTTCATAACCTCTATTTCAATCTCTGAAAAATCAGGAAACTCTCTTGTCATGATTTCTTTCCAAATCGATTGATCTTCTCTTATAATCAACATAAAATCTTTACGGTTTTCTGTTACTGTTAGAGCACCACAAATAATATCTGATAATGTTTCAGTAAAACGATATTCCTGTTTTAAATCTTTATAAGAAGTAATATTATCATTTACCTGAACGTAATATGTTTGTGTTTCTTTTTCATAAACATATTCGTTGTCTTTTAATTTTAACTGCTGGGTTATTGCATTAATATCAAACTTCACGTCTGCATTAAAACAAATTTTTATTTTCAATTCTTTAAGACTACCTAACTCTCTTTTTTTCTGAGTTTCTGTTAGGTTTTTTTGCTGTCTATAAACAAACAACAACGGTTTTAATTGATTAAACTCCTGCTGAAATTCATCGTTTAATTTTTCATTTAACGACGGGTTCTTAACCTTAAATTCTATGTGATCCATTGGCTGCACACCAAACAACTCTTTAATCCTGGTATTACCAACTCTTTGTCTAATTTTAGAAACCTTTAACTTTGCTAATAAATCTTGACTGTGATTTGGATTTAAAACATAAGTTGCTTCGCTTATGGGCACATATTCATTTTTACCATTTACGATACTTAATACTACACCATTTTCTAAGTACTTGTTACGCTCATCAAAATCCCAATTAAAATCTTTGGGTAAATTCATAGTAGCATCTATTATAGCATTGTAAAGTATCGAAGCAGAGCTTTTGTTTTTATTAAAGTGGTTGTGATGTTCATTTAAAAGACGATACATAACTTGAACAGATAGTTCTTTAAAACTTTCTTTAACTCCTAATCTATTTAATAGCAGTTCTATCTGATCCTCTTTAATATTGTAATAGTTAAAGACATCTGCATCGTAATTAATTTGAGGTGTATGCACTAGCGGTGATAAATTTCCACTATTAGCTACGCACTCTGTTGGCTTTGCTCTTTTTCCTCCATCAACAGGAATAAACTTGGTGTTTTTTAAAAAAAATAAAAGATATGATCTAACATCATTATCTTCCAAATACCTATGATTACGAACACTATCAAACAAAAACCATAATTCAGCCTTGTCATGGTCATTATCAATTACTATGCTGTTATTAATCTCTCTGTCTTTGACAAACCAAGCTAATAAGAATTCTATGGCAGTGTTCTCGATAATTTCATCAAAATAGTCATACCATAAAACATTAATCTCGTGAGCATAAGTTCTACCTATTTCCTCTCTTGTTTCAAATGTCTTAGGATCATCTGGAAGTGAATAAGGATAGCTTAAATTATCAAAAATGTAATTAACATACTCTTGCTTATTTGGTATGCTATTGTTTTCAAATATTTTACGTCTTGGCATATCTGCTACGCCAATCCATTTTAAATATTTTTCTAATTTAGATATTTGATGTTCTTCTATTAAATCACTTAGTCCGTTTTTTTCTAAAGAACCAATAAAGACATCTTCCTCAATAGATTTTAATAGGTGCTTACATAAATAGCCTGCATCATAATTTTCACCAAAATAAAGCTTATTCGCAGCTTTTAAATTTCCATTTAAGCTATATAGTAAAGGTGATGGTAAGTTTGGAAAAAAGAATCTTTTATCTTCCTCGTCCAAACCATTATAAATATGAAATAATACTGTATGCATTCCGCTAACAATAGCTGGACTTTTCTCGTTAGCGTTATCTAATAGTTTATGTGAAGCAGAAATTACTTTTCTAGCAACAACAGTCATAGAATATTCGTCTACCTGAAAAACTCTTAAACGTGTCGATAAATTACGAATATCACCATCTATTTGTTCTTTTAGTTTTTCTGTAAAATCTCTACCAATAAATTGCAACTCTAATTCGGTTGGCAGCTTATAAGTAGATTCTTTTGGCGGTAGAATAATTTCTTCTTTACCTGTATTAATTATTTCGCCTTCTGCATTAATTAATAAGTTTGGTAGTGTAGGTTTTTCTGAATGATAAAAATTCTTTGTATTACGACTAAGTATATCTATCCATTCTACTTTTTCATCTATAGAGAAACCATTATCATTAATAATTTTATTTAGTTTTTCTGTAAACTGTTTTTCAGGATAAATTATATCTTCATATTCTTCAGAAAAATAATCAGTAATTGTATCGTCAGATGTTGATTTTAAAAGTGTACTGAAATCTGAGAAATGCGTTTTTGGTATTAAATGGTCTATTTCTACATCATAAAAATTAAAATCGTCTTCTAACGTTATATACTCATTGTTAATTGTTGGAAATATTGCAGTTTCATTGATATAATCCTTAATTAAATCATCAAAGTTCCAAGGATCATCATATAAAGAAGAATGTTGATGACCAGTAGGTATTAATAATTTAAGCGCATCATAATTACTAACGTCGCTTTCTGTTAGTTTTAATGCACAATCAACCAAAAGCTTTGCTAACTTTTCAATAAGCAAAACATTAAAATTATTTTTATCTCTAGAGAGTTGGTTACGATCCGACTTTAATTCAAAAGAACCGTGTGCTATTACTGGATAAGGAAAATCCACTTCTGTTCTAAAATAAGAAAACAGTTTATGAAAACTAACCTCTTCATTTGGATTATAAGCTATTTTTAATTCGTACTTTTTAGTTTCTTCTACACCTTCAAGTACTCCTTCATCTTCTAAAATATTCCAAAGCCACTCTTGGTTATTTTCCTCATCTAAAAAATCTGTTTTTGTAATCGTTATTTGGTTTTCAGATTTATTTTCTTCCTTGGTATATTGAAAATGAGATTCTGGTGTTTCTACTTCAATTTCTTCTAACTTATTAAGAAATATAAGCACTTCTGGAACAATATCTTTTTCTATTTGATTGATGATACTCTCATAAATAGTTTCATCATCTTTTAAAGACAATTCTATAACGGTATCATAGTTTTCAAATTTCTTTTTAGAAGGATCAGTTTCTATGTATGGACATCTTAAAACAGAAATTGGGATGTGTTTTTTAGTTTTACGTTTTAAAGTTTCTTTAATTTCAGGCTTCTCTTCTAAAACGCTTTGTAAAAAATTTGAAGCGTGTTGTTCAGAGAACTTTAAATGCAAATCGTAGCTGGCAATATAAATTTCTTTAGACCAGTTAAGTATAGATCTAAAACCTAATCCTTTTTTACCAACCTTGTTTTCTTCCATAGTTTTAGGACTTAAATCGCTATACATTAACGACTCCACACCTCCTAAAGAAAAGGCATTACCATTGTTGGCAATAATTAGGCTCTTTTCATCTACTTTAATAAATACTTTCTTTGCCTTTAACGTATCGCTCTCGTCATTGGCATTTTGTATCATTTCTAGTAGTTGCCTACCGTTATACTCGTCTATATTTTTATTCTCATTATTATAATCTTCAACAATACGCAAAGGCGCTTGTAAATATTCTTGACGCCTTAATTTTATTAAATCTTTTATAGCGGTATTATCTATATGTGTAACGAGAAGGTCTTGCATTTACTTACTATATTTTTCTTGAGGCTCTGCAGCCATATTCATCTCTTCTACCTCCAACTCCTCCACAGATAACTTTCCACTTATTAAACGTGGTAATAATAAATCTCTGGTTTCTTGAAGGATTTGATTTTTATTATTTAAAAGATCTATCTCTGTAATCATTGGTTCAACGATTTTCTCAAAATCCTTACAAATTTCAATAGCAGGAATAATAGCTTTTTGAAACTCTATTAAACTGGGCGTTAAGTGTAAAACATTAGCTCCGTTTGCAAATTCTTTTAATTGATAACCGATTCCAGAAAATCTAAAAAAGCAATACGTAAATAATTTAGGTAGTTTTATTGGCTCAATTCTTATTAAATCCATTGAAATAATAAATTTATCAATTCCCATATCTGGTACTCTTGCAACTCTACCTACAATTTCTCTTTCTTGAGTCATATCAGTTACAGCCATTATAATATCTCCAGAATAAGCTTCATTATTAGGATTATATTTTCCCTCAAAATATTTTAAGCCATCCCTTCTAAACCCTCCTTGTCTATTTACATTTTTTAAATTCAACATAGCCAAACCTTCATCATCTCTTAATTCTGCTGATGAGTATGATTTTCCTCTGTAATATTCAATGTGATTTTTAAGTTGTGTATTCTCCCAACCTTCAGGAATAGCACCTTTTGTTCCGTGAGCAACTTTATTTCCTTCTTTATCTAAAAACACAGCTTCTTTATAGCCAGGAAAACGAAAACGTACAAACCACTCTTTGTAGATTTCCTCTGCCATTTCTTCTAATAGCGTAATGCGTTGGTTGTTGTTTTCTATTAAATCATCGTATGCAGAAAGGATTGTGGCTATTTTTTTTTGATTTTCGTAATTAGGCATTGGAATTTTTATATTCTCAATTGAACCGGTATTTATTACACCTTGAGCTGCCCCAGTAGATAAACTTTGTAAGATTCCTTGTCCTATTGGACTTCTAAAAAAGTAACCTAAATATCCGCTTTTATTTTTAGGTCTGGCAAAAACAATATTTGCACAGTTAATTTCACCAATTCCCTTTGGGACAGTACAACAATCACCTCTATTAGCTCCAACTCTAACTATTAATATATCTTCAGATTTTAATTGTGATTTTTTTAATTTATTATGAAACTCCTTAGTAATATATGCCATGACGTGTTGCCTGAACTCTCCAGGTTTTACGTTCATAGATCTTATTAATGGAATGCCATTCTTTTTATCTGTAAAAAAAATTGATGTAGGTCCAACATGTCCTACGGAAACTCTTTCGCATAGCTCGCCCAAACTAAACTCTTTCCAATTATTGTTCATGAGCTATACTCTTTAAATAGTTTGAAATTTGATTTTCGGCATTTTTCGATTTTATTACAAGTGTTTCAAATAATTTAGCTTTTTCGCCCATTAATTTCTTAAACTCTAATTCGGTAATGTTGTCATCTTCAATTTCAACACCAACATAACGTCCTGCATTTAAAGAATAATCTTGTTCTTCTACATATTCCGTTTTGTCTGCCATTTTACATAAACCAACTACGTCTTCGTATTTTGCTTCTGGAAAACGTGATTGTAACCAATTGATATTTGTTACCCAATAGGCAGTTAACTCTGTAGCTTCTATATATAGTTGTAATGTTTCTTCTAAATTTTTATCAGCTTTCACTAAATCGTAATTACTCCAAACTTTATCTGAAGATAATTTTAGGTTTTTGTCTGCTATTTTATAAAGTTCTAAAAGGGTATTTACATCTTGTTTTAAAGCATCGCTTTCTAGCTTGTTTTGTGCAACATTCCATTGTAAATGTTCTGCTACTTGCAATTGCGCTTCGTTATCTAATGGCGTGTTTTCTATTGGGTGTGCTAGATTGCTTAATACTTTTTCATTTTCTTTAGATTTTGTTTTTTTGAAACCCTGTACTAGATTAAAGAAATCAGTTTCTTTTAACGCTTTTACTTTTGCAGGTGTGCGTTTGCTGTCTTTTGTTTCTTCAATGTGCTTTTTCAAGCTTTTAACTACCTTTTCAATTTGTAAGACTAAAGTTTCCTTTGCAGGTGCAATTTTATTTTCAGCTTGGTCTGCTGCTTTTATATAGGTGTCAATTAACTCTAAATAGCGGTTAGTTTCACCACGATATAAACGTACAATAGCTGCCAAATTTTGTTGGTTTTCTTGAGTCCACTCTCTGTGCGCTCTGTCTATTTGGTTATAGACATTACGAGCATCTAAAAACAAGATTTTGTCTTTACGATCTGTATTCACTTTTTGCTTATCGAAAAACCATAAAGTAGCAGGAAGAGTTACTGTTAAAAACATATTGGTTGGCATACTTACCATACAATCTACAATACCAGAATCTACAATGTTTTTACGGATGTCGTATTCAGAATTACGAGCATCAGAAGCTGAGTTAGGCATAACAAAACCTGCACGTCCATTGTTGTTTAAAGAAGTGGCAAAGAGTGAAATCCATAAATAATTGGCATCACTTATTTTATCATCTTTCTTACCCTTGTTTTTTGGTAAACCATATTTGTAAAAACGCTCATCGTTTTTAACGGTACTTTCTTTTACAGACTTTACGTTAAATGGTGGATTTGCCATTACAAAATCGAACTTCCCTAAGCCATCATAAGGGTCGCTATCGTATGAATTAGCTTCGGTAATTTCGCCACGTAAATTGTGTACTAATAAGTTCATTTTAGCCAAACGTACCGTTTCGCCCATGTATTCTTGTCCGTACACATAAATATCATTGAGGTCGTGCCCTTCGTGCGCAATAAAATCGGCAGATTGCACAAACATACCACCAGAACCACAGGCAGGATCGTATATTTTACCTTTGTAAGGTTCTATAACTTCAACAATAAAACGTACTACAGAAGTTGGTGTAAAGAACTCACCCCCTTTTTGTCCTTCGCTCATAGCAAACTTGCCTAAGAAGTATTCGTAAATTTTTCCAAAGATATCTCCAGAAGCATCTTTTGGGATGTCTGAAAAACTCTTTAAAAGCTCTGGCAGTATGTCATCCTTCTTCTTTTCAATATCAAAATAAGCCTCTGTAGGCAACACATTTTGAAATTTAGCATCTTGATACTTTTCTATACCTTTCATGGCATCTCGCAAAGCTTCAGCACGTTTGTTTCCAGGCAACTTTAATAAATGATCGTACCTAGCATTTTCCGGCAAATAAAAACCACAGGTAGCCAGTGCCACTTCTTGTATGGTGCGTTCCATACGTGTGCCTTTTTCTTTTTGATAATCTTTTAAGATTTTAGCTTCGTGCTGGCTGTATTTATTTTCAGCAAACTTTAAGAAGATTAAACCTAATACGGGTACTGCATAATCAGATGCTTTTAATCCGCCATGTGCACGCATGGCATTGGCGGAGTCCCAAAGTTTGGCTTCTAATTGTTTAAGTTGTTCGTTTGTCATTCGTATTTTTAAATTAAAAATGAGTGAAGAAATCTTCACTAATATCTTTTGTCATTTTAGCTAATGGTCTTTTCAATAAATCTTTGCTATCGGTATAATTGCCAACAACAAACCTCTTTATCATATCATCAGATAAAACTTGTTTGTGTTTTTTCTTAAAGAATTTTATTAATTCTTCTCTTCGGTATTTATTATAGTAAAGTGATTTTAGATAAGTTTCAGCAACAACATCTTTAAACTGTGCATACTGATCTTCAATATTAAAATCTTCTTTATAATTATCTAATTTTTTTTGAAGCTTTTTATCGCCCAAATGTTGATTTCGAATTTCAAGCAATAACTTAATTTCATTCTCATTCTTATTGATATCCAAAAGAAACTTAACCAGACTAGCTGGTTCGGTACCATATTTTGCAATCTCGTCTAAACTTTCAATATATGGATGAATACTTTCTGAAAGTTTAAATGATTTATCTGACTTGCCCATATTACAACTAGCACAACATGGAATAAGATTGTAAAAAGATAGGCTCAAATACGGATAGAGTTCTTTAGAAAAAAAATGATCTAAATGAAAAAGCATTTTAGTACCGCTTTTCTGCTTTACAGTTAAGGAATATTGGGTATTACAATAGACACATGATTTAATATTTAATTGGGCAGATAACCAATGAGCCTTCTTACTCGCCCTGAAATTTTTATAACGAAAACAGTCTTTTAGTTCCTCCCCTATTAAATTGAGTTTACCCTTAGAATCTAGAATTCTTGCTTGGTAACCTTTAACCTTGAAATCATTTATTATAGATTCAAGTGCAACGGGTTTTGATATGATGATTTTTTTTAAGTCCTTTTGTAGATATTTAAAAATATCCTCATCTGCATGACCTACATGAGCTGCCAGCCAGCCATCAATTCTTTTACGAACAGAAACATACTTACCCTTTGAAGTAAGTAATAAGTCAGCAAATTCATCGACAGTTTTTTTATTGGTCTTTATCGTTATCATCTCGTTTTCTTATTTCATTTTTCAACTCTCGAACCTGTCTCTCCAAGGTACTTACCTTATCCTCATTTAGAATATTATTTCTTAATATTTCTAGTTGTTGTTTGATAAGAGGCTCACCAACGCTATCTATTATATAATTAACTTCTTTTAAAACTTCTGAACTAAGTTGGGCGTCGTTAGCATCTAAAATTTCAACAACCCATTTTATCTTTTTCTTAGCAAATTCTCCAATAGTACCATTTTCCATAAAAAAAGAATCAGCAAGTAAAGAGTAGATGTTTGCTCCAAAGGTTTTCTCCATTTCAAATTCTTCTTTTACAGCATTTCCTTTTTTGTCCTTATTTAGAAAAATAACATTTTCTTTAGGAATATCTGAAAGTACAAAAGGGCTATGTGTAGTAAGTAATAATTGAATCTCTCTGTTTTCGAAAAGGTCCGTTAAATATTTAACTACCTGATTAAAATATAACCGTTGCCATTCAGGATGATAGCCAACTTCTCCCTCATCAATAAAAATGACTATTCTTTCATCTACTTCTTCTGTATAATCTTTTTCAATTTTTAACACTTCATTTTTTGCATAATAGAAGCGTGAGTAGAAGTTTAGCAAATTTTGTTCACCAGCACTCAATTGATGAAAAAACTCGTAATGAAAATTTAGTTGGTTATTTAAAAACGATTTAACGGATGAGATTAGATTAATTAGAAGTTCTTTGACATTCTTTTGTTCAATGTCAATTTCAAAATTACTGTATAAATTATAAATTTGGAGTTCCCTTTTATCGTCAGAAAACAGATTTCCTTCAATTATTTCAGCTGTAACATCTTCCCAATTATTTAAATTGACAAGCTCTTTAGTTTGCGCTTTCAATTTTTCCAAATCTGACAATAAAGCCTTGTCCTCTAAATCATATTCATGGTCGTAAATGAAATTGAATAAAAAGTCATCTGGAAAAGTTTTATCACCAAAAAAGAGAAGGCCTTTAAAAAATTGAATTAAAAAATTCCATTTAAAAGCATTTTTTCTATCATCAGCTTTTATATCAAATTTTTCGTAACCTGTTCTGGTTTTAACATCTAATTTGAAACTCTCTAGGGAATAATATCCAAACCCTACATCCATTTGATATAGCTCCTGAAAATTCTTGCCTATTTGTAAGGTCTTTTTATCTTCCTTTCTAGAATTTCTACCATTAAGTAAGTTGTTCTCGGTAGGATGGTCTACAGAAATGCGCATAAGTTTAGGAACCTCAATTAATTTCTTTATTGGTTCATAATTTAAAATAAGGTCAGATTCCCTTAATTTTTCGTTTCTGAAATGAGCACTTAATGAATCTGTAGAATTTTTTTTTTGCCATGAATATATGTCATCATTTAGCACCGATTTAAGAGTATCATAAACATCATATCTAATTAAATAGCTAGATGAAATGTTTATCATGTTGTCTAATCCACGTCCACTATATCCAAGTCGATAGCTATTTAGAGGACAGTAATAGATAAATTTGTTCTTCTCCATTAAATGCCAATCCATTCCAGAACTTTTATCTAAAGGAGCATTTTTATATTTGATAATATCATAGCCCTCTTTGTTTAAGGTAGCTGTATTTTCTATATTGATATCCTCTTGAACAAATATCTTATCTTTAAGAACAATTATACCCTCTCCTTTCATGTAGGTAGATAAACCATTGCCAACATGAGCTAAATTGTATGTTAAAAACTCACTTAGATTGGTTTTTCCTGAACCATTTTTACCTACAATCGTTGTTAGCCCCTTTATATTTATGCCAAAAAATCCTTTTTTAGATTGGACTTTAGATTCTTTAATATTTAAAAAACCATCATTGTATTCAAAAAAATCATCGCTTGGATGTTGAAAATTGAAATCTATATTTTCTAGATTTTTATATTTTTTTATCCAAACATATTTGAGTTCCATAAATGAGCTATCTAATATTTAATAAAACATGATAAAAGTATCCAATACTGCAAGTTTGAAATTATAATCTATCTTAAAAATTCAGTTGTAAAAAGGAACCAAAAAGCGGTAAATATAATTTTAAAGTACAAGTTATACATTTAAATCATTATGCAATTACGGGTAACCGTAATGATGTTTAAAATGATACTCTTAAATTACTGCTATGTTATCAAAACACTCAAGAATCTAATTTGCTTCCATGAAATATAAGAACAACCAAATTACTTATAGCCCTTCTGATTTATCTTCTCATAGCAGTTGTAAACACCTTACTCAGCTAAACAAGCAGCATGTAAGAGGAGAAATTTCAGATCCAGAGATATACACGAATCGTGTCCTTCAAATGTTACAGGACAAAGGAATTGAATTTGAAGATAATCACCTGCAAGAAATTAAGACTCAAGGAAAATCTGTTGCAGAAATTAGTGTTGAAGATCCGCATGCTGAGAAGCATACTATTGAAGCTATGCAAAAAGGTGTAAATGTAATTTATCAGGCAAGGTTAAAGGAAGATGGTAAATGGAGCGGCTGGGCTGATTTTTTAAAGAAGGTTGATAGACCAAGTGTTCTTGGAAATTGGTCATACGAAGTTTGGGATACCAAATTAGCAAATGAAACTAAAGCTGGTACAATACTGCAAATAGGTCTCTATTCTGAACGTGTGGCTTCAATACAAGGTCTGACCCCAGAGTATATGCGTGTAATAAAGCCTGAAGGAGAAGAAAAGTATCGATATGATGAATATGCTGCATACATAAGATTAGTAAAAAGAAACCTTGAAGATGCAATTTTGAAAGAAGAGGAAACTTACCCTAACCCTGTAAGCCATTGCGATATCTGTAAATGGTGGAAGAATTGTAATGCGGTTAGAAGAAAAGATGATCATTTGACATTCGTAGCAGGATTAGGAACTTCCCAAGCAAAAGAATTAAAACTACATGAAGTTGATACCCTAGAAAAACTTGCAAATTTAAATCTGCCTGTACCTTTTGATCCCTCAAAAGGAGTAAAGGAAACCTTTAATAAACTTCGGGAACAGGCACGTTTACAATATACAAGTAGACAAAACGGATTTGAGCCCATATACGAAACCTTAGATATAGAAGAAGGCAGAGGACTGAACAAATTGCCAAAACCATCTGTAAATGATATTTACCTCGATTTTGAAGGGGACAGAATGGTTGAGCCAGATGGTCTTGAGTATATGATTGGCTACGTATACAAAGATGAATATCATGCGCTTTGGGCTAAAAATGAAAAAGAAGAGAAAGAGATTTTTGAGAAATTTATTGACTTTGCTTTCAAACAGAAACAAGTAGATCCTTCACTTCATATTTATCATTATGCACCTTACGAAGTCACTGCTTTTAAAAGATTAATGGGTAAGTATGCATCGCGCGAAACTGAGATTGATATCTTTTTAAGATCACACACATTTGTTGATCTCTATACTGTTGTTCGTCAGTCAGTTCGAGCTAGTGTGGAGAAGTACTCGATCAAAGACTTAGAAGTATTTTTTGGTTATGAGCGTAAGATGGATTTGCGACAGCTATCAAGTCATAAAACGCAATTAGAGCTACTTCTTCAAACTAATAATATTGATAAATTAACAAAGGAAACTAAAGATGCCGTACAGCTTTATAACCAAGATGATTGCCAATCATTAATTCGCCTTCAGGAATGGTTGGAAGAGATTCGTGCTAGTCTAATAAAACAAGGTGAAAACATTCCAAGACCAGAGGATGACGATGGTGCAGCAAGTGATAACATTACTGCTCATCAAGAACGTATAGAACCTATAATGAATTCTTTGCTTGATGGCATACCTTCAATAAGAACAGAACGAAACGAAATTGAACAGGCTAGATATATACTAGCCCATATGCTGGATTGGTATCGCAGAGAAAAGAAATCATTTTGGTGGGAGTTTTTCCGTTTGAAAGAGCTACCAGAAGACCAACTTTTGGAAGAACGAAAAGCGATTTCTTTTCTAGAATATACAGGTAATCGAGAGCCTGAAAAAAGAAGCGTCGTAGATAAATATAAATTTCCGCCCCAGGAATGTGATTTGCGTCAGAATCAATCCTTGGAGGACCAAGAAAACAATAAAATAGGCACCATTCATGAGATTGATGTTGAAGCGGGTGTTCTCCGAATTAAAAAAGGTCCATCTAAAATTGATTTACCACACCCAATTTCGGTTATCAGTTTGGAAAGCGTAAATTCTAGTGTAAAAGAAGAATCTATTATAAAACTTGCAGAATGGGTGGTTGATAATGGAATGGATTGCGATGATGAGTCATACAGGGCAGCTAGGCAATTGCTGATGAATAGTCCTCAGAGCATAATTGAAGATAAAACACATTTTGAAGAACTTATTGAAAAAACATATGATTTTGCATCTAAGCTAGACCATAGTTATCTGCCTGTTCAAGGTCCTCCAGGGACCGGCAAAAGTTTTACTGGAAGCCACCTTGTTGTTAGATTGATTAAAAATGGCAAGAAAATAGGTGTTACAGCTCTTAGTCACAAGGTCATCTCTAACTTGCTAACGAAAATTTGGGAGACAGCTCAAAAGGAAGGTATTAGTATTAAAATGATGCAAAAGGTTAAAATGGATTCTGAAGAAAGTAGACCATGGACATTGGTTAAAGATGAGAGTCCTATCCAAAAAGCAATTGGCAATTTTGACGTTATAGCCGGAACATCTTTCATGTGGAGCAAACCAACTTATCAAAACAGTGTGGATTATCTTATTGTTGATGAAGCAGGTCAATTATCTTTGATTGATACTCTAGCTGTTTCACATAGTTGCTCCAATCTTGTTTTGTTAGGTGATCCACAACAGCTAAAACAGCCACAGCAAGGTGTGCATCCAGACGGTACAGAGGTATCTGCACTTGAAAATGTATTAAAGGGCGAAAAAACTATTTCTGATTATCAAGGAGTATTCTTGGCAGAAACCTGGCGCATGCATTCATCAATCAATACTTTCGTATCTGAACTCTTTTATGAGGGTAAATTAAAATCAAAAAAGCATCTTGATGCACAGCAAATAATAGGCTCAAAGTATGCCGGAGCTGGAATGTATCTTGAAGAAGTTGAGCATGACGGAAATACAAACTCATCTTCTGAAGAAGTTGAGAAAATAATCGAAATTGTAACACACCTTACAAGTGGAAAAGTAACTTATATTAATGAAGAGAAAAAGGAAGCTATACTTACCACTAGTGAAATAAAAATAATAACTCCTTATAATGCGCAAGTACAGGCTATTAAAAAAAGGTTACCTGCCTTAGAAGTTGGTACTGTTGATAAATTTCAAGGTCAGGAAGCTCCAGTAGTTATTTATTCAGTAGCAACATCAAGCTTAGAAGAAGCCCCGCGTGGAATGGAGTTCCTATTTAGCCCGAATCGATTTAATGTAGCAGTTTCAAGGGCTCGAACATGTTTTATTATGGTGGCAAATCCATCTATTTTTGAAGCTGAATGTAAAAGTCCGCATCAAATAAAGTTAGCTAATGCTTTTTGCCGGTTTAAGGAACTTTCAAAGTAAACTTTAGAATGAAAAATAATAAGATATTCGTAAAGTTAGCTCCAGAGTTTTTCAAACCTACTACTAACTACTCTAGTATAATGTGCGGTATGCTTGGGGTCTCGATGCCCTAAGTAATCTTGTATTAATCTTAAGTCGTAGCCTTTGTTAGCTAAATAAAAGCCACAAGAATGCCTTAAAGTATGCGGATGAACACTTGGTAAATCTGCCTTCTCCCCTACTGATGTTGTAATATAATTTACAGCTTGTCTGGTTAATGGTAATCCTCTTTCATTTACAAACAACCAGGGTAGATTATCTTTTCGAGAAGTTAAATAACGTTTTATCGCTCTTAATTCATCACCAGAAATAGGATGCTCTACTGAAAGACCATTTTTTAATCTATTTATCCAAACTCTAGACTCTTTTAGATTTACATCTGATTTTTTCAAGTTTACAGCTTCACTTACTCGCAATCCATGTCGATAAATCATAAGTAACAAAATGTAATTCCTTTTTGGATATCGGGTTTGTTTTGAAGCTTGAAGAAGCAACTTCATTTCTGAGTCACTTAAATAGTCTTTAGTCCTTTCATGTTCATCTGTAGTTACATTTTTCATACTCTTTACATTTCGCCCGTTGGTGTGTGATTTTTAATATTCGCTAATCCCAATGTAATATAATTCAAAATTTACAAACTCTTTACAAAATACAGATTTTGTAAAGAGTTAATTATGGTTGTTTCACAGGGACTAATTTATTTATCGTTGTAATTGAGCTAAATAAATATGGGACTCAGTAAGAAATAGAAATATTTATATAATTATCTCGTTAGAATAGTTTAATAAGATTATAACCACCAAACCTAACCACTAAATTTTATGAAACAAATATTAATTTTCATAATTTTCATCTTGTCATTTTCTCTTTATGCTCAAAATGATGCAGGTACCGACAGAGAAGCATTAATTGCCTTATATAATGCAACAAATGGAGAAAATTGGAAATACAAATGGAATTTAAGTGACCAAGTTGATGAATGGTATGGGGTTACAACTAACTCTGAAGGAAGAGTTATTAAACTATTGCTAGGATTTAATAATTATTTAGATGGTGAGCTTCCCGAGGAATTGGGAGATTTAGATATGCTTACTGACATGGTTATTTATGGAAACCCAAATTTAGTAGGGTCAATACCTGCCGAAATAGGAAGTCTTAATAATATAAAATTCATTAATCTTAGTAGAAATAAGCTTGTAGGATCTCTGCCTGAAGAAATCGGTCAACTAACGAATTTAATTAGGCTGTACTTAAATCAAAATAACTTAAGTGGTCAAATTCCAGAGGGAATCAGTACGATGGCAAGTTTAACGGAATTGAATCTTAGTAATAATGATTTTACGGGTGAATTGCCAAATAGCTTTAGTCTTTTGCCTAGTATTTATGATTTGAATCTAGGATATAATGATTTTACTGGAGAAATTCCACAAACTTTTGACCAACTGAATACACTTGGAATTCTCAACCTTACAAATAATAATCTTGAAGGAAATTTTCTTTTACAACTATCTAGTCTTAACAATTTAAGAGAATTAAACTTAACTCAAAACCAACTTTCAGGTGAACTTGATAATAGTATTGGTAATATGACCGGATTAAGAATATTAAGATTAGGAGGTAACTCCTTTTCGGGTACTCTACCTATTGAACTAGGACTACTTTCAAACTTGAATTATTTAAACTTATATGGAAATGGGTTTCATGGAGAATTACCTGCAGAAATAGGAAATTTAAGTTCTTTGCAAAGACTTTATTTATCTGAAAATAATTTTCATGGAAACCTACCTGCAGAACTATCTCAACTCAATATTTTAAGGGAGTTTAGTGTTGCGAAAAATAATTTTGAAGGTGGTTTCCCAATAACATTGACTACCCTGAGTAATTTGGAGGTTTTATATGTTAACGACAATCGATTTCAAGGCTCAATACCAGAAGAAGTAATTAACCTACGAGATTTAAGAAGAGTTAGCTTAAATGGGAATTTATTTGTTGGTGATGTTCCTTTATTTTACGAAAACATTGAATATATTGATATTTCAGAAAATGTTTTCTCTCAAGAGAACATGGAAAATATTTTGACCAATCAAGATAATACAAACGTATATTATTACGGCCCTGTAAATATCATTCACGAACCGCAAAAAGAATATTTATATGATACTAATGAAATAAAAGGGAATGTCAGATTTGATATTTTAAATAATGGCTGTTCTCAAAATGATACAGGTGTTCAATATCTAAAAATGTTATTAAAATCTGAGAATGACAGTATTATAACTTTTACTTCGGAAGATGGATTTTATCGTTACCGTGTGGACGAGGGTCAATATCAAACTTCAGTAGTACATGATTTGCCAGATTATTTTAATGTGTCACCAAATTTTCAAGAGACAACTTTTACTGATACTGGCAAACAAATAGATGCTTCGTTCTGTATTAGCAGCGAGCAGAACATTAGTGATTTAAATATAAGTTTTATACCAATTAGAGAGGCAAGAGCAGGTTTTAATACAACGTATGCTTTAATTATTAATAATGCTGGAACCTTAGCTAAAAATATAAATGTTCAACTAAATTTTAATCAACTACTTACTTTTTTAGAAGCTTCCGAATCACCTAGTGTTCAAAATCTAAATTCATTGGAATTCGAATTTGAAAATTTTAAAGCTTTGGAAACTAAAAAAATTACTATCAAATTTGATATTCCTCCCCCACCTACAGTAAACTTAAATGATGTACTGAATTTTACAGCCACAGTAAATCCACTAACTGGCGATTTCACTGAAGAAGACAATACGTTTACCCTTGAACAAACCATAATAGGCTCTTATGACCCAAACGATATTACGGTTTTAGAAGGCGAAGAGGTGCATATTGACAATGTAGAAGCTTATTTAAATTACGTAATACGTTTTCAAAATACAGGAACAGCCTCAGCTATAAATGTGAGAATTGACCATGAGTTAGATGCTGATTTGGATTGGGAAACCTTTACCCCGCTTTCATCGAGCCATGGTAATACCACAACTATAACAGACGGTAAATATGTTGAATTTCTTTTTGAGAACATTCAACTACCTGATAGCACGTCTAACGAACCTGAAAGTCATGGATATATAGCATTTAAAATCAAACCTAAATCAAATGTAGCAGTGGGTGATTTAATCGATGGACAAGCAAGTATTTATTTTGATTTCAATCCACCTATTTTCACAAACACTGTTAATACTGAGTTTGTTGACGAAAGCGAACTCCTAAGTTCTACAGCGGAAATAATAAATCTAATTTCATGTCCAAGTGCGAATGATGCGATTATTGAAGTTGTCGCTAACGGAGGAGCTGAACCTTATCTATACGAATTGTGGGATGAAAACTCTAACCCACTAATTATTTCTCAGCCGAATAATACCTTCGGTGACTTTGGTCCAGGTAATTATATCACAAAAGTTATTGATAATAATGGCGAAGAATCATTCTTCAATATTACCATTCTGGAAGCCCTTACTATCGAAACTACTTTTGAAGTAACCGATGCATCTTGTTTTGGAGCTAACAATGGTCAGATAGAAGTATTTGCGACTAATGGAAATGCTCCCTACCAATATCGTATAAATGGAGGTGATTTACAACAATCAAACTTATTTGAAAACCTTATACCAAATCAATACGTTATTGAAACTATTGACATGAATGGCTGTAGTGTAATTTCCGAAACATTAACAATAACAGAACCTATAGTTCTAATGGCTAATACTACCGTTACTGATATTAGCTGTAAAGGGCTAAATGACGGTAACATTTCAATAAATGCTATGGGTGGGACATTGCCACATGAATATAGTGTAGATGGAACTACATTTTTATTAAGCAACGAGTTTAATGATATAGCTCCCGGCAATTATACTGTGTGGTGTAGAGACTTCAATGGATGTGTTGTTTCAAATGAAGTGGTTATTTCAGAACCAAACAGTCCTGATTTTGATAATGATGGAATTGGAGATCAATGTGATGATGATATTGATGGTGACGGAGTTACCAATAATCTAGATAATTGCACAGAAACACCTTTAGGTACAGACATAGATAATTCGGGCTGTGTAAAATTCAGTTTGCCCAATACCAATTTTTCCATTCAGGTAGTAGGTGAAACCTGTGCTTCTAGCAATAATGGTAGTATTCTAGTTACGGCAATGGAAAACCTGGATTATACCGCAACATTAAATTACGTTAGTACTACCATCGACAAAGATTTTAGAACATTTGTCGCTTTTCAAGATTTGGAAGCTGGAGCTTATAACATCTGCATAACGGTTTCCGGCGAATCTAATTTTGAGCAATGTTTCAATATAAATATATCACAGCCTGAACCATTGGATATCGATGCAAAAGTTGATAATACTGGAAAATCGATTACTTTGAAAATGAAAGGTGGAGAAAATTATACGATATCTATCAACGATGTAATTTACCAAACAACTTCTGAAGAAATTATTTTGCCACTTTCAGATACGCAAAATAACGTCCAGATTAAAACGGATAAAGATTGTCAAGGTATTTATGATGAAATGTTTTTAATTGATGTGTCGGAAATTTTAATTTTTCCAAACCCAGTTGTTGGCAATGAAGTTTCGGTACAAATACCTCATTCATTTGACGAAAACATTCACTTGACACTATACGCCAATGATGGACGAATGGTAGCTAAAATGATAGAAAAAAACAATGGAGACCCAATCAAAATTAACGTAAGCGGATTAACTTCAGGTATTTACAATTTAAATATCGAGATAGGAAATAATTCTGAATCTCGTAGAATAATTATTAAATAATATAGGCTATGGATTTTTTAAAACGAATACTAGTTATAGTCTTTATACTATTAGTTTTTTCTTGTGGAGGATCGAAAGACCCACTTATTGAGGAAGAAATAGAGTTAATTGAAGACCCAGTGGCTGTTACTCTTGTATTTCCTGAAGATAATTTGGAATGTCAAGAAGGAGTTATAATCAACGATGCCCAAAGTGAAGTGATTTTTAGATGGAACGCTTCAGAGAATACTGACAGTTATGAGTTATATCTTGAAAATATAGATTTAAATATTGATTCAGAATTTGAAAGCGTAACAAATGAATTGGCAATTACACTTGAAAGGGGAAACGCATATCGGTGGTATGTAGTCTCAAAGTCTCAAATGAGCGAGAAAATAGCGGAGAGTGAAATCTGGCAATTTTATAATGCGGCACCAGCAACTGTAAATTACGCACCGTTTCCAGCAGAGGCAGTCAGTCCTTCCAATAATTCAAGAGTAGATGCTGTATCCGGGAACATTTCATTACAATGGGAAGCAGCTGATATAGATGAGGATATTGAATATTTTGATATATACTTCGGCACTGACAATCCACCTACAAATAAAATAGGGTCAGCATCGCAAAGTGAAATAACAGTAGACATAGAAGCAAATTCCACCTATTATTGGTATATCCTCACCATTGATAGTACTAATAATAATTCTAAATCGGATGTATTTAAATTCTCAATTGAATAACAAGTAATCTTACTTTTTTAATTTAGAAATCTTTAAAAAAAGTATAAATGGATATTCCGAAGTAACTACAAAGAGATTCCAAAGTACTAACAGTAATATTTACTTTGCTAGTTTCAATGCGAGAAATATGTATGCCAGTATCATTGTATACATCTTCTTGCGATAAACCCTTAATATCCCTAAGATGCTTTAACTGAGTTGAAATTTTCTGTAGTAATTCTTCATTTCGTAAACGACCTCCCATAGTGGGATGAAATCTCTAAATAAAACATGATTTTAATAATGACATATATGTCATTATATTTGTTGTAAGATAGAGATAAGATGGATTATGAAATAGTTATATCTAACAATGCTTCAGAGGAACTTTTAAAAATTATACACAAATACTGGATTATAGATAATGAAAAATTCAAGTATAATTTAAAAGAAATTATGTTTGAGGATACTCCTAGTAAAATATTAATCAGCGAAATTTTAAGTTATTCCTACTGTATTTTTAAAGCCAAGCCCTGTGCACTGTGCGCTTCTAATTCAAATATAATTATTCATGATAGAAAGCAGCTGTTGGAGGTAACTGTTTGTAATAATCTGATATGTGATAAATGTAAATTATTTTCCCCAAATTATAAGAAAGATGCTTTAATTTCAAATGATCTATATTACAATTTAGCTCTTTTGTCTGAGGAGGAACATAATGTTTTAAAAGGGATTATTAATCTGAAAACAAAATTTCTAATCTATAGACATATTTTCAATAATAATATAGAAGATGAAGCTATATGGAAAGTAATAAACCAACTTGAAAAACTAGGTTTAGTTTGGATTGAAAGAGAATCATCTTGGAAAATCAAATCATTTAATTTTGATAGAAAACTCATTGATATCTTAAGGTAATTTTGACGAAAGTATTTTAAAAATTTTCTAGTATTAGTTTTTAAATTGGATATTAATAAGAAAAGTTATCAGCATTAAATATGGACATAAAATATGAACACTATTATTCCAATTCAACCCAATTCATATTATTTATTGACCTTTCCAAGCAATATGAACAAACAGCAGTAAATACTTGTAAAATAGACTTTGTAATAACCCTCCTATAACTTGTAGTTGCAACATCTTTCATAGAATATTTAAATACCCTACTACTGTCGGAAATTTTAAAAACAAAAAAACCGCTCATTTCTGAGCAGTTTGTATTATAATATAAAATTATATTTATCTGTTTAACATGTACGATGCTACTTCTAGTTCTAATTCGTAGCACTCTTCCATTTGGCGCTCTACATCATCCATACTTTCCATGATAGAGATATCATTCATTTTTAGAATAGACATCAAAGAATTGGTGCTATTTGCAGTACGATTAATAGTTGATTTCAAGTTTTCTTTTTTCTCAAAGCAACTATGCGTCTGAGGTTCATATAAATAAGATTCCAATTTCAATAATAATTGTTCCACCGATTTACGCTTTCGTTCTAATTCGGTCAATACAGCTACTTTTTGGGAACTCATTGAAATTTTCATAAACCAATTTATTTTATATAACTAACGAGACATTATTAAATTGATTGTGTTAAAAAAGAAAGTTTCTTTCATGATATCGTATAATAGCAAAATAAATTACCTGCCTATTAAAAACAAAAAAACCGCTCATTTCTGAGCGGTTCTAATTCTAATCTTCTAAGTTGAATTCTTAGAAAAGACCTTTTGCTTTGTCAAGTAAGCTAGCGGCATCGCCACCAACTAAACCGCTAAGACCTTCTAAGCTAAACGCTGAATCTGAAGCTTCGTTCGATACGAACTTCTCTTTAAGGCTATCTACTAAACCTGGTGCAACATTGCTAGCTTCTGCCTGAGCATCTGCAGCATTCATACCTTTGCTCTCTAGTATTTCAGCTAGTTTTCCTTTTAAGTTTTCAACAATACCACTGTCTTCTGTAGCATTACCGTCATTTGAAAATAAGCTTGTTACCGCACTTAAATCTCCTGCACCTACTTTCTCCATAAGACTGTTGATAAGTGATGATGCTCCTTCTTCTGCAGCGCCACTAGTTGCTTCAGAATTTAAAGAATTTGCGCTCATTGTTTCTTGCAATTTCTCAATTGCCATTTGCTTTAATTGATCTAACATTTGTGTTTAAAATTTATAGTTAATAATGGTATAATTCGTTTTTGAACAAGGTGTTACAAGATTGTAATTACCTTGTGTATTTTATAAAAATAGACATTTTATAGGCTCGGCTGTCTACCATCCGAATTTGGACTATTTTCCAAAAAAAAGTCCGTCATTGCTGACGGACTTATTGAAGTTTAATCTATAACTTTTACGTTAACTGCGTTTAATCCTTTTTTTCCTTGGGTTAGTTCGAATTCAACTTCATCGCCTTCGCGAATCTCATCAACTAATCCTGAAATATGAACGAAATGTTCTTCGTTTGAACCTTCTTCTGTAATAAATCCTAAGCCTTTAGCATCGTTGAAGAATTTTACTGTTCCTGTACTCATAAATGTAATATAATTTGATATTAATAATTACTAAAAGAGATGCAACTATGATGCCAAGAATTGAAAACTGCCATAATTATATTTTTAATATCATCATCATATGAGGTAATCGTTGTAGTGTTGACCACACAATAAACTTTAGCTGCAACCCCAATAGCATCCCTTTTGACAAGGAAATTCAAAAAAATTAGGATCACTTAAATAAATGCTTTATTTTAGTATCGTAAAATAATTACTGTGACGACCAAACCAAATTTTGTTCTTCTTTCTGAAAATAACACCTACTACGTAGAATACCTTATTGGGCATCTTGTTCTAGCGAACAGTATTACCGAAGCCGTTATTTTTGACTCGCAATCTCATGCTATAAAATTTCAAAAATACCTCTACAAAAATTGTAGTGTTCGGTTTTCTGTAAACACCTTTATTGCCTAGTTCATTTATTGCCATAACATCTTATTGGTTAAATACTTCTTAAGATGGATTAATACTAGTAATTCAACTGCTATCTTCCCTAAAAATTTAAATAATGAAATATCTAGTTCTACTTTTTCTTGCAACCACTATGGTTTCTTGCTTATCATCAGATGACAAAACGCCTACGGTAGTCGAAGCTATTGATTATACGGCTATAAATGAAGAAGAAATAAATGCGTATTTAATAGCAAACGAACTAGAATCGCAAACCACAGCAACGGGCTTGCATTACATCATTGAAAACCAAGGTGACGGTGCACAACCAACGACTACATCAAATGTTACGGTTGTTTATAGAGGACATTTTTTAGATGGTACTGTTTTTGACCAAAGCACTGAGGGATTATCAATTGGTCTAGATCAAGTTATTGCTGGGTGGACAGAAGGTATTCCCCTTTTTAGTGAAGGTGGAAATGGTGTATTACTTATTCCTTCTCACTTAGCTTATGGTAGTTTTGATTTTAACGGTATTCCTGGTGGTTCTGTTTTAGTTTTTGATATTGAATTAATTTCGGTTAATTAAACGAAAATGCATCGACTGACATCTTTGCAGTGTGTACTTGCGTAACTGCAGCTACTTGCTCGGTCCAAGCAAAATAGAGGGTTTCTTCAACAATTTCCATCTGAGGAAATCCGGATTTTCGAGAATCTGCCATTTCCGTAATCAATTGTTTTTCAGAAGTTGTTCCGTCTTTATTTACAATCATAGCTTTAAATAATGCGGTTTCGTCATTGGCTTCCATCCAACTTACAACTGCTTGATCTTCATCCATCCAAAGAACATCTACACGCCCCATAATTGTACCTTCTGCAACGGAAACTGGTTCTGAAAATACCCCTCCACCATCTGAAGAAAAAGCGATTTGAACCTTTTGCTTATTCGAAGCACCCGTAAACCATGCCACGACCAAATTATTACCCAAGGCATCTACTTTTGGTCCGTTTACCGGACACCCTTTTATCTGCCAATTATCTTCATGTATTACTTTAGGTGCCGACCACTCCCCCTTCACCTGGCGTACAATACTAATATCGCGAATTTCATCATCTGAGCGGTCTCTATAAATTACCACCGGTCCGTTATCTGTTATTACAGAAGTCGTTTGGCAGCAATCGCAAGTGCTATTATCCAACTCATACTCCTCTAACATTTCGCCAGTAGTAGATACCACTCCGCCACGTAAAGTCATGGCTCCGCGTTCTCCTGTTTCATTTTCTTCGGTATTTCTACCATCTAACCAATTGACAAAGAAATTGCTATTATAAGGTACTATACTTACAAAACCATGTTCGGTTGGCGTACCATCGGTATGCAGGTCTAAATTGGTCTTCCAATCTGTCGCTCCCTTTGGTTTCACATTCATTTTTACATCATACGAATACGTACCTTCTGTGGATTTCTTTAAAACGTGAGACCATAAATTACCATTGTTTTCGGTAATCATAGGGTAATCTGCCCAGTTGACAAACCAATCTGTACCGCTACATATATTTTGCGCCTCTTGCCACTCGCCATCAATCAATTCTGAATACCGCATGGTCGCCACTGTATCATTAGAAATTTCTACCCATGAAAGTAATGCAACATCTTTATTCGACATTAAGTGCGGCAAAGCACTAGCATCGCCAGCAGGAGAAATCATTTCTACAATCGCGATTACCGGTGCTTCCGGTTGTACATTTTTAGGTTCTTCTTTACAACCTAGCATCAAACTGAATGCAACAAAAAGAAAAAAGGTATTCGTTATTTTACGCATTACTTTACTGCTCTAAGTTTTTCGATCATTTCTGGACTATCCCACTTCAATCCGCCATCAAAACGTAATACCTGCTCCCCTACTTCATTATATATAAATGTTGCCGGCAAGGCACTCACATTTTCTTCGGCATACACACCGTTAAATTTTATAAAATCTAATTGAAATCCGCGTGCTTCTTTAAAAGCTAGTATCTTCTTGACCGACTGATCAGATGCAAATAGAAATACATAGTTTTCTTGTTCTAAAATAGTCTGTGCTTTCTCCATATCTGGCATTTCTTCAATACAAGGTCTGCACCAGGTTGCCCAATAGTTCAACAATACACGCTTACCTTTGTAATTGCTTAATTCTATAGGATTACCTTCTAAATCTTCATAAGCTGTAGTGGAAATTTTTTCCACTACAGCTTCTATTACTTCAGGTGCTACTGTCTTGGTTTTTTCTTCTTTACAGCCAACCAAAACAACCCCTAAAATTAAAAAATATACTATTCTTAAATGCATATTCAAATATAATATTTAGTGCCATGAAACCGACACGCATAGAAACAAAAAAACCGCCTATTAGGCGGTTTTTCATATAATAACTATTACTTCTTATTTAACTTCAACCAATTCTAATTCGAAGGTTAAATCTTCACCAGCTAAAGGGTGGTTTGCATCTACAACGATATCATTTTCGTTTACTTCTGCAACACGTAATTGTCTTTCACTACCATCTGCATTGGTTGCCATAAGTGCCATATCTACTTTTGGCTCCATTTCTTGTGGCAATTCTGATTTTGGAACGGTTTGAAAAAGCTCTTTTTGCTTTTCACCGTATGCATCTTCTTTAGCGATAACGATTGTTTTCTTATCGTTTGCCTCCATGTCTAACAATCCCTTTTCAAAACCTGGTATTAAACTACCTTGTCCTAATTTTACCTCTAAAGGTTCTCTATCTACTGAACTATCAAATATTTGACCATTACTTAGTTTACCTGTGTAATGTACTTTTACCTGACTATCTGCTTTTACTTTACTCATACTATTAAATTCTACTATTTAACTTAATTGAGGTGCTAAGGTATTATTCTCAATAGGGAATAACGAAGATTATGCTAAAACCTTCCTTATTTAGCCTCTTCTTAACATTAAAAGTCGAAAAACAAGGTCAAATTCCTCTTAATGAACACCTTATTCATCTTCCTTGATAGCATTTACGTTCCCATTATATTGAATAGTATTTCTATTTGCCATGTTTACCGAAACAACACTTGACTTGCTAGGATAGATATCAATATAAATAGTATACCGATCAGATGTGTCGGCTACTTGAAAGCTAATGGTATACTTTTGCTTATCGCTATTAAACTTCTGTGTATAATTAACTGGTAGCCCGTTAAACTCAATTCCTGTAGCAGAACCATAACCACCACCAAATTGGCGTTCTCCATAATAAGGTAAGTTAGCCGATACACTATCCCCAAAAATCTTTAGGTAATTACCATTACCCGTTAAATCTATACGTGAAATGGTACTACCGGGCGGAATGAGTCCGCTATTTGCAACGGCATTTAAACTTTGTGTGACTGTTGGGTTGGCAGATGTTGCCGTAAATTCTATTTGTTTTGACGCTACCAAACCATGAATAGCATGCGAATCGCTAATTGCAGTTTTTGAAGAGGAACAGCCAAATAATATACTAAAGGTGAATAGAAATATAAATGAGCTTCTCATAAGTGTTATTTTAAATCACCTAATAACTTACGAAATCTATGCCAAAAGATGAAATTTAATCTTCAAACTCTTCTTCTTCAAATTCAGTATTTACTAAAACTGACTTTTTAAAATTAAGATTTCGAGATTCTTTATATAATGCCTTGATTAATCGTTGACGTTTACGATCAGAAATATTTAAAGTATCCAATCCTCTAATTTTTTCTTGTAATGCAGCTCTTTGAAGCATTACTGCTGTTTCATAATTAGGTTCAAATTGAAACATAACCGGACCTTCGTCTTCTTCTTTCGAGTTTACTTTTGTAGAATCGTTCGCTTGTGAGTACGAAATACCTGTACAGAAAAATGTGCAGCATATAGCTAGCCGCATAAAAATTTTCATATCAATTTCATTAGTGTTCTAAGTCTAAATTAGTAACATTTTCTTTAAATCGCTCTAAAACAGAAAACTTAACAGGAAATTAAATTAATTATGACCAATAAACTAAAATATAGGTAGTTAAACGGGTTGTCTAAATCTCATGGTATACTCTAAAAAATCAAATTCGAGCTCAAAAGTTTCCCTAATATGATGATTGACCAGCTTATATTGCTCTGGTACTAATTCTTTAGAAGACCTCATATATTTCAACAACTTTTCATTAGCATCAGAAAGCTTTGAAATCTTATTCTTTAAATATGTTTTTGTCTCAAAAAGGGCCATAGTTTTTGGTTCATATAAATAAGAATCTACTCTTACCTTAAATTGTTGTATCGTATTGTAACAACGTTCTAATTTACCTAAACACATAGATTTATTCTGTACATTCTGCATAGCCGTAGATTTAAAAACATAGTTGTGGGAAATTTACTTCAATTTAAGACAAACAGTCCATATTTAAATTATGTTTGTGTAAGTTTAACTTAATTTTAAATTGGTACCGGTTTTGCTAACTTTATAGAAACAAAAGGATTAGAAATTCTTAATCTAATTATTGAAATTATTAAGATTTTTTTAATTGCAATGCATCATTGAAATGAGTACCTTAAACTAAACTTTTAGCTTATGAATATCAATTTTGAATACGACGATGTAAAAGCAAGCAACCGATTAGAAATAATGGCTGCTGAGAAATTAGAGAAACTATTGGATAAATTCGATTTTATCGTAAGATCCGATGTTTTCTTTAAAAAAGAGAATACCTCTTCCCCCGATTCAGGTATGGTATGTAATATACGCTTGAGTGCTCCAGGTCCTCGCCTGTTCGCACAGTCGTCTTCTGCTAGTTTTGAAGCTGCAATTGCTTCATCTATAGAAGATTTACAACGACAATTGGAAAAAAGAAAAGCAAAAATGCAGTCTCATTAGACTGCATTTTTTTTATTGTTTTATAGTATCTTCAGAAACCATGTGATTGGCAATCACCGTTTGAACCCTCTCAGAAAATGGGTTTTTCTTCAATTCTTGTATTAAACGTTTTCTTCTTGAATCAGATATATTTATAGTATCTAATATTTCTTTCATTCGCAATTGATATGCAATACGACTCTGTCTTAATGCCACTCGCTCAGAAGCGGTTAGTACATAATCAGACTCAAATTGATTTAATAGCATACGTTGTTTTACTCTAGCATCTGACTGCAAAGAGTCTTGTGCCTGGGCAGTTTGCATGCTCAAAATACCGCATAGCAAAAAACCACAAAAAATGGTTAGTTTTTTCATTTTAATAGCTTGTTCTACTTTAAAATTAAGATAAAAAATCCGATATTCCTTTGAATATGAAATAAAATAGTAGTTAATCGGATAAAGAAGTTAGTTCATCCAATTTATACAATAATCCTGAAGCACCCCCTTAAACCATCTGATTTTCAATATTTTAAGAAAACAACCTTCAATTACACTTCAATGTTGTTAAGTTGAATAAAGTTGCTAACCTCTGTTTTTTAACAGTGATACGCGCTAATTTTAGATTCTATTTTTTTAGGTTACAATTTTGAATTAAAAAATCAATCTATGAGGAGATAATAATTCAAATTTGTAATATAATAGGATGAACTTGTAAATCCATTGCTAATTCACCAACATTATAAAGAATTGAAATAGGTAAAGTCAATTTTTAATACCTTTGCATCTTGAAATTTTATGTATGATAGTCTGGATTGTCTTTATTTCCTTCGTTCTAATATTCCTTGCCTTAGATTTAGGTGTTTTTCATAAAGATGAACATGTTATTAAATCTAAAGAAGCAGGAATCTGGACTGCTATTTTTGTAACGGTTGCATTTGCCTTTAGTGGCGTTATCTATTGGTTGTTCAGTGCAGAAATTATTGCCAACCCAACAGGACTAACACCAAACGATGCGGTTTTAAAGTATATTACCGGTTACCTTATTGAACTTTCATTAAGCGTTGACAACGTTTTTGTAATTGCAGTTATATTCTCATCATTTAAGATTCCGCCATTATATCAACATCGTGTATTGTTTTGGGGAATTCTTGGTGCAATTGTATTTAGAGCATTAATGATATTTTTTGGAGTTGCCCTTATCACCAAATTTGAATGGATCATTTATGTGTTTGGCGTGTTCCTATTATATACAGCATTTAACATGCTAAAAGGTGATGATGATGACTTTGATCCTAAGAACTCTTTCGTATTTAAACAGATCAAAAAGATATACCCAGTAACTTCTACAATGCACGGTCATGATTTCTTTGTGAAAAGAATGGGACTAAATGCTGCTACTCCCCTATTTGTAGCACTTATTGTTATTGAGCTTACCGATATTCTTTTCGCTTTAGATAGCATACCTGCGATTCTAGCAATTACAGCTGATCCATTTATCGTATTTACTTCGAATATCTTAGCTATTTTAGGTTTGCGTTCTATGTACTTTCTAATTTCTAGAATGTTAGAGAAATTTAAGTATATCAATTATAGTTTGGTAGTTATTCTTGCTTTTGTTGGATTAAAGATGTTATTCTCCCATTACATACATTTACCGGAATGGGTGTCTTTAACTGTTATTTCAGTTGCGCTGGTATCAGGAATTTTAGCATCAATGTTAATTAAGGATAAAGAATAGTTCTTTAAAGCATTTGTAAAATGCTACTTTTCTGCTAGCTTGGCATCGATAATTGCCATGGCATCATTGACAGTTTGCATTTTATCCATATCATCATTTTCTAAGCGAATGTCGAAAGCGTCTTCTACATCTAATACAATATCTACAAGATTTGCAGAATTGATATTTAAATTATTCATGAAGTGACTATCTTGCTCAATATCAGTAACCGCTACGTCTTCGGGAAGATAGATTTTAATGATATCTTTCAATTTCTGGTATTTTTCTTCTTTAAGCATATATTAATTCAATTAAAATACCCTTTGGTATTATTTTAGTTTTGATTATTCTTTTGTAAATGACTTAAATATAACACAAGCATTTACATCTCCGAATCCAAAACTTGCTTTTGCGATAACTTTCGGAGCATGATTATTTGTTTCCCTTGGAATACAGGTATCAGATATCAACTTTAAGATCTCTGGATGTATATCATCACAATTCACATTCTTAAACACTACCTGCTCTTTAAATTGTAATATCGTGGCGACACTTTCAATACTACCAGCTGCCGCCAAACAATGACCCACCGAACCCTTGAATGAATTGATATACGGAAAATCGTCATGATTTCTCCCAAGTGCTTTACTCCAGTTTTCTATTTCTAGTCCGTCTTTCGTAGTTGCAGTTAAATGCCCATTAATTACATCAATATCTGAAGCATCAATACCCGCATTAGTCACCGCATTTCGTATGCAACGTTGCACCGCAATACTATTTGGCGCGGTCATGGATCCTTCTCCTAATTGTCCGCCGCTATTAATTTCACCTCCAAGTACTTCTGCATAAATATGTGCACCTCGTTTTTGGGCACTTTCCAAGGACTCTAACACCAATGCTCCTGCTCCACTACCAGGAATGAATCCTGCTGCAGTGGCACTCATAGGTCTACTTGCCTTGGTTGGATTATCATTATACGATCTTGGTAAAATACGCATGGCATCAAAGCCGCCCCATACATACGGTCCACTATCACTACAACTACCGGTCAACATAATTTCTGCTTTTCCCTGACTAATGCGATCGTATGCCATAATAATACCTTCTGCACCTGTTGTACATGCCGCTGAGTTTGTAGTGACTTGATTTCCGCAACCTAATAATCCACCTAAATAGGCACTTATACCGCTTGCCATAGTTTGTACCACCGAAGTGCTACCAAGTCTACGAACATTACCTTCATCTATTAAATGTATGGCTTCCCTAAACTTATCTACTCCTAAAATACCGGTACCAAAAATGATTCCGCGATCCCAACTTGGTTCGTTGGTCGTATTCTTTTCTAAACCAGCATCTTTCCAAGCATCTACTCCTGCAATTACTCCATATACAATTCCCGTAGCATTTAATCCTCTGCGCTCTAATGGGGTAAAATAATTGTCAATGAGATTGTCTTTCACCAATGGCTCACCTGCAACCTGACACCCAAAACCTAGTTTTTCTAGATTTGGCTGATGCCGAAGTCCGCTTTTACCTTCTAGCAACGCATTTGTAAAATCAGTAAGACCTACACCATTTGGTGCACATACTCCTAAGCCCGTAATAACTACACGTCTACTCATTCGCTACACCTATCATGCCTGCTAGAATCCCTTTACAGACCAGTTTATCATCTTCATTATACATTTTTACTTCACATTTAAGCTTTTGAAACCTGAAATACACCAATTCTGAAACTACCTTGACACGTTCTCCAGGAAATACCGGTAATAGAAATTCCATTTCAGAACTACTCATTCCTATACCTATATTTTCCAATTTAGTTTTTTCACCCAATAAATAAATACCCAAACAAACCAAGCCAATTTGCGCGGAGCATTCGGTCAAAATTACACCTGGTGTAACGGGATTGTTTTTAAAATGCCCTTTATAAAAATCTGCATCGGGCGAAAACTGATAAGCACCTTCCACGCCTTTATCATTAATATTTAATATCTCTTCCACAAATAGAAAAGGCTCTGAATACGGTAGTTGCTTCAATATCCAATTATAAGATTCTTTCATCATCTATAAATGTTACATCAAACTTTCGCCGCCATCAACTTTTATGACGGTTCCCGTAATCCATTTTGCTTCATTCATAGTTAACAAATACACTGCATTTGCAACGTCTTCGGGAGTTGTTAAACGGTTCTGCGGATTTCTTTTTAAGGCATTTTCTTTAATTCGCTCGTAACCGGGAATCATTGATAACGATTTGGTCATAGTAATACCTGCTTGTATACAGTTTGCTTTTATACCAATAGGTGCAAACTCTAACGCAATACTTCTGGTTAGTGCTTCTAAAGCTACTTTAGCCACCGAAACAGCACTATAATTTGGTAATGCTTTCTTATTACCTTCACTTGTAAATGAAACTATACGCGTATCGTCTGCAAATAAATTTGCCGTAACCAGTGCTTTTGTCCAATCATATAAGCTTAAAGCCATGGCATCGAAAGTGATTCTAAAATCGGTATCGACCAAGGTTGGTCTACTTTCAGAATACATGGGCTTAAGCGTTCCTTTAGCTACACTATGTATCAATACTTTTATTTGATGCCCTTCTGGTAACTGTTGCTGAATATTAGAAATAATATCTTCGCGTTTTTCAGCATTCAATACATCTACATTCATGGCTATCAATTCATTTCCAAAGGCACGAATTTCATCGAATCCTTTTTCAATCTCATCCATAACTGCACGTCGATCTCGGTGCATAATTAAAATATGGTAACCGTGACTAGCCAATTTCTTTGCCGTAGCTAGTCCGAGTCCGCTACTTCCGCCTAATATTAAAGCCCAATAGGTATTTTTCATAATTTTTATTTAGATGCTACCATTCTATCAATACGCGTTGTGCAGAGAAACCGGGACCAAAACTTAATATCAGCCCTTGCTCACCGGCTGTTATATCCTTTTCTAAAAAACGCTCTAACACGTATAAAACAGTAGCACTACTCATGTTTCCATAAAGACGTAATACCTCTCGGGTATCATCAATATTTTTACCTAAAGCACCAAAAAGCGATTCTACAGTTTGTACTATTTTCTTTCCTCCGGGATGAAAAATTAAATGGTCCACCTTTTGAATATCACTGCCATACTTTTCTAAGAACGGATGTACGATATCGGCAAAATGATTCGATATCGTTTCAGGTACTGCCGGATCAAGAATCATTTTTAAACCATGATTGGTTAAATCGAAACCCATCATTTGCGTAGCATCTTTAAAGTGATACATTTCTTCTCCTATTATTTTTGGTCCTACAGCATCTTCTTCGGATGATAATAGTACACAAGCCGCACCATCACCAAAAATAGCCGCACTTACCATATTTGCCATAGAATAATCTTGGAGTTGAAATGTTGCCGTCGGACTCTCAACAGAAACCAATGCAATACGCTTACCAGGATTGGATTTTAAGAAATTATGGGCATATATGAGCCCAGATACTCCCGCAGCGCAACCCATTTCAGTCACTGGAAGTCTTACCACATCTTGACGCAACCCTAATTCATTTATCAAATACGCATCTAAAGACGGTATCATAATACCTGTGCAACTTACCGTAATAATATAATCAATGGATGAAGCTTCCCAATCGCTTTTCTGAAGTGCATTTCTAAGTACGTTAGCACCCATTCGCTTGGCTTCTTTACTATAAATTTTGTTCTTATCTTCAAAAGAAGTAGTTACAAATACATCTTCAGGTGGCATAATAGAGAACCTTTTATCTACTGCAGCACCTTCAAAAATCTTAACGACCTTACGAGAAAAGCGTTCCTCTTGACCACTTAGCCAAAACTCTACAAGGGGAATGATATCTTTTGTATTTCTAGAATACGGTGGTAATTCTTTTGTAACACTAACAATTCTTGTATAATTCATAGCTATTCTTAAACTTCAATCTACTTATTTCTTTTTTAAGACCCATACATATCTAAAAGCCCATTTCCATTTAATATAGTGTGATACGTTGCTAACCTGACTGGCAAAATGCTGTAACTCTTCCTTTTTAAATGCTCTACGTATAGATAACAGTCCGTCTTTCTTTGCTATTTCTGTTCTAATAAAAAATAGACTAAATGTCTTGAATAAATAATATGCAACGGGACTCCGTTCCAAATCATTTATAACCACTCCTAACTTTGCGATATCTACAAAGCGATTTACGAACTTAATTACTCCTTCATCTGTAAAATGATGTAAGGTCAAAGTCGTCATAACCACATCTACATTCCATTCAGAAAAATCAGTTTTTAAAATATCGGTATTTAGGTAACTAATCTCAGGATAATCAGATGAGTATTGCTTTGCTAATTGCAATCCTTGTTCATTAAAATCAACTCCAATCAATTTAAGTTTTACATTCTTCTTTCTTGCTGCTAATGCCAGCTTTCTAAGCATGGTTCCTTCGGCACAACCCATATCTAAAATCGTATACGATTCTTTATTGTTTTTCTCAAGTAACTCAAAAACAGAACCTAAGGTTATACTATAACCCCCAAGCAACCTATTTACCCTATTAATATCTTGCAGTATCGTTTCTAGCTCATTAGTTGTACCTAAAAAGGTATCCATGATTTCCACTTCACTACTTCTTTGTGTAAAATCTACCATTATGATATTAATTCTCCATGGGTTTTAGAAATAATAAACTTCAATATTGATTTAGATTTTCCAACAGTTTTAATTCCCATTGAAACTAATCTTTTATTCATTAAGACGGACTGTAATTTTCTGCCGAACCATAAACGTTTACTAAAAGCTTTTGACCATGCCTTTTTATAATCAATTTCTAAGTCAATACGTTTATAATCTGATTCACTAACATATTTTGATATTAATTCAGATACAATCTTAGCGCTGTGAATAGCCATTGCCATACCATTTCCACAAAGTGGATGTATAAGCCCAGCAGTATCGCCACACATCAACATATGATCGACCACGTTATCTTTTTCGTCAAAGGCTATTTGAGCAATGGTCATAGGTTTCTTAAAAACAGGGATTGCATTTGATAGAAACTCTTTTAAAAACGGGTTCTCTGCAACTACTTCAGTATTGAAACTTTGAATATCCTTATATCCTTTAAAGCTTTCATAACTAACTAGATAACAAAAATTCACCGCTCCGGTTTCCGTTTTTGAGAGTCCGCCGTAACCGCCATTAAAATTGTGCAGCGCAACTACATCTTCCTGAAAATCTTCAAGTTCATAATGTCCTTTTACCGCCAACCATGATTGCTTTTTCTTACTGAAAGCCCTATCTAAATCCTTATCTAAGACCGATCGTTTACCATAAGCTCCTATGGCAATTTTAGAATAATAGGTACAAAACTTGGTAGTAATAGTGAAAATATCATTCTTAAATACTGTCGCTATGACCTTCTCCAAGTAAAAAATGACCCCAAGCTCTTTTGCACGTTCAAAAAGCAAATTGTCAAGCGTATATCTACTTATGCCAAATCCGCCCAAGGGCAAATCGGTCTCAACGATAAATCCGTCTTCTGTACTTATTTGAAATTGTGAAATATCTTTGGCCCCTTCTGCCTTTAGGTCTACTCCTAACCGTTTTAAATACGGATCAATTTCTTTAGATACATATTCGCCACATACTTTATGATGCGGATATTGCTGCATTTCAATCACAGCGACATCCAATCCTTCCGAAGCCAAATGAATAGCAGCTGTTAATCCCGCTAGTCCACCTCCTATAATAAGTATGCCGTGTTCTTTCACTGCATGGAAGTTACACCAAAAACAAAAAAGCCCTGCAAGTGCAGGGCTTTTATTTTAACTCAATACTAAAATTTGTATCTCTTAGTTCGTTTGTGTTTGTGCTTCTTGTTTTAAAGACTCACTAGCTACAATCGCTAATTCAACACGTCTGTTCTTTGCTTTACCGGCTGTAGTTGTATTATCACCTACTGGTTGTGTTTCACCATACCATTTCGTATCAAAACGACTAGCGTCGATACCTTGACTGATTAAATAGTTCGTTACAGATTCTGCTCTTTGCTTAGATAAGTTCAAATTATACTCATCGGCACCAGCACTATCGGTATGACCTTCTACTAAAATATTAGATTGAGGATATTCTTTGAAAATACCTACTAGTTTATCTAGTGTCACTGCAGATGTTCCTTGAACATTAGATTTGTTGGTATCAAAATACACACCAGCTTCTTCATTGAACGTTACGTTGATACCTTCACCAACACGCTTTACTTCTGCACCAGGTATTTCTTCTTCAATACGTTCTGCTTGGCGGTCCATTCTATTACCAATATAACCACCGGCAGCACCACCTATTGCAGCACCTAAAATGGCACCAAGCGCCGTATTATTACCGCTACCAACATTATTCCCCAAGATTCCACCGATTAAAGCCCCTCCTGAAGCACCTATAACCGCTCCTTTTTGTGTTTTATTTGCATTCTTTACTGTACTACAGCTCATTACCAAGGCAAGAGCAATTATGTAACTAGTTCTACGTAATATCATTGTTTTCATATGCTTATTTTAAATTTTAAGTAAATTTATTTTTTACTGAATTGGTACACTACATTTATTGGAGCACCTTCTACCATGACATTAGATTTTAACGTCATAGCTGATTCGGTAAGGTTTTCTATATTTAAACGATAACCTGCACCTCCAGAAATATCTTGATTTTTTTCGTTAATGAATTTGAATTGTAACTGACTAGTGTAGTTCTCTTCACGTTCAACAACCGACCATCTAATATAACGGTCTCCACCAGTACAAAAAGTAGATTGGTCAATAGTATATCTACCAGTGCTATTGTTATCACGAAAGAACCATTCGCTACCTTCTAAACATATATCTTCTACGTCATTAAATAATACTGCCTTTACATTGCCAGTATTACCCTCAAAAGAAACATCATTTAAAGTCCATGTGCCGCTTAGTAGATTTCTTTTTGCACGAGCATCTTTAGACACTGAACATGAGGTTATTAAAAGTACAATACTAAAAAGTAAAATTATTTTTTTCATAAGTAAAAAATTTAGGTTTGATCTATATACGTTGCTTGTTATTCTTTGGATGAATTAATTTTATTTATTCGACCAAATGCCACTACAAAGATGCTGCTAAATGTAAATACCTATTACCTCTTTTAACATATTTCTTAACGTATTTCCCTAATACGCGATAAGTTCCTTTAAATCAGATTCAAACCTAGACTTAGCAAGGTATTGCTCTTCAAGCTTAGTGTTAAAAGGAATCGGTGTCTCTAAACTCCCTACTCTTTTTATAGGACCGTCTAAATACTCAAAACAATTCTCCATCACCATTGCTGAAATATCACTGGCTACTCCTCCGAAAAGGCTATCTTCCTGTAATATAATTAGCTTGCCTGTACGAACAACAGAATCATAAATAGCTTTGGTATCTAAGGGTTGTAATGTTCGCAAATCCAAAAGATCTGCACGAATACCCGGATTGTTTTCTAAGGTTTCTAAAGCCCAATGAACTCCGGCACCATAGGTAACAATGGTAATTTGATCACCTTGTTTTAAAAGACTGGCTTTCCCTAATGGCAAGGTATAATAATCAACGGGTACTTCTTGATATAAACTTCTATACAATCCTTTATGTTCAAAAAACAAAACGGGATTAGGGTCTTCTATCGAAGTTGCCAACAAACCCTTAGCATCATACGGGAATGCTGGGTATACGACCTTTAAACCTGGAGTTTTAGTAAACCATGCCTCATTCGTTTGTGAATGAAACGGACCAGCAGACACTCCGCCGCCGCAAGGCATACGAATTACAACATCTGCATTCTCTCCCCATCTATAAAAACTTTTAGCCAAATAATTCACAATTGGATTAAAGCCGCTACTTGCAAAATCTGCAAATTGCATTTCCATAACCGCCTTCATTCCATTAATTGATAAGCCCATTGCAGCAGATACAATTGCCGACTCACAGATGGGCGTATTACGTACACGCTCTTTACCAAAATCGTTTACAAAACCATCTGTTATCTTAAAAACGCCACCATACTCGGCAACATCTTGCCCCATGATAACTAGGTTGTCAAATTTTTTCATAGACTGTCTTAGCCCTTCAGAAATAGCATCGACTAAACGTATATTTGTAACAAATCTACTTGGTCTAATTTCTTTTAAATCATATTTTTGATATACTTCACTTAATTCTTTACTTTCATTAGGTGTAATGAAATCTTCACTAAAAGCTATTCGCAGATGCTCATCTATTTCTGCCTGAATATCTGCCTTATAATTGGCGATACTTTCTTCGGTCAATAACTTCTCGCCTATAAGGTATTGCGTAAAATTCTCCAATGGATCTTTCTCTGCCCAAGTATCTAAAAGCTCTTGTGGTACATATTTTGTTCCACTCGCTTCTTCATGTCCACGCATGCGAAAAGTTTTGAATTCTAATAAGACCGGTCTTGGGTTTATTCTCATATCTCTAACCAAATGAGATACTTTTAAATATACTTCAAGAATATTATTACCATCTATAATATGAGATTCCATTCCGTAACCAGCTCCCTTATCTGCAATGTTTTCACATTTAAACTGCTCGTTTGTCGGTGTTGATAATCCGTATCCATTGTTTTCGATACAAAAAAGAACCGGTAAACCCCAAACCGAAGCAACATTTAAAGCTTCATGGAAATCACCTTCACTCGTTGCTCCTTCGCCTGAAAAAACAGCGGTTACCTTCTTTTCGTTCTTTAATTTATGAGCTAAGGCAATACCATCTGCCACACCCAATTGCGGACCCAAATGAGATATCATGCCTACAATCTTAAAATCTTGGGTTCCAAAATGAAAACTACGATCACGACCTTGCGTAAATCCGCTTGCTTTCCCCTGCCACTGTGCAAATAACCGATACAGTGGTATCTCTCTAGCGGTAAATACTCCTAAGTTTCTATGCATAGGTAGTATATACTCATCACTATTTAACGCAGAAGTAACACCAATAGAAATTGCCTCTTGACCAATGCCGCTAAACCATTTAGATATTTTACCTTGTCGTAATAATATCAACATTTTTTCCTCAATCATACGAGGCTTGAGCATTGATTTATAAAGCTTTAATTTGACGTCTTGAGTTACTTTAAAATCGGTGTAATTCATTGATAAAGGCAATTTTGGCTATTAATATATAAATGTAACAAAAATGTATATAGTAAGTATAGATTACAACAACGCTTATAAATCGACAATAATTATTAATTTTACGTAAAATCTTTATAAATATGAGCTTAGTACCTAGTGTTGATTTGTCGGATTTTCTTTCGGAAGACCCAAAAAGAAAACAAAAGTTTATTAATGAAATCGGAAAAGCCTTTGAAGAAATCGGATTTGTTGCTTTAAGCGGACACTTTTTGTCTGAAAAATTAGTGGATACATTATATAGTGAAATTAAAGAATTCTTTGATTTACCCGAAAATGTAAAAGACGGATACCAGATTGAAGGTATTGGCGGGCAACGTGGTTATACCTCATTCGGTAAAGAACATGCCAAAGGAAGAAAAGAAGGCGATTTAAAAGAGTTTTGGCATTTTGGCCAATATGTTGAGGATAATGATGAACTGGAAAAAGAATATCCTGCCAATGTAATGGTTAAAGAACTACCTGAATTTAATAAAGTAGGAAAGGAAACCTATAAAATGCTAGAGAAAACAGCGAGATACGTATTACGTGCGTTAGCTCTACATTTAAATTTAGATGAATTCTATTTTGATAATTATATTAAAAATGGAAATTCAATTTTACGTCCTATACATTACCCACCTATTACCTCGGAACCTAAAAATGCAGTACGTGCTGCAGCGCATGGTGATATTAACTTAATTACATTGTTAATGGGTGCTCATGGTAAAGGACTTCAAGTTCAAAACCATGATGGTGAATGGGTTGATGCTATCGCGAGACCTGATCAATTGATGATAAATGTTGGCGACATGCTTTCTCGACTAACCAATAATAAATTATTATCTACCATACATCAAGTGGTGAACCCGCCAAGAGAATTATGGGGGACTTCAAGATATTCTGTGCCATTTTTTATGCATCCGGTGAGTGAAATGTCATTGAATTGCTTAGATAACTGTATTGATGACGAACACCCTAAACTATATACTGATATTACTGCAGGTGAATTTTTACATGAAAGATTAATCGATTTAGGATTAATCAAAAAATAGTCTATATGGATCTTAAAGACCAGTTAAAAAATCTATTTCCAGAGCACGAACCAGAGGAAACTCCTATCGAAAAAACAGTGGATAATCCTATTTGGCTTCAAGATGACCCTATCATTTGCAAGTACGAAAAACGAAAAGGCAAACCCATTACAATTCTAGAAGGGTACACTGGTGCCGATGAAGATTTTAAGAAATTAGCTAAAGAATTAAAGACAAAATTGAGTGTTGGTGGTAGTTTTAAAGATGGCAAAATAATAATTCAGGGAGATTACAGAGACAAAATTATGAGCATATTGAAAGACAAAGGCTTCTCTGTTAAACGAGTAGGTGGATAATTTAGCGAAAAACACTACATTAAAAGTTCCATTTGTTTTCTGTTAAATAATTTTTTAACGTTGTTATTAGTATTATTTTTAATCTATTCAAACTAAAATCAAACCTGGTATGAGTTCTCTCTTGCACATTACCAATGGAGATGTTTTCACCGAACGTCTTCAAAAATTAAACTTAGATGGCGACGTCATCACTTGGCGTGAAATGCTATGTGAAGGACAGACACTACCTAATGTTGGTTCAGAAACCTTTTGGAAAGCTCGTTTTGAGTTTCTCCATAAAAACTATAAAGTTTCAAAATCTTGGTTTATTGAAAAGACCCTTAAAGAATATAGGTCTCTTTGTAACCACAAACAACAAGATCATATCGTTCTTTGGTTCGAGTATGATCTTTTTTGTCAAGTGAATATGCTTGCCGTTATTAGCTGGCTATTAACACACAGAAAATATGCTCAAATATCTTTAGTGTGCAGCGGCAAAGAAGATGGTACAGATAAAATGTACAGCCTTAATGAGCTTACCGATGACCAATTATTAGGTCTATATAAGAATAAAAAGGTATTAACACAAGATGATACCGAGTATGCTGATTATGTTTGGCAATTGTACTGCAGCAATAATCCTATTCGTTTAGAAAACCTTACTGATTTTAACGATTACCAATTCGATTATCTTGGTGATGCGGTAAAATCGCATCTAAAACGTTTTCCTAGTATTAACAACGGCTTAAATGAAATGGAAAATACCATTTTACAGCTTGCTATAGACAGGAAACCAAAATCTAAAACTGAATACATAGATGTTTTACTTAAAAATCAAGGTAACTTAGGTTTTTCTAATACACAGTATGACCGTGCTTTAACGAGGCTAAAACCATTAATAACTAGTTTAAACCCTGTGCGTATTTCTAAGAAAGGCAAAGAGATTTTAGATGGTCAAACCAGCTATTATTCTTGCATACAAGACAATGATGTGTATTTAGGAGGCGCTTTGAAGTACAATTTCCTTTATAATACTAGTACAAACCGAATTTTAAAATTATAGCATGCAACTAAAGCCTGCTGAGCTTATCATCAATGATGATGGCAGTATCTACCATCTTAATTTATTACCAGAAGATATTGCAACCACCATTATAACCGTTGGCGACCCAGATAGGGTGCATCAAGTATCTAGACATTTTGATACTATTGAGGTTAAAAAGGGCAAGCGTGAATTTCATACACATACTGGTCATTTAAATGGTAAACGTATTTCAGTGATTTCTACAGGAATCGGAACAGACAACATCGATATCGTTTTAAACGAGTTAGATGCCTTGGTAAATATCGATTTCAACACAAGAACGCTTAAAGAACATCATATTTCCTTAAATATCATTAGAATTGGAACTACAGGTGCTATACAGCCAGATATTCCGATTGATTCTTTCTTGATTAGTAAATATTCTATCGGTTTTGATGGACTTTTACATTTCTACGAGCATGATGAAATTAACTATACTAAGATAGAAGATGAATTTATCGCCCATACTTCTTGGGACACCAATAAAGCAAGACCATATGTACTCTCCTATTCTAAAAAGCTAGGAGAATTGTTTAGCGATAATCGTATACGATTAGGTTTTACCGCAACAAATACGGGCTTTTACGGACCACAACAGCGTCAGTTGAGATTAAAGCCCAGTCAAATGGAATTGATGGAGAAATTATCCACCTTTAGCTACAATGATCTAAAATTGACAAATCTAGAAATGGAAACTTCGGGTATTTATGCACTGGCCCAACTTCTTGGTCATGAAGCCGTATCTCTAAATTGTATTTTAGCCAATAGATCGACTGGGGAATTTTCCATTACACCCACCGAATCTGTAGATAAGCTCATTGAATTTTGCTTGAAACGATTGGCTTAACATACATTTACAGTATTTTACTATTGTACTTCTTATTTTTACGCAAATCTTATCATGAAAAAAGACAACCTGAAGCATAGAGATATTAATTGGCTCTATTTCAATGAACGCGTTTTGCTTGAAGCTAAAAGTACCGACACGCCATTATTAGAGCGATTAAAGTTCTTGGCCATTTTTTCCTCTAACTTAGATGAGTACTTTAAAGTACGTGTTTCTCAACTTCGCCAAATCAAGCATCTAGACAAAAAATTTCGAAAGAAGCTAATGTTTAAAGCTAATAGCACGTTACAACACATATTAAAAACGATCAATGAGCAACAAGTTGAGTTCGGTAAAGTAATTAAAGCGACCCTTTCTGAACTTGAGGAACATAATATTTATGTTCGCAACACATCTAATTTTACAAACGAACAAAAACAATTCTTAGAATCGCTTTTCGATAAAAGTATTAAAGAATTTTGTTCGGTACATAAAGAAAACTTAGAATTAACCGATGGGGCACTTTATCTAGCGGTTACACATTCTGACCATAAATACAGTATTGTCGAGATACCTACAGAAAACCAAGATCGCTTTATAGTTTTACCAGGCGATGGTCATCAATTTTGCTATTTAGATGATGCTATTAGGTTGAACATTCAAAAATTATTGCCCAACAAAGAAATTGATGCCTGCTACTCTATCAAACTTTCTAGGGATGCCGAATTGTATTTAGAAGACGACTACTCTGATATTGAATTAGTAGAAAAAATATATAATTCTCTAAATAAACGCTTATCAGGACAAGCCACAAGACTTCTTTACGATGAAACTATGCCTAGCTGGCTAATAGATGCTTTAAAATCGGATTTCAAATTGGGTTCGGTAGATTTGTCTCCCGGTGGGGCGTATCACAATTTATCCGACTTCTTTTCTTTTCCACTTCCAAAAGGCACGGAACATTTACAATACCACGAAAAACCGGCATTACCACATCCAGAATTATCTTATACCAAAAATATCTTTGAAAGTATTTCAAAAAAAGACCAACTGGTACATTTTCCGTATCAAGACTTTAAAGTAGTCGAAGAATTTTTGACTACAGCAGCTACAGACCCTCAGGTAAGTGCTATAAAAATGACTATTTATCGCATTGCAAAGTCGTCTTCGCTTGCAGACGCTATTTTAACAGCATTAGATAACAACAAAAAAGTTACTCTATTTGTTGAAGCCCAAGCTCGATTCGATGAAGCCAATAATATTAAATGGGGGCGTATTTTTGAAGAGAAAGGAGCCAAAGTGATTTTCAGCATACCACAAGTAAAGGTGCATTCTAAAATAGCAATGGTCTACCGTAACGAAGATGATAAAGTAAAACGTTATGCCTACATAGGTACTGGTAATTTCAATGCCAAAACCTCTAAAATATATTGTGACCACGGACTCTTTACTGCTGATAAAAAAATTACGAAAGACTTAGGTCAAGTGTTTCAAGTTTTAGAAAGAAAAATTATAGTTCCAAAGTTGAAACGCTTATTGGTTTCACCATTTACTACTAGAATTACCTTTCTAAATCTTATTCAGAACGAAATCAATGCTGCTCGCGAGGGTAAAAAAGCTGCTATTACCGCTAAAATGAACAGTCTTGAAGACTCTGATATGATTAGGGCCTTATACAGAGCAGTTAACGCCGGTGTGGATGTTCTCCTTATTATCAGAGGCTTTTGCTGTTACTTAACTGCTAACGATGACCCTAGTGAAGGAATGAGAGATAATATTTACATCACAAGTATAGTAGACCGCTATTTAGAACATGGTAGAATTTACCATTTTGAAAATGATGGAGACGAACTTATGTATATTGGTTCTGCAGATTGGATGACGCGAAACTTAGATAGAAGAATAGAAGTGCTGACCCCTATTCTAGACCCAGATATTTTTGATGAGTTGAAGCATATTCTAACATTACAGCTAAATGACAACCAAAAAGCACGTGTTCTAGATTTAGAAAACTCTAATAAAAAGGTTGCTCAAGCACTTGGTCAAGAAAATATACGTTCTCAATATGCCATTTACGATTACCTTAAAAATAAATTAGATGAAAACCGTTAAGATTATTGGTGTACCCGAACATTTTAACCTTCCTTGGCATTTAGCTATAGAAGAAGGTGCATTTAAAGAAAGAGGCATAAACTTAGAATGGACAGAAGTGCCAGAAGGTACAGGTAGGATGAGCGAAATGCTTAAAAATAAGGATACTGACTTAGCCATCATCTTAACTGAGGGAATCGTAAAAAGCATAACCGAAGGTAATGAGGTGAAAATTATTCAAGAATACATTGCCTCGCCCCTACTATGGGGAATTCATGTGGACGCCAATAGTTCATATAGCGCTCTAAATGATTTAAAGGACACTACAGCTGCTATTAGCCGTTACGGTAGCGGTAGCCACCTAATGTCTTACGTTCAAGCTACAAATATGGGCTGGGACACTGAAAATTTAAAATTCAATTTAATTAATAATCTTGATGGAGCTGTTGAAGGTTTGTCTTCTGGAACTGCAGATTACTTTATGTGGGAGCGTTTTACTACAAAACCACTAGTTGATAGTGGTGTATTTAAGCACTTAGGAAACTGCCCTACACCTTGGCCATGTTTTGTATTGGTAGGGACAAATTCATTTTTGAAAGAAAACGAGGGAATTTTAAAGCATATTCTTGAAATTATCAACATGTATACAGTTGAATTCAAACAAATTCCCTGTATTGATTCTACGTTAGCAAACAGATACCATCAAAAGTTAGAAGATATACAAGAATGGCTAGAAATAACCAAATGGAGTCAAAAACAACTACCGGAACCTACTTTGATCAAAGTACAAAATACGCTGAAGGAACTTAATCTAATTGAAAAAGTAATTCCCGTATCCGAAATTCTAAAATAATTTAGATTGCAGCTAGGCTGTAATGCTTTTGAATCAATGCTTTAAAAGTTTCGTCAGATAAAGGTTTCTGAGCAAAATCAGCAATATATTGGTTAGCAATTGCGCGTTCTTTATCTTCTTTGTTATCACTAATTGTAACTAGTACAATAGTAATCTGTTCCTTTAGTTTTTTAGGCACCAACTCTTCATAAGCATCCATAAACTGCCACCCATCCATAACAGGCATTCTTAAGTCTAACATGACCATACAGGGCAATTCTAATTTCTCTTGACCTTTACCAAGAATAAAATCAATAGCTTCTTGACCATTAAGAGCAGAATTGATATTCACATCCATATCTAATTTATTAATAAAGATGGAATGTAAGAAGTTACTTGCATCATCATCATCTACCAGTAAAATAGTATTTAATCTTTCTAAGTTATTCATTTGAGCTGTTATTTAAGTTGTTAGCCACTATTGTACCCCAAAGTACAATCTAAAATTTAAACCATTTAATAAGTATCTAACTTACCACACTATATTTTTATTGCCTAAATCACCTAGTATTTTATTGCAAGACGAAAAATGCTTGTTCCCAAACCAATATCCTCTATTGGCACTTAATGGCGATGGATGACCTGATGTTAATAAGTAATGCCGCTCTGCATCAATAAGTTTTACCTTTTTCTTAGCATAACCACCCCAAAGCATAAAAACAATATGCTCGCTATTTTCTGATAGTTTTGAAATTACGGCATCCGTAAATACTTCCCAACCATGTTTTTGATGACTTCCAGCTTCATGGGCTCTTACCGTAAGCGTAGCATTTAATAATAGAACGCCCTGTTTAGCCCAACGTTCAAGATTTCCACTTTCTGGGTAAGGAATACCTAAATCACTTTCAATTTCTTTAAAAATATTGATTAACGAAGGTGGATGTTTGATACCATCTTTGACCGAAAAGCATAAACCGTTTGCTTGATTAGGACCATGATATGGGTCTTGACCAATGATAACCACTTTTGCGTCTTCAAAGTCACAGTGATTAAAAGCAGAAAATATATCAGCATACTCCGGATAACACGTATGCTCCTCATATTGACGTTTAACAAATTGCATTAAATCTTTAAAATAAGGCTTGTCAAATTCTGACTGCAACTGATTTTTCCAACTCTTAACCAAATCAATATCCATGATGCTCATTCTTTTTATATATCAAAGTTACTGTTAACCCTGCTGTAAGACAATACCCAAATTCCTAGAACTATGGTTAATTTCACCCAACATAAATTAGTAATTAGTATTTACACTGCATTTTATAAGTCCGACACTTTACTCATTTATAAAATTTCATTGTCAATGCGTACCTTTGCAGCTCATTAAAACATAACGTGGCTAACATACATTCCAAAACATTACAAGACTTAGAATTTCCTTCTGTATTAAAACAAGTTTCTGCGCGTTGCCATACCGAATTAGGTAAAGAAGCGGCATTAGAAATTGCACCATTTATCACTGACGAGGTTATTAAAGTAGAACTTGGCAAAACAGCCGAATATCTATCTTCACTTATTAGTGAAAACCGAATTCCTAATCATGGTTTCGACGCTATTAATGCCGACCTAAAGCTTCTGAAGATTGAAAATACAACCTTAGAACTACAAGGGTTCAAAAGAATAGCGAGCATTTGTACCACTGTTGCACAACACCAAAAATTCTTTAAAAAATTCAAAGAGTATTATCCCCTTTTCCATGATTTTGCTTTGAAATTGGAGCAGAACGCTGAAATTCCGATTTTAATCAACAATGTCATCGATCGTTTTGGTGAAGTAAAAGACAACGCATCTGATGAGTTGTTTACGATCAGAAGGCAAATAAACGCAGTTCGGGGAAAAATCAGTCAAAGCTTTGGTTCTGCCTTGAATACCTACCAATCATCTGATTATTTAGATGAAATCAGGGAATCTGTAGTAGAGAATAGACGTGTTTTAGCAGTTAAAGCCATGTATCGCAAGAAAGTTAAGGGTGCCGTTATGGGTACATCAAAAACTGGAAGCATTGTTTACATAGAGCCTGAAGCGGCTTTGAAATACAGTAGAGAACTCAATAACTTAGAGTTTGAAGAAAAGGAAGAAGTGCAACGTATTCTTAAGCAACTAACAAATCAGATAAGACCATTTAGAGCGCTTTTAAGCGATTATCAAGATTTTTTAATGCAAGTGGACGTTATTGCTGCAAAAGCCAAGTACGCAGAAGATATTGACGCTCTATTGCCTAAAATTAACTCAGACAATAGATTGTATTTACGAGATGCATACCATCCGCTATTATTTTTGAATAATAAGCACAAAAATGAAAAGACATATCCGCAAACAATTGAATTGCATCAAGAAAACAGAATTATAGTTATTTCTGGACCCAATGCAGGCGGTAAAAGTATTACGTTGAAAACCATTGGTTTACTTCAAGTAATGCTTCAAAGTGGAATGTTGATTCCGGTACATGAAAGAAGTGAAGTTTGCTTCTTTAAAAAGATTTTAACAGATATCGGAGATAACCAAAGTATTGAAAATCATTTAAGTACGTACAGTTACCGCTTGAAGAACATGAACCAGTTTCTAAAGCGTTGTGATCATAACACCCTTTTTCTAATCGATGAATTTGGTACTGGTAGTGATCCTGAATTAGGTGGTGCATTGGCAGAAGCCTTTTTAGAAATATTTTACGAAAGAGGCTCATATGGCGTTATTACAACACACTATGCTAATCTAAAAGCATTGGCCAATGAATTACCCCATGTTACCAACGCTAATATGCTATTTGATGGTAAAACATTAGAACCTACATTTCAACTGATTTTAGGGCAAGCCGGTAGTTCATTTACATTTGAGGTAGCGCAGAAGAACGGAATCCCTTACTCGCTTATTAATAAAGCGAAGAAGAAAATAGAACGTGGCAAGGTTCGTTTCGATGCCACTATTGCCAAACTACAAAAAGAGCGTAGTAAAATGGCTGAAACTGGTTCAAGGTTAAAAGAAGAGGAAACAAAAGCAAGAGAAGAAAACGAAAGATTAGAAAAGCTGAACGCTAAAATCAAATCTAAACTCGAAAACTATCAAGAGCTTTACGACCATGACCAACGTATGATACAATTGGGCAACAAAGTAAATGTTGCTGCCGACAAATATTTTCAAGACAATAAGAAACGTCCTTTAGTATCTGAGCTATTGAGAATCGTTGAAACCGAGAATAGCAAAAGAAAGAAGAAGACTGCTAATCAAGCCAAAGCCGAACGTGTTAAAAAAGCAAAAGTCGCCGAAGAAGTTCAAAAAGAAGTAAAGGTTATTCGTGAGAAAAAGAAGGTTGAAAAGAAGGTTGAAAAGAAGAAAGCCATCTTTAAGGAAAAAAACAAACCTAGACCGGTTTTTAATATAGGTGACCGTGTTCGCATGTTAGATGGTAAGGCCGTGGGCAGTATAGATTCTCTTGAAAAAGGTAAGGCTATTGTTAATTACGGCATATTTACTACCAACGTAAGTGTAGACCAGCTAGAAATGGTTGAAAGGAAGAAATAACACTATATTACAGGTAGTTATATGAAATCGTATACGATTTACAAGTGACTTTTGAAACTAAACATAGTATTCATTACATCATATTTTGGAATAATTACTGAGGTTTTATTATATAAATGTTGTGAGATGTTGATCAAGAATTGTTTTAATTTTACAATGTGAATTCAAATAAAAAAATCATTCTTTTTGATGGTGTTTGCAACTTATGCAACAGCAGCGTTCAGTTTGCTATAAAGCGAGATGAGCATGACATTTTTAGATATGCTGCCATACAAAGTGAAACAGGGAAAAGGTTATTAACCGAACGCAATATCGATACTAATGAAATCGATTCCATAATTCTAATAGAACCAAATATTGCCTATTACACCAAATCAACAGCTGCCCTCGAAATTGGCAAGGATTTAAAAGGACTTAATACCGTATCTTCTATTTTACTATGGCTACCAGAATCCTTTAGAAATATCGTATACGATTTTGTTGCCGCCAATAGATACAAATGGTACGGTAAAAAAGAGGCTTGTATGATACCTACCGAAGAATTAAAGAGCAAATTCATTTAAATACTTCATTAATAACCCCTTAAAACTATTTTTAATCCTAACAACAAAACTTTTAACCCTATTACCCCGTAACCCAACACTTTTAATTTCATTCATTTATCTTATCAATGTTTGAAATAAAGATTGAGTTATATGAATGAAATACATAGGAAACGTTATAAGAAAAAAAGATATTTGATACCGGTAGTATTAATTATACTTCTCATTATAATTCGTTTATCCCTCCCCTATTTTGTAAAAAATTACATAAATAAAGTCCTTGCCGACATACCCGGTTACTACGGTCAAGTAGAAGATATTGATTTATCTATTATTCGTGGAGCTTATACTATAAACGGCATGTACTTAAATACAGTCGATGGTAATACTGAACTTCCTTTTTTAGACTTCAAAAAAACCGACATTTCAGTAGAATGGAATGCACTTTTTCATGGAAAAATAGTTAGTGAAATTGAAATGACAGATCCTACCATATTATATGTAGTTGAAGATCAACAGGACACCACAGGAGTTGCCGATACTGAGGACTGGTCTAAAGCGCTAACCAATTTAGTCCCTATTGACATTAACCAATTTACGATTAAGAATGGAAAATTTGCATTTTTACAATTACAAGCTGATCCAAATATTGATTTACACTTATCTAACGTAGAGTTATCAGCATCTAATCTTAGAAACGTTGTGGAGAAGACAAGAACGTTACCTTCTAATATACATGCTACAGCCACATCAATTGGAAATGGAGACGTCATATTGGACGGGGATATGAACTTGGTTAAGGAGATTCCCGATATGGATGCTTCTTTTAGTCTTGAAAACGCAAATGCAAAGGCTCTTAATGATTTTACCAACTATTACGCAGGTATTGATTTTGATGAAGGCTCTTTCGATTTATTCGGAGAATTAGCAATTGCAGATGGTTACATGAAAGGCTCTTTTAAACCTATTTTAAACAATGCAAAACTTATAGGCAAAGACGACGGATTTCTACAAACCCTCTGGGAAGGATTTGTAGGCTTTTTTAAGTTTGTTCTAAAAAATCATAAGAAAGATACCCTTGCTACTAAAATACCAGTAGAAGGAGACTTAAACAATGTGAAAACAAAGGTTTGGCCAACAGTCACTAGAATATTCAGAAATGCATGGATTCAGGCTTATAAGGATGTTGTAGATGATGATCTTAATTATCAAGATGCCACTGAAGGTGCCGATAAGTTGAATAACAAAAAAACTAAAAAGAAATAGGTTTACTTTTTATAGTTATCATCCCAATTCTTAACTTTTGGTTCATTTAGCTTACCTACAGATTTCGCTACCATCATGGAGACAGTTGCATCTCCTGATACGTTTATAACCGTTCTGCACATATCTAATGGTCTATCTACAGCAAATATTAATGCTAAACCAGCTTCAGGTATACCTGCTTGAGCGAGTACTATAACTAGCATTACCATACCAGCTCCTGGTACGGCAGCACTGCCAATTGAAGCCAAGGTAGCGGTAACGATAATTCCCAATTGCGCCGACAAACTTAAATCCATACCAAATGCTTGCGCAATAAATACTGCAGCAATGGCTTGATATAAGCTAGTACCATCCATATTTATAGTTGCACCAATTGGTAATACAAAACTTGTAACTTCTTCATCTACGCCCAAATGCTCCTCTACCCTCTCCATGGTTACTGGTAAGGTAGCTGCGCTTGAACTTGTTGAAAATGCTAAGAGTTGAGCCGGTGACATACCTTTCATAAATGTACTTGGTGACGTTTTTGTAAAAACCCAAACCAAAAGTAGATATACACCTAACATTAACGATAGCCCCAAAACAACACAGAAAGCATACCATGCCAACGCTTTAAATAAATCTAGACTAGGTGATTCCACCACTAAAGCCGCCAATAATGCAAAAACACCAAATGGTGCCGCTAACATGATAAGGTCTATCATTTTCAGAATTACCTCATTGAAGCCATCAAAAAACTTTTTAACCGGTGTTGCCTGTTCTTCTGGAATCAATATTAAACCTATACCAAAGAAAATGGCAAAAAATATAACCTGTAACATGTTACCATTGTCAGATGCTGCAGCAAAAATATTACTTGGCACCAAGTCTTCTAAAGCCTGTAATGGTCCGGCTTCTTTTTGTTTATCTGCTTTACTTTTGATTGCATCTGCATCACCTTTGTAATTTTCAACTAGTTCGGTACGTGTTGCCTCACTTATAGAAGAACCTGGTTTTACAATGTTTACAACACCTAAACCAATAGTAACAGCGATAACTGTGGTAGCGATATAGATACCAATAGTACGACCACCCATTTGAGAAAGCTTAGAGATATCCTTAAGATCAGATACTCCTTTTATCAATGAACCTAAAATAAGAGGAACGGCAATTAGCTTTAATGAGTTGATGAAAATATTACCAAAAGGTTTGATCCAATCTGAAATCAATTTTGGTCCCCAATCTAATTGAACCATGGCTAAAGCAAATAAAACTCCTGCTAACATTCCTATTAGAATTTGCCAATGCAACTCAAGCTTCCTCATATATAAATTAGTTTAGGGAAGTAAGATAGTATTTTGCAAGGAAAAGTGCTAAAAACGGAACCTATAATTTAATGGTCCTGTTCAATAAAGTGTAATCTGCCAAAACCAATGCGGTCATAGCCTCAACTATTGGTACTGCTCTAGGTACTACACAAGGGTCATGTCTACCCTTACCCTGAGTTTTAATAGTATTACCCTCTTTATCAATTGTTTCGTAGCCTTGAATTACGGTTGCGACAGGCTTAAAAGCTACATTGAAATAGATATCCATTCCGTTACTTATTCCTCCCTGAATACCACCGCTATAGTTGGTTTTTGTAGAACCATCATTATTAAATTGGTCGTTGTGTTCACTGCCTTTCATCTTAACACCTTCAAAACCGCTACCATACTCAAAGCCTTTTACAGCATTTATAGATAACATTGCCTTACCTAATTCGGCATGAAGTTTATCGAAAACTGGTTCTCCTAAACCAATCGGTACATTTTTGGCTACACATGTAATAATACCGCCAATGGTATCGCCGTCTTTTTTAATAGACTTGATATATTCTTCCATCTTTGCTGCCATTTCTGGATCTGGACAACGCACGTCATTAGTTTCCGTTAACAATAAATCTAATTCAGTATAATGCTTACCTAAATTCATATCTCCTACTTGAGATACAAAAGCTTGAATTTCAACACCTTTCAAAAACTGCTTCGCAATAGCACCTGCCACTACTCTACTTGCCGTTTCACGCGCAGAACTTCTACCGCCACCACGGTAATCTCTAAAACCATATTTCTTATCATACACGTAATCTGCATGCGATGGTCTGTACGAATCTTTTATATGTCCGTAATCTTTAGATTTTTGATTTGTATTATGAATCGCAAAACCTATTGGTGTCCCCGTAGTTTTACCTTCAAATATTCCTGAATAAAACTCTACTTCATCTGGCTCTTTTCTCTGAGTAACAATTGCGGATTGCCCTGGTTTACGACGATTAAGATCATTCTGTATGGCATCAAAATCTAATTCTATTTCTGATGGACAGCCATCTATAACCCCTCCAATTGCTTTTCCGTGAGATTCTCCAAAAGTGCTTACCCTAAATATGTTTCCGAAGGTATTTCCAGCCATAATATATGCGTTCTTAATAATGTAATACTGATTGTAATACTTACAAATCAACCGACTTCAAAGGTAAATGTTAAATGCTGGAAAGAAAAATTTTAAAAGCGCATAATATTAGCTTAACCTTATGGATTTGTGATAATGATTATTTAACCTTATGATTAAAAATTGTTGACCTAGCAAGTAGTTGTTACCTATACCATTGGGTTTAATTTTGCCTTAAAAATCATTCTCTTGAAAAAGCGACGTCTTGAAATTGTTGTGCTTTCTGATATTCACTTAGGTTCTTATGCATGCCATGCAGAAGAATTACTAACATACCTATCTAGTATTGACCCAAAAATCTTAATTCTGAATGGCGATATTTTAGACGCAAAGAAAATGCGTAACAATTACTTTCCTCCCTCCCATCTAAAAGTAGTTAAGAAAATATTTTCGCTAGCTTCAAAAGGCACCGATGTACATTATATCACCGGTAACCGTGACGAACCTTTTCGTAAAATTGATGAGATTTACATGGGAGCAATACAAGTTTCTAATAGATTAACATTGAAACTGAACGGGAAAAACACACTCTTTTTCCATGGAGATATTTTTGATTTTTCATTTCGGCACTCGCAATGGTTATTGAATTTTGGGGGCACAGGTTTTGACCTGCTTTTAAAACTTGCCAAGCTCAAAACAAAAACGTTTCATGTTTTCGGGAAAAAGAACAAACCTTTTTCAAATCAGGAATTGGAATATGGAGAACGTGACCCTAAACAAATTGCACTTTTCGAGAAAAACGTAGCCAAAATGGCTATTAAACAAGATTATGACCATGTAGTTTGCGGACATAGTCACGCACCGAACAAGCAACTTTTTGAAACTAGAAAGGGAGAATGTCTTTACTTAAACTCTGGAGATTGGGTAAAACACATGACTGCCCTTGAATATTCTTTTAAACGTTGGAAACTCTACCGCTACGAAAATGATAAGCTTGCTACTTTCTATATGGATGAAGAACTTAAGTCTATGAACATAAACGAGCTTATCGAAACAATTACACAACGCAAGACAAGAGAACTAAACGACCAAAAAGAAAAAGACGAACTTAAAGGTTAGCTACTTTAATAAAGCTTCTTTCAATATACTCACCGGATGCTGTGCTATTCTCTTCGTACCATCAAATATTTGATGCCTACAACTTGTACCGTTGGCAGCGATAATTGTTTCTGGAGTTGATTTATTGACCGCTGGGAATAATTTTAATCCGCCAATTTTCATACTGGTTTCATAATGCTCTTCTTCATACCCAAAAGAACCAGCCATACCACAACAACCAGATGCTATAATGGTAACCTTATAATTCCTTGGCAAATTCAATACATCAAAAGTTACTTTCTGATTACTCAACGCTTTTTGATGACAATGATTATGAATTTTTATATCTCTAGCTTCTTCTGTAAATTCAGAAGAATTTAAATTACCTTCTGCTATTTCTTTTGCTAGAAACTCTTCTATCAAAAATGAATTATCAGCTATTTTCTGAGCCGTGTCTTTATCTGATGTCATACGTTTGTATTCATCTCTAAAAGATAAGATTGCCGAAGGCTCTAAACCTAAAACTGGCAAACCAGCTTCTGCAAACTTTTTTAATTCTTGCGTATTCTTAATCGCTAGCTTTTGAGCTTGTTTTAAAAATCCTTTAGAAAGAAATGTTCTCCCACTTTCAGCATAATACAATTCAACATCGTAGCCAAGTTTCGTTAATAGCTCAATAGCATCTTTACCAACCTCAATATCTAAGTATTTAGTGAATTCATCAATAAACAAAACTACTTTTCTATTAGACTTAATGTTTTGATTACCATATTTTTGAAGATGTTTATCGAAATTAAAGCTATATACCTTAGGTAAAGTACGTTCTTTAGCTACTCCGCTCGTTTTTTTCAACAAACCGCCTAGAAATTTGGAGTCATAAATTGCATTTGTCAAACCAGAAACCTTACTTCCCAACCCGTTTAGCTTGGTGTTATATGCAAATAATTTTCCTCGTAAAGAATAGCCATTTGCTTCTTGATATTGATATAAAAACTCTGCTTTCAAAGTTGCTACATCTACATTACTAGGACACTCACTTGCACAGGCTTTACAACTTAAACAAAGGTCAAAAGCCTCTTTAATCTCTGGACTATCGAAACTATTCTTTGCCACACTATCAGGATTCGTCAAAAACTCTCTTAAAGTATTCGCTCTACCTCTAGTCGTATCTTTTTCATTTTTGGTTGCATGATAACTAGGGCACATACCACCATTCATATGATGGGTCTTTCTACAGTCGCCACTACCATTACACTTTTCTGCCGCCTTAAGTATACCTTCACTATCAGAAAAATCCATTAATGTCTTAATCTCAGGTTCTTTGCGGTCTACCTCATATCGAAATGACTTATCCATTGGGTAGGCATCTACAATTTTACCAGGGTTGAATATGCCCTTAGGATCAAAATAAGATTTAATTCTTCTTAAAAGTTCATAGTTCTTATCGCCTATCATTATAGGTATAAACTCGGCACGTACAATACCATCGCCATGCTCTCCACTAAAAGAACCTTTATACTTTTTAGTTAGTTTAGCAACATCGGTAGTAATATCTCTAAACAACCCAACATCGGTTGATTTCTTTAGGTTTAAAATAGGACGCAAATGCAATTCGCCTGCACCTGCATGTGCATAATACACCGCACTTTGATCATAACCCTTCATAATCACAGAAAATTCTGCTATAAAATCTTTAAGATCCGTTAAAGCTACTGCAGTGTCTTCTATGCAGGCTACAGCTTTCATATCACCTACTATATTACCCAGCAAACCTAAGCCTGCCTTACGCAACTCTATCGCTCTTGGTATTTGATCTCCAAATAGTACAGGGTTGGCATAACTGAGTCCTGATTGTGCTATTGTCTTTTGTAACGCTTCAACAGCCTCTTTCAATTCAGCTTCTGTATGTGCTGATACTTGTAGCATTAATAATGCTGCCGGATCACCTTCTACAAAAAACCGATTCTCTAATTGCGCGCGGTTATTCTTTGTGCAATCTAAAATGACTTTATCCATCATTTCGCACAATTGCAAAGGGTGTTTCATAACAGGAACTACATCCATTAAACAATCTTCTAAAGACGTATAATGCGTAACGACCATTGCCGATAATGCTGGTGGCAAATCATTTAATTGAACCGTAATTTCTGTTGTAAAAGCTAAAGTACCTTCGCTACCACACAGCAATTCTGCCATATTAAAGTAAGGTAAATCACCACCTAATACATCTGACTTCAATAACTCGTCTACGGCATAACCTGTATTTCTTCTATGTATTTCTGGCTTCGGAAAATATTCAATTATTTCAGAGGCTATATCTTTATTATCGAGTTCTTTAAATATACTATTATAAAGTGATGCTTCAAGTGTATGCTCTTGTTGCTTTTTCCTAAACTCTGACGCTGTAATTCTTCCAAATTCAGCTTCACTCCCGTCTGACAGAATGGTTTTCATTGAGATAACCTTATCTCTTGTTACCCCATATTGTATTGATGTGGTACCCGATGAATTGTTACCGACCATGCCACCAATCATACATCTATTTGATGTTGATGTATTAGGACCAAAAAACAATCCGAAGGGTTTTAAATATTGATTCAACTCATCTCTAATAACACCTGGCTGAACGGTTACCTGCTTCTTTTCTTGATCTAGGCTTATGATTTCTGTAAAGTGTTTTGATACATCAACTACTAAACCGTCTCCTACACATTGCCCTGCTAACGATGTACCTGCAGTTCTAGGTATAAGACCAATATTTTCATCATTGGCAAACCTTATAATTTTTTTAATATCATCAACACTTTTTGGGAAAGCAGCCCCTAAAGGTATTTTTCTATATACAGATGCATCTGTAGCGTAAATAGTCTTGGTAAGATTATCAAATCGTACATCTCCCTCTATATCTTGTCGTAACTTTGACAGCGAATTATTATCCAACTTAACACAATTTTGATTGCTAAATTAAGTTTTATTGTGTGAGCCACATTACAAATCGGCTCATTTTTCATCACAAAAAAGAATAACTATATGAAGATTTTAAAAGGTATTACCGTATTGATATTTATGGCAACCTGTTCGCTTTCTGCACAAGAAATATCGAATCATGCATTAGGATTACGATTAGGAGACAGTGACGGATTTGGAGCTGAAGTCAGTTATCAAAAATCTCTTACAAGAGACACAAGGGTTGAATTTGATCTTGGATGGAGAGATAGTAGAAATTTTAATGCATTTAAAATTGCCGGACTTTACCAATGGGTACGCCCAATTGAAGGTGATTTTCAATGGTACTACGGCGTTGGTGGCGGATTAGGAAATGTTGATTTCCCCGGTGATGATGGCGGTCTATTCGTTTTTGCAGCTGGTGACATTGGTATAGAGTATAATTTTGACATTCCACTAATACTATCGTTAGATTTTAGACCAGAGTTAGGAGTTGTCGGTTATGACGGATTCTCTGATAATTTTGATTTTGATATCGGACTCGGTATTCGTTACCAGTTTTAACCTTTATTGAAATAATATGATAAAGACCTCTGACCATTGCGTTAGAGGTCTTTTTTTATATCCTATATATAAGTACATTTGCAACTTAACCTAAGTGAAATTTATGAAACATAGTATTTTAATACTGCTTGCAGGAGTCTTATTGTTTAGCTGTAACTCAAAGCCAGAAAGCTTTACCCTTAACGGAAAGCTTAGAGGCGAAATGACTGATGGCACTCGTGTTTTCTTGAAGAAAATAGGAGAAAACAATCAACCGATGGAAGTTGATACCGCTACCACAACAAATGGTGAGTTTACTTTCACCGGAAAATCTGATATTCCTGAACTTCACTACATCTTTGTTGAACAACTACCTGGTTATACCGCTGTAATTCTTGAAAACGGAGAAATACAATTTAGTGCACAAAGAGACAGCATGGGCTTCGCCGATATAAGCGGAACTTTTCAAAATGACACCTTCGCCGACTATATGGAGCAATCGAGAGAAATTTCTATGCAAGCGCAATCTATTCAACAAGATATGAAAGCTGCATCTGGTGAAGCGGCATTGGCTTTACAAGATGAAATGAAAGAACTTCAAGAAGAGTATAAAACATTTGAGCTTGATTATGTAAAAAGTCATCCTAAAGCATTAATATCTGCTTTGGTATTAGATAGAGCTGTTGCCACAAAAGCAGTTGAATTAGAAGAAGCAGAAGAAATTTACAAAACTCTTTCAGAAGAAATTAAAAGTTCTAAACCAGGAAAGCAAATTTCAGAAGGCATTGAAAAACTAAAGGCTTCTGAAGCAGCAGGTAAAAACTCTAGTATTGGCGCAAAGGCTCCTGAATTCTCAGGTCCAAGTCCTGATGGAACTGAACTTGCCTTGAAAGATGTTATGGGAAAAGTAACCTTAATCGATTTTTGGGCCGGATGGTGTAGACCTTGTAGAGCTGAAAACCCTAACATCGTTGCTGTTTATAATAAGTATCACGACAAAGGATTAAACGTTCTAGGTGTTTCTTTAGATAGAACTGATGAAGCCTGGAAAAAAGCAATCGTGGAAGACGGATTAGTTTGGAACCATATTTCAAACATCGCATATTTCGATGATAAAATCGCTAAGCTATATAATGTTGATGCAATACCTGCAGCATTCTTATTAGATGAAAACGGAATAATAGTTGCAAAAAATTTAAGAGGTCCTGCACTTGAGGCTAAGGTTGCAGAGTTACTGAACTAGGTTTTAAATAAGACATAAAAAAAAGCCCGAACATTTAATGTTCTGGCTTTTTTTTATGTCTTTATCGATTGATCAATTAGAAAACATCTCTAACATCTCTAAAAGTACCCTCAACTGTAGTATTCGCTCCTCTAGTAACACTACCAAAGATATTAACTACAGAATCATCACCTATAAATTCTATAGTCGCACCTTCATTAAGGCTTAAATTACCATATATGGTTAAATTACCTTCTACTCTTAAAGTTGCTCCTGCGTTTACAGTTATATTTCTTTGGCTATTATTTCTACCAACCACTATCGTTCCATTCATCTCAAACAATCCATTTGAATTGATATTGACGCCTTCTTTTACGGTCCAAGAGCCACATAGCAACAAATTGCCACCAATGTTCATACTATTGAATCTTTTTGAGCCTCTATATGCAAAATCGTCTCCGCTATTTACATTTAAATTTGCACTGCCAGAATAACTTTCTAATTCTGAACAACGATCTGTTAAGCTATCGCTAGGTCTATTAAGTTTAATAATCTGAAATCCTGATTTACCTGATGCAGCAAAAATATAATCACCTTTTGTGGCTACATAATTTATTGAACCAGTTAGCTCAATTACACCAACACCAACAGTACTATTATCACTAGTTTCCGAAAGACTTAATCCGCCAGCACCGTTAGCCATCAAAAGAACATTTTCGTTCACTGCAACACCATTAGTCACAATTTCACCTGGCTCAGCGTTTTCCGGACTAGTTAAAATCGGCAAGTATTCTACAAAGCTTCCTGACGTTGCATTATATACTCCGGCACCTTTTGTTCCTTCCGAAACAACTATGTTTTCATTTAAATAATCTAAGGTACGTTTGGCATCTATACCAAAATCAGATTCTATAGCTATACTACGAATCGTATTCAAATTCTGATCTAAGAAGCTAACACCTTGCGCTGCATCTAAAACAGCGATTTCATTACCACTATACGCTACGGCACGTAAATCTGAAAAAGGAGCTTCATTTAAAACTGTTAAATCATTTTTATCATATACAACGACTAAGCCGTCTTGCCCACTGGTTACTACAACGTTGTTATCTATAATTCTAACATCTGTAGCATTGAAGCCCTCTTGAAAACCGTAAGCAATATTAGCAGTATTCATTCGACCCCCACTCACAGCTATCTTAGCTATTAATGAATTTGCTGTTGCAGTAACTGATTGCTCAGAATCTACGCCACCTGCAACATATATATAACCATTATCATACGCAATAGAATTCAAATCTGCGTTGGTATAATAGACTCTTGATGTTATTGTCGGGTTTGTAGGATCACTAATATCGATGACATCTATGGCACCAACATAATTTTGACCTACAGTATTGTAAGACACATAACCATAATCACCATCTAAGATAACATGAGTAGCGGCTAAATTTTCTCCATTTGTAAATGTTGGAGGTGCAATTTGAGCAACTAACGAAAGTGGATAATCACCAGCTTCTTCATCTTTACCAGTTAAACTCGATCTTTTTGCACTCTCAATAGGATCTTCATAAATATCCAAAACACCAGCACGCTCAAAACTTACGCTATTGTCAAGCTTAGATTGGTCGGTTTCACTAACTAAATTGTCTTCAGGATTTTCAAAAATTGTGGTTTCATCACTACAACTTGCTACTAAAAATGAAGCAGAAATAGCCATTAGCCATACATTTCTTACAGATAGGGTTGATTTCATTTTAATTCGGGGTTTTGGCACTAACGTCCCAAACTGCCCTCTTGTTGTCTATACACAGAGAAATACGATGAAATACACTTATTTAAGGTGAATCATACACTTTATTAATAAAATAATCGGAAAGTAATCTAAATCTTACCCATTTTCTCAAGTACCAATAAAAGTAGTATTGGCAATGCTAGTAAACCTACCATTAGGGTTTCTGTTTGTAACAAGCTGGGCATGAACAATAAGGTACAAGCATACCCTCCTATAGCACCTCCAAAATGAGCAGTATGCCCAATATTGCCTAATCGCTTTTTCATACCATAAATAGAATATAGCAAATAACCTATACCAACAACATATGCAGGAACCGGAATTGGAATAAACATAATACCCAATTGCATATTTGGCTGCAAAAGAATTGCAGAATATAATATACCAGTTACGGCACCACTTGCACCAACAGCAGAATAATAGGGTTCATCTTTATGAAAACTTAAAGCCAACAAACTCCCACCAATAAGACTTACAGCATAAATGATTAAGAACTGTGTTGTACCAAACCAATTGATAACTACCCCTGCAAAGAAATAAAGGGTAAGCATATTAAACAATAAATGTGAAATATCTACATGCAGAAACCCCGATGTTGCCATACGTTCTTTCTGACCTGCTTTAATTGCACCAATACTAAATTTATAGCGTTCAAAAAAAGTAGTATCACTGAATCCCTTCATTGAAACTAATACATTTGCCGCTATTATTGCTATGGTCGCTATATCAATGTTGTACATTATCTGGCCTTTATTTGGCGTCAAATATAACTATATTTGCCCATAATTTTTTTTGAAAATGCAACTACTGGCCTTTGTTTTGATCTATCCATTTTTATGGGTTGTTTCTATTTTGCCACATCGCTTATTTTATGGCTTATCCGATATTGCCTGTTTTTTCATATACCGCGTATTCGGATATAGAAGAAAAGTGGTGCAAGAGAACTTGAATTTGGTCTTTCCAGATAAGTCTGCTGATGAAATTCATCGTATTGAAAAGAAATTCTACAAACACCTTTGTGATATGTTTTTAGAAATGGTCAAAACCATGAACCTTAGTAAAGAGGCTGTCGCTAAAAAATACCATCTCGTAAACCCTGAAGTTCTACTGGAAATCGAAAAAGAACGAAGTATTATTATTTTGTGCGCACATTATGCCAATTGGGAATGGAACGTAAGCATTAACAATTATGTAAACTCTAAAGGATATGCCGTTTACCAAAAAATAAACAACTCTTATTTTGATAATTTCATCAAAAAAACTAGAGCTAGATGGAATACTACTTTAATAACCCAAGCACAGACTGCAAAAACAGTCATTCATAATTTTAGAAATAATGTCCGTGCTACCTACGGTATGGTAAGCGACCAGTCTCCACAAGCGCATAGAGCACATTATTGGACAGATTTCATGGGCATTACTGTTCCAATATTTAATGGTGGCGAAGCCCTAGCACGAAAAACAGGATTAGCAACGGTATTCTTAAAAGTAAGTAAAGTAAAACGTGGACACTACAAAGCAGAGTTTACCCCTATTGCTATAAATAGTAAAGAAACCAAAGAACATGAAATCACGGACAAATTCTTAAGACTCACCGAAGAGCAAATTCGAGAAAAACCAGAATACTACCTTTGGACCCACAAACGTTGGAAACATAGAGGTAAAAAACCTGCAGCTTTTGCCGATGTCAGTTAAGACTATAGAAAATAAAAAACCGGAAGCAGTTAAACTGCTTCCGGTTTTTTGTTTTATCAACTGGTTCTAAAATTATAAACCAGCTATAGCCTTTATCTCTCCAATTATTCTATCTGCAAGACCATCTGCTTCGGTCTGACTTTTAGCTTCCGTATAAATTCTAATAATAGGCTCTGTATTAGATTTTCTAAGATGCACCCAGTTTTCAGCAAAGTCAACCTTTACACCATCAATCGTAGAAATTTCCTCTGCGGCATATTTTTCTGCCATGGACTTTAATATACCATCAACATCTAACCCAGGTGTTAACTGAATTTTCTTTTTGCTCATAAAGTAACTTGGGTAGCTAGCTCTTAATTCTGCTACTGTACCTCCTTTTTCAGCCATCAGCATTAAAAATAAAGCCGTACCTACTAATGAATCTCTACCATAGTGACTTTCAGGATAAATAATACCTCCGTTACCTTCACCACCAATTATAGCGTTATTAGCCTTCATTTTCGTAACTACGTTTACTTCACCTACTGCAGCAGCTTCATATGTACCACCATGTTTTTGGGTAATATCACGTAATGCACGAGAAGATGATAGGTTAGAAACCGTATTACCTTTTGTTTTACCTAAAACATAATCAGCACAAGCGACCAATGTATATTCTTCACCGAACATTTCGCCATCGTTACTAATGAATGCCAAACGATCTACATCTGGATCTACTACTATACCGAAATCAGCTTTTTCTTTAATAACTAAATCGCAAATATCTTTTAAGTGCTCTTTTAATGGCTCTGGATTATGTGGAAAATGACCTGTTGGCTTGCAATACAATTCCACCACTTCCACTCCAAATTCCTTTAAAAGTTTTGGTATTGCAATACCTCCTGTAGAATTCACTCCATCAACAACTACTTTGAATTTAGCTTTTTTAACCACCTCGGCATCTACCAAAGAAAGGTTTAAAACTTCATCTATATGTATATCTATATAACTGTCGTTCTTATTTATTACTCCTAAATCATCAACATCAGAAAAATCAAAATCTTCTTTTTCTGCTATTTCAAGAATTTTAGCACCTTGAGCAGCATCTAAGAATTCTCCTTTTTCGTTTAACAACTTTAAGGCATTCCACTGTTTTGGATTATGACTTGCTGTTAATATAATTCCCCCATCGGCGTTCTCCATTGGTACAGCAATCTCTACAGTTGGTGTTGTAGATAAATCTAAATCAACTACATCGATACCTAAACCTACCAAAGTTGAAACTACAAGATTCTGCATCATCTCGCCAGACAAACGAGCATCGCGACCAATAACAACTTTTAATTTATCCTTTTTAGAATAGTCTTTCAACCAGATTCCGTAAGAAGCAGCAAATTTCACAGCATCAATAGGTGTCAGATTGTCTCCTGGCTTACCTCCTATTGTTCCTCGTATTCCTGAAATAGATTTTATTAGTGTCATATAATCTTAATAAGTTTTTTGCAAATATAAACGTATCATACTTATCACTATTGCCCTTCTTTGTAAATTCGAACTACTTAGCATAATTTAGGCGAATGAATTTTTTAGCTCATATTTACCTGTCTTTTAACGACAAAGAAATTACCATAGGCAATTTTATAGCCGATAGCATACGTGCCAATAAATTTGACCACCTTCCAATAAAGGTTCAGAAAGGCATAAAACTTCATCGTCATATAGACACGTATACAGATAGCCATGCTATACCAAAAATTAGCAGCAAAAGACTTCATGCAAACTACAGTCACTATAGCCGAGTTATCGTCGATATCTACTACGATCACTTCTTAGCTAAAAATTGGTCTAGATATTCTGATGTTCCGTTAGATGTTTTTGTGGATAACTTCTATGATCTTTTAGAAGATAATTACGAGATTCTACCTATCGGAGTCAAAAAAATGATGCCTTATATGATTGCCGATAATTGGATATTCAACTATTCTAAAATGGACGGAATCGCTCGTGTACTAAATGGTATGAATCGTAGAACCAACAATAAATCTAAAATGAATTTTGCCATTCTAGACCTCGAAGAACACTATGATGACTTTGAGGCTGAATTTACCGAGTTCTTCGAAGAACTTATTACTTTTTCAAAACAAAAATTCACTTCACTGACAAATAAATGATAATTATTAAAATCTATTAACCAATACATTAAACTCAATTATTTAAATAATAAATTTAACTAACTATGAACCAAATAAAAATAATAGTAATGCTAGCTGCATTCATGACTTTAGGCAGTTGCAAAGAGAATCCTGCAGTCCCAACTGGCACAGTTACCGAAGAAGCAATGGTAGTATCAGCTCGTGAAGAAGCTTCTAAAATAGGCAGTGATATTATGCAACAAGGTGGTAACGCTTTTGATGCTATGGTTGCAACCGAAATGGCTTTAGTTGTCGCTTATCCTTTTGCAGGTAATTTAGGAGGTGGCGGCTTTATGGTATACAGAAAAGCAAATGGCGAAGCAGGATCTTTAGACTACCGCGAAAAAGCACCATTATCTGCGCACAAAGATATGTACCTAGATTCATTGGGTAATGTAATACCAGGTAAAAGCACATTAGGGGCTACGGCAGTTGGTGTTCCAGGTACCGTTGCCGGTATAATTGAGGTGCACAAAAAATTTGGTTCTCTACCACTTGAAGAAATTATGGCTCCCGTTATTGCTTTAGCAGAGCGTGGCGTAGTGGTAACCGCCAATCAAGAAAAAAGACTAACAAGCCAACGCGATAAATTTATTGAGGTAAACAGCGACAGTACCAAGTTTGCGACCGAATATAAATTGAACGATACCATTAAATATCCTGCTTTGGCAAATACTTTTAGAAGTATTGCAAAGCATGGTAGAGACGGATTCTATAAAGGTGAAGTAGCACAAAAACTTGCTGCATTTATTCAAGAAAAAGGAGGGTACGTAACAGAAGAAGATTTAGAAAAATACCAAGCAGTATGGAGAGACCCTATTACTTTTAACTACAAAGACTTGCATATAATTTCTATGAGTCCGCCTAGTAGTGGTGGCGTAACCATCAATCAGATATTTAAAATGATAGAGCAATATGATGTTGCCAAACTCGGTCACAATTCTCCTAAAATGGTACAATTGTTTACTGAAGCATCAAGAAGAGCCTATGCCGACAGAAACTACTTTTTAGGTGATCCTGATTTTGTTGAAATACCATATAACAAATTATTAAGTGATGAATACCTTGCCGAAAGAATGGCAAGCTTTTCTTTTGACAAGGCCACTAAGTCTTCTGAAGTGGAACATGGCAATATTGAGATTGTAGAAAGTATGGAAACTACCCACTACTCTATTGTTGATCAAGAAGGTAATGCTGTTTCTGTAACAACTACATTAAACGGCGCGTATGGCTCTAAGTTGTATTCAGATGAGCTTGGCTTCTTCTTAAACAACGAAATGGATGATTTTAGCGCTAAAGCCGGTGTACCGAATATGTTCGGTCTAGTTGGCGCAGAAGCTAACAGTATTGCTGCTGAAAAAAGAATGCTAAGTAGCATGACCCCAACCATCGTTGAACGTGATGGCAAGTTATGGATGGTTGTTGGCACACCGGGTGGGTCCACAATTATTACTGCTGTAGCACAAACTATTTTAAATGGATATGAGTTTAAAATGAGCATGCAAGATGCCGTTAACGCTCCTCGGTTTCATCATCAATGGTTACCAGATATGGTCATCTTTGAACCAGACGGATTTTCTACAGAATTAAAAGAAGAAATGAAATCTAAAGGATATATCATTAATGAAGAAAGAACCCCGATTATAGGTAAAGTTGATGCTATTCGCGTTTTAGCAAATGGCAAACTTGAAGGGGGTGCCGATAAACGTGGAGACGATGCCGCAATAGGATTTTAGTCTTAAATAAATTTAATTTTAATCGATTAAAGTTTAGTTACAATTAATTATTAATGAATTATTTGAATACATTATGCTAAAGAAATTAATTAAGTTTATTGGTATAGTTATTTTACTGGCGATAATAGGCTATGGTGTCTTATATTACCTCTATAATGAACCTGTACCTACTGGTGAATCTGGACCCGAAGCTGATGCTTTGGCGTACAGAATGTTTGATGCACTTAATTACAAAAATTACAATAGAACTAAAGTATTAGAATGGTCTTTTCGAGGTGACCACACCTATAAATGGGATAGAGAAAAGCAAATTGTAATAGTAAGTTATGATGACATCGTTGTAAACTTAGACTTAATCACTCCGCATTCAAGTACTGCTACGATTAATAATGAGCTTGCGTCTTATGAAAAAACACAAGACCTTATTGAAGATGCCCAAAGCTATTTCAATAATGATTCTTTTTGGCTAGTAGCACCCTTTAAAGCTTTTGACCGCGGCACCGAGCGCTATTTAGTAGATATGGAAGATGGTTCTGAAGCGCTTCTTGTAACTTACACCCAAGGTGGCGATACACCTGGCGATTCATATCTATGGATAATAGAACCTAGCGGAAGACCTAAGAGTTTTAAACTTTGGACAAAAATTATTCCAATTGGTGGTGTGGAAGCTACATGGGAAGAATGGATTGAAACAGATAGCGGCGTTTTCCTTCCTACCCAACATAAACTAGGTCCATTTTCCATATCAATGGGAGAAGTTAAAGCTACCTATTAACATATAATTACTCCATTAAAGTTTAACCATTTTACCTAAAAACCATTTTATGCAAGATTATAAATTTCCATTAGATTTTACTTTCCATATCGGCACACTGTCAAACGATTTTTCAGCTGTAGATGCCAATGGTAAAATGGTAGCTTATGTAAAACAAAAGCTATTCAAGTTTAAAGAAAACGTTGGTGTTTATCAAAATGACAGTAAATCTAATTTACTATATAATATTAAAGCAGATAGGTGGATCGACTTTTCTGCATGCTATTCTTTCTCAGATACGGCAGGTAAGGAGTTTGGAAAAATCGGCCGCAAGGGATGGGCTTCTTTATGGAAAGCACATTACGAAGTTTTTGACGAAAACAAACAATTGAAGTATACTATTAGAGAAGAGAATGCATGGGTAAAGGTGATGGATGGCTTAGTAGGGCAAATACCTATTATTAACCTATTTACAGGACTATTTCTAAACCCAGCTTATTTGGTAATCAATGGTAACAATGAAACCGTAGTTCGATTGTCTAAAGAGAAATCATTAGTTGGTCGTCGCTTTAAGGTTAGTGAAGTAAAAAAACTGAACGGTAATGATGATGATATTATCATATTAAGCTTAATGATGATGGTATTACTAGAACGCCGTAAAGGCTAAAATTCAGCCAAGCCATATTCATTTAAAACAATATCCCATTCTTCGGTTTCTATTATTTCAAGAATTCTCTGAGTAATACGTTGCTCTAATTCTACATGTGTTTTTGGGAGTGCGAAGGCATAGAACTGTATATCGAATTTAATCGGTAGTAACTCTAATTCATGTAATGTAGAATCTCTTTGAATGGCATATTTTAAAATAGGCTCATCATATATGAATGCATTTATATTACCTTGGTTCAATTTTTTTAAACCAGTTGGTACATTTGGATACGTATGAATATCTTTAAAAAAATGTTCTGACAAGAAGTTTTCAGTACCAGAGTTAGTTATAGTGCCCACTGCCCTTCCCTTAAATTCATTAAAACCATCAGGATTTGTAGTAAGTTGATTTACGGTTAAACTCGATGCTATACTCGCTGTTAATCCTGAAATAAATAGAAGACCACCAAACATAAGAACCAAGGCGGTTATCTTACCAAATTTGGTAACAGGTGCCTTATCGCCATAACCGACAGTAGTCAAAGTTACAGCAGACCACCACATGCCATCCCATAGTCCGCTTCTTCCAGGTCTAAATACATCTGGATTCTTTTTACGCTCAAACAGCCACCCTAGCACCCCAAATAAAAAGATAATAAATAGCAAAATCAGTAAGCCGCTTAGAAAGCCGACATTTAAAAAACCACTTAAATATGATTTCAATCTATCAAAAGAAGAAACTTCAGCAATAGCTATAGTAGCATTAGAAGCATAAAAAGAATGTGTAAACTCCATCTCTTTACTACGCTGACTGGTAATGGTTAACGGATTAATACTTAAATCAATTCCGCCAGTGCGAAGAGAATCTAACATTGACGAAAATTCCATAGGTATCATTTCATATTCAATATTCAAATCACTAGCCACCCTTTTCCACAACCAGACATTAAGTCCCGCCACATCCTCTCCGTTTTCAACTATAAAAGGTGCTGCAGCAGTGTAACCAATACGTAATTTTTCATCATCAACTTGACTACTTGCAGAGATTGAAATAAATAACATGATGACTAATAGAAGAATCCTCATAAAATGTTCGGCTTTACATTCTTTTAAATATAATCATTTTAGAAAGTATCGAGAGATTAAACTAACTGTAGAAAATGAAGTAATTTTAAATTCTTAAAACAACTTAGCTTATGGATATTAAACTAATCACTTTTAAAGAAGTTACGGCAGACCTACAATCTCAACTTACTGAACTCTATAAACAATTGAATGCTGAGTTAACGCAATTAGATTTGGCAACAGCTCTTTCTGATTACAATACTACAAATGTTGTAATTTGTTTGGACGATGATAAATTAGTTGGTATTGCTATGATGGCAAAATACAAAGTGGTATCTGGACACAAAGGAATGATTGAAGATGTAGTCGTTTCTTCTAAATACCGAGGTCAAGGTATTGGGAGAAAGCTAATGGAAAAACTTTTAGAACAGGCAGAAATATCAAAACTTGACGACGTTCTTTTATTCAGTGGTCACCACAGAACTGCGGCAATTTCTCTCTATAAAAGCTTAGGTTTTAAATTAAAAGAGAGCGGAATGTATATTAAAAAATATTAAAGCTTTACTTTTAATTAACCTTCTTAACGTGTTGTAATTGATCTTTTAACTCCTTCATTGATTCTTGCAACTGACGTAAAAGACTATTATCTGTAGTAGCATCTACATTAAAAGTGATTTTACTACTCACCTCCCATATTTCTTGAATCTGAAATGGTTTAATATCATAAGGCGGGTAGGTTTCATTTAAAGAGATTAGGGTAATATTATTTGAGTTTGGTCGTTTTTCTACTTTCTTAACCATAATGGAATCTTGAAGTACAACAACATACATTTTATTTGCACTCACGTAATCTATATGTTCAATTGCCCTAGCCAAAACCCATTCTCCCGGATGCAAATTAGGTAACATACTATCACCTTCTACTTGAAACCCTCTATAGGTTGCATTTCTAAATTCAGGAATAGGTAAATCGAATGCAGGTAATTGTTGATACCAACTAGTATCTGATATATTCTGAGGATAACCGGCTGCTGCTTTTGCATTCACCAAAACCATATTTTCGCGATTTGCAGAATCAACCGTTACCACTTTAGGTATAACACTAGTTCTTGAAGTCTCTAAATACTGTTCTTCACTTTCACCAAACAACCAAAGCGGATTAATTTTAAATTGCTTCAACAACTCTAAAACAACTTTACCAGAAAGTTTAGTTCTACCTCGCTCTATATCTGCTGTTGTATTAGAAACACCAATTAGTGCAGCAAAATCTGCTTGAGTATAGCCTAGCTCTCTTCTTAAATCAGTAAATCGCTTTAATGTCAGTTCGTTTTCCATATTCTTTTCCGCCTCAATAAAGATTTTATACCTCTTTATATTTCAAATATAGTGATTATGGATTATATCCAAAATATTAATTGGATTATTTCCATAATTAGGAATATTTCCATAATTTTGGATTAATTACCAGTTACTATGGATTTTAATAGAATAAAAGAAAAATTAAATATTCTCGCCGATGCCGCTAAATATGATGTATCCTGCTCAAGTAGTGGCAGCAACCGCAAAAACAAGGATAATGGCTTAGGTGATACTGGTAATGGCATCTGCCATACCTATACAGAAGATGGTCGTTGTGTTTCGCTTTTAAAGATTTTGCTGACTAATCATTGCATTTTTGATTGCGCCTATTGTGTTACCCGTAAAAGCAATGATATTCAACGAGCTGCATTTAAAATTCAGGAAGTAGTAGATCTTACCATTAATTTTTATAGAAGAAATTATATAGAAGGGCTATTCTTAAGTTCTGGCATCTTTAAAAGCGCAGACCATACTATGGAAAGACTTATTGCCGTAGCGAAAAAATTACGCGAAGAAGAAAACTTCAACGGGTATATTCACCTCAAATCAATACCTGGTGCAAGTGATGAATTAATGTATGAGGCCGGTTTATATGCTGATCGTTTATCGGTTAACATTGAAATCCCCACTATCTCCGGCCTTAAACTTTTAGCTCCAGATAAAAAACATGAAGATTTCATTAAACCAATGCTGAAGGTGAAGAATGAAATTATACGTTATAAGGAAGAAAGTAAAATCATTAAAAGCACTGCAAAATATGCTCCTGCAGGGCAAAGCACGCAAATGATTGTAGGTGCTACAGGTGAAAGTGATAAAGATATTATGTATTCTGCCACTCACTTTTATAAAAACTATCAGATGAAGCGGGTTTACTATTCTGGTTATGTTCCTATCTCTACAGACAGCAGATTACCTTCTTTGGGTTCTGAAGTACCCATGCTTCGTGAAAACCGATTATATCAAACAGATTGGTTACTTCGATTTTACGGCTTTAGTGTCAATGAAATTTTAGATACAGATAATCCAAATTTAGATATGGATATCGATCCCAAATTGATGTGGGCACTTAGAAATCTAAATCATTTTCCTGTAGATATTAATAAGGCAGAACCACGAATGTTAGCAAGAATTCCGGGGATAGGAATGGGCTCTGTTCATAAAATTATAAGCGGAAGAAAATACCGCCGATTAAGCTGGGAGCATCTAAAAAAAATGGGAATTGCACTCAATCGAGCAAAGTATTTTATCATCTGTAACTCTTCTGATTGGGAACGAAGAGATTTAGACGCAGCTACCATAAAAGGAATGATTCTTCAATCTCAAAATAGCAAATTCAAAAATCAGTACAACAATCAATTATCCTTATTTAACTAAACTAATAATTTAATTAAACTAAATGACTATGGAAAATATTAATAACACATTGAACTCGACAAATATTTCAATTTCAAATACTGTTATTGACCGTAGTCAGAGTCAAATATTAGCAATAGGATACCAAATGGTATTATTAAAAACTAAGATTAAAAAAAGACTAAAAATTGTATCACGAATCTTTTTCTTCAACTTCTAAAACTGGTTATTATGAATGCTTCAAAAACTTTAGTTTACGATGGTAGTTTTAATGGTTTTTTAACTGCTGTATTTATAGGCTTTGAACATAAGCTTACACATGCCGATATTCAAAAACAAGGGCAATTACAGAGCGGTCTTTTTGCTGAAACAGAAACTATTTTTACAAATATTGAAAAAGCACAACGGGTTTGGAACGGAGTACGGAACAAAAGTAATACTGCTATTAAAAATATTTATTTTGCCTTCTTGAGCGAACAGAATAATATGGAAGCTTTAATCTACCGTTATATTCAAAAGTTAATGGGAAGTAAACACAAGGGAGCAACTGATTTTAGTGATGATGGAGTTTTAAAGATAAATCAACTTGCACATAAGGTCGGAAGAGAAAAGCATCGCATGGAAGCTTTTGCACGGTTTCAATTAACAAAAGACGATGTTTATTTTGCGAACATAGAACCAGATTTTGATGTACTTCCTTTAATCTCTAAGCATTTTAGAAATCGTTACGCCGACCAACAATGGATAATTTATGATGTTAAACGTAAATACGGATTGTTCTATGATTTGAATACTGTTGAAATTATATCACTTGACTTAACAGATATTCACTCAAATAGTATTGAAAAGAGTTCTGCATTTACTGAAGCGGAATATGAATATCAAGATCTTTGGAACAACTACTTTAAAAGCACAACTATAAAATCTCGTATTAATAACAAACTACATGTTCAACATGTACCAAAGCGTTATTGGAAATATCTGTCGGAGAAAAAGGAAGCTGTTTAATTTAGTTTTACTGTAGCTGACTTAAATCATAAATTTAAAAAACCTCGCATTGTACATTTAACATTATTTTTAAATGAGATTTAGACCATATCTATTTTTAGGTGAATAATAATGTAATGAAAAGATTTGCTTCAGTTGCAAAGCTATAAGCTCGATGTATCATTTTGTATTTACTAGTTCATTTCCTTTTTTAATGGGTACTACTGAATTTCTTTATTTTTTATTTTAAAATAAATTCAATTATGAATTATAAGATAAATGCTATCTCAGATTTCAATAATGATGGCGAAATACATATAAAGGAATCTAATATTGTCTTTGGCACTACAAGTAAAACTTCAGAGTCACTACCAAATCCTGCTGAGTTATTTTTAGGCTCTTTTGCTTCGTGTATGCTAAAAAATGTAGAACGCTTTTCTTTGTTGATGAAATTTAAATATAACCATACTGTAGGCTTCCCTAAAAATGTAGGCTTCCCCTTATTAGGACACCTCTAAATGCGATAAATAATTACTGGTATTTTGGGCGCAACAATGACTTTCTATGTTAGCCACTATCACAATCAAGGACCAGTAAGAGCATCTGCATTACTTTCTCTTTTTATAGGTTTGTTCTTTTATTTTTTTCCAGTTATATTAAATACTTATCTAACAAAAAATATTCCTGTAGTATTTATAGGAACTTCTTTTATAGGTATGATTTCAACAACGACCAAAAGAAACTATATCCATTTGACAATTGCAGGTTTTCTATTTAGTATTATCTATATTAATAAGAATAATTTATTTCAAGGTTTTGGAGGTGCACTTGGTGCTCTTGCATTTATTGCATTGTTAACCACTTTTGCTTTTTCATTCGCTTTCTCAAAAAGCATACATAAGCTAAAAGCAGTTCTTAGACTACGAAGGCGTAAATCATAGTAAATATGGTACTAACGTACTAATCTCCCTGTTATATTCCCTGCAATAATATTATTGACTTCTGTGACCGTAGCAAAATTCACATCACCCTCATAAGTATGTTTTAGGGCACATGCCGCACTTGCAAATTCCATTGCTTTGTAATCATCGTATTGCTGTAAACCATAAATTAATCCGGCAGCAAACGCATCACCCGTACCTATACGGTCAACAACATGGGTAATATCAATATCTTCTGTTTCTCTAAACTCTACACCGTTCCACATTCTTGCTCTAATTTTATGCCATGAAGAGTTTAGAGAAGTTCTTATTTTATCAAAGACTTTTTCTATAGACGGAAACTCTGCTATTAACTGCTTACTAGCTTCAATAAAATCTTCATTACTATAGCCAAAATCAGTACCTAATACCTCATTGATCTCATTAACCCCGCCAATAAAAATTGTTGAATAATGTAAGAGTTCAATTAGTGCTTCTTTTGGGTCTTGACCATATTTCCACAATCCGCTTCGGTAAGTAGGATCTGCTGAAACGGCGAGTCCTTTTTGCCTTGCTAATTTTAATCCTTCTTTAAGAACATCATACGCTCCTTGAGACAATGCTGGTGTTATCCCTGTCCAATGCACCCACTCTCCATCTTCTAATGCATTTTCCCAATTTACCTTTGAAGGTTCAATTTCAGAGAATGCCGAATGAGATCGGTTATAGGAGATCATACTTGGTCTAATAACTGCGCCTACTTCAAGAAAGTAAACTCCCAAAGGTCTTTTAGATTTTACGATAGAAGATGTGTCTACACCAAACTTTTGAATATAAGTCATTGCGGTATCTCCTATAAAATCATCAGAAATTGCACTTATGTGTTTAACATTACCTCCAAAATTAGAGATAGAAATGCCCACATTTAATTCTGTACCTCCAAAATAAAATTCAACAATATTAGATTGTACAAACTTCTTGTTTCCACGTGGAGAAATGCGCATTAAAACTTCACCGAAGGTTATAATCTTACCCATATTGTAATTTTTATCCTAAAATAGTTAATGATTAATTAAAAACAATAGTTGTTAAAAAATATATCAAAAGAAGAATAAATTGAATTATTATCATGCAGAAATAATTATATCCCAAAATTTATGAAAACATTAAATCACCTCACTTACAATAAAATATGATACAGCACTTGTATTTTGATTTTATCAGTAAGCGATTGATAAATTACAGGATAAGTGAAATATTAGTTAATATATTTAAGCTGTAGTTATAAGTTGTACAAGGCACGATATCTTCGTAGCACCCATATTCATCATCAAATCATCTTCAAATCATCAACAAAATGCAATTAAAAAATATCATTTTCATTTTCATATTACTTATAACTAATACATCTTTTGCTCAAAACAAAATTGCTGAAGAAAAGTTTATTACCATTGGCGGTATTGAACAATGGGTTACAATTAAAGGTGATGACTCTGATAACCCTATTATACTTATAATACATGGCGGACCAGGTAGCACCATGAGCCATTATAAAGAAGATGTTTACGCTGATTGGCTGAAAGAATTTACCATTGTGCATTGGGATCAACGAGGTGCTGGTAAAACATTTGGAAAAAATTGCCACAAAGATATTAATGATGTATTTTATTTAAATAACCCGTTGACAGTTAATGAAATGGTCAATGACGGCATCTCGGTAACCCAATATCTTTTAAAACAATTTAACAAGAAAAAAGTAATACTAATAGGAACCTCATGGGGATCCATACTGGCTACTGAAATGGCTCAGAAAAATCCAGATTTATATCACGCATATATAGGTCATGCTCAATTTGTAAACTTTCTTGACAATATTAAAAATGCATATTTAGAAGTTAAAAAATTAGCAGACCGGAATAATGATAATGTAGTTATAGATAAGTTGAATAATTTAGGGGCACCACCATATATACAAGCAAAAACTTACGGACAGCTATTACGAATCATTAAACAATACGAAAGAGAAAATACAACTCCTGCCCCTTCTTCTTGGAGGGAAGTTGCAGCATCATATGAGAATAACGAAGATAGTAGAGATAGATACAATGGAGATGACTACTCTTTTCTAAACCTTGTTGGTGACGAGAACATTGGTATAAAATCAATGGTAAGTAATATCAACTTAGAGCATACCGCAGTTGTCTTTCGATTACCCGTTTTCATGATTCAAGGAAAGCATGATATATTATGCTCTACAGAACTTAACAAACCTTATTTTGAAAAAATTAGGGCTCCTAGAAAAGAATATTTTACTGTTTCTAATGCAGCCCATGGTTTTAACGAAGCTATAATTGATAAACAATATGAAATTGTTAAAGCTCTAAGAGTTCAAAATTAAAATCAAAAAAGAAACTACTTCCCTCCTTTTTCTCCAATAAATTGATCTCCTTTGTTTTTAAAAAGCACATTAAACGTTGTTAAACTACCATAAATACGCGTAATATATTGTTGTAAATCAACCTTCTCTTGATCATCTAAATTCTTACTCGAATTTATTTTTTGCTCCATTACACGTATACGGTCTCTCACCATTACAATTTTATGAAAGAAGGTATTAATTGGTATTTCTTTATTACTCATACCCGCTTCACCGGGTTCTATAATTAAATTTCCACCTTTCCACTTATCTGCAATGGCAACACGTTGTGTAGCATCGCTCCACTTTTGAAGAATTGCAACTAAAGAACTTTCTACATCGAAAAAACTTACGGTATCTACTTCATTTTCAATTGCCTCTATCACCTCATATTCAGAATCTATATCAATGGTTTCTAAACCATTATCCATAAATGTCACCCAATACATGGTACTAGAAACATTTGTAATTACACCTTTACCTAACTCTTTATGCAGAATTCTAGACCCTATTCCTAATAATTTCATTGTACTCAACTTTTGTTTAGTGCTAATTTAATAGCAGTTTTTTTCATCCGCAACAAGAATTACATTTTTTGCGTCTAACTTATTTTTAATTTGGTTTTTGCCATCTTATCTAGTTCATGTACATTTAAAGTCAACATTTATATGAAACCATCAACATGAAAAATTTAATGGCAGTTGTATTATTAAGCTTAGTACTGGCGTCTTGCGGAGAAAAAAAGAAAGAAGTAGCTGAAAACGTTCAACCTACAGCCAAACTGAAAGCCTTGATTATTGACGGTCAGAACAATCATTATATTTGGCCAAAGACTACCATGATGATGAAAGGTTATTTAGAGCAGACAAACCTATTTACGGTAGATATTCATAGAATGGACTCTGTGTGGTTGGGCATCAAATACAACAAGGATAGACCAGAAGCATACCATTCATTTATAGAAACTTATCCATTAACAGATAAGACCTATCTTATATCTGAGAGCCCGGTTCAAACATCAGACTTCACATTTAATTTCAATGATTACGATGTCATTATTTCTAACCTTGGCGCTGATTCTCCTTTATGGCCTGAGAAAACCAGAAATGATTTTGAAACTTATATGAACAATGGTGGTGGTTTAGTAGTGGTGCATGCTGCGGACAATGCCTGGGGTGAATGGGAAGAATTTAATAAAATGATTGGATTAGGTGCCTGGGGAGGTCGAGATGAAAAATCTGGACCTTACGTATATTATAATGATGCTGGTGAACTAATAAAAGATTCTTCTGAAGGGGTTTGTGGTTCTCACGGACCTGAATATAAGTTTCAATTAACTACCAGAGCTCCAGAACACCCAATCATGAAAGGTATTCCAGAAAAATGGTTGCACACACCCGATGAGTTGTATGAACGTATGAGAGGTCCGTTTGAAAATGCTACAATATTAGCTACAGCTTATGCCGATGTAGAAAAAAATGCTCCACCATGGGATCCTAATGTAACTGGATTAGGACAAAATGTTCCTCAGCTAATGGCTATAAATTATGGTAAGGGGCGTGTTTTTCATTCAACGCTAGGGCATTTTGACTATTCTCTGGAATGCGTAGGTTTTATTACAACTTTACAACGTGGAACTGAATGGGCAGCAACAGGAAAAGTAACGCAAGAAGTTCCTACTGATTTTCCTTCAGCAGATTCATCAAACTCAAGACCATGGAAATAGCATATATACATTTACTCTGAAACCGGATTGCAATCTTCTTTTCTTCTAGAATCAACTAAGTAAATGATCTTCCAAGCATCTTTTTCTTTGTATAACTGAAAAGAATTAACGCCGCAATGACTGAATTCTCCATTGTACCAAAATTCATATGGCGCCCAAACGTGCGCCATACCGCCGTCTATTTGAATTTTATAATCCAGAATCTTTTCATGAAAAGGTATAGAATCTGGTGTGGTAATCATAAAATTTATTAAATCATTAAAATTCGTATTTTGAACAACCATATTGCCTTCCGCATTTAAATTTACTGTCTGCATTTTGATATCAGTATCCACAACACGTTTTATGGCACTTTCATTTTTTCCATTAAAAGCGTAAAAAAAAGTCTCTACAGCGTACTTAACCTTTACTTCTTCTTCTATTTGTGCATTGACCATATTATAAGCAAATAATGTAAATAGGACACAGATGTATTTCATATATCAGCTTCTTAAAACTACTAAATATAAAAATAGATAAATTTTAGTTGTACACTTTTAAATGGATTATATCCTGAATGCTTAATCTCAGTAAAACTCCTTACTTTTATAGCTCTTAATCAATATTAAAATATGTCTGTAGCTAAAAAAGAATATAAAAGGGTCACTGTAAAATCACTAGTGGATATGAAGAAGAATGGAGAGAAAATCTCTATGCTTACTGCATATGACTATTCAATGGCCAAGATTGTTGATGCCGCTAAGGTTGACGTTATTTTGGTAGGTGATTCCGCAAGTAATGTTATGGCAGGCCATGAGACCACATTACCTATAACTTTAGATCAAATGATTTATCATGCATCTTCGGTTATTAGGGCTATAGACAGAGCACTGGTTGTTGTTGATTTACCTTTTGGAAGCTACCAAAGTGACCCAAAAGAAGCTCTACGCTCTGCTATTAGAATTATGAAAGAAAGTGGTGCACATGCTGTAAAATTAGAAGGTGGCGCAGAAATTAAAGAATCGGTTAAAAGAATTCTTGCTGCCGGTATTCCTGTTATGGGTCATTTAGGTCTAACACCACAGTCTATATATAAATTTGGAACATATACAGTTCGTGCAAAAGAAGAGGAAGAAGCAGAACAACTAATGGAAGACGCCAAATTACTAGAGAAACTAGGATGTTTTGGTTTGGTTCTAGAAAAAATACCAGCTGAGCTTACCAAAAAAGTTTCTGAAAGTCTAACCATACCGACTATAGGTATTGGTGGTGGAAAACATGCTGACGGTCAAGTACTTGTGGTTCACGATCTATTAGGAATGACGCATGAATTTAACCCTCGTTTTTTACGTAGATATATGAACCTATATGAAGAAATGGGCAAAGCTATTTCTAACTATGTAAGCGATGTAAAAAGTCAAGATTTCCCAAATGATGATGAACAATATTAATTAATAAATTCTTTTTGAAGCGTTCTAAATACTTTACTAGATTCTTAATTCTAATCATTGTTTTAATGACGGTTGGTTGTGATCAGGTATCGAAAGAGTTGACTCGCCAAAAAGTGGAACCTGAAGCTTATATTCCCGTAATTAAGAATCATTTAATTCTTACTAATGTTGAAAATACTGGCGCCATGCTCGGTTTTGGACAAGACTTCCCTCCTATTTTAAAAAGATTTCTTTTACAGGCTTTACCAATGTTATTGTTATTGATAATGCTCTACAGAATAATAAGTAAGCCCAACTTAAACCTATTACTTGTATCTGCATTTGCATTAGTTATAGGTGGTGGGCTAGGAAATTTAATAGATAGAATAGCATATGGCTCAGTAACAGATTTCTTTCAAATTAGATTAGGATTTTTTCGAACAGGAATTTTTAATATTGCAGATATTGCGGTTACTATAGGGGTATTGATGTTTGTTTTTTTAATTATAAGAGGTAAGAAACTAGCAATCTAAATAATTAAATAATAAGACCAAATTTTGTCGAAAAAAGAACATTCTACAGTAAACAACCTTCAAGTATTATTTGAAGACAATCACTTAATCGTTATTAATAAGCGCCCTGGTGATATTGTACAAGGTGATAAAACCGGTGATCAGCCATTGAGTGATACTGTAAAGGCTTTTTTAAAGAAAAAGTACGACAAACCGGGTAATGTTTACTTAGGTGTTGTGCACCGTTTAGATCGCCCAACATCAGGTATAGTGGTATTTGCAAAAACCTCTAAAGCTTTACCTAGGCTGAACAAAATGTTTGCAGAAAAAGATGCCAAAAAAACCTATTGGGCAATTGTAAAAAACAGTCCTGAAGAGCCTGAGAAAAGGTTAGTTCATTGGTTGAAGCGCAACACCAAACAAAATAAGTCGTACGCCAATATCAAAGAAGTTCCTGACAGTAAAAAAGCAATTTTAACGTATAGAATCTTAAAAAAATTAGATTGCTATTTTCTTTTAGAAGTGGATTTAGAAACAGGTCGCCATCATCAAATTCGCTCGCAACTAACTGCAATAGGAAGTCCTATTAAAGGGGATTTAAAATACGGGTTTGACAGAAGTAATGCTGACGGAAGTATACATTTACATGCACGAAAACTAAGTTTAATGCATCCGGTAAAAAAAGAACCTTTAGAAATTATTGCTCCACCGCCAAATGACCCTATTTGGAATGCGTGTCTTTAATTTCACTACTTTTAAAGAAACACTATAACCATGTTAAAGAAAATTTACGCACTAAGCGTATTACTACTAATTACTTCGTGCGGCAGCTACAACTCTATTGACACCTTTTACAATGCTCATAAAAATGACAACCAAGTAAAGGCAGTTCGTGTTCCGCAATTTATGCTATCAATGATCAGTGAAATTTCGCCTGAGATGAAGGCTATGGTCGGTAATGCCAAAGATTTAAGGTATATGCAGTTTCCGAGTGCTACAGCGAGTAAAACTCAGTTTTTGAATCAACAAATGAACGGTATTACCGGAAACTCATTTATTGAAGTTTTTCGAAAGAACGATGATTTAAAACGTAATGTAGTTTCTGTAAGAGAGAAGAAAAATCTAGTCAAAGAAATTCTGATTTACAATAACAACAGTCAAACAGGTTCTTTTTTATATTTCAATGGTGATTTTGACCCTGTAAAAGTAAGAGAGATGGCTAAAAACGAACAGTTTACTAAATTCGGAGATAATATAATCAGTCAGTTTGGAGCTAGTACACCAGGAATCAATTCTCAAAATTAAAACGAATCTTTAAGTTGGTTTTTTAGAACGGATGCTTTCTATTACCACGGAACTTAAAATTAGTATTCCGCCTAAAATTGTAGTTCCCTTCGGTATTTCTGACAAAAATATAGCACCGATTATAATACCATAAATAGGCTGTACACTGCTTAAAATACTTACTGTCGTTATATTAAAATGCTTGAAAGTCATTAAAAACATAGTATGACCAATAGCTGTAGTTAAAACAGCAAGTGCCACAAGAACTTTCCATTGACTTATGATTGTTTCTGATGAAACAGTAAATAAAAACGGAAACAAAATAACACCAACAATTGCCGTTTGGTAAGTCATTAACATAGACCCATTATATTTCGCCACTTTCTTTTTCAAAAGTATATTTCTAAGTGCATATGCCAGAGCTGAAAATACACCAAAACCAATGGCTACAGTATATGAATTCTCAAAATCTAACGTAGGACTCAAAAAATACATACCCGTAAGCACCAAAAATGCAAGCAGTAAATGCATCAATTCAAACTTCGTTTTCAAAAGAATAGGTTCTAAAAATGCCGTAATCACTGGATAGGTAAATATAGAAAGCATACCAATTGCTACATTAGATAGCTTTAAAGCATAGAAATAGGCGACCCAATGTACACCCATTAACACCCCACTAAGCAAGATTACTGGAATATCTTTTTTATCAATTTTTAAACTGAAACCCTTCCATTTACAATATAGAAACAGCGCTACAAAAGCTAATAGCGCCCTTGCACCAATAGCAACCGGCACTGGTAACTGAACATAACGCCCTAATGCCCCAGAAGTGGCTATAAATAGCATTGCAAGGTTAATTTCTAATAAATGCTGAATGTGATTACTTTTCATCTACATAAATTACGCTTAACGTATTTTAGCTAGTGCTTTTTCTCTCATGATTTGAGAAACTGGTTTATTCTGTAAATGACTCTCTAACCATGATAATATATCTAAATATAAAAAAGCCCTCTTTTCATACGGATGATCTTCGTACTTTTTAAGTTCGTTATATAACTTCTGAAATTCTGCTTTTAACTGATTTGGATATATACCACCTAGACTTCTAAGAAACTTGATCATCTCTTTTTGTACTGCATGCATATCGTCCATTTTTAGAAGAAACTTATACGTACTTTTTAATTGAACTTCTAAATGATAATCCATACCTGCCTCATAATGAGCAACTAAACTCAAAACACGTGCAAAACACATTAAGTCTTCACGCATCTTTAAATTCTTATTATCGATTATCTTTTTTAGATATTGAATACAAGTTTTGTTATCTCCAATACCGAAATACAGACAGGCGATTTTATAATAAAGTACCATAACATGGTGTACATCGATTCTATCTCTATGTTTATTTATTCCATATTCAATAATCTTAACCAAGTACAAGCCTTTTTCGAACGTACCTTCAAGAAAATGCAAGTTCAATTTATTGGCATTTAAATACATAAATACCAAGGAGTTGATGTTATCGTTATCCGGAAAATCTTTTTCTTTAATAGTCGTTTCTAAACGCTCTAAAACTTCTCTAAACTGAGAACTGTATTGTACATAAAAAAGAGATTCTAGCAAATAGTGATTTCCTTTTAAAAAGAATACAGGATTTAAATAGATCATTTCTTTATGGTCATAGAAAAGATCTACCCATTTACTGGCATATTTAAAACATGATAGGAAATCTTGGGTAAGAAAACTATACCACAAATAGGCTTTATATAACCATAATTTTTCTCGAAAACCTAAGTCTTCAATATTATATAAAGGTAGATGATTATTGAAATAAGTTTTCACTTTTTGATAATCTTCATCACTTCTTACATACCCTACTTTTAACATCATTCCGTAAAGCTGTAAAGAAAGATTTGACAGCTTACTTGTCATTACATTATGTCCAGATAATTCTTTTGCCTGTATAGCAAGTTCATCGGCACGATCGGGTATACTTCTTGTAATATACTGGGTTTCAATTATCTTCTCAAGCTCAACAATTTCATAAGCTATATTCTTTTCTTCATTCTCTATAGCAATGCCCTTTACCTTATCTAAAATTTTTAGACTTTGTTTGTAAAGTCCTTTCTGATATAATATCGTTGCAAAATCTAACTGTTCACGTATCTGAACCCTTATATTCTGGTTCACAGGATTTAGTCTTAAACTCACTAAAATCTGTTTATACAAATGTGCTTTAAGATTAGAAAGTTGGGCTTTCTTAACAATACCACTTTCCAAAATGGTTTTTTCATCGTATTGCTTAATTTTATCCAACAGATTGAAGAGCGCCAAAAATTTGGCATCTGTATTTACACCCAATCTACCCACATAAAGCTTAAACTGACGCTTTTCAGATTTAGAAAGTGACTTAACCAAAACGAACAAAGCATCTTTATGCGCATTTGTCATCGTAATAATAAGAGTTTAAATAATTGTTAATCAATACTTTACATACCCAAAAAACTAGCTTAACGTTGTAAACAAGTTAACAACATTAAAGTAACTTGTATTTTAGGTTATATATTCGTTTGACGAGTAAAACTACGTAAATATAATGAGTAAAGAGATAGTACAAATATTTGACACTACTTTAAGAGATGGAGAGCAAGTACCGGGCTGTAAATTAGACCGGGAACAAAAATTGGTAATCGCTGAACGCCTAGATTTACTAGGGGTTAATGTGATCGAAGCCGGTTTTCCTGTTTCTAGCCCGGGAGATTTTCAATCTGTCGAAGCCATAGCCAAACTCGTTAAAAATGCTACAGTCTGTGGATTGACACGTGCTGTCAAAAACGATATTGAAGTTGCTGCCCAAGCTCTTAAATATGCTAAAATGCCAAGAATTCATACTGGTATTGGTACATCTGACTCTCATATTAAATTTAAATTCAATTCTAACAGAGATGCTATTATAGAGCGTGCAATCGATGCTGTTAAATACGCAAAGACTTTCGTAGAAGATGTTGAATTTTACGCCGAAGATGCCGGTCGTACAGATAATGAATATTTAGCTCGTGTTTGTGAAGCGGTTATAAAAGCAGGTGCTACCGTCTTAAACATACCAGATACCACTGGATATTGCTTGCCAGACGAATATGGTGCCAAAATAAAGTATTTACGTGAAAATGTAAAAGGTATAGAAAAAGCAATTTTATCTTGTCACTGCCATAATGATTTAGGTTTGGCTACTGCAAATTCTATTTCTGGTGTCATTAATGGTGCAAGACAAATTGAATGTACTATTAACGGTATTGGTGAACGCGCAGGCAACACGTCATTAGAAGAAGTTGTCATGATTTTACGCCAACACCCAGATTTAAATTATGATACCACCATAAACAGCAAATTACTTTATGATACCAGTTTAATGGTATCTAGTAAAATGGGTATGATGGTACAACCAAATAAAGCAATTGTTGGTGCCAACGCATTTGCCCATAGTTCTGGTATACATCAAGATGGTGTTATAAAAAATAGAGAAACTTATGAAATCATTGACCCTGCAGATGTTGGAGTAACTGAGTCTTCTATTGTTTTAACCGCTAGAAGTGGTAGAGCTGCACTAGCCTACAGAGCTAAAATTGTAGGTTACGAGTTATCCAAAGTTCAACTTGACGATGTTTATCAAGAGTTTTTAAAGTATGCCGACACTAGAAAAGAAGTAAAAGATGATGATATTCATCAAATTATTGAGACTTCAAATATAGATTTACAAAGTATTAGCTAATTATGCATTTAAACATTGCTGTTTTAGAAGGAGACGGAATTGGACCTGAGGTCGTAGCGCAATCCATTAAGTGCTTACGTTCTGTTGAAGAAACTTTTGGTCATAGTTTTACATTTCAAAAAGGACTCATTGGTGCTTCTGCGATTAAGCAAACTGGTAGTCCGTTACCAAAAGAAACTCTTAAACTTTGTAAAAGTACCGATGCTACATTATTTGGCGCTTTGGGTCTACCCGAATTTGATAACAACCCAAAAGCAAAAGTTTGGCCAGAACAAGGGCTATTGAAATTACGCAAGAAATTAGGTCTGTTTGCAAATATTAGACCCGTAAAGGTATTTCCTTCTTTAGTTAAGCAATCCCCTTTATCAAAAGCTCAAGTAAAAGATACAGACTTAGTAATTTTTAGAGAATTATCTGGAGGAATTTATTATGGTGAAAAAACTTTTGACGAAGAAAAGAATATTGCAACAGATATATGTTCTTATAGTGAATTTGAAATTAGTAGAATTACTCATTTAGCGTTCAAATCTGCTCGTTCCAGAAAAAAGAAAGTAACCTTGGTAGACAAAGCTAATGTACTTGAAACTTCGCGATTATGGAGACGTGTGGTAACGCAAATATCCGAGAGCTACCCAGATGTAGAGCTTAATTATCAATTGATAGACAATGCTGCCGTACAGATGGTTTTAAATCCGGCTCAATTTGATGTCATTTTAACCGACAATATGTTTGGAGATATTCTTTCTGATCAAGGTAGCGTAATTGCAGGTTCAATAGGACTTTTACCATCAGCTTCCGTCGGACTTGAGCATGCTATGTTCGAACCAATTCACGGTTCTTACCCTGATGCAGCAGGTAAAAACATTGCAAACCCAGTAGCTTCTATCTTAAGTATGGCTATGCTATTGCAACATTTTAAAATGAATGAAGAGTCTGATGCCGTTGTAGCTGCAGTTTTAAAATCATTTTCTAAGAAAATAGTAACTCCAGATATTTTAGGAAGCTCTAAATATGGCACTAACTATGTTGGCGATTTTTTAGCCGACAATATTATGGAATTAGATGGTAATTTTAGTATTAACGATGAAAACATCGGCTTAGGAAAATCTACTATTATCTAATTATTCGCTGACCAACTCAGTCATCAATTCATTAAAATTCTTTTTGAATTCAACAAATTTCTCGCCTGTGGCGGGACCATTAAAACCTGTGTGAATTTTTCGAACATTCCCCTTTTTATCCATAAATATGGTAGTTGGGTATGAAAGCACATGGTTAAGCATCGGTAATTTTTCTTGTGCTTTTTGTTTATCATAAGTACCATACTGCGCTAATAAAATAGGATAGTTCACCTCTATTCTATCTTTCAGTCGTTCGATGCCTTTTATTGCTATTTCTTTAGTTTTAGCTGATTCAAAAGCCAAACCAATAACTTCAATATCATTATTATCTTCTAGATAATCTACTAAAAATTTGGTTTCATCTAAGCAATTTGGACACCATGTACCCATTAGCTGAACAACAACCACTTTACCCTGATATTTTTCATCGCTTAAAGAAATCAAATTGCCTTTTACATCTGGGAAAGTAAATGCTAACTTTTCATAACCTTCATTTAAAAAAGTTAATGAATCTGGGTCTGGCAGTTCAAAACCATCATTTCTAGCTGCTACAAAAGGTTCTTTAAAATGATTTCCAGAGTAAAAAACACCATTCATGCTAGAATCGGTAACTTTTGCATTAAATAGAAAAGCGTGAGCACCGTCAAAAGCAGATAATTTTAAAGAATCACCATCAAGTATGCCATCTAAAAATCTATAATCTCCTGTTGTAGTTCTAAAAGTACCTGTAACCCTATTATCTTCTTGCAAGAAAATACCCTTACCAATATATTCTTCATCTAAATCTGGACTAAAATAGGTTTCCCAAATACCAGTTACATTGCCATCAGTACGCTTATTTTTAGTTTCAAACCTATCTTCAGTACCATATACAGCATTGAACGGCACTATTCTATCTAAACTTTCTTTAATAAACTGACCTTTTATTGAATTTTCGGTAAAAGTACCCGCTAAAAAACCTTCAAAAACAGGTGTCTGCATAATTATAGAATCACCTTTAATTTCAATTTCATCTACATCTATAACCTCTTCCGCATTAAAAATTTGCATTGTGTAACTTCCATCGTCTTTTTTATTGACTTTTAAATTAAAAGGTAATACTTGATTATCCATAACATCTAGCTCTACAAGCCAAACACCATCAGACAAACTTACATTTTGTGTATTCTGCTTACACCCAACAAATAACATTAAAACGGATAGCACTGCAATACTATATCTCATACCTATTTTTTAATTTGACTTCTAATAAACAATTAAAATAGCAGAATTAAAAATTAAAATAAAGACTTCATAGCTTATTGAATGTATTAGGGCATTGTTTTATCTTTGCAACCTATAAATATTTTGAATGAAAATATCATATAACTGGCTTAAACAGTTCATACAAATAGATTGGGAATCAAAAAAAACCGGAGAACTTTTAACCGATTTAGGTTTAGAGGTTGAAGGTGTTGAGAAATTTGAATCTGTTAAAGGCGGATTAAAAGGTATCGTTGTAGGTCACGTTTTAAGTTGTGAAAAACATACAAATGCTGATAAGCTAAATGTCACTATGGTTGATATTGGCTTAGAGGCACCCGTGCAAATTGTTTGTGGAGCTAAGAATGTTGCTGCCGGACAAAAAGTACCAGTAGCTACAATTGGTACAACTCTTTATACCGCTGAACGTGAAGCCTGGACTATTAAGAAAGGGAAAATCAGGGGAGAAGAAAGCTTTGGTATGATTTGCGCCGAAGACGAATTAGGTCTTGGTAGTAGTCACGATGGTATAATGGTACTTGATAAAAATCTAAAAGTCGGAACTCCTTGTTCAGAAGTTTTTGATATTGAAGAGGATGAAGTTTTTGAAATTGGCTTAACGCCAAATCGTGCTGACGCTATGAGCCATTTTGGTGTAGCAAGAGATTTAAAGGCAGGACTTAAACAAAAGGAGATCACAAAAGAACTGATTACCCCTTCTACAAGTCATTTTAATATTAATGACAGATCTCTTAAAATTGATGTTGATGTATTAAAAACTGAACTAGCTCCGCGTTACTGTGGTATTACATTAAGCAATTTAATTGTTCAACCCTCACCTACTTGGCTTCAAAATAGACTTAAGTCTATAGGTATAACGCCAAAGAACAATGTTGTAGATGCTACTAATTATGTGCTACACGAACTTGGGCAGCCGCTACACGCTTTCGATGCCAATAAAATAAAAGGTAATAAAATTTTGGTTCAGACTTTACCGAAAGGGACCAAATTTACTACGTTAGATGGTATTGAAAGAACCTTGCATGAAGATGACTTAATGATTTGCGATACCGAAAAACCTTTGTGTTTAGCTGGTATATTTGGCGGGTTGGGATCTGGTGTAACAGAAGAAACTACATCTATATTTTTAGAAAGCGCATACTTTAACCCGGTTTCTATTAGAAAATCTGCCAAAAGGCATGGCTTAAATACAGATGCTTCATTTAGATTTGAACGCGGTATTGATATTGAAAACGTAGAGTATAGTTTAAAACGTGCTGCCTTGTTAATTAAAGAAATAGCAGGTGGTGAAATAACATCTGACGTCTATGATCTATACCCTAAAAAGCATCCTAATTTTGAAGTTTTTCTTGCATTTGAAAAAATCAACAAGCTTATAGGTCAAGAAATTCAACAAGACACCATTAAATCTATATTGGCATCTCTTGATATTAAAGTTAAAAATGTTACTGAAGCCGGTATGGGTCTTGAAGTACCATCGTACCGAGTTGATGTGCAGCGTCAGGTGGATGTTATAGAAGAAATATTAAGGGTTTATGGCTATAACAATGTTGCTTTTAGTCAAAAATTGAATGCTTCTATAGCCACTACAGAAGCAACTGCAGACCACACAATTCAAAACACCATTGGAAATGCATTGGCAGCAAAAGGTTACTATGAAATTTTAACCAATAGTTTAACGAATCCTGACTATACATCATTATTAAAAGATGAGGATGAAGAACGTAAGTCTATTGAAATTATTAACCCATTAAGTGGTGATCTTTCTGTTTTACGTAGAACTTCTTTGTTCTCTGCTTTAGAAACTGCTAGTTACAATATTAACAGAAGAAGGGGTAATCTAAAATTGTTCGAATTTGGTAAAACATATTACACCAAAGGTGATAAACGAATAGAACCAAAATATCTGAGTATTTTATTAACAGGAGACTCTGTTCAAGATAGCTGGACAACAAAAGCTGTGCCTACGAACTTTTTTGAATTAAAGTCTATTGTTAAATCGGTATTATTAAGACTTGGTTTAGCTGATTTAAAAAGCGAACCTACCACTTCTACAATTTTCTCAGAAGGCTTAACATTTACAAACAAGAAAAAAGAATTGGTTTCTTTCGGGCTGATTAAAAAGTCTATTCTAAAACATTTTGATATAAAACAAGATATATTATACGCTGATTTTGATTGGGGAGCTGTTTTAAAACAAATTACAACAACACCTGTTACCTTTAAAGAAATACCTAAACACCCAGAAGTAAAAAGAGATTTTGCGTTACTTTTAGATAATAAAGCTACGTATCGTGAACTTCATGACCTTGCTTTTGGTGCAGAGCGTAAATATTTAAAAGACATGACTCTTTTTGATGTGTATGAAGGTGAAAAATTACCAGAAGGCAAGAAATCATATGCAGTGAGCTTCACTTTGCAAGATGATAAAAGCACATTGACAGAAAAGCAAATAGAAAAGATTATGTCTAAATTACAAAGTACTTACGAACGTAATTTAGGAGCAATATTGCGTTAATTAAAACATTTTTTCTGGAACAAAAACGGTATCAACTTCATGAATGATGCCGTTAGATTGATTAGAGTCTGCAGTTGTGATTATAGCACTATTACCAGATTTATCCGTAAGAACAATGTCTATACCTTTCATAGTCGCTGTTATTTTATCTCCTTGTATGGTAGTAAATTTTGCGATACCATTACCTCTGCACATCGCTTTTAAAATACTAGAAGCCGATAATTTATCTGCAATTATATGATAAGAAAGCATCGCTTTTAATGCCTTTTTATTTTCTGGATCAAATAACTTATCGATTGTCGCTTTTGATAGCTTTTCAAATGCAAGGTTAGATGGTGCAAAAACAGTAAATTCTCCGGTATAATCTAAAACCTTATCTAAATTTGTGGCTCTGAGGGCATTTAACAATGAAGAATGATTTTCGAAGGTTGCCGTACGTTCTATTATGGATTTTTCCGATTGAATAGTTGATATTAGATTTTCAAATTTAAAATCAATCGCATTGTCCTGTGCATAGGTCTGAACCCCTAAAAATAGGGTGCACAAGGACATGAGGGATATCCATTTTTTCATAATAGGTGGTTATTAAGGGGCAAATGTTCTTAAAATCGATAAACAGCTCGATTTCGTCGTCAATATACAATTAGATGTCTTTGACACCTAGTGTGAATTAGGTAATAGAACGATTTTAACATTTTATTAACTTTTAATTAAGTTAAACAAGATTTTGATAAAATAACTAATTAACTAACTTTGAGTGTATTGCTAAAAAAAAAGAATATGCTGTTATCTAAAACAAATATTGAACAAAAACTCTCTAAAACTAGAAATAAGCAGAATTCAACGGAAGATGCGAGAATGAAAGAGGTTTATAGTATTCTTTCAAATGTAGATGATGAATTTAATAGAATTGAGCAAAACGTTACGACAAGTAAGGGTATACCTAACAATAATTTTAACGCAGATAAATTAGAAAGTTCTAAAATTTATCACATAGATGAAATCAAGCAAATTTGTATAGATTATCGTTTACGCTTTTTAGATACCAAATATTTTAAAGGAACAATACCGGCAGAAGCGTTGTCAAAAATTAAAAGTTTAGAAAAAGAACATAACTTAGAAATACAAGGATTTAAGATAATAGCACCTTCTAAACTTTTTAAACTAGAAGATAAAGACGACCCTTTGCTATTTGCTCCTATCGGAAATGGTTATCATTATTTAATACATCAATGGGGAAATGACCTTCACCCATTACGAAAGCTTTTAATGTGGCCTTTTAAAAGCATTGTAAACCTTGCTATTTTAGTTTTATTGATGAGTTTCATTACAACGATGTTGATACCAGACGGACTATTCTCAAAAACTAATTCAAATGCGCAATTTTGGATTTTGAACTTTTTTATGTTCAAGTGTATTGCTTCTGTTGTAATTTTCTACGGATTTGCAATGGGCAAAAACTTTAACCCTGCTATTTGGAACAGCAAATATTTCAATAGTTAGTTATTAGTGCTACTTTACAAATATGGTTTTTGGAACGCCCTCTAAATCAATATTATCAATAAGCTTGAAATCGGGTGAAGGAGTTATTCTCAGAATTCCACCTTTATCTACTTGTCCTTTTTTCTGATAGCCTATTAAAACGTAATTGTTCTTTTCATCGTATGCTATTGATGTGGTTTGGTCTATACTGTACCTCATATTCAGTTCAGTTTCAGTTAAGAAATTTTCAAATAGATATACTACAGTGCTATTCTTTTCAAAGTCATATATCGCTGGTACTTCTTCAATTTCTGCACTTGGTATATTCTTTTGAAAATAAAATTTACCTGCGCTATCTAAGAAAAAATCTTTCGTTGTTACAAATCCAGGCTCAGTATTCTCACCATATGTGGTGTACGATTTTTCTAATGTAAGGGGATTTAAAATAGTATGTAACTCTGGATAGCTAATAATCACCATACCATTGTTATTGGTAAATAGACGCTGTGCGTCTAAACCTAAATCTAATTCTATCAAAACTTCATTATCATCCAAATCAATTACCGATAAATGAAATTCATCACTTACAAACTCATTTAACGTTAACACAAACAAACGATTTGATGACATAACAATATCCACCGGCTTCTTTTCCAAAGAAATTTCTACAGCATTAACTGCTGCATCAGTAGTTGAATTTATGCGAACCACAAATTGCTTGTCTTTACCCAATAGCTCTCTTTCATAAGCAACAGCAGCAAGTTCATTTGAATATGCCATTGCAAGTACATTTATAGAACATGCATCTATATCACTAAATAATGATACTGACTCTGAAGAAGAATCTTCTGCATTAAACCTTTGAAAGGTTGCCTGACAATTAGTAGTGGAATAATACCCTATATCGGTTGTAGTACGATATTTTATAGCATTTGATGGAATGTTACTAAATGAGTTTACAGTACTTTTAACAGCAAATTCATCATTAGCAGATCCCACAACAATACCATTTAACTGATTGTTATTTTGTAAAAAAACGGTGTAGTCAACTTGTACATTAGTAGCGATTTCTTCATCAACTTGATCTGAAGATTTTTCGCATGCGAAGAAACTAAAGGCTAGCATAAAGCAAGCCACATATTTGTAGGTTTTCATAAAACATCGATTTGGGTTAATCTATTCTATGCTTAATTAGCGTACATTTTGTTACGCTGATCTTTCAATGTCTTATCAGACATATATTCATCAAACGTTGAATACCTATCAATGTTGCCTTTAGGCGTTAATTCTATGATTCTATTTGCAACAGTTTGCGCAAACTCATGATCATGTGTAGTTAACATTACAGTACCCTTAAAATTCTTTAGTGAATTATTAAATGCCGTAATACTTTCTAGATCTAAGTGGTTTGTTGGTTCATCTAACATTAATACATTGGCACGCATTAACATCATTCTACTTAACATACAACGTACTTTTTCCCCTCCAGAAAGAACAGTACATTTTTTAAGCGCTTCTTCACCACTAAATAACATTTTACCCAAGAAACCACGAATGTATACTTCTTCGCGTTCTTCTTCTGTTTTAGCGTATTGACGTAACCAATCTACCAAGTTGATGTTACCGGTAAAGAAATCTGAATTATCTGCAGGCAAGTAAGATTGGTTAGTAGTTATACCCCACTGAAAAGTACCTTTATCTGCCTTTTTATTACCGTTTATGATATCATAGAATGCTGAAGTAGCTCTAGAGTCTCTTGATATTATGGCAATTTTATCTCCTTTTGCCAAGTTGATGTTTACGTTGCTAAATAATAGCTCGCCCTCATCTGTAGAAGCAGAAAGTCCTTCAACGTTTAAAATCTGATCCCCAGCCTCACGCTCTCTGTCAAAAATAATTGCAGGATACCTACGGCTAGATGGTTTAATATCATCAATCTTTAATTTTGAAAGCATTTTTTTACGAGAAGTTGCTTGTTTACTTTTTGCAACGTTTGCACTAAAACGAGCAATAAATTCTTGCAGTTCTTTTGCTTTCTCTTCTGCCTTCTTGTTTTGTTGTGCACGTTGACGAGCCGCTAACTGACTACTCTCATACCAAAACGTATAGTTACCAGAATATAAATTCAATTTTCCGAAATCAATATCACCTATATCAGTACAAACCGTATCTAAAAAGTGACGGTCATGACTTACTACAATCACCGTATTTTCATAATCTGCCAAGAAGTTCTCTAACCAACTGATTGTTTCATAATCCAGGTCGTTGGTAGGTTCATCCATAATCAAAACATCAGGATTACCGAATAATGCTTGCGCCAAAAGTACACGTACTTTTAATTTAGAGTCTAACTCAGACATTAAAGTAGAATGCAAATCGGCACTAATACCCAGGTTAGAAAGTAATGCAGCAGCGTTACTATCTGCATTCCAACCATTCATCTCCTCAAACTTGACCTGTAACTCCCCTATTCTATCTGCATTTTTATCATCGTAATCAGCATAAAGGGCATCGATTTCTTTTTTTATCTCATATAATGGTTTGTTACCCATTACCACCGCTTCTAATACAGTAAAGTCATCAGCTGAGTTATGATTCTGTTCTAATATAGACATTCTCTTACCTGGCTCTAAATGAACATTACCAGAGGTTGGATCCATTTGACCAGCAAGAATTTTCAAAAAAGTAGATTTACCTGCACCATTGGCACCAATAATACCGTAGCAATTACCTTGCGTAAAAGCAACATTTACTTCATCAAACAACACTCGTTTTCCAAATTGAACAGAAAGATTAGAAACAGATAACATAGAAACAAAATTTTAAAAATCCGTGCAAAAATACTGAATTTCTAGGCTTACACTACCTAGTTTAGCATCAAATTCAACAAAAGATTCTTAAGTTAGCGGTTCACAACATTTAACTAGCTATTAACATCATCTGGTGATTAGGTTTGTTATTTTTGAAAATCACCAGTCCCATATACTATATGATAAGAATTTTACTCTCTGCATGCGTAGCCTTATTAATGGGTTGTTCCTCCACAAAAAAAGATTCTGAAACAGTATTGTTTGCTGGTGAAATAGTGAATCCTACAAGTGATCAAGTTGTTTTGCTAAAAGGCAGTATAAAAATCGATTCTGCAAAAATTGATAGCAAAAACCGATTTGAGTTTAAGCTTTCTTCGATTGAAAACGGTTTGTACCACTTTAACTTAGCTCCAGAACATCAATATGTATATTTAGAAAAGGGTGATAGCCTTATGGTTAGGCTTAATACTATCTATTTTGATGAGTCTTTGGTTTTCTCTGGTACTAATGAAGAGACTAATAATTTTCTATTAGAATTATTCCTGGCAACTGAAGAAGAAGATTCTGCCATGTATTCTGAGTATTATGAATTAGACCCAATAGACTTCGCTGATAAAATAGAATCTCTAAGGCAAGACAAAATTGCTATTCTAAACGAGTTAATTTTAGAAAATTTAATTTCTGAAGAAGCAATTAGATTATTAACCGGTAGTATAGATTATACCTATAATAGATATAAAGAAATTTACCCCTTTCAACATAAAAGAAAAACTGCTGAGGAAAATTTTCATGATTTACCTAAAGATTTTTACGCGTATAGAAATCAAATAAATTATGGTGATCATACATTGACTTACCTTAGACCTTATTACGATTTTATGAAAGCTCATTTTGGTAACTTATCTTACATGAGCTGTAAAAATGAGTGCAAGAACGCCCACAAAGACGAAAGCAAACAATTGCATTATAAAAAGCATAAATTACATCTAATTGACAGTCTTGTAATTGAAAAAGAATTGAGAGATAATCTTTTTAGAAATGTAGCATTTGACTATTTACTAAAGAAAAAGGATGCTCCTGAAAACACAGAAATATTCTTAAAGGAATTTAAGAAAGTTTCTAAAAACAATATGCATATAGAAGAAATTGAAAACCTTTATCAAGGTATTGCAAATCTTCAGCCTGCAAAAGTTATTCCCGATTTAAAGGTGATGACCTTCAACAATGATAGCAAGACATTAACTGAAATTGCAGCTAACAAGAAAGTTTTGTTTTATTTCTGGTCTGGCACTAATAAAAAACAATATTTAGAGATATTTAAACGAGTATCTACCCTAAAAGAAAAGAAACCTGATCATGAACTTATCGGTATTAATATTAAAACTGATTTCGACCAGTGGAAAACTATTATAGCCACACTCGGTGTAGATCCTTCATCACAATATCATAGCAACGATTTTAAAGAGCTTACTGAAAAATTAGTACTATACCCTATGAACAAAGCTATTATAACTGAAAATGCGGTAATAGTAGATGGCTTTTCTAATATCTATAAGAATTAGTAACTATTTTTTTGTAAAAATTATTATAGATTATTAAGAACTATGCCCTTCTAGCAACTTCTCAAACCAAAGACCCGGCAATAAATTTTTGAGTGTTAAAGAGAATTTTTGAATAAATGAACCTACTTGGTAATGAGGTTTAGGGTTTTTTGTTTCTATAATTTTAGCAATCTTCTTAGCTACATCAGCCGGATTACCACCACTATCTACATCTGCATCTATAGCCTCTAAAGTACTCTTATAAGCATTTCTGTAAGCTGAATTTTCATATACAGGGGTATGATATCTACCAGAGGCAATATTAGTAGCAAAATCTCCCGGCGCCAATGTTGTAAGCTTAATACCAAAAGATTTAGTTTCCATTCTATAACTCTCGGTAACAATTTCTAATGCTCCTTTTGATGCTGAATAGATTCCTCTATATGGTAATCCCATATAACCTGCAATAGAGGTTATATTAATAATAAGACCTTCTTTTTGCTCACGCATAACGGGCAATACATTGTTCATCACATTTAATGGTCCGTTGAAATTGGTTGCAAAGGCTTTTAATACTTCTTCATGAGGGGTTTCTTCCATTGGTCCAGTTATACCTACACCTGCATTATTTATCAGTACATCAATTCTATTTTCAAGCTCTAATAATGATGCAATACAACTTTTTATAGTCTCTACATTTCTAACATCCATCTCTAAAAGTGGAAAATCTGAAAATGATGGATATTTACTTTTGCTACGTGTGGTACCGTAAACTTTATATCCTTTTTCTTTTAAATGTATACCTATTGCTTTGCCAATACCTGAAGACCCACCTGTAATTAGTACTACTTTTGTTTTCATTTTATAGAAAATAAGCGATGCTAAACGTTATATAGAATTGGTTGTGAATATGTTACCTTAATTTGTAAAATTTCATTTTAAGGCACAAAAAAAGGCAAGCTACCTACATCGCACCGCTACGACCATATACCCTTGCTGTGTTCCCACCCTGGGGGATTCTACAGGAGCTGGTCGTGTAGGACTTGCCAGGTGCAAATATACAATCTTTTAAAACTTTGACAATCCTTTAGTTTCTAATTTTTATGAATTAAATTGCCTATTAATAACAAGAAACCCTTCTTGTATACACTTACTACATAAACTTAAACACCCGTTTTCTCAATGAAAATTATAAATTTCTTTTGTATCGTTCTTATTACCAGTTTGTTCACCGCTTGCGGCAGCGGCAACCAAAAAGCATCTTCCCTATTCGAAATTAGCTTAGAGAAAAATGCAAGCCAAGTTAATTTGAACCAAGAAATTGGTATAAGTATTAAAAATAAAAAGGATAAACAGATAGAAAGCGTTGAATATAGTATTGATGGCACCAAAATTCCGGTCAATAATGATAAAATAAAAATAGATTTACCCACATTAGGAAACAAGATTCTAACAGCGAAAATTACTTTTGATGGTGAAACCGTCGATATTAATAAAAATTTAAAAGTACTTTCTAAAAAAGCTCCAGAAATTTACACCTACACCATCATTAAGGAATACCCACATGACACTAAAGCTTATACACAAGGCTTAGAATTTCATAATGATACCCTATATGAGTCTACAGGAAAAAAGGGGGTATCTTTCTTAAGAAAATTAGATTTTAAAACTGGAAAAGTTTTTGAACAAATAGATTTAGATGAAACTTATTTTGGAGAAGGTATCACCATATTAAACAATAAAATTTATCAGCTTACATGGCAAAGTGGTCTAGGTTTTATATATGATTTGAACTCTTTTAAAAAATTGGACAATTTTCAATACGGAAAAAGTCGTGAAGGCTGGGGATTAACAAACGACGGCTCTAAAATTTTCAAAAGCGATGGAACAGAAAAAATATGGTTTATAAATCCAGATACTATGACCGAAGAAGGCTATATAGAAACGGTAACCAATTCTTCAATATTTAATTCAGCCAACGAATTAGAATATGTTGATGGAAAAATTTACGCCAACGTTTATCAAAAACCAAGTGTCATGATTATTGATAGTAAAACAGGCGCTATAGAAGGTGTTATCAATTTTAGCGGCTTAAGTGATATCATTACTAAAACTGAAAATTGGGATAAAACAAATTATGTGCTTAATGGAATTGCCTATCACCCTGAACGCAAAACATTTTTTGTTACCGGTAAGTTCTGGGACAAAATGTTTGAAGTGCAAATAGAGAAAAAATAGAAATATGGCATTTCAAAAAAAAATTGTTGTTTCGCATGACGATTTAGACGATTTAAACCATGTAAACAATGTGCGCTATGTTCAGTGGATACAAGACATTTCTAAAGAACACTGGCAAACAGTAGCAACTGCAAAAATGCAGGAAGATGTCATTTGGGTAGTATTAACTCATCATATTGAATATAAGCGGGCAGCAGTATTAGATGACCCTATTGTTATATCAACACACATAGAATCTAGTTCTGGAGCTAAATGTGTTAGAATTGTAGAGATGAAACACGGTACAACCAACAAATTACTGGTTAGATCAAGCACAGAATGGTGTCTTCTTGATAGTAAATCTTATAGACCTATACGAATTCCTGAAGAGATCAAAGAAATTTTCCTTTAACTTAGATGAAGTAAAACCATTGTAGCGTGCGCCTTAGAATCTTAACAATACTCACCATTTTATTTATTATTCTTTGGAGCGCCTCTTGTAGAAAAGATTTTGAATACGCCCCAAGTAACGGTCATCTTTCGTTTTCTAAAGACACCGTTTACCTAGATACGGTTTTCTCAAATATAGGAAGCAGCACCTATACATTAAAAGTTTATAACGATACTAAAGATGATATTATCATCCCTACTATTACCCTTAAAAACGGTGTTGAAAGTTTTTACAGATTAAACGTAGATGGAGTTGCTGGCAAAGAATTCGAAAACATTCCGCTTTACGCTGAAGACAGTCTTTTTATTTTGGTAGAAACTACAATAGACATAAATGACAATACCCCAAATGAGCTCTTATACACCGATGCTATTCAATTTGATAAAGAACCTTTTCAACAATCTGTTGAATTAGTGACTTTGGCAAAAGATGCCATACTACTCTACCCTGACAACAATACAAACAATAATACAGAGGCTATTGTACTTTATAATGACGAATCAGGAAACCCTATTGAAATAGATGGATTTATACTACCTGACGAACATTTATATTTTACAAAAGACAAATCTTATGTTATCTATGGTTATGCCATAGTCCCTGACGGAAATGAACTAATTATTGATGCAGGTACGCGTGTGCATTTCCATCAGAATTCTGGAATTTTAGTACAAAATGGGGGGACGATTAGTATAAACGGAGAATTAAGCGAAAACGAAGAGCTACTAGAAGGAGAAGTTATTTTCGAAGGAGATAGACTTGAGACCCAATTCAACAATATACCAGGGCAATGGGGAACTATTTGGATAAGTGCAGGGAGTAAGAATAACTCAATTAACCATTTAACTATTAAGAACGCTAAATTAGGCTTATTCGTTGAAGGGCAAGAGAATGAACCAGAAGAAACCTTGACCATAACAAACAGCCAGATACTGAATAGCTCAAGATATAATCTCTGGACTAAAAATGCCCATGTAAATGCTGCCAATATCATATTAGGTAGTGCAGGCAGCTCCTCTCTTTATATAGAGAATGGTGGTAATTACTCATTTACACATGCTACAATTGCTAATTATTGGAACAAAGGGTTTCGATTTAATGCTAGTTTAGCTATAAGCAATACTTCGACTACCAGTCCAAATAACGGATTTGATTTATTGGCTGCAGATTTTAAGAACTGCATAATCGACGGAAATAGCGCTAATGAAATTTCGCTTCAGAGCAATAATCAAAATTCTTTCAACTTTAGTTTTCAAAATTGTTATATCAAATTCAGCGAAAATCAATCTTCTACAGAGAATAATATACTTTATGATTTTGAAAGTGAAGTCCACTACCCCAATGTTATTTTTAATGGAGAGTTAGATTATTTTCGTCCATTTGAAAATGATTTTAGAATTGGGTTAGATTCTGAAGTCATCAATAAAGGTGATTTAAATATTGCGAATTCTACGCCGTTAGATATCATTGAAACAGCACGAATACCTAATCCAGATTTGGGTGCTTATCAAGCCATCGAGGAAAATTTTTAATCATAGTACGAGAAAAATTGAAAGATTTTTCTCTCACAAGCCCCGTAACTACTGATTTTATAAACATGTCCTCTCTTTTTATAAGGACATTCTAGGTCTAGCTTTTCTTACCTATGTTTAATTTCGTAGTATACGCTATTTCATTTGAATTATACATACACCATAATCGACTCTGATGCTGTTTCAAATTTGCAGTTGCATGCATTTTTGGATGAATATGGTGACTTTGAATGTTTAAACACTACCAACAACCCTTCCGACGGATTAAATGATATATTAAAGTACTCTCCAGATATTGTTTTTATCAATCTTAACAATGATTATTCATCTGTATTTTTAATGGTTACTGAAATTCATCAATACATGAATCAGTTACCTATATTAATTGGTATTGCATCTACTAAGAATTACGCGTACGATGCTATAAAAAATGGCTTTTTTGATTACTGGCTACAACCCTTTAATGAATTTGATATTCGCAAGTCCTTATTGAAATTGCAAAAAAGAATGCCAAAAGATAAGGCGCCCGCCACAATATGTCTAAAATCATATAATGATTTTCAATATCTAAACACCAACGATATTCTTTACTTAAAGGCAGATAATAATACTACCGAATTTTTCATGAAAGACGGTACAATTATCAACGCCTATAAAACGTTAAAGACTTTTGAAAATACCTTGCCTGATAATTTTATGCGTGTTCACCAAAGTTATATTGTAAACACAAGCTATGTATCTCGTATCAACTTCGGAAAATCTATCTGTGCAATTAAAGCGGTAAACGAGAATATTCCTTTTTCAAAAACATACAGAGAGAATATGAATAACCTTAAGAATATTCTTTCAAAAAATACCTTTTCTTCTCTAAATTAAAGAATTCTCTCACAATTGGTTCGTTTACTAACAGAATCAGGTCATCTACTTAAGACTAAAAATTTTGCCTTCGTTGCTCAACGAACGGTATTACTTTGGCTGTATCATAAACCAAAACCCCTAAAAAACAGAAACAGTATGAAAAAAGTTACAAGTATTTTAGCAGTTGCAATAATGACTATAGGTATGGCAACATCAATTATTCAGAATACAGCAAATGAATTTGAATTCATGAACGATATTTCAAAAGCACTTGCTTGTAATGATTGCGCAACTTTCCCAGAAGACAGAAAACCACCAAAAGGGATTGCATAAATAAAATTTATAAATACAAGAAAGCCTTTAACATGATTGTTAAAGGCTTTTTTTATACCTTGGTTTTTTCTTCATCATAAAATCATTTTTTTTGAACAAGTCCTATTTTTATATATTCACAATCTTTCTACTTTGCCTAGCTTGTTCAAAAACAAAACCTGCGAAAGCACTTCAAGAAACATATAACACTAACGACAGTATCTCTGCTTGGATATCTGAAAGTAATAAACTTGAGACTTCTGAAGAACAAAAATTAGTGTTACAATTAAAAGCTTTTAACCAAGCGAAAAATACAGCTAACGACTCTTTAAAAGCATTATATTTCTCTAGACTATCGTATATCCCAAATTTTATTACCGACAGTTTACTGTATCGTAAAATAAATAAAAACGCTATTTCCGTCAATACAAGAATTAATGATTCCGTAGGTGTGGCAAATGCATACTGGGATTTGGCTGCTTATTTTAATAATAGGGCTATAAAAGATAGTGCATTTTTTTACTTTGGAGAAGCACTAGATATTTTTGAAACTTCTGAAGACAATTTCAGTGCAGGACAATTGCATTTGAACATGGCTATCATTCAAATGAAAATCAAAGATTACATAGGTAGCGAAGCAAATACCGTAAAAGCTATTGAACATTTTAAATCGATTGAAGACAATAAAAAACTATCTAGTAGTTATAATCTTTTGGGTATTGTTTTGAACGATTTAGAAGAATATGACAAATCACTTTCCTATTACAAAGAATCATTATTTTATTTAAAAAAGACTCCCAATTCCAATATTAACGTAGCCACTCTCATTAATAATATCGGAGTAACCTACAGGAACAACGAACAGTACCTAAAAGCGATTGAAAATTTTGAAGACGTTTTAAGAACCAATAACTTATTCGTAAAAAATCCCTCACTGTACGCCAAGGCGTTAAGCAATCTTGCCACTTCTAAATTATATAATAAAGATACCGTTGATGTTGAAAACCTTTTCATCAAAGCAATTGAAATTAAGCAGAAAGAAAATGACCTAGGTAGTTTATCATCAAGTTATTATAATTACGCAGAATACAAGGCATTCGCTAATGATACTATAAGTGCAGTAATCAAAGCCAAAGAATCTGAAAGGTTAGCCTATGCTGCAAATTCAAATGAGCAGCTTTTAAAAACATGGCAATATTTAGCAATCTTAGACAAACAATATGCTACAGGCTATTTTAAAAAGTTTACTACACTTAATGATAGCCTACAAAAAGAAGACCGTAAGCAGCAAAATAAATTTGCTCGCATACGCTTTGAAACCGATGAATTTATAGCTGAAAATATAGAGCTCGAAAGCGAGAAAGAAGTACTCTCTAAACAAAAGCAAATTTGGATCGGTATTGCCACCGGGTTCTTTTTACTGGGTCTATCCATATATATCATTATTAATCAAAGAGCTAAAAATCAAAAACTTAGGTTTGATCAGCAACAACAGGCTAACAACCAAGAGATTTTCAACCTCATGTTAACCCAAAAACAAAAAGTCGATGAGGTAAAGCGATTAGAGCAAAAACGAATATCAGAAGAACTTCATGACGGTGTGCTCGGCAAAATGCTTGGTGCCCGAATGATATTAACCGGTTTAAATAAGCGAGCTACAGATGAGGCTATTCAAGAAAAATCTAAAGCACTAGGATCCTTACAAGAAATTGAAAATGAAATACGATCTATATCTCATGAGCTAAGCCATAGTGCCTATCAAAAAATAAATAATTTTACTGATTCTGTTGAAACCCTTCTTTCTAACAACAAAAATGCAAACATCAAAACAATCTTTCATTTTAACGAAGATGAAAACTGGGATAGCTTGGACGGTGATATTAAAATTAATGTATATAGAATAATTCAAGAAACGTTTCAAAACGCAATTAAACATTCCAAATGCTCATACTTCGAAGTTACCTTCTATAGAAACGACGATCAATTCAATGTTATCATGAGTGATAACGGTATTGGTTATAATATTAATAAAGGCAAAAAAGGAATAGGAATAAGAAACATTACTTCTAGAATAGAAAAACTAAATGGTATCTTTCATATAGATTCAACTGAAGGACAAGGCACTACCATTTCTTTAAATATTCCTGTTAAAGTTGATATTAAAAAAACAAGCAATAATAATACCTAATATAAATACGTTTAGTAAATTACAATAGAATCGTAAATTATGAACACTGTACGAATTTTAACGGTAGATGACCACGAAATGACTGCTCTTGGATATAAATATATTCTTGAGGATTCTGAATTTACCGACTTTAATGTTAAGGTAGAAATTGCTACCAGTTTCGAAAAAGGAAAAACTAAAATTGAAACTTCAAAGCGCGCTGTACCTTACGACATTATTCTATTAGATATTCAATTATTCTCACCACAATCTAAAGACCCTAGAACAGGTATTGATTTAGGCATTGTAGCGAGAAATGAAGTACCTAATTCAAAGGTGGTATTCATGTCTTCTTACAGTGACAATTATAGAATTAATAATATTTTTAAAACTGTAAATCCAGATGGGTATATGGTTAAATCTGAAATAGACGAAATGTCACTTAAAACAATGGTAGAAACCATTGTTAACGAATCTCCTTATTATACTGCTAGCGCCCTATCTGCAATACGTCGCAGAATGTCAACCAACATTGTTATTGATGAACAAGATCAAAAGATTCTTTACCATCTATCTCAAGGCATACACACTAGAGATATTGCACCATTAATTGGTTCTGCAAACACTACTGTAGAAGCTAGAAAACGACAACTAAAAGCCTTATTCGACGTTAAAAACGGTAATGACCTTGCCTTGATAAATGAAGCAAAAACACGAGGCTTTTTATAAATAACACTTTAAATTACAATTTACTGATTATCAAATGTTTACAATTTTTAAGTTCATTTTATCATAATATCCTCCGAAATTCTAAGGTTTTACTAAGCCAAATTGCAAAGTGAGAAAAGTATCTTTATGTTAAAGAATGCTATAAATTTCTACCTTTATGCCGTTTAACTACGAAAATTTTATTAATAATTCAAAACTAGAATATACTAAAGAGATTTCTGGTATCGATGAATTTCTAAGCGCTATTGGTTTTCATTATTTTTCTAATGTAAAGCTTAACAACCAGCATATTACCTTTAATTCTATCAGTTTAGTTTTAGAAGTTACCTGCAATTTAGATTTGCTTGAACTACTTGCCCATTTTAATACAGGTAGATGGGGAAGTAGCGAAAAAGAAGATTCACCCTTACATATAGCTTTAGAGACTCTTGATATTAAAAATCAATACAACATTGATATTGAAGAATTTACACTATTCTTAAACGACACTAGTATTGTTATAAAAAGAATTTATGATAGGAGTATATCAACACAGTTAAATGATATTTTAAAACAAATAGCATTTAATTATGTGTTTTTAACGAGGGGACTTACTCAAAAACCTTACGAAATATTTGTTCCCATATTCGAAGATTATATCGAGAATATTGAAGCAGATGATGAACAATTAAATATGGCTCCAAAATCTTATTCAGAATTTTGGGGAATTTACTTAGATAAAGATGATGAGGCTTCTATTTACGACGTAAATAAGAATACTTATGTTAGTGGTGATTTAGAGTTTTTATCTGAATAAAAACTCTAAATCAATTACTAACTTCTAATTATGCATTAAATATTGGTCTTGTATTCATCATTGCATTAACCTTCCCTTTCACTTCCTTTATAATAGTTTCATTTTCAGGATTTGTAATTACCTGATCAATAAAATCTACTACTTTTTCCATATCGCTTTCAACCAGACCTCTTGTAGTTATTGCTGCTGTTCCAAAACGAATACCAGAAGTTACAAATGGCGATTTATCATCAAATGGCACCATATTTTTATTAGCAGTAATATCTGCTAAAACCAATGCCTTCTCAGCATCTTTACCTGAAATATCTTTATTTCTTAAATCTATCAGCATCATGTGATTATCTGTACCATCAGAAATGATATTATAACCTCGTTTCACAAAAGATTTAGCCATCGCATCGGCATTTGTTTTTACTTGAGCTATATACGTTGCGTATGACTCTGTTAACGCTTCACCAAAGGCGATTGCCTTACCAGCGATAACATGTTCTAAAGGACCACCTTGATTTCCTGGAAAAACAGCTAAATCTAATAAAGCAGACATTTTTCTAAGATTTCCATTTTTAAGTTTGATACCAAAAGGATTTTCAAAATCAGTTCCCATCAATATCAATCCACCTCTTGGACCTCTTAATGTTTTATGTGTCGTTGTTGTTACAATATGACAATGAGGAATTGGGTTATTTAAAAGACCCTTCGCAATTAATCCCGCAGGGTGAGAAATATCTGCTAATAAAATAGCGTTCACACTATCTGCAATCTTACGAAAACGCTCAAAATCCATATCTCTAGAATATGCAGAAGCTCCGGCTATAATAAGCTTTGGCTGTTCTTTTGTAGCTACTTCTTGAATTTTATCATAATCTAACCTTCCAGTTTCTTTATCTACCCCGTAAAATACAGGATTATATAATCTGCCCGAAAAATTAACAGGCGAACCATGTGTTAGGTGACCACCATGAGATAAATCGAATCCTAAAATTTTATCACCTGGCTGTAAACATGCGTGATATACCGCTGCATTAGCTTGAGAACCCGAGTGAGGTTGCACATTTGCATATGCCGCACCAAATAGCTCTTTTGCTCTATCAATAGCCAACTGCTCTACTTTATCTACTACTTCGCAACCGCCGTAATATCTTTTACCAGGATACCCTTCAGCATACTTATTTGTAAGTACTGATCCTTGAGCTTCCATTACCTGAGGACTAGTAAAATTTTCAGAGGCAATTAATTCAATGCCATTGATTTGACGTTGTCTCTCTTCTTCAATTAAATTAAAAATAGTAGTGTCGCGTTGCATGATAATATTTCTTTTAAATAAGTTGCAAAAATACAAATAGCGCATCTATTGAAATGCAAAAAAGAGCACAAACACATAACTTATTTATTAAAATTAGTTAATAACTATACTGTTATAGCTTATTAAATAATAATGAATTCATGCATCTCATCGAATATATACTATTCATCATCCTATTACGTTTAATAATAACCCTTTTATGGCACGGCTGTTGAATAGCTATAATAAATCATAAAAATAATAGACATGAAAAAATTTCTACTATTTAGTTTTATCGGCCTACTACTTTCTTGTAGTGGTGTCAAGAAAACACAGGAGGCTCTGAATTCTGGTAATTACGAGGCTGCAATTAATAAAGCAGTAATGAATATTGCAGAGAATAAGACCAAAAAAAGCAATCAGCAATATATAGTTCTTCTTGAAGAAGGGTATAAAAAAAATACCGAAAGAGAGCTGCAACACATTAAATTCCTTAAAAAGGATGGTAACGCTGCAAACTATGAAGAGATTTTCAATGCCTACGGTAGGCTTAAATCTATTCAAGAGCGAATTCGCCCCTTACTGCCGTTACAAATTCAAGATGAAGGCAGAAGAGCGCAATTCAGCTTTAAGAATTATGATGATGATATCATTGCCGCAAAATCTAAATTATCTGAGTTTTTATATAACAAGGCAAATACACTTTTAACTGACGCTAACTATAAAGCTGATTTTAGAAATGCGTACAATGATTTAAATTATTTACAGGAAATAAATCCGAATTATAAAGATGTTATTTCGAAAATAGATGAAGCATATCAAAAAGGCTTAGATTATGTAATTGTTGATATGACAAACAATACAAATCAGATTATACCAAAAAGGTTAGAAGATGAACTTTTAAATTTGAATACATACGGACTGAACTCTAACTGGACGGAATACCATACGAACAGAATACAAAATCAAGTGTATGATTATCAAATGGAAGTTTCTTTTCAAGACATAAACATCTCTCCTGAACAAATTAGGGAGAAACAAATTAGCAAGGAAAGACAAATTAAAGATGGCTATACTTTTGTAGAAGACCGCAATGGCAATGTAGTTTCTGACAGTTTAGGCAATAGCATTAAAGTTGACAAATTTAAAACGGTACGATGTAATTTTTACCAGTTTACACAGTTTAAAAGTGCACAGGTAACTGGTGTCGTAAATTTTATAGATTTAAAGAAACAACAAAAAATAAATCAATACCCTTTAACTAGTCAATTCATATTCGAACATATTTATGCTAATTACGATGGCGATAAAAGAGCGTTGGACAATGACCTGGTTTCTCTTTTACAACTCGCAAGAGTACCATTCCCCAGCAATGAACAAATGGTTTATGATGCCGGTGAAGATTTAAAGAATAATCTTAAAAATATATTGAAAAATCAAAGTTTCAATTAAAAAAGAGCCCCGTAATTCCGGGGCTTTTTTTATATGTATTGTTCTAGCTTAATATTAGATATTGCATTGTGCGAATCATGCACTACCACTACCCCATTCTTTACTATTAATAGCTGAGGAGATTGATGCATTACACCAAACTCAGCAGCAACGGCATTAGAAACATCTCTATTCGCCAACAAATCTAAAAAGTAAAGATCCATTTGTCCCTCTTCTAGCCCGTAACTACTTTTGAACATATTCAGCACCATTCTACTAATTCCGCAAGATGTGGAATGTTTGAATATGAGCTGCGGCCTACTACTAGACACTTCTTTGATATCACTTAACTGAGCCACAGAGTTCAGAGGTATCCACGGTATGCCTGATGATTTTTTTTCATCACCACCGCTAGAACCTCCAAATAAACCACCAAATATTCCCATAAAATTCTTAATTTAATATTGTCATTTCAACACATCTAAGCTGACTAATTGTCAGTCTATTTTTTGATTTTTCAGCCATTTTGTCCTGAAATCTTAATTGGTAAGATTGTTGAATATTAGCTATCAAAAGTATTACAATTAACTAAAACCTAAAGAATATGAATATAAATAATTTCACAATAAAATCACAGGAGGCTATTCAACAAGCCCAGCTGATTGCCCAAAATAACGGACATCAGCAAATTGAAAACGAACACCTATTTAAAGCACTTACCGAAGTTGAAGAAAATGTAATGCCCTTTTTAATTAAAAAGCTTGGGATTAATTTTTCACTAGTTCAACAAATTTTAGAAAAAGAACTTTTAAGCTTTCCAAAAGTTGAAGGCGGTGACTTACAATTTTCTAGAGAAGCCAGTAAGACTTTAAACGAAGCTAGTATCATCGCCAAAAAAATGGAAGATGAATATGTTTCTATAGAGCATCTATTTTTAGCCATCTTAAAATCTAAAAGTAAGATATCCCAAATCTTAAAAGATCAAGGAGCAACCGAGAAAGATTTAATGGCTGCAATAGATGAATTGCGTAATGGCGACAAGGTTACTTCGCAAAGTGCTGAAGACAACTATAACTCACTTAATAAATACGCTAAAAACCTTAATGAATTAGCAGATAGAGGCAAACTAGATCCCGTAATTGGGCGTGACGAAGAAATACGTAGAATTTTACAAATTTTATCTAGACGTACTAAAAACAATCCTATTCTAGTAGGTGAACCTGGTGTGGGTAAAACCGCTATAGTTGAGGGTTTAGCACATAGAATTATTCAGGGCGATATTCCTGAAAACCTAAAGGATAAAGTAATTTACTCTTTAGATATGGGAGCTTTAATTGCTGGTGCCAAGTACAAAGGTGAATTTGAAGAACGACTAAAAGCTGTTATAAAAGAAGTTGTTAGTGCCGATGGTAATATCATCTTATTCATTGACGAGATACACACGCTTGTTGGTGCAGGCGGCGGACAAGGCGCTATGGATGCCGCTAATATTTTAAAACCAGCACTTGCAAGAGGCGAGTTAAGATCTATTGGCGCAACTACTTTAGATGAATATCAAAAGTATTTCGAAAAAGACAAAGCTCTTGAAAGAAGATTTCAAAAGGTGGTTGTAGACCAGCCAGATACTGAAAGTGCTATTTCCATCCTTAGAGGTATAAAAGAAAAGTATGAAGCTCATCATAAAGTACGTATTAAAGATGAGGCGGTTATTGCTGCTGTTGAATTATCACAACGGTATATAACCAATAGATTCTTGCCAGACAAAGCTATTGACCTTATGGACGAGGCTGCATCTAAACTTAGAATGGAAATTAATTCTAAACCAGAAGAGCTTGATGTGCTTGATCGTAAAATAATGCAGATCGAAATTGAAATCGAAGCGATTAAACGTGAAGATGACAAGCAAAAACTTAAGGTATTAAATCTAGATTTAGCCAACATAAAAGAAGAGCGAAATGAAATTTTTGCACAATGGGAAAGTGAAAAATCTGTAGTTGATAATATTCAACAGACAAAACTCGACATTGAAAATTTTAAAGCTGAAGCTGAACGCGCTGAACGAAATGGCGACTATGGCAAAGTAGCAGAAATTAGATACGGCAAAATTAAAGAAGCGCAAGAGAGTTTAACTAAGCTACAAGATGACTTAGCAGAGCAACAACATGCAGGTACTTTAATAAAAGAGGAAGTTACTAGTGATGATATCGCAGAAGTAGTTGCAAAATGGACAGGCATACCTGTTACTAAAATGTTGCAAAGTGAACGCGAAAAGCTATTGAAACTTGAAGAAGTTTTACACAAACGCGTGGTAGGTCAAGAAGAAGCTATTGAAGCAGTTTCTGATGCTATACGTAGAAGTAGAGCCGGACTCCAAGATTCTAAAAAACCTATTGGTTCGTTTCTTTTCTTAGGAACTACCGGTGTCGGTAAAACTGAGCTTGCTAAAACCTTGGCGTCGTACTTATTCGATGATGAGAATGCCATGACAAGAATAGACATGAGCGAATATCAAGAAAGACATTCGGTTAGTAGACTTGTAGGTGCACCTCCAGGATATGTAGGTTATGATGAAGGCGGACAATTGACTGAAGCGGTTCGTAGAAGACCTTATTCTGTTGTGCTTTTAGATGAGATCGAAAAAGCGCATCCAGATACTTTCAATATCTTATTACAAGTATTAGACGAAGGTAGATTGACTGATAACAAAGGTCGTGTTGCTGATTTTAAGAATACAATTATTATCATGACAAGTAACATGGGTAGTGACATTATTCAAGAAACATTTGAAAATGCAGTAGATGTTGTTAGTGCAGCTGAGACCGCTAGAGTTGAAGTTCTGGGTCTTTTAAAGAAAACTGTTCGACCTGAGTTTATAAATAGAATTGATGATATTGTAATGTTTACACCTTTGATTAAAGACAACATCAAAGAAATTGTAAGACTACAATTGGAAAGTTTAAAGAAAATGTTAGACAAACAACAAATTACTTTAGATGCTACAGAAGAAGCTATAGATTATTTGGCAGAGAAAGGTTACGACCCTCAATTTGGTGCAAGACCGGTTAAAAGAACTATTCAGAAAGAAGTTCTAAATAATATGTCTAAAGCGTTACTAAGTGGTGAAATTAAAGCTGACAGCGTTGTTTTACTTGACGCCTTTGACAATAGTTTAGTTTTTAGAAATCAAGAGGAAATTACAGTATAATTTTTAAAATTTGTTAGAAAAGCGTTCATATGAAATATATGAGCGCTTTTTTTTATTAACAGTATATACCATACAGTATAGATTATTTATCTTTACATAAAACAGTCTATTATGTCAACCAAAGCCGAAAGAACTACCGCATTTATTATTGAGACTGTCGCACCCGTTTTTAATAAACACGGGTATGTAGGCACAACTATGAGCGATTTAACCGATGCAACTAATTTAACCAAAGGTGCGCTATACGGTAATTTCGAAAATAAAGAAGCATTAGCGTTAGCGGCATTTGAATACAACAGAAGCTTACTGTTAACTGCTATCGATGAACATTTATCAATTGAAGGTAAGGCTATGGCCAAAATTGAGAATCTTATTGAGTTCTATAAAAAGTACGACATATTCACCATGAAAATGGGTGGTTGCCCTATTTTAAACGTTGGTATAGATGCACAACACAATAACAAACTACTTGCTGCCGCCGCAAAGGAAACCATAAAGGATATTGAAGGAAAAATAGCCTTAGTCTTTGAAAACGGAATAAATAAAGGAGAGCTTAAACTACCGGTTTCTCCATTACAATTCTCAAAACAATTATTTACGATTATTCAAGGTGCCATTGCAATGGCTACGATTACAAAAGACCGTAAATACCTACTGAATACAGTAACTTATTTAGATGTATTAATTAAGAGAGAACTTAAATAAACCTTTGTATCACTCTTTAAGTTTTCTAAACGGTACAAACTAGATTAGTTAGATTTACTACTCCCCCGTAACCCTGAATATCCAGATTTTATCAGTGTACTTCCCTCCTAATTTGGAGTCTCTAGCTTCTCTAGCTTCTTTGATGAAGTTGTATTTTGCTAGATAAACATAATTATACTTATTCTTTTGCCTAAAGAATGATTTTGCATTGATTCCTTTTTTCTGCATATCTACCAAGAAAGCGTCTAAATACTTCTTAGTACCAAATACATTGGCAATTAAGTAATAACCAGGCTCTAAAGAACCTTCTTTGGTTACTTCTTCATACTTCTCACCAGCTTTAACCTTTACAACTTCATTTCGCATTGCTAAAGCTTCACTTTGAGCTATAGAATCTTGACGATGCTTTTGAGCCAATGCAATTGCCTCAGATTCTCTCTTCATTACCGTAGCAATTGAATCTTGTTGTCTCTGCTGCCTCAATGCTTTTGCAGAAGCTAATGCTTGTGCTGCCCTTGCATTTTCTACAGAATCTCTTTTTCTTCTGATATCTCTTTTCGATTCCTTTACAACCAAATCAGATTTTCTTGAAGCGGCCTGAATTGAATCTTTTAATCTATTGCTTTCAATAAGTGCTAAACGCTCTTGCTTTTTAGACTCCCTTTTAAGCGCTAACTTTTCTGCCTTAGTCAGTTCATTAGACAATACTTCTTTCTCCTCTTGTTTAACAAGGGCATCTTCTTTTTGTTTTTCCTCTTGGGCAATCAATTGTTCTTCGAGTTTTTCTTCAGGTGTTTGAAGCGTACCTAACTTATATGATGTTACCAATTCGAAAGAAGGATCTTGTCCCTTTAAATCTGAACTAGTACCCACTTCAATTAACGCACCAAAAGAGAATCGCTTAAAGAAACGACCTCCAACACCTCCAGAGAATCCGTAAAAACTATTATACCCTGCTTGTGCCCAATATTTATTGGTCGTTAACAATGTAGTCAGCCCGACTTGATTATCCAAACCTGGAATCGTCTTATAATACAACATGGGTCTTAAAAGCGAACTATCATCTGTACTTAAAACACTAATCGGAATATCATAACTCACCAAAGCCTGAAACAATCTATCATCAGGACTAGAGTTACGCTCATTAGAAGTGAAATTATAATCGAATAAGTTCTCAGATACTAAACCAATATTAAATCTATCAATACTTAAATTAACTCCTGGTGCCATTTGCAGAATAAAATCATTCTCCGCAGTAGTCTGTAACGGGTTAGGTATAAAAAAGCGATCATCTGCTAACTTCTGTTGAAAAGCGAATACGTTTAAACCAACACCTAAAACAACACCTTCACTCAATTCTATGGTATGAGCATAGTTTAGAGCTGCGCCGGTATTCAAGAAAATTCCTGTATTGTGCTGAAAAAAACCAACACCAGCAGCAGAAACATCATTAAGTCTTGTTGTGTAATTTAAAAATAACGAGGTTGGGTCACCATCATAAGATTGCCATTGCCATCTAGCCCACAAAGCTACTGAAGAAGGATTATTGCGATCTAAACTATAAGCAGGATTTATCAAGCTCCCGTTATATTCCGTGAGGTTTTGTTGCCTAAAATCAGTAGGCAAAACGACTTCTTGAGCCTTAAGACCTAGAACTACAAATCCAATAAGAAGCGCCCCACAAAAATTTTTCATATGCAAAAAAACAAAAAATAGACTATTTATAGTACTATTTTGAAGTAATTTTAGTTATTAATTTAATACACCAAACATAATTTCATGAAAGCATTCAAAATTGTTCTTTTCATTTTGCTAGCAATCAATCTTTCTTGCAAAGATGAACCAGTAATTGACAAATCCCAAGAAGAAACTTCAATTTCCACATTTTACCTTATAAGACATGCAGAAAAGGACAGAAATAATCCTGATGATGCTGACCCGGAGTTAAACCAAAAAGGACTAGGCAGAGCTATGCATTGGGCAGAAATTCTTGCGGATACAGAATTAAACGCTATTTATTCTACTGACTACAACAGAACCGCAATGACTGCTGCACCAACCTCTGTGAAGCAAAATATCGATGTTCAATATTACGACCCTAGCACGATCGATATTGCTCAATTTAAAACAGACAATTTAAATAACAACGTTTTAGTTGTTGGTCACAGCAACACTACACCTGAGTTTGTTAATAAATTAATTGATGAGCAAAAATATTTTGATATCGACGATAGTGAGAATGGAACTCTATTTATTGTTAAAATAATTAATGGTACGTCTTCTGTAGAAAAACTTATTTTCAATTGTAACTGTCCTGATTAATATTTCCGTCTTTTCATAACACCAGCAATTAGTTTAAAAAGGCTAAGACATTCTTTTAATTGTTCTTACTTTTGCCTAAGATGCAGAATACAATAAACATTAAGAATAAAAGAGCTCGTTTTGAATATGAGCTTTTAGATAAATATACCGCAGGTATCGTTCTAGCGGGTACCGAGATTAAGGCTATACGAGAAGGTAGAGCTTCTATCTCAGAAAGTTTTTGTGAGTTTAACGATAGAGATGAGCTATTTGTAATTAACATGCAAATAGACGAGTATTCTCATGCATCTCATTTTAACCATAAACCTAAGGCAGAGCGTAAATTACTTCTACAAAGAAGAGAGCTTAAAAAGCTCAGCAAAGAAGTAAATACATCTGGCTTAACCATTGTACCACTTCGTGTATTTGTCAACGAAAGAGGTTTTGCAAAAATGCAGATTGCATTGGCAAAGGGTAAAAAGCTTTACGACAAAAGAGAGTCTATTAAGGACCGTGACAACAAGAGAGATCTTGATCGTATTAAAAAGAATTTTAATAATTAATTTTTATTTTCTAGTAAAGGCACAAATCTAAAAGAACCGTATTCGGTTTTAGAGAATTCTTTTTCTGTGGTTCTAACAAATAATGTCATTATCTGTTCTTCAAAACCAATAGGTATTACCAACCTACCTCCTACTTTTAATTGAGCTAATAATGCTTTTGGTACTACTGGCGCCCCGGCAGTTACGATTATACGATCAAAAGGTGCTTCTTTAGGCAAGCCTTTATAACCATCGCCAAAAATTACTTGCTTAGGTCTATACCCCATCTTCTTAAAAAAGAGATTGGTTTTCTTAAATAATTCTAACTGTCTTTCAACAGTATACACTTTAACCTTTAGTTTTAAAAGAACGGCAGTTTGATACCCACTACCCGTACCAATTTCCAAAACTTTTTGTCCAGGTTCGATTTCTAGTAATTCAGTTTGAAAAGCAACGGTAAATGGATGCGAAATTGTTTGGTTTGCAGCAATAGGAAACGCTTTATTTTGATAGGCATGCCCCTCAAAACTACTATCAATAAACAAATGTCTAGGTATCTCTCTAACGGCATCTAGCACTTTTTTATCAGCTATTCCTTTGTCTATCAATACTTGCGCTAAATGGTTGCGCATTCCCCTGTGTTTTAAGGTATCTTTCAATGGTAGTCGGTTTGTCCTTCAAAGTTAACAAAGTTCTTCAAACGACAGAAGAAGCAATGAAAACTAATCTCTATTTTTTATAAAATTGAAATATCGCATAGGATAAAAGTACCTAACTATGCGTATTTTTGGTAAAAACGAAATAAATGCTAAAAGTTGGTGTTTTAGGAGCTGGGCATCTAGGTAAAATCCACCTTAGACTTCTAAACGAATCTAAAAAGTATGAACTGATAGGGTTTCACGATGCCGATAGTTCAAACGGAGAAAAAGTAAGTTCAGAGTTCGGATATACCTATTTCAAAAACCTCGATGATTTAATTGATGCCGTTGATGTTGTTGATATCGTAACTCCAACACTTTCACATTACGATTGTGCTAAAAAGTCTATTGAAAAAAGTAAGCATATTTTTATTGAAAAACCAATCACCCATACTATAGAAGAAGCTAATTCACTTCTTGCCTTAGAAAAAAAATATGGCATAAAAGGACAAGTCGGACATGTAGAACGTTTCAACCCTGCTTTTACTTCTGTAAAACACGCTATCAAAGAACCAATGTTCATTGAAGCTCATAGATTGGCTGAATTTAACCCTAGAGGTACAGATGTCCCTGTAGTTTTAGATTTAATGATTCATGATATCGACGCTATTTTAAGTGTTGTAAATTCTCAAGTCATACAGGTTAATGCTAGCGGAGTTTCAGTTATTAGTCAATCACCAGATATTGCAAATGCTAGATTAGAGTTTGCTAATGGCTGTGTTGCTAATTTAACAGCTAGTAGAATTTCTTTGAAAAACATGAGAAAATCGCGCTTCTTTCAAAAGGATGCCTATATATCGGTAGATTTTCTAGAAAAGAAAGTTGAAGTCGTGAAAATGAAAGATGCACCAGAAGAACCTGGAGATTTCGACATGATTTTACAGAATGCAGAAGGTATTAAAAAGCAGATTTATTTTGAGAATCCATCTATTGAGACCAACAATGCCATTTTAGATGAGCTTGAATCTTTTGCAGAGGCAATAAACAACAATACTACCCCTGTAGTAAGTTTAAAACAAGGTACACAAGCACTAAAAGTTGCTTTACAAATAATTGCAGCATTTAATCCAAAGAGTATATGAATATAATAGCAGTTATAGGTGCAGGTACAATGGGTAATGGTATAGCCCACGTATTTGCTCAAAACGGATTTCAGGTTCACTTAATTGATGTTTCTAAAGAAGCTTTAGATAAAGGTCTTGCTACCATTGCCAAGAATTTGGACCGAATGGTAGCCAAAGAAAAAATAACTATATCTGACAAAGAAAATACACTAGCAAATATCAAATCTTTTACAGAATTGAAAGCAGGTGTATCCAAGGTTGATCTTGCCATTGAAGCTGCCACAGAAAATGTCACCATCAAGTTGAAAATTTTCAAAGAACTAGATGATGTCTGTGATACAAATACCATTTTAGCATCAAACACTTCTTCTATTTCCATAACTCAGATAGCCGCAGCCACTAGTAGACCGGAAAAAGTTATTGGAATGCATTTCATGAATCCTGTTCCGATCATGAAATTAGTAGAGATTATTAGAGGCTATAGCACTTCTAACGGGACTACAATTGCAATTATGGAGCTTTCTAAAAAATTAGGAAAGACTCCGACCGAGGTAAATGATTACCCTGGTTTCGTAGCCAATAGAATTTTAATGCCCATGATTAATGAGGCAATTGAAACTTTACATCATGGTGTTGCTGGTGTTGAAGAAATTGATACGGTCATGAAATTAGGTATGGCACACCCTATGGGTCCATTACAATTAGCAGATTTTATAGGCTTAGATGTTTGTCTTTCTATCTTAAATGTAATGCATGATGGATTCAAAAACCCTAAATACGCACCATCACCTCTATTAGTAAATATGGTAATGGCAGGTAAAAAAGGAGTTAAATCTGGAGAAGGATTTTATGATTACGCTGAAAGCAGAAAAGCTGAGGTAGTATCAAGCCAATTTACAAACTAAAAGCATCTAAGAATTCATAGTTATATGTCTATAAAAGAAAATCTATTAGCCATTAAAAAGAACATTCCTGACACGGTAACTTTGGTTGCAGTATCAAAAACGAAACCCATATCATACATTCAAGAAGCGTATGATGAGGGACAACGAATTTTTGGAGAAAATAGAGTTCAAGAAATGACCGAAAAGTGGGAGAATATGCCAAAAGATATTGAATGGCATATGATCGGGCACCTTCAGCGTAACAAAGTCAAATACATGGCTGAATACGTTTCTTTGGTACACGGTGTTGATAGCCCTAGATTATTGGCAGAAATAAACAAACAAGCAGAAAAACATAATAGGGTTATTTCATGTCTATTACAAGTACATATAGCAGAAGAAGATACCAAGTTCGGGTTTAACGAAGAAGAACTACTTGATTTAGTGGCTAACGAAGAATTCAAAGCTTTCAAGAATGTGAAAATCGCGGGATTAATGGGTATGGCAACCTTTACCGATAACATGGATCAAGTACGTAGAGAATTTACTAGCCTTAAATCACTTTTTACAAAACTTAAAAGTAATTATGTAGATTTCACTACCCTATCTATGGGTATGAGCGGTGATTACAATATCGCAATTGAAGAAGGTAGCACCATGGTACGTATAGGAAGTAGTATCTTTGGATCTAGAAATTAATATCTAAAACATTACTACCCCATAAATTATATTATAATACATGTACGCAATTTTAGATATTGAAACTACTGGAGGAAAATTTAATGAAGAGGGAATCACTGAAATTGCTATTCACAAATTTGATGGTCAAAAAGTAGTTGACAAATTTATAAGCTTGGTAAATCCTGAAAGGGAAATACAACCATTTGTTGTAAAACTAACCGGCATCAATAGTAAAATGCTCAGAACCGCCCCTAAATTTTACGAGGTAGCTAAGCGCATTATCGAAATTACAGAAGATACGGTTATTGTAGCGCACAATGCTCAGTTCGATTATAGAATTTTACGAACAGAATTTAGACGTTTAGGGTATAATTTTGAACGTAGAACCCTTTGTACCGTAGATTTATCTAAATTATTATTACCCGATGCCGAATCTTATAGTTTAGGCAAGTTGGTTAGATCATTGGGCATACCTGTAAGTGATCGCCATAGAGCTAATGGTGATGCCTTGGCAACAATAAAACTCTTTAAACTATTACTTGCCAAGGACTCTGAAAAAATTATCATTAAAGACACTATTAGAAAAGAAACCCAAGGTGAGCTCTCTGAAAAACAATTAGATATCGTAAGAGACCTACCCAATAAAACGGGCGTCTTTTATATGCATAATAAAGATGGTGATATTATTCATCTTAGTAAATCAAGTGATATCAAAAAGAGGGTCAATCAAATCTTCACCAAAACCAACGACAAATCTAGAAAGCTAACCAAAGACACTAAAAAAGTTACTTTTGAACTTACAGGTAATGAACTAGTTGCCATTTTAAAGGAATACGAAGAACTATTAAAGCTTAGACCTAAATACAGTACCATACCTAAAAAAAGAATGTATAGTCACGCTATTTGCAAAAGCGTTAATGAAAATGACTATTTCTCGTTAGAAATTAAACCTTATAGAGAATGTAAAGAGCCACTAGGACTTTTTAACGGAATATTTAGTGCTAAGAATTATTTATATAAAATTACAAAAGAGTTTGACCTATGTGAGAAATTAAACGGCATTAGCGAAGCTCGTAATAATTGCTCTGGTTATGACGAAGGCAATTGTAAAGGTGCATGTATAAACAAGGAAGATGTAGCGGAATACAATAAACGTGTTATTGCTGCAACTACTAAAAACAACATTAACGGTAAGAATGTTGTAGTGGTAGATAAAGGTCGAGAAATTGGGGAACAAAGTGCTATTTTAATCAGAAATGGTTCTTTAGTCGGATTTGGATTCTATGATCTCAACTATCAAATAAATAATATTCATATCTTAGAAAGCATAATCACCCCTATGAACGGTACTCGCGATGCTAATTATCTTATTGAATCTTATTTAAGAAAGAAGAGAGTACTTAAAATAGTAGAAATAAACGATTAGTTTGAAGGAAGACGAAAAACTATCACCCTGGAAACGTAAAATTCATGAAATAATTTATGAAGCAGATACCCCTATGGGTAAACTGTTCGATATTATTCTTTTCGTTATTATCATTTTCAGTGTTATTCTTATCATGCTCGAAAGTGTTAAAGCTATTGATGCCGAATATCATGAAATTCTTTTTGTATTGGAATGGATAGTAACCATCTTTTTTACAATTGAATATATTGCTCGTATTATCTCTATCAAAAAGCCAAGTCATTACATATTTAGCTTTTACGGAATCATAGATTTCTTATCTACTATCCCGTTATATATATCTTATATTTTTGCAGGATCTCAAGTCCTTTTAGCCGTTCGTGCATTTAGATTATTACGTGTATTTCGTATTTTAAAACTTGCTCGTTTTCTTGGGGAAGCCTCGCAATTAAAAAGAGCTTTAAAAGCTAGTAGAGCAAAAATTACCGTTTTTCTATTTGCAGTGCTTATTGCATCGGTGATGATGGGAACACTCATGTACTTAATAGAAGGTGATGAAGCTGGTTTCACGAGCATACCCACAAGTATCTACTGGACCATCGTTACACTTACCACCGTAGGTTATGGCGATATTGCACCAATTACCCCACAAGGACAAGCAATTGCCACCATTATTATGCTCTTAGGTTACGGCATAATCGCCGTACCGACAGGGATGGTTACGGCTGAATTTTCAAAACAAAGCAGAGAAGACACTTCTAACTTGAAGGATTCTGGCAGCTATGTTCATATAAACACACAATCCTGTCCAACATGTAGCAAAGAAGGTCATAGAGATGATGCCACCCATTGTTATAATTGCGGATCAATATTAAATGAATAAAATACTTATATCAGTAGTAGGCCCTACAGCCATTGGTAAGACCAAATTGGCAATACTTTTAGCCCAGCATTATAAAACAGAAATTATATCAGCTGATTCTAGACAGTTTTTCAAAGAAATGAATATTGGTACTGCTGTACCTAGTTTAGAAGAACTAGAACAAGCTAATCATCATTTTATACAACACAAAAGCATTACAGAAGAATACACCGTTGGTGATTTTGAACGGGAAGCTATTCAAAAACTATCCGACCTTTTTAAAGTACATGATGTAGTAATTATGGTTGGTGGTAGCGGACTTTATGTAAATGCAGTTACCGATGGCTTAAACACTTTCCCTACAGTAGACCCATCTATCCGTGAAAAGTTAAATTTAGAACTAGCTGAAGATGGTATAAGACCACTACAAAAGAAACTAAAGCAACTAGATCCTATATATTTTGAAAAGGTAGACATCTATAATCCTCAAAGGGTTATTAGGGCATTAGAAGTTGCTATTGGTAGTGGCAGCCCCTATTCTTCGTTTTTAAACAAACCCAAAGCAGATAGAGAATTTAAAGTTTTATCTGTTGGATTGAAAGCTGAACGCCCGTTAATATATGAACGCATTAATAAACGTGTAGACTTAATGATCGAAGCCGGACTCTTAGAAGAGGCAAAAGGCTTGTTATCGTACAAAGAGCAAAACGCCTTGCAAACGGTTGGGTACAAAGAGCTTTTTAACTATTTTGATGGTGAATGGACTTTAGATTTCGCTATATCTGAAATTAAGAAAAATACCAGAAGATTTGCAAAAAGACAATTGACATGGTTTTTAAGAAATAAAGATACTCAGTGGGTTGAATACGATTACGACCCTAAAACACTATTATCAGAAATTGATAATGATATTGTAAATTAAAAAAATGGTTAAAAAACAAATCTTATTCTTAATGGGTGTTTCAGGTAGTGGAAAATCTACTATTGGTAAGCTACTCGCTGACAAATTACAATTCCCTTTTTTTGACGGCGATAGTTTTCATCCAGAAGCGAACGTTAAGAAAATGAAAGAAGGCCACCCATTAAACGATGATGATCGCCAGGGCTGGTTAGAGAAACTCAACGAAGTTGGTATCGAGAATTTATCTACTGGAGCGGTTATTGTATGCTCTTCCCTAAAACAAAAGTATAGAACCATACTAGGCAAAAACCTAGCGAACAATCATCAATTTGTTTATTTAGAAGGTAGTTTTGAGCTTATAAACACTCGATTGAACGAACGAAAGAACCATTATATGCCTGCGGGATTATTGCAATCTCAATTCGATGACCTTGAAACTCCCTTAGATGCCCTTACAGTTTCAATAGATCAAACGCCCGAAGACATTGTAAATCATATTATCGAAAAGTTATAAAAACAAAAAAGCATCCTAATATGATGCTTTTTTTATACTTGTTCTTGTTGAAAATTATTCTCCTTCGGTCTTTACCACCAAACGGAAACCTTCACCGTGAATATTCAATATTTCTACCGTATCATCAACTTTAAGATACTTACGTAATTTAGCAATGTAAACATCCATACTACGAGACGTAAAGTAGTTATCGTCTCTCCATATTTTAGTCAAAGCTAATTCTCTTGGCATTAAATCATTTTCATGTAAAGCCAATAGACGTAACAATTCATTCTCTTTAGGAGAAAGTTTAATTGCCTCGGTATCTTTATATTTCAAGAATCTCAATTTAGAATTTAATTGGAAACCACCTATTGTAAATTCAAATTTCTTGCTATCAGCTAATCCATTAGAAGCTTTTCTTTGAAGAATTGCTTTTAATTTCATTAGTAATACTTCAGAATCAAAAGGCTTGTTCAAATAATCATCTGCACCAGCTTTATATCCTTTAAGAACATCTTCCTTCATTGTTTTTGCCGTCAAAAAAACAATTGGAACATTCTCATTCTTCTCACGAATTTCTTTCGCCAATGTGAAACCGTCCTTATAAGGCATCATAACATCTAAAATACAGATATCATAATTATCTTTTTTGAACTTCTCAAAACCTTCCATTCCATTCTTCGCCAAAACGACATCGAAGTCATTCATTGACAAATAATCCTTCAATACAATCCCAAAATTCGGGTCATCCTCTACTAAAAGTATTTTCTTGTTTATTGTTTCCATATATTTTTATATTAACGGCAGTTTTATGTAAAATGTACTTCCTTTTCCTTTTTCACTTTCGGCATAAACTTCGCCTTGGTGGTCTTCTACTATTTTTTTAACGTAAGACAATCCTAATCCATGTCCTTTTACGTTATGTATATCTCCTGTATGCTCTCGATAGAATTTTTCAAACACTTTCTTAACCACACCTTTACTCATACCAGCACCTTGATCTTGTACTTTAATAATAATATAATTTTTAGCTCTCTCTGTAAACACATCTATTTTAGGTGCCTCTTCAGAATACTTAATCGCATTATCCAACATATTGACGATTACATTGGTAAAATGCATTTCATTTGCTAAAACTTCACAACGCTCAGCATCTAAATGTGTATGAATATATCCCCCCCTATCATCAACTATTAATTGTACATGAGTGATAGCATCTTCTATTATGTCGTGAACATTTACCCTATCCTTACTAATATCAAGTTGATTTTTTTCCAACTTAGATATTCGCAATACATTTTCTACTTGAGCATGCATTCTTTTATTCTCATCGCGAATCATCTGTAGATATCTTAAGACCTTTTCTTGATCATTAATTATCTTCGGATTTCTAATCGCCTCAACAGCAAGATTTATGGTCGCAATCGGAGTTTTGAACTCATGCGTCATATTATTTATGAAATCTGTTTTTATCTCAGATATCTGTTTTTGACGAATTAACTGATAAATTGCTCCTGCATAAGCCACAACTATTATTATGGTAAACAATAATGAAAGCATTGCGAGACCTAAAATAGATTGTACCAAGAATCGCTTTTTCTTAGGAAAGGAAATTAACAAATCGAAATTTGAAACTCCTTCATAATCTACGAACATGGGTGATCTATAAATATTCGATTCTGCATATTTAAATTTAGATGATCTCACTTTGGTCGGTAAACCATTGCTATACACTCCATATTCAAATGCTATATCAACTCCTCTATTCTCTAACTCTCGTTGTAAAAGCAACTCAATTTCTTGTTTAGAAACACGCTTATGAATAGGAACACGCTTGGCATAAACCATAAAAACATCTTCCATGGCAGCCTTCTCCATTTTATTAAGTCCTCCGATTTTTTCAAATCTTTGGATAGGATTTAAACGTGGTGTTTTACCCTCCAAGTCAGGATCTTCTCTAAAAATTGAAGTTGTACGTTTACTGGTATAACTTTTAATGATGGTAGTATCTGCACCATCACTACTATCAAAGAACGTAGACGAGATTCCGTAATCTTCTTCTAAAATACCGTGTTCATACAACAATATTTCATTAGAATTGACATCTCTATCAATAAAGAAAAAATTAGTAAGCTGAGTACCTTTAAGCTCTCCTCCTGCACTATCCTTTGCATGTAAATACCTGTCGAAGTAGTTTTTAGATTCTCTTTCGGTAATTTTATTGGTGACACTGTTCAATGCTTCAGAAACACTGCTAGAGAATTGTTCTTCTCCACTATCTATGGATTTACTAATCCAGAAACTTTGAACGAAAATCAGACCAATAAGTGAAAGGCTCATTAAAACCACTAAGAGCACAAATAACTTTTTGTTCATTGGGTGTTAAAATTAAAGATTTAACAGTTAGAGGATAGTACGTTTAACCTAACCTTAACAAAAATGTTAAAATTGCTAAATTACTAACAGTCAGTAAGTATAGATGCGTGAACTTGAAGAACTTTTTCTCTAGTTCTTTCTAAGTCGATATTTTCGATAATAAAATTGGCTAATTCTAATTTGATTTTATCTTCAAGTTGATTATTCATACGAGCTTCAACTTGCTCTCTTGTACTATTATCTCTACTTAATACTCGCTCAATGCGTATTTCTTTTGGCGCTGTTACCAAAATTACGTCATCGTATAATTCTTGCGATTTGTTCTCAAATAACAATGCTGTTTCTTGAATTACATAACATGAGTCTTGTTCATTTGTCCAATCTATGAAATCCTGCCTTACTACCGGATGTACTATATTATTAAGTTTCGCCAATAGTTCGGAATCATTGAAAACTTTCGCTGCTATATACGGTCTGTTCAACTTACCTTTCTCATAAGCTTCATCCCCCAACAGCTGCACCAATTGTTTATTGATAATGACAGAAGTATTCATTAAATACTTTGCACGTTGGTCTGAGTCGTAAACCGGAACACTTAGTTCTTTGAACATAGTAGCAACAGTAGATTTGCCACTTCCTATTCCTCCTGTAAGACCAATTATTATCATTCTCTTCGAAGTATAAATTCGACTTCATTTGTACTCATTACAGCATTATTTAGCGTTCTTGGGTATTTCACCAATTTCACAGACAATCTATTTTCTGTTTCTTTCGACACCTTAGCATAATCTGTTTCTACTGAAAAATCTTCTACCTCCAATTGTTTCAAATGCTCTAAAGTACCTTGACAACGAACTTCAACAATTTCTGGAAAAGTACGAACCTTTATATTTTCAGGTAGATTAATGACATGAACAGGAACTTTTATAACCTGTTCAGAAAATTTGACCACCTTACCAGAGACCTTTACTTTTTGTTTAGAAAATGTAGTTCCTTTTAATTGCTTTGGTAATTGTAAAATAATTTCATTTAAAAATGAGCTATTTACATTTTCTGATTTAAACAATTCAGTTCTTATTTGATTTATAGTATCTATTTGGCTTTTAGGCCCAGATATTTGAATAGAATCTGGCTCAATCATAATATTACCTTCAAGAATATGATTAGTAGCGAAAGTCATTTCTATTAATGCCTTCACCGGCACTTTCTTAGTCTCTAAAGAAGTAAAATCGAAATATATTGCATCGCTTTCAAAATCGGTCAGTGTACTATAATTGTTAAGTTGAGATTCTAATTGAATTCTAATTTGGTCAGACGTTAGATAGTAACTACCATCTTTATGCATCACCTTACTAACATCTAGTTGAATATGCTTGGGTTTCAGTTCATATCCTAAAAACTGGAATCCAGCAGCTTGTAACCGTACTTGAATTTCATCTTTAGGAGTATTCGCCAATAAGAATTCTTCAGGAATATTAATATATTCTACTTGAAAAGTAGTGTTATTAGTATAGGTTAGCGATAATTTATTAATTAGCCAAGCGAGTGATGCACATAATAAGAACACAAGAAAGACTTTTACCTTTCTTTTCTTTAGCCCTGTTTTTACCCACTCTATTAAACGTTCCATCAGTTCGCTCTAAAAAATAATTTCGGAAAAATTTCCTCTGGCTTCTTATCAGTGGTATTAATATACAGGGTTGATTTAAAAAATCCGTACCCATATCCAAAAAATTGTATCGCAGTTGCCACTAAAGATAGAAAGGCTACTTTTAAATTACCAGTTTTACGAAGGGCATCTATAAATAAAAGTAGAAAGTATAAAAAGTAAAAATACAATGGCACCATAAACCCTGCTATCGCCAATATAATCGAAACCAATAACCCGAAGCAAAAAACGGTCGGAAACCAATACGTAACCTTTTTTGTTTCTGGATGCCACTTATTTAAAATTGGGCGTACCATACCGAATTTATTTACCTGAATGTAAAACTTATTCCAGTCTATTCTTCTTTTATGATATACAAATGCTTCTGAAATCAATTTTGTTCTATACCCTTTATTCCAAATACGTATCGTTAAATCTGGATCTTCACCCGGGTGAATATTTCCGTATCCGCCAACATTTTCAAAAGCTTCTTTCGAAATGCCCATATTAAAGCTTCTGGGCTGAAATTTATCTACCGCTTTTTTTCCTCCACGAATTCCGCCTGTGGTCAGAAAAGAGGTCATAGCGTAATTAATTGCTTTTTGAACGGTAGAAAAAGATTCATGTGCTGCATCTGGACCGCCATAGCAATGCACATAATCTTCTTGTAAACTCTTTTCTGCTTCCACAAGGTACTGTGGTGGTAAAATACAATCAGAGTCTAAGACTATTAAGTAATTTCCCTTTGCCCTAGACATTCCGTAATTACGAGAATCACCAGGACCAGAATTAGGTTTCTTATAATATGATATAGCCAAAGAGTCTACATACTCACCTATGACTTCTTCAGATGAAATGGTAGATCCGTCTTCGACGATAACCACCTCAAAAGTTTTGTCATAGGTTTGTAAACGTAGACTGTCCAACAATTCTTTAATTTCGTTGGGTCTATTGTATACGGGAATGATAAAAGAAAACGATAAGTCCATGATTACCCTCCTTTAATAAATAGGCTCCAACAAAATTGGAAAATTAAAATTACGATTAAAACTTCTCTATAACTTCTTGACTAACCCCTGTATTAGAGAAACCACCGTCATGAAACAAGTTTTGCATAGTCACTTTTCTCGTAAGATCAGAGAATAATGTTATGGTATAATCAGCACAATCTTGAGCTGAAGCATTCCCTAACGGAGACATCTTTTCTGCATAGCTAATAAAACCATCAAAGCCTTTTACTCCTTGTCCTGCTGTAGTTGCAGTTGGTGACTGAGAAATTGTATTTACACGTACATTTTTCTCTTTACCAAAAAAGTAACCAAAGCTACGAGCAACAGACTCTAAATATGCTTTGTTATCTGCCATATCATTATAATCTGGGAATGTTCTTTGTGCTGCCATATAGGTCAACGCTACAACACTACCCCACTCATTCATAGCATCTGCCTTATAAAGTGACTGTAATACTTTATGAAAAGAAAGGGCTGATACATCCCATCCTTTTGCTGTGAAATCATATTTCTCATCTGTGTAAGCACGACCTTTACGTACGTTAACCGACATACCGATAGAATGCAATACGAAATCAATTTTTCCACCTAAAATTTCAACAGCCTTAGCTACTAAATTATCTAAGTCTTCAACACTGGTAGCATCTGCTGGTATAACTTCTGAACCTGTTTCTTTAGCCAATTGATCTATTTGACCCATTCTCATGGCAATTGGGGCGTTTGTCAATACAAAAGTACCACCTTCTGCGTGTACTGTTTGTGCTGTTTTCCATGCAATAGAATTCGCGTCTAGTGCTCCAAAAATAATTCCCCTTTTTCCTTTTAATAAGTTATATCCCATGCTGGTTGATTCTATAGTTAGATTTAATATTCAAAGATATCTAAAATATGTTAATTCAGAATTGAAGTGGTACTTAAAAACCCTAAAAACAACAGCCTTATTTTAAGTGTTTAAAGACTTGGTTGTCGTAAGACCAATTACAAATTCTAAAAATATAGTGCTTTAAGCACCCGATGATGCATTCAATAGTTCTTTTGCATGTGCCAACGCAGAATCTGACAAATCTTTTCCGCTTAGCATATGGGCTAATTCCACTACTCTTTCATCATCTGTCAATTGCTTTAAATTCGTCATGGTACGTTCTTTACCTTCCGTTTTAAAAACTTTGAAATGATGGTTTCCTTTTGATGCTACTTGTGGTAAGTGTGTAATAGAGAATACCTGCAAATCGGTACTCATATCTTTCATGATATCTGCCATGCGGTTAGAAATCTCTCCAGATACACCTGTGTCTATTTCATCGAACATGATAGTTGGTAGTTTTTCATACTTAGCCAGTATCGCTTTAATTACCAACATTATTCTTGACAATTCTCCACCAGATGCTACTTTTTTCAATTCTCCATAACTACCGCCTCTGTTAGCCGTAAACAAAAATGAAAGTTCATCTTTACCCGTAGCTGTAAATGCTTCTGCGGTACTTAGTTTTATTTCGAATGATGCACTAGGCATACCTAACAAACCAAGATCAGATTCTAGTTTTTTCTTTAATTGCGGAATTACGGAATTACGTTTTTTACTCAAAACAACTGCTTGCCCCTCTAAAATTGCTTCTAACTCTTGAATTTCTTTAGTTTTTGATATTATTTTGTCATCTAAATTGGCAGTTTCAAAAACTCTATCTGCAAGGTCATTCTTAATAATAATCAATTCAGCTACGTCGCTAACATTATGCTTTTTCAATAAATTATATAACAACTGCAGTTTGTTATTCACCTGTTCTAACTGATCAGGGTTCGCTTCTACTCCTTCTTGTAATCGTTGCAATTCCGAGCTGACATCATCTAATTCTATCAGTACAGATTTTACGCGCTCGAATAAATCATTATAGTTCGATCCAAAGTCGACCAATTTTGAAAGTGATTGACGCATTTCTATTACCAAAGGCAAAACACCAATTTGCTCGTCATTAAACAACTGATCTCCTTTTGACAGCTGTTCCATAATCAACTCAACATTATTCAGTTGTTCGTATTCTTCCTCTAAGTCTTCAATGACACCTACTTTCAATGGTGCCTTTTCAAGTTCTTCTAATAAAAACGTATTATAATCTTGCTCTTTATTGGCTGTACTTTGAACTTCAATAAGTTTATCAAGTTCTTTCTGAGCCTTTCGATAAGTTTTTAACCCTTTTCTATACTCTGATAACCGTTTTTGGTTGTTTGCCAATGCATCGACTAATTTCAACTGAAAGTCGTTTTCGGTAAGTTGCATGGTCTGATGCTGAGAATGAATATCAATAAGATTTTCTCCTAAGGTTGATAAGACACCTAAAGTAACGGGAGTATCGTTTACAAATGCTCTCGATTTACCGCTAGGTAAAATCTCTCGCCTAATAACCGTACTATCTTCATAGTCCAAGTCGTTTTCTTCAAAAAAATTCTGGAGTCCGTACGTGTCTATTTTGAAAGTACCTTCTATAATACATTTCTGATCCTTAACTCGCAAAGAGCTTAAATCTGCACGTTTACCTAGCACTAAAGATAATCCGCCAAGTAAAATAGATTTACCTGCACCTGTTTCACCGGTAATAACCGTGAAACCTTTATTGAAGTCTACTTCTAGATGATCAATTAATGCGTAATTAGAAATGGAAAGGGTTGATAGCACGCGTTAGAATTTTAGATTCACAAAGGTAATCTATAATTCCGTTTTGTAAAATGGTTCAATATTTAATATCGTTCCAGGTAGTTGCGTATAATGGTGCTATTTTATTGAGAGTTTCTTTAAGCTTCACTATATCTACTTTTGGTCCGTCAGAAAAAATATTCTTTATCTCTTCTGATTTTGCATCAAAGAAAGTTGAAATCAAAAATGCATTTGGTCTTCTATTGATCATCGTCTGAAACAAATTCATAGTACCTGCAATTACTTGCTTGCCCGTACTATTGTTATCAGGTAATATGTCCAGCCCTTTTCTGTGATAATTATACATCGCAATACGGTACTCTTTATAGGTATTTGATAATAGATTATCTATCAATTCAAATCTACTTCTGTTTGAATCGGCAGATTGGCTCCATCCGGCAGAATTACTACCCTGAGCTTGAGTTACAATATTCTGTGCCTTTCTATAAAACTCCGTTCCTCCTTCTAAGGAAAAAGTATCTGCATCCAACCCTAATATTACATAAACATAATATGCCATCACACTTACCAAATTAGATTCGAACTGATTTTCATTAAAAATTAAAGGTTGAAATTCAATGTATTGAAAATTGAACGCATTGTCTTTATAATTAAAAACCGGAGATGAATATGAGGTATTATAAACTGGTCTAGAAGATTGTATTTGAATATTACCACTAAAATTATTGGATTCATAGGAAGTGATGGTGATGAACATTTGAGCATTTACCCTTTCGTTCTCTTTGTACACTCTATTTGTCCACTTTGTCTTATTAATAAAATCATTCAACGAACGCTCTAGGGTTTTAAAAACCTGTTGATCACCTTGAGATAGTTGATCAGAATTGAGCGTAACTGCACAAGTTAATTCTTGAGCATTTGCAACTAAAATAATAAAGGTAAAAAGTAATAGAAATACAGCCTTACGCATACCGTCTTTTAATAATTTCATTGAAGATATCCACGGCAACTTCTGCCTTGGTCTTTAGTTCAAACGTAGTAATGTTAGAATTGGTATCTATAAATGAAACTTTATTGGTAATGCCACCAAAACCAGCACCTTTATCTCGCATAGAATTCAATACGATGGCGTCTAAATTTTTGCGTTTCAGTTTACCTTTTGCGTTTTCAATTTCGTTTTCAGTTTCTAAGGCGAAACCGACTAAGAATTGATTTTTTTTATGATCACCGAAGGTTTTTAAAATATCTTTATTCTTCACCAATTCAATAGTGAAGTTTTCTTCGGATTTTTTAATCTTTTGTTCTGCTACAGACTTAGGTCTATAATCCGCTACAGCTGCTGCACAAATTACGATATCTGAGGTTTCATAATATCTTTGTGCGCTATGATACATGTCGTCTGCTGAAACTACATTAACAACATGAATATTGTCGCTAGTAACAGACAAATGTGTAGGACCAGTCACTAAATAAACTTCTGCACCTAAACTTGCCGCTGTTTTAGCGAGTTCAAAACCCATTAATCCTGAGGAGTGATTTCCTATAAAACGAACAGGGTCTATTGCTTCGTAGGTTGGACCTGCAGTAATCAACACTTTTTTACCTGACAATGGTAATCCATCAGATAACTGCTTTTTAATAAAGCTTACAATATCTTCTGGCTCTGCCATTCTACCTTCGCCATGTAAACCACTAGCAAGCTCGCCACTTGTTGCCGGTATAATCATGTTACCAAAAGAAGTAAGCGCATCTAAAGAACTTTTGGTACTTGGGTGCTTGTACATATCAAGATCCATTGCCGGTGCAATAAAAACTGGACATTTTGCCGATAAATAAGTAGCCATTAAAATATTGTCGCAGTTACCGCTAGCCATTTTAGACATAGTATTCGCAGTAGCCGGTGCAATGACCATTAAGTTTGCCCAAAGCCCCATTTCTACATGATTGTTCCAGTCGACGGTATTGTCTTCTGTCTTAACAAAATCAAGCACTACCGGGTTTTTAGCCAAAGTAGCTAGAGTAAGTGGGGAAACAAAAGAACTGGCGCTATCGGTAAGTATGACCTTAACGTTAGCGCCAGCTTTTATAAATAAACGAACTAAGAATGTTGTTTTGTAAGCGGCAATTCCTCCTGTGATTCCTAAAAGAATATTTTTGCCGTTCAACATATATCTTAAGCGTCTTTTTCTGTATTTCTATGGTAGATTTTATCCATCAACCACTCTTCTACCGCCATTGCGTGTGGCTTAGGTAATTTTTCGTAAAACTTAGAAACCTCAATTTGCTCTTTGTTTTCAAAAACCTCCTCTAAACTATCGCTATAAGTAGCAAACTCTTCTAATTTCTCTAAAAGCTCTTTCTTAATTTCAGAATTAATCTGAACAGCACGCTTTGCAGCAATTGAAATAGCCTCATAGATATTTTCAGTAGGAGCATCAAACTCATTACGGTTAATAGTTACCGTAGATACCGATGCCTTAGAGTTTTTTAAATCGTTCATATTCATAATTAAATTATTTATTTTGATTCAACGACCTGCGCTTGCATGCGTTGTAATTCTTTATCAATTTTTTCAATTAAATCTGTAGCTTCCTTATCGAATTTAGATTCTGGAAACTGCTTTTTCATTGCCGCATGAGCAGACTTGGCATTTTTTAAACGTTCTTCTTTTAATTGCTCAAAACTATTCACAGCCATGTGCGTTAATGCTTCAACCTTAATAAACATTGCTTCTTCTCTAAAAGGAGAACCAGGATTATCTGACACAAAATTATCGCTCGCCGCTACTGCAGATTTAAGCATATCATAATTGAACTCACCCAATTTGTTATACTGCTTTAATATTTCAAACGCCTTTTCTTGCTTTTTTGTTGTAAGCTCTTGCGCCATAGTATTGGCTTCGGCATAAAACTCAGATTCTGAATATGTGTTTATGAAATTCTGTAATTTCAACAACGCCTTATCTGTATCGGTCTGATCTAAAGAATACTCTGGAGATAATTTATAGAAACTTTTGGCTCCTAAAAAAGTAGCTTCAACGGCTTTATCACTTTTTGGATACGATTTCACAAAACGCTCAAACTGATAGCCTGCCATATTGTAATCTTCTCGCTGAAAGTAGCTATTAGATAAAAAGAACATAACACGCTCACCTTGAGGCTTACCTACATACTTGGGCGCAATTTGCTCAAGTAATCTGTTAGCCCTTCTAAAATCACCTTCTTCGTAGAAAGTTTCGGCCATGTCGTATTTCGCTTTTACATCATCGTTCTTAAGTACTTTTTGGTACTCGCTACAAGATTGTAAAGCAATGGCAATCAATAGTAATGGAAAAACTCTCCTCATTTTAAAAAACATTTTGCAAAATTAGTGATTATCAATGGATTTAAAAAACATTTTAAACCAATAAAAATACAGGCTTTACACCACAAGAATGTCCTACTAAGTGAAGATTTAACGAATATTTATGCTGGTATGCGTATCATAGATTCCATAAATGAAACAATTCTATGCTTTAAAGCATCACTTGCCGTTATTAATGGTAACCTCACAAGGGGTTTTGCCAAGCCTAAATATTCAAAAATAACTTTGATACCTGCTGGGTTTCCTTCTTCGAAAATCAACTTCATACCATCTTGCATTTTATAATGGTAGCTATAGGCTACTTCAGTATTACCATCTAATCCTTCATGAACCATTTTTGAAAATTCTTCTGGTAAACCTTGACCAATAACTGAAATTACCCCGTCACCACCGGCAACTATTGTTGGTAATGCCGAAATATCATCTCCAGAAAGTACTAAGAAACCTTCTGGTCTTTTTGATATTAGTTCCTGAACTTGGGTCATATCTCCGCAAGCTTCTTTAACTGCTACTATATTATCAAATTTCTTTGCTAGGCGTACTACTGTTTCTGGCAACATATTACTACCGGTACGACCAGGTACATTATATAAAATAATCGGTAACGGTGATGCTTGCGAAAGTGCTGCGAAGTGCTGATAAATACCTTCTTGCGTAGGTCTATTGTAATATGGAGAAACAGATAGAATGGCATCATATGCAGATAAATCCGCAGATTGTAACTCTTCTACCAAAGCCATGGTATTATTACCGCCAATACCAATAACTAAAGGCAATGCACCTTGATTGGCTTCTTCAACGGTACGCATAACTAGTAGCTTTTCTGCTTTTGATAGGGTTACCGATTCGGCAGTAGTGCCTAATACTACCAAATAATCTATATTGCCTTCAATATTAAAGGCTACAACTTTTTTAAGAGCCTCTACATCTACTGATCCATCTTCTTTAAAAGGCGTTATCAACGCTACTCCTGCTCCCCTTAAATCTTTCATAATTAAATCTCTTTAAAAATGCCCAAGTACTTTTTCAATTCTTTTTTAAATATTTGAAAGTCCTTCAATGGCGTATCTAACATTAAATCATTGTAAGTAGGTCCCACTTCTGTAAATCCTACTTTTAAACGAGCCTTTGCCTTCACCGACATTAAATTCAACAACAGGCTATCCTCATTATAATAATTCACTAAAAGGTCATATTCTCGTCCTAAAAACTCAAGGGCATAACTGTTTTCAATTTCACCGTTCCACCCTAAGTCCTTATCTGAAAAAACAGGAGTGGCATATGGTGAGTTTTTATCATAAAAACGCTTATATCCAATAATTTTAACCGCATTGGGATGCAACGATAACTCTTCCTGAAACTGAAAAAACACTTCAGATTTCTCAAATTTATCTAAATCCACAATACAACCTACAGAACGTATTCCCTTACCCTCACGCGCTACAGCAACTGGTGTTGCCACCAATTGTTTTAATATCTTACGGCCAGATTTCCGTTTAAACTTGTCCTTAATTTCTTTTAAAAACATGTATTTTTACATTTAGACAAATGTAAATAATATCCCTGCAACTCTATGGCGAAGTTAAAACACTTTGGTATTTTAAATATAAAACATTATGTTATATTTATAACATTACTGAATTTAGCATCTTGTAAAAACAGCCCTGAGCAACTAAAAGAACTGACTGGCAAGCAGATACCTATCGACACTAGTTTTACTTCAGTTGACAGTATTGAGAAATTTATTCAGCCTTATCATGATCGCGTTGAAAGTATTTTAGACAGTACTTTGGCGTATGCACCTTTTGTAATCACCAAAACCGATGGCAAATTCAATACCACAGCTGGTAATTTAATGGCAGATATTGTATTGAGTGAAACCAATTCAATATTCAATAAACGTACAGGGCATACTATTGATCTGGTATTATTAAACCATGGTGGTATTCGATCTATTATATCTGTGGGTAATGTAACTTCTAGAACTGCATACGAAGTAATGCCTTTTGAAAATTCGGTAGTAGTCGTAGAACTTAAAGGCGATGCCCTATTAAAAATGGTCGACTACCTAATACAATCTAAAAGAGCACACCCTGTTGCTGGTATACAGCTTATACTTAATAAAGACAACACGGTCAATACTTTTAATATTAACGGTAAACCTGTAGATAAAAACAAATCTTATTATGTTGCTACTTCTGACTATCTAGTAACTGGTGGCGACAATATGAACTTTTTTAAAGAAGCGCTTTCTAAAACAGAAACCGATTATAAAATACGAAATGCCATGATAGATTTCTTTTCTAAAGTGGATACCCTTGCACCAAAAGTAGATTTAAGATACTATCAATTACAGTAAAATGGAAAGAAGAAAATTTATACGAAATACTGCCGCATCGTCTAGTCTATTGACTCTTGGTGGCTTAGGTCTAAACTCTTGCAACGTTTTTACAAAAAAGCATATTACTATCTTACATACCAACGATGTACATAGCCATGTAGATGCATTCCCCAAAGACCATGCAGATTTTCCTGGGTTGGGAGGTTTGGCGCGTAGAGCTGGTTTGGTAGATAGCATTAGAAAAGAAAACCCACATACATTTCTATTTGATGCCGGTGATATTTTTCAAGGTACCCCCTACTTCAATTTTTATGGTGGTGAACTAGAATTTAAATTGATGAGCATGCTTAATTATGATGCTACCACTATTGGCAATCATGATTTTGACAATGGTATTGACGGATTATTAGCGCAAATACCTTACGCTAAATTTAATTTTATCAGTGCCAATTACGACTTTTCAAATACGATTTTGGACGGATTAACACAACCTTATAAAATTTATGAGAAGGACGGAATTAAAGTTGGTGTCTACGGATTAGGGATTAAACTTGCTGGTTTGGTCACCAAACAACTCTATAAAGAAACCATATTTCTTGACCCTTATGAACTGGCAACCGATATGGAGACAAAACTTAAGGAAGAGGAAAAGTGCGATTTGGTTATTTGCCTTTCTCATTTAGGATATGAATATAGCACTGAAAAACCAGATGATTTAAAGCTAGCAAAGAGAACTAAATACACCGATTTAATTATTGGTGGTCATACCCATACATTTTTAGATAAACCAACTGTAGTTACCAATACTGCAGACCGTGATGTATTGGTTAATCAAGTGGGATGTTTTGGCGTGAACCTTGGTCGTATAGATTTCTATTTTGATAACAAAAACACTATAGCTAACGGATACACAATTAAAGTCTAAAAATTAGATCTTAACATGCTTTACTATAAACGTTGTTCTAGCGATAACCCAAATTTTAAGGAATTAGTAGCGCTGCTTGATGCAGATTTAGCACTGCGCGATGGTGATGAAAATACTTTTTACGCGCAATTTAATGGCATTATGTCCTTAAAAAATTGTGTTGTCTTTTATGCTGACGAAACCCTTGTTGCTTGCGGCGCTTTCAAAGAGTTTAACAAAGACTCGGTTGAGATTAAACGCATGTATGTTCAACCAGATTACCGAGGAAAAGGAATTGCCTCAAAAGTACTAGTAGTATTAGAAGAGTGGGCAAAAGAATTGAATTACAGCTACTCCGTCTTAGAAACAGGATTACGACAACCTGAAGCCATTGCACTCTACAAAAAGAATAACTATACCGTTATCGATAACTACGCCCCTTATGAGCATATGAAGAATAGTGTTTGTTTTAGGAAGGTGTTGTAAATTTATTTCTACGATATTATCATGTATGGATATAGAAAAGAAAAGTGTAATTAGTTTAGCATAAGTCAAACACCATCTCTTAATAAATACTATGATTGTCAAAACGGATTAAATAATATCTTAACCACATAAATCCTAAATTAAATTCCAAATGCATTAACTTATAATAATTCTGCAAACTTTAGCATTGTTAACCAGCAAGCTTTATTTATGTTCCATCATCTTGAAATAATTTATATTTTCTGTGCTAGAGCCCTTTAAAACTAAATAGAAAAATTCATGTATTTGCACACTACTAATCTCTTTTAATTTTTGTATTTATGAATAACAATCACTCATCAAAATGGAAAAATTAAAAACATGCATCTCAAATCAAGTAACTATCGACAATAGCTCAATGGATGCTATTATTTCGGTTTTTAAACCAATGAATATTTCTAAAGGTAATTTCTTTTTAGAATCTGGAAAAGCCTGCAGACAAATGGCATTTATTGCATCTGGCTATTTGCGAATGTACGACATTGTTGATGGCAAGGAAATCACCTTATGGATAGGTAGTTCGGGTAAATTTATTACATCACTTTCAAGCTTTGTTTTTGAAACCCATAACCACTGGAACATTCAAGCTATTACCGATTGCACTCTTAATGTCATCAATAGAGAAGATCATTTTAAACTAAATAAAACAGAACCAAAATGGTTGGAATTTGACAACCTTCTGTTGGCGAATTCTTTCGCCTTGTTAGAAAAAAGTATGTTCTCCCAACTACATACCACAGCAAAACAAAGATTTCAAAGCTTACTAGAAGAAGAACCGGAACTCTTTAATACCGTACCATTGCAATACATAGCTTCTATGTTAGGTATTACACCAGAATCATTAAGTAGGTTGAGAAAATTGAATTAACTATCATTTGTCAAGAGAGATGATGTCTTGATTACGGAAATTTGCAAAAACAAGATTTTCAACTCATGAACAAATTACAAAACGCTTTAAAAGCCAATGCCATATTCTCTAGCATTTCAGGCATATTACTGATTATATTTAATTCTAAAATAGCTGCACTATTCGGTACGGACAATACTACTATCTTTTGGGTGGTTGGTTTGGTGTTACTTTATTTCACCATTACTATTTGGTATGAGATTAAAAAACAAAGAAGATTAGCTGTGCTATGGATTATTATTCAAGACATTTTATGGGTGGTAGCCAGCTTAATGATAATTGTACTCAATCCCTTTGATATTACCTCTACGGGGAATTTAATTATTGGAATTATTGGGGTAATTGTATTGTTTATGGCGATAAAACAAACAAAAGCACTCAATCAAAACAAAACCGCTACCAAAAATTAATAAAACACATGAAATGATTTGCTTCACATCGGAATAAAAAAAAATTAGTTATAAGCATAAGGTTACTTCTTATAAATTCAAATATTTATCTTTAAAGTTCTTTTTATTAACCTTATATTTTTTCTAATGCCATTGAAATTTAGCTATATCGCTTTACTCTTATTGTGTGTCAGTTCATGTAAAGAACAAAATAAGGACCATTCTATTGAACAACCTAATTCTATTGAAAATAAGATAGAAAATACTGAATTTCAATCTATTATAGATTCCTCAGATGTAAAGGGTTCCGTAGTCATATATGATTTAAAGAAAGACATCTATTATTCCAATGATTTTGATTGGGCAAACCAAGGAAGATTGCCTGCGTCGACTTTTAAAATTGCAAACTCCATTATAGGACTTGAAACCGGAGTCATTGAAAGTGACAGTACCATTTTTAAATGGAACGGTGAAGACAGATGGTTAGATATATGGGAACAGGATCTAGCGTTAAAAGGTGCTTTTCAATACTCATGCGTGCCCTGTTATCAAGAAGTAGCTTCAAAAATCAACCCTGAAAGAATGAACACGTATGCAGAAAAACTACACTATGGTGATCTGCATATAGACTCGTTAAACATTCGAAACTTTTGGTTGGAAGGAACATCACGTATCAACCAAATGCAACAAATCGATTTCTTAAAAAGGTTCTATGGTAACAAACTACCTATTTCAAAAAGAACAAAAGACATCGTTCAAAAAATCATGATCATCAATACGGAAAATAACTATACGGTCAGCGGTAAAACAGGCTTATCCATACGTAGCGAAAAAATTAATGGTTGGTTTGTAGGTTATGTTGAAGTAGCTGACAATACCTATTTCTTTGCCACTAATCTAGAACCATTTTCTTCTGATATCAATATGAATGAATTTAACAAAAAAAGAAAATCCATTACACTATCGGCCTTTAGAAAAATGGATATTATAAAATAAAACGATACCTCAACATAATCCTAAAACAAAACCAAGAGATAATGTGATTTCAAGAAATTCGTTATCCCATAGTTGTAATAATCATTAATTTAGTCCCATAAACTGAATTACACATTAAGATAATAAGCAATGAAAATAATAGGCATAGGAAAAAATTATGTAGTCGATAAATCTGAAATAGACGGATTAAAAAATGATGTTCAACTTATTTTTACAAAACCAGATTCGTCTTTAGTTACTGATAGTAAAGATGTCGTTTTTCCAGTGATAACCGGTCAGCTGATCTATGAAGTAGAATTGGTCGTTAAAATAGGTAAAACCGCTAAAGACGTTAGTATTGCGGATGCAAACTCCTATATCTCAGAAATAGGAATCGGTATCGACTATACAGCAAAAGATGTGCTAACGGCAAGTAGAGAAAAAAAGGGACCTTGGGCTTTGGCAAAAGGTTTTGACGGTGCGTCGCCAATTGCTGGTTTTAAACCAGTATCGGACTTTCCTGAATTAGATAATATTAATTTTGATTTAGTAATCAACGGAGAAAAGAAACAGGTTGGTAATACTGGTTATATCATTTATAACTTTGCAGAAATTATCAGTTTTGTATCCACATTCATGACCTTGAACCCTGGTGACATGATTTTTACCGGTACACCAGAAGTGGGTGCAGGTGAGACATTTAAAGGTGATCATTTACAAGCTTCTATTGAAGGAGAATTATTGTTAGATTTTAAAATGGTCTAAACAGACATACCCCCGTAAAGCATATTGCCCTTTATATAACCCAAATTTAGAATTTATTAAGGGCTTTAAGTTAACTATCAAGTTGAAACAATCTGAAAAGTAAAATGGAATTAAAGAAAGCATTTCTATCGGACCTTATAGATTTAAAGAAAATCTGTATTGCTGCATATTCTCTAAATTTCTATAATCACTGGAACGATGGAGGATTAGAATGGTATGTGAATAAAGAATTTAGTACCGAAAGACTTACATCGGATTTAACCGATATTAATATGGAATACTATTTTATTCAACATAACCTAAAAGTCGTTGGCTTTATAAAAATCTGTACGAATTCAAGACCCAATTTACAGATTGAGAATAGCGTAGAATTAGAGAAAATATATGTTCTTCCAGAATGTAAAGGAATTGGAATTGGAAAGTTAGCGCTGAAAGATATTATTAAAAGAATAGAAGAGCGAGGGAAAACAAAAATGTTTTTAAGCGTAATTGACACAAATGAAAATGCAATTTCTTTTTATAAAAAGCTTGGTTTTGAATTTCACAGTAAAACAACTTTAGATATTCCATACTTTAAAGAAGAATTGAAAGGAATGCATAGAATGGTTAAAGAATTCAACCCATAAAGCCAGTTACTAAACCTATATTTATTACTTTATTTTGATGCAAGTATATACTCAACAATTACCTTTAACTCTTCATCTAAACTGATTGTAGGATATTCTTTTTTCGCCAAACGATACCAATACCCTGCATTAAAACGATCACCTTCTTTACGGTGCAAATACGCATGTAACCAACTACCCAAAGTACTGTGCATGTCTTGTGCTATGTTATGAGAAGCTTCCCAATCGCCTTTGGCATCATACCAAGCCGCTTTTAGTTCGTCTGACCATTCTTTTGGAACAGTGGACAGTTCTAAACTCTTTTCAAATTCAAGATAGGTCTTTGGTATCATTTTACAACTCTTTTAATAAGCTTCTCTACTGTTAAGCCTTGTCCGATAATAGAGAATACCACAACTATGTATGTAATCACTAAAAATGCATCTCTATGCATTTCATCAGATAAGCCTAATGCCAATGCTATGGATATACCACCACGCAATCCGCCCCAGGTCATCACCAAATTAGTTCTCGGTACAAAGTCTAACTTCTTTTCAAAGAACTTAATAGGTAGTAACAGCGATAAATAACGACAAATCAATACTAAAGGAATTGCCAGCAATCCGGCAATTACATATTCTGTTTTGAAGGATAGTACAAGCATTTCCATCCCTATTAAAACAAATAGTAAAGTGTTCAATAAAATATCTAACAGCTCCCAAAATTTATCTACATAGGTTTCTGTAGTTTCTGACATGGCTGAATTACGTACCGTGTCATTACCAACTACCAAACCTGCAGCAACCATTGCCAATGGAGCAGACAAATGGAATTTCTGCGCAATCAACGTTCCTACCATTACCGTTGCCAAGGTGATGATTACTTCTATATCATAATCATCAATAGATTTCATAAGCTTCCATGTTCCCCAACCTAGTGCCAGACCTAATGCCAACCCACCTATGACCTCAACTCCAAAAAGTTCTAAGATGTCTAACGGACTAACAGCTACCTCAGTGGCAGATGCCAATTGAAAAATGGTTAAGAAAACAACTACTCCTACCCCATCATTAAACAAAGATTCGCCCACAATTTTAGTTTCCAATTGCTTTGGTGCTCCTGCCTTCTTCAATATTCCCAATACTGCAATTGGATCTGTAGGTGAGATTAACGAACCGAACAATAGACAATAGATAAAAGAGATATCCATTCCTATCAATTGTAATAAATAATACATGCTCATACCTACTAAGAAGGTTGATACCAACACACCTAAGGTAGAGAACACCAATATAGGCCAACGCTGTACTTTTAATTGTTCAAAATTTGTATGAAGTGCTCCTGCGAATAACAGGAAACTCAACATAATATCTAGCAATACAGCTTTAAAATCAATCTGGGTTATAATATATCGCTCTGCATTAATTAAAGTGTCATCAATATAACCTATTAAAAAAACTGCCAATGTAAACAGAATTGTAATCAGCATTAAGCCAATACTGTTAGGTAGTTTTAGAAAACGAGCATTTATATAGCCAAAAATTGCCGATAGAAATACTAGTACTGAAATTATTGTAAAAACGTCCATAGTTGTTTATGCTAACATGTTTATAAAATCTTGCTCACTGATAATCGGTATTTCCAACTTCTCTGCCTTGGTACGCTTACTTGGTCCCATTTTATCCCCTGCAACCAAAAAACTAGTCTTTGATGAAATGGAAGAACCTACCTTACCTCCATTATCTTCTATTTTCTTCTTAAGTTCATCTCTACTTAATATCTCAAAAACACCTGATACTACAAAGGTTTTACCTGCTAAAGTATCGGTCTGGTTTTGTAATTTCTCTGCAGATATTTCTAATTGCACTCCGTAGCTACGTAATCTTTCTATAGCATCTATATTCTTTTCATTTGCAAAAAAGTCTATCACACTTTGTGCTATACGATCACCTATTTCATCTACCGAAGTCAAGTGCTCTAGAGTTGCTTCTTTTAGCGCATCTATATTCTTATACGCTTTTGCCAATTTCTTTGCCACGGTCTCCCCTACAAAACGAATACCTAAAGCGAACAAAACACGCTCAAAAGGCACTTGCACCGATTCCGATACGCCTTTGACTAAATTGTCTGCGGACTTCTCAGCCATTCGCTCCAAAGGCAATACATCTTCTTTGGTGAGTTTGTACAAATCGGCATAATCGTCTATTAAACCTTCTTTAAATAGTAATTCAACAGTCTCACCACCTAAGCCTTCAATATCCATTGCCTTTCTTGAAATGAAATGCTGAATACGACCAGTTATCTGTGGCGGACACCCATATTCGTTCGGACAGTAATGTTTAGCATCGCCTTCTGTTCTAGTCAGCTCTGTTCCACATTCCGGACATTGATGTATATACACAGTAGGTCTAGAATCTGCAGGTCTTTTAGTTAAATCTACCGCTATAATTTTGGGAATAATCTCTCCTCCCTTTTCTACAAATACGGTATCACCTACACGCACATCTAATTTTGCAATTTGATCTGCATTGTGCAATGAAGCTCTTTTTACTGTTGTACCTGCCAATAACACGGGCTCTAAATTTGCAACGGGAGTGATAGCCCCTGTACGACCAACTTGATAGCTTATTTCATTTAGCGTAGTAAAGACTTGCTCTGCCTTAAACTTATACGCCATTGCCCATCTTGGTGATTTTGAAGTAAACCCTAGTTCTTCTTGATTCTGAAGACTATTTACTTTAATCACTACACCGTCAGTTTCATAAGGTAACTCATGTCGTTTTACATCCCACTCCTCAACAAAAGCCATAACTTCATCTGTGGTTTTGCAAAGCTTTGCAACGGTTGGCACTTTAAAACCCCATTCACGGGCTTTCTCTAACATGTGAAACTGAGAATCTATATTCAAGTTTCTACCTACTATACTATATAGCAAACACTCTAACGGTCTTTCCGCAACAGCACTACTATCTTGAAGCTTTAAACTACCTGAAGCTGTATTTCTAGGGTTCATATATGGATCTTCTCCATTTGCTACGCGCTCTTCGTTCATTTTCATGAATCCGTCAAAAGGCAAAACGATTTCTCCACGTATATCAAACTTCTCAGGGTAATCTCCCTTTAGTTGCAGCGGAACAGATTTTATCGTTTTAATATTATTGGTGACATCGTCTCCCTGAATTCCGTCACCACGAGTAACTGCCTTTATCAGTTTTCCTTTTTCATAGGTTATACTGATAGATGCACCGTCATACTTTAACTCACAGGTAAAAGCAACAGGCACATCGCCTAGGTTACGCTGAATACGTTTCTCCCAATCTTCTAAATCTTCTTTAGAATAAGAATTATCTAAAGAATACATTCTGTGCTCATGAACTACGGTCGCAAAATTCTTAGTGATCATTCCACCAACCCGAAGTGAAGGTGAACTGGCATCATAGAATTCTGGATGTTTTGCCTCCAAATCCTGTAATTCTTTCAATTTCATATCAAAATCATAATCAGAAATGGTCGGACTATCCAACACATAGTAATTATGATTATGCTCTCGTAACGCTGTTCTAAGTGCTTCTATTTTTGCCTTCATATTCCTTAAAGCTGCTCTTTAATAATCCACTTTGGTGTTGGTAACGGAATGTAATTTTCCATTTTTTCTAGTAATGAATTTATATCATCGTCCACCAAAATAGTATTTATATGTTCTTGTTTTACAAAACCTTCTTTGACCATTTCATGCATCATCTTTAAAAGGGAATCGTAAAATCCGTTTGTATTTAATATTCCTATCGGATATTGATGTAGCCCCAGTTGAGACCAGGTCAACATTTCAAAAAATTCCTCCAAGGTTCCAAATCCGCCAGGTAACATTAGTATTCCGTCAGATAGATCATGCATCTTCAATTTACGTTCATGCATGTTTTGGGTAACGATTAATTCTGTTAACCCCTCATGAACCACTTCTTTCTTTTTTAGAAATACAGGAATTACTCCTATCACCTTTCCTCCATTGTTTAATACTCCTTCAGCTACTTTACCCATGATGCCTATTTTAGCGCCACCATACACCAACTGAATAGTTTTTTTCGCAAAAATCTCTCCTAATTCTGATGCCTGTAAACCATATGCAGAATCAACACCTTCACTACTACCGCAAAAAACTACAATACTTTTCATTTTCTTATTCCTTTTATCATGCGGTCATTGCCAAACATATCTTTCCGTAACTCTATAGTCTTGAAATTAGATTCTTCAAGTAAATTCATCGTTTCTTTGCCCAAATACTGATTAATCTCTAAATACAAACATCCGTCTTCATTTAGATGGTCAGCTGCAAAATTAACTACTGCGCTATAAAACTTTAAAGGGTCTTCATCAGGAACAAAAAGTGCCAAACCAGGCTCATGGTCTATGACATTATTATGCATTTCTTCTTTTTCTAATTCTCGCACATATGGCGGATTAGATATAATTATATCAAACTTCTGGTCTAATTCTTTTGTTGCCGTTTCTTTATCTAGTGAAAGTATATCCGCTTTGAAAAAATTTACGTTAGCACTAAGTAATCGGTTATTTTCCACTGCTACTTTCAAAGCATCCGCAGAAATATCCAATCCGAATACTTTTGCATTCGTCAAATTCTTATCCAAAGAAATTGGAATACAGCCACTACCTGTACCCATATCCAGAATAGTCAATGATTGTTTTACATCTTTTACATCGTCCAATATCCAACGAACCAATTCTTCAGTTTCAGGTCTTGGTATCAATACATGCTCATTGACCTTAAACTCTAGGTCCATAAAATATGATGTTCCAATAATATGCTGAATAGGCTTTTCTAGTTTTAATTCAGATAAGGCTTGAAATATAACAGTCTCTTGTCTTTTATCAATTAGCAGCCCTGGCTGTATTGCTAAAACAAAACGTTCTAAATCAAAATAATGCTCAATTAGTAAATAGAAGAAACTATTGACCTCGTCCTTACCATAAATAGCATCTAATTCTAAATGAAATATATTTTTAATCTCCTTTAATAACACAGTTACATTTTTTTAAGCATGAATACGGGACAAGAATAATGACCCGTATCTCCCATTCTGTCCTCTATATATTCAAAGCCCATTTTCTTGTATAATTTCTGAGCAGCTTCCATACTAGGTAATGTCTCTAGATAACAAGAATCAAAACCATATTCTTTGACACGATTTAAACAAACGCTTATCATTTTATACCCTAGACCCTTACCTCTAGCCTCTTTCAAAAAATACATTTTCTGAAGCTCACTTACATTACCCTCATAATTATCTAATTGAGCTATACCTGCACATCCCAAAATAGAACCATTCTCTTCTATAACAAAATAAGTTGCCTTAGGTTTCTCATAGTGTTCAAACATGTTATCTAATGAAGGGTCTTCATATGCTGTTCCCACTTTTGGAACACCCATATCCGCTAATACCTGTCGTATAACTTTGGCTACTTGCGGGTTATCTCCCTTTCTAATTTCACGGATAATGACATTTTCCATAAGAATAAGGCAATAGGTTTTAAAGTACTATTTTTGAAGTGTGAAGATACGTGATATGCGTATAATGTTAAAGTTTGATGTCCATTAATAATCTAGATACCAACAATTCAATGCCGTTAAATAAAGACGCGCTTTCTACCGATGAAACCTATATGCTTCGTTGTTTACAGATAGCAAAGAACGGACTAGGCTTAACAGCACCTAACCCTATGGTAGGAGCTGTAATTGTACATAATGATAAAATTATAGGCGAAGGATTTACAAGTACCTACGGTGGCGCTCACTCTGAGGTAAATGCAATTAACTCCGTTTCTGATGTTTCACTTTTAAAATCATCTACCATTTATGTAACCTTAGAACCTTGTTCTCATTACGGTAAAACTCCGCCTTGTGCAGATTTAATAATAAAAATGGGAATCCCTAAAGTTGTTATAGGTTTAAAGGATCCACATGAGAAAGTAGCCGGTAAAGGAATTAAAAAATTAGAAGAAGCAGGTTGTATTGTACTAGTTGGTATTCTACAAAAAGAATGCGAGGAACATCACAAACGCTTTCTTACTTTTTTCACTAAAAGACGACCATACTTAATTTTAAAATGGGCAGAAACCGCTGACGGATTTATTGCTCCTGAACCTTTAAAACGTGAAGAAGAGAAGAAACCCTATTGGATCACCAATACCAAATCGCGACAATTAGTGCATAAATGGCGAAGTGAAGAGGCTGGTATTTTGGTAGGCACGAATACGGTCTTAGATGACAATCCGCAATTAAACTTAAGAGATTGGGACGGCAAAGCACCAACACGCATAGTATTAGATAGAAGTCTAAAAATAACAACGGATTACCATGTATTTGACGGAAAACAAAAGACCATTGTTTGTACCGAAATAAATGAACGCAAAGATGATATTGCCGAAGTAACTTATAAAGTCTTAGATTTTAATTCTAACATACCACAACAACTGTGCGATATGATGCACGAAGAACAAATACAAAGTGTCATAATCGAAGGCGGATTACAAACACTACAAAGTTTTATTGATGCTAACCTTTGGGATGAAGCACGAATTTTCAAAGGAACAAACAGATTCTCTAAAGGCATTGCCGCACCGAAAATATCAGGACGCAAACTAAAACAAATTCAAATTTTAACCGACCAACTAACCATAATACGTAATGATTAAAAATATCATATTTGATTTTGGAGATATCTTCATTAATCTAGATAAGCAAGCCCCTTTATTAGAAATGGCAAAATTCGGATTCACTGAATTGACCCCGGAATTGGATACTATTTTTAAAGAATACGAAATGGGATTAATGGAGTCTGATGAATTTGTTAATCGACTACAGGGTATTTTTACCAATGCTTCTAATAATCAAATTAAAGACGCATGGAATTCCATTATTTTAGATTTTCCCGAAGAACGCTTAGAATTCATTGAAAAACTAAATAGCGATAATAAATACCGATTGTTTTTATTAAGTAATACCAATGATTTACACATAGACAAAGTGAAAGAATCCATGGGATTGGAACGCTTCAACAGGTTTAAAAACTGTTTTGAGGTTTTCTACCTATCTCAAGAAATGAAAATGCGCAAACCTAATGCAGATATTTATGAATTTGTCTTGAAAGAAAATGAATTAAATGCAAATGAGACGTTCTTTTTAGATGACACTAAAGATAATACAGATGCCGCTTCTAAGCTAGGTATACATTGCTGGAATCTTCAAGTAGGTAAAGAAGATGTTCTAGAAACTTTAAGCCATCTCTAAATGATGTATTTAGCGCTTAGCATTCTTTTCTCAAGTCTAATCTTCGTTATTTTTAAATTGTATGCCAAATATCAGGTTCAAACGATATATGCCATAATTACCAATTACTTTGTTGCTTGCACTGTAGGTGTCATTTATTATAATGAGCCTATACACCTAGCTGAAATACCACAGAAAAGTTGGTTTTGGGGCAGTATCGCTTTAGGTCTTCTTTTCATACTTATATTCAATCTAATGGCAGCCACCTCTCAGAAACTAGGAGTCTCTGTTGCTTCGGTTGCTACAAAAATGTCGTTAACCATACCGGTACTATTCGGAGTGTTCTTCTATAAAGAATCACTTGGAGTATTAGAAATTATAGGAATCATATTAGCCTTATTAGCCGTTTACTTTACGTCATTAAAAGAAAAGAAGATCAAAGCGGAGAAATGGGCTTTTGCACTACCTGTTTTGGTCTTTCTAGGTTCCGGAACTATCGATACCAGCATAAAGTATTTTCAAGATGCGCATATGCCCGAAGAGGAATATGCCTTGTTCTCAGCTACTGTTTTTGCCGCTGCAGGTATATTCGGTTTATTCTTCATAGCATTTAAATCTACCAAGCAACGACTTAAAATTAATTTCAAAAATATACTAGGCGGTATTTGCTTAGGTATACCTAATTATTTTTCCATCTACTTTTTATTAAAAGCGCTACAACATCCTACGTGGAACAGTGCTTCGGTTTTTACCATAAACAATGTTGCTATTGTTATGTTCTCAACTTTGCTTGGTATTTTACTTTTTAGAGAGCGCCTAACGTTCAAAAACTGGTTTGGAATAGGATTGGCTATCTTTAGTATCATTCTGGTCGCTTTTGGTCAGCAACTAATGACTTTCATTTAAAATATTTCGATCACTACAATGGACGCCTATAAAACAATCGCCAAACCATCTGGTCCTATTTTGTTCAAAGAGCGAAAGAGCAAGTTTTATGGCTATTGTTTTCCGGTTTCTGATGAAGACACCATTAAAGAACATATAGAAGCGCTTAAGAAAGAATACCCCACAGCAAACCACGTATGCTATGCTTGGCAAATGGGTATTGAAACAAAATCGTACCGCGCTAATGATGATGGTGAACCAAACAACTCTGCAGGTATGCCCATTTATGGTCAGTTGCAGTCTTTTGATGTTACGAATACCTTAGTTTCGGTTGTTCGTATTTTCGGCGGAACCAAATTAGGTGTCGGCGGATTAATAAGTGCTTACAAAGAAGCCGCAAAGTTAGCTTTAGAAAATGCTAAAATAGTTACCAGAGTTTTACAACAACAGCTTTCGGTAACGTTTGAGTATTCAGAAATGGATATTGTAATGCGCTTGGTAAAAAAACACCAATTGAATATTGTATCTCAAGATTTACATCTAAAATGTAAAATGATATTGTCTATCAATAAAAGTGATTTTAATGAGACAATGAAACTTTTAAAAGCTCATCACAAATTAGAGATTAAAGAAATCGAATAGTTTCTAATAGTCTAATTTATCTAAAAGTAATTGCGGACATCTAGTCGGTCTTTTGCGCTTCATGTCCATAAAAACCAACACGGTATTTGCCGTAGCTAATAATTCTCCTGCTTCATTCGTAATTTCATAATCAAATTCAATTCTTACAGCAGGTTTTTTATTCAAAATAACTTTAACAGTTATTAAATCATCATACAATGCCGACTTCAAATATTTTATGGACAAACTTATTACCGGAAGCATAATTCCGCCTTCCTCCATGCTTTTGTAAGAAATACCTAACGCCCTTAACCATTCAACTCTTGCCAATTCTAAGTATTGAGCATAGTTACCATGATAGACAACCCCCATCTGGTCAGTTTCTGAGTATCTAATTCGAAAAGAAATTTCGTTTGTTCGCATTTATTTCAAGTAAAAAGTATATATTTAAAAGCTCCCCTATTGAGTAAGCGAACATGAGAAAAAAAAAGGTCAAATTCAATGACAATCGATTTTTTTTTTCAATAATTTGTTCACATATTTGCCCAAGTTGAAAGAGAACCTATACTGATTTTTTATAATCGCCTATAGTTCAACACTAACCATTAAAAGTGTAAAATTTATTATGAGTGTTACTGCAAATTCCGTATGGAAAAACTGTTTGGCTTTTATTAAGGATAATATCCAACCGCAGGCATTCAAGACTTGGTTTGAACCTATTAAACCGGTGAAACTATCTGAGAACGCATTAAGTATTCAAGTACCTAGTAAATTTTTTTACGAGTGGCTAGAAGAGCATTACGTTAAACTTTTAAAAGTTGCTCTCACCAAAGAATTAGGAGAATCTGCAAAGTTGGTGTACATCATTAGAATGGAAAACACTTACGGAAACAAAGAACCTTTTACCGAAAAGATTCCGAGTTCAAACAGAGGCGCTATGGCAGCTCAAGAAATGGATGTTCCAATTAAATCTAAAAATCCAGAATTACGTAATCCGTTTGTAATTCCAGGTATTAGAAATATAAAGATAGAATCTCAATTAAACCCTAATTATAACTTTGATAACTTCTTAGAAGGTGATTCTAACCGTTTAGCAAGATCTGCCGGTATGGCGGTTGCTAATAAACCAGGTGGCACATCTTTTAATCCGTTATTAGTATTCGGTGGTGTTGGTCTAGGAAAAACACACTTAGCTCATGCTATTGGTGTTGAAATAAAAGATAAATATCCAGAACGTACCGTTTTATATATTTCAGCTGAGAAATTTACGCAACAATATATAGAGTCTGTTAAGAAAAATACCAGAAATGACTTTATTCATTTCTACCAATTAATAGATGTATTGATTATTGACGATGTACAATTCTTATCAGGTAAATCTGGTACGCAAGATGTATTCTTTCATATTTTCAACCACTTGCATCAAAATGGCAAGCAAGTAATACTTACTTCAGATAAAGCACCTGTAGACATGCAGGACATCGAACAACGTTTACTTTCTCGTTTCAAATGGGGATTATCGGCAGAACTGCAGAGCCCTGATTATGAAACAAGAATCTCTATCTTAAAGAACAAGTTATATAGAGATGGTGTTGAAATACCTGAAGACATAATAGAATATGTTGCTAAACATATTAAAACAAATATTAGAGAACTAGAAGGTGCAATTATTTCTTTAATAGCACAATCTACCTTGAACAAAAGAGAAGTTACGATTGAGCTTGCACAACAGGTTGTAGAAAAGTTCGTAAAGAATACCAAACGCGAAGTTTCTATTGATTACATACAAAAAGTAGTTTCTGATTACTTTGAAATGGATGTGGCTACTTTACAATCTAAAACTAGAAAAAGACACATTGTACAAGCAAGACAATTGGCTATGTTCTTTGCGAAGAAGTTTACCAAAGCTTCATTAGCAAGTATTGGTTCACAAATTGGCAAAAGAGATCATGCTACTGTTTTACACGCATGTAAAACTGTTGACAACCTTGCCGAAACCGATAAGCAGTTTCGCAAATACATAGATGACTTAACTAAGAAATTTTCTTAAAACTTACGTTGCATGAAGGTGTTGATGGTTTGCCTAGGTAATATATGCAGGTCCCCATTAGCAGAAGGCATTCTAAAAAACAAAGTTGATGCTACCAAAATTTATGTTGATTCTGCAGGCACTGGAGGTTACCATATAGGTAATTCCCCCGACCCAAGATCAATTAAGGTAGCGCATGAACATGGCTTAGACATAAGCAATCAGGTCTGCAGAAAATTTACCGTTTCTGATTTTGATTCTTTTGACCTCATTTATGCAATGGACAAAAGTAACTACACCAATATCATAGGTCTAGCAAGAAATAATGACGATGTAGAAAAAGTGAAGCTTATTTTAAATGAAATAAGTTCTTCAGATAAAGAGGTTCCAGATCCATATTATGATGCCGAAGACGGATTTGAACATGTTTTTCAAATGATTGACCAAGCTTGTGATAGCATAGCCACAAGATTACAAAACAAATAGATGAGCGTACAAAACGGAAAAATAGGAAAAGTATATTTAATACCCACGACATTAGGTGATATGCCACCTTTAGAGGTTTTACCAATTTCAATTAAGCAAACAATTGAGAAATTAGACCACTATGTCGTTGAAAACGAAAAAACCGCTCGACATTTTATTAAAAAAATAAGCCCTAGAAAATCCCAACCTAGCTTAAAACTATTTGCTTTAAACAAGTTTACCGAAGCAGCTGAAATCCCTAGCTTTCTAAATCCGTGTTTAGAAGGTTTTGATGTTGGTATACTTTCTGAAGCTGGTTGTCCAGGTATCGCAGATCCAGGCGCCGCAGTAGTTAAAATTGCACACGACAAAAATATTCAAGTAATACCTTTGGTTGGTCCCTCTTCCATTCTATTAGCTTTAATGGCAAGTGGCATGAACGGTCAAAACTTTGCCTTTAATGGCTACTTACCTGTAGACGGTTCTGATCGAAAAAAATATATTAAAAGCCTAGAACGTAAATCGAAAGAAGACAATCAATCTCAGGTTTTTATTGAAACTCCGTACCGTAACAACAAAATGTTAGAAGAGCTTATTAAAACATTAGTCCCTAGTACAAGAATTTGCGTGGCGGCAGATATTACATTACCAACAGAATATATAAAAACAAAAACTGCCATAAATTGGAAAAAAGAAAATGTAGATCTACATAAAAGACCTGCTATTTTCATAATTCAAGCATAAAAAAAACCTTGACAAACAAATGCCAAGGTTTCCCTTTTTCATATCTACTTAAAATCTTAAATTCTTGGGTTTCGTTTTGCCTCAACCATAGAGACATCAAAACCGGCAAATTTTTTCATATAGTTTGAAATACTAGTACCGTAACCATCTGAGATCTCCATTCGACCGTGAGATCTTAGATATAGTTTTACATTGCCTGGTCCGGCTAAATGTGCTGCTGCTAGAATACCAGATTCCGTTACCTGAATACCATTCATTCGTACACCAACATAACGCTTAATATCTCTTCTTAAGATCCACTTGTTTCGAGATGTGTTAACTTGAAATACTTTTTCTTGTAACACAGGGTTTTTCAAAAATCGATTACCGTCATAAACACCTACTAACTCTAGCGTACCTAGACCAAATTGATATTTTCCTAAGTACCCGTAAGTATTAGTGACAAAATAATTGCCTTGAGATTCTTTAAAAGCTAACGCTTCTTTAAAGCCTATAAATTGACTACCAAGAAAGGGGGGAGCGATTTGATAATTTGCCAATATAGCCTCTTCTTGAGGATAAGAAACCAAAAAAGATTCCTTAACTTTTAACTGCCTAGGCACTTCAACCGTAAAAGATTTAAACCCATAACCAGATAAAATAAAAATCGCAATAAGAGGACAACTTGCTAATATCCATCTTCTCATATCATATATTTCTTAAGACTTACAGCAATTACTATTTGCTTGCTTAAATTTCTGCGGCAAAGGTAGACCTGAAATTATAAGAGTTTAAGAAGGTTCTGTTAAAAGAATACAGATTTAGTTAAGAAGTTCTAAAATTCGGACGAAAGCTTACCTATTGATTTTCTGAGCGTTAATCCATCGGATGTACTGTGCTTTATTTCGGTTGTGCTGCGTTAAATTCTCTGCAAACATATGGTAACCGAACTTTTCAACATTCGCTACAAAGTAGTAGTAATTATGCTTCTTAGGATTCAAAACAGCATCTATTGCCGTAATATCAGGCATTGCAATAGGTCCTGGTGGCAAACCAGCATATTTATAAGTATTGTAAGGAGAATCCATCTCTAAGTCTTTATACAAAACTCTTTTTATAACGGTATCAAAATTTCCGGTCTCTTTCTTTATCGCATAAATAACAGTAGGATCTGCCTGTAATAACATTCCCTTTTTCAATCTATTTAAATACACACCAGCAACAGTAGGTCTTTCATCTACCTTTGCTGTTTCTTTATGAACAATTGACGCCAAGGCAATTACTTCATTCGGCTTTAAACCTAGTGCACTAGCTTTCTCTTTACGAGTATCGGTCCAAAAACGATTGTATTCTTTCAACATTTTACCTCTAAAAGACGCTGCAGATGTATTCCAAAAGAACTCATAACTATTAGGTATATACAGTGATATTTTATTTGCATCGTCAAATCCGTTAGCCTTCAAGAACTCTTGATCATCGAACGCAGCAACAAGGGATACACTATCAGCTTCAATCTGACTTGCAATTCTACCTGCCAAATCATTAATACTTTCTTGATTATTAAATGATACTTTTACCGGTATACTCCCGCTTCGCAATGAGTTTACTATCTCATTGTTATTCATTCCTTTACCTATCTTATACTTACCTGCTTTTATATTGGATAAATACCCTTTTCTTTCTGCAGCAGCCTCAAATGAATCAAAATCTTCTAACACAGTAGAAAGCCCTTCTTTTAAATCATCTATTGTGGCATCTGTAGGAATATATACGATTGCCTCTTCATTGTCAAAACTAGTATTAGGAGTAAAAAAAATACCATAAAATGTGTACCCAAAAATTCCACCTCCAATTATACCTAAGAGTACTACTCCCAATAAAATACGCTTGATGTTCATTAACTATTTATCTTTTGCAATAATATTTCATTCTTATAGGTATCTTTAAATCGTACCCAATCTTTCTTCATTCCAATTTCTTGAAAACCCAACTTTTTAAACAAATGTAAGCTTGGCGCATTTTCCTCTAAAATATTGGCATAGACCTGCCTTAAACCCAAAACTTCAAACAAGTAATTACACAGCAAAGTTATTGCTTCTGCCCCTATTCCTTTATTTCTTTGATTTTTATCAAGTATAATAATACCAATACCTGCACGCTTATGATTAGGTTCAAAATCAAAAACATCTATTAAACCTAAAGCTAAGTGTTCTTGCGAACATATAACTAAACGCAATTGCTTTACATCGTAAATATCTCGATGAGCACTATCTAGATAAAGCTGCAGTACATCTTTAGAATACGGCGTTACCGTACCGCTTACTTCCCAAACATCTGTATCATTCTCTAGTGCGTACAGAAAATCGAGGTCTTTTTGTTCTAAAGCCCTTAGATAAATCTGTTCTCCTTTTAATGTTACCACGTTAGTTCTCCTTTAAATACTTGCTTAGCTTCACCTTGTAAATAGATATTATTATAGATACCCTGATTTTCTTCAAAAGTAACCTCAAGATTTCCCCCAAGTGCATTTACTGCAATAGTTTTATTCTTGGTATATCCTAAATGATACATGCTCAAAGCAACCGCCGTCACCCCTGTACCACATGATAGGGTTTCGTCCTCAACACCACGTTCGTAGGTTCTTATATCAAAACCACCTTCAACATTGGCTTCCACAAAATTGATATTACTCCCTTTTTCTCCATAGATTCCATAACGCATACGCGCTCCTTCTTTGGTGACAGCAAATGACTTTAAATCTTTCACCATTTGAACATGGTGTGGTGAGCCCGTATTCATAAAAAGGGCATTTGTCTTCTTTTTTACCTCACTAACGTTTGTCATCTTAAGACTTACGACATCACCAGTAATCGTTGCTTCGTGCAAACCATCTACTGCAATAAATGTTGTATCCTTTTTTATAATATCAAGAAAATGAGCAAAAGCTACAATACATCTACCGCCATTGCCACACATGCTTCCTTCATTTCCATCGGCATTGAAATAGACCATTCTAAAGTCGGTAGCCTCATCATTCTCCAACAAAATAAGTCCGTCAGAACCTACTCCGAATCTTCTATGACAGATTTTAGCTATTAATTTGATATCGTCTTTAGGGAATTGCCTATTGCGATTATCAATCATCACAAAATCGTTACCCGTACCTTGATATTTATAAAAAGTGTTTTCCATGAGATAATAAAGACTCAAAGATAGTACATAATTAGCTTTTGCTTGGTAGTTAAAAAGTAGTTAAACGCTTATAGAATAGCATAAAAACAAGTAATTTTGTGTAGAATACGTTAAAACTTTAATGAATATGAAAAGATTAGCAAGTCTCTTGTTAGTATCTGTTTTTGCCGGTGCAATTACATTGGGTGCTTACAAGCTGTTTTTCGAGAAAGAAAACTTCACAATTATCAGTCAAGAAAATAATGGTGGTGTTATAAATGCGAGTTATACCCCAACGTCTGCAAGAGGTACAGGTATAAATGAAGTTGATTTTACATCTGCCGCTGAAAACACCGTAAATGCCGTAGTACACGTCAAGAACATTACACTTAGCAAAGGACCTACCACGATATTCGATGTTTTTTATGGAACTAGTAGAAGTGCCGTACCACAGGTGGGTACTGGATCGGGAGTAATCATATCTTCTGACGGATATATTGTAACCAACAATCATGTTATCAATAAAGCGACTCAATTACAAGTTACTTTAAATAATAACAGAACATATAATGCTGAACTTATAGGCACTGACCCTAATTCTGATATTGCCTTAATTAAAATCGAAGCAAACGAAAAGTTACCTTATTTAGCTTTTGGCGATTCTGACCATACCAAAATTGGCGAGTGGGTGTTAGCCGTAGGCAATCCTTTCAACTTAACTTCCACAGTTACTGCAGGTATAGTTAGTGCTAAAGCTCGTAATCTTGGAAAAAATCAATCTTTCATACAGACCGATGCCGCTGTAAACCCTGGTAATTCAGGTGGTGCTTTAGTAAATACCAATGGAGATTTAGTAGGTATTAATACCGCGATTACATCACAGACCGGATCTTATGTTGGTTACTCTTTTGCCGTACCTAGCAATATTGCAAAAAAAGTAGTTCAAGACATTTTGGAATACGGTAATGTTCAGAAAGGATTTATGGGAATAAGTCCTGCGCCAGTAAACACTAGAGATGCTATTGAAAAAGGTATTAATAATATTGACGGTGTCTTTATTGAATTGGTAGAAGAAGAGTCTGCGGCACAGGAAGCTGGAATAGTTGTCGGTGATATTATTAAAAAAGTCGATGAAATAGATGTGCATAAATACCCTGATTTAACCGGATACCTTTCAACAAAAAGACCTGGAGATACTTTAGCCTTTGTTATTGACAGAAACAAAGAGCTATTAACGTTACCGTTAGTTTTAAAAGAAAGACAAGCCCTAATTGTACCTGAAATGGGCTTAGAAGTAAGAAACCTTACCGAACATGACAAGAAGGTTTATAAAACAACATCGGGTGTAAAAATCACGGGTGTGCCTGAAAGATACAGAGGATATGGTTTATCTGAAAAAGTAATCATTAAGGTAGACGATCACGAAATAGGAAATATAGACGATGCATATACTGCATTTGGTAGTATTTCTAAATATGGAAAAACAGTAATCGTCATGGTAGGTTCAAACGGAGAACGAGACCGACTGATCTTCCAGTAAAAAACCACTCAAAAAATACAGCCTTCGCAAAAACGAAGGCTTTTTTTTGAAAAATATTTATCTTAAATGGTTAATTTTTCTAGTTTTGTGCGAATTATAAAATTAATCAACTAATTATGGCTCCACAGACCACATTTGAAAAAGAGCTGGCATTTCAAGCAGACCGTAGAAAAGCTACGACTGAATTCATCAAAATCGTAAGCGACTTATGGTATGATAAATCAATTGAAATTGTCCTTTTTAAAAATCAGGTTATTGACAAAAATGTAAGTGATATTATTCATTTACATGAGTATGCTGGTGAATTCGTACAAAAACCAATATCAATTTTTGATTCGGTTGAAATTTTACGTTCTATCTCAGACATGCTTTTACCACCATCAAAGCTTGATATAGGTAAACTAACCTATGAATACCATTCCGATACTAACATCTTAAACAATGTAAAATCTTTTGTAATTGATAAACTAAAATCTGCACAAGATTTCAAAAGCATTGAACCGAAAGATGTTGTGTTATATGGATTTGGACGCATTGGCAGATTGGTCGCCAGAGAATTAATGTCTAAAACAGGTAAAGGAAATCAACTACGATTAAGAGCAATTGTAGTAAGAGGCAAACCAAGTATTGAAAATCTTGAAAAAAGAGCCAGTTTATTAAGAACGGATTCTGTTCATGGTATTTTTAACGGTACAGTAAAAGTAGATTACGCTAACCTGAAACTTATTATAAATGGCACTACGGTACATGTTATTTATGCGAACATGCCAGAAGAAATTGACTATACAGAATATGGCATCAATAACGCTTTGGTCATTGACAATACCGGCGCATTTAGAACTAAAGAACAATTAGAAAGACACTTACAAGCAAAAGGAGCTTTAAAGGTGTTGTTAACAGCACCAGGTAAAGAAGTTGCAAACATTGTACATGGTGTAAATCATTTAGAATATGATCCAGATGAAACTGAAATATTTTCAGCTGCTTCATGTACAACAAATGCGATCACTCCTATTCTAAAAGCCATTGAAGAAACTTTAGGAATTGAAAAAGGTCACCTAGAAACTATACACGCATACACAAATGACCAAAATTTGGTCGATAATATGCATGGTAAATACAGAAGAGGTCGTGCAGCCGCACTTAATATGGTAATTACCGAGACTGGAGCAGGAAAAGCTGTAACCAAAGCATTACCATCTTTAAAAGGCAAATTGACATCTAACGCTATTCGAGTTCCTGTACCTAACGGTTCTTTGGCTATTTTAAATCTTGATGTAAACCAAAAAACATCTCTTGAAGGTGTTAACAGCATGATTAAAAAATATGCTCTTGAAGGAGACTTGGTAGAGCAAATAAAATATTCGTTGGATAAGGAATTGGTTTCATCAGATATCATAGGCACCTCTGCCCCATCTATTTATGATAGCATGGCGACAATTGTATCTGATACAGGAAAAAATATCATTTTATATATATGGTATGACAATGAATATGGCTATTCACATCAGGTTATTCGTTTAGCAAAGTATATCGCCAAAGTTCGTCGTTTTACGTATTATTAATTTTTTTAAATTATAACATCTATTTATTAATATGCTACGTAGTTAAATAAAGGTTTTTTAGCTTTGTGCTTTATTTTATAATTCGACAATTATAAAGTACTTTAGTCGACTCTAAATTATTCAAATTAACCTAAGAATCTATTACATGAAATTCTATAGAATACTTTTACTACTGGCATTGCTTTTAGCTAGTAACTTACAATTTGCACAAGATACTGAAGAAGAGGATGATAAACTGTCTTTAGACGAAGGTCCTATTAGTAATCAATTCGATTTTATTGCTAAGCGTTCAGGTAATTATAGAGCTGACGGTATTAGATATGAAGTGGTAAAAGAAACTAATCTATTTAAGATTCGTAAGAATGTTTTAGATTCTATAGCTGCCATGAATAAAAAAACTGTTGAGCTTAAGGCAACGATTGCAGAACATGAGACTACTATTACATCTTTAAATAATAAGTTAGAAGAAACGACAACTAATTTAGGTGCTGTAACCGAAGAAAAAGATAGCATGTTTTTCCTAGGCTTGCCCGTTTCTAAAGGAACATATAATTTTGTTCTTTGGACGATTATCGGTGGATTATTTCTAACCCTTGGTTTGTTCATCTATAAGTTTAGAAATAGTAATATTTTGACTCAAGAAGCAAAACAAAATCTTTCTGAACTAGAGGTTGAATACGAAGATCATAGAAGAAGATCCCTAGAGCGTGAGCAAAAAGTCAGTAGGCAACTACAAGATGAGATAAATAAACAGAAGAAAACTAAATAATTAAAAGCTCCTTAACGGAGCTTTTTTTTGATATGAAAAGTATACGCAGAATTACAATAGCAGATATAACCGATATAATTCCTCTTTTCGATGGATACCGAGTATTCTATAAAATGGAATCAGATACCGATGCCGCCGCCAAATTTTTAAATGATAGAATTACAAAAGAAGAATCTATCATATTCGCAGCATATGAAGGCAACAAAGCTATTGGTTTTGTGCAGCTATACTACACCTTCTCTTCTGTCAGCCTACAAAAATCTCTTATACTAAATGATTTGTTTGTTGATACCAATTACCGAGGCGCGTCTGTTGGAGAACAATTACTGCTGAAAGCACAAGAATTTTGCAAGAAGAATAATTACAAAGGACTCGCCTTAGAAACCGCTATTGACAATCCGGCGCAAAAATTATATGAGAAATTAGGATGGACAAAAGATTACCACGCTTTTCATTACTTTTGGCAGGTTAAATGATGATGCAAAATTAAAAGATGCGAATAGATATTATTACCGTATTACCCGAGTTACTTACCAGCCCGTTTGAAGCTTCTATATTAAAAAGAGCTATAGAAAAAGGATTGGTAGAAGTCCACTTTCACAATCTAAGAGATTATACTGAAACTAAGTACCGAAATGTTGATGATTATCAATTTGGTGGCGGCGCCGGAATGGTGCTCATGATAGAACCAATAGATAAGTGTATTACCGATTTAAAATCGCAACGCGAATATGACGAGGTTATTTATATGACTCCCGATGGTACTACATTGAACCAAAAAATGGCCAACACAATGTCAATGGCAAAAAATATCATTATACTTTGCGGTCATTATAAAGGTGTAGACCAACGTGTAAGAGATGCTTTCATTACCAAAGAAATTTCTATTGGTGATTATGTGCTCTCTGGTGGAGAATTAGGTGCAGCGGTACTTTGCGATTCTATCATTAGATTATTACCAGGAGTATTGAACGATGAAACCTCTGCATTGACAGATACTTTTCAAGACGGATTATTAGCACCACCTGTATATACGAGACCTGCGGAATACAAAGGTATGAACGTACCCGATATTCTATTAAGCGGTAATTTTGGAAAGATTGAAGAATGGAGAGAAAATAAGGCTTACGAGCGTACAGAAAAACTACGTCCAGACTTACTTGAGTAGCTTAATTTTGAATACTAAAGAAAAACCACATAAATGCTTGTGTGTTTTAATTTAAGTATTATTTTTGCACCCTGTTAGAACAACCTCTGACGATAATCGTGAATGTTGCTTTAATTTAATTCCAATTAACTATACCATGGAATCATTAATAAAATTTGTACAAGACGAGTTCGTAACTAAAAAAGAATTTCCAAAATTTTCTTCTGGTGACACAATCACTGTGTACTACGAAATTAAGGAAGGTGAAAAAACGAGAACTCAGTTCTTTAAAGGAGTTGTAATACAGCGTAGAGGTTCTGGTTCAACAGAAACTTTTACTATCCGTAAAATGTCAGGTACTGTTGGTGTTGAGCGTATCTTCCCAATTAACTTACCTGCACTTCAAAAAATTGAAGTTAACAAACGTGGTAAAGTTCGTAGATCTAGAATTTACTACTTCCGTGAATTAACTGGTAAGAAAGCTAGAATTAAAGAGATAAGAGGATAAATTTCTCTTCTTAAATAATACAAAGCACCGTTTCATATTGATACGGTGCTTTTTTTATGAACAAAAGTGAATAACTTATGTTCATAATATGTTGATTAATAAAAACTTACAAAAATAAGGTTTGAATTAGTTTTTTTTGTAAATTAGAGTGTGGTTAAGAAATGTAAATGAGAAAATATTCATTTTATCACCACTACGAGGTTTACGTTCTATCGTATTATTGTTTGACCGATTCATTTAATGATTATTAAATGAGGTAAATTTTAAGCTTATTAGCTGTCGCTCTTAAAACTTAAAATTAATTGAATTTTAAAAAAACTATATACTAGGTTTTTAATCTTCAGTGAAGACATTAAAAAAGAAATGATGTGTAGATGTTAGGTTACGTACCTGAGAATCGAAAAACATTTTAAACGTTGAATTAGTGAAGCGGGTGCAATCAAGGGTTGCCGTTTTAATGAAAAATTAAAACAAACTGTCCGTAAACTTTTTCTAAAAAGCCATATCATTGTATGCGTACATTGATATGGCTTTTGTTATTTAACAAATCTTCTCTCTTAGTCATAAATATAAAGACCACTCCCCGCTTTCAAACTTTTAGAAAATCGTATATTTGTTGCGCTTAAATTAAAACAAACCGCAAATGTCCAAAATTTTTTATACCAAAACAGACGAAGCGCCTGCATTGGCTACAGAGTCTTTTTTACCAATCGTAAAAGCTTTCACAAAATCTTCAGGAATTGAAATTGAAACTAAAGATATCTCTTTAGCTGGCAGAATAGCTGCTACTTTTCCAGAGTTTTTAACGAAAGAACAACAAGTGTCCAACGATTTGGAAGAATTGGGGAATATGGCAAAACAGCCTGAAGCGAACATTATCAAATTACCTAACATCAGTGCTTCTGTTCCTCAGTTGAACGAAGCTATAAAAGAATTGCAGTCTAAAGGTTATAAATTACCTAGCTACCCAGATGAGCCTAAGAATGATGAGGAGAAAGAAATTAAGGCGAAATACGATAAGATAAAAGGTAGTGCAGTAAACCCAGTACTACGTGAAGGTAACTCTGACCGTAGAGCACCTAGAGCTGTAAAGAATTACGCAAAACAGAATCCACACAGCATGGGCGCTTGGAGCTCTAGCTCTAAAACTCATGTAGCAACGATGGGTGACGGTGATTTTCAAGCAAATGAAAAATCATTGACATTAAACAATGCCACTTCTGTTCAAATAAAATTAGTTTCAGAAGACTCTGAAACTATCTTAAAAGACAAATTAGCTTTATTAAAGGGTGAAATTATTGACGCCACTGTAATGAGCAAAACAGCTTTACTTGATTTCTTACGAAAAGAAATTAAAGATGCTAAAGATCAAGGAGTTCTTTTTTCTGTGCACTTAAAAGCTACAATGATGAAAGTTTCTGATCCAATTATATTTGGACTAGTCGTAGAAACTTTCTTAAAGTCCGTTTTTGATAAATATTCAGACACATTTGATAAATTAGGTATTAGCCCTAATGATGGTTTAGCCAGTTTATATCAAAAAATTGAAGAACTTCCTGCGAGCGAAAAAGATGCTATCAAAGAAGATTTAGATGCAGCACTTGAGAACGGACCTGATTTGGCTATGGTAAATTCTGATAAAGGAATTACCAACCTTCATGTACCTAGCGATATTATTATTGACGCTTCTATGCCAGCTATGATTAGAAATTCTGGTCAAATGTGGAATAAAGAAGGGAAAGCTCAAGATACCAAAGCCGTTATACCAGATAGTAGTTATGCGGGCATTTACTCAGCTACTATAGATTTCTGTAAGAAGCACGGTGCTTTTGACCCTACAACAATGGGTACGGTACCAAATGTTGGACTTATGGCTCAAAAAGCTGAGGAATATGGTTCTCATGATAAGACTTTTGAAATTAAAAAAAGTGGCAAAGTTCAAGTTATAGACCAAGAAACTGGTAAGGTTTTGATTGAGCACCCAGTAAGCGAGGGTGATATTTGGCGTATGTGCCAAGTAAAAGATGCTCCTATTCAAGACTGGGTAAAATTAGCTGTATCAAGAGCTAAGGCTACTAATGATCCTACTATATTTTGGTTAGATAAAAATAGAGCACATGATGCCGAGCTAATTAAAAAAGTAAATACTTACCTAGCTCAAGAAGATACCAAAGGTTTAGACATTCAAATAATGTCACCTATTAAGGCTACTGAGTTTACTTTAAAAAGAATGAAAGCCGGTAAGGATACTATTTCTGTATCTGGTAACGTATTACGTGATTACCTTACCGACTTATTTCCTATTCTAGAAGTAGGTACAAGTGCTAAAATGCTATCGATTGTTCCTTTAATGAATGGAGGCGGACTTTTTGAAACAGGTGCAGGCGGTTCTGCTCCAAAACACGTAGAGCAATTTATAGAAGAAGGTCATCTTAGATGGGATTCTTTAGGTGAGTTTTTAGCCCTAGGGGTTTCGTTAGAATTCTACGGTGAAAAGAATTCAAATGCTGCAGCAAAAGTTCTAGGTGATACCTTAGATAGCGCTACTGAAAAGTTCCTACTGAACGATAAGTCACCTTCTAGAAAGGTAAAAGAGATTGATACAAGAGGTAGTCACTTCTTCTTAGCTAAATATTGGGCTGAAGCATTAGCTTTACAAGATGACAATGCTGAATTGAAATCGATATTTTCAAAAGTAAGTACTGAAATTAATGATAATGAATCTCAGATTCTTACCGAATTAATAGATGCTCAAGGTACTAAACAAGATATTGGCGGTTATTATAAACCAGATCCTATTTTGGTTGAAAAAGCGATGAGACCAAGTACAACCTTAAATGGTATTTTAAAATCCATTTAATCTTATAATCTTATTTAGAAAACACCCTCAATACATGTTGAGGGTGTTTTTTTTTTAAAAAACTATTCTACCAAAATTTTCAGAACAATAACGAGCTTATAATCATTTAACTCCAAACAACTCCTTTTGTAGTTAATATCGATTATCGAGTTACATTTGTTTTAGGAGTATCCCCTATTTCTAAGTATTTTTACAAAAAAAATTGATGAATAGATATTTACCATTTATTCTTATATCACTGCTATGCTTCTCTTTTTCATCATGGGGTCAACAAAAATTTACTTTAAGTGGCTCTATAGCTGAATCTAGCAGTAACGAAACACTTATTGGAGTTACTGTTGCCATACCTGAATTAAGCACTGGTGTTACAACTAATGAGTATGGTTTTTACTCCATTACATTACCAGAAGGCACATATACTATTCTAATTAGTTATTTAGGTTTTGAAGACATTCTACAAGAAATAACCCTAACCGAAAATAGGCGTATCGATTATTCACTTGAAGAAGAAGCTGAACAATTAGAAGAAGTTGTTGTTACCGAGAACGTGGAAAAGATGGATATTAGAAAACCACAAATGAGCGTTAATACACTATCGGTTGGTACCATTAAAAAAATACCGGTAATTCTTGGTGAAGCTGATGTCATAAAGTCTATTCTCCTGCTTCCTGGGGTTACTAATGCCGGTGAAGGTGCTTCTGGTTTTAATGTACGTGGTGGTGCAGCTGATCAAAATCTAATTCTTTTAGATGAAGCTATCATCTTTAATTCATCACACTTATTCGGGTTCTTTTCTGTGTTTAATCCTGATGCTATAAAAGATGTAAAACTATACAAAGGTGGCATTCCCGCTCGTTACGGCGGTAGGGTTTCTTCCGTTTTAGATATTTTTCAAAAAGAAGGAAATAGCAAAGAATTTAAAATGAACGGTGGTATTGGTGCCGTAGCTAGTAGACTTTTAATTGAAGGCCCTATTAAAAAAGATAAAGCTGCTTTTCTTATTGGTGGTAGAGCCTCGTACGCACATCTTTTTTTACCTCTTTTCGATGTTGACAATACAGCTTACTTCTATGACCTTAACACCAAGTTAAATTATAGGTTAAACGATAAAAACAATATTTTTCTATCTGGTTATTTTGGTAGAGATGTATTCGGCATTAATGATAGCTTTGTTAATACCTACGGAAATACTGTTGGTAATTTTAGATGGAACCATTTGTTCTCTGACAAACTCTTCTCAAACCTATCACTAATTTACTCGGATTACTATTACGGATTGAAATTAGATTTCGTAGGATTCAACTGGAATTCAGGCATTCGTAATTTCAATATCAAATACGATTTAAAACATTACGCTACCGATAAGTTACAGGTAAACTACGGAGTCAATAATGTGTACTATCAATTTAATCCTGGTAAAATAGAACCTAGTAATGACGAATCAGGAATTGTCGAAGAACAACTAATTCAGAAATACGCCAACGAATTTGCTGCCTATGTAGATTTTGAACACCGAGTTACCGATAATTTAAGTCTGGCTTACGGTTTACGTTTTAGCCATTTTATGAGACTTGGTCAAGATGAACTGAATGTCTATGCCAATAACAACCCTGTTGAGTTCGATCCTTTTTTGTTGATTTATAAAGAAGCTGAGCCTATTGATGTCATAAATCCTGGTAGAGGAACCACAATATCGAACTTCAGTAATTTTGAGCCAAGAGTATCACTGTCTTATACCTTAAGCGAAACGAGCTCTATAAAGGCTAGTTATACAAGATTAGCACAATACTTACATCTACTTTCGAACACAAGCTCCCCTACTCCTTTAGATGTTTGGACACCAAGCGGACCGTTTACAAAACCGCAGTTATTAGATCAATATGCCTTCGGATACTTTAAAAATTTAAAAGATGGAGATTATTCGGTTGAAACTGAAGTTTTCTATAAAGACGTTCAAAACAGAATAGATTATATCGATGGTGCTAATTTAATTGCAAACAATGCCATAGAGCAGGTAATTTTAAACGGAGAAGCTCGTTCATACGGTTTGGAGTTTTTATTACGTAAAAACGAAGGCAGATTACAAGGTTGGTTAGCATACACCTTATCAAAATCTGAGCAACGCACCCCTGGTAGAGCATCTACCGCAGATGATGGTCGTAGCAATTTAGAATCAGGTATTAATTTTGGCAATTGGTATAACACACCTTACGACAAAACGCATGATGTATCTTTGTTCGTAAATTATGATGTTAATGAAAAATGGAGTGTCAGTAGTAACTTCACCTACCAAACAGGGCAGCCGACCAACTACCCTATTGGTCAATTTGAATTTCAAAGTTTGACAGTACCTTATTACGGTTTTAGAAACACCCAAAGACTACCAGCATATAATCGTCTAGATCTGTCTGCAACATTAACACCCAGAAAGAATAAGAATAAGAAAATAAAAGGAGAATGGGTATTTAGCCTTTACAATGTTTATAACAGAAGAAATGCAGCTTCTATTAGCTTTAGACAAAATGATGATACTGGTGTCAACGAAGCTGTTCGTACTTCAATTTTTGGTATTGTGCCGGCAGTTACCTACAACTTTAAATTATAAGCTATGAAACGTTATTTGTTATTATTGTTAACTTTTACGTCTTTCATTTCTTGTGAAGACGTAATCGATTTAGAGCTCCCTGAAAACGAAACTAGACTTATCGTAAACGGTGTTATAAGAGTTGATGAATCACAAGAATATCTACCTATAGAAATTGTCGTTTCTGAAAGTAGTTCATTCTTTGACAAGAACACTATTGCCTCTATCAACAGTGCTATCATTTATTATGGCACACCAAACCCAGATGCTCCTGAAATACTAGAAGGTGGCGGCGTATCGAATTTAGCAGAACTAGAACCAGGCAGCGGTATATGGGTTCCAGACCCAACATTTGACAGTGACCAAAGAATTAGAGTTAGTAGTATAAATGAAGGAGATGTTTTTCAACTTACAATAGAAACCAACGACGAGCGCTATTTCGCAACTACCACTTATGTAAAATCGGTGCCAATAGACTCGCTAGTTCAAGGTGATGAAACACTATTTTCAGGTGATGAAACAGAGGTTATCGTAACCTTTACAGACCCTGATGATAGTGATGATTTTTATCTTTTAGACTTAGATTTTGGAGAATTTCTGGTAACTGAAGATGAATTTTATCAAGGACAAACTTTTGTGTTTTCATACTTTTATGATAATGACTTAGAGCTAGATACTAGCTCCGTGGTCGATATCAGCCTTTTAGGTGTAGACGAATCATTTTATAACTATATGAACCAAATTATTGTCCAGTCTGGTGGTGACCAAGGTCCATTTCAGACGCCTGCAGCAACTGTTCGCGGAAATATTATAAATATTACGGGCATCGATAATAACGAGATTTTTGATAATATAGAAAGGTCAGATAATTTTGCCCTGGGTTATTTTGCCATAATTGAGGAATACAAGGATAGTATAATAATTACAGACAATGAGACGAACTGATAAAGACATGCTGGTAACTGGTTTAAAACGCCTAGCCATAACAGTGGTATTAATGTTTACCGCACCTATAGTATTATATCAAGCATTTAAAAATCAAGAAAACTTTTTATTTTGGCCTGTATGTATTATTGGGATAATTCTTGCATTCTTCGCCGTTAGAACAGGCTTTAAAGGCATAATGACTATAATGGATTCTATGTTCGGTAAGAAACCAAAATCATCTTAATCTTTAGGCACTTTAGTTGTTCTCTTCCATTTATTATACAACTTATCATAATCGTAATCAAGAACGGTTTCTTGCCTTTCAAGTTTACCTTTAGAAAAAGCTCGTTGTAATATATCTTCAATTAAATAGTCTTCTTCTATTAAATCAGGATGAAATTCTTCTTTTATACTAATACTAAAAAGCTTCGCTGTAGTATTGTACCAAAACGCGCGCCAGCCATTACGTAAGTCTTTAACCAAATCAAATGCAGTTGTACCTGTTTGCCTATAAATTAACTTCACTAGAATTTGACCTTCGGTTCGTGTTAACTTTTTCAACTCTTCAGAAAATTCCTCTTCAATAAACTTCTGTACTTTTTTTGTATATTTTTTTCGCTTTCTATCATTCTTCATATCAGCCAAACTATCGTTCAACTCTACCAAACGTTCCGCTGCCATTTTTGCATACGGATATACTTTCTGCGTCTTTCTACGTAAAATGTAATACCGCAATTTATCATCGTAAGATGAAAATTTAAGCTTGCCAAATACATAAGCTTCCTCTAGTGCAATTGAACTTTGCACCAAGGAATCACCAGCAACAATAATCATCTTTTCTGTAATAGAATCAAGTTCTTGTTCTGCAACCTGGGCATTGCAAATAGAAATACCGTTCAAGAGTAAAAAAAGTAGTAAAAAGTTATGTTTCATTACCATGAGCTAAACAAAAGTCTTGCCAAAATTAACGATTATTAAAGAAGGTTATTACTAATACAACGCTAATATTCTTAAGTTTGTATTCTAAACTTATTTTGATGGCTAATAAAAAAATAATTACTAATAAGTCTGAAGACTTTTTTGAAAAATACTTGAATAATGCTGCCCCGACAGGATATGAGTGGGAAGGGCAAAAAATATGGATGGACTACCTAAAACCTTATGTAGATACATTCATTACCGACACGTACGGTACTGCTGTAGGTGTTATAAATCCTGATGCCAAATACAAAGTAGTTATTGAAGGGCATTCTGATGAAATTTCTTGGTATGTAAACTACATTACTGACAACGGTTTAATTCATGTTATTAGAAACGGTGGTAGTGATCATCAAATAGCTCCATCTAAATGGGTAAATATTCATACAAGTAATGGTATTGTCAAAGGTATTTTTGGCTGGCCGGCAATACATACTAGAAAGGGACCTAAAGAGGAAACTCCAAAAATTGAGAATATTACTATTGATGTTGGTGCCACAAATAAGGAAGAAGTAGAAAAGCTAGGGGTTCATGTAGGTTGTGTTATCACTTACCCAGATGAGTTTCAAATTCTTAACAAGAACAAATATGTTTGTAGAGCGATTGATAATCGTGCTGGCGGATTTATGATTGCTGAAGTAGCTCGTTTACTTCATGAAAATAAAGTAAAGCTGCCATTCGGACTTTACATTACCAACTCCGTTCAAGAAGAGATCGGTCTACGTGGAGCAGAGATGATTACCCAGACCATAAAGCCAAATGTAGCCATAGTAACAGATGTTTGTCACGACACTACTACACCAATGATTAACAAGGCTATACAAGGCCATACAGAAATTGGTGCTGGACCTGTAATTTCTTATGCCCCAGCGGTACAGAATAAATTACGTGAACGTATCATTAAAACCGCCGAAGATAATAAGATACCATTTCAAAGAATGGCTGCATCTAGATCCACTGGTACAGATACTGATGCTTTTGCATATAGTAATGGTGGTGTTGCTTCTGCGCTAATTTCTTTACCATTGCGTTACATGCACACAACGGTAGAAACGGTTCATAAAGACGATGTTGAAAATGTAATTCGTTTGATTTACGAAACACTCTTAACAATTAAAGACGGAGAAACTTTTAGCTACTTCGATTAAATTTATACAATCCCTCTTTCATCGGAGGGATTTTTTTGTGCTATGGACGAACTAATAGACATTTTGGATAGTGAAGGCAACATGACTAACATGACTGCCATGAAGTCTGAAGCGCATAAAAATGGATGGTTTCACCAAACCGTTCATATTTGGTTCTATACTTCGGATGGAAAAATTTTACTGCAGCAACGCGGGAAGGACAAAGATGTTTATCCTTTACTGTGGGATGTATCTGTTGCCGGACATATTGGTACTGGTGAAGAAATTATTACATCCGCCTTACGAGAAATTCAAGAAGAAATAGGATTGACAATAGCCTCTTCTGATTTAGAAAAAATAGGGATTTTTAAATCCGTAAAAAATCACAATGAAGTACTGAAAGACAATGAGTTTCATCATACGTTTATAGCTGAACTAAAAATGCCACTTAATTCGCTACAGAAACAAGACAGTGAGGTTGAAGCATTAAAACTAGTCTCAAAAAAACAGTTAAGTTCTGAGTTAAAAGACGTTTCCAAATTCAATTATGTACCTCATGACATTTTGTATTATGAAACCATACTAAAAGAGATATCCCATAGAATAAACAGTATTTAGAAAGTAGTATTTCCGAGAGGAAAAAGGAATCATTTAAAATCCGGACTCTTCAGCCATCTTAACTACACCAACGGTTAAAATTAAATTAGCAAAACGACGTTGCTCTCCTGTTTGTATAATCAGCGTAGTATTTTGATCTCTAATTTTATCGTAGAAAGCCCAGCGCTCCATTTCATCCCAAGTAACATCACCAAGTAATTTTTTATATGCATCGTGAATTTCAGCATTTGCTTCTGCAGGCTTTTCCATTACTATAGCTCCTTGTACCGGGCAAACTTTTAATATACCCTCAAGAACCGTAAGAGCATCTAATAAGCCTGGTTTAAAATTAAGGTGAACTGTTGTAGAATTCGGTCCAGACATCGCACCTACAGGTAAATTACCATCCGCAATGACCACTTGTGCAAAATGACCTGAACGTCCAAGCGCTTCCATAATTGTTGGATGTATGATAGGAGTCTTTAGCATATTTATATTTTAAGAAAATAAAAATAAAATGCTAGTTCGTAATTACAAACTAGCGTTCTCTATAGTTTTATGAAATGCTACATATTGTAGACACCACCATTGATATCAAGCGTAGCACCAGTAATGAAGCCATCGTATTCAGATGCTAAATACAATACTGCTCTGGCAACGTCGTCTGCATTACCCGCTCTCTGTATAGGAATACCTTTTGTAGTTTCTGCAGCAGATTCTTTAGTAGTATGTGTATTGTGAAATGAAGTGCCTAAGATAAGACCAGGTGCAACAGCGTTTACACGTGTGCCCTGTGGACCTAATTCTGAAGCAAGTGCCCTCGTGTAAGTTAAAATGGCTCCTTTACTAGTAGAATAGACTAAAGATCCTGGATGCCCTCCTTTACGCCCAGCTAATGAAGCTAAGTTGACAATACTACTATTTTCATTTTTTGCTAAATAAGGTGCTGCTGCCCTGGTTACGAACATCATTGATGTAAGATTAATATCCATCACCTTGTGCCAAAATTCAGTTTCCATTTCGCTTAGCATCTTACGTGCCACTAACGAACCTGCATTGTTGATCAAGATATTAAGACCTCCTAAAGCTTCAACTGTTTTCTCTACTAACGCATTCGCATCTTCTTCTTTCGTTAGGTCTCCACTTATAGCAATTGCCTTTAAACCCTTATCAGTAGCATATTTTACTAATTCATTTGCAGTATCTGCACTAGAAAAATAATGAATAGCAACATTGGCACCACTATCAATAAAATGTTTGGTAATTGCTTCTCCAATTCCTTGAGCACCAGCAGTTATGAGTATATTTTTTCCAGATAATTTGTTACTATTCGTCATTATTTTTTTATTTGTATAACTTGATTTTGATTTGATTTAAACATATCGGTCATACAATACAAAATTGCACAACCAGATTGGTTAACCAAATATAATCAAAAATGACGCAGTAAATCAATCTGATTTTAAAGTACTTAGCTCAATTGACTTATAAATTCTGAAACTTTACTTAAGCTATATTCTTTTTGTGAACCTTCTTTCATATTCTTAACTACGAAAGTATTCTTATCCAACTCTTGCTCTCCTATTAAAATAACATAAGGTACATTGCGGTTATTAGCATATTTCATCTGCTTTTGCATCTTGGCACTCGAAGGATAAATATCAGCTTTAACACCCGACTTACGCAACTGACTTACAAGCTTTAAAGCAGCCATAGCTTCTTTTTCACCAAAATTGACACATAATACTTGAAGTGATTGATCAATAGCTTCTGGAAAAAGATTTAAGTCTTCTAACACCAAATAAATACGGTCTAGACCAAAAGAAATACCTACTCCGCTTACATTTTTTAGTCCGAAAATACCGGTAAGATCATCATAGCGACCACCACCACCTATAGATCCCATTTTCACACCTTCTGGTGCTGCAACTTCAAAAATGGCTCCTGTATAATAATTTAGTCCTCGTGCAAGAGTTACATCAATAGATAAATTAGCAGATTGCAAGCCTAAAACAGCTATCGTTTCTAAGATAAAACGAAGTTCTTCCAGTCCTTTTTTTCCTTCTTCAGAATCTTTTAAAAGTGAATCTAATCGTTCTAATTGCTCTTCATTACTGCCTTGAGGTAAAAATAATGGAGATGCTTTTTCAATAGCTTCTTCAGAAATTCCTTTAGCAAGCATTTCTTTTTTAACTCCGTCCTCCCCTATTTTATCTAGCTTATCTAAAGCAACGGTAAAATCTATTAGTAAATCTTTAGCTCCGATAACTTCTGCTATACCTGCCAATATTTTTCTATTATTCATTTTTATGGTTGCCCCTTCCAATTTTAAATCGGAAAATACGGCATCATACAACTGAATTAATTCTACCTCTTGTAATAAGGAATTTGACCCAACGACATCGGCATCGCATTGAAAAAATTCTCTAAACCTACCTTTTTGAGGTCTATCTGCTCTCCATACTGGCTGAATTTGATAACGCTTGAAAGGGAAATCTAACTCATTTTGATGCATTACTACGTAACGTGCAAACGGCACTGTTAAATCATAACGCAATGCTTTTTCTGTAATCTTAGGAGCAATACTGTTCGAGTTTTTATCCGCATAAGTAGCATCATCTACCTTACTAATAAAATCGCCAGAATTTAATATCTTAAAAATTAATCGATCACCTTCTTCTCCATATTTACCCAATAACGTATCTGAATTTTCAAAAGAAGGAGTTTCAATGGGCTGAAAGCCATACGTTTGAAAATTCTTTTTTATGATATCAAAAATGTAATTACGCTTTGCAATTTCTGATGGATTAAAATCACGAGTTCCTTTTGGTATAGATGGTTTCTGTGCCATTAATTTTTTATTGTATTACAAATATAACCTTCAAATAAGTAAGGCAACATTTCAATAGTATGAATATTAGATTTTAGTTGTTTTAAGAAGTACCTATCACTTTCTCGAACCACTTATACAAATCTCCTTTAGTAATTACCGCGCCTTGTTGTAGTAACAAAAATTTATCCACATTCTTATCATCGGTATATGCTTTTGCTGCGGTCAAATATTCTACAAAATCTGATTGCCAATTTCTTTTAAACCAATCAAAACCTACAGGAGTAGTTAAATCAATTTCTGGATTCATCACTTTTACCGATATCAATTTCATCTCTTTATCGGTTAAATGAAATAGGTGCATTTGCTTATCTGAAATATTCTCTAAATAAGAAACCTTGCTCAACACTCCTTCCCAAACCAAATCACTAAAAACGTCTAGTTCTTCCTCTGCTACTTTTGGTTTATCTTTTTTTATCGAATCCCACTCATCACCCGTAATAGATTGTGTTGCCAGAAAATTAATAAATTCTGGATGCAATTCTTCCAACTGTTCTTTTGTTAGCCTCGTATATTTCATTTTGCAAAAATAAAAAGCCCTAACATATTTGTTAGGGCTTTTACAACTTAATTTTAAAAACTTAGAATATATATCTCAATCCTACTTGTGCTTGCCATCTAGATAACAAACTAGCATCATAACCAAATGTTTCTGTCAACTCTGGATTAAAAGTATATGTTGGTATACTAGAATCTGGATCAACCGTAACACCTACCGGCTGAATATTGTTTGGTTGTTGAACCAATCCCCAATCAGAACTGATCATGTTACCAATATTCAATACATCAACACTAAATTGAATAGTATTTGTTTTTCCTTCTGATACAGTGATTTTATAATCTTGCAAGAACTTAACATCCCATCTACCTCTCCATGGAGCTAAAGCCCCATAGCGCTCTGCATATTGCCCTCTACGATCACTTAAGTAATCATCTTGAGCAATAAAAGCATCAAAAGCAGCACCTTGACCTGTTCCCGAAAATTGCATTTGACCTATTTCAGTAGATGTTGGTACATAAATAAGATCATTGATTCCTGATCCATCACCATTAATATCACCACCATAAGTATAATTAAATCTACCACCTTGAGCATATTCAAAGAATGTAGAAAGTGTAGTTCCCCACTTACCGTTACCGTATTCCCAATTTTTACTGGCTACACCAATGAATCTATGCTTATCCCCATATTTAGAAGGTGCTAAAACATCTGCATTTGCATCGTTAATAATTGGGTTGCCTGCAAAAGCATCTGATGTAATCTCTGCTTCAATTGAATTCACATCTTTAGCATCTAAATAGCTATATGCCAACATTGCATACAAACCTTTATCAAATGTCTTTTGAGCTTTTAATGACGCATTCCAAATTCTACCTTTATTAGAGTTTGTAAAAACGTAAGGTCCTGCCCCTAAACCAAAGCTATTTAATAAATCGCCAGCGGTATAAGTCGCTCTTGTATCAACCCCAGACAAATTACCTGAAGGAGAAGTCAATGCCCAGTTATGAACATGTGGTCCATTGATATCTTTAGTATAAGATAAATCTGCAGTAAGGACCATACCATTATCTAAACGTTTATCTGCACCTAAATTAGTTCTCCAAACTTGTGGAAACTTATAATCTGGATCAACCGCTTGCAAGAAAAATACATCTGGTGATGAAATTTGATTTCCTAACCATACGAATGGGAAACGACCTGTAAACAAACCAGAACCACCTCGTAATTGTAAAGATCTATCGCCGTACACATCATAGTTAAAACCTACTCTTGGTGAAATCAACCAATCATTAGAAGGCATTTGAGTATTGTCTATAAATACAGTTTCACCCGTATTTGGGTTTTGGTATGGTTGATCTGCAATAACAAAACCTCTATCGATTACATCTTGTGCTTTTTCTGCAGAATCAAAGAACAACGGCTTATCGAAACGAACACCGTATGTTAATTTAAATTTCTCGCTTACATTCCATTCATCTTGAACGTAAAATGCCAATTGACCTACATTAGTTTCTGCCAAAGCCCAACCTTCGCCATCTGGTACCGCATTGTTAGCATTAAAAGTAGCTTGTGGACCAGCAAAATCATAAGATGATGCATCAAATTCAGCTATATCTACGCTTCCAAATTTTGAAAATCCGTAAGCTGTTAGATTAAAAGAATTATCGAACATAAATTTCTCTAATGAGAAACCTACTGTATACGTATGATCACCTTTATAGAAATTAAGATTGTTCGTTATCTGAAATACCTTTTGATCCAATCTATTATGTGCAGAAAAAGGCTAGTGCCCCGCAATTATATAATTAGACCCGTCTTTTGCTATATTAATTGAAGGAGCGGGTGTAGAAAACGGATTTCTATAATCGTCAAAGTGGGTATATCCTACTTGTAACTTATTAGAAGCCGTTTCTGATAAGGTTGAGTTCAATTCAACTTGAATAGACTTTAGGTCATTATTTATTTCATATCCTGAATTCTGAAACTGTAATGTGTTTGCATTAGGACCTCTAAATTGTATTGCCGTTGGGTGTGCAGGTTTCTCTTTTGAAGATTTCAAAAAGTTATAAATAACTGCTAAACGATTATTATCGTTAATATTCCAATCTAACTTAAAAAGACCTTTTATAGATTCAGCATCATGTGTAAAACCTTCGTAAGTACCTGGATCATAACCAACTGCCAATAACTGATTTTGCACATTAATTAAATCACTTTCTAATACTCTAGATTCATTGATTGCTCCTGAACCTGTATTTGGCACCCAACCATTAGTACCTAAATCTGTACGTTCGTCTTTTTCAAAGTTGGCGAAGAAGAATAATTTGTTCTTAACAATTGGACCACCAATACTTACTCCGTACTGACTTTGATCTAGTTTAGGCTTAACGATGTCATCACCTTTAATTTTACCACCGGTCATATCTTCATTTCTGAAGAAACCGTAAACAGTACCGTGAAATTCGTTAGAACTACTCTTAGTAACTGCATTTACAGAAGCTCCTGTAAATCCTGATTGTGTTACATCATAGGGCGCTATTGATACTTGAATTTGCTCGATTGCATCTAAAGAAATAGGTTGCGAATCTGTTTGACCACCTGGGGTCGCAGCATCTAAACCAAAAGGATTGTTGAAAATAGCTCCATCTAAAGAGAAATTATTGAATTGGTCATTTCGTCCTCCAAATGAATTTCCACTTGCCGTTGGCTCTAAACGTGTAAAATCTGCAACAGAACGAGAAATAGTTGGTAGTCGTGTTAATTCTCTTCTACCTACGCTTGTTTCCGCACCAGTACGGTCGCTACTAAAAGTACCTGAACGATCAGACACAACAGTAACTTCATCTAATGCTTGACTTTCACTTGCTAATTTAATATCAACATTGAAAGTTTGCCCTAATGACAAATTAACATCGGTAAGTTCTTAAGGTTTAAAACCTACATATGAAATTTCAACTTTGTAAGGACCACCAACACGAAGGTTTAAAAGGTTGAATCTACCATCTTCATTGGTAATTGATCCGTACTTAGTACCCGTTGGAGTGTGGACAGCGACAATATTTGCGCCAAATAGTGGAAGATTTTGGTCATCCATTACTAAACCTCGAATATTTGAGGTGGTAACTTGACCGTAAGCTGCGCCTACAAAAAGTAGGAACAGTACTTGAAAAAACAAGTTGTTTTTCATTTTAATTGGTTTTGAGTTATTTATGAGTTCTTTAACAAAAATACCAATAAAGAAAGAGCTATGCAGGCATAGCTCTTTTAAATTTATCAACTTAGATAGTTAATTATTTTTGCTCCGCAACTACTTCGAAAGCAAAATCAACAATCACCTCACGGTGTAATCTAATTTGTGCGTTGTAAGGTCCAGTTCTTTTAACCGCACCACCTTGAATGCTAATGAATTTTTTGTCAATTGCATGACCTTCTTTTTCAATTGCAGCAGCCAAATCACCATTGGTAACAGAACCGAATAATTTATCGGCAGTACCTGTTTTAGCAGTAATTTTTAATTCTAAAGCTTTTAATGCTTCTTCTACTTTCTTAGCAGCATCAACAACTTTTTTATCTTTATGTGCTCTTTGCTTTAAGTTCTCAGCTAAAACTTTTTTAGCAGAAACGGTAGCCATAGCAGCTAAGCCTTGAGGTATAAGGAAATTTCTTCCGTAACCGTTCTTAACATTTACTACGTCGTCTTTAAAACCTAAATTTTGTACGTCTTCTTTTAATATAAGCTCCATGATTCTTTTCTTTTATTTTAATAAATCAGCAACATATGGCATTAATGCCAAATGACGAGCTCTTTTTACGGCTTGTGCCACTTTTCTTTGATACTTCAATGAAGTTCCAGTAAGTCTTCTAGGTAACAATTTACCTTGCTCGTTTACCAACTTCAATAAAAAATCAGCATCTTTATAATCTACGTACTTAATACCAGATTTTTTAAAACGACAATACTTCTTCTTAGTGTTGGTTTCAATGTTTAATGGAGTAAGATACCTGATCTCTCCATCTTTCTTTCCTTTTGCCTGTTGTTGTAATGTTGCCATAATACTTAAGCTTTAGCGGTTTTGTTTCTTGTTCTTCTTTTTTCTGCCCATGCAACAGCGTGCTTGTCCAACTTAACGGTCAAGAAACGCATAACACGTTCATCTCTTCTAAACTCCTGTTCGTAAGGTGTAACTACCTCACCAGTGTTAGTAAATTCAAACAAGTGGTAAAAGCCACTCTTTTTGTTTTGAATAGGATAAGCTAATTTTTTTAGCCCCCAATTCTCTTTAGCTACCATTTTGGCGCCATTGTTAATTAAGAAATCTTCGAATTTCTTAACTGTTTCCTCTATCTGAACATCAGATAGAACGGGATTCAAAATGAAAACAGTTTCGTAATGGTTCATATTATATTTGTTTTTAAAGAGTGCAAAAATAGATATTTTTTTAAAATAATTATAAGAAATACGAATATTCTTCGTTATTAAGTGGTAACAACATTAAAAATTAATCCAAATCTTAAATATATCATCATTACCAATTACACGATCAACAGTGCATTGTTCACATCTTTTGTTGCAGTTCAGCATGTTTTTTCGGTTCTTTGTCGATGATTTAACCCCACAAATCAACCCTTATGAAGTTAAGAAGTATCATCGTTGACGACTCATCTATGCAAAGGATGGCCGTTGCCAAGTTGGTAAACAATCATCCGAATTTGACAATGGTAGCTGAATACAGTAATGCTATCGAGGCCAAAAACGGAATCAAGAACCATGAGATCGATCTTATATTTCTTGATGTTGAGATGCCAATCATTACAGGATTTGACCTACTCGAGTCCCTAGAAAACAGTCCTCAGGTAATTTTGATTACCGGTAAACCAGATTATGCACTTAAAGCATTTGACTATGACGTAACGGATTATTTACATAAGCCGATTACCATGGCACGTTTTGACGCATCTGTTAAAAGAGCTGTTGCGAACTACGAACAATTGCACAGAGTCAATGAAGACGAAGAGCACATTTTCGTAAAGAGTAACCTAAAGAAAAGAAAGGTTATTTTAAATGATATTAAGTGGATTGAAGCACTTGGTGACTACATAAAACTAGTAACTGATGAAGCTAATATCGTAATCTTATCAACAATGAAGTCTTTTGAAAAGCAATTGCCAGAAGATAAGTTTTTAAGAATTCACAAATCATACATCATTAACCTTGAAAAGGTTGAAAAATTCAACAGTAAAAACGTTGAAGTTAGCGGTAGATCAATACCTCTAAGTAGAAATAAAAAGACAGAATTAGCGGAAGCGCTAAGTAACGTATAATATATGGTATAATTTTACTTTCAAAAAAGACCGCTAATTAGCGGTCTTTTTTAGTTTATATATGGTCTACATTATATATGACCCTAACACTTCTATACATTGCCACTGCTTTAAACGATTTTTCTATTCGCCTAATATTTGCTTTTGTCTGCGGCAATGAATGTGCTTTTTGAACTTTTATAACGATATGTTTCAAATACTGATTTCTAATTCTCGCCACTGGCGGATATTCAGGTCCCAAAACAGTACCACCAAAATTAGTACGTAGCGCCCCTGCAAACCAATCTGCAGCTTCATTCAGCACATTGTAATTTTTATGCTTAAATGTTACCTTAATAATTCTATTTACCGGAGGATATTTAAATTGCTCTCTTTCATACAGCTGCTCGGTATACATACCTTCATAATCACTGGTAGTTACTTGTTTTAATATTTGATGATATGGATTATAGGTCTGTATAACTACGCGACCTCTTTTTTTGGTTCGCCCTGCCCTACCCGATACTTGCGTTAATAATTGATAGGTTCTCTCATGAGCACGATAATCAGGAAAATTTAATAACGAATCTGCATTCATAACCCCTACCAAATTCACATTTCTAAAATCGAGGCCTTTAGTTACCATTTGGGTACCTACCAAAATATCTAACTCGTTTTGCTCAAAAGCCGTAATTATTTTTTCATAACCATGTTTGCCCCTGGTAGTATCTAAATCCATTCTACCAACTTTAGCTTCTGGAAATAACGCTGAAACCTCTTTCTCTATTTGTTCGGTACCAAAACCTTTGGTATCTAAATCTGGACTACCACATGCAAAACAAATTTCTGGCAATGCTGTATGATGACCACAGTAATGACAACGTAATTGATTTCTATATTGATGATACGTTAAACTTACATCGCAGTTTGGGCATTGCGGTGTATGACCGCATGTTAAACACTCCATTAATGGCGCAAAACCACGTCTATTCTGAAAAAGTATGATTTGCGCACCTTCTTTAAGGGTTTCTTCAATTTCCATAAAAAGACGCTCAGAGAAATGACCTTTCATCTTTCTTTTTCTAGAAGCTTCTTTAATATCTACCAACTCCATTTCTGGCATTAGCACATTACCATAACGTCTGGTAATTTCCGCGTAGCCATATTTACCCGTTTGCACATTGTAATAACTTTCTACACTTGGTGTTGCCGAACCTAACAGAATACCTGCCTTATGTAAATGACCTAATACTATAGCAGCATCTCTAGCGTGATATCTTGGTGCCGGATCAAATTGCTTGAAAGAACTCTCGTGTTCCTCATCAACAATTACCAATCCCAACTTACTAAAGGGCAAATACATTGCTGAACGTGCACCTATCACCAATTGTGCCTTAGGTTTTGCTTGCAAAACGTTTTGCCAAACCTCTACACGCTCTTGAACATTATATTTAGAATGGTATATGGCTATTCTTTCTCCAAAATATTCTTGAAGTCTACTAATAAGCTGCGTTGTTAAGGCAATTTCTGGCAATAAATACAAAGCTTGCAGCCCTTTTTCTAAACATTCTTCAATTAGCTTTACGTAAACCTCTGTTTTACCCGAAGATGTTACCCCTTTTAGCAAGGTAACTTTATTGGCTTCGAAAGAAGCTTTTATATCAAGTAAGGCTGTTTCTTGATATTCATTTAAATCCTTAGTATCAGAATTATCTGGATCACCATCATAATTGACTCGATCGGTCTTAATAAAATACTCCTCTAAAATTCCCTTATCGACCAGCGACTTTATAACTGCTTTAGAGCTGTTGCTAGATTTTTCAAGTTCAGAAACCTTAATCGGATTTTGACTTTTTCCCTGCAATTGAAATAATGAAAGTACAACTTGACTTTGCTTAGGTGCTCTCGTAAGTGAATTTAATAACTCTTCTAATTTTTCATCAGATGTATGCTCTGTACCCAATTTAACATACCTAACCAACTTTGGTTTGTATTGATCATATACTTCTTCTTTTAAAACAATTACTTTTTTCTTTAATAACCGTTGAAGTATAGGCAGTACATTTTTACGCTCTATTATTGAAGAAACTTCTTGAACCTTTAGTATAGATTGATGTTGTAATGCTTCAAATACTAAAAACTCATCATCTAAAAGTTCATTTTCATCTATTTCGTATGCCGTATTTCTAAGAACTAAGGTTTCACTTTCTAATAAAAAAGCACTAGGTAGAGCACTTCGCACCACTTCGCCCAAAGTACACATGTAATAGGAAGCTATCCATTCCCAATGTTTAAGCTGGGTCTCATTTACTATGGGGTATTCGTCTAATAACTCATGAATTTCTTTTGCCTCGTAGACTTCTGGTGGATTATTGTGAATGCTCTGAACTAGCCCCGTATAAATTTTAGATTTACCAAAAGGTACCGCTACACGCATACCTGGCTGCAGTAATGCCGCCTCTTCTTCGGTTATACTGTAAGTAAAACTTTTCTCTAGCGGAATAGGTAATATTACGTTAATAAAGTTCGCCATAGTTATCCCTCCACACGTATCCATGTTTGGGTTCTGTAGATAAATGCCAAATACCCTCGCACTTTTAACTCATCTTCATTTTCTGGATTTAACCATATCTTAAAACGAAAAGTCATTGCTTGTTCTGGATCAAATAGTCGCTTACCCTTCCATTCTCCATCATCATGCAACTCACCGTCTGTAATAATTTCCATACCGGTTACGGGTTTATCTTTTAACTCTCCATCGCATTTATCACAAATTCTTCCTTCTTGCCCTTCTTCTAAAATCTTAACGACCTTACCATACATTTTTCCTTCTTTCTTATAGATTTCTATTACACCTTTTGGCAAACCTGTGCGGTCATCAATTGTTTTCCACTTACCAAAAACGGACTGAGCAGAAATGCTCATTGTAATAAATACTGTGAATAGAATAGTTAACTGTATGCTCTTATTTATCATTCTTTTTTGTGATTTTACGTAATGTATTCAGCGATGCGTTCAGCTCGAACCCAAGTAGCAATATATTAGAATTTAACCATATGTAGACCATTAAAATTAATAATCCTCCTAACGCACCATATAATTCATTATATCTGGCGAACTTTTCAACATAAATTCCGAAGAGATATGATGTTAATAAAAACAGGGTAGTTGTCATTAAGGCTCCAAAAGAAAAAAACTTTGCTTGCTTTCCTTCTCTTGTACCAAAATAATAAAGTATTGCAGTAGTAAAATAAGATAGAATTATAAAGAATAACACTTTTGCTATTTGCACCCCTACTACTTCATCTTCACCCAATATATACCCGCCTTGTTTTGCAGCGAATTCAGATAAATAACCAAGCACATAAAATTCAAAATATATATACGCTACAAACCCCACTATAATTAATATTGCCAAAATCAGACCCACCATCAAGGCATATAAATACTGCCTAAAAAAATGTCGTGTTAGATCGATATGATACGATGTTTCGAAACCGCCAAAGATGGAGTTTACACCGTTAGCAATTAGAAATATTGAAAGCAAAAATGCCGATGAGAGTAAGCCACCGCGTTTTTGGTCTTTTATTTGCTGAAACACCTCTCCAAAATAATCACCAGTTGCACTTGGCAAAAAAGACTCTAAAAATAACTGGAATTGCACATCGAAATCTCCGTGCTCAATACTAATATAAGACACCATAAACGGAACCAAAGTCACCATGAAAATTATCAATGGAAATAGTGCCATAAATAGACTAAAGGCAATAGCACTGGCACGAGTAGACAAAGTACCTCTTAAAATACCAAGTACATACATTTCTATTAGGTCATAAATAGAAAGCCCCTCAAAACCAGGTAGCCTAATTTGTTTTAGAAATCTGACAAACCAATTTACAATAGGAATTTTTGCTAGCTTTTCTTCGACCTCTAAAGACATCTACACCGCTTTTAAACTCAAATCTAAATTATAAACCGAATGTGTTAATGCACCCGAAGAAATATAATCTACACCGCATTCTGCATAATCCCTAATCGTTTTTTCATTGATCCCACCCGAAGATTCTGTCAAACACGTATTACCAATTAATCTTACAGCTTCGCGAGTATCTTCATAATTAAAATTATCAATCAATATTCGATACACTCCTTCTGTCTCTAATATTTCTTTGATTTCGCCTAAGTTTCTTGCCTCAACGATAATCTTTAAATCGCGACCCGTTTCTTTTAAGTAGTTTTTAGTCTTATTGATTGCTTTTGCAATTCCGCCAGCAAAATCAATATGATTATCCTTTAGCATAATCATATCGTACAATGCGAATCTGTGATTTTCTCCACCACCAATTTTAACCGCCCATTTCTCTAGGGCACGAATACCTGGGGTTGTTTTTCTGGTATCCAGAATTTTTGTACCAGTACCCTTCAACAGATTAACGAACATATGGGTTTTGGTAGCTATTGCACTCATTCTTTGCATTGCATTCAATACTAAACGCTCAGCTTTTAGTATGCTTTGAGAACTACCTTCTACATAAAATACAATATCACCGTGACTTACTGGTGTACCGTCTTTAATTAGAACTTCTATCTTTAAATTAGGATCAACAAAATAAAATACAAGCTCAGCAAAATCTACTCCGGCAATGATTCCTTCATCTTTTACCAATAATTTTGCTTTACCAGTAGCTGTATCAGGAATGCATGCCAACGAACTATGATCACCATCACCAACATCTTCACGAATGGCATTTGCTATGATTAATGTAATCTCTTCTTTAAATTGTTCTTCTGAAATCATATGTATTAAATCTATTGTGTTGCTAATTTACAAATCCATTTGCGAAATTGATTTACTTTTGGCATATGACTATAAAACTTTTAGCTATTGGTAAAACTGATAGCTCTCAACTACAAGAACTCATTGAGGTATATCAAAAGCGATTACAGCATTATGTCAATTTTGAAATTGAACTCATACCAGATTTAAAGAAGACCAAAAACTTATCTGAGGACCAGCAGAAAGATAAAGAAGGTGAACTTATTCTTAAGAGATTAGCACCTACAGATGTTTTAATTCTTTTTGATGAAAAAGGAAAACAGTATACTTCTGTTGAATTTTCAACCTTTTTACAAAAGAAGATGAATTCTGGTATTAAACAATTAGTTTTTTTAATTGGTGGACCTTACGGCTTTAGCAATGAAATCTACTCTAAAGCGACTGGAAAAATAAGTTTATCGAAAATGACCTTTTCTCATCAAATGGTGCGCTTATTTATAACCGAACAAGTTTATAGGGCATACACTATTTTAAAAAACGAACCATACCACCATCAATAAATCAATAAGATCCTTTAAAACCTGCTAAGCCTGCTTTTCAAGTGATTTCACCATGTTTTCAGACACACCCTCCAAATCCGTAAGTTCTTCCATTAAAAAAGAAATGAGCTCTTCTTTATGCTCTACATTTTTTTCAATCTTGAGAACATGATTATAATTCTTTATATTTTTCATGTGAGAATTAAAAGCATGTGTTTGATGCCATGCAATTTCTTTTAATTTCTGATTCTGAATTGCCATCTTTTTTATAGATGGATTAATGAAAAAGAAAATCTCTATTATTAAAATCAATAAAGAAAACACTGCAAGTTCTAATTCTATAACCATTAACGTTTCAACATCTTCCTCTGATGCTTTTTGCAATTGCCCCACAATGGTATCCATAATTATTAAAAACTGATCTGCTGAAGTTGATAATTTTTCTAAATCAATAGATTTTAATTGATTAAAATCATTAGTTGTTTCTAAAATAAAATTTAGATGTGGTTGTAATCTATCAAAGTTTTTTTGAATTTCTTCATTATCTAATTTTGGTATTCCTGTCACATCATTACCTCTTTGCAACGAAATATTTGAATTAGAAAATTTATTCATCGCTAATCTTAATTTTCCATAATCACAATTGCCATACCTGCATTCATAAACACTTTTTACAATTGACTGAGACAGCATTCTTTGCCTACCCGCCACATTAATTCTTAATGCATCCTGCCGCTGTCTAGCTAAGGAAAATTGTATTATAGACTGTATCACAATCGTCAATATAATTACAGTAAAAACCAATAGGTAGTAGTTATTAAAACTCTTACCAGATTTTAATTTCGATAAAATCTTTTTCCACATAATCAAAGATATTTCCTACAAAATGTAATTGTATAAATACCATAACCTTGTAGAATTAGAAATGTTGTAGTAAATAGTAAAAATTAAATAAAAAAAGTGCAAGTTCTTCAACTTGCACTTTCGATATAAAAGAATTTTTCTCCTACTGATTTCAACTGCTGTGCAGTAATCTAATAAAGAACTCTAAATTTGATAGTATTCTCAACTTTTCTTAAAGCCTTTATTACGTCTTTATTATACTCTTTATCTAAATCTGTAATAACGTAACCTACTTCATTATCAGTAGAAAGATATTGACTGTTGATATTTAACTCGTACTCAGCTAATACTTTATTTATTTTAGCCATAATACCCGGCACGTTCTTATGTATATGTAAGAATCGGTGCGATTTATTCTGTTTTGGCAAACGAATATTTGGGAAATTAACGGCATCAACCGTATTACCTGAATTAATATAATCCATTATTTTATTAGGTACAAAATCTGCTATATCGCGCTGTGCCTCTTCTGTACTACCACCAACATGCGGAGTCAAAATCACATTGGCAAAGCCTTGTAATTTTGTATGGAAATCTCCATTACTAGCAGGCTCATCCGGATAAACATCTATTGCAGCCCCACCAACATGACCATCTTTTAATCCTTCTGCAAGAGCATCAATATCAACCACAAAACCTCTAGAAAGGTTAATTAACATAACACCTTTCTTCATTTGCTTTATTTCACGCTCACCAATGAAGTTTTTGTTTGCTTTATTATCATCTATGTGTAGTGTAACCACATCAGATACATTTAATAAATCTTCTAACGAATTACATTTTACCGCATTACCCAAAGCTAATTTATCATCTACATCGTAGTAATAAACACGCATACCCATGGCTTCTGCCAAAACTGATAATTGCTTACCAATGTTACCATAACCAACAATACCCAAGTTTTTACCACGAACTTCTCTTGATCCAGCAGCCGTTTTTTGCCACTGCCCTTCATGAATTTCTCTACTACGATCAAACACACTACGCATTAACATAATAATCTCACCAATAGCCAATTCTACTACAGATCTTGTATTACTATATGGGGCATTGAAAACTACAACACCTTTCTTCTTAGCAGTTTCTAAATCTATTTGGGTAGTACCAATACAAAAAGCACCTACTACCAATAATTTATCGGCAGCATCCAAAACAGTTTGGGTAACTTGTGTTTTAGAGCGGATACCAAGCACGTGAACGCCCTTGATTTTTTCTAGCAGCTCTTCCTCAGACAAGCTATGTTTAATCAATTCAACGGAAAAACCGTCTTCTGACAAATTATCGAATGCAGCTGTGTGCACATTTTCTAATAATAGAACCTTAATTCTATTTTTTGGGTACGAGATATTTCTTGGCAATTTGTTCACAAATAAAAATTCATCTAAACTTGGTGTAACATAATCCGCATTACTAGCGGCTTTTTCTCTATGCACGTTTTCGGTATATGCAAAAAACTTATGTGCAATACCTGCTTCGCGCATTACATAATCACTGTAACCATCTCCAATCACCTGAACTTCTCCGTCCAAATTCATTTGCTTCAAGCAATCAATTTTGCCGTTATGCTGAGATAGCACGTTCTTTTCATCGAAACCGATGATATTCCCTTCTTCGTCGAATTTAAACGTATTTGCATACACTCGATCAGATGGTATATTATATTCTTTGACAATAGGATCAATAAACTCTTTAAAACCACAGGATATTACATAAATATCATCTGCATACTTTTCAAAAAAATCTTTATTCGCAGCTATAGACTTAGATATTTTATTTCTAAGGTTATCTACCAATCCGTCTAAATCTTCCTTTTTGGCATGTAATAACTTTATTCGACGCTCTAAAGACTCAGTAAAGGAAATATCGCCATCTATTCCTAAATTGGTGATTTTCTGTATTTCTTTAATAACCTCGTCTTTGTTAGACCTTCCTTCTAAGGTCATTTCGGCAAGAACATCTAATGCTTCTACCCTAGTCAACGTACTATCGAAATCAAAAACGTATTTTCTACTAGCTTCTACCATTATTCTCTTTTGATTGGATAAGAATTTTTGTTATTAAAATAAGAAGCAAAAGTAAAAATTTAATTTATCCTGATAAATGATATCCTGTAAATAAAACAAAAAGGTTATGTTATGATGCAAATTGACAAAATGACAATCTTTTAATCTAAAAATTGAAGAACAGATAATGAGAAGCCTTCAGTCTTATAAGTGCCATTATGATCTCCTGGCACTCTTTTTAAACTGCCGTTTTTAAAGGTTTTACTTAATTCCTCTGCATTTCCATTGTCTGAATCTTGATCTCCACAAATTACTAATACATCAATTTTAATTTTATTTAAGTCATCTATAGAAGTAATAGGTTGAAATTTTTGCTGCAAATGTAATGATCGTAAATCTGCATTTATTGATTTAGCATAGTCTACCGCACCTTTGGTTATCTCATTTACTTCGCCATCAAAAGCTTTTGCGAACATAATTCTTCTATCCCAATCGGCATTTGTAAAATCTATACCCATACCACCTAAAACTGCTTTCTCTATGCTTTCATCTTTTGTCAGTAATTTTGCCAAAACAATACTTCCTCTTGAATAACCGACAGCTTTGTACTTCTCAATATTTAAATGATTCATCAACAACAACACATCTTTTACTTCGGCATTGTCTTTATACGCTTTTTCACTTTGAGGGTTATCTGAATCTCCATTACCACGTAAATCTGGAATGATTACGCGATAACCAGCGTTTAGCAACCCTTTCTTTAAAGCAGTTTTATCCCAAGATTTTCTAGAATTTATAAATCCGTGTAGTAATAATATCGCCTCTCCACTACCCTCATCCGTATAAGCGATTTGTACGCCGTCAAATGATTCAAATTTGTTTGATTGGGAAATAGCTGTTTGAGATAAGATGACCAGCAACAAAAAGAATAAAAAATACCGTGATGACATTATGCTTTATTTAAGAGATATACAGAAGCCCCGCCAAGATTGCTAACCCAAAACTTACTAAAGTACCTATTAAAATATACTCTGTTAGTTTTCTATTATTGCGCTCTTTAAGATCATTGAATCTAAATACAGATTTTGCCGCTATTAATAAGCCAATAACTTCCCACCTGCCTATTACTATAAAAATTAAAACGAATAGTCGCTCTATCATACCAATATACTTACCCGCATTTGGTAGCGATTTATGATCTGTCTCGATTTGATTAGACATTCCCTCTAAAATCATCCCCATTATAATTGCCGCCGGATAGGTTACAAATACGATGGCAGTAACTAAATACCAGTCTAAATTTTCGAATAAAGATATAGTGTGAGTGTATAGATCTGTGTAAAAAGCACAGCAATATATGACTAGTATATGTAAGATTTGATCTATAAAAAACGGAATGCTTTTATTCTTAAATAAATCATTTGAATATAATTTCAATACATCAATGACAAAATGAGCTATGGTTACTATTAGAGCAATTTTCCATAAAGACAAATCCCAAAGAAAAAGCATGTACAAAGCAAAATGCAATAGTACATGCAGGTATAGAAACTTAGATTTTATTTTATTCGATTGCTTGTGAAGCACCCATCTCGTAGGTTGTAACACAAAGTCTCCGATTAAATGAGCCAATACTAGTTTTATAAAAATCAACATATTTATTTACTGGTAATTAATTCTTTGTAATATGACAATACATCTAAAACCAAATCTAATCTTGCTCTTTTTAAACGCTGACTTACGGCAGACTGTTTTATACCTAATTGTTGCGCAATTTCTTTTTGTGAATAATGCGGATAGTCTAATGACAATGTTACTATTTCTGCAGAAACAACACTCCAATCATCCATAAAATCTAACGCTAAGCGTAACATTAAATTTAACGTTCGATCATTTTCAGCTTCTCCTGTTGCAATACTAAGATTTATTTTACTCTCTTTAAGTGTTTCAAAATTACGACCAGACCGCTGGTATGCAGGTCCGTTAGATTCGGTTACTCCCGTACCAATATAGGTTTCCAAACCTATACCGATCCCCATTCTCACATCCAAACCTTTTATGGTTTTAAGCATTGCTTTTATTCGTATGGCAGTAAACAAAGCATTTCTCTCTGTGACTTTCAATTGAAACTCATCGCCACGGTATATCTCCCAATTCATTGGTGAAGCACCAAATTGGTTAAAGTAATTCTTTAACAAATCAATCCATTGCGAGCTAGGATGATTTTCAGAATTAATAATATCTCCGGTAATTATGGCTATCATGATTATTAGTTAAAACGCTAATATATTAAATTATAAGCTAATTGATTAATATTTATCGATATTAACGTAGTCATTAATACAGATAAATAAAAATAACTTAAAACCAACGCCTTGTTAATATACAATAATCTTTAAAAGAACGCCCAAATTTTTCTAAGAGAATTCGTTCTTCAGGTATAATTTGAAATCGATTCATATACCCTACAAACCCTGCAGCGATCAGTGTATTGAAAGCATTTCCTAAAAAAACACCTAGAGCCAATAGCACAAGAAGCAGCGCCAAATACATAGGATTTCGAGAAAACTTAAAAATTCCGCCAACAACTAAATTAGAAGCTTTATCTGGTTTTGTTGGATCTATGGTCGTACTTGCTCTTTTAAACTGAAACAATGCCAGTACGCCAATTATAATACCAATACCCACTAAAATTTTGACAAGCAACATTCTTCCATAAAAATCAAAATAACCTATCGGTAAAAATTCTGCCAATAGATACATCATCAATCCGAAACACAAAAACACTAAAGCCGGTGGTACTTTTAACTCCATTTTATAAAATTACTACTTTTGTTGATGTAAATTGACAAACTAGATTTCAAAATGTTCCCATGAAGCTTGTATTTGCCACCCACAACGCAAACAAATTAAAAGAGATTCAGCAATTGGTACCATCATATATCGAGCTGGTTAGTTTAGATATGATTGGTTGTACTACCGATATACCTGAAACTGCTACCACCCTAGAGGGTAATGCAAGAATAAAAGCAGATTTTATAACAAATACGTATCAACTACCTTGCTTTGCAGATGACACGGGGCTCATTGTAGATTCTCTCAATGGTGAACCGGGCGTATATTCGGCAAGATATGCAGGTGCTGAAAACGATTCAAACGCTAATATGGACAAACTATTAGCCAACTTAAGTGATATAAAGAATCGAAATGCTTATTTCAAAACCGTAATTGCCTTAAACTTACATGGTAAAACCCATATATTTGATGGAAGCATACACGGGGAAATTATAGAAACAAGAAAAGGAGATAACGGTTTTGGTTATGACCCTATATTTCAACCAAACGGTTATAAAGAAACTTTTGCGCAATTGCCATTATCCCTTAAAAACGAAATAAGCCATAGAGCACTAGCATTTAAAAAATTGATTACCTACTTAAATAGTATTCATGATAAATAAAAAAGATAACGGCGAAACAGTAGTCGTTTCAATTGCTTCAGAAAGAGCAGAAGCTATTGGCGGTGTACTAATTGCTTTATTTGCCGCGCTTATGGCAATATCACAAATGGTAAATGGCGAATTAGAAGAAGAAATGATGATTGCCCACAACAATGTGGTAAGCTATTCTAGTTGGTACCAATCTAAAAGTATTAAAGAAAGTTTGAAAGAAAGTGAACTTGACTACTTAAGCACTTTAGTTGAAAGCGGTATTGTTACAGAAGAAAACAGACCGGTAATTGAACAAAGAATAGCTATTGTAAAAGATAAAATAGTAAAGTACGAGTCAGAAAAAACAGAAATTCTACTAGGATCAGAACAAGTAGGCGAAGAAAACTGGGTTCAAGACATAGAGGGTGAAATGGGTATTATTACCGGAGTTAAACAGTGGGAAAAATTGACCAAAACCTATGATTACGCAACCAAAAAATTCGACTATGCATTACTATTTTATCAAATTTGTATAGTACTTGGCGCCGTATGTATCATTATTTATGATAGCCCAACGCTACAAAAAGGGCTAATTGTGCTTATGATTATCTTTGGTATTACGGGCACTTTCCTATCTATATATGGCTATACGCTAGCTCCGTAGTATTACTTTCTAATAAATTATACTGATTCAATTATTAGCAGTACCTTTGCCGCTTAATTAACGCCGCTGGTATAGCATGTGTTGCCCTGAGTCTAAATAGGTTATATACGATAATCGCTCTATGCAACATTCATATTTGCGATTTAGTATACATATTTATGACAAAGTTTGAAGCACTGGGACTGCAGAAGTCCTTATTAGATGCTATTACTGATATGGGTTTTGAAACCCCTTCAGAAGTACAAGAAAAAGCAATTCCAATTTTACTGGAAAGTGAAACCGATCTAGTTGCCCTAGCGCAAACAGGTACAGGTAAAACTGCCGCATTCGGTTTTCCATTAATTCAAAAAATTGATAGTAACAGTAGAACCACACAAGGTTTAATATTATCACCAACTCGTGAGCTATGCTTACAGATCACGAAAGAAATGCAAGCGTATTCAAAATACGAACGTAATATCAATGTAGTCGCTATATATGGTGGTGCAAGTATTACAGACCAAGCAAGACAAATTAAACGTGGTGCACAAATTATTGTTGCTACCCCTGGTCGAATGAAAGATATGATTAGCAGACGTCTTGTAGATATCTCTAGCATAGACTATTGTATTCTTGATGAAGCTGATGAAATGCTGAACATGGGCTTCATGGAAGACATCAAAGATATTCTTTCTGGTACGCCCGATGAAAAATCTACATGGTTGTTCTCTGCAACTATGCCTAGAGAAGTAGCTACTATTGCTAAAAAATTCATGCATTCTCCACAAGAAATTACAGTAGGTGCAAAAAACTCTGGAGCATCAACCGTACAACATGAATATTATGTTGTTGGTGGAAGAGATCGTTACCCAGCTTTAAAAAGATTAGCTGATACAAACCCAGATATATTTGCAGTTATTTTCTGTAGAACAAAACGTGATACACAAAAGGTTGCCGAAAATTTAATTGAAGACGGTTATAACGCAGGAGCATTACATGGAGATTTAAGTCAGAACCAAAGAGATTTGGTGATGAACTCTTTTCGTAAAAGACAAATTCAAATGCTTGTAGCAACTGATGTTGCTGCACGTGGTATTGATGTTGATGACATTACACATGTTATCAATTACCAATTACCAGATGAAATCGAAACCTATACACACCGTAGTGGTAGAACAGGTAGAGCTGGTAAATCAGGTATATCTATGGTTCTTGTTACTCGTGGCGAACAACGTAAGATTAGAGCTATAGAGAACAAAATCAATCAAAAGTTTGAATTGAAAAAAGTTCCTTCGGGAATGGAAATTTGTGGTATTCAATTACACCACTTAGCAAATAAAATAAAGGATACTGAAACTAATTCTGATGTTGACCCTTATTTACCTGAAATCAATGAGATTTTAGAAGGTATCGATCGTGAAGAATTAATAAAGAAATTAATATCTGCCGAATTTACAAGGTTTTCTAACTACTATAATAAATCTAAAGATTTAAATTCTTCTGACAGCGGTAGAGATAGAGAAAGAAGTGATGTTCGAAGAGGTGGCGAAATACCAACTAGTGGTGCTGTTCGTTATTTTATAAACGTTGGTGAAAAAGATGGTTATGATTGGATGTCTCTTAAAGACTTTATTAGAGATACAGTAGGACTTGGACAAGAAGATGTCTTTAAAGTTGATGTAAAGGAAAGTTTTTCATTTTTTAATACAGAAAGTGAATCTACCCAACAAATTCTTGAAAAATTCACTGAATTTAAAGTTGATGGAAGATTTGTTAATGTAGAAGTTTCTAAAAACCCCGGCGGTGGCGGTGGCGGAAATCGCAGAAGCGGTGGCGGAGGCTTCAGAGGAAAAAGAAGCGGTGGCAGAAGAGATGATGACCGTGGCGGAAGAGGTAGAAAAGATGGTGGCGGCGAGTCTAAAGGAAGAAGACGAGACCGCAGCGAATCTAGCAGTCCTAACTCGGGAAAAAGACGTAGCACCAAAAGAAAGGGAGATTTCTTTTAGTTAATTGTATATTAAAAATACGCTTCGGCGTATTTTTTTTGTTTTGTTTGCAACTTAATTATGCTGTCAGTACAATGAAATATTTTTTATCGCTTATATTTATTTTTCTTTCATTAATAGGTTTCTCGCAAGAAACAGAAGAAGGTCAACGCCTTAATGCCGTTGTCATAAACGCCCAATCTGATGAACCTCTTGAGAGCGTACACGTTGTTAACTTGAACCAGGTTTTTGGAACAATTACCAACGAAAAGGGTGAGTTTTCAATTACCGCAGCAGTAAATGACACCTTATATTTTTCCTTTCTAGGTTTTAAATCACAAAAAATTAGAGTAACCAATGATATGTTCAAATTTGAAAATACAGAAATAGCACTAACAGAGCTTGCTTATGCTCTAGAAGAAGTTATTGTTAGACCTTATCAGCTAACTGGGTACTTAGAAATCGACGTAAAAAACCTTCCAATCAACAATGCTTACCAATACAGCATATCAGGCTTAGGCGTTAGCTATGAAGGCGGTAATAAAAATCCTAGCGCTGTTACAAAAGTATTGGGTGCCATTCTAAACCCAGCAGATTTGTTGCGTAACCTCTTTGGTAAAAAACCTGCGCAAATGCGTAAGCTTAGACAAATGAGAGAAGATGATGATATTCGTAACCTACTCGCTTCTAAATTTGATAGAGAAACACTTACAGAATTTCTTCAATTAGAAAAAGTTGATATTCAAGATATTCTAAATAACTGCAATTACTCCAAATCTTTTATCACTACAGCCAATGACCTTCAGATACTTGATGCTATTAGTAGCTGTTATGAAGAGTATAAAGTTTTAAATAGAAAGAAATAATATTTTTTAAAGTGAAATCCTTGTTATAGTTTTATTGCAAATAACAGGGAAATGAAAAACGTATTCTTACTAGGGCTATTATTTATAGCATTGATTTCTTGCCAACCTAAGAGCAAAGAAAAATCAGAAACTATTGCTGTAGTTAAAGATTCAGTTGAAGCCCCTAAAAAGAATCCCAATTTTCAATGGGAAGCTGCTACCGTTTATTTTCTTCTAACCGACCGATTTAAAAACGGAAATACAGCTAACGATCTAAATTTTGAGCGTGACGAAGAAACCGGAGAACTCAGAGGCTTTTTAGGCGGAGACATTCAAGGTATTACAGAGAAAATTAAAGACGGATATTTCACAGATCTTGGTGTAAACGCTATTTGGTTTACCCCCGTTGTTGAACAAATTCATGGCGCTACTGATGAAGGCACAGGTAATACATATGGTTATCATGGTTATTGGGCAAAAGACTGGACAGCTCTTGATCCTAATTTCGGAACCGATAAAGACTTAGATACACTAATAAAAACTGCCCATGAAAATGGTATTCGAATTTTATTGGATGTTGTTTTAAATCATACTGGTCCTGTAACCGAAAAAGACCCTGTGTGGCCTGAAGAGTGGGTACGCACCTCTCCTACTTGCGATTTTACTACATACGAGAACACTACTGCTTGCACATTAGTTGCGAATCTTCCTGATATTTTAACCGAATCTGATGCCACCGTAAATTTACCAGATGCCCTTCTTGCAAAGTGGAAATTCGAAGGTAGACTTAGTCAAGAATTAGATGAGTTAGAAATATTTTTTGACCGCACCGGCTACCCTAGAGCACCTCGCTTTTATATAATTAAATGGCTAACCGACTACGTTAATAAGTATGGTGTTGACGGATTTAGAGTTGACACTGTTAAACATGCCAATGAAAATTCTTGGGCTGAATTATACAAAGAGGCATCTATTGCTTTTGAACTTTGGAAAAAGAAGAATAGCGACAAGATATTAGACAACAACCCTTTCTACATGGTTGGCGAAGTTTATAATTACGGAATTTCTGGCGGACAAGAATTTGACCTTGGCGATAAAAAAGTAAACTATTTCGATAACGGATTTAAAAGCTTAATCAATTTTGAATTAAAGACTGATGCCAAAAAGGATTATGAAACTATTTTTACCAAGTACAGCAAACTATTACATACTACTTTTAAAGATAAGAGTGTTTTAAATTACCTTACTTCTCATGACGACGGTCAACCTTTCGATCAAGAAAGAACCGACCCCAAAAGAGCTGCAAATGTATTATTGCTTACTCCTGGAGCTTCTCAAATCTATTATGGTGATGAAACTGCTCGTAGTCTAGTAATAGAAGGCACGCAAGGTGACGCCACATTGCGCTCGTTTATGAATTGGAATGAGTTGGACAGTTTACCACAAACAAAAGAAACCTTAAGCTATTGGCAGAAATTAGGAACCTTTAGAAATGACCATCCTTCAATAGGCGCTGGTATTCACAAAAGAATTTCGAAAGCCCCATATGTTTTTAGCAGACACTTCACTAAAGAGGATTATGTGGATAAAGTAGTTATCGCTTTAGATGCACCGAAAGGAAAAAAATCTATTTCAGTAAAAGGTATTTTTGGTGATGGGACAAAACTATACGATCGCTTTTCTGAAACTGAAGTAACGGTTGACAAAAACAAAGTTATGTTAGATAATGATTTTGACGTTGTCTTGTTAGAGCTTAGCAATTAAGATTTATATTAGGCATTAGAATGAACCGAAATTCTATTGCCTTCAGTATCTTTTAAAAGCCCCATGAATCCGTGTCCTTCGCCTATTTCGGTTTTAGGCTGCAATACTTGTCCGCCTGCTTTTTCAACCTTTCCCAAAACCGTAGCAGCATCTTCGCATGTAAAATAAACCAGGACGCCGGCTGTAGCACTAGGCACGTAATGCTCGTGCTGCACCAAAGCACCGTTCGCCTGACCAATACTTTGTTTATCTGGAAACAAACCCATTATAAATTCCCCGAAATTATTAACCGTAATGGAGACATCTAAAATAGAATTGTAAAACTTTTGTGCTCGCTCCATATTTGCTACGGGAATTTCAAACCATGCTATCATAACTATTTATTTAAATTAGTTTTTAGATTCTCCAGTCCCGCTTCAAAATCCTTCCCTACCATTTTATCCATTGACATGAACAACATCATTATACTCATTGGGAACTTGTTCTTTCCGGTAAAACCCCATGTAACTTTACTTTTATTTACTTCATGTTCTTCAAGAGTCATAAAACAATCCGATTGAGACTTATAGGGCTTTAAAAAGCGTAAATCTTGTTCAATACGCTCACCTTCTATAATTCTCGTTATCTCTTGTTCCCCTTCACCTACATCCTTATTACCGTTCCAGTGGCTAGTAGCACCTACCTCACCATCAACTCCAGTAAAACTAAGCTTCATATTTGGGTCTTTTTTAGCCCATGGCGACCATTCTTGCTGTTTCTTTAAAAACTTTAAATGACTCCATACTTGTTCCGGCGGATGTTCTAATTCTATACTTCTAGAAACTTGATAACTTTTGGGAGCTATTAATGCCAGTAAAATAATCAATACTACAATTATTCCGAGAATTATTAATACGGTATACATCTTTTAGTTAATTAGTTGTTGATGAACAAGTTAAACAAAAATTAATTATCAGACTTATATCTTTCTAAAATGTCGTCAATACTCTTAATAGACTTTTTTGTCCAATCTAGCCGTCTTTCCAACATTTCTTCTTCTGTTAGTCTCCATGCAGCATCTGAAGCTTTTAATTGCGAGGTTAAATGTTGTAGAATAATAGCAGCAGAAACAGAAATATTAAGACTCTCAGTAAAACCTACCATCGGTATTTTTAAATAGGCATCCGCATTTTCTAGCACATAATCGCTTAACCCACTTTTTTCTGTGCCAAAAAACAATGCTGTTTTACCATCTAACTTAAAATCTTGTAATAATGAACTATCTGCATGCGGACTAGTAGCTACAATTTTATATCCTTTTTCTCGCAACGAATCAATTACTTGTTTTGAATTTTGATACCGTTTAATATCTACCCATTTCTGAGCTCCCATGGCAATTTCCTCATCTAAATGTTGACCGTTTCTATCCTCTATTAAATGCGCAGTCTGTACACCAAAAGATTCGCAGCTTCTTACAACTGCACTGGTATTGTGCATTTGAAATACATCTTCTACCGCAACGGTCAAGTAATTTGTTCGTTCAGCTAAAATATCAACAAAACGCTGTTTTCTATTTTCTGAAATAAATTCTTCTAAATAACCTAAAAGCTTCAAATCAATCATGCCCCCAAGATAAGAAAAGTATATTTTTATACATATTATCAAAAGCTCATGAAAAACATTGTTGTATTAACGGGTGCTGGAATTTCTGCTGAAAGCGGATTAAAAACGTTTAGAGATGCTGATGGCCTATGGGAAGGTCATGATGTTATGGAAGTTGCCACACCTGAAGGATTTCAAAACAATCCGGAATTGGTATTGGAATTTTACAATCAAAGAAGAAGGCAATTGCTAACCGTTGAACCCAATGCTGCACACCAGGCATTGGTTGATCTTGAAAAACACTTCAATGTTCATATTATCACGCAAAATGTAGATGATTTACATGAACGTGCCGGCAGTTCACAAGTACTACATCTGCATGGCGAATTATTAAAATCAAGAAGTAGTAATTCTACAAATGAAATATTTGATTGTAAGCAGGATATTTTATTAGGTGATACTTGTAAAAATGGATATCAAATGAGACCGCACATTGTTTGGTTCGGCGAGGCTGTACCATTATTAGAAGAAGCGATAGCTATTACCGAAGAAGCTGATTATTTAATCATAATTGGCACATCTATGCAAGTATACCCGGCTGCAAGCTTAATAGATTTTGTGAATTTTTCTACGCCAATATATTTTATCGACCCAAAGCCTGCTATAACAAATTCTCAAAAAAAAAATTTGACTATTATTACCAAAACTGCAGTAACCGGAACTCCTACTTTGGTTGCTTCCCTAATTGATAAATAATTCGAGTCTGCCTTACCCACTCTACCAATTTATTAACTTCATTGGCTGTAAGCTCTGTGTCTTTATGAAATAAGGTGTATTGAGATAATGGCATGTTTCCATTAACCACTTCTTCTTCTATCTCTTCTAGCAAATGATCTTTTTTATCTAAAGAATAATTTTCCCATTCAGAAAAATTTAAATGCTCTTTACCCTCCTTCACGTGATCTGCCAGTAAAAATGAAATTGGGGCAATATTATTATACCACGGGTACTCTGTATTGTTGCTATGACAATCATAACAAGAAGTTTCAAATAAACTCTTAAGTTCAAGCGAAGGATTAGTCTGCTTTATAAAAGCTTCTGTATGGTTACCTGCAGCTATATTTTTTGTAGGACTGAAAAACTGCATGGCCACAAACACAACTACAACACCTAGGCTAATTTTTTTTAGTAATTTCATATTTGGGGGAAATGAAAATTAAAGATACAATTTTATGACTAAGGAAGAACTTTATGAAGCATTGAATTATGTAAGTGCTTCAAGAGAAAATCGTACTAAAATGGCATCTAAAATTGAAGGTAATCTTCATTTAATTCCTATTCTTATTGAAATAATTAAAGGAGATGCAGATCCTATATCATGCAAGGCTGGCTGGGTTTTAGAAAGCATTTCGAAAATTAATCTATCCCCTATAATAACGAACATCGATGTATTTACCGAATCGTTAAAACATATTTCACTAGAATCGTCTGTTCGTCCGGCTTCAAAAATTTGTCAGTTATTAGTAATAAACGAATTTTCAAAAAAGAAAGAAAAGCCAAAACAAAATTTAACTACAAATCATTTAAATATCATTACCGAAGCTGCTTTTGATTGGTTGATTGGTGATTATAAAGTTGCCCCAAAAGCATATTCCATGACCACACTTCTACTCATAGGAAGAAGAATAAAGTGGATCCATCCAGAATTGCAACAAATACTAAAACAAAACTACGAGAGCGGCAGTGCTGCATATAAGGCAAGAGCAAGAATGACCTTAAAAGTTCTAGAAAAAAGCAGCGCATTTAAGAACCTTCTATAATTGTTCATTAAATCAATGTATTTGACCATAACTTAAAGTACTAATGGTTTTAAACTTTGATACGATTAGGTATATTTGCCCCTTATTAATTTAACCATTCATTATGTCTCTTAATGCACTAAATGCCATTTCACCAATTGACGGTCGTTATAGCTCTAAAACCAAATCTTTATCTGCTTACTTTTCTGAAGAAGCACTAATAAAATATAGAGTTAGAGTAGAAATTGAGTACTTTATTGCACTTTGTGAAATTCCTTTACCACAACTTTCTTCTTTTGATACGTCAAAATTTGATACCCTTAGAAAAATTTACCTTGATTTTTCTACTGAAGATGCCGAAGAAATAAAAGAGATAGAGAGAACTACCAATCATGACGTTAAGGCGGTTGAGTACTTTATTAAAAAGGCTTTCGATGCTTTAAATTTATCAGAATTTAAAGAGTTTATTCATTTCGGATTAACTTCTCAAGATATCAACAATACTGCGATTCCGCTTTCAATTAAAGAGGCAATGAACGAAGTATATGTACCTCAATATTTTGAGTTACTTGAAAAGTTAGATGTATTAACTTTAGAATGGTCAGATATACCTATGTTGGCAAGAACACACGGTCAACCCGCTTCACCTACTCGCCTAGGAAAGGAAATTATGGTTTTCGTAGTTCGTTTAAAAGAGCAGTTTAATTTATTGAACGATATACCAAGTGCTGCAAAATTTGGTGGAGCTACCGGTAATTTCAATGCTCATTTAGTGGCTTACCCTTCGATAGATTGGAAAGCTTTTGGTCAAGAATTCGTGCAAGAGAAATTAGGACTTCAACATTCATTCCCTACTACTCAAATAGAACATTACGACCATTTGGCTGCTTTGTTTGATGGCCTTAAGCGAATCAACACTATTATTTTAGACCTAGACCGCGATTTCTGGACATATGTGTCTATGGATTATTTCAAACAAAAAATCAAAGCAGGTGAAGTTGGCTCATCAGCTATGCCACATAAAGTTAACCCTATAGATTTTGAAAACTCTGAAGGTAACCTTGGTATTGCAAATGCCATTTTTGAGCACTTGTCGGCTAAGCTCCCAGTTTCTAGACTGCAAAGAGATTTAACCGACAGTACAGTTCTTAGAAATGTTGGCGTGCCATTTGCTCATACGATTATTGCACTTCAATCTACTTTAAAAGGATTGAACAAACTACTTTTAAACAAAGTGAAGTTTGAGCAAGATTTAGAGAATAACTGGGCTGTTGTTGCAGAAGCTATTCAAACTATATTAAGACGTGAAAGCTACCCTAACCCTTACGAAGCGTTAAAAGGACTTACACGTACCAACGAGAAAATCAACAAAGATTCTATTGCAAATTTCATAGATACCTTAGAAGTATCTGACGAAATTAAAAAAGAACTGAAACAAATTTCACCTAGTAATTATACAGGTATTTAGGACTGTTTTAATGCATTAAAACTTTTCTTTAGTTCATATACTTCATATCGCCCGTTTAGGGCGATATGCATTTTAGATTGTGGCTCACATCATATATATTTCGGGTGAACACAAAACTAAAATTGTATGCAAGCAAATTTCTCAGTTGAAAAATCAGTAAGTAATTTATGGGATAAATTAGACGGTTGGCTAGAATCAATCATCTTGAAATTACCAAATTTAGCCATGGCAGTTTTGGTAATGTTCTTATTTTATTTTCTAGCAAGAGGAATACGTAAATTACTTAAACGAACCATTCTTAGAAAAATATCACAAGTCTCTATTCAAGAAATAATCGCCAAAGTTGTATTTGTGGTTATTATTTTAATTGGCTTTTTTATATCCCTAGGTGTTTTAGACCTTGACAAGGTATTAACAAGTATATTGGCAGGTGCAGGTGTTGTTGGTCTTGCAGTAGGTTTGGCATTACAAGGAACACTTAGCAATACCTTTGGCGGTCTTATACTTTCTTTTATGCCACAGCTTAAAATCAATGATTTTATTAATGCAGATGGCGTGTCAGGTTTTGTTACCGAGATAAGTCTACGAAACATCATTCTTAAACAGCCAGATAATAATGTAGTGGTTAGACCTAATTCTAAATTTATAGATGGATCTTTTACTAATTACTCCATGAACAAAAGAAATAGAATTTTTGTAAACTGTGGTGTGGGTTATGAAAGTGACTTACAGATGGTGGAAGACTTGACCGTGAAAATTATTACAGATAATTTTAAGCAGAATGATGACGAAAACGTAGAATTCTTTTTTACGGAGTTTGGCGATAGCTCTATCAACTTTATGGTCCGTTTTTGGGCAGACTGTGTTAATGTGAAACAAGAACATGTCGCAAGACATAAAGCAATTAAGATTATTAAGAATTATTTTGATGATCGCGATATCAATATTCCGTTTCCAATTAGAACATTGGACTTTGGGAAAAACAATCTACAAATTGCAAAAGAGTAAAATACTTTAAGGAAAGCCTCAGAGTATTATAATTTCAATTATCGAATAAAATTAAAAAAGCCCGTTGAGCAAGTTCAACGGGCTTTTACTAACTAACTAGACTAAATATTATTTACTAATATTAACTTCGTGTGGGTAAGGAATTTCAATACCTGCACTATCCAATGCATTCTTAGTTCCTTCAATTGTTGCAAAGTATACATCCCAGTAATCTTCTGGCTTACAGAAAGGACGTACAGCTAGGTTTACAGAGCTATCTGCCAATTCAGATACATTAACTGATGGAGCAGGATCTTGTAATACTTGTGGATTTGCCTTCAACATAGCCAATAAAACATCTTTAGTTTTTTGCAAATCAGAACCGTAATCTACACCAACTGTAGTATCAACTCTAATTTTACCTTCTGCAGTATAGTTTACAATGTTACCATTTGCCATTGCACCATTAGGAACAATTGCTAACTTATTTTCTGGTGTTACCAATTTAGTTGTAAAAATCTCGATTTCTTTTACATTACCAAGAACACCTTGTGCTTCTATTAAATCTCCAATTTTATAAGGTTTGAATATGATAAGTAACACACCACCTGCAAAATTTGAAAGAGACCCTTGTAATGCAAGGCCAATAGCTAAACCTGCCGCCGCTATAACTGCCGCAAAACTTGTAGTTTCAACACCTAAGGTTGAAATAACCGTAATGATTAAAAATATAGTTAGTGCCCATTTTACTAAGCTCAATAAAAATTTTTGAAGCGATTCATCATATTGTTGTTTGGTCATCCCTTTTCTAGTGACACCGATCAACTTTTTTATAACCCAAGAACCGATTATATATATTAAGATGGCCATCAGAACCTTTGGTCCATATTCCATTGCCATTCCTATTCCTTTGTCAATCCATACTTGTGCGTTTTCCATTTTAAAATGTTTGTTTAGGTTGTTTGTATATAACTCTCACTTATTATGACACCAATTTTCTCGATTGGTCACATTAATAAGGAGGTAAACTTCAATTTTATGATACAAAAAACCCGTTACAATAATGTAACGGGCTGTATTTAAATTAAATAGATAATAAACTTAACCTTTTATTAAATCTCCAAGTTGTTCCAATCCTTTACCTTCAAAATCCGATTTTTCTACTGCCTTAACTAATTGCATTAAACTCGCCGGGTTCATATCATCTCCTAAAATCCTAACTAAAACCAAACCTTTTTCATCGTTGTCGCCATATAAAACAAGTTCGTCGATGATATCATCATCGCCCTTTAATTGTATGGTAGCTTTTCCAAAAGGAGTATTCATTTTTATTAGCTCACTAAAATCATCACTTTTAAGTATTGATTTTATTGCATTTTTTTGAACTAAATAATCTTCCTCGTTTTCTGGTTTTTTCTGAAATGCTAAAATGTTCAACTTCTTTAAAGATGAAGCTGCCTCTTTCTCTGATTCACTCAAATTTGCCTTTTCTAAATCTAAAAGACTAGAAGGCAAATCAAAAGACATAAAATTGGGGTTCTCTGCACTAGAAATATAATACTCTTGTAAACTCTGTTCTGACGAGCATGATGATATGGTAAAACCTAGTACCAACATCACCATTAAATATACTTTTTTCATACTATTCTTTTTAAATTACAAAAAAGATCCCCCTGTTAAATGGAAGACCTTTTTTAAAATATTTTATTTACCCGATGCTTTATTTAAATCTTTAGGCAAATCCATTTTATTAGTCAATGTACCTATTTTATTTAAGTCTATATCACCTGTAAGGCTAACTAAAACCGTTTCTAGTTTTCGACCATTATGCCCAACTTCTACATTTTCCAAACCACTAACGAACATTAATAATTCTGATACGTGATCTTTCTTTTTACCGTCTTTCACGTAAAACTTAACATTTACATCTTGATCTTTTACACGCATTAACTCTTCTAGCTTCGAAGACTTAAGATATTTCTTCACGGTTGAAGCCATATCTGAAGAAACCGAAGCGTCTTCTGTCATGAACACCTTTACATTTCTTAGTCCGCTTGCTATATCCATAAATTCCTTCGCCTCTGCGTCGTCGCTCATGCCGCCTAGTTTAGAAACGAGGTCGATCATACCTTTGTTTACAATTACAGATCCTACTTTATCCATATTTTCATATTTATCAAATACGGATTGTGAAAAACCTAATACGGGTAAAATTGCCATTAAAAATACTACTGCTACTTTTTTCATGATTGTTGTTTTAGTGCCGCTACCCTATTTAGGTTTTGGCGATTGATGAATTGATGAATAATTATTTTCGAAAAAGTGCTAAAATTAAAGAGTCAACACTTTTGAATACTATTTAGTTTCCCTTCTTAGCTGCTTTACCTAATTGATCACCACCTGGTAAATCCATTTTATCGGTCAATTTCGAAACTGATCGTAAATTAATATCTCCGGTCAAAGACAAAAGAACAGTTTCTAACTTTTTACCATTGAAGTCTATATCCATATCTTTCATACCGGTTACAAACATTAATAGTTCTTTTACATGGTCGCTATCTTTACCCTCTTTTACGTAAAATTTCACATTAGAGCTACCATCACGCACCCTCATTAGTTCTTCAAAAGAAGAGCTGTTAAGTCTGTTTGTTACCCACCTATCTACATCTTTAGAAATTGCTGCGTCTTCAGTGGTAATCACCTTAAAACTGGTAATAGAATTAACCAACTCAAAAAACTCTTTTGCTTCGGGATCATCTGAACTTACGCTCATTTTACCTAGCATTTGAAACATTTTAGGCTGCATGGCAACAAAAGTTACCTTATCGTTATCTTCATACTTCTCAAAAATATCTTGAGCGTTGATTATTACGGGGGCTAACACCAAAAGCGTTAATACAAGTATCTTTTTCATTTTAATTATTTTTCGTTAAAAATTTATTTGTTGTTTTCTCAAATTCATCTAAATAATACAATTGCTCTGTACCTTTATTAAAATTCATTGCTAGTAAGGCCAAAGCCTCTTTTGCAGATTCTATTTCCTCTGGTGTATACTCATCTGCTAAAGTAACGGGAGGTGGTGTAGGCTGATAAAAATAAAGCCCGACCATAAAGACTGCTATCGCAGCAACGGATACCCATTTTAAATAATTTCTTCTAGGTTTTAATGGCACCTGCTTTGTAAAGCGTTCTTCTTTTGCTTTTGTAAAGTAATTGAACAAAGGTGCATGCTGCTCTAAATGAGGGGCAACTTCATCTTCTGAAAAATACTTTCTCAGCTTTTCTTCTTCGGCAACCGTAGTGGTCGCTTCAAAATACTTTTCTATTAATTTTTCTATGTTATGCAATTCCATAATTATGCTTTTCCATTAATTTTTCCCTTACGGTTTTTCGCGCTCTGGACAAAGCAACTCGTATGGCTGTAGGTTTCATATCCAATAATTTCTCTATTTCTTCATATTCATATTGTTCTACATCTCGCAATTGTAATACCATCTTTTGTTGTTCGGGTAATTCTGCCATAATGCGTTCTACCCAACTAATACTATCTTTTGCTTCTAATTCACTTTGTAATGATGAACTAGCATCTGTATAATTAGTATGTACCAATTTCAAGTTACCAGCCTGTTTAGATTTTAACCTATCTAAACAAAAATTTTTGGTCATTGTCATAGCAAAAGCTTCTACATTATTATAGCTTTCCATTTTATTCTTCTTGGACCATAACTTAATTAAAATCTCTTGTGTTGCATCTTCAGCTTCTTCTGTAGACACCAATAATCTCTTGGCCATACGGAATAACTTATCCCTAAAGGGTAATACAATATTTAAAAACTCCGTTTGTTTCATTTTGGTTTGGCTGTTCGTAAACTTTCTTATTGGTTTACAAAAAGAAGACGATGCATAACGATTTTTGTTACAATTAATTTTTATTTTAATGTGTTGTAAGTAAATTTAACATCCTTATACTAATTATATACGTACTTACTTAGAATGTATATTTTCAGTGTACTAATGAGCATAATAATACTTGAATGTTCAAAAACATAAATTATAATTTAAAAAAAGTTATGAAAAAATTTTTCTTGTCCCTCCTTTGCTTAGGATTTGTTATTACCTCTTGTAATAATGATGACGATACTGTTATTGAAGAAGAAGTAGTTGAAACACCCGAAGAAGAAGTACCTGTCGTAGTAGATATTGAAGTCCAAAACTTTTTTTGGCAAACACTTAATCTTTATTATTTCTGGCAAGGTGATGTGCCAGATTTAGCAGATGATCGTTTTGATACACAAACTGCCTATGAAGAATATTTAACTGAAAACTCTGAGCCTATAGACTTTTTAGAAAACAAATTATTATTTTCTGAAGATCGATTCACTTTTTACAACGAAGATTATACCCAACTTGTAAATAGTTCTGCCGGTGTTTCTAAAAGTAATGGTCTACAATTTGGTCTAGGTCGTATTACAGGTACTGACGATTTATTTGGCTTTGTGGAATATATTGTTAAAAACTCTAATGCATCTGGTCAAGATATAAAAAGAGGCGACCTGTTTATTGGTGTTGACGGACAAACGTTAACCGTAGATAATTATATTGATTTACTATTTGGTGATAATGACACTTATGCCCTGAATATGGCCGAAATTGTAGAGGGCGGTATTAGTGCCAGTGACAGAAAAGTTACATTGACAAAATCTGAAGGCTTGGTTGAAGACCCAATTCACGTAAGTAATGTGATTACTTCAGGCGATAGAAAGATTGGGTATTTAATGTATAATCAATTTGTGTCTGGTTCTGAGGATGCTATGAATGCAGTATTTGCAGATTTTATTGCGCAAGGCGTTAATGACTTGGTATTAGATTTAAGATATAACCCAGGCGGTAGAGGTTCTACAGCTGCTGTTCTTTCCAGTTTGATAAAAGGTACAAATACATCAGACTTACTTTACAAAACTGTTTATAATGCAAAATTACAAGCAGAGTTCGGTAGTTCTACAGAAAATTATTTTGTTAACACAACTGGAGCTTTTGACGGAAATTCTGATGCACCTTTAAACACCTTAAACCTTAGCACTGTTTATATCATTGCTACAGAAAGTTCTGCTTCTGCCAGTGAGTTAGTAATGGTTGGTTTGGCTCCTTATATGAACGTTGTTCATATCGGTGGTACTACTGTTGGTAAAAATCAAGGCTCGGTTTTATTTGTGGATGATCCAGAAGGCGGTAATGTTTATGATGCTGAGAGAGTTGAAAATATCAACCCAAATGTACAATGGGGATTACAGCCTATTATTAGTCAAGTTGAAAATAGCGCAGGATTTACTGATTATGTAGATGGTTTAGTGCCTGATATTGAACTTTCTGAAGATGTTACCAACCTAGGTGTACTGGGTAATGCTGATGAACCTTTATTTGCTAGAGCTATTCAAGAAATTACAGGTGTCAGCGGCAAAAGAAATTTTGACGTACTTATGCCTGCAAACGTAGTTTCTAGTTCTAAGCTGTATAATCCAAGAAATACGGTACTGTTATTAAACAATAGTATTCCTGTTTCTAAAATTCCTGTTGCTGAAAAGAAATAAATCTAAAACATCTCAGTTTCCCTATTTATGAAGAAGATATTAATATTATTAGTTGCAGTAATCGCATTCTCATGTTCTAAAGATGATGATTTATCTTTACCGAATACGGTTGATCCAGATGGCTCTGCAGATGTCGAAGTCCAGGACTTTATGTGGAAAGCCATGAATTTTTGGTATTTCTGGCAGGCAAATGTAGATGATTTAGCAGACGACCGTTTTGAAAGCACCGAAGAAGGCAGTGCTGAATATACTACGTTTCTTGACTCTGAAGATGACCCTGCTGCATTTTTTGAAAATAAATTACAGTACATAGAAGATCGTTTTAGTTTTTATAATGAGGATTATAGAGAGCTTACAAATTCGCTTGCTGGTATTTCAAAAAGCAACGGATTGGAATTCGGACTCGTACGTTTTCAAGACAGCGAAGATATTTTTGGATTCGTTCGTTACATTGTGCCTAACTCAAATGCGTCAACAGTAGAAATTCAACGTGGTGATCTTTTTACCGGTGTTGATGGGCAAACATTAACCACATCTAACTATATCGATTTGCTTTTTGGTGAGAACGATACCTACATCTTGAATATGGCAGATTTTGACAATGGAAATATAACGCCGAATGATGTTGAAGTTCCACTTACCAAGCAAGAAGGTCTTGCTGAAAACCCGGTATTTATATCTAAGTCTTTTACAATTGCAGGTGAAAATATTGGGTACATCATGTATAACCAGTTTACAAATGAATATGATGATGATTTATATTCAGCGGTTGAAGATCTGAAAGCTGCAGGAATAACAAATCTTGTAATGGACTTACGTTACAACCCTGGTGGATCTGTAAATACTACTCGCTTATTGGCTAGCATGATTTATAGTACCAATACGTCTGATTTATTTTTAAGAAAAAGATATAACGATAAACTTCAAGAGCAATTTAATGATAGCCAATTAGAAATTAATTTTGCAGATAACGTGAATGGCAATAGTATCAATTCTTTAGAATTGACAAAAGTATATGTGTTAACTTCTTCTAGTTCTGCCTCTGCAAGTGAATTATTGATTAACAGCCTAGAACCGTATATGGATGTAATTCAAATTGGTGATGTTACTAGAGGAAAAAATGAATTCTCCACAACGCTAGTTGATGATCGCGATAATTCTTATTTATATACTCCATCAAGGGTAAACAATATTAATCCAGATAATCAATGGGCTATTCAACCCTTAATAGGTAGAAACGAAAATGCCGATGGTTTTTTCGACTTTACAAGCGGTCTACAGCCAGATTATGAATTACTGGAGGATTATAGCAACCTTGGTATTTTAGGTGAAGAAAATGAGCCATTACTAGCAAAAGCAATAGAATTGATAACAGGCGCTACAGGTAAACGCGATTTCACTGTTAAATACCCTATCAATATTATAAGCAGCTCTAAAGAAAATAGTTTGATGAACGATAAAATGGTAGATGATACTGTTTATGATTTGGATTTCTAAAACACACCTAATCATAAAAGAAAAAAAGGACAGCCAATTGGCTGTCCTTTTTTTGATTATAAACTTAACTTAAAACCAAGTCGAACATTTCTACCCTTCGTAGTAAATGAAACTATCTCGGTATATTCTTCGTTTAAAATATTATCCACAGCTAAGAACGCTGATAAATTTGTACAAAACTGATGCCTCAATTGTAAATTAGCCAAACTAAAACTATCTAAAGTCACGTTTGAAAAAGTAGCAAAATCGGTATCGGTTCTATCTGATACATATTGATAAGATAGCCCTACAAAGGTTTTCTCTTTTATAACGTAACCAATAGTTGCATTGATTTTACTTTTAGGCACTCTCAATGCCAATTCTTCTTTAGAATTGGTATAGGTGTAATTAGCATCAAACGTTAGTCCTTTAGCTAGTTCTGAATTTAAACCTACTTCTACTCCATTAAAATGTGCTGTTTCAGCAGCGTTTCTATATTGACTTTCAAATGTAACTGGATCAATAGTTTCAAATACTATTCTGTCATCTTCAGTTCTATTAAAATACACTGCATTGATTGTAAAGGCATCTGAAATTTTATATTCCAAACCTCCTTCTAAAGTAGAATCTTCTTCTGGATCTAAATCAGGATTCGCCCCAAACGGACCATATAACTGCGATAAATTAGGTGAAATGTATGAAGTTGCATAACTACCCATAAACTTTAAATATCCGTCGTTAATACTAATTCTGTATGACGGATTTATATTATAAATGAAATTAGAACCATAGTCACTATGGTTGTTTAATCGTACACCAGCATTTACATTAATACCCTGCTCACCAACATACACCGCATTTAAATAAGGATCAATCGTATTAGAGTTGTATTCCTCAGAGAATAGGGTTTTGTTGTCTATATAGTTCACACCAACTATAGTATGAATATTATCTGAAAACGTGTACTTATTAAAAACATCTAATACATAAGATTGTGAATCGAAAGTTGCCGGAAAGCTAGATTCAAACGATCTCGTAATCTGATTAAATGCTGTATTCACATTAATACTTCCGCTTTCATACCCATATTTAGAACTTAACCCAAATCTAGATTGTTCACTTGTAAAATAGTAATCTGCATCTTCAATCGGGAAACCATTATCGAAATCGCTATTTAATTTGTTATAGAATGCCGATGCATTTACCACAAAGCGATCAGAAAATTGATATCCTAATTTTAGATTACCGTCGATCCTAGAAACTACATCTAATTCTGTACCTATTGCAGCCGATAATCCATCTGTAAATTGATGCCCTCCTGAGCCTAAAACAGATAATTTTCCATGCTTAGCCGTTAGGTTCACTGTATTCGAAATATCAGAAATATTATAATTCTGATCGCCTTCCGTTTGGTTGGTTCCAAAACTTGAAATAACATCAAGTGCAAGGCCTTCTTTCTTGGCTTTCTTCGTTGTAATATTTATTACTGCCGTTGCTGCTGAATTTCCATAAAGTGTACTCGCAGCACCTTTTAAAATTTCGATACTTTCAATTTGTGCCGTATTCAACAATCTTAAATCATACTCTGCGCTTGTACCCGATGGATCCGATACTTGAATACCATCGATAACAACCAAAACTTGACGATTATTACCACCTCTAACAAAAGTAGAAAGGTTCTGACCGGCATAACTTCTGGTACCGTTAATTTCAATTCCGCTTTTCGTGTTGATAATTTCAGCAACCGAACGTCCCTGATTCTGCTCCAATTCTTTTTGAGAAATAGTAATTACGGCCTTACCCGAATTTTCACGCTTTAATTCAAAACGCGAATCACTAACTACAACCTCATCTAATTGTAACGTTTTGGTAGAATCTTGTTCTTGCTGTGCTCCTACTTTAGCACATAGTAATACAGTGACCGCTGGCCACAATAAATAATTTTTCATTCGTTTAAATTCATAAACGGGAGCGTAGTATGTCTGTACCCATACGCAAACTTTTATCCCGAAAGTTTAACAATATTTGTTTGAATAAGGCAGGTCTCCTGACTTGTTTAATACTATTCTGCCTTCCCATGATTTCTGAACCGGTTCAGATTTCAAAGTGGCTTTGAAGTAAACAGCACCTTCTTAAAAAGAAGTATCAAACAAAATCTATTCGCCAATAGATAGGTTTGAAATAAACTTACAGTTGCGGGAACAGCTCTAGATTTTCACTAGATTCCCTTTTAATTTCATCACCAAAAGCAATGAAAACCAAAATTCACGGCGAAAGTAAACATTTAGTTTAATCTTTCTCGCTAAACTTTTATAATACTACTTTTGAAAAACAGACTAGATATAACCATGTTTAAACGCTTACTTATTATTAGTTACCTTCTTTTGTTATGTGGATGCAAACAGCAGAAAAAAGATATAACACAAGATCAAAACACTACCAGTATTACACCTATACGGTACGCCAGTGGTTTTTCAATCGAAAATCAAAGCAACGGAATTACGATCATCAAAGTCTTAAAACCTTGGGCAAATTCAGAAACTACTTATACATATGCGTTAGTTCCAAAAAAAAATCAAGCTAAAATAACCCTAAACAAAAGTGAATATGACGCCATAATTTCAACTCCTGTAGAAAATATTGTGGTAACCTCAACAACTCATATACCTGCTTTAGAAGAATTAGAAGTTTTAAACAATCTTATTGGCTTTCCCGATACCAAATATATTTCATCTAAAGCCACGAGAAAAAAAATTAATTCTGGAGCTATTGTAGAATTAGGAGTCAATGAAAGTCTGAATACCGAAGCGGTCTTAAATCTTCAACCAGATCTTATTATCGGCTTTGCCATAAATGACGGTAACAGCACCTACGAAACTATTGAACGCGCTAATATTCCTGTAGTTTATAATGGCGATTGGGTTGAAGAAACACCTTTAGGAAAAGCGGAGTGGATTAAATTCTTTGCTCCTTTTTTCAATAAAACCAAAGAAGCTGATGCTGTTTTTAATAAAATTGAAAAATCTTACTTAGAAGCCAAAACGCTAGCTTCTAAAGCTGAAAACAAACCTACCGTAATGAGTGGAGCTATGTTTAAAGATGTTTGGTATTTACCTGGCGGAAAAAGTTGGGCAGCGAATTTTCTAGAAGATGCCAATGCTGATTACCTTTGGAGCTCAACGGATGAAAACGGAAGCCTCTCTTTAAGTTGGGAGAGTGTTCTTGATATTGGGCAACATGCCGAATATTGGATTGGACCAGCACAATTAGCTACTTACCAAGAAATGGAAGCATCAAGTCAGCATTATACACAGTTCGATGCCTTCCAGAATAGAAAAGTATTTTCCACAGCAAATACTTTAGGGGAAACTGGTGGCACTTTATATTATGAATTAGGTCCACAAAGACCAGACCTTGTGTTGAAAGATTTAATCCATATTTTACACCCTGGGTTACTACCTAATTACGAACCCTACTTTTTTAAACCACTTCTTTAATTGTCAAAACAATCTACATATAGCTTTCATTTTATAGCCTTACTGATGGTATTGCTTCTATGCTTTATTATTAATATTTGTTTAGGCTCTGTAAATATTTCATTTGTAGATACTCTAAAAGCGTTAATTGGAATAGCAACTAAAGGTTCTTCTAGCTACTATATCATTTGGGAGTATAGACTACCAAAAGCAATAACAGCTATATTGGTCGGTGGCGGACTCTCACTTAGCGGATTATTGATGCAGACCTTGTTCAGAAACCCCTTGGCAGGACCGTATGTACTTGGTATTAGCTCTGGGGCTAGTTTAGGCGCTGCTTTATTAATTATGGGAACTTCGGTATTTTCTGGCGCATTCACCTTTTCTGCCTATAATGACATTACACTTGCTATTGCATCTAGTCTTGGTAGTTTTCTAGTATTATCACTAGTTCTTATAGTTGCAGCTAAAGTAAAAGATACCATGGCTCTATTGATTATCGGACTCATGTTTGGCAGTATAACAGCGGCTATTGTTAGCGTACTTTCTTATTTCTCTAAAGCTGAAAAATTACAACAGTATATCTTTTGGTCTTTTGGTAGTTTAGGTAATTTATCATGGGGACAATTACTCATAGTCGCGCTATGTACGATAATAGGAATTTTTCTAAGCATCATATCCATTAAACCTTTAAATGCTTTTTTGCTCGGCGAGAATTACGCTAAGAGTTTAGGTATAGGTTTACAAAAATCGCGATACATTATTATAATTGCCACAGGGTTACTGGCTGGGTCCATTACCGCCTTTGCCGGTCCTATTGCCTTTGTGGGTTTAGCAGTACCTCACATCACCAAACAAATATTACACACTACTGATCATAAAATTCAAATTCCCGCTGTACTTTGCTGTGGGGCAATTTTAATGTTGATATGCGATACCATAGCCCAACTACCAGGTTCTGTTAGTGTTTTACCTATTAATGCCATAACTAGTATATTAGGTGCTCCTGTAGTTATTTGGTTATTGGTACGTAAACAAAAAATGATATTTTAATTGTAAAACAAGAGACATCGAGCCTAATAATCTAAATAGCGTATTAAACATAGAAAACCTTTCTATTGGTTATGATGAAACCGTCATCGCTTCTGCTATCTCATTTCAACTACAGAAAGGAGAACTTGCGGCGATTGTTGGTATCAATGGAATTGGAAAATCGACGTTTCTAAAAACATTAGGTAGATTTCAACCCTTGATATCCGGATCAATAAAAATTGAAGGAAAAGAATCGTCAACTTATAACGATTTGCAAATGGCTTCAAAAGTAAGTGTGGTACTTACAGAATCTATTGCTTCTAAAAATCTATCGGTTTACGAGCTTTTGGCATTAGGTAGACAACCCTACACAAACTGGCTAGGTAAATTGGCTGATACCGATGTTTTCATCATTAATAAAAGTATTGCATTATTAGAACTAGAACCTTTCTTAGATAAAAAATGTTTTCAGTTAAGTGACGGTCAGTTACAACGGGCACTCATTGCAAGAGCTTTAATTCAAGATACCGATATTATTCTACTTGATGAACCTACTACTCACTTAGATTTGTACCACAAGGTTCAAATCTTAAAGCTTTTAAAATCTATTGCCCATAAAACAAATAAAGTAATATTATTCACTAGTCATGAAATTGAACTAGCTATTCAATTATGTGATAAGATGCTTATTTTAGACGGAAGAGAGAATGCATTCAATGAGCCATGTAAATTAATAAAGAACAAAAATTTTGATTCCCTCTTCCCTGCCGATACTATTTCTTTTGATGCCAATACCGGCTCTTTCAGGATTATGAAATAGAAATTTTAACATTTATCAGAAATTCAATTAGGTATGTTAATTAAAAACAGACCAGCTCATTTAAACTTTACTACCCAATCAAGTATCTTTACCAGATTACTTTAATACAATAATGAACGAAATTTATATTTACTTAATCATTGGAATCCTTTGTCTTGCCATCGGATTTTTTTTGGGTAACTATATTCAGCTTCTAAAAACAAAATCTCGTCAAAGCACTTTGGAAGAAAGAGAGCAGCAAATGCTGAACAACCTTTCTGTTTTTCAGAATAGATTAAAAGAGAGTGAGAATCATAAACTACAACTTCAATCAGATAAAGAAAAATTAGGTAATCAAATTGTTCGCTATCAAGCAGATTTAGAAAACTTGCAAGAAAAGAATATTGAACAGAAACAAGAGGTTGAAAAGCTTCAAGAAAAATTCACTAAAGAATTCGAGAACCTTGCCAATAAAATTCTAGAGGAAAAGAGTTTAAAATTTACTGAGCGAAACGAGAAGAATATCAAAAACATTCTTACTCCGTTAAATGAAAAAATACTTCTTTTTGAAAAGAAGGTTGAAGAAAGTCAGAAAGAAAACATCAGTATACATTCTGCTTTAAAAGAACAATTACTGAACCTGCAGACTCAGAACATTAAAATTACCCAAGAAGCAGAGAACTTGACCAAAGCTTTAAAAGGTGACAGTAAAATGCAAGGTAACTGGGGCGAGCTGGTATTGGAGCGTGTGTTAGAGAAATCTGGTTTAGAGAAAGACCGTGAATATACCGTTCAACAAAGCTTTACTCGAGAAGATGGTAGCCGCGTGCTACCAGATGTTATCATCAACTTACCCGACGGTAAGAAAATGGTGGTGGATTCCAAAGTATCTTTAACCGATTACGAGCGCTATGTAAATGCTGAAGATGAACTCAGAGAGAAGTTCTTAAAAGACCATATCAACTCCCTTAGAAGACACGTAGATCAATTATCTGCCAAGAAATATGAGGATTTGTATGAAATGGAGAGTCCCGATTTTGTATTGATGTTTGTCCCGATAGAACCAGCATTTGCCATAGCTATCAATCAAGATAGTTCTTTATACAATAAAGCTTTTGAACAAAATATTATTATTGTTACTCCTTCAACACTTCTTGCTACCTTGCGCACCATTGATAGCATGTGGAACAGTGAGAAGCAACAACGAAATGCTATTGAAATAGCACGGCAAGCTGGTGCTCTTTATGATAAATTTGAAGGCTTTGTTGGCGACTTAATGAAAGTAGGCAAAAAGATCGACGAAGCTAAAGGAGAATACCGGGGTGCGATGAACAAATTAGTCGATGGTCGTGGTAATATTATCACTAGTATAGAAAAGCTTAAAAAAATGGGTGCTAAAGCGAAAAAATCCATACCCGAATCATTAATTAATCGCGCCATTGAAGATGACGATTTCGAAGAGGAACCTAAATTAAAATTATAATACCAACCATTAATTATATATTAAATCTAAACACATGAAAAAGATAGTATCATTACTTTTATTAAGCGTAGTCGTTATTGGTGCGCTGTATTATGCCTTTATATACTTCGTAACCTTTAGTGAAGGTGTACGCTCTGGAGAACTCATTAAAATTAGTCACAAAGGTGTCATGGCGAAAACTTGGGAAGGTGAAATAAGCCAAGGGATTTCTGGAGCTCAAATATTCTCTTTTTCTGTATTGGACAAAGACAAAGAAGTAATCGAAAAACTGCAAGAGTATCAAGGTCGATATGTAAAAATAAGCTATGTTGAAAGATATTCTACTTTCTTCTGGTTAGGTGATTCTAAATACTTTGTTACTGAGGTACACGCCGAAAAATCACCACATGTCAGAAACTAAGAAAGAAATTATCAAGTCTATGGAAAAGTTCAAAAGCGTAAGAGAGTCTAGAGTTTCTATCACCGAATTAATGCTTCCCTCCCATTCTAATTTTGGAGGAAAGGTACATGGCGGCCATATATTGAACCTAATGGATCAAATTGCCTTTGCATGTGCATCTAAACACTCTCAACAGTATTGTGTAACCGCATCTGTTAACCGAGTAAACTTTCTAAACCCTATTGAAGTTGGTGAACTAGTGACCTTGAAAGCTAGTATAAACTATACGGGTAGAACTTCTATGGTAGTTGGTGTTCGTGTAGAATCAGAGAATATTACATCTGGCACTAAAAAGCACTGTAATTCATCTTACTTTACCATGGTAGCAAAGGGAACAGATGGTAAAAATGTTCCCGTACCAGGATTGATAATTTCTGACGACCAAGGTATTAGAAGATTTGCGCGTAGCAAATACCGCAAGTTAGAGGCTCAAGAAAGAGACACCAAATTTGAATCTAAAACCTTTAATTCAGAAGATTATATTAAAGAACTACAATCTGAAAATATTATGATTGAGATGAAGTAAGAAGCTTTGCCGCGGCAGCATCTAAAAACCAGACCAAGTCTTTTGTTTTAGGTGCTACGTGACTTGCAGGGTATTCTAAATACCCCTCTTCTCTATCTATAATAATCTTGACCTTTTCTGCCTTGCTTTCCCCTGTTACTAAAAAAGCAACAGTTTTTGCATTATTTATTATTCTTCCTGTTAAAGAAACTCTTCTTTGACCAGATTCTGGATGAATAGCTACTTCACAGTTATCGGGAGAAACCCAAAGGTTAATCTCATGTGGAAAAATAGATGCCGTATGACCGTCATCACCCATACCAAGAATAACTAAATCAAATTGAGGCAAGCCTAGTTCTTTTGGTAATTCTTTATCCAATAAATCACCATAACGCTTAGCTTCTGCCTTAGGATCATTTTCACCTTTTATTCTATGAATGTTTTGCTCAGGTATATCAACTTTAGATATTAAATGCTCTACGGTCATTTTATAATTGCTCTCGGCATCATCTGGCGCTACACATCTTTCATCACCCCAATATAAGTGAATAGTACTCCAGTCTACTTCATTAGCAAACTCTTCCGCCAAAACATCAAATACAATTTTGGGCGTACTACCACCTGATAATGCTATATGAAAGGTTTTCTGTTTAGCTGACTTTTCAATCATATATTTAGAAAACTCTTCTGCAACCTTTGTTTTATTTTGATAAACCTTTACTTCCATCTTCACTTCAATCTTTTATTATCCTTCTAATTAACTAGCAAATTACACAGTAACCAGATTCATCAGCTAAATTCTCACTGGGGTTTCTCCATTCTCCTACTCCTTCTATAAGTTCATTGGCATTTTCAGGACCCCAAACTCCGGCTGCATAACCGTACATTTTTACATCCTTACCATTTTTCCAATAATCTAAAATAGGATCGACAAATGCCCAAGCAGCCTCCACTTCATCTGCTCTTGCATATAAAGTAGCATCACCTTGCATTGCATCTAACAATAGACGCTCATAAGCTTCCATCACGTGAGTCTCTGTTAAACTAGAATAGTAAAAATCCATATTTGCGCGTTCTACTTCAAAACCTTGCCCTGGAACTTTTACTCCGAATTTTATTAAAATACCTTCATCTGGTTGAATACGAATAACCAATTTATTATCCTTATTACTTATACCCGATTCCTTAAATATTTGATGATGTGGAGTTTTAAAATGAATTACTACCTCTGTAACTTTTGTAGGCATACGTTTTGCCGTTCTTACATAAAAAGGAACATCTGCCCAACGCCAGTTATCTACAAAGAATTTAACCGCTGCAAAGGTTTCAGTAGTTGAGTTTTTATCAACTCCCTCCTCTTCTCGATAACCATTAACTTCTTGTCCATCAATCTTAGAAGACACATATTGAGCTCTAATTGTATTTTCAAAAAGTGTCTTTTCGTCATTCATAATCCTAAGCGACTTTAATGCTTTCAGCTTCTCATTACGAATTTCTTCCGCATCGGCACTCAATGGCGGCTCCATAACAATAAGAGCAACTATCTGTAATAAATGACTCTGAAACATATCTCTCAATGCGCCAGATTTATCATAATATCCACCTCTTTTTTCAACACCCACGCTTTCGGCATTTGTAATTTCTACGTGGTGAATATAATTTCTGTTCCAAAGTGGTTCAAAAATACTATTGGCAAAACGTGTTACCAATAAGTTTTGTACTGTTTCTTTTCCTAAATAATGATCAATTCTAAATATCTGCCCTTCTTTAAAATAGGTATGTAAACCATCGTTCAATTCTTTAGCAGACTCCAAACTGTATCCGAACGGTTTTTCAACTATAATTCTTCTCCAACCCGTAGATTCATTATTTAAACCTTGTTCAGATAAGTTCTTTGCAATTGGCTCATACAAACTTGGCGGTGTAGATAGGTAAAACATATGATTACCATCTGTACCATATTTCTGATCTAAATCTGATATACGTTTTTCTAAACGTTCGTATGATGTATCATAATCTGAGCCTAAATCTTCATAAAACAGTTTATCAGCAAATTTCTGAATATAATCCTCATCAAACTCCTCTCTTTCTTTTTTTAAATAAGGACTTTCTAGAACCACTTTACTTCTAAATTGTAAATCGCCCAAATCACTTCTACTCACACCAAGAACCACAAAATTATCAGGGAGGTCATTGCCTTTATATAAATTGAAAATTGCGGGTATTAATTTTCTTGCTGTTAAATCTCCAGATGCTCCAAAAATTACGAGCATTTGATTTTCTGTCTTTTTCATTATGGGTTGATATTCTTTATTATTCAAATATCTTAAAAAGTAAGCCATTATCGGGCGTTATTAAGATACAATTTGGATTTAAAGTCAATATTTTAAATTATTTTTGGTTCACATTATGTTACTAACAATAAATAATTAAAAATTGTAACATTTTGATGTATTCTAATTATAAAACATTCAATTTATGTACGATTTTGGTTTAGTAGGTCTTGGAGTAATGGGACAAAATTTTATTCTCAATGTAGCCGACAACGGATTTTCTGCCTTCGGATATGATTTAGATGATGAAAAGGTAGAAGCTCTTAAGACTTTAGGTGGAGATGAAGACAAAGTAAGTGCATCAAGTAATATAAAAACCTTCGTTAAAAACTTAAAGCAACCACGTAAAATAATGTTATTGGTACCTGCCGGTAAAATTGTTGACGGTGTTATAGAATCTCTTTTGCCACATATTGACAAAGGTGACATTATTATTGATGGAGGAAACTCTTTCTTTACAGATACGGACAGAAGAGAAGCATATTTACAAGAGAAAGGTATTAACTTTTTTGGTGCAGGAGTTTCGGGTGGTGCAAAAGGTGCTCGTAAAGGTCCAAGTATTATGCCTGGTGGCTCAAAATCTGCTTACGAACATATTAAACCAATTTTTGAAGCAGTATCTGCCAAATATAACGGCGAACCTTGTGTTGCTTATTTAGGTCCAAAATCTGCCGGTAACTATGTAAAAATGGTTCACAACGGTATTGAATACGGATTGATGCAACTTACTTCTGAAATTTATGATGTCCTTAAAAAAGGTGGTGACTACAACAATGATGAATTGCACAGCACTTTTGCAAAATGGAACGAAGGTAGATTACAATCGTTCTTAGTTCAAATTACATCTGAAATATTCGAGCAAGAAGATGATTTAGTTAAAGGACGCTTAGTTGATCAAATTTTAGATAAAGCAAAACAAAAAGGAACCGGTAAATGGACTAGCCAAAATGCAATGGACTTGGGCATACCTGTACCTTCAATTGATGTAGCCGTTAGCATGCGTGAACTTTCTGCTTTAAAAGATGAAAGAATTAAGGCTGATGCTTTATATGACAGACCAACTGTAGCACATATGGATAAAGAGAAGCTAGAAGCGCTTACAGAAAAAGCTTTATACTTTTCATTTATAATCACTTACTCTCAAGGGTTACACCAATTAGCTGATGCTTCTAGAGAATATGGTTACGATTTAGATATTTCTGAAATCGCTAAAATATGGAGAGCTGGTTGTATTATACGCGCTGGTTTGTTAGCAGATATTACTGAAGCTTTTAAAGCTGAACCAAATTTACCTAACCTTTTACTTTCTCCAAATTTTGTAAGCAAAGTAAAAGAAACGGTTGGTGCTGCAAGGGAATTGGTTGCTTTTGGTGCACAGAACGGAATTCCGTTACCTGGTCTATCAAATTCACTTACGTATTTTGATGCCTACACCTCAAGTAAATTACCTTTAAACTTAATTCAGGCACAACGAGATTACTTTGGTTCTCACACTTATGAGCGTTTAGACCGTGAAGGTATTTTTCATACAGAATGGGAAGATTAAAAATCAACATTTGAAAAAATATAAAATTGTTTTAAATAATATTTGCCTTTCACTGATTGTGGCTACGACAATTATGTCGTGTAAAGAAGTTTCGAAAGAAGAAGTTCCGGTTGAGATTTTAGACAACCATACTCTTGACAGAAAGGCAAATACTATTTTAATAGATTCTCTTGTTAGGCAAGTATACGTACCTATATATTCTGATATATATAACCAGACCAGAGATACAAGAACATTACTTACCGCTACCTTAAGTATAAGAAATACCAGCTTAAAGGATAGTCTATTTGTAAGTAAGATTGATTACTACAATACAGAAGGCGATTTGGTTAGAAGTTATATCGACACCCCAATTTATCTAACTCCAATGGAGTCTATTGACTATGTCATTGAACAACAAGATACTTCTGGCGGTAGTGGCGCTAATTTTTTGATTGACTGGTACTCGAAGAAACAATTGAATCCGTTGTTTCAAGCAGTCATGGTTGGTGGACTAGGAGCACAAGCGTTTTCTTTTACTACAGAGGGTATTGAGATAATTGAGTAACTGTCTTATTTTCTTTAAATTACCAATAGCTAATTATAGTCTATAATTCATACTTTTTTATGTACTCTATTTACGTTATCGAATTATCTAAAAAAGTGTTCACCGAGAATAGAAAATTTAGAGAAGCTAATCCGCAATTTAATGGTGTTTTAGAATGTCTTTATGTTGGCATGACAAGTAAAACTCCTAAAGAGCGCTTTGATCAGCATAAAAACGGAACCTTGAGTAAAAAAGGACATAATATATCTTCAAAAATTGTACAGAAATACGGTTTATATCTGCGCGGTAGTCTTTTTAATCATATTGATAAAATAAAGTCAAGAACCGAAGCTTTAAAAATGGAAGAGCAATTAGCTCTTGAACTTCGACGCAAAAAATATGCTGTTTGGTTTAACTAATATTCATATTTAGGTAAAGACGTTAAAGCATCTAAAAGTTCATCTTCCATTCTGTGATTTAATTTATTAAAAATCTACATACAGTATTCAAAGATCATACTTATTAAATTACCTGATAAAATAATTTTTTAACCTTAAAAGAGGATTATACAGGTTATAAGACATCTACGGTTATTTACATCAGCAAATGTTAAAATTGTGCTGATATCTCATAATAAATTGATTAAATTTAAGGGTCAAGCAATTATTTAAATTTAAAATATGTTTTTATGAACGGATTAATAATGGATTACCCACTTACCACAAATACCATCTTAAAATATGCGAATAGTGCTTTTCCTGATAAAAAATTAATCTCATACTTACCTGACGGAAGTAGACATGAATACACCTACGGGAAATTATATAAGCGTTGTTGTCAGCTTGCTAATGCCCTAAAAAATAAATTAGGAATTACTAAAGGTGATATGGTTGGCACATTTGCTTGGAACCATTATCAACATGTAGAACTATATTACGGAATACCAGGTATAGGGGCTGTTTGCCATACCATCAATATAAGATTATCATCTCAGCAAACAGAGTTTATTATCAATCATTCCGAAGACAAAGTAATCTTTGTTGACGCCACATTAGTTCCTCTTTTAGAAAAAATAGACCCTAAACTAGAGACTGTAGAAAAATATATAATCATCAATGCTCCAAAAGGCTTTACAACTACCCTACCTAACACTATACATTACGAAGATTTAATAGGAGAACAATTAGATGCTATTGAATGGCCGACCATAAATGAAAATGATGCAAGCGGCATGTGCTACACAAGTGGCACTACAGGTATGCCAAAAGGAGTTTTATATAGCCATAGATCAACGTACTTACACGCTATGACCATTTTATCGCCAAACGCGGGTAACTATAGTAATAACGATATAATTTTACTTGTCGTTCCTCAATTTCATGTTATGGCATGGGGTTTTCCTTATATGTGCCTGTTAACGGGCTCAGACATGGTTATGCCCTCATTACACTTGCGCCCAGATGCCATTATTAGAATTCTTGAAAGTGAAAATATCAACAAAGCTAACGGAGTACCGTCTATATGGAGAGGTGTGTATGAAGAAATGAAAAAGAATCCGCCGAAAACAAAGCTAGCCTTAGAAGAGTATTTAGTTGGTGGCTCTGCATTATCTGGTAGTCTTATAGAAAATTTTGAAAAGGATTTCGGTATTAAAGGAGTTCAAGCATGGGGTATGACAGAAACCTCTCCACTTGGTACAGCTAGTAGACTTCAAAGAAAACACGAAAGCCTTAGCTATAAAGAACAAATTAAAGTACGTGCAAAACAAGGAATTGAATTTCCAGGAATAGAAATGCGAATCATTGGCGATAACGGAAAAGTAGCCCCACGAGACGGAAAAACAATGGGAGAATTACAGGTTAAAGGAGCCTGGGTCATTAAGTCTTATTTTAAGACTAATAGCCGGGATAATTTTACAAAAGATGGTTGGTTTAGAACAGGTGATGTAAGTACAATAGATGCAAATGGGTATATGGAAATTACCGATCGCACAAAAGACTTGATAAAAAGTGGTGGTGAATGGATATCTAGCGTTGCACTCGAATTAGCGTTGATGTCGCATGCGAATATTAAGGAAGCTGCGGTAATTGCAATACCTGATGAAAAATGGTCCGAAAGACCTTTGGCAACATTAGTTTTAGCAGATAAAAATAAACATGTATCTACCGAAGAATTGAAAGAATTTTTATCAAAAGAATTTGCTAGTTATCAAATACCTGATAATTACGTAGTAATAGATGAAGTGCCAAAAACAAGTGTTGGCAAATTTGACAAGAAAGAGATTAGAAGATTATATGCAGAAGGGAAACTTTAAAAAATCAAAGTTCCCCTTCTACTATATTATAAGTCTAATAAAAAGACTATTTACTTAAGTACATTTTACGTCTTGCATAAAGGTTGTAAAAATCATCGTCCTTAAGACTATCAATGAACAGAATACTTTCACCTGTACTCTTCATCTCAGGACCCAAATTCTTATTTACATTCGGGAATTTGTTGAAAGAGAATACCGGTTGCTTAATTGCAAAGCCTTCTAATTGCGGATTGAAGTTAAAATCTTTTACCTTCTTCTCACCTAACATGACTTTAGTAGCATAATTTACATAAGGCTCCTTGTAAGCTTTCGCTATAAAAGGCACTGTACGAGATGCTCTAGGGTTAGCTTCAATGATATAAACTACCTCGTCCTTTATAGCAAATTGAATATTAATAAGACCCACTGTATTTAAAGCTAACGCAATTTTCTTCGTGTGATCTTTGATTTGCTGCATTACCAATTCACCTAGATTAAATGGTGGTAATGTGGCATTTGAATCTCCTGAGTGAATTCCACAAGGTTCTATATGCTCCATGATACCAATGATATACACATCTTCACCATCACAAATAGCATCTGCTTCTGCCTCTATGGCTCCATCTAAATAATGATCTAATAGTAATTTGTTATTTGGTATTTTTCTAAGAAGATTAACAACATGCTCTTCTAATTCTTCCTTATTAATTACAATTTTCATTCCTTGTCCACCCAAAACATATGAAGGTCTAACTAATAATGGAAAATCTAAAGTATCTGCTAACTCAGAAGCTTCATCTGCAGTTTCTGCAATTCCGTATTTTGGAAAAGGAATATCATTCTCTAATAGCATTTCTGAGAACCTACCTCTATCTTCTGCTAAATCTAAAGCATCAAAACTTGTTCCGATAATCTTTATACCATATTTAGATAACTTCTCCGCTAATTTTAATGCCGTTTGTCCACCTAATTGAACAATTACTCCTTCAGGCTTTTCATGACGAATAATGTCATATATATGTTCCCAAAAAACTGGTTCAAAATACAATTTATCTGCCGTATCAAAATCTGTTGAAACCGTCTCAGGATTACAGTTGATCATAATAGTTTCATATCCACATTCAGCTGCAGCCAAAACCCCATGAACACAGCAGTAGTCAAATTCTATACCTTGACCTATTCTATTCGGTCCTGATCCAAGAACTACTATTTTCTTCTTATCAGAAACTATACTATCATTTTCAACATAACGTGTTCCATCTGGTTTTTCTATTTCTGCTTCAAAAGTGGAATAATAATAAGGCGTCATCGCCTTAAACTCCGCAGCACAAGTATCAACCAACTTATATACTCTATTTATATTAAGCTCGGTACGCTTGTTATACACTTCACTTTCATAAGAATCTACCATGTGCGCTATTTGCCTATCTGCAAATCCTTTTTGCTTAGCCTCTAATAATAATTCTTTTGAAATTGTTGCAATAGTATATTTAGATATTTCTTTTTCTAAAACATAAAGCTCTTCATACTGCTTAAGAAACCACATATCTATTTTTGTGATTTCATGTATTCTACTTAAAGGAATACCTATTTGTATTGCATCGTATATTACAAAAACACGATCCCAACTAGGTATGGTTAGTTTACTTATTATTTGATCATAATCTTTATAACCTTTACCATCAGCACCTAACCCATTTCGTTTGATTTCTAAAGATTGAGTTGCTTTATGCAATGCTTCTTGAAACGAGCGACCAATACCCATAACTTCTCCCACAGACTTCATCTGCAGACCTAAAGTACGATCAGATCCTTCAAATTTATCGAAGTTCCATCGTGGTATTTTTACTATCACATAATCTAATGTTGGCTCAAATAAAGCCGATGTTGATTTTGTAATCTGATTATCTAATTCGTCCAAAGTGTAACCTATAGCCAATTTAGTTGCCACTTTTGCAATAGGATACCCGGTTGCTTTTGAAGCTAAAGCAGAAGATCTTGATACTCTTGGATTAATTTCAATTGCTATAATATCTTCTTTCTCATCTGGGCTAACAGCAAATTGAACATTACATCCACCTTCAAAATCTCCTATACTACGCATCATATGTATTGCCATATCACGCATTTTCTGATATGTTCTATCAGATAATGTCATTGCAGGCGCTACAGTTATAGAATCTCCGGTATGTATACCCATTGGATCCATATTCTCTATAGCACAGATAATAACAACATTATCGTTTTTATCTCTTAGAAGCTCTAATTCATATTCTTTCCACCCAATCAAGGCTTTATCAATCATTACCTCATGAATTGGCGAAATCTCTAAACCGTAACTTAATTGCTCGTCAAAATCTTCTGGCTTATAAACTATCGATGCTCCTGCCCCACCAAGTGTATAAGAAGCACGTATTACTAGCGGAAAACCGAACTCTTGAGCGATTTCTTTACCCTTTAAGAAAGAGGTCGCCGTAGCTTGTGGCGCCATGCCAACACCTATCTTCAGCATTAATTCTCTAAACTGCTCTCTATCTTCGGTAATATTAATGGCATCAATATCTACACCTATTAATTCTACACCAAAATCTTCCCAAATACCTTTTTTATCAGCTTCTATACAAAGATTTAATGCGGTCTGACCACCCATTGTAGGTAAAACTGCATCTATTTGTGGATGAGCTTTTAAAATCTCTACAATAGACTTCGTAGTTAACGGTTTTAAATAAACATGATCCGCCATCGATGGATCCGTCATAATGGTTGCCGGATTACTATTAATCAAAATAGTTTCAATACCGTCTTCACGTAGCGAACGTAAAGATTGGCTACCTGCGTAATCAAATTCACATGCTTGACCGATAACAATAGGACCTGAACCTATTAATAAAATTGAGTTTAAATCTTTTCTTTTTGGCATTTTTAAATTTTTGTATTTTGGGAATTGGACAAAAAAAAGGTGCTACTTTCGGAAAAGTAACACCTATATATTATAAAAACTATACAATCATTATTTCTTATGTCTAGTTTCAGAGGAAACAGTCAATTTCTTTCTTCCTTTTGCTCTTCTTCTTGCAAGAACCTTTCTACCATTTACGGAAGCCATACGCTCACGAAAACCATGTTTGTTCTTTCTCTTTCTTTTTGACGGCTGATATGTTCTTTTTTGTCCGGGCATCTCTTAAACCTTTTCTATTTAAATTGAATTATTCAGATTTCTCTGTGAAACTGGGCGCAAATATACAAAGAGTTTTTTCTTTAACAAGTGATATGAAAAAAATATTTTTATAAATCCGTACGTCACAAAACGAAGCTTTTGATTAATTTTGCCCGAATCGAAATTTAGCGCCGAAATCGCTTTATTTTAATAGGGTTACGATTAATTTCAAAATTACAATCAAACAATCATCGACAAACAAAAACTTAAAATATGTTCAATAAAAATTTAAAATTAATCATTGCAGGACTCATAATTGCTTTTTCTGTGTACCAATTTATAGAAGGCAACATAGGAAATGGCATATTTTTAATCCTACTATCCTTAATTTTTATCTTTCTTTATTTTAGAAATGAAATTATTCTTTTAGCTTTTTTAAGAATGCGTAAGCAAGATTTAACCGGAACAAAGAATTGGTTAGATAAAATTAAAAATCCTGAAGGGGCACTAACCCTTAAACAACAAGGCTACTATAATTACCTACATGGTATTATATTTTCTCAAACCAATTTAACCCAAGCTGAGAAATACTTTAAAAAAGCATTAAAGCTTGGCTTAACAATGGATTATGATGTTGCTATGGCAAAATTGAGCCTAGCAGGTATTTCTATGCAAAAACGTCGCAAGAGAGAAGCTACTATGCTACTTAACGAAGCCAAAAAATTAGACAAAAACAATATGTTGACGGATCAAATTAAAATGATGCAACAACAAATGAAGAAAATCTAATCTTATTTAGTTTCTCTATAATATCCTTTATTAGGAATTTCTACAGTATACTTTTTACGAGAATTATTATTTAAATGCGCCTCTCTCAACCAAGGATTGTGGCGCTTTAATATTTTGTAGTTAATTTCATATTCTTGTGCAAAATTAGCGAAGTCACTTACTGGCTTATCTATTTCTACCGTAAAGGTCGGTACCGCTTCGTACATATCTTCCTTTTCGATATGAAAACCATACTTTTCTGGATTAGAAAGAATTTCTTTAATAGCCATAATTCTAAACACATACCTACCTGTTTCACTACCAAGCAATAAATCCCAGTAGTTATCGACTTGTTGAATACCCATGTACTTATTGATTGCTCCTGGTCCTGCATTATAAGCAGCAGCAGTTAATGCCCAACTACCATATTTATCTTTCCATCTGTTCAAGTACTTACAGGCAACCTCTGTAGACTTTTCTAAATGGTAACGCTCATCTACATTTGAGTTCACCTCTAAACCATATTCTCTACCTGTTTCTCTCATTATCTGCCAAAAACCAGTTGCTCCTGCTGGTGAAACAACATTCGTCAATCCGCTTTCAGCTACAGCTAAATATTTAAAATCATCAGGAATTCCATTTTTAGCCAAAATTGGCTCAATTACAGGAAAATACTTATTAGCTCTTTTAATAAGTAATACTGCGTTTGACTGCCAATAGGTATTAACCAAAAATTCACGATCTATGCGCTCCATAATTTCTGGATCTGCCTGAGGAACTATTTCTCCTGCAAAATTTAAATCAGCAGGTATATCAATAGATGAAATCTTATATGACTTGGATACGTTTTTCTGAACACTATCATTTGCAACTACCCTATCATTATTTACAATACCATCAGTGTTTCCCACAGCAAATATCAACGTACCCGCAACGAACACAACACCTAACAACATCAATATATTCTTAATAGTTTTCATGAATTTTATATTTTAAATTATTTCTATCAACACTTTACGCTACCAAAGGTATATATAGAACTATCTTATTCCAAAATAATTGTTGGCAAGTTCTCGTTAAACCACTTTGCCCTATGTATTATCATGGTGTGGGTTCCATTGGGCACATGTATACATTTACCACAATTTTCAATTGGGAACACAGGGTCCTTCTCACCTTGTATATGTACCAATTTCTCACACGGCACCTCTTGCTTCCAATTTACTAGCTCATTTATACACCAATCTATATAGCTTTTATCTCTAACAGATAAATACTTTTCATATAACGAAAGGCGTTTCGTTACACTTTCGCCAAATGCATATTTAGCTAATAATTCTACATTGTTAACCAAACCAGTAGGTAGCAGTTTATGTACACTGGTATACCTCGCAAAAATCATACGTTTTGGCAACTCATATCTAGTTTTTACACTCGACACAATTATCACTTTTCTTACTTCAATATATTTAGACATTTCTTGGACTAGGAGCCCGCCTAACGAAACCCCCAACAATACCACATTTTCATGTTGTATTTTACTATACATGTTTTTTGCATAATCAACAAATGAAATACCCTTTTCAGGAATACTCCATTCCAAAAAATGAAGCTCAAAGGTTTCTTTAGGTAGTTTTATATACTCAAAAATAGCAGGACCTGCTGCCATACCAGGCATACAATACACATGAATTACATTATCTGTCATAGTCACGAAGCGTAGTAAAAACTAGGAAATTAAGTATTTTTTAACTACTTTTGTAAGAGAATGTGAAAAACATACGCAATTTGATATGTTATATTTTGTACAGCATTCTCGAATGATTAATTACGATATGAGAACATCGTAATTTTTTTGTCTAACAACAAAACTAAAATTTTCTATATGAACGATGTTATCATTAATGACAATTCTTTTCTGCGACAATTTGAAACTACTGTAGATGGTCATCTTGCCAGAATTGAATATTCTTCTCAAGAAAGAAAGATATTCCTTACCAAATTAGTCGTTCCAGAGGAAATTACAGATGAAGATTTTAGAGAAAACTTCATAAAAGCTGTTTTGAGTATTATTCAAGATAGAAATCTTAGAGTTGTTCCTACTAGTCCTCATATCGCAGGATTTCTTAGAAAGAACAGAAGACAATACAAAGAAATGCTACCTATCGGTATTCGTATCTAATAAATTAAAAAGCCTTTCAATTGAAAGGCTTTTTTTTATGCTTCTACTTTTTCATTTACAAAATTAAACCGAACCAGACCATCCTTATCAATTTCGGTCAACTTTACTTGATGCAAAGTATTTACCAGTTCGGGATTCCAAGGTGATTTTACTTTCACGTAATTCTCAGTAAACCCATGAATATATCCTTCTTTATTCTCTCCCTCGAACAACACCGTTAAATTATTACCCAACTGACTCTCATAGAACGCTCGTCTCTTCTTTACAGACAATCCGCGCAACATTTTACTCCTTTTACTCCTTACTTTATTAGGAACCACTCCACCCATTGTAGCAGCTGGCGTATTATCTCTTTCCGAATACGTAAAAACGTGTAAATAAGAAATATCTAAATCATTCAAAAAGTGATACGTTTCTAAAAAATGTGCTTCGGTCTCACCAGGGAAACCAACGATTACATCAACCCCAATACAACAATTAGGCATTACCCCTCTAATCTTCGCTACTCGTTCTTTATAAAGATTCGTCATATAACGACGCTTCATTAACTTAAGAAGATCATCACTACCACTCTGCAAAGGAATATGAAAATGAGGTACAAAGTTTTTACTTTGAGAAACAAACTCAATTGTTTCATTCTTTAAAAGGTTTGGCTCAATTGATGAAATTCTTAAACGATGAATACCATCTACATCATCTAAAGCGGTAACAAGATCCAAAAAAGTATGCTCATGCTTTTTATTACCAAACTCCCCTTTACCGTAATCTCCAATATTTACCCCAGTTAGAACAATTTCCTTAATACCCTGCTCAGATATATCAGCTGCATTCTTTAAAACGTTTTCTAAAGTATCGCTTCTAGAAATACCACGTGCTAAAGGTATTGTACAATACGTGCATTTATAATCACAACCATCTTGAACCTTTAAGAATGCCCTTGTTCTATCTCCAATAGCATAACTACCTACATAAAAATCGGCATCTGCTATTTCACAAGAATGAACCTTACCATGATCATTTTTGGTTAAGTCATTTATGTAATCGGTAATCTTGAATTTTTCTGTAGCCCCCAAAACCAAATCTACGCCATCTACATCAGCAAGTTCTTCTGGTTTTAATTGAGCATAGCAACCTACAGCCGCAACAAAAGCATCGGGATTTACCTTCTGCGCTTTTTTAACTATAGTCTTAAATTTTTTATCAGCATTATCGGTTACAGAACATGTATTTATAACATACATATCTGCTTTTTCTGAAAAATCTACCCTATCGAATCCCTCGTCTGCAAAGCTGCGGGCTATGGTAGATGTTTCTGAAAAATTCAACTTACATCCTAAAGTGTAAAAGGCCACTTTCTTCTTCATCTAATAATCTCTTTTGAGATTGTAAAAATACTTAATCTTAATTTGGCTTAAAAACACAACTATCTGTATTACAGCCTTAAGTACTTAATACTTTCTCCATTTTTTGGTTAATTCAAATACATGAGTAAGAATATCTGCCTCAACATCATTAAACCCTACTCCCCTTCTAGCCATCATTACCTTAGCTGCATCAAATGCTTTTACAGGTTGATATGCCGTAAATCCAGATGCCCCACCCCAGCTAAAACTTGGAACAAAATTTCTAGGAAACCCAGGGACATAAATATTAGAATTTACTCCAATTACAGTACCTGTATTAAACATCGTATTAATAGCCGTCTTACTATGGTCACCCATCATCAGACCACAAAATTGTAATCCTGTTTGTTCAAAACGCTCCGTTGCGTAATCCCACAAACGGACTTTAGCATAGTTATTTTTAAGGTTTGAATTATTGGAATCTGCACCTATATTACACCATTCTCCTAATACGGCATTACCCAAATAACCTTCATGGCCTTTACTTGAATATCCAAAAATAACCGAGTTACTAACTTCTCCACAAACCTTACTAAACGGACCAATAGTTGTAGCTCCATAAAGCTTACCTCCCATTTTTATGATAGCATTGTTACAAAGTGCCAAGCCCCCTCGTATTAGGCTACCTTCCCAAATTTCAGAGTTCTTACCTAGGTAAATAGGTCCTTCAGTAGCATTTAGAATACTAAATTCAACTTTTGCTCCTTCTTCCAGAAATATGCGTTCAGGATGTATTAATCGATTAGTGTCTGAAATAGGTTGACTTTTTCTACCTTTTGTAATGAAATCAAAATCAAACTGTAAGATATCTGCATTTTTATCGAAAATATCCCAGGTGTTATTAATTTGAACAATATCATCTTTAAATTCAACTATATTGAAATCACTTAATTCATCTACATTTTTAGAAGTCGCAGCTAAATAAGCTAATACCAATTCGCCCGACATTAACCTTTCGCCCGATCGCAAAGCTTTTACCGCTTTTAGCAACTCGTTAGATGGTAATACCGATGCATCTATAAAAACATTAGATTCTTCTAAATTAACAGGGTATTTTACACTTAAATATTCTTCGGTTAAAGATGTAACCGAAACTTTTAAAAATGCTTCCCAACGCTCTTTCAAGGTCATAATACCCACTCGAATTTCTGAAACGGGACGAGTAAAAGTGAAGGGCAAAAGATGATTCCTACGAGGACCATCAAAAAGAATAAAGTTCATACAAGATGATTTTTTTTCAAAATTAACAAATATCCGTAGAGCATCTATATTTAATAGACAACTTCCTTTACTTAAAAGTTAAATGCAAAAGAAACGCCTTCGAAAATTTCGAAGGCGTTATATAATATAAAGAAATAAAAGTACTATTCTTGTTCTTTTGTCTCTTCTTTTGGCTCTTCCTTAACAAATTTCTTGTACTTGTTCTTGAACTTGTCGATACGACCTGCTGTATCCAAGAATTTAGCTTTACCAGTGTAAAACGGGTGAGAGGTTCTTGAAATCTCCAATTTTACTAAAGGATACTCAACACCTTCAACTTCTAAAGTCTCTTTAGTGTCAGCTGTTGATTTAGTTAAAAATACTTCTTCATTAGACATGTCCTTAAAGGCCACTATCCTATAATTTTCTGGGTGTATATCTTTTTTCATTTTAAAAACTTTAACGCACCCATTCCGACGGGCACTCATTTTAAGGCTGCAAAAATAGTGAAATTCTACAAATGCACAATTAGAAATCTAAAAAAATATTGAAAATTAATTTTACCACATTTGTAACATTATCAATTATTGCCATACTAATATACAAAACAACCTATAATCACTATACATCATGGAAGAAAACGAACCAAAAACAGGAAAATTTGCAATGAATTACGGCTTACTTACAGGTCTTGTAGGTGTTATATTTGCAGTTATGCTTTTTGTAATGGACATGCATTACGAGCAAGTGACTTCTGTACAAATTATTCAAATAATAATATTGGCTGCCGGAATTGTACTCGCAATACTACAATTTAAAAAAGCAGGTGGCGGATTATTGTCCATTTCTGAAGCTTTAAAAGTTGGTGCAGGTGTGGCGTTGATAGCTGGAATTGTTGGACTGCTATGGTTTTTCATACAATCTAACCTAATAGAACCCGATTATTTAGATAAAGTGTATGAAATAGGTAAGATAAAAGCAATGAAAGACAACCCTAGTCTTACTGAAGAACAAATTGACCAAGGCATTGAAATGCAAAAAGGTCTTGCATGGATTATGTACCCAGTAGGTTTAATAATAAATGTTCTTATTGCTTTAATCATCAGCTTAATTACAGGATTAATTCTGAAAAAAGAAGAAGCTGCTTATTAATGCTAAGTAATTGTAGTATTTTTGGAGGCAATACCACAAGTCGCGCATGCAATTATCAATAGTAATTCCTTTACTTAACGAAGAAGAGTCACTTAAAGAACTTCATGATTGGATTGTATCTGTGATGCAAGCCAATCATTTTTCTTATGAAATACTATTTGTTGATGATGGCAGCACAGATGCCTCATGGAAGATTATCACCGCATTATCTGAGAAAAACCCCGCTGTTAAAGGAATTCATTTTTTACGTAACTTCGGTAAATCGCAAGCACTACATGCCGGATTTAAAGCTGTAAGCGGCGATGTTATCATCACCATGGATGCCGATCTGCAAGATAACCCAGAAGAAATTCCGGAGTTATATAATATGATAACTAACGAAGGTTACGAATTGGTATCTGGCTGGAAAAAGAAACGGTACGATTCTATCGTCTTTAAAAATACCCCTTCAAAATTATTCAATTGGGCAGCTAGAAGAACATCTGGTGTTCGATTGCATGATTTTAACTGTGGTCTAAAAGCATACGCGCATGATGTTGTAAAGAACATTGAAGTATCTGGCGAAATGCACAGATATATTCCTGTCCTTGCCAAAAATGCTGGTTTTTCTAACATTGGAGAAAAGGTAGTTCAACACCAAGCTCGTAAATACGGTAAAACAAAATTCGGAATGGAACGTTTCATAAATGGCTTTCTAGATTTACTGACCATTTGGTTCGTATCTAGATTCGGTAAACGACCTATGCACTTATTCGGTGCATTGGGCGTTTTAATGTTTTTGATCGGATTCGGATTTGCTATCTATTTAGGCATAGATAAATTATTCATCAACAAGTTTGGAAGATTAATTACAGACCGACCTCAATTTTATATTTCACTGATAGCCATGGTTATAGGAACTCAGTTATTCTTAGCTGGTTTTCTTGGCGAAATATTAATACGTTCTAAGAAAGAAGAAAAAAGATATATTGTCTCTGAAGAAATAAACACCGCACTTTTAGAATAGTAAAATTCTCACTAACTTAATTGCACATAAAACTATAAACCAATGGATAACATCCTAGATACAGCAAAAAGCTGGCTAACCGATTTTTTCGACCCAGCTGTAAAGAAAGAAATTGAACATCTTATCGCCAACGATAAAGAAGAGCTTAACGACCGTTTCTATAAAAATATGGAATTCGGTACTGGTGGTATGAGAGGCGTTATGGGCGTAGGCACCAATCGTATTAACAAATATACATTGGGCAAAAGCACACAGGGACTTAGTAATTACCTCAATAAAGTATACAAAGGCGAAGATATTAAAGTGGTTATTGCTTTTGACTGTCGTCATAATAGTGATACGCTAGCTAGAATTGTAGCTGAAGTATTCTCTGCAAACAATATTAAAGTATACCTTTTTTCAGATTTGCGTACTACTCCAGAACTTTCGTTTGCAGTAAGACATTTAAACTGCCATGCCGGTATTGTACTTACAGCATCTCATAACCCACCAGAATATAATGGGTATAAAGTATATTGGACAGATGGCGGACAAATTGTACCACCGCAAGACGGAGCTATAATTTCTGAAATTAACTCTCTTGACTTTGAAGATATAAAGTTTGATGCAAATGATAGCCTTATTCAAGTAATTGATAAGGAAGTTGATGAAGCTTTTATTTCACAGTCTGTAGCTGCAGGAAACTTTAATGCTGCCGGTAAAGATGATTTCAAAATTGTTTTCACATCACTACATGGAACTTCAATCACGGCTATACCAGAAGTATTGAAACGTGGCGGATATGAAAACGTAACTATTATAGAAGAACAAGCTAAGCCTGACGGAAACTTCCCAACGGTGAAGTCTCCGAATCCAGAGGAACCCGAAGCGCTTTCTATGGCTGTTAAAAAGGCTGAAGAAATTGGTGCCGATATGGTTGTAGGCACAGATCCTGATAGTGATCGTTTAGGTATTGCCGTTCGTAATCTTGATGGAGAAATGGAAATTGTTAACGGAAACCAAGCAATGGTTTTAATGACAAAATTTCTTCTTGAAAAAAGAAAAGAAAAAGGATTCAAAGGCAATGAGTTTATTGCAACCACTATAGTTTCTACTCCTATGATGGAAGCTATGGCGAAAGCATATGGCGTTGAATTCAAAACTGCACTTACAGGCTTTAAATGGATCGGTAAAATGATTAAAGATTTTCCACAATCAGATTTTATTGGTGGTGGTGAAGAAAGCTTCGGTTATATGGTTGGTGATTTTGTTCGTGATAAAGACGCGGTTACCTCTACCCTATTGGCTTGTGAAATTGCCAGCCAGGCGAAAGCTAATGGTAGTTCTTTTTACAAAGACTTAATTCAATGTTATGTTGATTATGGCTTCTACAAAGAGCATTTAGTTTCTATTACCAAAAAAGGTATTACCGGTGCTGAAGAAATCAAGCAAATGCTAAAAGATTTCAAGGAAAATCCGGTGGAGTCTGTTGCTGGCTCTAAAGTAAAGTGGATTGAAGATTACAACACTTCAATTGCTAAAAATGTATTGACTGGCGAAGAGAAAACTATTGATATTCCAAAATCCAACGTTTTAATTTACGAAACAGAAGACGGAACTAGAATAGCAGCTAGACCTAGTGGAACAGAGCCTAAAGTGAAATTCTACATAAGTACAAACACGAAATTAGAAAAAACTGAAGATTATAAAAAAGTGGCAGCAGAACTTGACAACAAAGTTAAGAGCATTCTTGCTGAGCTTAATTTAGCTTAATGAACTATTTCAAAAAGATTCTTCGCTTTGCGAAGCCTTACAAGCTATATGCGATTTTAAACATCATATCTAACATCTTTTATGCACTGTTTTCAACATTGGCGATGATTTCATTATTTCCAATGTTGACAGTTCTTTTTGGTAAAACAGAGGAGGTATTCTCCAAACCAAAATGGAATGGCTTTTCTGATTTAAAGGATTATGGTACAGATTATTTAAACTATTTCGTTACGGAAAGAAGTAAAGATAATGACCCTGGCGAAGTGCTTATGTTCATGGTTGGTTTAATTATCACCATGTTCCTTTTAAAGAATTTGTTTAATTATTTAGCCATGTATTTCATAACGTTTTTACGTAATGGTGTACTTAAAGATTTACGTAATGAGCTCTATGACAAAACTGTAGAACTACCTATTTCGTATTATTCTGAAAAAAGAAAAGGTGATACGATTGCGCGTATTACTTCAGATGTACTAGAAATCCAACATTCATTTTTATCTATTTTAGAATTAATTGTTAGAGAACCTTTGACGATTGTATTTACGATAATAGCTATGCTGGCTATTAGTCCGAAACTAACATTGTTCGTATTTCTATTTCTACCACTTTCAGGATTTCTAATCTCCTTAATCGGAAAATCATTAAAACGAAAGTCAGATAAGGTTCAACAAGAACAAGGCTACTTCTTATCCATTTTAGAAGAAACATTAGGCGGATTACGAGTTATAAAAGCATTTAATGCCGAGTCTGTTTTTGCCAAAAAATTTCAAGCTTCCACTAAAAGATTTTTCAATTTTTCTAACAGCTTACTTAACAGACAAAACTTAGCTTCACCTACAAGTGAATTTTTTGGTATTGCTGCTATCGGAGTCATTCTTTGGTATGGAGGGCAAATGGTACTTGTAGATAAAACGCTTGAAGGCAGTTTATTCATTACTTATATGACATTGTCATATCAAATACTAACGCCTGCAAAAGCAATTAGCAAAGCTTCTTATAGTGTTAAGAAAGGAAATGCAGCAGCAGAACGTGTATTAGAAATATTAGAGACAGAAAATCCGATTTCTGAAATTGAAAATCCTATAAATCAAGAAACTTTTACTACAGCTGTTAACATTAACAACATCTCATTCAAATATGAAGATGATTACGTGTTGAAGAATTTCAACTTAACCGTTGAAAAAGGCAAAACAGTTGCCCTAGTCGGGCAATCTGGTAGTGGAAAAAGTACCATTGCTAATCTTGTTACTCGTTTTTACGACGTTAATGAAGGAGATATTAGTATTGACGGAAATAACATTAAAAACCTCAGTAAAAAATCGCTTCGTGGTTTATTAGGCTTGGTTACTCAAGATTCTATTTTATTTAATGACACTGTTAAAAACAACATCGGATTAGGAAAAGAAAATGCTACCGACGAAGAAATTATTGCAGCCGCTAAAATTGCAAATGCACATGATTTTATAATGGATTTACCTAAAGGCTACGAAACTAACATTGGTGATAGCGGTAATAAGCTAAGTGGAGGACAAAAACAGCGATTGTCTATTTCTAGAGCGGTTTTAAAGAATCCGCCTATAATGATATTAGACGAAGCTACATCTGCTTTAGATACTGAAAGCGAACGTCTGGTTCAAGATGCGCTTGAAAAAATGATGAAAAACAGAACGTCTATTGTCATTGCTCACCGTCTTTCTACCATTCAAAATGCAGATACGATTGTAGTACTTCTAAAAGGTGAGATTGTAGAACAAGGAACTCATGCTGAACTTTTAGAACTCAATGGCACGTATAAGAAACTAGTGCAAATGCAATCGTTGGTATAAGTTTTATATCTAATTATTTTTAATTTTTTTACGAATAAGGCTTAAACTATCGAGCCACTTTAATATCAACAATCATAATTTGACCATCGTTACTCTTCATTTTAATAGCACCTTTATGTCCCGCTGCATTCTCAAATAAAACAACAACCGGATAATCTTGTGGTCCCATTGCCTCGTCTTCATTCTCAATTACTAAGTCAACAAGTGAACTTTCATCGCTTATAGCATCAAATTCTGCAACTGTCATTTGGTCTGCAGTATTTTCCATTTTTGTCGTTGTACCTCCTTCTATTTGCTCATCTATGAACAAATCATCAGGACTCATCCAAAATAAGAATCCAGGATTTGATGGACTCATATCATACCAAGCTAAATCAATAGATGGTGCTATTTCTGCATCGATTTCATTGTAAGTGTATAAATTTCCAGTGCTTGTAGAAAAGAAACGCTTAGTATCCAACCCATCAGTATCAACTATGAACTCCACATTTTCATATAAAACATAACTTGACAATTCTTCAGCTTCCTCTTCTTCTACTTCCTCTTCGGTTTCTTCTTCAGCTTCCTCCTCAGCCTCCTCTTCCTCTACTACTATCTCTTCTTCATCTGTTTGTTCAGTTAAGTCTTCGATAATTACATCTTCATTATCATCACTACATGAGATTACAGAAAATGCAGTTATAAAAAGGCAAATCAATAAAAAATTCTTCTTTAAAATCATAAAAATAAGTTTTGGTTTATTTTACAACGGATAGATTATATAATTATTAGGATACCTATTAAAAAGCATCAAATATCATTCGGAATGATTAAACCTTTCCCTAATTTCATTGTCTAAGAATAAACAAACCTCATTTATAGGTGATTGAAGAGGAAACATTAGTATTAGATTTAAAAACTAAAAGCAAGCAAGCACATGCTTTTGAGGTATTAGTTAATACCTATAAAGAACGCTTGTATTGGCAGATACGAAGTATTGTATTAAGCCATGACGATGCTGATGATGTTTTACAGAACACTTTTATTAAAGTCTATAAAAACATAGACGGATTTAAAGGAGATAGCAAACTCTTTTCTTGGATGTACCGTATTGCAACTAATGAGGCTTTGAATTATATAAAGCAACGAGCAAAATTACAGGGCGTATCTGATACAGACTATCAAAATAAATTAGTATCTAATCTAGAAGCTGATGTTTATTTTGAGGGAGATGAAATTCAACTTCAACTTCAGAAAGCGATTGCAACTTTACCCGAGAAGCAAAAATTGGTTTTCAATATGAAGTATTTTCAAGAGTTGAAATATGAAGAAATCTCTAAAATTCTAGATACTTCAGTAGGTGGCTTAAAAGCCTCTTATCACTTAGCAGTAAAAAAATTAGAACAGTATTTAAAAGAAGATTAAACCTTTTATACAATTGATTGTCAAACTAGTATCATGAACAAAAAGAACAAAATTCCGTTTAAAACTCCAGAAGGCTATTTCGATAGTTTTGAGGATAAACTAATGGATAAATTATCTAAAACCGAAAGTACTATCCCTAAGGATAGCGCATTTAAGGTACCTGATAATTATTTTGAGTCGTTCAATGAATCTCTTAAAGGAAAACTTGAAAATGAACCAAAGGTAATTTCGTTTTTTCCAATTAAAAAAATAATAGCTGTAGCTGCTTCAATTGCCGCTATTGCAATTATAGCTTTAAATTACAATTGGAACTCATCAAGTGAATTAAGTTTTAGTGATTTAGCCAATACTGATATTGAAGCTTATTTTGAAAATAACGATTTTGAGCTTTCACCTTATGAGATTGCTGAAGTTTTGCCAGTAACGAATACTGAATATTCAGATTTTTTAAGCTCTCCTATTGAGAGCGATAACCTTCTCGATTACTTAAATGAAAATGTTAGTGATTTTGATGAACTAAATATTGACTACAATGAATAAATTTATAATTACAATATTCTTACTTGTAACTACCCTTTCTTTTGGACAGAGAAACCAAGATTGGGAGAAAATAAATACCTTAAAAGTAGCTTTCATTACTGAAAAGCTTTCTTTAAATACAAAAGAAGCTCAAGAGTTTTGGCCCGTGTACAATGAGTACCAAGAGAAAAGAAATGCTTTACGTAAAAAAGGTCATCAAGAAATTAAAAGCAAAATAAAAGATGCTGACACGCTTTCTGAAAAAGAAGCTCAAAAACTTCTAGCGCTTCATATGCAAATAGAAGAGGAAGAAGAAGTATTGGACAACGATTTTCTTAAAAAAATCAGTAAAGTTATTTCCGCAAAGAAGACACTTTTACTATTACGATCAGAAGAAGAATTCAAGCGTCAATTAATGAAGCAATATCGTCAAAACAAGGGCGGTAAATAACTACTTAAAGGTTAATTTAGATATACGATTCTTACCAGCAGCATAGGCAATAGAATCGTTTTGAAAACGTATGGTAAAGAAAGGCTCTTTTGATAGTTCTTTCCAATTAATTCCCATATCTGATGAATATGATATTCCTGTAAAACCAATAGCTACAAGCCCAGTTCCGTTTGTACCCGGAACAAATTGCACACAACTTTTATAACCTGGGGCATTGCCGTCAGCTACCAAGCTCCAAGTTTGTCCACCATCTTTTGTGATTGCTTTGTTAGCCATAGCATTATCTGGATTAGTGTAATCTCCGCCAATGGCAAATCCTAAATTTTCATCATAGAAATCAATGGAATAAATACCCTCTGTTGCTTCGGCATTTTTGATGGGAGTTTGATAAGTTTCCCATGACCTCCCTTTATCCGAAGAAAACAGAATTCTTCCAGATGTGGTTGCCATCCAAATGTTATCACCTATTATCTTGATATTTGTATTACTTGCAGCAAAAGCTCCTTCACCTTCTATACCTTCTGGTAATTGTGAACATGGTAGCTTAGACCACGTGTTTCCACCATCCGAAGTTATTATAACACTTAAACATCCGTCAACAGAATCTCCTATTGCAATTCCGTCTTTATCATTCAAAAAGGTCATAGCATCATAAAACACGCCTTCTCCCTCTTCTTTATACACCAATTCCATTCTACCGTTATCTCCTGTTTTATATAACAGCGCGGGCGATTCTATAGAAAGCATAAAAAAATCGGTAGATGTATGTGCCACTGCTCTAAATGCTGGTACACTCGTATGGTATTTTTCAACATTCGCACGCACTTTGGCAGTAGCCAAATCTACAGTACCAAAAGTACCTTTATTAGCAGCAAAGGCCAAACTATTACCCATAAGTTCTATAGCTCTAATACTTAAAGAATCTGAATATATTGTTTCGATAGTTACCGAATTAAATGTAGTTGGTTGCACACTTTCTGAACATGAAACCATTAAAACAATCAAAAGAAAAGTATAACGCATAGGATTATGGTATAAAGTTGATCAAAAATAAATGGAATCGCTTCTAAAACAATACCTTTGCAGCCATAATTTTTTGGAGGACTAAAGCCTATCTAATCGATAATCAATACAATGACGGCTTCAAATCTTCTGACCATGTAAAATAATATCACTTCTAATGAAATTACACAGAAATTTGGTGTTTGCCGTAATCGACGCCTTAAACCTAATATTTAACGAAAACGAATATGCCGATAAGGTGGTTCAAAAAGTACTACGATACGACAAACGTTGGGGCGCTCGCGACCGCGGCTTTATTGCCGAAACTACCTATGAAATGGTACGTTATAAGCGTTTATATACTGAAATAGCTGAAGTTAAAGCTCCTTTTAGCAGACCAGATCTATTTCGTATGTGGGCCGTTTGGGCCGTACTAAAAGGTATTAGTTTACCAGATTGGAAACAGATAGAACCTACACCAGAAAGAAGAATTAAAGGTAAATTCGACGAGCTCTCTCAAATAAGAAAATATAGAGAAGCTGTGCCAGATTGGATCGATGAGTTATGCGAAAAAGCTTTGGGTGAAAAATTATGGACCGAAGAGTTAGCCAAACTTAATGTACCTGCAGATGTTATTTTACGTACAAATACATTAAAAACGAACAAAGAAGAATTACGTAAAGCACTTTTAGACGAGAATATCGTTGCCGAACCTGTAAAAGGTCATCCTTCTGCATTGAAATTGGTTGAGAGAGCAAATGTTTTTGTTACCCAAGCTTTTAAAAACGGAATGTTCGAAGTTCAAGATGCCTCTTCTCAGTTAGTTGCCGAGTTTTTAGATGTTGAACCAGGGCAACGCGTGGTTGATACATGTGCCGGTGCTGGTGGTAAATCTTTACACTTAGCAGCGTTAATGGAAAATAAAGGTCAATTGATTTCTATGGATATTTACGTAAGTAAATTGAAAGAACTTAAAAGACGTGCCAGACGTAACGGTGCTCATAATATTGAAGTACGTGAAATAGATTCTTCTAAAGTTTATAAAAAACTTTACGGAAGTGCAGACAGAGTATTAATTGATGCACCTTGTACCGGATTGGGGGTTCTTAGAAGAAACCCAGATTCTAAATGGAAAATGCAACCAGAATTTCTTGATAAAATTGTAAAAACGCAACACGAAATTATTAGAAGCTACAGTAAAATTGTTAAACCAGGCGGTAAAATGGTTTATGCTACATGTTCTATCCTACCTAGAGAAAATAGTCATCAGGTTCAGTCTTTCTTAAAATCAGAAGAAGGTAAAGACTTTAGCTTGGTCAAAGACAAAAAAATATACGCTTCTAAAAGTGGTTTTGACGGATTCTATATGGCATTGCTAGAGAAGAAAATCTAAATACTCTTTTTACAATTTAAAAAGCCTTTCAGTTCAAAATGAACTGAAAGGCTTTTTTTAATGGATAGTATTCAATAACCTAATCTTTCAAAGTAGGATACTCGATACCCAGTTGTTCTAAATATGTATCGTATTTGGTTTCATCGTAATAGAACTTTTCTAATTCTGGTCTAAACTTGTCTTGCTTGTCTTTATTTAAATAAATTGGTGGCATATCACTTTCGGAAAGCATTGGTTGATACTTTGTTTCTTTTTGTTGTTCATTATTGAAATAATCCCAAGCACCTTTTAACAACTCCGGCTTCAACAAAAAGTCCATAATTGTCATTGCCTCTACCTTTGCTCCAGCAATAACCCCTTTGTGAGCTATTGGTGTTGCCATAGCTATTGAATTACTCCAATGATGACCTTGTAGCCCAGGTATGTTAGAAGGGTAACGCAAAGTAACTGTAGGTACTTTCCATGAAACATCGCCAACGTCATCAGAACCTCCACTAATTGGTTCAACAACAGGAAGTCCTAATTCGGCTAATTCAACCGATAGACCTTCTATTTTCTTTGAATTGACTTCTGTTTGCACTGCTTTTGCTAGGTTTTGATCAGCTTCTGACCATTCTGGCAATCCCACTTCTTTAATGTTGGAAAACATGGTCTCTGCAATTATCTTATTATAATGTCGCGGCCATGCCGTACCTAAAATTTTAGATTTCATTGTGGTTCCTGTCATTAATGCCGCTCCTTTTGCCATATCATTAGCTATATCATACATTTCCATAATTCCTTCGTATTCAATATCTCTAAAATAGAACCAAATAGCTGCTTTTGAAGGCACAACATTAGGTTGATCCCCAGAATCGGTAAAGATAGAATGTGAACGTTTTAAAGGATGCAAATGCTCTCTTTTATAATTCCAAGCAACATTCATTAGTTCTGCAGCATCCAAGGCACTTTTTCCTCTCCATGGCGATCCTGCAGAATGTGCAGCTTCACCTTCAAAAGCATATTCCACAGATATTAACCCTGTACCTGTTGTTGGTCCATAAGACACACTTAAATTATTACTTACATGAGTAAAAATACACATATCGATATCGTCAAAAAGACCATCTCTTACATACCAAGCCTTTGCCGCAAGTAATTCTTCGGCAATACCAGGCCATACTAATAATGTGCCTCCAATATTCTCACGTTCCATTATTTCTTTAACAGCCAAAGCTGAAATAATATTCATAGGTATACCAGAATTATGACCTTCGCCATGTCCCGGACCTCCCTCTACTATAGGTTTGTGATAGGCTACACCTGGATATTGAGATGCCTTTGGAATACAATCTACATCACTACCTAAAGCAATTGTAGGCCCTTCGCCATTGCTCCAAGTAGCAAACCAAGCCGTAGGAATCCCTGAAATAGAATTCTCTATTTCAAACCCATTTTCTGCCAGAATACCTGTCAAATATTTAGATGATTCTATTTCTTGGAATCCTAATTCTGAAAAACTAAAAACTTTATCTACCATAACCTGGGATAGTTTTTTATTTTCTTCAACCAAAGTAGATACTTCAGTTTTTAATTTTTCAATTTGCTTGTTTGATTTTTTCTTTTGTGCAAATACGCCGCTTAAAATAAATAGACAGCATGCAACTGTAAGTAGTGCATTTCTTTGTTTCATGTTGGTTTTTTGAATTAGTTGCTAGAAGTTACATAAATTGATTGTGACGCGTGCGCAAACTATCAATTTTTATCTAATTCAAAACCTGAGTTAACTATATTGAAGTAATAGTATTTTTTAAGGTATTAAAATCCACATTTGAAAACTTATGAGATTATTCTAAAGAGAAATTAAAAAAGTGGCAACTGCTGATTTTGTGGAACTTCTGGAGTTTCTTTAACTTCGAGTAATTCTTGAATTTTAGGTACTTTTTTCACTTCTAGAACCTCTTTAATCTTTTTAACTTCAGGAATTGCTACAGTCTCAGCTATTTGTTTCTGCCCCCAGCCGGTCATCGCCTTCACAACCGGCAACAATGATTTACCTAATGGTGTTAACGTATATTCTACTCGTGGTGGAATTTCACCATATAAGGTACGATCCAAGATACCCGTTCTCTCCAAAGACTTTAATTGCTTGCTTAACATCTGGCGGTTTATCCCCTGAATTTCTGAAAAAAGCTTATTAAATCGATTGGTACCCTTATTGATATGATACAAAATTATTGGTTTCCATTTACCACCAATCATATCCATACAATATTCAAGTGCTTCGGTATCATTATTTTGCTTCGCCATGCTATTTTATTTAATCTTCGAACCCTCCTAAGTGGTTATACTATACAATCACTTTAAAGTCCAACAAACATACTATAATTATATTTATAGTAAAAATCTAGTTTTCATACCATAAAGTAAAACTTTACGTAAAACAAATATTAAGATTATAAAGGTAAAACAAAATCTCACTTATTTCATTAACAATCACTGTTTAAAAGTGTTTCAGATTACCGTAAATAGTTTCCCGTAAAGTCTTAATTTTGTATTTCAAAAATCAATACCAGACACACTACAATGATTCACTTTTTTGGGGAACCTAGCAAAAAGGTTTTTGCGGTACAGACCGCTAATGAACTTTCATCTGAAGATATAAGTAAACTTATATGGTTGTTCGGCAACCAACCTAAAATAAATGCGGCGTCTCTTGACGCCTTTTTTGTTGGTCCAAGAGCCGCTATGATTACTCCTTGGAGTACGAATGCTACAGAGATCACTCAGAATATGGGTGTTACTGGAATTATTCGAATTGAGGAATTCAATGCTATAGAAGAAAAATTTACAGGATTCGATCCTATGATTTCTCAAAAATATAGCAATCTAAATCAAGAAGTTTTTGATGTTCATGTAGCACCAAAACCTATATTGAATATTGAAGATATTGCTGCTTTCAATAAACAAGAAGGCTTGGCCCTTAATGATGAAGAAGTAGATTACTTAGAGAACCTCAGCAGAAAAATTGATAGAAAACTAACCGATTCTGAAGTATTTGGTTTTAGTCAAGTAAATTCTGAGCATTGTAGACATAAAATATTCAATGGCACTTTCGTTATTGACGGTGAAGAAATGCCTTCTTCACTATTTAAATTGATTAAGAAAACTTCTCAAGAGTTTCCTAACGAAATAGTATCTGCCTATAAAGACAATGTTGCTTTTGTAAAAGGACCTAGAGTAATGCAATTTGCTCCTAAAACAGCAGACAAGCCAGACTTTTATCAAGAGAAGGAGTTTGACTCCGTAATTTCCATAAAAGCAGAAACACATAACTTCCCTACAACTGTAGAGCCTTTTAATGGTGCTGCAACTGGTGCAGGTGGAGAAATAAGAGATCGTTTGGCTGGTGGCAAGGGTTCATTACCTCTTGCTGGTACTGCAGTTTACATGACAGCTTACTCTCGTCTAGAAAAAGAGAGACCTTGGGAAAAAGGAATGCAAGAGAGAGATTGGTTATACCAAACTCCTATGGACATTCTTATAAAAGCTTCTAATGGTGCTTCTGATTTTGGAAACAAATTCGGACAACCATTAATTACTGGTTCTGTTCTTACATTTGAATATGATGAAGCTTCTACTCCGTTTGAATCTTCTGAAGACAAGACTTCGGCTTCGCTCAGTCACCGCAGGCTCGGTTATGACAAAGTGATTATGCAAGCTGGCGGTATTGGCTACGGTAAAGTTGAACAAGCTATAAAAGACAAACCTGAAACAGGTAATAAAATAGTAATATTAGGTGGTGACAATTACCGAATTGGTATGGGTGGTGCTGCAGTTTCTAGTGCAGATACGGGGGAATTTAGCTCTGCTATCGAGCTAAACGCTGTACAGCGTTCTAATCCTGAAATGCAAAAAAGAGCTGCCAATGCTATTCGTGGTATGGTTGAGAGTGATGTAAACACTATTGTTTCTATTCATGATCATGGTGCTGGCGGACATTTAAATTGTTTATCTGAACTAGTGGAAGAAACCGGTGGGAAAATAGATTTAGATAAATTACCGGTTGGTGACCCTACCCTATCTGCTAAAGAAATTATAGGTAATGAATCTCAAGAACGTATGGGTCTTGTTATCGGTAAGAAAGATATTGACTTGCTACAACGTATTGCTGACCGTGAGCGTTCGCCTATGTACGAGGTTGGTGATGTTACTGGTGACGACCGTTTCACTTTTGAGTCTAAAACCAACGGTGCTAAGCCTATGGATTTGGCTTTGTCTGATATGTTTGGTAGTTCTCCTAAAACTGTAATGACAGATAAGACGGTTATTCGTGATTATAAGAATGCAGAATACTCTTTAGAATTCTTTCATGATTATTTAGACGCAGTGCTTCAACTTGAAGCTGTTGCGAGTAAAGATTGGCTTACGAACAAAGTTGACCGTTGTGTTGGTGGTCGTGTTGCAAAACAACAATGTGTTGGTCCGTTACAGATTCCTCTTAACAACTGCGGAGTAATGGCTTTGGATTTTAAAGGAAAAGAAGGAATTGCTACTAGTATTGGGCACTCTCCTATTTCAGCTCTGATCGATCCTGCAGCAGGTAGTAAAAATAGTATAGCAGAATCATTGACCAACTTAGTTTGGGCGCCGTTAAAAGATGGATTAGCTTCTGTTTCTTTATCTGCCAACTGGATGTGGCCTTGTAAAAACGAAGGTGAAGATGCACGTCTTTACAAAGCTGTACAGGCCGTTTCTGAATTTGCTATCGATTTAGGAATCAACGTACCTACAGGAAAGGATTCTCTTTCCATGAAACAAAAATATAAAGATGGTGATGTTATTTCTCCTGGTACCGTAGTAATTTCAGCTGCTGGTAACTGTAGTGACATTACCAAGGTTGTGGAGCCAGTTTTACAGAAAGGCGCTGGTTCTATTTACTATATTAATTTATCAAAAGACAACTTTAAATTAGGTGGCTCGTCGTTTGCTCAGACTAGAAATAGTATTGGCAACGAAACTCCAACAATTACTGACTCTGCATACTTTAAAACTGTTTTTAATACAATTCAAGATTTAATTAAAGAAGATAAAATTGTTGCCGGGCATGATGTTGCTTCTGGAGGATTAATTACTACGCTTTTAGAATTATGTTTTGCAGATACTAATCTAGGTGCAAATCTTGATCTAACTGATTTAGGTGAAACTGATACTATTAAAGTATTGTTTTCTGAAAATGCAGGTATCGTTTTTCAATCTAAAGATGATAGTATTGAAGCTATATTGAAGTCTAAAAATATCGATGCCAAGAAAATTGGAAACGTTTCAAATAAAGCCACTCTTGCCGTTAAGAATAATGGTATGGAAATGGGACTTAGCATTGAGACTCTGCGAGATACTTGGTTTAAAACATCTTACTTACTAGACAATCAGCAAACTGCAAATGGTTTGGCAAAAGATAGATTTGATAATTATAAGATTCAGCCTTTAGCTTATAATTTCACTTCTTCGACACCTTTACATCTTCCAAGTCGATCGCTTAGCGGAGGCGAAGTGAGACCCAAAGCGGCGATTTTACGAGAAAAAGGAAGTAATTCTGAACGTGAAATGGCAAATGCTATGTATTTAGCCGGATTTGATGTGAAAGATGTTCATATGACCGATTTAATCTCTGGTCGTGAAAATTTAGAAGACATTCAATTTCTAGGTGCCGTAGGCGGCTTTTCTAATTCAGATGTGTTAGGTAGTGCAAAAGGTTGGGCAGGTGCCATTAAATACAATGAAAAGGCAAATACAGTTATTAAAAACTTCTTTGGAAGACCAGATACATTATCTGTAGGTATTTGTAATGGTTGTCAGTTGTTTATGGAGTTGGATTTAATTAATCCGGAACATGAATCTCATGGCAAAATGACGTACAACGATTCTCATAAGCACGAGAGTAATTTTACATCAGTAGAAATTCAGAAAAATAACTCTGTAATGCTTTCTTCCTTAGAAGGTAGTAAACTTGGCGTTTGGATTTCTCATGGTGAGGGTAAATTCCAATTACCGCAGTCTGAAGAAAATTATGATATTGTTGCTAAATATAGTTACGAAGGTTATCCGGCAAACCCTAACGGTAGTGATTTCAACACCGCTATGCTTTGCGATAAAACTGGTCGTCACCTGGTGACAATGCCACATATTGAACGTTCTATTTTCCCATGGAACTGGGCACATTATCCAACGGATAGAACTGATGAAGTTTCCCCTTGGTTAGAAGCTTTTAAAAATGCTAAAGAATGGGTCGTTAATCAGAAATAATCGATTTATTCTAAATATTTACAAAGATGAAAGCTGTGTACTCCCAAATACGATACACAGCTTTCTTTGCAACCAAAACATCTTACCGGATTATCGGACCAATAATCTTCCGCTCCATCTTTTTTCATTGGAGTTCTGTAGTTTATACAGATATAAACCAGGAGCTAAATCCTTTCTTTCAACAATAATTTCATTTTGTCCTGCTACGCTTTCACCTTCCATATGGTGGTTACCTAATAACCTACCGCTTAAAGAGTAAATATCTAATTGATAGGTATTTGCGTTTTCTTCATAAAAATATAAACTAGTATTTTCAATCATTGGGTTTGGATATACGACTGACTTGTTCAAATCAGAATCTACAAATTCTTGACCCAACTCACGATTATGAAAATCTATATTCTGTAACTCCATAGACTTCTCTTCTGCATACCCATTTTCGGCAACTAGATTAAATGAAAGCACTTTTATATCAGAGAAATCAGTACCTGCATCTGAGTCATTTTTAAAATCGGTTGCAGATAAGGTGTATTCATCCATTTCACTTTCTAAACTAATAGTAGTTTTAAATATTGAACCATCACCATTTATCAACTGTACATTTAAATTACCTGTTCCCTTAGCCTCAAAACTTACCTTGCCATAATCACTTAAATCGACAGCGGTAAACCTCGGACTCAAAGCACGGTACACCCCTAAATAATTACTAGTAGAACCTTGTAATTTTATATTTCTTTCAATAGGATATCCCTCACCAACATATGGTCCATCTGCAGGTAAAACTTCATAATTACCTACAGTTGTCTCTTCTGCAGAGTCATCTAAACCCCATGGTGCGTCGGCTACAAAAAGATCATCTGGTGTTGTACCCAAACCGGCACTTATTCTAAAACCTAAATCGAACAAAGTTCCTGTTTTTAAAGCTACAGAATCTAAATATCCATCTATATCTGCGGTTACTCCCAATACCTCAGTATCACTAGTTTCAGTAAGTTTCAAACCTCCTTCTAGATTAATACTTTCTGAATTGTTATTGTTCACTAAGTTCAATAAAACTTCACCATTTTTATAGCTAGCAGACTTTACGAATACTGGTGGAGGCGTCGACCCATTATACTGGGTGATATCTGCATTAACCTCTAAAAGATTTAAAATTTCATCGGCTAGTAATAATAAGTCATCTACTGAATTAGACCATATCTGAAAATTATAATAAGCTGTATCCCCTGCATAGGCATCAATATTCCAATGCGATTCTATGGTGAAATTTTCATCTGCATTTACCCTAGCTGAGAAAGTAAGAGCAAATTCAAGACTACCGTCCGGTTGTTTAATAATGGACTTGATAAAATCTTTTTCTCGTAACTGAATATTTGAAACAGAAAGTAATTGTGCCCCTAGAAAACGGTCGCAAATAAATTTGCTATGCTCATAAACCTTGTTATCTGTTTTAATGACCATTAAGGATCCCAAGTTTTCAGAACCGTTTAAATAATCTACAGAATAGATATCTGATGCATTCGTTAAATCTAGCAAATCGCTAGGTGATGACTCTATTGTACTTGTCTCACCTACTACACCTAATGGTACCAAACTATTTAAAGGTATCTCATCGATCTCTGTTTTAGAAGTCAGTCCGTAGAAAGCATTTTTAACAAGTTTCTTCGCATTTAATTTATCAAAAACATAGTTCGTTTTTGCTCTATTAAAGTTTCTTTTGCTAATTAAATTCGCTAACCTATCATTACTTTCTAGTCCGCCTTTATTGGCACTTGAAGTTGTAACTATTACAGGACAAGCAGAAACACCTGAACACGAAGGATCATCACAATCTACTAATCCGTCACCATCATCATCTACACCATTCATACAATCTTCTTGTGGTACAGGTGCAGTGGGGCAACGTGCACCATCATTACTAGATGCAGCAGGACCGAATGCAAAAATATTTGAATTCATGTTTCCGTCCGTAATATTTTGCACTTTCTCAATTTTATAAACCGAACCTGTTTGGTTGGCAGAAATATAGAAGTTACCATCAACATCAAAATAGACTGCGCCAAAAGTATAGCTTAACCCTTCTATAATAGGCACTTCACCTAAGTTGTAAACTTTACCAGTATCAGGATCAATTTTATACAAAATTCTACTTCTACCTTCTACAGTATACAAATTACCGTCAGCAGCATTAAATGCCCAATCTGCTATTGACAAACTCTGACTTAATTCAAAAGCACCTAAATACTCAAGATAAGTTGGTGAATCAGGATTAATATCAACCTTAAAATAAGAGGAACCTCCTGCTTTAAAATAATAAATACCATTTGGCGATATATCACCAACATACTTATTTCCTGTTGGTAATTCTGGTATGGTATACTGGTCTACCGTATAATTTTTTCCAATTCTTACTATTGTGCTAGATGGTGTTGATAAATATCCCCATAAATAACCGTCTGTTGGGTTGTAACCTACACCGTTTACATTGCCCGGAGTAATATTTTCGGCTACTAAGTAAGAACTACCCGAAGCTAGATCTAATGCATATATATCATTATACTGAAACAAGTAAGCGTTAAAATCGCAGTTGAAAGGTTCTGCTTGTGCGTTCATATTCCAACCAAAAAAAGCTATAAAAACTACAGCAATTGAGTTCAAGAATATGTTTTTAAAGTATTTTTTTTCCATGTTTTCTACAATTTGGGATTAATATCTATTATTCAAACCTAATTAATTTAAATAAAGAATTTTCCTACAAATTAATGAGATGTATACATAACACGTTCAAATACAATTTATTGTAGTTTAATGGTAAAAATAGATAACCTACATGATGCAATACTTTAATTAAGGATATTGTAACGAGATGCCATTTTATTTAACAATACAATTTTAAAATGTGGAGTTCTTTCACTATTTTGCAATACTTATTAGAAATCAAGTATGCAAAAAGTAACCCGTCTTTTTGACTTTCCATATTATCAGCTTGAAAAGCATGCCTTAAAAGAGGCGTTGGTGTCAAAAAAAAATGGAGAGTGGATTAAAACTTCCACTCAAGAATATATAGACAAAGCAAATACCATTAGCCGTGGGCTTTTACGCCTAGGGGTCAAACCTAATGACAAGATTGCCGTAATATCACTCACCAATAGAACTGAGTGGAATATTATGGACATCGGTATTCTTCAGCTGGGTGCACAGAATGTGCCAATTTACCCAACTATATCTGAAGAAGATTACGCCTATGTGCTTAATCATTCTGAAGCGAAATTCTGTTTTGTTTCTTGCGATGAAGTATATGAAAAAGTACTTTCAATTAAAGACCAGGTCAAAAGTTTAGAAAATGTATATTCTTTTGAAGAACTTTCTAATTGCGATAATTGGAGCAAGGTTTTAGAATTAGGTGCAGATACTTCAAACCAAGATGAAGTTCAAAAATCAATGAATGCCGTTACACCAAACGATTTGGCAACATTAATTTATACTTCAGGTACTACAGGTAGACCTAAAGGTGTTATGTTATCGCATAATAACCTTGTAACTAATGCCATTGAAAGCTCTAAACGATTCCCTATTGAAGACGGAAAAACAAAAGCATTAAGCTTCTTGCCTCTATGTCATGTATATGAGCGAATGTTAATTTACTTATATCAATTTAGAGGTGTTTCTATTTACTACGCTGAATCTTTAGATAAAATCAGTGACAACTTAAAAGAAACTAGTCCGCATGTTATGACAGCGGTGCCTCGTCTTTTAGAAAAGGTGTATGATAAAATCTATGCCAAAGGAACAGAGCTTACCGGTATTAAAAAGAAACTATTCTTTTGGGCTGTAGACTTGGGTCTTAGATACGAACCATACGGTCAAAACGGATGGTGGTACGAAACACAACTTTCTATTGCCAGAAAATTAATTTTCAGTAAGTGGAAAGAAGGCTTAGGCGGCAACCTAGGTTTAATTGCCTCTGGTAGCGCGGCTTTACAGCCTAGATTATCGCGAATATTTAATGCTGCGGAATTCGGACTCATGGAAGGGTACGGATTATCTGAAACGTCACCTGTAATTTCGGTTAATGATATGCGCGAAGGCGGATTTAGAATTGGTAGCGTTGGTAAACCTATAGACCGCACTGAAGTTAAGATTGCCGCAGATGGTGAAATATGCATTAAGGGTCCACAAGTTATGCTAGGCTATTATAAAGATGAGGCAAAAACTAAAGAGGTGATTGTTGACGGTTATTTCTTAACTGGTGATATTGGTGAATTAGATAGTGACGGATTCTTGAAAATTACGGATCGTAAAAAGGAAATGTTTAAAACCTCTGGTGGTAAATATGTCGCTCCTCAACTTCTAGAAAATCGCTTTAAACAATCGCAATTCATAGAGCAAATTATGGTAGTCGGTGAAAGCGAAAAAATGCCTGCTGCATTAATACAGCCAAATTTTGAATATATTAAAGAATGGGCTAAAAGAAAGAATATCCCTGTTGGCGATAATTCCGATATCGCAACTAACGAAAAAATTATTGCCAGAATTAATGAAGAAGTAAGTCTAGCAAATGAAAGTTTTGCCAAATGGGAGAAAATCAAACAATTTAGACTGACCCCTGATATTTGGAGTATGGAAGATGGACATCTGACACCTACAATGAAAATGAAAAGAAAGATAATTAAGCAAAAATATATTGCTCTTTATAATGATATTTATGAGCATTAATCCATAATATATTACCAAATAATTTTGGAATAATAAATTATGAAGCCCAACTAAATATTGCAAAAGATATTTAGTTGGGCTTTCGTTTTTGATATAGGTATTTCAAAATAATTAATAGGGTCGCTAAATATAAAAAAATATATTATTCATCTATCTAGTTAATAAACATACCTCTACACAATAAATAGACCTTAAAAACAATAGATAAGAAATTACACCTATAGTTACGCTAGTAACATCTGATTAACTAAAATATAAGAAAATTTATTATGCATGCATAATAAATTTTCTTATATTTGGGAACCAACTAAAAGGAGTATGAAAGAAGCAACGATAGATTATGCGTTGAGAGCTACATGGCAAGCAGTAGCTAGAATGTATAATGAAGAAGCAAAGAATTTTGATTCTACTATGGCTGTTGGTTTTACATTACTAAGTATTGATCCAAAAACGGGCACACCATCTACTTCCCTAGGTCCAAAAATGGGAATGGAAGCGACTAGCCTTTCTAGGATTCTAAAAAGTATGGAACAAAAAGGTCTTATATTAAGAAAGCCTAACCCTAAAGATGGCAGAGGTGTTCTTATTTATTTAACAGACTTCGGACTTGAGAAAAGGAACGATTCTAAAAGTACCGTTCTTAGATTTAATGAGGCTGTAAAAAATGAAGTTACCGATGAAAAATTAGAAAGTTTTTTTGAAGTTACAAATGCCATCAATAAACTCATTGCAGACAAAAAATTATTTTAATTCAACTTATCAAATTAATACAGCATAAAGTACATGAACAAGCACATTAAAAAAGTAGCGGTCATTGGCTCAGGAATTATGGGTAGCGGTATAGCCTGTCATTTTGCAAATATTGGCGTAGAGGTTTTATTGTTAGATATTGTTCCTAGAGAACTAAATGACAAAGAGAAATCGAAAGGTTTAACCTTGCAAGACAAGGTAGTTCGCAATAGAATGGTAAATGATTCTTTAACCGCAGCGTTGAAATCAAAACCATCACCTATTTATCATCAAAAATTTGCTAACCGTATTACTACAGGTAATATGGAAGATGATATTTCAAAAATATCTAAAGTTGATTGGATTATTGAGGTTGTTGTTGAAAGATTAGATATTAAAAAACAAGTATTTGAAAATATTGAAAAGTACCGTACTCCGGGTACTTTAATTACTTCTAACACTTCTGGTATTCCTATCAAATTTATGTCTGAAGGCAGAAGTGATGACTTTCAAAAGCATTTTTGTGGTACCCACTTTTTTAACCCTGCACGTTACTTAAAACTTTTTGAGATTATTCCTGGTCCAAAAACAGATGATGATGTATTAAACTTTTTAAATGGTTACGGAGAAAAGTTTTTAGGTAAGACTTCTGTAGTTGCCAAAGATACTCCGGCATTTATAGGTAATAGAATTGGAATCTTTAGTATTCAAAGCCTTTTCCATATGGTAAAAGATATGGATATGACCGTTGAAGAAGTAGACAAACTTACTGGTCCTGTGATCGGTAGACCAAAATCTGCTACATTTAGAACTGTTGACGTTGTTGGTTTAGATACTTTGGTACATGTTGCCAATGGTATTTATGATAACTGTAAAGATGATGAGCGTCACGATTTATTTAAACTACCAGGTTTCATCAATACCATGATGGAGAACAAATGGTTAGGTAGTAAAACAGGACAAGGTTTCTATAAGAAATCGAAAGACGCAAAAGGTAAAACTGAAATATTAACGCTTGATTTAGGTTCGATGGATTATCGTTCCAAAAAGAGTGCAAAATTTGCCACGTTAGAATTAACAAAAACGGTTGACAAGGTAGTTGATCGCTTTGCTGTTCTTTGTGGTGGAAAAGATAAAGCAGGTGAATTCTACCGTAAGAGTTTTGGACAGTTGTTCGCTTACGTTTCTCATAGAATACCTGAAATTACAGATGAGCTTTATAAAATTGACGATGCCATGAAAGCTGGTTTTGGCTGGGAACATGGTCCATTCCAAATTTGGGATGCTGTTGGTTTAGATAAAGGTCTTGAATTTATTAAAGCTGAAGGTTTAGAAGCTGCAGCATGGGTTCAAGAAATGAAATCTGCTGGTAAAGAATCTTTTTACTCAGTAAAAGAAGGAAGCACCTATTTCTATGATATTCCGAAAAAATCCATGGAAAAAATTCCTGGACAAGATTCATTTATCATATTAGATAATATTAGAAAATCTAAAGAAGTATTTAAAAATGCCGGTGTTGTTGTAGAAGATTTAGGTGATGGAATTTTAAATGTAGAATTCCAATCTAAAATGAATACCATTGGTGGTGATGTTTTAGCTGGCTTGAATAAAGCAATAGACATGGCCGAAAAAGATTTTCAAGGTTTGGTTGTTGGTAACCAAGCTCCGAATTTCTCTGTAGGTGCAAATATTGGTATGATTTTCATGATGGCAGTCGAGCAGGAATATGACGAGCTTAACATGGCTATTAAAATGTTTCAAGATACCATGATGCGTATGCGTTACTCTGCTATTCCAACAATTTCTGCCCCTCATGGTATGGCATTAGGTGGTGGTTGTGAAATTTCTCTGCATGCAGATAAGGTTGTTGCGGCAGCTGAAACTTATATGGGACTTGTAGAATTTGGAGTTGGTGTTCTTCCTGGTGGAGGTGGCTCTAAAGAGATGGCATTACGTGCACAAGATACCTTTAAGAAAGGTGATGTTGAATTGAATGTATTGCAAGAATACTTTTTGACCATAGGTATGGCAAAAGTATCTACTTCAGCCTACGAAGCTTTTGATTTGGGATTACTTCAAAAAGGTAAAGATGTAGTAGTGGTTAATAAAGATCGTCAAATTGCAACTGCAAAAGCACATGCTATTTTAATGGCAGAATCTGGATACACACAGCCAGCAGCCCGAAACGATATCAAAGTTTTAGGTAAACAAGCTTTAGGTATGTTCGTTGTAGGTACAGATGCTATGGAAGCTAGCCACTATATTAGCGAACACGACAAGAAAATAGCAAACAAGCTTGCTTATGTAATGGCAGGTGGTGATTTATCAGAACCTACATTAGTATCTGAGCAATATCTATTGGATATAGAGCGTGAAGCTTTCTTATCATTATGTACTGAGAGAAAAACTCTAGAACGTATTCAGCATATGTTGAAAACGGGTAAGCCATTACGTAACTAAAATTACGTAGCTGTTAGCCTGTAGCAATTAGCTATCGGTCTATTATAAAACAACAATTAAATGCTAATAGCTAAAAGCTAATAGCCAAAAGCATAAAAAATGAAAACTGCATATATAGTAAAAGGATATAGAACTGCTGTTGGAAAAGCTCCGAAGGGTGTTTTCCGTTTTAAGCGAACAGATGAATTGGCTGCCGAAACCATCGAATATATGATGAAGGAATTGCCACAATTCGACAAAAAACGTATTGATGATGTAATCGTAGGTAATGCGATGCCTGAGGGTTCTCAAGGTTTGAACATGGCAAGACTAATTTCATTAATGGGATTGGATATTGTTGATGTACCGGGCGTAACCGTAAATCGATTCTGTGCATCAGGATTGGAAACTATTGGTATTGCTGCAGCTAAGATTCAAGCTGGTATGGCAGATTGTATTATTGCTGGTGGTGCCGAAAGTATGAGCTCTGTTCCAATGACGGGTAATAAGCCAGAACTGAACTACGATTTAGCAAATTCTGGTCATGAAGATTATTACTGGGGAATGGGTAATACTGCTGAAGCCGTTGCAAATGAGTACAAAGTATCTCGTGAAGACCAAGATAATTTTGCTTACAATTCTCATATGAAAGCTTTAAAAGCACAAGCAGAAGACCGTTTTCAAAGTCAGATAGCACCAATTGAAGTTGAGGAAACATATTTAGATGCTAACGGAAAAAAAGCACATCGTAAATATACAGTAACCAAAGATGAAGGCCCGAGAAAAGGAACTTCTGTAGAGGTTTTGAATAAACTTCGCCCAGTTTTTGCTGCTGGCGGAAGTGTAACTGCTGGTAACTCATCGCAAATGAGTGATGGTGCAGCATTCGTTTTAATAATGAGTGAAGAAATGGTGAAAGAATTAAATCTTGAACCGATTGCTCGTTTAGTAAACTATGCAGCCGCTGGTGTACCACCTAGAATAATGGGTATTGGTCCTATCGCTGCTATACCAAAGGCATTAAAACAAGCAGATATAAAACTAAATGATATTGGTTTAATAGAATTGAATGAAGCTTTCGCTTCACAATCTTTGGCAGTAATGCGTGAATTGAATATCAATCAAGACATCGTAAACGTAAATGGTGGTGCAATTGCACTTGGTCATCCATTAGGATGTACAGGAGCAAAATTATCAGTACAGCTATTTGATGAGATGCGTAAAAGAAATATGCAAGGTAAATACGGTATGGTAACCATGTGCGTAGGTACAGGTCAAGGAGCTGCCGGAATATTTGAATTTTTAAATTAACAACTTTTACTAATTAATATTACAGTGTTTACTTAATACTTGATACTAAATACTATTAACAACATGAGTACAGATACAGTAAAAAAAGACATTCTTAGAGGAGGACAGTTCCTTGTTAAAGAAACCAATTGTGAAGATGTTTTCACATTAGAAGATTTGAATGAAGAGCAACGCATGATGCGTGAGAGTACCAGAGAATTCGTTGACAGAGAACTTTGGGCACATTGGGAGCGTTTTGAAAATAAAGATTATGCTTTCACTGAAGAAACTATGCGTAAAGCAGGTGAGTTAGGATTATTGAGTGTTGCTGTACCAGAATCATATGGTGGTATGGGAATGGGCTTTGTTTCTACCATGTTGGTATGTGATTACATTTCTGGAGCAACTGGTTCTTTCAGTACTGCTTTTGGTGCACATACCGGTATTGGTACAATGCCAATTACGCTTTATGGATCTGAAGAACAAAAACAAAAATATGTGCCAAGATTAGCTTCTGGAGAATGGTTTGGTGCTTACTGCCTTACTGAGCCAGGTGCTGGTTCTGATGCAAATTCAGGAAAAACGAAGGCTGTTCTTTCTGATGACGGAAAAACATACAGCATTTCTGGTCAGAAAATGTGGATTTCAAACGCAGGTTTCTGTAATATGTTTATCGTATTTGCTCGTATTGAAGATGATAAAAACATTACTGGTTTCATTGTAGAAAATGATCCAAGTAATGGTATTACCTTAGGTGATGAAGAAAAGAAATTAGGTATTCACTCCTCTTCTACGCGTCAGGTTTTCTTTAACGAAACTAAAGTTTCAGCTGAGAATATGTTATCTACAAGAGGTAACGGATTCAAAATTGCAATGAATGCATTAAACGTAGGTCGTATAAAATTAGCGGCTGCTTGTTTAGATGCACAAAGAAGAGTTATCGGTGAAGCTACTAAATATGCTAACGAGCGTATTCAGTTCAAAACTCCCATTATGAACTTTGGTGCTATTAAGTCTAAAATTGCCGAAATGGCAACTAGCGTTTATGTTGATGAATCTGCAAGTTACCGTGCTGCAAAAAATATAGAAGATCGTATTGCTATGCGTGAAGCTGAAGGCAATACACACCAAGAGGCTGAACTTAAAGGTGTTGAAGAATATGCTATTGAATGTTCTATTCTTAAAGTAGCTGTTTCTGAAGATTGTCAAAAAACTACAGATGAAGGTATTCAGATTTTTGGAGGTATGGGCTTCAGTGCTGATACTCCGATGGAATCTGCTTGGAGAGATTCAAGAATTGCCCGTATCTATGAAGGTACAAACGAAATCAACAGAATGTTGGCAGTAGGTATGCTAGTGAAAAAAGCAATGAAAGGTCATGTTGATCTTTTAGGTCCTGCTACGGCAGTTGGTGAAGAATTAATGGGGATTCCTTCTTTCGATACTCCAGATTTTTCTGAACTATTCGCTGAAGAAAAAGATATCTTGAAGAGACTTAAAAAGGTTTTCTTGATGGTTGCTGGATCTGCGGTTCAGAAATACGGAGCAGAATTAGAAAATCACCAACAATTAATGTTGGCTGCATCTGATATTCTTATTGAAGTATACATGGCAGAATCTGCTTTATTACGTACCGAGAAAAATGCAAAACGATTTGGAGAAGAAGCACAAGCTACTCAAATAGCGATGTCTAGACTATATTTGTTTAATGCTACTGAAACTATCATCAATAAAGGTAAAGAAGCTATCGTTTCTTTTGCCGAAGGTGATGAGCAAAGAATGATGTTAATGGGACTTAAACGTTTCACTAAATATACAAACTACCCTAATGTAGTTGCCTTACGCACACAAATTGCCGATAAGGTTGCTGCAGATAACGGTTATACGTTTGACTAATTCAGATTACCTTTTGTTGTTTGGTAACTTGAATACTAAACCGTCCCAATTGGGGCGGTTTTTTTGTTTGGTAAATATTGATATTGCGACTACTTTTAAACCATGCATAAAAAATTACTTGAACAGGTTTATAATACTCCCGAATTTAATTCGAATGGTCATATTCTAATCGACCAATTGACTTCTCACTTAGAGGATAAACTGAATGCTTCTTCTCGTAATACAATCAATTGGAAAGAACCTGAAGAGGAACTAGAATTCTGGAAGAAATTTTTAGCTGATGGTATTGAAACAGACCTTTTTCCAGAAATAATAAAACGTACCACCTACGTTCACCATCCTAAGTATATGGGACATCAAGTAAGTCCGCCAGCCCCAATTACTGCACTCACTGGATTAATTAGTTCATTATTAAATAATGGCACTGCAGTTTATGAGATGGGTATGTCTTCTAATGCTATTGAACGCATTATTATAGAATTGATTTGCAAGAAAATTGGTTTTGATGACTCTTCTGGAGGATTCTTAACCTCAGGCGGAACACTTGCAAATTTAACTGCGTTATTAAGTGCACGAAAAGCAATTACCAAAAGAGATATTTGGAACGAGGGCAACCAAAATCAATTAGGTATTATGGTAAGTGAAGAAGCGCATTATTGCGTTGATCGTGCTGCAAGAATAATGGGATTGGGAGATCAAGGAATTATTAAGGTCCCTGTAACCAAAGATTTTAGAATGGATACTGATTTAATGGTGTCAAAATTTAAAGAAGCAAAGGAAAAGGGAATTGAAATATTCGCTATTATTGGTAGTGCTCCTTCTACTGCTACCGGTATTTTTGATGACTTAGAAGTGATTGGAGAATTTGCTAAAAAACAAAATATTTGGTTTCATGTTGATGGAGCACATGGCGGAGCTGGAATTTTCTCCAAAAAATACAAGCACACCCTAAAAGGCATTGAATTGGCTGATTCAGTTGTTATCGACGGACATAAGATGATGCTAATGCCAGCGCTGACCACTGCCCTACTCTATAAAGATGATAAAAATGCTAACGTCACTTTTAGCCAAAAAGCAGATTACCTACTTACAGATTCTGAACATGAAGATTGGTATAACTCTGGTAAACGTACGTTTGAATGCACCAAAAATATGATGGCTATCCATTGGTTTACACTGCTAAAATTATACGGCGAAGAAGTATTTGATGCTAATGTTACCCAACTTTATGATACGGGCGCATTATTCGCTAAACTTATTGAACAAGAGGATAATTTTGAATTAGCACTCCAACCGATGTCCAATATAATTTGTTTTAGGTTTTGCCCTGCTGATATGGATGAAGAACATATAAATGCTCTTAATGTAAAAATTCGCCAATCCCTTTTAGAAGATGGCGAATTTTATATTGTACAAACGAAATTAAAAGGTACACATTACATGCGTATAACGGTGATGAATCCGTTTACAACTGATCAACATTTTAAAGCCTTAATCAATAAGATTAAGTCCCTTGCTACTCGCTGATTATTCCCTTAAAGACTCTAGCATTTGATCTTCACTTTCTTTCTTAGAAAAGTTGATTGCACACTCTATTAACGCTAAATGCGAATAGGCTTGTGGAAAGTTCCCTAATAATCTTTTTGTCTTAAAATCAATATCTTCACTAAAGAGACCTAAATGATTACTATAGCTCAATAATCGCTCAAAATACTCCAACGCTTTTTTACGTTCTCCTATTTTAAATAAGCTATTTATATACCAAAATGTACATACTGTAAATGATGATGAAGGCAAACCAAAATCATCCTCGTTTTTATATCGATAAAGTAATCCGTCATTATTTAACTCCTTCCCTATGGCATGTACTGTACTTATGTATCTTTCGTCTTTAGCTTTTATACAGCCATAGGACTCCATTAACAATACAGATGCATCTAACTCTTTAGATCCGTAAGATTGCGTGTATGCGCCTACTTCTTCATTCCAAGCATTGTCATATATATCTTTCCAGATTTCTGCTCTAATAGGCTCCCATTTCTCAATTTTGTGCTTCTTATCTAACATCTCGGCAACCTTGATTGCACGATCCAAAGCTGTCCAACATAACACTTTTGAGAATGTAAAATGTCTATCCTCTGTTCTGAACTCCCAAATACCTTTATCGGCATCTTTCCAATTATTACTTACAATCCAAACGATTCCTTTTGTAATCGCCCATAAGTCTTCACCATTATCGATATCTACACTAAATTTCGCCATCTGTTCGTAGATAACATCCATAAGTATACCATAGATATCGTTTTGCTTTTGGTGATAAGCTGCATTACCTATTCTTACTGGCTTAGAACCTTTATAGCCCGCTAGGTGTTCTAAGGTTACTTCGGTCAACTTCTTTTCTTTATTAATACCGTACATGATTTGAAGCTTCTCTGCCTTATCTGGTATCAAATCTATAATGAACTGTAAATAACGTCTTGCAACGTTCTTATGACCCAATTCTGATACTACCTTAATTACCATAGATGCATCGCGGATCCAACAGAATCGGTAATCCCAATTACGTACTTCGCCTATTGTTTCTGGTAATGATGTGGTCGCTGCCGCTAAAACAGCACCTGTCTTGTCATAACTTAATAGCTTTAAAGTAAGTGCACTTCTAGAGATTTCTTCGTTAAATTTCTTGTAGGTAGGTGTCAAATTAGACCAATTCAACCAATATACTTTTGTATTTTGTAAATCTAAGTAAGCCCTATCTGTAGTAGGCAGCAATAATTTTTCATTGTAACCTACCAAAATATAACCATCTTCTTTTAATTCAATTTCACCACTATCTATAATAGTCTGTTTATCAAAAGAAGAATATAAGAATATAGTATCGAATTTTACGTCATGTGTAAGACTCGCTATAAAATCTTTTTTTATAAATGATTCTGTTTTACCCATAGCATACTCAAGCTTGGGGTCATATACTACCGAAAATTTTGGAGCACCAGATATATGTTTAAAATATCTAATCAACTCTGGTGGTGCATGGTAAGCATTGCCTTCTTTTCTATAACGTGGCATGAAATCATTAATCTCAAAATGGTCGTCGCCAGATTTAAAAGAAGTGATTAATATATTCGTGAATTGCTCATATTTTTGGGTAATTATATAACTGTCATCCACATTAATTTCAAAACTGCCTCCAATTTCTTCATCTAATAATTTTGCAAAAATAGATGGACTATCAAATTCTGGTAAGCAGCACCATTCGATGCTTCCTGTCTTTGAAATTAATGCTGCACTTCTACAATTCCCTATTATTCCGTAGTCTAAATTATCCATTCAATAAAAATCTTAATTCATATGAGGTTTCAATTGGTAATACCCTCCTTTTTCCCGAAATTTAGAGAAATAATTATCAAGAAGTAGCAAAAAAATCTCTTTTATGGCGAAAACTATCATTATCTCAAATAGACTACCTGTACAATTACAAATTAGCAATGGAGACATTACTGCGGTACCAAGTGTTGGTGGTTTAGCAACCGGAATGAAATCTGTACACTCGGGTGGAGATAGCCTATGGATTGGCTGGAGCGGATTGACAGATGAAGAAATACCAGAAGAGTTAATCCCTAAAATTGATAAGGCACTAGCGGAACATGGATCTTCTAAAGTAAATCTTACAGAAAAAGAAGTTGATGGTTTTTATTACGGATTTAGCAATAGAACCATATGGCCTTTATTCCACTATTTTTTAGAATACTCTGAATTTGAGCTTGAAAGTTGGGAAGTTTACAAGGCTGTTAATCAGAAATTTGCAGATGCTATTCTTGAAAAAGCTGATAATGATTATACGATTTGGATACACGATTACCAATTAATGCTAGTACCACAAATGGTTCGTGCCCAAAGACCTGATATTTCAATCGGTTTCTTTTTACACATTCCTTTTCCATCGTATGAAATATTTAGAACACTACCTTGGCGACAAGAAGTATTACAAGGCTTATTAGGCTCAGATTTAATTGGTTTTCATACCTATGACTATGAACGTCACTTTTTAAGCTCTGTGCGCAGACTATTGGGCTTAGAGGTTAGTTTTAATGATATTTACTTAGATGATAGAGTTATTAAAGTTGACTCTTTCCCCATGGGAATCGATTATAAGAAATTCAGCGAAGCAGCTAAAGAACATTCACAACGAAGTGAAGATGAAAAGTCTGAATTGCAAAAACGATTAGATACTCATAAAAAATCAGCTCCAGATGCTAAGTTCTTTTTATCTATTGACCGTTTAGATTACACAAAAGGTATTGCGAAACGACTTAATGCTTTTGAATATTTCTTAAATAAATACCCGCAGTATAAAGAGAAAGTTAGACTTATTATACTTGCCGTGCCTTCGCGCTCCAATGTACCGCAATATCAATTACTAAAACGTGAAGTTGATGAATTAGTTGGTCGCATTAATGGAGAACTTTCAACCGTAAGCTGGACACCTATTTGGTATTTCTACAGATCTATGCCTTTTGAAAACCTAATTGACCTATATACGTCTTCTGACATTGCTTGGTTGACACCAATTAGAGATGGTATGAATTTGGTAGCCAAAGAATATATTGCCACTAGAACTGATAAAACAGGGGTTTTAATACTTAGTGAAATGGCGGGTTCTGCCAATGAAATGAACGAATCGCTATTGATCAACCCTAACAATTTTGAACAAATTGCGGATGCTTTGAATGAAGCTATTAATATGCCAAAGGAAGAACAGATTGCCAGAAACACGCTATTACAAAAGAGATTAGAGCGTTATAACGTTGAAAAATGGGCGAATGATTTTATGACTTCGTTAGTGGGTCAAAAAGAAAAAGACCAAACTTATAAGTCTAGAAAATTTTCAGTAGACATCATGAATACAGTGATGGATAGCTATAAAAAAGCCAAAAGAAGATTAGTATTCTTGGACTATGACGGCACGTTGGCAGGTTTTCATGCTGATCCTCAAAAAGCATCGCCAGACGAAGAACTGTATAAACTGTTAGATGCCATTTCTTCTCAACCAAATACAGATATGTATTTAATTAGCGGACGAGATAAAGAAACATTCACCAAATGGTTCTTGCCCAAAAAATATAATATGATCGTTGAACACGGCGTATGGATCTCTCAAGGTGGTGAAGAATTTAGAATGTTAGAAAACGTTAAGAAAGACTGGATGGAGAAGATTTTACCAGTGTTAGAATCTTTTGTTGACCGTACCCCTGGTAGTTTTATTGAAGAGAAAAATTATTCTTTAGCATGGCATTACAGAAAAACAGATCCCGACTTTGGTCAAAAACGTTCTGTTGAACTGAATACGGTACTAACAAGCCTTATTGCAAATGATGACCTCAGTGTTTTAAATGGCAACAAGGTGATGGAAATTAAAAGTAGTAACGTGAATAAAGGTAGAGCTTCTATGCGCGTGTATTCTGAACATGATTACGATTTTGTGTTTGCTATTGGTGATGACTGGACCGATGAATTTATGTTTCAAGAACTTCCAGAGGAATCTATTACAGTAAAAGTAGGGCGCCAAAAAACACAAGCAAGGTACTTCGTTGATAACACGAAAAATGTTCGTGCAATTTTAAAGAGATTTGCCGACAAAGAATAATGTTACTCACAAACTATTCAATATGAAACAAATTTACAACCTTGTATTTGTAGGTGTTTTTTGCTGCCTAACAACTTTTGCCCAACATGGCACAGAAGTTTATTTAGCAAATTTAGATTTGAATAATGACAGTTTGAAAATTAATGGAGTTATAAACATATCTCAAAATGAAGGTTATGACAATCAACCTTCATTTTTTTCTGATGATAAAATTCTATTCGCATCAACAAGAAATAGGCAAACCGATATAACCCTCTATGATATAAACGATAAAACAACAACTTGGCTTTCAAATACACCAAATGGTAGTGAATATTCTCCTCTGAAAATTCCAGGTAGAGATGCCATTTCTTCAGTTCGTTTAGACGAAGATGGTTTGCAACGTTTATACGAGTATGATTTAAAAACTGGTGACTCAAAAGTTTTAATACCAAATCTTAAAGTAGGCTACCATGTTTGGTATTCTAATGACATTATTGTTTGCACGGTTTTAATTGAAAACCGAATGGATTTAGTGGTGTATAATCTAAAAGAAAATACCTACTACACCGCTCAGAAAAATGTAGGTAGGTCATTGCACAAAATTCTGAATTCTAAACTTATTAGTTTTATTTCAAAAGATATAGATAAGAGTATTATAAAATCACTAAACCCTAGCACTAGAGAAATAAATAAGATTATTACAATTTTAGGAGAAACCGAAGATGTTTGTTGGACTGCTGATGGAAGCTTAATAACTGCTAATAATAGTGACCTTTTAACCTTCAAGCCATCACTTGACAAAGAATGGAATTCATTATTCAAATTTCAACAAACTGATATTCATGGCTTATCAAGACTAGCAATTAGTCCTAACGGAAAGTTTATTTCGTTCGTTTCTAAAGATGCTCCGCATAAGATTGTTCAAAAACAGGTAGAAACCTTCAATGCTCGTGATTTAGAAGCGTTCGCAAATTGTTATTCAGAAGATGTCTTAGTAAAAAATTTCTCAAAGGATACCATATCCGTTGGCAGGGAACAATTAAAAGAGGGCTATGAAGCATTTTATAAAAGAACACCTGCTGTAGAAGTTAAAGTCTCTTCAAGAATTATAATTGGTTCTGCTGTAATTGACCAAGAATTTGTTTCTATTGGAGATAAACAAAAACAGCAAGTGGCTATTTATGAAGTTGACGGACTCATAAAAAGCATGACTTTTATTAGAGATGAAAAAACAACTTTTGACCCAGAGGTCATTGTTCAAAGGCAACTTGAAGCTTATAACAATAGAGATATCGAAGGATTTTTGGCCACGTATTCTAAACAAACTAAAATTTATAGTTATTCAGGAACATTGCAGTCAGATGGTTTAGATGCATTAAGAACAGGCTACACTGACTTCTTTAATTCTGCCCCTGATTTACATTGTGAGATAATTAACAGAATTGTCATCGGAAATAAAGTTATAGACGAAGAATCAATTACCGCAAATGGTAAAACTTTTAAAGGCGTAGCTATTTATGAAGTTGAAAATAATGAGATTGTTAAAGTAACATTTGTTAACTAATTTATTGAAACAAAAGCTACATATTCTCCCCATCATTATTCTCTCGCAATTTGCCTGCACTTCTACATGGTTTGCTGGGAATGCAATATTAGAATCGCTAACTAAAAAATTAGATTTTGGTGCAGACATTGTAAGCCATGTCATTTCTTCAGTACAATTCGGATTCATTATCGGGACCCTAATATTCGGCGTTTTAATGATTGCAGATCGGTTTTCTCCTTCGAGAGTATTTATGATTTGTGCCTTTCTAGCATCCGTTTCCAATCTGACATTAATTTATCCAAATTTAAACGTAGGTGGTTTACTATTGGCTAGATTTAGTACAGGTTTCTTTTTAGCAGGTATTTATCCCGTAGGAATGAAAATAGCAGCAGATTATTACGAAAAAGGACTCGGAAAAGCATTGGGATTTTTAGTCGGAGCATTAGTTCTAGGCACCGCTTTTCCTTTTTTAATTAAAGGAAGCCCTTTAGCAAGTCATCCAGACAAGGTTATTATGTTAACTTCTGGCATTACTGCTTTTGGCGGACTCATACTTTTTTTACTAGTGCCAAACGGTCCTTATCGAGTGGCAAGTACTACTTTAAAATTTGATGCGGGACCGAAGCTTTTCAAAAATTTCGAATTTAAAAAAGCTGCATTTGGGTATTTTGGTCACATGTGGGAACTCTATGCCTTTTGGGCTTTTACACCTATTGCCATTCAATATTTTGCGATTCAATCAGGTAGTGATATTTCGGTCTCACTTTGGTCAGGAATCGTTATTGCCCTTGGCGGATTATCTTGTGCCTATGGAGGTATTCTTTCGCAACGCATTGGCAGTAAGAAAGTAGCATTGATAGCTTTAATAGCATCGGGTTTTCTATGTTTAATTTCTCCACTTCTATTTTCTCTCCCTATTTATTTATTCTTGGTAGGTTGGTGTTTATGGGGCATTGCCGTTACCGCAGATTCTCCTCAATTCTCAAACTTGGTGGCATCAGCCGTAGCACCCGAATTAAAAGGTACTGCTCTAACTCTAGTAAATTGTATTGGTTTTGCCATTACTATTATAAGTATTCAACTTCTAGGATCACTTCAATCGATCATCTCTATTGATCTTTTATTTATTCCTTTAGCTATAGGTCCGTTGCTTGGTGTATACTATTTATTGATTAAAAGACGATGATAAGTCCTGCTTATAAAGAAATCTCTTTATTATCCTATTAATACTATAGTATATGCTTCTATACTTTTGTGCCTGAAATTATGCTCAACCCTATATTTTACTTAATTTTAGAATTGTATTAACCACACTAGCTTTACTCATAAAAAAATTGAAATGAAAAAAATTTTACTGTTTACCTTTTTAACCTCAGCCATTACGTTAACTGCGCAAACCGACCAACGTATTTATGATATTATTGATGCGGTTTCTGCTGAACGAATAGAAAACGATGTTACTAAACTTGTCAATTTTGGTACTAGACATACCTTAAGCGATACGGTTTCAACCACAAGGGGTATTGGTGCTGCAAGACGTTGGATCAAAAATGAATTCGAAAAAACATCTACTGAATGTAATGGGTGTTTAAATGTTTTCTTTCAAAAAGACTTAGTTAAAAAAGGTGCAAACGATCGTATTGTAAAAGATGTAGAAGTAGTTAATGTACTTGCTATTCAAAAAGGGACAAAATATCCTAATCGCTATATAATTATGAGTGGCGATATCGATTCTCGTGTAAGCGATCCAACCAATTTCACAGATGATTCTCCGGGTGCGAATGATAACGCTAGCGGAATGGCAGGTACCATAGAAGCTGCTCGCGTACTGTCAAAATATAAATTCGAGAACAGCATTATCTATATGGGTCTTTCAGGTGAAGAACAAGGTCTTTTTGGTGGTGGCGGTATTGCGCAATACGCTAAAGATAAAGGCTGGGAAGTTATTGGTATTTTCAATAATGACATGATCGGTAATATTACTGGTGTGGATGGTACTGTAAGTAATGTAGATTTTAGAATTTTCTCTGAACCTGTACCACCAACAGAAACTGAAAAACAACGAAAAGCAAGACGTTTTTATGGTGGTGAAGTGGACGGAATTTCTAGACAACTGGCGCGTTATGTACATAAAAACGTGAAGCAGTACATGCCAGAAATGAACCCAATGATGATTTATCGTTTGGATCGTTTTGGTCGTGGTGGACACCATAGACCTTTTAACGATGCCGGTTTTCCTGGTATTCGTATTATGGAAGCTCATGAGAACTACACACAACAACATCAAGATATTCGTGTTGAAGATGGTATTGCCTATGGCGATGTTCTAGAACATGTAAACTTTGAGTATGCAGCTAAATTAACTGCTGTAAACGCTATAAACTTGGCATCTATAGCTTGGGCACCGCCTGCACCAGAAACGGTTAAAATAGGTGGTATTGTGGAACCTGCCGCAAAATTTCAATGGAGCAAGGTTGATGGAGCAAAAGGATATAAAATATACTGGAGAGATACTACATCTCCCACTTGGGATTATAGCAGATATGTTGGTGACGTTTCTGAATTCTTATTGAAAGGCATCGTTATCGATAATTTTTTCTTCGGTGTTTCTGCTGTTGGCGAAAACGGATTTGAGAGTCCGGTTGTTTTTCCTAACGGAATTTTTAGATAGGCATAATCCATATTAGACATGAACAAATTACTTGTTGCTTTTACCCTTGGAATATTTACTTTTTCACAAGCTCAAACTTTTACTGAGCAAGATACGCTTAGAGGTAGTATTACCCCTGAACGTGAATGGTGGGACCTTAACTATTATCACTTAGATATTGATGTTAATCCTGATGATAAATTTATAAACGGAAGCAATACAATTCGCTACAAAGTACTGAAACCTCATCAAGTTCTACAGGTAGATTTGCAACCACCATTGCAAATTAAAAAAGTGACACAAGACGGGGTCGAACTTAAATTGACGCATAACATTAATGCCCATTTTATACAATTAACCAAACCTCAGCAAGTAGGTGATTTTAATGAGGTTGTTGTCACGTATTCTGGCCACCCAAAAGAAGCGGTTAAAGCTCCTTGGGATGGTGGATTCTCTTGGAAAAAAGATGCTAATGATAACGATTTCGTTGCTACTTCTTGCCAAGGTTTAGGGGCTAGCGTTTGGTGGCCGAACAAAGATCACATGTACGACGAAGTAGATAGTATGTTAATCAGTGTAAAAGCACCAAAAGGATTAATGAATGTCTCTAATGGTCGCCTTAGAAGTGTTGACAAAGAGACAAATACCTACAATTGGTTTGTTTCTAACCCAATCAATAACTATGGTGTTAATGTCAATATCGGTGATTATGTACATTTTGATGAAATATATCAAGGAGAAAAAGGTGCACTTGATATGGATTATTATGTTTTAAAAGATAATCTAGAGAAAGCAAAGCCCCATTTTAAAGATGCTCCCAAAATGATGCAAGCCTTTGAATATTGGTTCGGACCCTACCCTTTTTATGAAGACTCATTTAAACTGGTCGAAGTCCCCTATTTAGGTATGGAACACCAAAGCTCTGTTACGTATGGCAATCAATATCAGAAAGGATATTTAGGTAGAGATTTATCGGGAACCGGTTGGGGATTAAAATTCGATTTTATTATTATTCATGAAGCTGGGCACGAATGGTTTGCAAATAATATTACTTATAAAGATGCCGCAGATATGTGGATCCACGAAGGGTTCACCTGTTATTCTGAAAGTTTGTTTTTAGACTATCATTATGGTACAGAGGCGGCAAATGCATATGTACAAGGTATTCGAAATAATATTAAAAACGATAAGCCCATTATCGGTATCTACAATGTAAATCACGAAGGTAGTAGCGATATGTATTATAAAGGCTCTAATATTCTTCATACGTTACGCCAGGTGGTAAATGATGATAGAAAATGGCAGACTATTTTACGTGGTCTAAATTCAGAATTCTATCATAAAACAGTTACTACTGACGAAATTGAGAAGGTAATCGGTATAGAAATGAACCGCGATTTAAAACCCTTTTTTGATCAATACTTAAGAACGACCAAGATTCCTGTTTTTGAGTATAAAGTGAAAGGCAAAAAGCTATCTTATCGTTTTACTAATACTGTAGAGAACTTCACCCTGCCCATAAAAGTATATATCGATGAAATCCCTGTTTGGCTAGAACCTAGTAACGAATGGCAATCGGAAAAAATGAAAGGCAGCTTTGAAAACTTACGTGTAGATCCAAATTTCTATATTGAGACTAACCCTTAAAATTCACTTTACAACATATTAATTTTTAGCGTTCATCATAAATTAAATAGGATTAATTTCCTTTTTAAATTATGGTATTTTTACCGCATCTATTTGATAGGTCTCCATGAAAAAAACGCTTGCCAGATATAGAAATAGTGCCTTCAGAAGTTTTATTCGAAGGCATTCTAAATATGCGCCAATACTGTTCTTTATTGGAGGATTCATTTTTGATACCTTAACTTTAGGTCGTATTGACCGTACGTATGACCTTACGGTTTTATGTCTACACATGACCTCTTTATCTATTGCGCTATACCTCTATAATTTAGCTGATGATGGCAAATGGAAAAATACGTTTTTAGCACGGTATGAAGAATATTTGCCTTTAGCTATTCAGTTCTTTTTCGGCGGATTATCTAGTGCTTATGTAATCTACTTCTCTAGAAGTGTTTCTTTATCTAAAACAGCATCGTTCTTTATAATTCTTGTTCTATTGTTGATTGCCAATGAGTTTTTAAAAAAAAGGATTTCTAATAAATACCTTCAATTTGGAGTGTACTACTTTATAAGTTTTACTTTTTTCACGTTTATGATTCCTGTTTTCTTAAAGGAATTAAACACCACGATATTCTTAATCTCCGGTGCGGTTAGCCTAGTAAGTACCTTAGTGCTTCTCACCTTTATCTATGGAAAAAGTCCTAGTACTCGTAAAGAAATTAAACTGGGTAAAATGATTGTCATAATTTTAGCTATTTATGGCATTATTAATCTATTCTATTTTCTAAGATTAATACCACCCGTTCCATTAGCATTAGATAAAGGTATTGTTGCTCATGATGTTGTATTAAAGAATGGTAACTATGAGGTAACCTACGAATCTGAAGAATCGTTCATTTTTTGGAGAAAACACAAACTAGAATATAACTATACTCCAGACCAAAGGGTGTATATATTTTCTTCAATCTTCGCTCCTACAGATTTAAAAAAGTCCATTTTTCATCGATGGAGAAGATATAATGACAAAACCAAAGAATGGGTAACTGTAGATGATATCGGTTATGATATTACAGGTGGTAGAGATGGCGGATTTAGAGGTTACACCTACAAGACCAATGTGATGCCGGGTGAATGGGAAGTACAAGTACTTACTGAAGAAGAACAGGTATTAGGTGTTATTGGTTTTCATATTAACCTTAAAACAGACCAAGAACCTTTGCGTCTGAAGACAACAAAGTTTTAAGTTGATAACAACATATTAAATTATTCAATTTCAAAACGTTAACTTCTAAATTAGAGTCTATAATTATAACTAGTTATTTAATTTTTTAAATTGTTTACCGCATTAAAACATAGTCTACCTTCGTACAACCTTAAATACATAAGTGACCATATATCAAAAAGTTCAAGCGGTAGATCGTATTTTCAACCAATTGGATAAGGAGTTAGGCTCCTTTCAACAATCTACAGGACTTAGTTGTGTTGCCAATTGCGGACTATGTTGTTTAAAACCGGACATCAACGCTACTGCATTAGAATTTTTACCACTAGCCTATCATCTTTTACTAAATGGCGAAACAGAACAATGGTTAGCGCAATTGCAAAATAATACTGAGGATAAACTCTGTCCTGTTTTGAACAAAGTTATTGCTCCGGGTTCTAAAGGCTTTTGCTCAGAATATGCACACCGTGGCCTTATTTGTAGACTATTTGGGTTTTCTGCCATGCTACACAAGAACAAAACTCCTACTCTGGTTACCTGTAAACCTATTAAGGAACAAAAAACAGAAGCTTTTAATAATGCCAATGCTCATATTGCAGCTAATAAAAAATATCCGCTTATTAGTAATTACTATATGCAACTGCGCTCCATAGATGAATCTTTAGGAGAAGAATTGTTTCCGATAAGAATTGCCATAGAAAAAGCTATCTATGCTGTTCTGGCATATTATGCCTATAGAGAACTACCTGGCAAAGACAATGTAGTATAATGTAGATTACTTTAAAAAAGAGATTAAACGTATCTTTATCATTAGATTTTTCATCTTCCAAATTATTGCTTTGTGAGATTATAGTCATTTCTATAAAAGTTTATTTTGAAAATATACGCTATTAGTGGATTAGGTGCTGACCAAAGAGTTTTTAATCATTTAACTCTAGATTTTGAGCTAATAGCTATAGATTGGATTACTCCCCACCACAACGAATCTATTAAAGAATATTCGAGAAGGCTTAGCGCAGTTATAGACACCAATGAAGAGTTCTGCTTAATCGGAGTTAGTTTCGGCGGATTAATTGCCACAGAAATCAATCAAATACTTCATCCGAAAAAAGTAATTCTTATTTCTTCTGCACAAACAAAACGTGAATTAAGACCCATTTATAAATGGGTAGGCAAATCAAGAATTTTAAAGCTTGTACCTGCTTCTCTTTTCAATCCACCAAGGTTTCCTGCGAGGTATATCATCGGAGCCAATAACGCTAAACTATTTTATGAGATATTAGATGATACCGATTTAAACTTTGTGAAATGGGCTTTACAAGAATTTACTACTTGGCAGAATTTAAAGCAATCAGCAAACGTTATTAAGATTAATGGCACAAAAGATAAATTGATTCCCCCTAGAGGGACTACAAAAATGAAGCTAATTGAGGGTGGCGAACACTTTATGATAGTTGACCGAGCAAATGAAATCAGCGAAATCATTAATTTTGAATTGAAAAATTCTTAGAAAAGAAATAAAATGAACAACTCTAAAGAAATTATAGCAGCTATACATACTCAATTATCAAAGGATTCCCCAAATTGGGATAGCCTTTTAAAAACAGTTATAGAGCATTTTGACTGTTCTACCGGCACCTTACACTTTTTAGATAAAGACGATTTATTACAGCTTCAATCGCAAGTAGGTATTCCTGAGTTTTTGATTCCGAAGTTGTCTACTATCCCTATCGGTAAAGGTATGGCGGGTATTGCTGCAGAACGTAGAAAACCTGTTGAAATGTGTAATCTACAAACGGATGATTCTGGCGTAGCTAGACCTTCAGCAAAAGATACAAAAGTAGAAGGTTCATTAGCCGCACCATTATTATACAATGAAAAGCTTTTTGGAACTATAGGTATCGCTAAACCTGTACCTTATGATTTTACAGCACCTGAAATGGATTTACTAATGGAAATTAGTGAATTGATAAGCAAAAAATTGATCTAATTATTTAGCTTATGTAAATAAAAAAAGCCCGCTATATCGCGGGCTTTTCAATTCAAATTAATCGTTATTTTATTTATTGGACTTACCTGGTATCACTACAGATTTAGAACCCGTTAAAGGTATTGTACCTTCAGCACCTGCATCAGTATAACTTGCTGTAATAACCATTACATGATCAGGAGCTGATGCTGCTGCAGTAATAACCCCTTTTGATGGTAGCGATTTTTCTTTCTTATCATCACCGTTCAAGGAAAGAATGTATAATCCTATTTGTCTAGTTTCATCTGAGGTTACATTAGGATGCGCTGGCATAGTAACTTCTCCCCAAACACCATTACCACCTGTTTTAATTTTACCCTGTAAGTACTTTAAAGCATCTTTACGCTCTTTATACTTTGCTGCCACATCTTTATAATTTGGCCCTATAGAAGCTGCAGCCTCTTTATGGCACACTTTACAATCCATTGCTTGGGTTAATGCTTTACCAGTAACCGCTGCAGAAACCTGTTGATGTCCTAAATTCATAGCTACCTCATCCATTCCCTCCAAATAATCAACACTTACAAAAATATTACTAGGGTCAATGACAGTTCCATCAGCATCGGTCACAGAAACATCATATTTGATTTTTTGTCCAGGTACATAAAATTCAGGAACACCATCTGCGAGAGAAATACTTACCTCTGGTGCAGTATTACCAGCAATAATACTAGTACCCTCACTAATTGTTTCTGCTCCTTTATTATCAAATACTGTTACTTTTAATTTAAAAGCCCCTGCATCTAGATAGGTATAATCAACAGAAGGTGCTGTTGTCTCTTTGCTTTCACCATTACCAAAATCCCATAAATAAGAAACAGTATCATTATCTCGATCATCTGCTTCTATTTTAGCGCTAACTTTTAAGGGTGTCTTACCATTGGTTTCACTAGTGGTTACAGAACTTATTACAGGTGGTCTATTACCGCCATTATATTCTATATAACCTAATGCTGAATTTGCGTTTTGTGAAAACCAGCCACTACCATATTCTAAAAGATAGATTTTACCATTTGGTCCAACTTCCATATCAATTAAACTATTGACATTAACCTCGGGTGCAAACGGTTCCATTTTACTGAAATCTCCGTTTTTATCTAAATGTACGGCGAACATCCATCCACGCATCCAATCATAAATAATCACTTTACCATCATAGTAACTTGGTAGTTTCTCATCTCCTTGGTACATATCTGAGTAATAAGTAGGTCCTGCCATTGCATTTCTACCACCAGTTGCTGTTTGTGGAAAATCTTGAGAATCGTCATACGGATAATACACATATGCTGGCATTGCAGGTGGCAATTCTGTTAGCCCTGTATTATTACGAGAGTTATTTATAGGTTTTTTAGGATCAAATGCTGCACCTGTTTTACCTGTTTCATAGTCGTATGCATTATAAGCAAAATTGTTACCTATAAATAATGGCCATCCAAAATTACCTGCTTTTTTAGCCTGGTTCATTTCATCATATCCTCTTGGACCTCTAGTGCTTAAACTATCTGCTCTTGCATCAGGACCAACGTCGCCCCAATACAAATACCCTCTCTTCATATCTATAGATATTCTATACGGATTTCTATGACCCATAGTATAAATTTCTGGTCTCGTTTTATCTGTACCTACTGGGAATAAATTTCCTTCGGGTATGTCATACGTACCATCTTCCCTTACTTTAATTCTAAGTATTTTACCTCGTAAATCATTCGTATTACCTGAAGAACGACGAGCATCGTACTGCTCATGACCTGGTATATCATTCAAAGGTGCAAATCCGTTATTTACATATTTTACTTCTTTCTCATTAAACGGCGTTGAGTTATCACCTGTTGAAAGATATAGTAAGTTATCTGGACCAAAAGCTATGGAACCACCGGTATGACAGCAAATCTCTCTCTGGCTATCTACATCCATAATTACCTGCTCAGAAGCTACATCAAACTTATCATCCTCAAATTTGAATCTTGACAAACGATTTACCCATTCATCACCTGTTGGTGAGTAGTATACGTAGATCCAATGGTTATCGGCAAAATCAGGGTCTTTTTGTAAACCCATTATTCCTTCTTCTGCATTTACACCCGGTGTATTCAATGTTTTGCTGTATACATCAAGCTTTAATACTTCACTAATTTCTTTGGTCTCATTATTATATAACATAACCTCTCCCCTACGCTGAGCTACCAAAACATTTCCGTTAGGCAAAACAGTCATTTCAGTAGGTTCAAAAAACTGACCTTCACTTAAAGTAACTTTTGCAAAACGATCTGCATCTGGTGGTATTTGAGAAGTTACTTTAGAATAATCTAAATTTAAATTCTCACCTATGGCATATTGAATTCCACCTAACAAATGCTTTAAAAATAAATCTTCAGAATAACTTTCATCTCCATGTCCACCGCCAGTATAAAATGCGCGTCCGCCATCGAAATCATGAAACCATGCTATAGGATGAAAATCTCCGTTAGCACCACCCTCATAGGTAGACTCATCTAAGGTCATCAGAACATTTATATCTGGATTGATGTTTTTGTAGTTATACAATTCATCTTTTCTAGTCCATACAGAGTCGGTAAAAAACTGTGTAGCCTTAAAGTTCTTGTCCTTAATGATGAAATCAGCTGTTGGCATGCCCTTTGGGTGACTCAAAAATTGTGCTCCTGCCAGGTCATTGTACCAACCCCAATCATATTCGGTATCTGCCGCAGCATGTACACCAACATAACCACCACCAGCTTGAATATAACGCTCAAAAGCAGCTTCTTGATACTGATCTAATACATTACCAGTAGTACTTAAAAATATAATAGTTGAATATTGTTTTAGGTTTTCATCTGTAAATAAATCTGCATTCTTGGTAGTATCGACTGCAAATCCGTTTTCTGTTCCTAACTTTTGAATGGCTGCAACGCCCGCAGGTATTGACCCATGCTTAAAACCCATAGTTTTTGAGAAAACTAAAACTTTAGGTTCTCCTTCTCGTTTATTGCCACCACATGAGACAATAATAAGCGCAAAACCCAAAAGCAGCGCAATGAAGATTTTTTTCATACGTAAATTGTTGTTGTTTAGTTGATTTTAGAAAGCATAAAAATAGGGTGCGCATCTGTATTAACCAATACTTTCTGTGTTAATCATTGTACATTTATGATAAATTTATACCCCTATAATAGATTTATGATAAACAAACCCGAGTTATATTTTAAAAATGATAGTGAATTCAAAAATTGGTTACACTATAATCATTCTGATCATACGGGAGTTCATCTCATTTTCTACGCTGTAGCACATGAAAACGAAAGTATGCGATGGGAAGAAGCTGTACAAGTAGCACTTTGTTATGGATGGATAGATAGTACGGTTAAAAGCTTAGGCAATGGTAAACGAAGACAGTACTTCTGCCCAAGGAAACCTAAAAGTGTTTGGAGTAAAGTAAATAAGAACTATATAAAAGAGCTCAAAGCTAATAGCAGAATGCAAGCCGCTGGGTTAGCTGCAATTAAAATTGCTAAAGAAAATGGATCTTGGACTTCTCTAGATGATGTGGAAAACGGAGTAATACCTGAAGAATTACAACTTGCTTTCGATAAAAACCCCGATGCATTTAGCAACTTTAAGAACTTTACCCATAGCCAACGTAAAGGCTACCTCTATTGGTTAAATCAAGCAAAACGATTAGATACACGCAATAAAAGAATAAATGAAATTATATGCCACTGCGCTGAAAACATAAAATATAGAAATGGTGGCGGACGATAAAATAGAAAAAAACATTTAAACTGCAATCGATTAATACGTTAGCTAATTATCAATTAAACCTTATTTTTACATTCGCTTTTGTGGTGTACCAAGCCAACGTGTTTCCGTTATTGGTTTTCCCGAAGATGTATTAAATGTCTAAATTACCTAAAGAACATCAGTTCTTAGATTTATCTGATTACGGTCGCCCTTTTGCCTTTATAATTGCCAACCGTTTAAAAACAACCATTTTTACACCAATTCACGTTACGCTGGCATTTACGGTCTGCGGACTTCTAGCTATTGGCTTTATCTTAGAAGGGTTTTATTGGTCAGCTTTACTTTTTCTAGTTTTAAAATCTATTCTTGACGCTGCAGATGGCGAGCTGGCACGTATTAAGAAAATACCTTCGCATATTGGTCGATACTTTGATTCTATTTCAGATTTCATACTTAATTTGTTATTCATACTTTCAATTTGGTACATAAATGATAGTACTATTTTCTTTGCATTGGTGGCTTTCGTAGGACTACAATTACAAGGCACACTCTATAATTATTACTATGTAATTTTGAGAAATAAGTATGATGGTGATACCACAAGTAGGGTATTTGAAAATAAAACACCCAAAGCCCTCAGCGGAGAAAATCAACAAACTGTAGACTTACTATATCGCATTTACTCATTTTGTTATGGTCCTTATGATCGTATTATTTATGGTCTTGATAAGAATGCCATTAAAGGAATATATCAACCCAAATGGTTAATGACCGCAGTCTCTACTTTTGGGCTGGGCTTTCAATTACTGCTCATTGGGCTCTTTTTAGTATTGGGTTTAAAAGCCTATATAATTCCCTTTTTCATAGGGTATAGCCTACTAATTTTTGTTTTTATCTTAATCAGACAATTATTAAATAAGTAATTATTTTTACCTTTCTAATCCAACCAAAAAAACAACATGAATATTTCAATTATATTAAAACAGTCTTGTCTAGTCTTATGCTGTTTAACAATGCTTTTATCATGTAAATCTGAACCGCAAACAACCTACGATGTAATCATAAAAAATGGTAATCTTATTCATCTAGAAGATGGTTCTGTTTCAATTTCAAATATTCTTATTAATGACAATAGAATCACAAAAATCATATCTGATTCTGACTTAACCTACATTCAAGCTGAAACTATAATTGATGCAAAAGGTAAATTTATAGTACCAGGCTTTTGGGACAATCACACACATTTTAGAGGTGGAGATTCATTAATCAATGCAAATAAGAACTTCTTGAAACTCTTTATGGCAAATGGAATTACCACAGTTCGTGATGCGGGTGGCGATCTTACCTCGTCTGTTTTAGAATGGCGAAAAGCTATTGCAAAAAATGAACTTGTTGGACCTACAATTTTTACATCTGGACCAAAAATTGACGGACCAGGTGGTACTTGGGCCGGTTCTTTAGAAGTAGATACTGATGAAGATATTTCTAAGGCTTTGGACTCTTTGCAAGCTATACCATCTGACTTTGTAAAAATTTATGATAGCCGTATTTCGGGAGAGAATTATTTAAAGGTGATTCAAGAAGCCGAGAAACGAAATTTAATTACATCGGGGCATATGCCTTTTACAGTGGAGCTTGACGCTACTATTGATGCTGGCATTGATGCGGTAGAACATTTGTACTATATCATGAAAGGGTGTTCTAGCTATGAGAAAGAAATCACACAACAATTGATTAATAAAGAAATCGGATTTTGGGATGCCATGCCCCTACTCCAATCTTCATTTTCTGACTCCACCGCTTTAAAAACATTCGAGCATTTAAAATCGAATGACGTATTTGTAGTACCTACACTACATATTGGCGGAGTGCTTAGCTATTTAGATGAAGTTGATCATACGAATGATGCCTATTTAAAGTATATGAGCTTCGGAATTCAGCAAACCTATAAAGGTAGAATTGACCGTGTAAAAAATGCAACCGTAAAGCAAGTGACAGACCGTAAAGCACTTGATACTTTTTTCGGTAAACTTGCTTATAAACTGAATGAAAACGGAGTATCTCTTTTGGCTGGATCAGATAGCGGAGCATATAACAGTTATACGTATCCCGGTATATCATTACATAAAGAAATGGAAGCCATGGTCGCTACCGGAATTTCTCCTTTAGATGCACTTAAATCATCTGCTTATAATGGTGCTAAATTTTTAAAACAAGATGCTGATTACGGAACTATTTCTGAAGGTAAAATTGCTGATATCGTTTTACTGAACAGTAACCCGTTAGAAGATATTAAAAGTACCAAAGACATCTTTATGGTAATTTCTAACCGAAATCAACATTCCAAAACTGACTTAGACAACTTATTAACCTCTGCTATTGCCAACTAAACAAACTACCTTTATGAAATCAATATTATTTTTATTTCTATTATCTGTAAGTCTATGTTCTGCTCAAACACTCTTAAAACCAGACCAAGTATTCGACGGTAGTGAATTACATACAAATTGGGTGGTGTTAGTCGAAGGAAATCAAATTACGTATGCAGGAAATGCGAACGGAATAAATCTACCGAACAACACCACAGAAATAGATTTGACTGGCAGTACTTTAATGCCTGGAATTATTGAAGGTCACTCCCATGTTTTATTACACCCATACAACGAAACCGATTGGAATGATCAGGTACTTAAAGAATCGCCTGTTGAACGTGCAGTTAGAGGTACCGTTCATGTAAAGAATTCTTTAATGGCAGGTGTAACCACCATGCGAGATTTGGGCGCTGAAGGTGCCGGTTATACGGATGTTTATTTAAAGAAAACTATTGATAAGGGAATTATAGATGGACCACGTTTATTGGTTGCGGGACCTGCAATTGTAGCTACAGGAGCATACGGACCAAAAGGATTTCACGACGGTGTAACTGTGCCCTTAGGTGCCGAAGCTGCAAGCGGAGTTGATCAGTGTATTGAAACCGTTCGTAGACAAATGGGTAACGGTGCCGATTTAATAAAAATATATGCCGATTATCGTTGGACACCAGGTGCCGATTCTAAGGCGACATTTTTACAGGAAGAAATTAATGCAATGGTTGCGACCGCTACTACTGCAGGAAAATATGTAGTCGCACATGCCGGTACTCCCGAAGGAATGAAAAGAGCCATTCTCGGTGGCGTTGAAACTATTGAACATGGTGATGGCGGTACACCTGAAATTTTTAAGATGATGAAGGATAAAGGTATCGGTCTATGCCCTACTCTTGCTGCTGGCGATGCCATTACGCAATACCGAGGTTGGAACAAAGCTACAGACCTAGAACCTGAGCGTATTAAACAGAAACGCAAGTCTTTTAAAATGGCGTTAGATTCTGGTGTACAAATTGTATTTGGTGGTGATGTGGGTGTTTTTACCCACGGAGAAAATTATCGTGAAATGGAATTGATGGTAGATTACGGAATGAAGCCTTTAGCGGTCTTAAAATCTGCTACCTCTGGTAATGCCAGTATGTTTCATTTAAATCAATTAGGAAGCTTAAAAGAGGGGTTTTTAGCTGATATTATTGCAGTAAAAGGGAATCCCGTAAAAGATATCTCTTCTGTGAAAAATGTGTCTTTTGTAATGAAAGATGGTGTGGTTTATAAGGAGTAGTTGTTGGTTGTTGGTTTTTCGAGACACGGTCACTTCGGCTACGCTCAGTGACCTTTAAATTTAATATCTTCTACAGATTACTTTGTACTTCGTATTAATCCACACACTTATTAATTCGCAAGGCACTAGAAACCATAAAAGTGATAAACGAGATTTCTATAACTCGCTGTAGAACTCCTCGGTAACCTGAATTGGGGTCGGAAAATAGGGAGAATATGAAAATGCCACTTATAATTCCTGTGATCATTGCAATTTGAGATAAACGCTCGTAGTTTTCAAACTTCTTTAACCCTAATCCTATACCTATTAAACAAATTGGAAAAAAGATATAAGTTAAAGAAGCCACTGCATTATGTATAAGTTGTGCAAGGCTAGAATCTATGACATCTGTTGGGCAGCCTGCATCACACGGAAAAAATCCGACTAATACAGTACCCAATCCGTAGAATAATGCCAATCCGAAAAACCCGGCTACTATCAATTTGGAACTTGGAAAATATTTAGGAACACTAAAGCAAAAGATAGTAATGAGAATTCCGCTAGGCACATATCCGAAGTACTGTAAATACTGACCATATTCAGTATTAGACGCAAAAGATTCACTTATGTACTGACTTACCACACTGTAGTCTTCTATTAATAATGGACCAACGATGGCGGCTATCGCAAATAAACTTACTCCTAAAATTCCTATGTATGCTACTAGTTTATTGGTCATTCTTCTGGTGGTTGGTTTTTATATGACGCTCAAAAGACCTTTATGTTACACAAAAATTATACTTCTACCTTTTTATGCTCTTCCCACTCTCTTCTTAAATCTGTAGAAAGAATACTGGTACCATCATGTTTCCAGCCTGGTGGTTTTGTTAGGTATTTGAACCTATTTACCAATGATGTTTTTGATGTGAAGAAATCTCCTAGCATCTTGTACCATTCTGCAAAGGCAATTTTAATAGGATTATAGGTATTAATATTCGCTACTAAACCATAAACAGGCTTTTCATCTTCTGGCTCGAAGGTGCCTAACAACCTATCCCAAATAATAAATACTCCGGCATGATTTCTATCTAAATACTGCGGATTGGTAGCATGGTGTACCCTGTGATGGCTTGGTGTATTAAAAATGGCTTCGAACCACTTGGGCATTTTAGTAATGAACTCGGTATGTATCCAATATTGATAGATTAGACTGACTGACATCTGCACCAAAATCATCACTGGGTGAAAACCGATAAGCACTAACGGAGTCCAAAATATGAAGGTATAAAATCCGCCAGACCATGACTGTCGTAATGCAGTGCTTAAATTATAATTTTTAGAGGAATGATGCACCACATGGCTCGCCCAAAAAAAACGGCTGACATGGCTAGTTCTATGAAACCAGTAATAACATAAATCTTCTGCAAAAAGTAAAATCAACCAAGACCACCAGGCAAAGGGAATTTCAAACATGTGATAAAAGTTATATAACAAATAAAAGAAGCCTAGCGCAATGCCTTTGGTTACCAAACCAATTGCCACATTGCCCAAACCCATAAGAATAGAAGTACCGGCGTCTTTAAACTCATAATCATGGAGTTTCACTTTAACCGATAGAATAACTTCTAGAATTACGGTCACCGTAAAAAACGGAATGGCGTAGTGAATTAAATTGGGGATTTCAGGAATTTGCATGATCTGTAATTAGTCTCTTTAAAGATAAAGATTAATTACAAAAAATCTACTTACTTATTTTAGAGCGCTTTTCAATCTCCAATGCTCTTTTATAAAATATTCTAAACTCCTTTTCAGAATATTTAGCGCGCATAGCAGAAAGAACATCAGACAAACCTAAGCTGCACCAATCCCACAACATAGTATCAAAATTATAGGCATACATCTGGTCTTTTACTTCTGCCCTAATAGTATCTACCTCTAGAGATGTAAATCCATTTTCTATGAGTCTAGCCAAACAACGTTCTTCGCTTTCTTTGGTAAATTCGGTATCTAGATAAGGCTCTAGAATCCAATCCCAGTTCCAACTTTGAGGTATAAGTCTAATATTGTTACTTTTATAAAACTGCTTCAATCTTTGTTTATGTTCTGACGAAACAAATATGATATCGCTTTCAGTATAGACTTTACACACTCCGAAATCAACCGACATACCTTCGATATCACTTGCAGAAATTAGTGTTTTAGAATAGGCAATCGATGGTTCAAAAGGATAGTCGGTAATTACAATTTCACTTTCTCGTATTTCAGATTTACCGATACCGCATAATAAGTTTTTAGTATTAAAAAGATTCAATGAACTACTAGAATCCGATAAGGGTTTTTTATACTTGAAATTGAATATTTTTTTAAGAGATTTACACATCTTTCCGCAGTGATAAAATGACCAACTTATTGTTGCTGTTGCTGCTGTTGTTTTAGATTTTCAATAGGCTGAAGTAAATCCCACATGTTGCCGTATAAATCCTCAAAAACTGCTACCATACCATAAGGCATTTTTTCTGGTGAACGCACAAATTTAATTTTACGTTCCATCATTTTGTAATAGTCCCTCCAAAAATCATCGGTGTATAGAAACAGAAAAACACGACCGCCCGTCTGGTTACCAACACTTGCCATTTGCTTTTCGTTAGCTGCTTCTGCCAATACCAACGAACATTCTTTTGAACCTGGCGGAGCTACTATTACCCAACGTTTACCATCGCCCAAGTCGGTATCTTCGATAAGGTTAAAATCTAATTTCTTGGTGTAAAATTCAATGGCTTTATCGTAATCACCGACTACTAATGCTACTCGTGCTATGGTCTGTTTCAAAGTATTCTTATTTTATGGATATTAAAAATACCGCTTATAAATTAGTTATCGATGTAAACTGGTTTTATTGGATACCTGGAGTTTTGTTTTCCGCTTATTATCCATCTCATGAATTATTGGTGAATTAGCATTTTTACTCAGTGTTTATTTTTCATATTAATTCTATAGAAGAGCTTACCTTTAATAATTAAGTTTCTATGAGAAGGATCATCACCTTAAAAAGGTGATATTAATATTGAATACAATTTCTGAATAGGAAAGTTTTAGAAAGTATTTCGAATACCAAGTATTCCATTTAGAGCATTAATAGGACAAAGAAAAGAATATGAAATTAGATTTTTATAAAAGCTTAATTGAAAATAATAAAAAATGGGTCGAATCTAAATTAGATGATGACCCAGATTTTTTTAAGAAACTAGAGAAAGGTCAACAACCACCTTTGTTATGGATCGGTTGTTCTGATAGTCGGGTACCTGCCAACGAAATAATTGGAGGTAAACCAGGAGAGGTTTTTGTACATAGAAACATAGCCAACATGGTGGTACACTCAGACATGAATATGCTTAGTGTTTTAGATTACGCGGTAAATGTGCTTAAAATTAAACACATTATTGTGTGTGGTCATTATGGGTGCGGTGGTGTAAAAGCTGCCATGGGAAGTAAATCTTACGGATTAGCAGATAACTGGATCCGGCATATTAGAGATGTCTACAGACAACATCAAAAAGAGCTCGGAGACATAGTAAATGAAGAGCAACTCTTTGACCGTTTTGTTGAGTTCAATGCTATGGAACAGGTTTATAATCTTGCTAAAACTTCTATTGTACAAAACGCATGGGAAAGAGGTCAAGAATTATTTTTACATGGCTGGGTATATGGTGTAGGTACAGGAATTGTAAAAGATTTAGAGGTAAATTTTAGCTGTAATTCTCAATTAGAGGAGTTCTATAAACTAGGGATTATATAATTATAGATTGATTACGAATAGAAGCATTAATCTTCAAGAATATTAGTTTCAAATCCGTCAATACTTTTGATGTTTTTATTTTTCCAATATGCTTCAATCTTATCCTCTCCTTGCTTTTTATACCAATTATTTAAGGTTGTTCGCTCTTCTTTAAAATCCATGAACGGAACTGCAAAACCACACGAGGTCTGAACCAAATCTACTTGCATTTCAATAATTTGCCTTGCCCCTATATTTTCAGGAAACAGTTGAGAAAAGTGATTAAAAACACTGTCACGTTTATGATATATTTTGGCTTCGCCATATAATCTTAAAATCATGGGCTTACCTTCAAAAGCACAGAACATGATGGTCATTCTATTATTCTTCAACAAATGAGCTGCAGTTTCATTACCACTACCCGTAAGATTTAACCAAACAATTTTACTCTGATTAATCACCCTAAAAGAATCTGTGCCTTTGGGCGAGACATTTACATTGCCTTCAACAGCTGCTGTGCCTACAAAAAATATCTTCTGGTTTTCTATGAATTCTTGTAATGCGGGAGTGATAGCATCTAATTTCTTTCCCATGGTTTCTTGTTTGGTTGATGATTGTCCTAATTTACTACCCTTAAAATGGTTATCATAAACTGGCTGTCATTTTTCCTAAATTAATCTTCTCTGCTTTGGTGAAGTTAATATCGCGTACATACTCCATCTTGCCCCATAAATAGGCATTCCCTTTAAGTCCTTTGGTTATTCGCATTCTGCGGTTGAGTCGTTTTGTTTCTTGTTCGGTCGCTAATCTTCTTTCGCCAAGCTCACCGTATAATTTTATTGCGGGATAGTCTGAAAATTTTTCTTTGAACAATGCTCTAAGCCAAAAGAACCTACTACCATTTACACCAAGCAGACATACATTCTTATTCATTTTTGCATGTAACGGTAATTTCTTTGGAAACTTTTCGAAATAAAATCCGGACTGATTATCATTTAGAAACAAAGAACCAATTGGTGTAACAGTCGGATTATTCTCTACATCTACAGAGGCAACGGAAATATGAAAATTTGAACTAAAACTCTTATTGAAATGTGTTCTTATCTTCTTCCAGTCTTGAGTGATGTTCATTACTATGTAATTTATAAGTACGAATATTATCTAGCTAACAAGTTAAACTAAAAAACAATCTGAAGTAGTTTTACGAATAAGTCATTTCTATAAACATAAAAATATACTTTGGCAATTTTAACAATATCACTAAAGCAAAGGAAGCCAATAAACTGTATAAAAACTTCCTGTTATGGTTTTTAAATTTCCGATTTATAAAATATAGCTGTACGGGAATAAATAGTAGTAAAGCAAAAATAGCCGAGGCTATAGATGCATAGAAAAAGAACATTAGTGCCATGCCTTGCAAAACATCAAAAAAAGCATTAAAACCTTCCAATAGAGCATCTATTTAATCAAATCCAGAAACTCCACTATTACTTGAGTCGTTGGTATCAAATAAAATACTTACTTCAATGAAAAATAATACCGTGTTGAACAGTAAATAAAGTAATAACCAAATTAGCTTTTTAAGTATGTTGTTCATGGTAATCTGCAATTTTCAAAACCACAAGTATAAAATGAACTTTTACGGTCAAATGAGGTGATATAACTGTTTATTTAAACTAAAATTATATTGTTGTTCTTCAAATTGACATTACTATTAACTTCTACAATTGCTAATTCGCTTTTCCAAAAATTAGGTTTTAATACCTTCCCTTCTTTCATAGCTTTTGCTTTTTTACACTTTTTCTTAATTAGCTTAAATACTTCGGAGTATAATTTAAACGTAGAAAATTCTAATGTTGAAAGCACTTTATTATTTTTTAAATAGATAATTTCTTTAGAATACGTTAATTGAATACCCAGTACGAAAACTTGCTTTTATATTTGAATACTTTATCATTCATTACTTATAAATTTACGTGTAACAATAATTTCAATTGATTAGAATTTGATAATCATGCACACTGTAGTTAGCGGAGTTTGTATTATTATCATTTCCATTTTTTTACATTACTATATGTTTTAAAAGATAATTTAGTCTCTATAAATTCGTCTTAGGTCCCTAACTTATTATTTTTACGTTCTTTTGTAATGCGTTTTAATACGCTGCTTAGCTTACAGGTTTTAATCGGTTAAATTTGGACTCTTGAACATTGTCAGTCTTCCAAATATCAAGTTCATAATAGTCTTCTCCATCAAGTCCATCTTCTGAGCGTTTATCTAAATTGGAATAATATACTCTTACTCTATAGATACCATTGTCTATTTCAATCCGTTTTGCATCAGGAAAATATTCTGTACATCCAATTACCACCAACTTTCCAGATATTATAGATAAATCAGCTTCATTAATTTGAAAAACTTGTTTTAAGTTTTCTTTTATTTTTGGTTCTGATTCATATATTTTAAGAGTTACTGGGACGTCCATATTTCGAACAGTTCCAATTCCGATTCCATCACTAGTATACGCAAGAAAATTATCAAATGAATACTGGTCCCATGCATCTCCAAAATTGGGTATCATATTTTCATCATGAAGATGAAATTGAAAATAATCTGCAAAAATCTCCAACTGATATTCTTTCATTATTTCAACTTATATACATTTGGGTTATGTTTCTCCATATAAAATTTAGGATTTGGTAATTCTGTAAAGCCAAACTTTTTATACAACCATTCAGCTGTATCAGTTAATAAAATCCAGCGCCTTAACCCCTGAAGATTTGGATGCTCCATAATTTCATTCATTAGCAATTTACTTAACCCCTTTCCTCTATATTCATTTAAAACATAAACATCTCCTAGATATGCAATAGTTGAATAGTCTGAAATTATTCTAGCAAAACCAATTTGCTTGTTATTATGATAAAGCCCAAAGTTCAATGAGTTATCAATTGATGTTTTCAAGGTATGGATAGGAATTCCATTTGCCCAATCGGTTTCATTTGCAAGGAATTTGTGAATGCTCAGAATATCTAGCTTATCCTTATCTGTTGAAATGGTATATTCATTTCTATGAGCTTCTCTAATTGTCATTTCTATTTTTATAATTAACACCTAAAGGCTAAAAATGCATAGTTCGATAGCACACTGTTATTTGCTTTTCGCCACGCACGTAGGGCTATCTTTTGGATATTGCTTTTATCAAAGCAAAATCACAAAGATTTTGTACTATTCTAATCACACACAAATCTTCGAGTAAGGTATAAGTACTTATTGTTTATAGGTTGGGTGGTAAAACCTTTAAATACTTGTAACTTTAATTTTTATAAAATATAGCAAAATTTCAAGAATACTGTTGCTCTTTCAGTATATAAAATATTATCAATTACATACATGTTCCAAAAATTAATTTTTTCTCTTGAAGAATGAAAGGGTTACGCCTCCAAAAATTAGAACTCCTTTTAGAATTTTCTAATACCGAAATAGAAGAAAGAGGTTGTTTTATTTTTGTAATATTTGAAGGCTTATAATGAATTGATAATATCTCTTGTTTTGTTATAATTTGATTTTTAATGGCATCATCATTCTTTGACGTTAAAATTATTTCTTCAATCACCTGACCATGCCTAATATAATGCGATTTATCTGCCTTTTGTTTACAAGAAAAAAGTATTTTCTGATTTTGCTCTACTATTTTACCAGGATAGTTATTTAATTCTGAAGGCTCTTTTTTAATGCAATGTTCATACCTTAATACTGCATAATTACCTTTGTCAATGTAAATTAATCCTGAAGATTCTTTGATTGCTGAATGACCGCGATAAGATGCCAGGTTATTTGGGGATTTCTCTACAAACCTAATTTTATAAACTTCTTTATTATTATAATCAATAACTCCCACCTTAGTAAGAGAATAAGACTTAGTTCTATATAAAACATTTGATTTACTTAATAATAAATCCCAATTAAACATCTCTGTCATTTCGACAAAATTGGTTTCGTTATCTTTTAAATTCTGTTTCTTACCAATCGTTTTAAATTGTTCTATTTCACCGTATAAATTTTTACTTGTCCTAAACGATTTCTTCATTCCCTTAGAATTGAAGGTTTCTACAATTGCTTTAAGACCGTATACTGAATCGGAATCAATAGATTTGATATAGTTATAGAAAAACTTTTGATTGTAGGGGTTTTGAGTATAATTGAATGAAACATTTTTTCTAGCTTTTTGAATAATCTCTTCTGCTGTAAGATTAATGTTGCTTGCAGTCACGGTAACTCCATCAAGATTTATTTGATTAAAACTTTGAGTTTGTAACCAAATTTCATGAATTTTTTTTGGAGCTTTTGCTAATTCTTCAATGCTAATGGTATCATTTATGAAGCCCATTGCAGATATAACAATTTTGTCATCAATAAAATCTTTTGATAATGAAATCTCAAATTCTCCATTTTGATTAGAGAGAATATTTCTATTATTTTTTAAAAATGTAATTTCCGCATTTGGAATCGCTAAGCCGTTTTCGATATTTAATACAATTCCTTTTGCATCAATCAGTTCTTGTTGATTTGAAACTATATAAGCATTATCTATATTTTTTAAATTGTGACATGAAAAACCCGAACTTAAAGTCTTAAAATTAGCCAACGATTTGTTATTACATATTGGCTCTATAATAGGATTTGAACTATATTTTTTTTCAACTGTATGCCCAAATGCGGAGTTTAGAAAAATTAAAATAAGCAATGAACTAATAAGTTGAAGATTCTTCATGATAATATATTTAAGCTGTTATTAAAAGAATATCAAATTTGTAATAATCTTTTAATTAAAAATTTATTTATTTTATAATAACAACCAACAATTGAGCTAAGCATTTTTAAGAGACAAGAAATTCTTCTTTTCTATTAAAGAACAGAGCTAAAATATTAGTCTACTTAGTTGGCAATCATAGTTTTATTTTTTTACCCGCTCAATAACCAACATTATAACCACTGACAGAATAGCCACTACAATTGCTTTAACCCAGTCGATTTCATCTTTTGCAAAGGCATCATAAATTATAAAACCAATTGCGAAACCTATTACCAATTTTAAATTTAAACCTTTAAGCTCTTCTTGCAATAGGCATTCTTACCCAACGTTTTTCTCCTTTTTCATTAATAATTTTGAAATTCTATTGTTAGCGGTTAAAAATATAATTCCAATAAAAATATTAAGCCCATAGGTAAACCACCAATTATAGTCAATAAATAAGCCCAAGTTTATCGCTGAACTTTCGTCAGTTCCGTTTGTTGAAACTTGCTTTTTAAACTCTAAATAACAAAAGTTTAAAAAGGGAGCAATATTGTCAACAATCATTAAAAGTCCAATTATTATTATTCCAAATTTAAAAAGTCCAACCTCGTTTAGATTTTTTATATTAATTATTTGGGAATCAAACCCCTTATTAAGTCTAAAGAGTTTAATTAACCTGTCCGTTTTGAACAGAAAAAGGAAAACAATTAATCCCATAACAACCATGTAAATTACATTAATTATAAAGTCGAAAAAAACAAATCCAAAATTGACCGTCATTCTTGGCTGTAATCGATACATTAAAGTTGTAAAACAGTATATTCCAAAGATTTTAATTATTACTCTGAAAAGGTCGGTTGTGGTCATTCTATTTGTTTTTTTAAAGTATTGCAAGCTGCTATTTTACTAATTATACAGAGCGTAATTGGATTTTGCTTTCTGCTACGAAATTTTAAGTCATAGCGCTTAAGAAACACAAATCTTTAGAATTAGTTTCTAGGTGCTTATTCTCGTCATTGTTATGAAAATCAATAATAATGTCAATATTCCCACAGTTGTCGTAAATATTCCAATTTTTTTTGATTTAGTCCATCCGGATAATGAAATCATAGCAGTTAACGAAAATAATCCAACCATAAATGTTATCATTCCGATAATTCTAGCTACCAAAAAATCGTCAGCTACAACGTCTTTTATGTAACCACCAGGTGTTGTTATCATTGATATTTGAATCATAGCAAATACAGAGACTAGAAAACAGCCAGCAGACAATGTTGCAGATTTTAAAATTCTATTAGTCAGTTTATCATTTTTATCTGAAACTAATATATTCGCTACTACCGTTATTGAAAAACCACTGAGTAACGAGCTTATCAAAATAGTTTGTTTAGCTAATTCATTCCAATATTCTATTGTCATATCCTTTTAACTATAAGTTTGATTTAATTGCAGATGCTATTAAAGTTTAATTCAAATAGTAATTCTACTCCACCTCTTTCATCAACACCTCAATTGACTTCTCCCATTGCTCATCAATGAATTTTACAATAACCTCTGGCTGATTTTTAATGATAATTTCTGGGTTAGTTTCGTCGTTTTCTATCCACTCTCGTCAGCTTTGTTTTTGGCACTTTTCGATTTTACAATTTTGCTAAATCCATTAAAACAACTATTGCTTTCGAGTGTAATTATCTGAATAAAATTCCTAGAAATTACATATAATTTTAACTTCTTATTGTTTTAACTCTTCTTCAATTTTGTTTCTAAGTAATTCAATTTTACTATTGACACCATCATAGTAATTTATCATAGACTCTCGATTAATTTGAATTTGCCACAAGTAGGTTGAAAACAACTGTTTTTCTTCATCGGTCAACTTTAATGGTAAGTTTAAATTTTCAATATCTCCATTTACGGAAAATTGAAAATTCTTTGATAATATTTTATTTATCTCTTCAGAATATTTGTCTTCAAACTGCATTTCAGGAGAATCCTCTTCTAATCGTTTTAATACATAGTAATCATATTCATAAAGTGATATTATCTGAAATCTTAAAGAATCGTTTTTTATCAATTCCAACCCCTTAGATTTTAATGTTTCATATCCTGCTTTATTCTGAACTGGAAAAAAAGTTCTTGTTAAAGTAACGTAGTAGACTGACAAGGTATCTAAGTTTTTTTCCTGTTCATTAATTATTCTACGCCAATAATTACATGCTTTTATACCTGTTTCATGCCCGCTTACATTATTTTCAATATCCGCTATATCCTTCAATAAACCGCTCGACATTTCTTTCAATATTTTTGTTTCTGCTTTTTGGTCTCGACGATTATCGTTCCAATTATTAAGTGCAAATGCAGAAACAACTGCAATAAATATTGAAATAAATTCAAATGTATATTTCTTCCAATTTTTAATATTAAACTTCATTATTCTAATAGGTAATTAGTTTAGTCAAAATTTGCACCTAACAATGGAATATAGTCACCAGCGACTATATCCTAATTCTATATTTATATTTTTTTAAAAAAGCATTTCTACTCCACCTCCTTCATCAACACCTCAATAGATTTCTCCAATTGCTCATCAATGCCTTTTGCAATCACTTCCGGCTGATTTTTAATGATAATTTCGGGGTTGGTTTCGTTGTTTTCCATCCACTCGCCTACTTTGTTTTTAGCACTAACAGGTACAACACCCCAAACACCACCATTCGGTAAACGCTCCCAACCAGCAAAGCTACAGGTACCTGGTACGGGCATACCTACGGTTTTACCAATTTTTAAATCTACATAGCCGCTTGCAAAACAAGAACCATCGCTGTACATAGATTCGTTGAACATTGCCAAGGTTGGCTTCGTCCATCGAGAGGTTGGTTCGCCACCTACTACCCTAGCTTCTGTTTCATAAGATAAAAATGGTATACCGGTAAAGAACATAGCCAAATCTGCTACCAGGTCTCCACCGCCATTAAAACGGGTATCTACAATAACTCCTTTTTTATCATTGAATTTACCAAGCATTTCTTCATAAATAGTACGGTATGGACCGTCGCTCATGCCTGGTATGTGTACATAACCCAATGTGCCGTTACTTTTTGCCAATACTTCTTTTTCATTATTTTTCACCCAACGGTCATATAGCAATCCGTTTTCTACACGCAAAGAAATAGGTTTAACGGTTAGCTGTTTTCTCTTGCCTTTTTCATCGACAATATCTAGCAATGTAAAATCGCCCGCAATACGGTTTAAGTAGAAAGCGGCATCGGTAGACTCTCCTATGGTTACTCCGTTAATTTTCTCAATTATTGTACCTGGTTGAATATTGAATCCTGCTTTGTCTAAGGGTCCGCCTTTAATGACTTCCGTAATTTTTAATCCGGCACCTTTGTGCTTGTAATCTATAAAAACACCTAGCGAAGCTGTTTGGTCTCCGTTTTCAATAGCGTCTGAATAGCGACCACCTGCGTGACTCACATTCAATTCGCCTAACATTTCTGAAACCATTTCAGAAAATTCAAAACCATTACCGATATGCGGTAAATACTTCTCATATTCGGTACGCATGGCTTTCCACTCTATACCGTGAAAACTAGAAGTATAGAAAATACCGTTGGTACGCAACCAAATATGATCGAACATATACTTGCGCTCTGCGTCGGCATCTAAAACCATTTCTGCCTTTACTTTTACTGGTTCTGTCTTACTAGTAGCAACATCAACTTTAGATATGCTACCGTCGGATAATAAGAACAGATGCTCCTTTTTGTCATCCCACTGCAAACTTCCCGATTTCGCATCTAAGGCTATGAGCATTTTGGTGCTTTTGGTACGTATTTCGGTTTCCCAAAGGTTCAATCCTTTTTCAAATCTGGTTAGGTAATACAGTTTTTCTCCGTCTTTAGAAAGTACGGCATCCGACAGTTTAGAAGAGTGTATGGTTAAACGTGCTTTTCTACGCTCTACATCCTCCAAATCGAATTTTAAAGTTTTTACTGCTGCTTCTTCCTTTTTATCGTCTTTCTTCTTTTTATCTTCAGATTTGGCTTCGTCCTTTTTTTCTTTGGCTGCCTCTTCAATCATTTTCAACAAATCGTATTCCTCTTTTGTATTATTGAACTTATCCCACGACTCTTGGTTCAAGAACATGGTATACACATCTGTTTCAAAAGAACCACTGGTCGCGTAACTTTTTAGTCCGTCGCGATTCGAGAAATAGATAATCTGGCTACCATCATTCACCCATTTCGGCGAAAAATCGTAATAGCCGCTTTGGGTCAAGTTTTTACGCTGTTTTCCGTCTTTAGAGACCAAAAGTAATTCCGTATTATTCAACGAGACGCTCCAGTCTACCAATAACCACTTACTATCGGGACTCCACTGATAATATTGATCACCGTCTCGCATATGTATCACGTTATCGGGCGTCATTAAGGTGGTAATTTCTTTCGTCTTCAAGTTCTTCACCTTTATAGTTCTTCTACCTTCTACATAGGCGACATAGGTGCTATCTGGTGAGAATTCTGGCAAATAAATATCTTCTTTCGAGGTCACTAAAGTATCTTCTTTGAATACTGTTGCCGCAAAGAAATAAGGTTCTTCTTTTCGCACTTTAGATGATTTGAAAATGCTCCATTTACCATTGCGTTCACTGGAGTAGGCGACCGATTTACCATCTGGCATAAACTTTACAAAACGTTCTTGTTCTGGGGTATTGGTTATACGTTTTGTCAACGAACCATCTACCGATGTTACAAAGACCTCTCCTCTACTAATAAAAGCGATTTCTTTACCGTTAGGTGCAACATCCATTTCTTGAACTCCACCGTTAACGGACACATATTCTATAGGGTTACTGTCTTCTTGTGTTCTAACGATAATATCAACTTTTTTCGCCGTTTCCCCTTCTGATAAGGTATAAATTTCACCATCATAACCAAATGCCAGTTTGTTGTTACCAATACTTAATGAACGTACCGGATGCGTTTTAAAATCGGTCAGTTTCTTAGGTTGAGCACCATTTTCTTCAGCCATTGAAAAGACATTAAAAGTACCCTCTTGCTCACTTAAATAATAAATAACAGTACCATCTATTGAAAACACGGGATTGCGATCTTCTCCCTTAAAACTAGTTAATTTTGTATGCTTACCTGTGGATGGCTCAAACGACCAAATATCTCTTGTTACGGAAGATGTGTGATGCTTTCTAAACTCGTCTTCATATCCCTTTTTATCGTGATACACCATCTTGCTACCATCGGTATTTACTTGTACAGCTTCTACAGGCACGGTCAATACTTGACCCACTCGCCCACCGTTTACAGGAACGCTATATAATTCTGGCTGCGAACCTGTTGGATATTGGCGATGCTCAGCTATATCTAATCTTGCTGATCCAAATAGTACATCTGAATCATCGGCAGAAAAACTATAGGGAGTTTCGTCATTACTATGATAGGTTAATCGTGTTGCTTCGCCGCCTTGGGCATCCATCACATAGACATCAAAATTGCCATATCTGTTCGATGCAAAGGCTATTTTATTTCCGTTTTTGCTCCAAACCGGTGCATAATCATGTGCAGAATGATAGGTTAACTGCTTTGCCACACCACCATCTGCCGGTACCGAAAATAGGTTGCCTTTATAGGTAAATGCTATAGTAGTACCATCTGGAGAAATAGAAGGGTAACGTGCCCATTGCGGATTAGTTTGTGCCGTGCAGACATAAGTTAAGCATACCGCTATTGCAGTTAAAAAAGAGTATTTCATACGTTTACTTTGTTGGTAGTTAGTCCGTTCGAAAGATAGCAAATTGGTTCGTTTACCACAATCATTCTATAATCAATGGTATTGAATTCTACATACTTTGCTAAAACTCACCAAATCTGTATAAATTTACTATCGCAGATAATCATTAAGATACCATATTGAAAGAAGAACAAGATTACTGGACGCAGCGTTACAAAGAACATCAGACGGGTTGGGATATTGGCTACCCATCTACACCCATTAAAGAATATGTTGATCAATTAACCGACAAGACCATTCAGATTTTAATACCAGGAGCCGGAAATGCCTATGAAGCGGAATACCTGTGGAAAGCAGGGTTCAAAAATGTTCATATTCTAGATATCTCTGAAATTCCGCTAAAAGAATTCAAAAAAAGGAATCCCCATTTCCCAGACGAGAATATGCATCAAGCAGATTTTTTTAAGTTCAATGGGCAGTACGACCTTATACTAGAACAGACTTTTTTCTGCTCTTTTGTACCCACTGACACCAATAGAAATGCATACGCCAAACACATGTCTGAACTACTAAAACCAACTGGAAAATTAGCGGGACTCTGGTTTGACATCCCCTTAACCGGCAACATGGAGAAGCGCCCATTTGGAGGAAACAAAGATCTGTACACCAAATATTTATCACCCTATTTCAAAACGATCACTTTCGATCCCTGTTATAACTCCATAGCTCCACGTAAAGGGAATGAGTTGTTTGGGATTTTTGTGAAAATTTAGTTGTTGGTTATTGGTTGTCAATTCGCTTTCACTCAGTGACCTAATTATCATTTGTCAGTTCGAGTGAATTTCGAGGAACGAGAAATTTGTATCGAGAACCTTTACGTGTACCCAAGGTTCTCTAACTCACATTGGTCTTCGACTGCGCTCAGACTAACATAGGTACTAATAACAAACTTTATACCTTTTATTTAATAGATTGCTTCGTGCCTAGCAAAGACGTTCACGAGAATCTCACGAAATAACTGATACTACTAACTGAAAATTGCTACTGCCAACTGAAAACTGACACTGCCAACTGAGAATCAAAACTGTTAAAGGATTACGGATTCTACAAAACTACCCACTGTTAACATCCTTTTAAGAATACTTCCCTTTCTTTTCCGCTATTTTTAAGCACATAACTAACAAACCACTCAAATGACTAGAAGATTACTCTCCTTGCTGGTGCTTTTTGCATCTTTTTTCGTTTCTGCTCAAGATTTTAAAATGGACCTAGTACAAGACATGAAACCCCGTAACATCGGTCCCGGTGGTATGAGCGGTCGTGTTACCAGTATTGATGTCGTAAATTCCAATCCTGATATTATGTATGTCGGTACCGCTTCTGGCGGATTATGGAAATCTACATCTGGCGGTATAAAATGGGATCCTATTTTCGACAAAGAAGTAACCGCTTCTATTGGTGCCGTTGCCATTCAGCAAAGTAACCCTTCTGTAATTTGGGCAGGTACTGGAGAAGGTAATCCTAGAAACAGCTTAAATGGTGGTTACGGAGTATATAAATCTCTCGATGGCGGTAATACCTGGAAATCTATGGGTCTTGAAAAAACGAGACATATTCATAGAATTAAGATTGACCCAATGAATCCGAATACCGTTTATGTTGGTGCAATAGGCTCTCCTTGGGGCGAACACCCAGAACGTGGCGTATTCAAAACTACTGATGGTGGTGAGACTTGGGAGAAGGTTCTTTTTGTAAATAATAAAACAGGGGTTGCTGATCTTATTATGGACCCAACCAACCCGAATAAGCTAATCGCTGCGATGTGGGAACACAAGCGTGATCCTTGGTTCTTTAACTCTGGCGGTTCTGGTAGTGGTTTATATATTACCCACGATGGTGGTAAGAATTGGAAAAAGCTAAGTGAAGAAGATGGTCTACCTGCAGGTGATTTAGGTAGAATAGGTGTGGCTATAGCTCCCGGTAAGCCAGATGTTATTTACGCTTTAGTGGAAGCAAAAAAGAATGCATTGTACAAATCTGAAGATGGCGGTTTTAAATGGAAGAAAATCAATGATAAGAATGATATAGGAAATAGACCTTTTTATTACTCTGAAATATATGTAGACCCTGAAAATGAAAATAGAGTTTTCTCAGTATTTACATACGTGAACGTTTCGCAAGATGGTGGTAAGAACTTTACACAATTAATGCCTGCATATCGCGCCGATAATGGCGTGCACCCTGATCACCACGCATTTTGGATTCACCCAGAAAACGGACAGTTTATGATGGACGGTAATGATGGCGGATTGAATATTTCTAAAGATGGTGGAAAAACATGGCGCTTTGTGGGTAACCTACCGGTTGCGCAATTTTACCATATAGCAACGGATAATGAATATCCTTATAATGTATACGGTGGTATGCAAGATAATGGTTCTTGGAGAGGGCCTGCTTATGTTTGGAAAGCTCAAGGTATTCGTAATAGTTACTGGCAAGAAATAAGTTTTGGTGATGGTTTTGATGTGGTACCCGATCCTGTAGATTCTAGATATGGTTATACCATGAGTCAGCAAGGTAACGTACAACGTTTTGATCATGTTACGGGTAATAATTACATCGTACGTCCTACTCCTCCAGATGCAGAAACTGAACTTCGCTTCAACTGGAATTCGGCAATTAGCCAAGACCCTTTTGATAATAGCACCCTTTATTTTGGTAGTCAGTTTGTACACAAGAGTACAGATAAGGCATTGACGTGGAAAGTAATTTCTCCTGATTTAACTACCAACGATCCTGAAAAGCAAAAGCAAAGCGAAAGTGGCGGATTGTCCATGGATGCAACGGGAGCAGAAAACCACACCACTATATTGGTAATTGAGCCATCACCTGTTGAAAAAGATATGTTATGGGTTGGATCTGATGACGGCAGAGTTCATTACACTCAAAATGGTGGAGAAACTTGGACTGAGGTAACCACAAATATTAAAGGTTTACCAAAAGGAAGCTGGATTCCACAAATAAAAGCATCTACCCGTAATAAAGGGGAAGCACTTTTAATCGCTAATGATTATAGAAGATTCAATTACACGCCATATGCATATCGTACTAAAGATTATGGTAAAAGCTGGACAAGAATTGTTGATGCTACAGATGTAGACAGTTATGCACTATCGATTATTGAAGATCCTGAGAATCCTAATTTAGTATTCTTAGGTACCGATGACGGATTATATATTTCTTTCAATGCTGGTGAAAAATGGCAAAAATGGACGGAAGGTTTCCCGACGGTTTCTACGAAAGATTTAGCGATTCACCCAAGAGAGCACGATTTGGTAATCGGTACTTTCGGTAGAGCTGCATGGGTATTAGATGATATTCGTCCGCTACGTGCAGTGGCAGCTGATGCATCCATCCTAAATAAAGACATCGAATTATTTACTCCTCCAACGGCATATCAAGCAGCTTATCAACAACCAACAGGAAGTCGTTTTGGTGGCGACGGACTGTATCAAGGTGAAAACAAGAAGTCTGGCGCTATGATTACCTACTATTTAAAAGAAGGTAAGAAAGCTGGTAAAAAGCCAACAAAATCAATGGATAAAAAGGATGAAGAATCAGAAGAGGCATCCGAAGAAAAAACAGATAAAGTAGAATTAACAGGCGTTCAAAAGAAAGATTCGGTTCAGTTCGATTTTTACGATGGTGATAGATTAATTCGTACCTTAAAATACAAGACTCCGGAAAAAGCAGGATTCCACAGAATTTTCTGGGGAATGGATGAAAAAGGTGCAGACAGACCTTCTAGAAAAGTAATTACCAAAAAGAAAGAATCTGGAGGATTAGATGTAAAACCAGGAACTTACACTATAAAAATGCTTTATGGTGAAATGGAAGAAGAAACTAAAATTACCGTAAAATCTGATCCTCGTTTAGAGGTTTCTATACCTGGTATTAATGCGGCATATACCAATGGTAAAGTGTTAGAATCATACATGCAAAAAGCTGCAGATGCCGTTCAGCAATTGGCACAAAGCAAAGAAACCGCAGAAAAATTTCAAAAAGAACTGAAAAAGGAAGATGATAAAAAATATAAAGAGCAGATTGATGCTTCTAAAGATATTATCAAGCAAATAGATTCTGTAACCGCAATCTATTTAGGCAAAGTTGATAAGCGACAAGGTATTACCCGTAGTAAAGAGATGACCGTAATGCAACGTTTGCAAATTGCAAGACGTTATGTTGGATCTAGACAAGCAGGCATGACAGCTACAGAAACCCAGTTAATGCAATTTGCAAAAGGGGATCTAGAAGCGGCATTAGAGAAAACGAATTCATTTTTCTCTACGGATTGGAAAACATATAAAACTACTATGGAAAGCTTACAACTTTCTCCTTTTAAAGAAGTAGACACCTTTAGTTTAAAATAATTCTTATGTTATTAGGCATGCTCATTTAAATAATCAATTATGAAAAAACTATTCGCTTGTTTTGCCATAGCTCTTATTTGGAGTTGTACAGAAAAAAAAGAAGTCCAAAAGGAGGTTCAAAAAGAAGTTGAAATCACCAAAATACATGATCAATATTCCATTAAACAAATGATGGATAATGAAGCTATTTCTGGAGGTAGTTTTTATCGTGATAATTCTAAATTATTGGTTTCAAGTAATAGATCTGGTATCTATAATATGTATACCGTGCCTGCCAATGGTGGTGAGTTAACCCCCATAACACAATCTGACAGCGCTTCTATTTTTGCAATTTCTTATTTTCCGAGAGATGAGCGAATGCTTTTTAGCATGGATGGTAATGGTGATGAAATATACCATATCTACATCCGCAATCTAAATGGCAGCCATACAGACCTTACACCTGCCAAAGGGGCTAGGGCCAGTTTTCATGGTTGGGCAGAAGATGACCAAAGCTTCTTTTTTACATCGAATAAGCGAGATGCAAAATACATGGATCTGTATCAAATGGATTTTCTCAACTATTCGCCTAAATTAATTTTCAAGAATGAAGAAGGGTACGATATAGGCAATCTTAGTAAAGATCAAAAATATTTGACGCTGGCGAAATCTTTGAACACCAACGATTCAGACTTATACCTTTATGACCTATCTACAAAGAAGAAAATTAAGATCAATAAAACGCAAAGTGCAAATAGTAGTCAAGATTTTTCTCCCTCTGGGGATGAACTATATTATACTACCGATGAAGGCAGCGAGTTTTCATACCTAATAAAGTATAACATTGCATCTGGCGAGACCGAAAAAGTGATTACCCGTGATTGGGATATTTTAGGTAGTTACTTTACAGATAATGGCAGCTATTTAGTTACGTATATCAATGAAGATGCAAAGAACACCATTGAAGTAATGGATGTAGCTACTATGGAAAACATTGATTTACCGGCATTTGAAACTATGGAAATAACTAATGTAGATTTCTCAAAAGATGAAAAATGGATGCGTTTTTACGCAGGTGGCTCGCATACTCCAAGTAATTTATATGTCTATAACCTAGAAACGAAAGAACAGAAACAATTAACAGATGTTTTGAATCCTGAAATTAAGGTAGAAGATCTTGTTTCTGCTGAAGTAGTACGTTATAAATCTTTTGATGGGGTAGAAATACCTGCTATTTATTACAAGCCTCAACAAGCAAGTGCCGATGCAAAAGTACCCGCCCTAGTTTGGGTTCATGGTGGACCAGGTGGCCAGAGTCGCCAAAATTTCAGTTCGTTTATTCAATATCTCACCAATCACGGTTATGCAGTACTTGCTGTAAACAACCGTGGTAGTAGTGGTTATGGAAAAACGTTTTACCAAATGGATGATCTAAACCATGGAGATAAAGATTTAAAAGATTGTGTTGAAGGTAAAAACTGGCTTTCGGCTCAACCTGAAATCGATGGCGATAAAATCGGAATTATAGGTGGTTCATATGGCGGTTATATGACAATGGCGGCACTTACCTACACTCCCGAAGAATTTGCCGTTGGGGTGAATTTATTTGGTGTTACCAATTGGTTGCGAACTTTAAAAAGTATACCGCCATGGTGGGAATCTTTTAAAGATGCTCTTTACTTAGAGTTAGGTGATCCCTATAGTGCAGATTCGGTACGTCTAAAAGAGATTTCTCCTTTGTTTCATACAGACAAGGTAACCAAGCCTTTAATTGTTTTACAAGGCTCACAAGACCCTCGTGTACTTCAAGTAGAATCTGATGAGATTGTTGCAGGAGTAAAAAAGAACGGAGTACCAGTAGAGTACGTGCTTTTTGAAGATGAAGGACATGGTTTTGTTAAGAAAGAAAATCAGATCGAAGCCTACAGTAGGGTTTTAGATTTTTTAGATTTGTATTTAAAGAAAGATAAAGAAGCACCAATTGAAGATGGCGATAAATAAAGCCAAAATGTTAAGTTTCATATTAAATTAAAGAATGAAGAAAGTTATTACGTTACTAGTATTATTAGCAACTATTACGCATACTAATGCACAAAGTGAAATAACAGGTGAAGATGATTTTGGTAGTTGGTTCATGTATTTTGGTACCAATAAAATTGCCGATAAATGGAGCATACATACCGAAGCGCAGTTTAGATATTATGAAATGGCTTCTAACTTTAACCAGATGTTACTACGTACAGGTATAAATTATCATATTAACCCTGATGCGATTGCAACTTTAGGTTACGGATTTATTGATACCGACCCCTCTTTTAGAGAATTTGATGTTCTCGCGGGTGATGCTATCAAAAACAATTCAATTTCAGAGCACCGCATTTTTGAGCAATTCATTCTTAAAAACAAGGTATGGGAATTTAAATTTGAGCATCGTTATCGTTTGGAGCAACGCTTTGTTCAAAACAATGCTACAGGTATCAGTAATACATTACACAGAGCTCGATATAGAATTCAAATGACCTTACCCCTAACCGATATCTTTTTTCTAAACTTTTACGATGAGATCTTTATCAACCTACAAAATGATGCCTTTGGTCAAAACCGTGCGTATGCTGCCTTGGGAGTTAATGTTACCGAAGATTTAAGCATGCAATTTGGGTATTTAAAAAATCACTTTAGCGAGACTAATTTTGATCGTTTTCAAGTAGGCTTATTTTATAACACAGATTTACGTGGCATTTTTAAAAAGAAGAAGTAAATTTATACTATAATTAAAACACATTATCATGAAAAAAATAGCACTTACATTCGCTAGTGCACTTTTAATCGTTTTTGCAAGTTGTAAAGACGCTAAAAAAAGTGAAGAGTCTAAAAGCGTTGAAGCAACAAGCGAAGCAACTGAAATGTTCAGCTTAGTACAAGATTCAACAAAAGTAAGTTTTACCGCTTACAAGACAACAGATAAAGTACCTGTTGGTGGCATGTTCAAAAAGATAAACTTCACAAAAACAAATAGCGGTGCAACTGCTATGGAAGCCTTAAATGGAACCGAGTTTAGCATTCCAGTTAGTAGCTTATTCACTAACGACCCAACGGGAACAAGAGACCCTAAACTATTAGAGTTTTTCTTTGGCGTATTAAAGGATACAGAATTAATCTCTGGTGTATTTAAAGTTGAAGGTGATAAAAGTTCTATTGATGTTACTTTAAACGGAGATACACAAAACATTCCCCTTGCATACGAAATGAACGGTGATGATAAAATCACTTTTACAGGTACCATGGATCTAGCAAACTGGAATGCTATGGATGCCGTTGCTTCTATCAACAAAGCTTGTGAAATTTTACATACCGGTAAAGATGGTGTTAGTAAAACATGGAGCGAGGTTGCCGTTAAAGCAGAAGTGCTATTGACAAAATAAAAAATCAATTTTATTATATTTAAAAAAAGAGGTGCTTTACAGCACCTCTTTTTTTGCCCTAAAGATTAAAAGGATTGCTCATATCATGTAAATATTTGATATTGATTGTTTTAAATTATAATTTTCCTATTAACAATAAAAACTATCAAAATGAAAATATTTAAAATTGAATTAGCACTATTGGCACTACTAGCTGTCTTTAGCTGCAAAGAAGTAAAAAAAGAGGCGTCTGAAGCTAAAGAAGAAGTTGAAGAACTAATGGATGAGGCTAAAGCAGAAATGAACGACGAAGAAACTGTAGTAAAATTTATGCTGGAACCAAAAAGCGATAGTGATGTAAAAGGTGAAGTAACCTTTACCCAAGCTGATGACGAGGTAGAAATGGTAGCCATGCTATCTGGCTTATCTGAAGGCGAGCATGCCATTCATATTCACCAAACGGCAGATTGCACAGCCGCTGATGGATCTTCTGCTGGCGGACATTGGAACCCAACAAATGAACCACATGGTAAATGGGGTGCTTCTGAAGGATATCACAAAGGTGATATAGGTAACTTTACGGCAGATGCCGATGGTAATGCAAAAGTTGAATTTGAAACAGAAGAATGGTGTATTGGTTGTGATGATGAGAATAAAAATATACTTGGTAAAGGTGTCATCGTACACCAAGGTGTAGATGACTACACTTCACAACCTAGCGGTGCAGCTGGTGCACGTGTAAGTTGTGCCGGTATTATTGAATAGAGTTAATATTAAACCTGATAAAAGCTGTTCTAAGAACAGCTTTTTCTATTTTTATCCGATTTAAAAAATTACTTATGCAACTAGACCTTTTGGTTGATCAGTTTAGAAAGAAAGACCAATCGGCTTTCGAAAAGCTATATGGCATGTATAGCGAAAATATTTGTGGTGTAATAAACACCATCGTTAAGAACGATGCACGTTCCCAAGAAATTTGTCAAGATGTATTCATTAAAATATGGAATAACTGTGAAAGTTACAACTCATCTAAAGGAAGATTCTTTACCTGGGTATTGAACATTGCAAGAAATGCTGCTATCGATGAAATACGCAGTAGGTCGTATAAAAATGAAAAAAAGAACCTTAGTGCAGATTACTTCGTAAATATTTTACAGCACAAGGAAGAAGAAGAAGAAACTTCCAATGTGGACACCAAGGGAGTAAGAAACCTCGTTAAAAATTTAAAGGAAAAATGTGTACAGATCATTGAACTGTTATACTTTAGAGGGTATACTCAAAAAGATGCTGCCGAAGAATTGGAAATTCCGATCGGTACTGTAAAAACAAGAAATAGAAGTTGCATTTCCCAACTAAGGGAAAATATGGCCGTAAGATAGTATGGATGTAGAAAAATACATAGCATCGGGAATTTTGGAGCTTTACGTAGCCGGTACACTTTCAGAGAAGGAAAATCTGGAAATTGCCAACTACGCTAAAGAGTATCCTCAAATTCAGAAAGAAATTGAAGCTATTGAAGCTTCAATATTAGAATTGTCAAGAAAAGCATCGCCTGGTTATAATTATTCATTTGCAGCATTAATGAATAGAATTAATGGTGAAGTTAAGGTAGTTGATATTAATGAAAAGCGTAGTTCACCGTTCTTATCCTATATTGGTTGGGCAGCATCTGTTCTATTGGCCGTTGGTCTATTTTGGATGTATCAGCAGAACCAAGATTTAAAATCTAATATTAAAGTTGTAGAAAAACAGAATGTAGATTTGGAACAGCAAATTGCAGATACTGATTCTTCTTTAGAACAAACTCAAGAACTTTTGAATACACTGCGTGATCAAAACATTAGTGTAATTGCATTAGGTGGTCAAGCAGTATCACCAACTTCTTACGCTAAAGCATATTGGAACAAGGAAGACCAAAAAATTTTCATAGATGCCAAAGGTTTACCTGAACCACCAGATGGTTTTGTATACCAAGTTTGGTCTCTTAAACTTTCTCCACTTACCCCTACCAGTATGGGGCTGCTAGAAGATTTCGCTACCGATGAGAACAAAGTCTTCGCGCTGAATAATCCGAACGATTCTGAAGCATTTGGTATTACATTAGAGCCGGCAGGTGGTAGTGAATCGCCAAACCTAGAGCAATTATTTACACTAGGTGTTGTAGCTAGTTCATAATACATTAAAATTTTAAGTATAATGGGCAGTTTTTAAAAACTGCCCATTTTTTTTACTATTTTGCCACCATGGATTTAAAGAAACTTTTCGGAACCGTTTTAACCCTATTAGGTATTGGCGGACTTGTTTATACTGCAATTTTATTTGGTAATAGCACTGGTACCACTAAACAGTTAATCGTTTTTGGCGTATTAGGCGCTATATTTTTCTTCTCAGGAATAGGATTGATCAGAAATACCAGTAAGAACTAAAACGGCAAATGTTTTAGATTACTTATCTTTTTTTACCCGACTAAAACTTAAACTTTTTACCAACCATTTCGGTAAGGTTTTATGCGGATTCCTCTTTTTAAGATTCAGGAACAATCCTAATGATTTTAGAATAGGGACTTTATGCGTTTCTACTAATTCTATCAACGTACCATCAGGATCTTCCATATAACTAAAATGACCCGCGGCATCGCCCATATCAAAACTATTGGCGCTGTCTACGGTAAAAGGATAATCATTGGTTTTAGCTTTTTCTCTAATCATGCTCATACCTGATACATCAAAACACAGGTGTATGTACCCTAAATCGCCCCACAATCTATTTTCAAATATCTTAACTGATTTTCTATCTAAAACCTGAATAAGTTCTAGTTGTGTGGGACCTAGAAGGTCTCCGAATCCGCCGACGGACTTTCGTTCTTGAGAAATAATTACTCTTCTATATTTCCCTGTGGTATTATCGTTTTCAAGTGTTTCAATAGTATCGTATTCTATTATTGAATACCCTAACATTGAACTATAAAATTCGATAGAATTTTCCATATTACTAACGCCCATTACAGCGCCTAGCACTCCCCCATTTTTTGATGACTGCTCACAAAAAACATAATGATCTTCAACCATTTGTACCCGGTTACCAAAAGGATCAGTAAAATAGAAACTAGAACGATAAGACTGACTGATTTCTGAGAGACTAGATACTTTTAAATCCCTCAAATACGAATGCATTTCAATCAGATTTTCACATCTAATTTTCATTGCATAAATACCTAAATCCCCAAATTGAATTGGATTAATAGCAGCAATAGGAGTCCGATCTTTGAACTGCCAAATTTCCAATCCGCCGCCACCCGTCATATTTAAAGATAAGTAAGCTTCTCGTTTTTCAGCCTTACCATTGGTATACCTTGTCATTAACGAAGCAACTGCCTCATCTTCAAACAACAAAATATCAAAACCCAAATGCTTTCTATACCAATTAAATACTTTCTTTACATCGAGAACACCTATCCCAATTTGCTGAATTCCGTTTATAATCTCAACCATTGTATGGGGTGCGTATCAATTTATTATGAAGTGTTTTGAGTTTATCACCTGGGTACCCAAATTTAAAAAGTACCACTAAAAGAAAGTTAGAAAGGTTTACCCTGAGATATGAATTAGACTCATACTTACGAGCAGAAACTATCAAGTCATTTTTAACGATTGTATACGGTACGTTCTCTTTTTTCATCCGACGGAAAAATTCAAAATCTTCCATCAATACTTGCTCCTCATCAAATCTACCCAGCTGATTAAAAGCATCTTTTTTAATGAAAAGGCATTGATCGCCGCCACCGGTAAATAAACCGTCTTTACCTGTAAACGATGCATTTATCCTTAAGTACCATGCGTCTTTATCAAATTTGTAAGAGAAAAATCCTGCATCATATCCATTCTTTAAGCTATTGAGAATATCATCAACGAATCCCGTTGGTGGTACTACATCAGCATGTAAAAAAACAAAGGTATTACCCAAAGCAATTTGAGAAGCTTCGTTCATTTGAGCTGCTCTACCCCTATTCTTACAACGCAATATTTTAACTTTCTGACTACAGTCTAACTTTTCAATGGTATCAGAATTACCTGGGGAAACGGCAACTATAATTTCCAAGAGCTTTTCATGCTCAATAAAACAAGCAACTTTAAAAAGTCGTTGCAAGTTATCATATTCATTATGGGCTGGAATTACAATACTTATCATGGCAATAGCTAAGGCATATTGATTAAAAAGTAAAACAATACCTAAATAGTATCTAGTTTTACGCCTTACTTACGCAAATTGAGAAAAATAGTTTTAAAACCACCTTAAAACTTTTAAAAAAAATTACTGTAATCTATTAAATAAATATTCGACCAAGCTTGCACGAACCTTTAGACTATAATTACGTAGTTATAGGTAACCTAAAATAGTACTATGAAACTTAAATTTTATTTTCTTCTTACGTTATTTGCTTTATCCTGTACAGCAAAAACCAATCTTCAGGCACAAGCAGAAGCTGAAACCAAAACAGATTTTAACGAATTATCCGAATCGTTTTTACAACGAATAATAGATGAAAAAGATACTCAAGAAATACAAGATATTTTAGCAAACACTTCTATTGAAGAATTAGATAACGCACTAGATACTAATGATAAGCGATTGGCTTTTTGGCTGAACATTTACAATGGTTACATTCAAGTGATTTTACAGAAAAATCCGGAATTGTATAATGATCGTGGTAGTTTCTTCAAATTAGAGCAGATAAAAATTGCTGGTGAAATGGTCTCATTTGCTAAAATAGAACATGGTATTATTAGAAAATCGCAATGGGAATATGGCTTAGGTTATATACGCAAGTGGTTTCCAGGTAAATTTGAACGTAAATTGAGAGTAAACAAGCCTGTTTTTAATGTACATTTTGCCCTTAATTGTGGCGCTAAAGATTGTCCGCCAGTGGCTATTTACGAATGGGAACGTTTACAAGAACAATTACAAAAAGGTACCAAAAGACTTCTAGAGAAAACCAGTGAATTCGATAACGAAACAAATGTGGTTAAAGTTACTTCGTTATTCAGTTGGTTTAGAGGCGATTTTGGTGGAAAAGGTGGTATTAAGAAAATTCTAAAAGAAAACGAAATTATACCATCTACTAAAGGTGTGGATATTGAATATACCAATTACGACTGGACAATATATCTCGATAATTTTATTGAACTATAATTTGAACATCACATTTAAGAGCGAAAGATATTTTTTATTGAAATTTACTTCGCTCTTAATTGTTTCTTTTTACCACGATTACAATGTAGAGTGGTAAATTTGCAACCGAAATAGATTTTATATATTCTATGAAGGTTAACTTTGGCTTTCTCAAAAAGCTTTTCATTGTTCTGTTTGTCCTGTTAGGCGTATTAGCTGCTTCTAAGTTGGATGAGCTACAGTTTTCTTTCGATTTTAGTCAGTTTTTCCCTGAAGAAGATCCTGATCTAGCCTTTTATGACAAATATGTAGAAGAGTTTGGTACTGATGACAATTTTCTACTGATTGCCGTAAAGAACAAGCCAGATGTATTACAACAAGATTTTCTAAAGAGTTTTCAAGCATTTTCTGAAGAGAGTAAAACTTTCGAATATGTTTTAGAAAGTAGTTCTTTAACCTCACTCTCTTACCCGCTTAAAACTTCTTTTGGTTATACCACTTTACCTATCATTCATATTGACGACCCCTCCCAATACCAAAAAGATTGGAAAAAAATTGAAGAGGATTCCCTTTTTATAAATGTACTTGTTGATGAAAAAAGAACCTCTTTGGTGTTGGCTCTACAGACCGAAGATAACTTAGATTACAAGCAATCTGAACTTCTTTTAAACAGCATAAGAACCTCTCTAAAAGAACATAATTTACCCGATTACCATATTTTAGGTAGAGCCTTCTTTTATGAAGCTATTGTTGAAATGCAGAAGAGCGAAGTACTTACAACCACTATAGTAGCTTCTATTTTAGTTTTTATAATTCTTTTGCTGGTATACAGAAGTATGCCCGTGGTTTTAATTTCTGTTTTTTCTATAGCAATGTCGCTCTTACTGTTTATGGGGCTATTGGGTTGGCTAGGTAAAGAACTCAATGCCATGGCTGCATTCTACCCAGTACTTATGCTAATTGTGGGTACTTCTGACGTTATACACCTTACGGATAGTTACATTAGAAAACTACAAACAGGTATACCACGATATAAAGCTATTAAATCTTCGTTAAGAGAAGTAGGCATGACTACCTTGCTTACCTCAATAACTACTGCAGTTGGTTTTGTAACCTTGCTTTCATCTCGATTGGTTAGTATTCAAGAATTCGGAATAAACGCTGCTATCGGCGTTCTTGTAGCTTACATAACGGTTATTTTCTTAACAGGTTCGTTACTGGTAAGTATACCTGAAAAATCATTGATCGGTCGCAAAAGTATCTCTGAGAATTGGGTAAAATACCTTTTAAAATTAAATACGTTCACCAAAAACAACCCTAAGTCCATCATATTTGGCACTGTTGTTTTCACTGCCCTTTGTGTGTTAGGTATTTACATGGTACAAACCAATCAAGAATTAAAGAACACGTTACCCGCTGAAAGTAAAATAGCAAAAGATTTCGATTACTTTCAAAGTAATTTTTCAGGATTCAGACCTTTAGAAATTGCCGTTATGAGTACTGAAGGAAACAAAGTGACGGATTTTAAAGTTGCCCAAGAAATTGAAAAACTACTTACGTATTTAAAAACATTTAAAAGTATTGGTAATGTGCAGTCTGCCAATCTACCGTATAAAATATTCAATAAAGCGAACAACTTAAATAGCGCTGCATATTTTACCCTACCTAGCGATGAGAAAACGTTTTTAAAGTATCAAAAAGATGCCCGTAAATTTGGTCGTAAACAATTAGCTAAGTTTATAAATGCAGATGAAAGTATTGCCCGTATCAATGGTAGACTGCAAGATATTGGTACTGATAAGCTTAAAGTGGTTTACAGCGATATAGATAACTTTGCTAAAACGCAATTAGACACTTCTCTTGTTGCCATAAAGGTGACCGGTAAAAGTATTTTACTCGACAAAAACTCTGAATATATTAGAAGTAGTTTGTTAGAAGGACTCCTTTACGGATTACTATTGATCGGAGTAATCATGGCTTTTGTCTTTCGTGACATTAAAATCTTTCTAATATCACTAGTACCAAATGTACTACCTATACTATTTGCCGGTGGTATGTTAGGTTTCTTAGGCATACCATTAGAAGCCTCACTTTCTGTAGTTTTTGCTATCGTCTTTGGTATTGCCGTTGATGATACCATTCACTTCTTAGGAAAATATAAACTAGGTATTAGCCAAGGATTGGATAAAGAGGCCGCACTTGAAAAAACATTTGCACAAACCGGTAGAGCACTGGTTATTACGACCATTATCCTCTTCTTCGGATTTATGGTGATGTTATTTTCTATACATCAACCTAGTGTTACCATAGGGTTGATTATAAGTGTAACCTTGGTAACAGCATTGATACTAGATCTGCTATTACTACCGGTATTACTAAGAAAATTGATTTAGTTAGCCTTATTGGTACGGTCTAATGTTTTTTGTAAAGACCTGTAGGCAAATATTGTTTTGCCAACCATTAAAATCATTAAGCTAATCCATAATGTAAAGAGTAGGTATTCCATAACACTAATTGGTTTACTTGGTTACTATTTTTAGTTCACTTATTTAAGATGCTGGGGCATTTTAAATGTATTTGGTCGATAAATATATGCATTTCATCTATGCGCCTGTTAAAAAAAACCAAATTTTCGATGAAATGCGTAATAATAACAACGCCACGACTTTACATCGTGACGTTGAAAAAAAACAATCCAACCTAAAACAAACATGAAATGAATATAATTGGGCAATCAATTACAAATCATGGACTTGCTTTTCCATACCAGGACCTAATTCATAAATGGTCCCAATTAATTCTCCTTTTAATTCTTTAACTCTTTCATCTTTTCCATTCGCTTTATATACTTCAGCAGCTTGGAACAATAATGCAGGTTCAAATGTTTTGCCATATACGTAGGTGTTCATAATTTCCATTGCTTTCTCTTTGTCTCCGTTCTTTAGAAGACTATACCCCAACCAGCTATAAGATTCTGGCGTTGGTCTATTGTCTACTTCTCTCTGTGCCAAAATCAAAGCACTATCATACTGTTTTGTTTCGCCTATATACAAGCCTAAGTTATATGCATTGTACATATCACCATATGCTGTATTTTTTACTCTCGTGAAGTACTCATCTAAGTTTTTGGTTCTTACCAAATCATCGCCTATATAATCTGCTATTTCAGCTTTTAACAAGAAATAATCTGGAGCATTATATGTTTTGGTCACGGAATCTAGAATTCGGATTGCTTCAGCAGCATTTTTATCGTTTGAAAATACAATCCATGCAATTCCCTTTTTAGCATATGCATTATTATTATCTATCTCTAATGCCTTTATATATTGCTGGTATGAATCTTCTATTCTACCTGCATGACCATAGTAATCACCCAAATTGGTATAGCTCCACAGCATTAAGTCTTTATTCTTTGCCAACTCGGCTTTAGTTCTAGCCTTCTCCATAAAACTTATGGTGGTGTTTAAATCGCCTTTATAATCGTTCCATTTTGCCAAACGGATCATATAACCGAAATCTGACATGTTCTTAAGGCTATCTAAATAGCTTTCTGCCAGTTGGTAATTACCTAATTCCATATGCACATCAAAGTACAAGCTTTGTGTTTCACTTTTATCACCGCCAATTGCAGCTGCAGAATCTGCCAATTTCAATGCTTCTTTAAAGCGATGTTGAGAGATATAATTTCTGGCTAAAGACCTGTAAAATCCAGGCTTTCCAATATTTGCTATTTCAACAGCTTTCTTTAAACTCTTTTCTGCCTTCTTTAAAAACTCAATATCTCCGGTTTGTTTAAAGTATCTATTGTACTCCCCGCCTACTACACCAAAACTGGTAAGCTGCATACTATCTGGTCTTATTTTAGAATTCCAGAGATCAAAATATTTTGATGTTGTTTTAATCTCGTTGGAGACTAAAAATTTGTTGTAATCTTTTTTATGTGCAATTGCGTCCTGATTTTTGGTGCCACATGATGATACCAGTATCACTACTATTAACAGCTTCAATAATTTCATAAGGTTGTTTTTTTGTGGATCGTTTAAAATAAGGGGAGTTTTTCAACTCCCCTTCCCCTTCTCTTTCATAAACAATTTAGGGTTGTGCCTGTCTTATCTATCCTATCAATAGATAAGGTGAAAGCAACTTCTTATTCTGGTGCTCCCAAGTATGGGAACGTAGTACCAACAGTAGCGGTTTGCCCAACGCCATCTGAGGTTAATCTTGGTAAATCTGCAACACCATCACCATCGGTATCTTGACCGCTAAATCTAATACCATCAGCACCACCAAATAATAATATCAATGAAACATCGATAACATCGTCTTGAGGAGTTCTTCCTGTAAGACCAATTACTGCTGGGTCATTTAAAACATTACCATCCATATCAACATCTTCTCCAGGTAAAAAATATGTAGTCGGTAAGTTTGGAGCTACTTCTAAAACATCGGCAGCTAAATAACCTGTTAATGTTGGTGCATCTAAACCTAAAATGTTGTTCTCATAATTTACGGCAGCTGGATCAGCTCCTAATATATTTGCATATACATCATGATATGCTTCTAACCTTGCTTCAAAATCTGCTTGAAAAGTAGCTGCCATTTCTGAAGGAATAGACACGTTATGAGCATCTTTAATAGTACCATCTGCACTTAATACGGTGTTGATACCCGGTCTACCCATAAAATCAACTTGTGCATAAGTTCCTGTGAAATCTGGCGCCATTGCCTCTTCACATGGTGTACAAGAGCCACCACAATCTACTCCGGTTTCATCTCCGTTCATAATACCATCGTCACATGTTTCTGTAACAACTATTGGTGTATTGTCATCATCATCACTACAGGAAACCAAGGCTACCACTGCTAAAAGAGACAAAAACGTATATTTTATATTTTTATATTTCATCGTTATATTTTTATAAGGTTATAATTATTGTTTAACGTTTGTTGTTACCCAAGTTTTGTATACTTCTAAACCAAGTGCATTCTGACCTGTTGTACTACCTAAAAGACTATTAGGCAACTCTACTACTATAGACATTGTATTTGCACCATCGAAAGTATCAACAGCGGTATCATCATCGTCGTCCGTAGAATTTGGATCACCAGCTGGTTTAAAACCTAAAGGGGCCGTACCGCCAATAACTTCATTGAATTGAAAGAAATCAAAGAAAAAAGCATCTTGTCTTGGACCTGCAAATAAAGAAACTCCGTTTGCCGTAGTTTCTACAATAGCAGTTTCAGCAGAAATGTCTACCGATCCTAATGGAGCGTCTACCATTATAGCACCATTTAATCCTGTTTCGCTTGGTGCAACTGGACCAAAGAAATACATTTTACCATCTCTAGGTATTGCCTGTATTACTAAATCTTCTACCAAATCATTATTGGTATCAATATTAATTTCTAATAATACATTTTCATCGAATGTACCATAAGCCAGATCTGGTAATACATTAGATTGAAGGTCTACTGCGAATACAGTATTGTCTGAACCTTCTGTAGGTTCAAAAGCATAAAAATCGGCAATGTCTGCCGAGGTTCCCATAGCACCTGGTGCATCAATATGATCTGCTGCCACTAAAAGAACTCCTACTAAGGCTAATGCCCCAAGTCCCATAAATAATTTTGATTTTTTCATTATCTCTTTTTTTTAGATTAGAATCACCCCTACTTACGCAGCAAAAAAGAGAAGGTTCATTTTTCCTTAAAAAAAATTAAATTTTATTTTTAAGGATAAAATGGGAACTATCAATAAAAACAGTATTACAGACCAGAAGCAACTATTTATAAATTAGTATGAAGTAATAATTAGCTAACTTTGCAGTCTTAAATAATTAAGATATGAACCCGTCTTCCTCTGGTTGGATCGAGAAATATGGTTCGGTTGTTCAAAAACACCAAGACGCTTTCCCCACCTTTGAAGCTTTGTATGATACGCTTAAAAAAAGCGGGTTCGTATATGGGCTAAATTCTAGTATACCAGAGTTCATTGAATTGGAGCATACTTTATCTGAAGATGAAAAGGCGAAAATAAATTTACTACACGCACTGTTCTTTACCTATAGAATTAAGGGTGGTAATGACTATAGTACTTTTATAGAAGAGGTATTTAAGTTTTATGAAATACTGAATATTAGCCGTGCAGGTTTTTTTGATAAATGGTTTACTGGAAGTAAAACATCTGCCAAGCTTGAAAAACTAATGACTTCAAGAATTTATATTGAAGACAATATTATCAGTAAAACTTTTAATAGCCTTATTACCAACTCCCTCCTATTTATAGATGTTTTGCTTTTTAAGCATTATTTAAATAAACATTCTGCTTTAATAGAAAAGGCAGCAGAAATCGAATATTTAGCTATAAATATTACCTATGACGCTCTTAGCTCAAAAGAAATTGATAGAAACGACAATAAACTTTCTCAGTTATTGGCTTCTTCGTTAACCTATATTAATTGTGCCGAGAGCAGTTTTGATGGTTCTTATCGAGAACGACTTTTATTAAATAAAGAGAATTGGGAGAATCGCTATCTGTTAGATATGGCTTGCCTTACGGTTTGGGAAGATCACTCTTTAGATTACACGGAATCTGATTTTATTTTCGGAATAGGAAAAGACTTAGGATTCGATAGAACTGTTATCTCAACTTCAATTACCGATGTTACCGAGTTCTTTAAACTCAATTTTGATGTTATACCCTATTTAAAGGAGAAGAACCTAGCACAACAGTTTTACGACAGTATGGGTAAAATTGTAAAGAAGCTGATTCTACGCAATAGTAAACGCCTGCTTAAAGAGCTTTCCCAAAGTGCAGAGCTAGTAGGTCTGTTATCAAAATCTACGGTCAGGGATTTAAGTAATGAAGAAAAGAAAAAAGTACAGAATCAACTTTTAGATATTTTTAAAAGTATTCCGTCTTTAGCTATATTCATATTACCTGGCGGAGCTATTTTACTTCCAATATTTATTAAATTGATACCCAAGCTATTACCATCGGCATTTGATGAAAACAGAATTGATGAGGAAGAAGACCTGTATCGTAAATAGCTTATTATCAGACTAATAATTATTCTACTCTAACCAAAGCTTAAAGTCTTTCACCTTTTCTCTACTCACTATAATTTCGTGATCAGGATTGTTCTTTAGCTTGATCTGTAATCTAGAATTGGTGTATGAAACAATGTCTTTTATGTGATCTATATTTACAAAGAATTTTCTACTTACCCTAAAAAATACCTGTGGTTTAAGTTCTTCTTCTAGCTGTTCTAAAGTAGTATCTAACAAATAATTGCGACCATCTTTCGTAGCCGCATAAGTACCTTTGTTTTCACTGTAAAAACATTCTACATCTTCTGCGTTTATGATTTTCAAATGCTGACCGACCTTGGCGGTAAAACGTTTTTTATATTCTCGCTCAAGCGGATTAACCAATAGCTTTTTAATATCTTCAAAATCTAAAGCAATTTTACTTGGCTCATTGGCAGATTTAAACAGCTTTCTATATTTTGCAACTGCCTGCTCTAAATCTTCATCGTCTATAGGTTTTAATATATAATCGATACTATTCAATTTAAATGCTTTAAGGGCGTACTCATCAAAAGCAGTAGTGAATATAATGGCGCTGTGTACTTCTATAACATCGAAAATCTCGAATGAGAGTCCGTCAGAAAGTTGAATGTCCAAGAAGATTAAATCTGGGTGTTCGTTGTTCTGAAACCAATCTATAGCCTCTTCCACAGAATGTAGCATTGTAGAAACAGTTAAGTCTAAACTTTCTAACATTCTACCTAACCTGCGTGCTGCCGGTTTTTCATCTTCAATTATAATGGTCTTCATGGTCTGGTTTTATGGTTTAATAGAATTGTATGCTTTAATCGTTATATGAATTTATGTGCTTTTGAATTTCACGTTCTTCCCATCTCTTCATGTACCCTGAGATATTGCTAAAAACAATAATTCCATGAATTGCCAATATAATCCCCCAAACAATGGTGGTACCGTAGACATTCCAGTTTATCCAATCTAAAAACTCAGGATTACCGAATGCGTCTTTACTTACCAAAATGAAAACGAACTTATGCCTTAAGAAGTACAAAATGATATTTATTATTAGAAAAACCAATACGTGATTATAGAAGCGCTTTATACTCGCCACTTTTTCTTTTGCTCTTTCATACTTAGAAAACCTACTGTCCTCTCCATTAAAAAGATGATCGTTTGCTCGTTCAGTTTCCATACTATCTAAATTTTTCAAATTCACGTTTATCTTCCTCCATATATTTGCTTATTTGGCGAGCTTCCCAGTCTTTACCTAAAAACGGATTGTAATCAAAGACTTTGACTGCGTGAAAAAGCAAGCCCATTCCCCAGAAAAAGGGCGTTATAAATGTGCCAAAATTCACCAATGCATCATATAAAGATTCCCCTTCATATATTCTTATCATCACATTTGTTACAACTATAATAATGTTTGCCAAAATGTATAAGGAAAAATGCAAATAAAAACCCTTTAAATCTTTAACCTTCTTTTCTGCATTTGCTAATGCATCTGACTCATCTACGATTGATGTTTCCATATTATCTAAATTTTTCAGCATCTCTTTCGTCTTGTTCTACATATTTACTGATCTGGCGCTGTTCCCAATCTTTACTAAAGAAAGGATTATAACCAAATACTTTGGCGGCATGAAATGCCAAACCTATTCCCCAGAAAAATGGAGTAGAAAAAGTGCCGATGTTAAATAAAGCCTCTGAAAATGAAGCCCCACCAGACATTATTCCCATTATCGTAATAGTCATAAGAAATAAATTTACGAGTACGTAAACAAGTAAGTGAATATAAAACCCCTTTATATCTTTGACCTTCTTTTGGGCTCTTAATAATTTATCTGATTGTTCAAATTCGTTTAGCTCCATCTTCTTGTATTTTCTTCTTGTTGTAAAAACTCTTGTAACTTTCTTTCTTCCCAGTCTCTGCCCGTAAACGGATTCAAGTTAAAGATTTTATTTGCTTTAAAAAATAAGCTAATACTTAAACCGAATACTACCCAAAGAAACCAAGCATTCCTCCATTCATTAAAATAATAATTGATTGTCGCTACAATTATAATGGTTACAATAGCCGACGCTACTTTTCTATAAAATTTTCTAATTTCTTCAACTCTTGCTTTTGCTCTTGTATATTTTGTGTTTTCCATGATCTTTAGTCTTTTAGGTTATGATTCTTGCATGAATTCTTTGATCTTTCTTTCTTCCCAATTCTTACCGAATAATGGGTTATTTCCAAAGGCATAAAGCCCGTTCATTAATAGACCGAATCCCCAACCAAGTGCCGGAAAAATGAACCAAAGAAAACTTGTTGTATTATAATTGATATATGCCAAAAATGGTATGACGATACAGTAGGCCAATAAATTACCGTAAAAACCTTTTATAGCTTGTACTTTTTCTTTTGCCTTTTCATACTTATAATTTCTGTCGGTTGTGAAGTTTGATTCCATCTTTTTAAAGTTTTAGGTGATTACTGTATTATTTCTATACTTCAAATTTCGGCAGATCATACCGGTTTTGAAAAAATGAAATACCCAGTTGTAATTTTTTACGACTGAATTGTAGAAAGCATGTTCTTAGACTATTTAAAGACCTTAAAATCCGTAGTTTTTCTTTGCGTTGGCAATCTGTTCCTCTTCTGTAGTTTCGGGAAACAGTACGTATTTAGGAGCAATTATTGGCTTAGCACTGGTAACACTAATCTTGGTTATTGAACTAAAAGGGAATTTGCCTTCGGTTAGCATCAACAACACATTTTCCATCTTTTCATAGTCTATTGCAGCTGCTGTTATAATTTTAGCCTCCCCTTTAAGTTGAAAGCCTTTTTGCTTTAAAATGTCTATAAAGCTGATACAGACATTTTTATTCGCTCTAACATTTTTAACCGTTTGTGGCGACGCTATATTTGCTACTATAATCATATCATCTCCAAAACAACTGAATATTTCTTTGGGAGACACATTGGGTATGTTATCGGCAGAAGATGTTGCCAACCAGCATAATACACTATCGCATATTGCTGCTTTTATCTCTTTTGTTAGCTTCAAAGTGTTTCTTTTTAAAATTTAATCAGAAATTCTCTCGCTCCATGAATTCCTTTATTTTTCTTTCTTCCCAGCCTTTACCAAATAACGGATTATAACCATATGCTTTTAATCCATGAGCAATTAAACCAATACCCCAACCCATAGCAGGGAAAATAACCCAAACAAAACTGGTGGTCGTAAAATTTATATAGGCAAGAACAGGTATAACAATACAATAAGAAGTAAGGTTACCATAGAATCCTTTTATAAGTTCTACCCTTTCTTTTGCCTTCTCATAGCGCTTGGCGCTTATATGAGAGTCTTGTGTTTCTCTAAAAGAAATTTCATTCATAAGCATAGGTAAACGCACTTTAAATTCTTTAGCAGTCTTAAAAATCTGCATTTCCTTTTTGGTAAGAATGGCATAACGCTGACGAATGTTCTGCAGCCCCACGCCACTGCTCTTTTTAACTACTTGTTTTTCTTGTAAATTGTTGACCACGTACAAGTATCCGTCTTCTTCATATATTCTAATATGTAGTGGTTTTGAAGAGGTTACAACATTGTGCTTCACCGCATTCTCTAATAACAATTGTAGGGATAATGGTACTATTTTCGCCTCAGAATCCAGTGCCTGATCAGGGATTTCAAATACAATACTATCTTCAAAACGCATTTTTAGAAGACGCACATAGGTTCTTGCAAACTTTAGTTCTTCGTCAACAGAAATAAGATTTTTACTCTTCTGCTCCAAAACGTACCTATATACCTTTGATAGCGAAGTAGTAAATTTTTGCGCCTGAAGAGGATCTTCTTCTATAAGGCTGGTCAACACATTTAAGCTATTAAAAAGAAAGTGAGGGTCTAACTGATTCTTTAGAGCATCGAATTTTGCAGATGCTGAACCTGCTATTATTTTTTGTTCTTTTACTTTGGTATCTTGTAAGGCTTTATAGAAGTAGAAAGCGTGTAAAAACAATGAAACAACAAGGGTAACTAATAACACATAGAAGTAATATTGTATCCTTTCTCCGGCTACGTACTGTTCAAAACTTTTACCAAATATATAGATTTCAGTAAACGCACGTACAGCACCAAACGCCAATACAGTAAGTACAATAGAGCCAGCGGCACCGTACCATAACCGTTTTTGCGTTTCATTCTCCCATGTATACTTTTGAGAGATATAGTCGCTGAAATACATATTAACCATAGATAGCACAAATGAATACAGCAAGGCTATACCAGTAAATTGTAATTCGCCATATAATGTTATGCTTTCCCAATCAGATAGAAGCAACCGAACAAGTTCCATAACCAAGGCTATGATTATTGCTGTCCTTACTACCTTTAAAAAACTACTCATGTTTGTAAGCTTAAAATTGATTGCTTTCTAATTTTTAAAATTAGGGATTTACTTTTAGAAGTCTATTTATTTCTATACTTGCCCTAATAAAAGCAAACATGAAACTTTTTCTACTCAATAAATAAAAATATATTCTGAATTGTACTATCTAGTAGCTGAACTGTATTTTAGGCTAACTGAAACTAGTGTTATCTAATTGATATAGAATCTTCTTGATCATTAAAAATTTATAAAAGATATATATAACATATGTTTTATATATTCTATATTGGAGGTATATATAACATTAATGTTATATATACTATTGTTGTAACCAATTTAAAATTAGACTTTTAACATTTATGAAAAATCATATTAAACCTTAATGCCTATAACAATTTTACCATTATACTTTTCCCATTTTATGTTATTGTTTTATGGTGCTACTTTAATTATTGGGATTATCGTAATTCTTAAAACAATAAAACTGTATAAGTCAAAAACCATAAAAGGTATTGACCTGTTTGTAGGACTAATAATTTCACTTACTTTATTCGGATTTCTTAATTCGCTTTTCCCTAGAGAGACTAATGGATTGGTTCTTTCTATGTTTGTATCTCTGATCATGGTGTTCATTCCTTTTGTTATTTATCTTTTAGCATATAACAGTAAAAAAGATAATTTTATATCTAAAGTCTTATTAATAAGTATAGCCTGTACATTTACAGTTATAATTTGTTTCTTATTATTAACTAGCATATTAATAGTAGTTGCCGAATAAAACTGGTTACAACAAAACCTCCTATGAAAAGCCTTAGTCCAGTTTCTTAAAGTTAATTAATATTTTCTTTTTTGCCTTAAACCACCTTTTTTTCT
>NZ_CANMTX010000002.1 GCF_947500985.1 uncultured Maribacter sp.
ATTCTTCATCAAACCTGACCTAAATAATAATTATTTATCGAATTTAGAGGTGTCCTAATAAGGGGAAGCCTACAATATGGTCTACCAGATTTTACCATAGCAAAAGACTGCTTTAATAGTTTGTTGGCAACTGCTATCAATGCTAGTTTCTTACTCTTTCCTTTGTTCACAATTCGCTCATAAACTTCCTTGCAAGCCTTGTTGTGCTTACAGGCATTGAAAGAACATAGAAACAATAGATTACGAAGCTTTCTATTACCGACCTTACTTATTCGCGCTCGACCTCTTACACTGCTCCCCGACTCACGTATCGTTGGGGTTATACCTACATAACTACAAAGCTGTGATGCAGTTTCGAACTTGTTGAAACCATCGGTGACCACTATTAAAAATAATGCGGTCTTTTGACCTATACCAGGTATTGACGTCAACAAGGTCAATTGCTCTTGTTGGTCCTCTTTCACCAATGACAAAATCTTTGATTCGATTGCCGTTACTTCTTTATTGAGCTGCTTCTTGTTACGTATCAAGGAACGATAAACAAACTTTGAGGGTATGTCCAAAACAGCTTCCCCATGTATTTTGTTCTTAGTTGCGGTACGTTGTTTTAAATAAGTATCCAATAATCTAAACAATTGTAGACACTCACACTGCGTATCTGTCAAGGCATTGTAAATAGGAACCTCGTTGATAAGGGCATATTCACATATAGCCTTGGCATCGCTCTTGTCCGTTTTTACCTTGGCAAGTTTCATTTGAATGAAACGTTTTACAGATAATGGGTTTACTACTGAAACTACTACGCCCTTTTTGTAAAGAAACTGTGCAAGTCTGTAATGATAATATCCGGTAGCTTCCATAACGACCAATGAACCTTTGGGTAATTCCTTAAGGAATTTCTTAAATCCAATTTCATCGTTCTTATACTGGTCGTGACCTTTGTTACTACCATGTACATCAAAGACATCTTTACTGATGTCAACTCCAAAAGTTTCTTTATATTTATTCATAAGAAATATTTTATGAAAGAACTGGATACTTCTGCTCACAACAACACTTCGGCAAGCTCAGTGCACCGCTTGAAAACGAGATCTAAAGTCTCACAGAACTGAACGTGATTTAAGTAGTAAAAGAGAGCCAATTATCAATGTTGTCGAAGTCTGAAGCTTCACCGTATAAAGTAACCTTAATTCTCTCTTTTGTTCTTTCTAGTTATAGCAACAATTTACTGAGAATCAAACTTAAGCCGTATAAAAATAATTGCGGTTTAGTGCTAAAAAAAAGGTAGTTGCGTGTTTGCTACATCTGATTTTCCTTCGGAAAATCCTCGCATACAAACACGCAACTATTCTTATACAACAACGTTATCAAAGTTCAAATAAAGGATGCATTCTATGCCAGATTCTATACAAAATCTACTCATTGCAAAGAACTTATTATGATTTATAGTAGACTTACCAAAATTTCAATAACATGTTATTTTCAACTAAAAATCCCTTTGGCCTCCTTATGAATCCGTTCAAAATTATCCTTTAGCTCCTTTTCTAAATTCAGTTCAGGCAGAGGTAATTCCCTCTTTATATGCGGTTCTTTAAAACGTACTTTGTTATCCTTCCCATCTGCAAAAACTACAAATTCACCCTGTCGCAGTCCGAAAAAAGTATCTGCACGATTTTTAGATACTTCTTTCTCCCCTTTGGTTACTCGGGTATCAAAATTTAGGTTAAACCCTTTACTTATACTTCTGGTTTTCTTTTTTATAATCTCAAAAAAACGTTCGTAATATTTAGCGGTATCAGGGTCATTGGTCTTCCCAAAAAACTGATAGGAGAGATTACTTAAAATCGCACGGCTACCCTTCTCCCCATACATCATATCGTTCTGTATCTTATCCTGCATTACATATACAGTAGCAATATCATAACTACGTAAAGTTGCCGGTACACGATGCATATTCAGCATTCGAATGGTTGGCGCCTCCTCCATTAGTAAAAAAGAAGATTTGCCCTTACGAACACTCATTTGTTTCGTTATGGTATGAATAATAGTGGCAATAATCGGAGACAATGAGGTCTCGTATTTAGGATTGTTTACCACACAGACAACCGAGTTATTTTTACCAGAATTAATATTGAGCGGTACTTTGTCATCGGACAATGCCATAAAAATACGTTGCGTGCTTATCTTTTTAAAAGCATTGGACAAGGTGCTTTTAACAGCAGCAGTCTGCCTCTCAGAATCCGCACCATTAATAAAGGCATCAGCCATTGCCTTAGAGGTGATATCCGCGCTTAAAAACTCAACAAGCTCTTTAGTGCTTAGGTATTGATATAAGGCGATAAGATGTGGTAAAGTGCAGTATTGTTTATAATCTGTTTTAAGCCTCCACATCATTCCACCCACCAATCCTTCAGCTGCATCGTTAAAGAAACGCGAATTTCCTGAACCACCACTTTCCTTGAATTCCAAAAGATTTTCTACTAGCACTCTGGAAACCTCATGCACGCTTTCTTCATCAGGAAGATAGCGCGGCGCAATGGGATTTACCTTGAAATAAATGGGGTCAAAGGAAATGATATAAAAAGGTGTTTCTCCGTTTCCAAAGATGGGATATGCCATTTCGGTAATCTCAAAATCCTTATAATCATGAATTACTCCACAAAAATTATGTGTATTAAAATGTTGTAAAAGTCCATATACTACACTTTCCGTTTTTCCACTCCCAGCAGAACCTATAATGGATATTCCCCTCCGGATATTTTCCAAAACTAGATTCCCTTGTCTCACTTTAAATTTGACTCGGTATTTAGGGTCTACAGAAGTGTTTTCCTTCTCAATCCCAATAAATACATAACAGAGAATGTTCAATAAAAAGAGAGGCAGAAATCCGATAAGCAATAACTGTAAAAACTCTTTTAATTCCAGTATCGTGTACCATTGAACAACTAATATAATAAGCAACCCAAATAGATTGAAAAAGAATCCAAAACGAATAAAGCGAACTATTAGATATATAAGTATCCCTCCTATTATAATTAATAATGCAATTTCCCAGACAAATGTTTCCATAGTGTGATTTTAAATTAATATCCAATTGAACCAGAACGCAAAGCAATTTCTAACCCTCGTTTTAATTTTCTAAAAGCCGATACCGCTAATTGCGTTGTAGAGGTTGGAATGATAGGAATATCTAGCCCTGTTTTTCGTATCAATTTAAAGGCTATCGCCCTTTCCGAAACAGGTAATCCCAAAAGCTTTGCGTAAAAGTGTTTTGGGTCTTTAATGAACTGCTTTTGCCCTTTATAACTCTCCACATAATTTCGATTGTATCCTGTAGTACTATCAAAGGTTTTTTCGGCAGCCTCGTAAAACTTGTCACGGTCAAAACCTCTCTTTTGTTTAGTCCCATTAAGTATTACCTCAGATGCTTTATATACAGATCCTGGAGAAAGACTTTTGGTATTGCTGGCATCTTTTCTAGAAACGATGATATGTATATGGGTCTGCATTCCAGGTTTTTTCATTCCGGAAACTAGTATTTCGCCATTAACCCTATGGGGAATTTGAGCTGTCAGGTTTTTAATCTCATTTTTCATCTGGGAAGTATTCCCTTTCAGTTCGCCCCGTTCTACTTTTCGAATGTCATTTTCGAGCTTTACTATCTTGCCTTTATATTCCTGATTCTCTTTCACCTTTTGGTCAAAGCCTCTATAACTGCGATCCTTCTCAATCTTAGCATAATATTTAATATTGTCTACAGTAACCGTCTCATCTCTATAAAAACATTTGGCATATTCTTTCATTAACTCTCGTGTATACGCCCTTAATTTTTCAGGGTTATTTTGGATATGCTTTAATTCACGTTGACTAGGATTTACAATGATGGAATAGAATTTGGGTTCTTTCTTTTTTAGTTTTGCGGTATTACCATCAATTTCTTGAATGACTTTTTCAGGAGAAATTCTGTCATTATATTGATCAAAGAAATGTTCTTGCATTTCAGGCGCAAGTTCTTGGTTTTCCTTCTCTAAATAAGCAACATAATCCGCTACGCTATTTGCGTAAGTATTTCCTGCTTTTTGTCTTGTTATAGCTACATACATTTTTAATAATTTTCTAGTTCCCTTTTAATGCGTAGATATTCCTGTTGGGATAGTTCCAATTTGAGATAATCTTTTCCAAAACTATTTTTGACTAATTGAATATGTTCCAAAACATACCCGAATTCTTTTCGGACTTCTTTCAATTTTAATTCTGTTCGTTCATGTACAAATTGAGAAACGATTGCTTCGGTTTTCTTCTCTGGTTCTTTTATTTTCTCCCTTAATAGTTTTTCTTTTCTAACAGGTTCTTCCTTTTCTGCAACACCCTGAAATAGAGATTGCAGCATTGCCGTTGTAGGTTTGTCATGATTCTTCTCGATGTCTTTTATGATAGCAATAACCGCCTCGGTACGTTTTCTATTTTTATGGAGTTCGTTCAAGAAACTTTTCTCTCTCTTTTCGAATGGTGAGAAACCGTGCCATTCAAAAAAATCAATCATAGCATCCAACGTTTCAGATTGAGGCTTGGACAGTTTGCGACAAAGCTTACGAAAGCGCACTACCACCGTTTTTTTTAAACAGACGGATAGATAATCATAGATATATTTATTTTTTACTTTCATTTTTCAATAAACTTTTTCAATGTTTATGGTTTGTAAGAGGCTGTTTTCAATAAACCCTTATAGCTTTCATAATTTTTATTTTGTCGAATTTCCTATTTAAATCGTTAATATTCAATTACTTGAATATTATATCAAACTCTTTAACATCGCTTTAGCGTGTTACCGTCTTGCTATTCCTTTTTTCCCGCACGGAAAAAATAAATACCTTTCCCTTCAAGGTAAAGGCTCTTGTTACCAATCGATGTAAATCAATCTTTTTTAAGAGTTTAGAAGTCTCATTTTTAAGGATTTGATAGCTAATGTTTTAAAATTCTGGCAATACATAAAAAGAAAAAGGCAACTTTTATAAGTCGCCCTGTCCAATAAAATCTAATATTTAAAGCCTGAACATGAATTGATAGTTGTATAAATTTCGGATGGCTTCTTCGTTTAAAAGTTCATCGAAATTCAATCCATTTTCCAAAGCGTGGGTTTTTAAATCTTTACCAAATCGTTTTTCAATTTCAGCCTTAGAGGTTGACAATAATTTTTCTTGTGTTTCAACATCGAGATTATTATAGTTTAGCTTTACCATGATATGCTTATTTAAAAGTTATAAAATACCCTCGTCGGCAAAACTGTAATAGTCTCCATTGGGTACAAGTAGAATATGGTCCAAAACCTTTATGTCAAAAAGTTCGGCTGCCTTTTTAATTTTGTCAGTTAGCTTCTTGTCTGCTTCGCTAGCTTTCAATGTTCCGCTTGGGTGGTTATGGGTTAAAATAACCGCAACGGAAAGGGACTTTAATATCACCGCAAAAAGTATGCGGATATCTACCAAAGCTCCTGTTATGCCACCTTTTGAAAGTTGGTAAATGCCTTTCACTTTGTTGCTGTTGTTCAGTAATACAACTTTAAAGGATTCGTGCAGCCCGATTGTATCTTTATCCCAATGCTCAAAAAGAAGATCTGCTGCATCTTTTGAAGAATTTATCTTTTGCCAAAATGGGGAGGTTATCCGCTCCTTATAGCTTATTTGTATTTCATTAACTTTGTCTTTCATTACTTATAATTTTAGGATTATGGGTATAAAAAAGAGGGCAGAACTTTTCCGAGAGATGCCCTCTTTGTATTTTCAAATAGTTAGCAGATTAGGCTCTCTAGTTTTCAGTATTGGAACTCAATAACAAAACTTCACTTACTACTACTTCTGTGATGTAGCGTTTATCGCCTTCCTTGGTTTCATAACTGCGGGAAGTCAGTTTGCCATCAATGGCAATTTGTTTGCCCTTGCTTGCATAGGTTTCGATAATTTCGGCAGTTTTGCCCCAAGCAACTATATTGTGCCAGTCGGTGTTTTGCACCTTCTCGCCTTTACCGTTCTTGTAGTTCTCATTTGTCGCCAATGAAAAACGAATCACTTTTTTACCGCTTTCCAAAACAGTCATTTCAGGGTCATTACCCACATTGCCTATTAATTGCACTTTGTTTCTAATGGTACTCATAATTGAAAAAATTTAGAATTAATACTAAGACCTGCCCGACTATCGGACGACCTTTAAAATCGATTTACTTATTATATCCAGAGCGTTTTTCTCTTTTTTGTTTTTTAACTTTTGTTCCGATTCATTTTTGAGGATTTGATATGATTTCATAGTTTCCGTTTTAGATTTACTTCCCATAGTGCCTTCGCTGTTACCTTTTTTTGTTGCTTAGACTTTTCAATATTCATACTTGGCAAGGCGTATAAAAAGCACAGCTGCTTTATGCCGCTGTCCAAGTTTGAATGTTGTTATTTTGCGGTCAAAAAAAGGTTAGTGGAGGTACGGGCAATAGGTCTAAAACATTGAATTATGAAATTCAAAAAACTCTTGGAGTGGAACAAAATGCAAACACATTTAATTCCTTTCAAGCGGACTTAATTACGGATTTTTACTAAATGTTAATCGATATAAAGAATTCATCAGAGATACAATAATGTATAAAAAGGGGAGCTTAAAATCCGTAATTGTGTCCAAGATATTGGAGTGAAGCTTATTTACTAAAATGGAGTTTACGGAATGTAGGGGAATGTGCTGAACGGTAATTCAGTAGTAAAGTAGCATGCGCCCTATTGGGTTTTTGATTAACGCTTATCAACCCGAATACTACAAAAACCCAACAGGATCCTGCGCAGATAAGTTATGGTAAGATTTGGGGAAGAGACATACAACCAAAGTCACAAATTCAACATGTATAATCAAATCTCAGGAGTTAATAAAAAATGATTGAGAATGATACTAAATGACTTTACAAATGTTAAAGTTTGAGGAAAAACAAGAAAGTGTGCAAAAAGTGTGCAATTTTTTAAAACGGAAAAGGCCTCACATCTGTGAAGCCCCGTCTTTACTGGTGGAGAATACCGGATTCGAACCGGTGACCTCTTGCCTGCCAGGCAAGCGCTCTAGCCAACTGAGCTAATCCCCCAATTTTTAAGAAGCTCAAAGAAAATACATTTTAGTATGCCAACAAAGTACTACTTAATCTTTCTTTACACTTAATACCAATACCGGTACAGGGGCATAAAACTCTGATTTTGAAATAGTGCTCTTTTCCCATAATTTCTTGAAAAAACCACGTTTTCTTCTAAAAACACACAATAAATCGGGTTGTTTTGCTTGAAAATGCTCTAAAACGCCATGATAAGTTGTTGAGTTTTCTGTAAAGGTCAACTGAGAAGAAATGTCCATCAATGCCGTATTTATCTTTAAGTCGTCATCTGAATACCCTGGGGTTTTCACCATCAGTAAATTTACATTGGCGTTATGCTTATTCTTCATCTCAATTAACGGATCAAGAATTCTCTTTCTTTTTAGAATACCAGATTTAAAGGCAACTAATATATTTTTAAACGACTTATACGCTGTTCCTTTTGGTACAATCAATGTTGGTATGTTGGTTCTTTTAATAATAGCTCCTGAAGTCTGTCCTAAATAATTCTCTTCTTTAATGTCATTACTTCTAGGTGCCAGTATAATTAAGTCAATACCAATACCCTTATCAATTTCTTTTAATCCGTCTTTTAGCTCACCATTAAAGCTTGCTATTTTTATAGACACTTCTTTTGTATCTACTGTACCTATAATTTCTTTTAATCTTTCCTTAGAATTATCGGCTACCTTTTGTGTTATATTGGCAAGCGTTCCTGTTTTTCCGCTGACATTAAAAACTTCCATTACATATATTTCTGCACCAAAGTCTTTTGCAAAATCTACTGCATATTGTAATGTTTGATTCGCGTTTGAGGAGGTCCCGATCGGAACAAGAATATTCATCATGATAAAAAGTGTTGATTATAACTCTAAATTTACAATTTAATTAAATTCATTTTATGATAGCATCGGCAAAGATATCGGAAATACCCGAAATTCTTATCATGACAGACGCTTGTAGAATTGCAATGGAAGCCAATGGTATTTATCAATGGACTACCGAATATCCTTCTAAACAGGCATTTGAAAATGATATAGAACGCAATGAACTTTTTGTACTACACCTTGATAACGAAATAGCAGGCTGTATTGTTGTTTCCCTTTTTATGGATGAAGAATACTCTTCTGTAAACTGGCTAACAGAAAATGCAAATAACTACTATATTCATCGCTTAGCGGTGCACCCTAACTATCAAGGTAAAGGTTTTGCACAGCGCTTAATGGACTTCGGCGAAAACTTTGCCAGAGAAAACAATGCCGTATCCGTTAGGTTAGATACCTTTAGCCAGAACAAAAGAAATCAGAAATTTTACGAGCAACGTGGTTATACCAAATTAGGAGATATCTTTTTTCCAAAGCAAAGCGAACATCCTTTTCATTGCTACGAACTTGTACTATAGAAACCATATTTTTTGAAGACTTCCGTTAATTTTAAATCTATAAATGCCTTGGCTATCCCTGCAACTATTGCAGGTATTGCAGAACCGCTATTGTCGATAACCGATACGGCTATTGTGGGGAATATTCCGGTAGACGGGCTAGAATCTCTTGCAGCAGCAGGTATTGTAGGTTCTTTTCTTTCAATGCTCATCTGGATTCTTGGGCAAACGCGTAGTGCTATTTCTTCAATTATTTCACAATATTTAGGTGCCGGTAAATTAGAGGCCGTTAAAACTCTGCCCGCACAGGCTATTTACCTCAACATTGCTTTGAGTATTCTGGTTTTGCTATCTACCATTTTTGTTGTTCAAGAAATCTTTGAGCTTTTGAATGCCAAAGGTAAAATATTGCAATACTGTATTAGCTACTACTCCATTCGAGTATGGGGTTTTCCTTTAACCTTATTCGTTTTCGCTGTGATGGGTATTTTTCGCGGATTACAGAATACCTATTGGCCCATGGTCATTGCTATTACAGGGGCTGTTTTAAACGTTATTCTCGATTTTGCTTTTGTATACGGAATTGAAGGATTCATCCCTGCCATGTATCTTGAAGGTGCCGCCTATGCCAGTTTGTTGGCGCAAGCGATTATGGCAATCATGGCGTTCTATCTTCTTGTAACCAAAACCGATATTAGCCTAAAACTAAAATTACCCGTTCACCAAGAACTTGGTCGTTTAGTAATCATGAGCTTAAATTTATTTGTTCGTGCCATTGCCTTGAACACCGCACTTATTCTTGCTGTACGCGAAGCTACCGCGCTTGGCGATAAATACATTGGTGCGCATACCATTGCCATAAATCTATGGTTGTTTTCTGCCTTTTTTATTGATGGTTATGGTGCTGCAGGAAATATTATGGGCGGTCGATTATTGGGGGAACGAAATTATGACGGACTCTGGTTATTGGCAAAAAAGATTACGAAATACGGACTCATTGTTAGCCTGGTCATTATGGCTTTGGCTACTATTTTCTACAAACCATTGGGAAACTTATTTTCTAATGAGCCTTTGGTGCTTTCTGCTTTTTACGGCATCTTCTATATTATTATTCTGGGGCTTCCGTTTAATAGTACTGCTTTTGTTTTAGATGGAGTTTTTAAAGGTCTTGGTGAAATGAAATATTTACGAAATACCTTGCTTGTAGCTACTTTTTTAGGCTTTGTGCCCATGCTATTTTTAGGTAAATATCTTCACTGGGGATTAACAGGAATATGGCTTGCTTTCACCGTTTGGATGTTTATTAGAGGTGGTGCACTAGTGTGGAAATTTAGAAACAAATTTAAACCTTTATTGCAAAATCCGTAGTTTTGTATCAGCTGCTTCAAGACAAATCTCGAAGTATATAATCTCGATTTTCGAGTAAAATAAAATGCTATGGTCACTTCAAGAAAAAATGGAAGTTTATATACACGAATAGATGGTAAAGTTGCTCATGTAGAGTTTGGGCATCCTGCTAGTAATTCATTCGTTTCTGAACTTCTAGAACGCTTAACAGACACTATTAATGAGCTTTCTGAAGATGAGGCCGTATCTGTTATCCTATTAAAATCTGAAGGAGAAAAGGCTTTTTGTGCCGGTGCTTCTTTTGATGAGTTACTTGAAGTTTCTAATCTTGAAGAAGGAAAAGCATTTTTTAGCGGTTTTGCCCATGTCATCAATGCCATGCGTACATGTAAAAAGGTAATTGTAGGTCGTGTACATGGTAAAACTGTTGGTGGTGGCGTAGGTCTTGCTGCTGCTTGTGATTATGTGTATTCTAATGTAAATGCATCAATTAAACTATCTGAACTTAGTATTGGTATTGCTCCTTTAGTAATTGCCCCAGCCGTAGCTCGTAAAATAGGCACTGCCGCTATGGGCGAAATGTCTTTAGCACCTACCGAATGGAAAAGCGCTTATTGGGCTCAAGAAAAAGGACTTTTCAATAAAGTGTACGACTCTGCACAAGAAATGGATAAGGAACTTGACTTCTTCATTCACAAATTAGCCAGCTATAATGCTGATGCTTTAACTGAATGGAAGAAAGTTTTATGGGAAGGTACCGACCATTGGGATACCTTATTGACAGAACGCGCAGCTATCACAGGAAAATTAGCCCTTTCTGATTTTACTAGAAACGCACTGTCAAAATTTAAAAAATAAACAATAACTGAAACAGCTCTTCGTTCTGTTTCTAAATAATTAGTATGGATTTCTTTCAATTTTTAAACGGTAACCTAGTATTTCCAGTTCTTGCACTATCTGTTTTGATCATTTATTTCGTAAACAAAATGCGCGCAAAGAAGAAGTACAAGAGGTAATTCAACAGCCTACGCAACTAATCGGTATTTGAACATCTTATAAAAAACCAGTTTTATGTTCGCAAAAATCACATTAGTTTTTCTTTCTATATTTCTTGTTGCCTGTAATAACAACGACGATGCTGAACAGCAAGACTGTTCTGAAACTATTTGTACGCTTAATTTTGTTACCATAACTGTTAATATAAAAGACGCATCGGGTGAAGCAATAGCATTAGATAGCTATGTGGTTATCGATAATGCAACTGGTGAAGACTTAGCTTCAGATTTAAACGGCGAAGAATATCAATACCTAAAAGAACAAGGTTTCTACCCTATTATTAGTGACGCCAATCGGGTTCAATACCAAAATTCGACCGCTACACTGACTTTTAAAGGTGTTATTGACAATGAAGAGGTCATCAACGAAACCTATGAAGTTGGCGCAGACTGCTGTCATGTGAGCTTAATCAATGGAAATAACGAGATTGTTTTAGAATGATTTCTCTCTATAAATGCTTTTAAAGATTCCCTACCTTTGCCATATAATTATAGGCTATGAGCAATATTCGTATTACCAAACAATTCAATTTTGAAACGGGACATGCACTTTACGGTTATGACGGTAAATGTAGAAATGTACACGGCCATAGCTATAAATTATCTGTAACCGTTATTGGTAGACCTATTACCGATACCAGCCATGTAAAATTAGGGATGGTTATCGATTTCGGAGATCTTAAAAAAATAGTCAAAGAAGATATAGTTGACATTTTTGATCATTCTACGGTATTCAATAAAAACACACCTCATGTTGAACTTGCCAAAGAATTAACTGATAGAGGGCACAGTGTTATCTTGGCAGATTACCAACCTACTAGTGAGAATATGGTGATCGATTTTGCAGCGAAAATTAAATCTCGCCTTCCAGAGAACATTTCATTATTCTCTTTAAAACTGCAAGAAACAGATACTTCTTTTGCAGAATGGTATGCTAGTGATAATTAAGTTCAACAAAACTTAACCTTTTACTTTCTTTACAAGCTTATAAATTGTTTTATTTTTAGGGCAACTCCTTAACATATAACAACATGACCAAGCATCATATTTACTGGTGGAATCTTGAAAATCTGTTCGATATTGAAAACTCACCTCGAAGAAGTGAATTTTTAAATAACCACTTGGGTAAAGAACTCGACGGATGGAGTGCTGCTATTCTTGATCAGAAAATTACCAACCTAACAGCGGTAATATCAAAATTCAATAATGGTGAAGGTCCAGATTTATTGGGAGTTTGTGAGGTAGAAAATGAGTATGTTATTGAGCTACTTATTGATGCCATGAACACTGCCTTAAATAAGAACTACGGCTTTGTAATTTCTGAAGGTGATGATAAAAGAGGTATTGACACTGCCCTTATTTATGATAAAACCAAATACGGACCAGAACAGCAAACGTTTAGTCTACGTATTATAAAAAGAAATACTACCAGAGATTTGTTTCAAGTTCATATCAATACTGCCAATGGCAATAAGTTGGTATGCGTACTTAACCATTGGCCATCTAGATCTGGTGGTGAACTCGAAAGCGAACCATTTAGAATTATGGTTGCCGAAAATTTATCATATTGGATCGAGAGAATTTACGAAGAGCAAGGCAATGATGCCAATATTATATTAATGGGCGATTTTAATGATAACCCGTATAACAAGAGTATTACAGCATATTTAAAAGCTATCAATAACAAAGCCTTGGTAAAAAGTAATAGAGTGCGCCTAAAGTACTTCTATAATGTAATGCATAGATTTTTAGATGCTCAAATTGGCACATTCGTATTCGGTAATGAATATAATATGCTTGATCAGTTTATGATATCAAAAAGTATCGTTTCAGAGAAGTCAGAATTACCTTTTAAACTAAGTACCGTAGAGATCATTGCCTACCCTGAACTTACTTCTGGCTCATACCAGAAACCTGTAAAATTTGGTAGACCTAATTCTTCAACATTCAATGAAAAAGGGTTTAGTGATCACCTACCAATTAAAATGGTACTGAACGAAAAAGATGCTGCTGTATAATTATACATCTAAAAACTAGCATTCTCTTATTTTGACCCGTATATTCCCTCGGTACGCAAAACAGTTATTATATTTACATCCTGATGACGAATATTGAACTTCCCGCAGGAAAAAAAGTATACTTTGCTAGTGATAACCACCTAGGTGCACCTATTATGGAAGAAAGTAGGTTGAGAGAACTAAAGTTTATTCGCTGGTTAGATACGATCAAGTCGGATGCAGGAGTCATTTTCTTAATGGGTGATTTGTTCGATTTTTGGTTTGAATACACAACCGTTATCCCAAAAGGATTTACTAGAACCCTAGGAAAACTTGCAGAACTGTCTGATGCCGGAATCTCAATACACTACTTTGTTGGTAATCATGATCTTTGGATGAACGGTTACTTTGAAGAAGAACTAAACATACCTGTGAACCATAAACCTCAGCAATATTCCATTAACGGAGCATCGTTCTTTATAGGTCATGGTGACGGACTAGGACCAGATGACAAGGGTTTCAAAAGAATGAAAAAGGTATTTACCAACCCCGTAGCTAAATGGTTCTTTAAATGGCTACACCCAGATATAGGTGTTCGTTTGGCAAAACACCTATCTGTAAGCAACAAATTGATTAGTGGAGATGATGATGCCAAGTTTTTAGGTGAAGACAAAGAATGGTTGGTGTTATATGCCAAACGAAAATTAGAAACTCAACATTACGATCATTTTATTTTTGGTCATAGACATCTTCCTTTAGAAATAGAACTAAAAGAAAATTCAAAATATACTAATCTTGGAGATTGGATCAATTACTACACTTATGCCGAGTTTGATGGTCAGCAACTTTCGTTAAAAGAATTCAGCTAAATTCCAGCAAAAACATCGACGAAATACATAATTTAAATTGTAATCCTTTTCTTACAAAAAGAATTGAACAGTTCACAACAATAGTTTTATAAAACTAGTTCTTGGTTATATCTTTACAGTGTTATTAAGTTTGAGTGTTGACCCAAATCTTCACATTACCTACAAGTTTCCCTAGCTTAAAACCCAAATTTTAAGTGTACCTACTTTAAAGAACTGCCCCTATTTTAGGGGCTTTTTCGTTGTTTTAATTTTTCTACTTCAATTATAAATTTTTACGTTTAGAAAACCTAATGAATTTTTAAAAAGGGATATGCTATTAATTTATACTTCAGAAAAAACAAATAATTTATATTTTATACACTCTGTTTATTTTACAAAATCAGACATATTCAAGTCAAATATATTATCAAACAATATCTAATCCTTTTCTTACGTATTAAAAATGACAATTCACAACAAAAGTTAGTGTAAACTACCAATTGGTAATACCTTTAAACTGTTGTTAAGATTAAGTGTTGATTCCCAAATCTACAGTTACCTACAAGTTCCCCCGCTTAATAACAAGATCATTAAGCATTACCTACAATAAAAAAAGCCCCTGAGTAAGGGGCTTTTTTTATGATATAAATCTTAGTAAATTAACTCTCGTGTTCTTCTACATCTTTCTGCAAATCGAGCTTTCTAAATTTAGGCGAAACAATTGCCGTAAGACCCACGGTCAATAAAGTCATGGTCCCGCCAAAAACAACTGCGGTTACCGTTCCCATTAATTTTGCTGTTACCCCGCTTTCAAAAGCACCTAATTCATTAGATGATCCTACGAACATAGAATTTACAGAAGCTACTCGCCCACGCATATTATCAGGTGTCTTTAATTGTAAAATCGTTTGTCGAATTATCATCGATACGCCATCAACCGCGCCACTTAAAAATAGTGCTATTACCGATAACCAGAAATAGGTTGATAGCCCGAATACAATCATACAAATTCCGAATCCGAATACGGCGAATAATAATTTCTTCCCTGCATTTTTATGTAACGGAAATCTCGTAGATCCCAACATCGTTATGGCAGCTCCAACGGCAGGTGCTGCTCTTAGCACACCAAAACCTTCTGAACCTACATTAAGAATGTCTTGCGCAAATATGGGTAATAAAGCTACGGCTCCACCAAATAAAACAGCAATCATATCTAAGGTCAATGCGCCTAATACCGCTCTGGTCTTAAATACAAAAGTTAGTCCTTCTTTTAAACTTTGAAAAACGGGCTCCCCTATCTTCGGATTAAGAATTGGTTTTTTAGAAATATTGAAAAGTGCCGTTAATGCCAGTAACGAAAAGCCGAAAATGACACACATAGACCAATGTACTCCTATTAAACTAATAGAAAACCCTGCTAATGCCGGACCAAGAACCGATGCCATTTGCCATGTTGTACTACTCCACGTAGCAGCATTAGGGTATATTTTTTTAGGTACAATTAAGGCTATTAAAGAAAATATTGTAGGACCTAGAAATGCTCGAACTAATCCGCCACAGAAGACTAATGCATAAATACCATATAGAATAACTTTAGTCTCATAGGTTTTTAAAACAGACGGTAGACTTAACATAAAAAGTCCAAAACTAATGACAGAAAACCCGAGTATGCATTTTATTAAAAGATTTCTTTTTTCTTTTTGATCCACAATATGACCGGCAAAAAGTGCCATGCTTACCGCAGGTATCACCTCCATCAAACCAATTATACCTAATGAGAGCGGGTCTTTAGTCATTGAATAGACTTGCCATTCTATGACTATAAATTGCATTGACCAGGCAAAAACCATGGCAAAACGAACTAGAAGAAAAATATTGAATTCCTTATATCTTAAGGCTGCATATGGATCATTAACGCTCATAAGGCAATCGCTAAATAGGGTCTAAAGATATTTAATAAATAACAGGGCATATAAATAATATCGAACTAATTAATAGATAGAAGCACTACTAGTTTCATTGCAACCTAATCAATACCTAATTCGCCAAAAAAAGTATCTAATTCTAGTTTAAATAATGTGCCGTTTATTAAATCTCTTACCTCTACAGCTTCTTGATAACTTACCGCGAAGGTTACTTGATGTGCAGGAGTGCTCAACAATAGCGACCTACAAGTCTCTTTTGTTTTACAATCTCCACAAAGATGATCTTTGCCGTTTTCAACAGTATCTGCAATGCATTTAGAAAAATGGCGCAATTCACTTTGGGTAAGTAATAATCCAATATCCCTAAAAATCACTTGAACTTTATTGGCTTGGCTAGGTTTATTTTTTTTCCATTGGAAGGCTATTCCAAAATCATTCTGGTAAATAGGATGTATATCGTTCATAAGAATCTACATATTTAGTATAAATATATGCATCTTATTTAGAACAATTATAAATAGTATTGTTAAATGGTGATTTCTATCTGATTACCTTCTGGATCCAAGACCAAGCTTTCGTAGTAACCATCCCCGGTAGTTCTAGGTTCGCCGGCAATTGTAAATCCGTCTTCTCTCAACTTTTCAGTTAAAACATTTACTTGCTTTTTTGAGCCTACGGACATGGCAAAATGTATGAATCCGGGATTTACTTCATTATCTGTAGTTGCAGTAATACTTGGTTTATGCATAAGTTCTAACCTTGCACCATCAGTAAAACTTAAAAAGTAAGATGTGAATTCTTTCGTAGGGTTATGATATTTTTCTCCTGCTATGGCATTGAAATACGTTTCATAAAATGTACGCATTGTTTCTAAATCAATAACCCAAATAGCGATATGCTCTATTCTCATTTAATATCCTTTAATTTCAATTGCAAACTCACATTACCTTGCCATTCATTTTCATCAATAGAGAAAACGGCGCTAAAAGGTTTTCTACCCGTTACTAATGATAGTTTATCGCCCATATTAAAGCCAATACCATCAATTTTATGACTGTCTTGTTGTACCACCGAAACTTTTAAATGTGCTTCTTCTTTACCAACACCTTTTGCATAACCCGTATCTTTTAAGTCTTCTGCCATAAATATCGGAGACATATTACCGGGACCGAAAGGAGCAAACTGCTTTAGAATTCGCATTAATTTTGCATTGATATCTTTCAACTCAATAACCGTATCTATTGTAATTTCTGGTATTAACATTTGCGGGTCGATACTCTCTTTCACCACTTTCTCAAACTGATGTTTGAAGTTGTTATACTGTTCTTCTAACATCGTTAAACCCGCTGCATATTTATGACCACCAAACTGTTCTATGTAATCTGCACAACCTTCTAAAGCATTGTACACATCAAAACCTCTAACTGATCTTGCCGATGCTGCCAACTTATCACCACTTTTTGTAAAAACCAGCGTTGGTCTGTAGTAGGTTTCCGTTAATCTGGATGCTACAATACCGATAACCCCTTTATGCCAAGTGTCTTTATAAACTACAGAAGTAAAACCTTCTTCCTCTTGATTTTCTTGAATTTGCCCTAGTGCCTCAATCGTAATTTCTTGATCTAGCCCTCTTCTATCGGTATTGAATTTTTCAATTTCAGAAGCGAATTGTATGGCTTGATTCATATTGGTTTCCGTCATTAAGTTTACTGCATATTGACCATGTTTCATTCTACCGGCTGCATTAATTCTAGGTGCAATAATGAAAACTACGTCGGTAATGGTAAGTTCTTTTTTATTGATTTGATCAATAATAGCTTTAAAACCGATTCTAGGCTGCTGATTGATAACTTGCAAGCCATAAAAAGCTAGTATTCGATTTTCTCCAGTTATCGGTACAATATCTGCCCCAATCGCAGTTGCCACTAAATCAAGGTAGTAGATAACATCGTCAATAGTTTCTCCTCTACGGGAACCTAATGCCTGAATCAATTTAAAACCGACTCCGCAACCACACAACTCATCATACGGATATGAACAATCTTCTCTTTTTGGGTCTAAAACTGCTATTGCACTTGGTAATTTTGTACCAGGCCTATGGTGGTCACATATGATAAAATCGATTCCCTTTTCTTTGGCATACGCTACTTTGTCAATTGCCTTCACTCCACAGTCCAACGCAACGATCAATGTAAACCCATTATCCTCTGCAAAATCGATTCCTTTATACGACACTCCGTATCCCTCATCATATCGATCCGGAATATAGGTTGCCACATTAGGATAGTAGCTTAACAGATATGATGACATTAAAGCTACGGCCGTAGTACCATCGACATCATAATCACCATATACCAAAATGTTTTCTCCGTTGGCAATGGCTTCCTCAATTCTACTGACCGCAATATCCATATCCTTCATTAAGAAAGGATCATGCAAATCTTCTAACTGCGGACGAAAGAAATCTTTAGCCTCTTCATACGTAGAAATACCTCTTTGCAACAATAGCTGCGCCACCAAAGCATCGACACTTAATGCATCGGCTAAAGAATCAATATCTTCTTGTTTCGGTTTTGGTTTAATTGTCCAGCGCATTCTAGTCAGTGTTCAGTTTACAGTTTCAGTTGGCAGTTCTCAATAACAGTTGGCAGAATAAAATCTTTATCGTCTTTGCGAGGCACGAAGCAATCTCTCACTTAGGTGTACCAAACAAACAGATTGCTTCTTCCGATTGCTATCGGAATCGCAATGACGTTTTATTTTGTATGAAAAACAGTCTTAATATCAAGCTCGGCAAATTGTCTGAACATCTCCATTACTCCGCAATATTTTTCGACGGATAGGTCAACCGCTCTTTGTAATTTTTTCTCGGCTAAATTTGCGCCATGAAAATGATATTCTATAACTACTTTGTCATAAAACTTAGGATGCTCATCTGTTAAGTTTGCGATTGTTTCAATATGAAACTCATCTACTTCTAGTTTCATCTTCTTGAACATTGCCGCTACATCTAAGCCAGAGCAACCAGCTAATGAAGACAACATTAATGCTTTTGGTCTTAAACCACTACCATCGCCACCGTCTTCTTTTGCAATATCTATTCGTAAAGAGTGCCCAGAAGGATTATTACTTTCAAAGGACATGTTGCCCAACCACTTTGTGCTAATATGATTTGTTGTACTCATAATTTTATGTTTTTGTAGGGTACAAAAATACGATAATATAGGGTGAGATGATGTTAGGTAGACGAATGAAAAGAGTTAATGATTCAGGTATTGGCTGTTGGAAAATAAAAATCATTTTTTACAAGTGCAAGACTACCTGTTTATTTTAAATCTTAATTTTTCATTTGTCTCAATTGTCAGTTCGAATGGTTTTTAATTCAATTTTTCATTGAATTAAAAAATGCCTGCCCGCCGGTTAGGAGGGTATCGAGAACCTTTAGGAACATGATTGCTTCTCGATACTAATTTTCTCGTGCCTCCAAAATTTACTCGAAGTGATATTAAAAAGACTAATTAAATATCCTCCTTCGTAGCAATTAGCTATCGGAATCGCAACAAAGTCAACCCTACTCTAAAATCTTAGCCACTAATTTCTGCAACTCCCCAACAACTTCATCTTCGAACCATGGATTCTTTCCTCTCCAAAAATGATTTACTGGTGATGGATGTGGTAAGAGAAAAAACTTTGGCAGGTATTCTTTATAGTGCAATACATTCTCGGTCAGGTTCTTTTTGGCTTGCTTACCTAAGTATTGATCTTGAGAGTATTTACCGATCAGTAAAATGAGCTGTACATTTTTGAATTGGTCCCATACCTGAGAATGCCACAAGGGAGCACATTCTTTTCTGGGAGGTAAATCGCCAGTTTTTCCCTTTCCCGGATAACAAAAGCCCATGGGCAGTACTGCAAAATTATCAGGGTTATAGAATACCTCTTCGTTTACACCAAGCCACTCTCTAAGCTTTTTACCACTTGGGTCATCCCAAGCTTTATTTTCTACATGTGCTTTTCTACCCGGCGCCTGACTTACCAATATAATTTTCGAATTATTAGTACCCGCAACAATTGGTCTTGGTTCTAAAGGCAAATGTGCCTTACAAACCTCGCAACCTCTTATTTCAGCTAATAATTCTTGCACGTTATCTTTCTATTAAATTGATTATTTAAATAAATAGTATCCGATCACCTTCTAATTATGATTAGTCAGATTACCTCTAAAGCAACTTCAATGCTTCACTATCAAAAGACAATCCTTCAAAACCTGTTTCCATAAAGTTTCTAATATTTTGATGAGAGCTTCCTTTAAGGTCTAGTAATACCTCATCAAAATAATATTGACCAAAACAGGCCAAGGTTTCCTCTTTTGAAAGTCCTTCTTTTATCGCAAAAGAGAATAATTTACAAGACCCGGAATTCTGACCAACCTCATTTCTAACTTTACCATTGGTATAAGCGGTTGGCGTAAATGCATACTTAGAATCTATAACCACCATAGTCTCTGAAAAGAGAATCTCTTTTGGACTAGCAGCTAATTTTTTCTTGAATTCTTCTAAGGTCATGGTTAGTTATTTAGATTTTAAAATAGTCATCAAATTAAATATTGATATTCAAATATAATGAAACTCTATTTTTTACCTCTACTTTACCTTCATTCAAATTTTGAGATATTGGTAACATACTTGAAATGCCCAATGCATATCTGTTGTAGTTCGCCTCTAACCCAAATCTAGCAAAATACACATCGCCACCTGTGTCAGGAACAACAAAATCAAACTCTTTATTTTCGGAGAAGAACTCTGCTCCTAAACCTGCTTGTGGGGTTAGGGAAACCGATGGAGACAGGTAATAGGTCTTATAGGTATTCAATGTTGCATTCCACTGATTTCCGAACAAATAATTTTTACTGTTCTCCGTTTTTATCGTGTAGTTCAATAGGGCAGCAAAACCCCAATTTCTATGTGTAATACCGTAATTTGCGGCTAAAATATAATCCCAACTTCCCGTTCCTAACTGAAAACCAGGGTTAACACTGCCTTCATTATTGGCTGCATTAAAAGTTCCTGTCGGTAATTTTATACCTCCGCCAATTTGCAAAGCATGTTCTGGTTTTATTGAAATTATACTATCGGCAGTTTGCTTCAGTACATTGTAATATGCTAAAACCGTAGCATCACCAATACCATTTATAGTCTGCTCTGTATTATCTGCAAATGTTCTATTGTGTGAATGATAAGGGAGTATGGCATTTACCAAAAAAAGGTCTCCAATCGGGAATTTTCCCCACGCCTGTACGGTATTGAAATTCTCATTTATCCATGGCGAATTATCAAAAATACCATCGCGAGAACGGTACTTCTGACCAATATATCTAAGCCCTACAAAGTTATTATTCAATCCGGTTCCAAAACCCATACTTCCTCCATTGCCACCACACCCACAGGTATCGCAGAAATATTCATATGCGGTATTTTTCCAGATACACTCGGTTGTTCCTTCTGGTAAATCATTTGCTTGGACAGTAAAAAATCCGCCAAGCATAATTATAATTACTATTATTTTTTTCATTTTTTAATATTCTTAAAATCGTTCGTCATTTATAAAAGTATCATCCGTCAAAATTTCAAAAAAGGCTAACAATCCCTCTTTTTCCGTATCATTTAATTGTATTTCTAGTCCGTCATCGGTGCGTAGAGAATCATCAATTGTTTCCGATTCAACCATGCCGCTGGTATAAAAATTCAATACCGATTCTAGACTTCCAAACCTACCATCATGCATGTAAGGCGCGGTCAGTGATACGTTTCTTAAACTTGGCACTTTAAATTTATAATCGTCACTATCGCTACCACTCACCTCGGCTCTGCCAATATCATTTAATTGTGGATTAGGTGGCAAGCCATTGTTTCTAAAACTGCCATCGGTAAATAAATCTGTTGCGTGACATGTAGCGCACTTCTGTTGAAACACTTCTAGACCATATGCTTCTTGCTCAGTCAATTCTCCTCCTTCTTCATTCCGTACATATTTATCATACTTAGAATTAGAAGAAATCATCATGACCATAAACTGTGATATCGCTTTTAGAAAGTTCTCGGCATTTACACCACCTTCCTCAAAAGCCATTTCAAATTCTTTTTGATACTCGGCATCTGCTATCAGTTTATTGATAACCCCTGTCATGGTTTCACCCATCTCCACTTCATTAGTGATAGGAATTATTGGAAAGAGGTCTAAGTGAGACGTAGCACCATCCCAAGCGAATTCATTAAAGAATGCCATATTAGATATGGTGGGCGTATTTCTTGTACCCTCCAAATCATTTACACCGTGACTAAATTGATGTCCGTGGTGAGTGAAAGCAGAACTTTGTTCATGACAAAAGCCACATGATATAAACCCACTTGAAGATAGTTTACCATCATAGAATAATTTCTTACCCAGCTCAAATCCTAATTGTGTTGGCGGATTAGCCTCAATATCATAAGCCAATTCAGGAAAATTCTCTGGAACTTCTACCGTTAAAAGCGTGTTCTCAATAGCCACATAATCATCATCACTGCAAGACACCAAAAACACGGACAGTAATACCCAAAATAGATATTTCATCTGTTATCGTTTTAAAATTAGGGCCGCCCTATTAAGAGCGACCCGAAAATATTTAGTGTGAATCTCCTGTGCCGTTATGAACATGGTCTACCGTAAACATGCTTGCAGTATTCAAAGCAACTTGTGGCGACTTTTCTTCGCTTACCATAATTACCGATTGCTCGGTTAATGATAGTTTGTTTTCTCCGTCTAAAATGGCATTGGCATCCGCTACCAGATGTATAATAGGCGACATTTCATCGCTTACCAAAGCATCTGTCCCCAAACTCAAAGTAACTTCTTTGTAGTTGTCCAAACTAGAACCGTGACTACCCATATGTACTTTAAAATCTGTTGCCTCAGTAATAGTTTCCGATGTGAAAGTCCCTTCAAAATTTAGAAACTTATAACCCGCTTGCCATGACCACATCATATTGGTTTCTTCGGCTACAGTCAAAAAATCTCCTTGACCCTCCGCTCCTTGAAGGTATTTTTCTTGGTCTACGCCTATGCCAAAAGTTATAGACACATAATTACCTGCTGGTATATTCTCTAACACGACTTCTGTACTACCCGTTTCTTCACTAGTTACAAAATAACTATCGTCTTTTTCATAGGTAAACACTTCACCTTCATCATTAGTTAATCTAAAATTACTAACAATGTAATTTAGTCTTGTAATGGTCAATGTTTCGTTTTGAGAATTGGTGTAACTTGAGGTTGCCAGTAACAAATCATCTGAACCAACACTGTTGTCGAACTCTAGAGTTATACTATTCTCACCCATTAGTTCATCTGTTGTATCATCATCACCGCTACAGCTAGCGAATACACTTAAAATAAGGGTTCCAATAAAAAGTCTGTTTATAAATTTCATCTGTTAATTTTATTATTATCCAGATGTAATTCACCCTTATTTATTCTGAGTAGAACCCAAAATATAATGGCTCATTACATCTTTGTTTACGTAATGGTTTTACCTAATGACAATGCATTAGGCTTGATTTTAAAATAATTGATTGTGTATACGACTACAGGATATGTGTCGTGATTTGGGTATACAACAGTATGCACCTTTTTAAAAAAGGCATATGTATACTGTGTTGTATTTTAAGATAAGAAGTTAGGCGGATGAAATACAGCTGATATATACTGCTGCTCGTTTAAGTTAGGATGCATTGAAACCACTTTTGTTTCAACAATTGTACTTTGAAAATTACAATCAAGAATACTTACAAAACCAATTGGGTATTCCCGAAGATCAGCAGAAGGTATATCTTGATGGTCATCTTGCTGCTGCTTTTTAATCAATTGCGAGAGGTAGCATTTACCATCGCAATTTAGCATTGGCTTATCTTTATTAATACATAAAACCTCAGCTATATAATCTTGATTAATTACATATTCTAATACAGGCAATACCGGCTTTACCATCGCAGTGAGGTATAACAAGATAAAGGTGTACGTGAGAATTTTTTTCATTAATCGTCACGAAGATAATTCTGATTTTGAAATTTTCTTAACTCTTTATTAGAATTAACACTTAAATCTTTAAAATTTTATTGGTCTCTACTTATTCCCTCCAACAATAATAACAATTTCTCCTTTTGGAGGTTTTTCGGTAAAATGCTTTAGAACTTCTTCGGCAGTACCACGAACTGTTTCCTCGTACAGTTTGGTCAACTCTCTAGAAACGGAAACAGGTCTTTCTGCTCCGAAATATTCCACAAAATGCGCTAATGTCTTTAACAGCTTATGCGGAGATTCATAAAAAATAATGGTACGTGGTTCTTCTGCTAATAATTTTAACCTTGTCTGTCTTCCTTTTTTTACGGGTAAAAAACCCTCAAAAACAAACTTATCATTTGGTAAACCGCTATTGACCAAAGCTGGTACAAAAGCCGTTGCACCTGGTAAGCATTCAACTTCAACACCTGCTTCAACACAGGCTCTTGTCAAAAGAAAGCCTGGGTCAGAAATTGCCGGGGTTCCTGCATCTGAAATTAGTGCAATATTCTCACCTCCTTTTAGCTTACCTACTAGATAGTCGACCATATTATGCTCGTTGTGCATATGATGACTTTTCATCTGCGTACCAATCTCAAAATGATGTAATAATTTTCCGCTGGTACGTGTGTCTTCCGCAAGTATTAAATCTACTTCTTTAAGAATACGAATCGCCCTTAAGGTCATGTCCTCTAGATTCCCGATAGGTGTAGGCACTAAATAAAGCTTTCCCATGTATTTTAAAGTGAAAAACCTCAAGGCATGCCCTCGAAGAATTGAATTGAAAATTTAATTTAGATTTCGGCGCAAATGTAAGAGCTTTTAAATCTCTATTATCGTGTAAAAAACCCAACACAGGTGCTGGGTTGCTGATACATATATTGTATTAACTAAGAGAATCTACGCGATACCAATTCTATAAAACGCTCTTCGTATGGTTCTTTACCAGCCCAGTTATTATAATCTGGTTTTACCATATTTTTTATAAAAGATATTGAACGCTCTTCTGTATCAATAGTATTTAACTGAGATAGCACACGGTTATAATCTTCCGTACTATTATTAAACAAATGTTTTACAAATGCTAAACGATCGTTCAAATCTACTTTTACATTACTTTTTGCCAAACGGTCATTTAATGATTTTGGTGTAGCATCTGGTTGCTTTAGGTCTTCTTTAGACGGTGTAAAAAGCTCCATGTCATTTTTCATTAGATTAGGTTTTGACATAAATTCTGCCAAAACATCTTCTAATTGATAATTATCTGGCATTTCAGAAATAAATCCTTTTATGGTTTCCATGCCTGGGTGCTTAACGATATCCTCATCATGTGGATTACTCTCTGGCACTCCTGTATTTCCCTTTAATACCGCATTTGCCATTTCTTCAAATTTTGCCGCAATAGCATTTTTAGAAACATCAACTTCCATATCATTGAGTTCTACCTCAATAAACTTAAGCACAGCAAGTTTCTCATATAGGTTTTTAGAAACCTCATACAAATTTGTTACATCATCTAAATTATCAGCAGTCAAAATTTCTGTAGATAACTTTCTCAATTCTAGTTTCAACTTATTTTTCATCTCACAAATTTTATGGTAAAGACCTAAATAGTGGGTTTTTTAAATACCTTTATCATCTTTAAAGAATAAACGAAAAACCCATTATTTTCGTCTAAAATTACAAAATGTTTCTTGAAAACACAGTTAATCATAAAGAACAATTCGGCTGGATAGAAGTCATTGCCGGGTCGATGTTTTCTGGAAAGACAGAAGAATTGATTCGTAGACTTAAAAGAGCGCAGTTTGCCAAATTAAAGGTTGAAATCTTTAAACCTATGGTAGATACCCGTTATGATGATGAAATGGTGGTATCTCATGATGCCAATGAAATTCGTTCTACTCCGGTACCCGCAGCTGCCAATATTCGTATTCTAGCAGATACTTGCGATGTTATCGGTATTGATGAAGCCCAATTTTTTGATGATGAAATAGTCACTGTTTGCAATGACCTAGCAAATAAAGGGGTTAGAGTTATTGTTGCCGGACTAGACATGGACTTTAAAGGAAAACCATTCGGACCCATGCCTGCTCTTATGGCTACCGCAGAATATGTTACCAAAGTACACGCCATTTGCACACGTACGGGCAACTTGGCAAATTATAGTTTTAGAAAATCTAATAACGATAAATTGGTCATGTTGGGCGAAGTAAATGAATATGAACCTTTAAGTAGAGGCGCATATTACAAAGCTATGCTTAAAGAAAAGGTGAAAACGATGGATGTAAAATCTGAGGAAATAGATACCATCAAAAAGAATGAAAATGGCTAAGGCAGAGGAAACCGTTTTAGAAATTGACCTAAAAGCACTTGGTCATAACTACACTTTTTTACGCTCTAAAATAAAGCCCGAAACCAAATTTATGGCGGTAGTAAAAGCTTATGCTTATGGCAGTGATTCTGTTGCTATTGCCACAAACCTTCAAAATTTAGGTGTTGATTATTTTGCCGTTGCTTATGTAAATGAAGGCATAACGCTTAGAGAAGGTGGTATTACCGCTCCTATTTTAGTGCTTCACCCACAGAAAATTCATTTTAAAACGCTCATCGAGTACAATCTTGAACCCAGCATATATTCTAAAGCTATTCTATCTGATTTTATAGCAACTGCTGAAGAAATGGGCAAAACAGATTATCCTATTCACTTAAAATTTAATACGGGTCTTAATAGATTAGGTTTTTCTGCGGATGACTTACCTGAAATTTCTACTATTATTGATCAACAAAAAGCAGTTCAGGTAATTGCGTTGTTGTCACACTTAGCAGCTACTGAAGATGCTAACGAAACCGACTTTACCAACCTTCAATTAGAACGGTTTGATGCTATTTGCCAACAGGCAGATGCACTTTTTAAAACCAAGACTTTAAAGCATGTGCTCAATACCTCGGGTATTATCAATTACGGAGATGCACAATATGATATGGTAAGAAGTGGAATCGGACTTTATGGTTATGGTAACGAACCACAAGTAGATGCAGCGTTAAAACCTGTAATAACTTTAAAAACGATTATTTCTCAAAAACACACGATACCTAAAGGTGAATCTGTTGGCTATAATCGTAAATACAAATCTGACCACAAAACAACAACAGCTACATTGCCTTTGGGTCATGCAGATGGTATAGGTAGAGAATATGGTCATGGAAAAACATATGTAAGTATACATGGAAAACTAGCCCCTATTATTGGAAATGTTTGTATGGATATGATAATGGTAGACGTCACCAACATTGAATGTGAAGAAGGGGATGAAGTAGAGATTTTTGGAAAAAACCTGTCCGCCAACGAATTTGCGGAAACTGCCCAAACCATCACTTATGAAATACTTACGGGACTTTCTCAACGCATAAAACGAGTTTTAATAAATTGATTCGTTAACATTTCATTAAGGAATCGATTTTTTTAGTAAATTGCGATACTTTTTAAAATTAACCATTAATATAAATTAAGTAAACATGTTAAAAGAATTCAAGAATTTTATTTTGACGGGTAACGTCATCGATTTTGCTGTAGCAGTTATTTTAGCTGGAGCAGTAGGATTAGTAGTAAACGGATTTGTTGCTGATATCATCATGCCAATCGTAGGTCACTTCGCAGGTGGAGTTGATTTCGCAGATTTGAAATTAATCTTAGATGAAGCAGTTGTTGGTGCAGATGGCGCAATTGCTAAACCAGAAAATGCTATTCGTTGGGGTGCATGGATCAATACAATTGTCAACTTATTAATTGTTGGATTTGTAATGTTTATCATTGTTAAAGCTTACAACAAAACTAAAACTCCTCCAGCTCCAGCTGCTCCAGCAGGACCAACTGCAGAAGAGTTATTAGCAGAAATAAGAGATGCTTTAAAAAAGTAATCTAAAATACACACCCTAAAATTTAGGGAACCGTTGCACTGCAACTCAAATTAATTAAAACCGTCAACTTTGTTACGCTAACATTGTTGACGGTTCTTTTTTTAGTACACTTTCCAAATTACCTCTCAATAAACAATTGTTATATTTTAAACAATTTGTTATATTTTGATTATTCTTTTCTTTTTTACTTGCGCAAGTACCAGTATTACCTATTTTTGCCGCTTAATATAATTGTTTTACAAATGAAAGTAGCTGTAATTGGTGCCACAGGTATGGTTGGCGATGTAATGTTGAAAGTATTGGCTGAACGTAATTTTCCGTTAACGGAATTATTATTAGTTGCCTCTGAACGTTCTGTTGGTAAAAAGATGACCTTTAAAGGTAAAGAGCATACGGTTATAGGTTTAGCAGATGCTGTAGCCGCAAGACCTAATATTGCCATATTCTCTGCAGGTGGTGACACCTCTTTAGAATGGGCTCCAAAATTTGCAGAAGTGGGTACTACCGTAGTAGATAACTCTTCTGCTTGGAGAATGGATCCAACCAAAAAATTGGTTGTGCCTGAGATTAATGCTCACGAACTTACCGCTGAAGATAAAATTATAGCAAACCCAAATTGCTCTACTATTCAGTTAGTAATGGCACTATACCCATTACACAAAAAATATAAAATGAAGCGTGTTATTGTTTCTACCTATCAGTCGGTTTCTGGTACTGGGGTAAAAGCAGTTAAGCAACTAGAAAATGAAATTGCAGGTGTGCAAGGCGAAATGGCGTATCCTTACCCAATCGGCAGAAATGCATTACCGCATTGCGATGTTTTCATGGAAAACGGATACACAAAAGAAGAAATGAAATTGGCGCGTGAACCACAGAAAATTTTAGATGACCGCACTTTCTCAATTAGCGCAACAGCAGTTAGAATACCTACAGCTGGCGGACATTCAGAATCTGTAAACGTAGAGTTCGAAAATGACTTTGAACTTAACGAAGTTCGTCGTTTGTTAAATGAAATGCCTGGTGTTACCGTTCAAGATAATCCAGACACCAATACCTACCCAATGCCAATATACGCTCATGATAAAGATGAGGTTTTTGTTGGTCGTATACGTAGAGATGAAACGCAAAGAAATACATTGAATATGTGGATTGTTGCCGATAACCTTAGAAAAGGTGCAGCAACAAACGCTGTTCAAATCTCAGAATACCTAGTAGAAAAAGGCTTAGTTTAATTTATACCCTTTACAACGTTAAAACCTTCAAAACTTCACTGTTTTGAAGGTTTTTTTATGGTATTTTAGTACAAACTGAACTACTAATTAAAAAAGTAATACCTACGCTACTTGTCTTAGCGCTCATTTCTTCTTGTAAAAACGAATCTAAACCTGAACCCATTATTGTGAATTATCCTGTTACCGCAAAAGTTGATACTGTAGATACTTATTTTGGAACCGAAGTTAAAGACCCTTATCGTTGGTTAGAAGATGATAGAAGCCCAGAAACCGAAGCTTGGGTTAAAGAACAGAACAAAACTACATTCGGTTATTTAGAACATATTCCTTTCAGAACCGACTTAAAGAATAGGCTGGAAAAATTGTGGAACTACGAAAAACTAGGTTCACCGTTTAAAAAAGGCGACTATACCTATTTCTATAAAAATGATGGATTACAGAACCAATATGTGATATATAGAGCCAAAGGTGATGAGGAGCCAAAAGTATTTTTAGATCCAAATACATTTTCTGAAGATGGTACTACATCTTTGGCGGGTTTGAGTTTTACTAAAGATGGTTCATTAGCGGCCTATCAAATTTCTGAAGGTGGTAGCGATTGGCGAAAAGCAATTATTTTAAATGCCGAAACCAAAGAGATCGTTGAAGATACTTTGATTGATATTAAATTCAGCGGACTCTCTTGGAAAGGTAAAGAAGGTTTTTACTATTCTAGTTATGACAAACCAAAAGGTAGTGAGCTATCGGCTAAAACCGATCAGCACAAAGTATACTATCATAAATTGGGTACTTCTCAAAAAGATGATAAACTCATATTTGGTGGTACACCATCTGAAAAGCATAGGTATATTGGTGCTTATGTTACTGAAGATAATAAGTACTTATTAATTAGCGCCTCTGTTTCCACTTCTGGTAATAAACTATTTATAAAAGATTTAGAAGACCCTAACGGTTTACTTATTCCTATGGTCGAAGATACTGACTCTGACAACTATGTAATTGACAATGTCGGCTCTAAACTTTACATAGAAACAAACAGAAATGCACCGAACAAGAAAATAGTTACAGTAGATGCCAAAAACCCTGAAGCTAAAAATTGGGTTGATTTTATCCCTGAAACGGAAAATGTTCTAAGTGCTGATTTTGGTGGTGGATACTTCTTTGCAGATTATATGGTAGATGCTGTCTCTAAGATTTTTCAGTACGATTATAATGGCAAACTTATACGTGAAGTAAACTTACCTGGTTTAGGTACTGCTAGTGGTTTTGGTGGCAAAAAAGAAGATAAAGAATTTTACTTCTCTTTTACCAATTACAACACACCCGGCTCTACCTACAAATACAATGTTGAAAACGGTGAATATGAATTGTACTGGAAACCAGACATAGATTTCAATCCTGAAGATTATACTTCTGAGCAAGTTTTCTATGCCTCCAAAGATGGTACTAAGGTGCCTATGATCATTACTTATAAAAAGGGCACGGAGTTGAATGGTAAAAATCCAACAATTCTTTACGCCTATGGCGGATTCAATGTGAGTTTAACTCCTTCATTCAGTATCGGTAATGCCGTTTGGATGGAACAAGGCGGAATTTATGCTGTTCCCAATCTTCGTGGTGGTGGCGAATATGGTAAAAAATGGCATGATGCGGGTATAAAAACTAAAAAGCAAAATGTATTCGATGACTTTATTGCTGCTGCAGAATATTTAGTAGATAATAAATACACATCAAAAGAATACTTAGCTATTCGCGGAGGTTCTAATGGCGGATTGCTAGTTGGCGCCACAATGACACAAAGACCAGATTTAATGCAAGTAGCATTGCCTGCAGTTGGGGTTATGGATATGTTGCGCTATCATACATTTACGGCTGGCGCCGGATGGGCTTATGATTACGGTACTGCAGAAGACGATGATAAAATGTTTAAGTACTTGAAAGGATATTCGCCAGTGCATAATGTAAAAGCAGGTACAGCTTATCCTGCTACTTTGGTCACCACCGGTGATCATGATGATAGAGTAGTACCGGCACATAGTTTTAAATTTGCCGCAGAACTTCAAGAAAAACAAGAAGGCACAAACCCAACATTAATACGAATTGAAACAAATGCTGGTCATGGTGCAGGTACGCCGGTAAGTAAAACTATAGAGCAATATGCAGACATTTATGGCTTTACACTCTACAATATGGGCTACACAGAGCTACCTAATAAAAGTATTTTGAAAGATTTTAAAGAGTAATTGCCTTTTGAAATCAATAAATTATTGAAAAATCCGTTTCAAATTGGAACGGATTTTTCAATTTTGCATTCCTAAGAATAAAAACATGTTACGAGTAGAGAATCTATCATTTTCATATGATAAACTTCCAGTTTTAGAAGCTATTAATTTACGTATTCAACGTGGAGAGCATGTGGCTATCATTGGAGAAAGCGGATGCGGTAAAAGTACCTTACTCAAACTAATGTATGGTTTGATGGATTTAGAAGAAGGAGAGATTTTCTGGGAAGACGAACAAATTTTAGGTCCGGCTTACAATTTGGTTCCTGGTGCGCCTTTTATGAAGTACCTATCTCAAGATTTTGATTTAATGCCGTTCATTACTGTTTCTGAAAATATAAGTCAGTACCTATCCGTTTTTTATCCTGATGAATTAAAAGCAAGAACTGAAGAACTATTAGAAATGATAGAGATGACCGAGTTTGCCGATAAGAAGGTGAAAACCTTAAGCGGCGGTCAGCAACAACGTGTCGCTTTAGCAAGAGTACTAGCTCAAAAGCCGCAAGTGTTACTTTTAGACGAACCCTTTAGTCATATCGACAACTTTCTCAAAAATAGCTTACGTCGAAATATTTTCAATTACCTGAAAGAGAATCTTATTACAACTATTGTCGCAACCCACGATGTAAACGATGTTTTGCCTTTTGCCGATCGTGCCGTTGTTTTACGAGATAAAGGCATTATAGCTAGAGCACGACCTATGGAGCTTTATAAAAATCCGAAAAATCTGTATGTCGCTTCACTTTTCGGTGAGGCAAGTATGATTTCTATAGATGTGCTTAAAACGTACGCAAATACCAAAAGAAAAATTATCGTTTATGCACATGAGTTTCGAGTTTCACCTTCACAAGGATTTCATGTTACGGTAGAAAAAGCATATCCAATGGGTAGTCATTACTTGACCGAAAGTAAAAGCGATGAGAATGAAACTATCTTCTTCAATGCAGATAAATTATACCCCAAGGGGAAAGAATTGTTTTTGAATGTGGCCATTGAAACTATCAATCAGCGCATACAAGAAGCTGCTGCTAATTAATTTAAAAACATGTTGTGAACCAAGAACAAATAATTACCGAGCTACAATTCAAAGCCATTAGAAGTAGTGGTCCGGGTGGTCAGCATGCCAATAAAGTTTCTTCTAAAGTAGAATTGTCTTTTCATATTGAAGCTTCAGCGGGACTAACAGAGCGCCAGAAAAAGAGGGTGCTACTAAAATTAGAAAATAAACTTAGTAAAGAAGGAATTCTAATATTACAATGTGATGAATCTCGTAGCCAGCACAAAAACAAAGAATTGGTTATTAAACGATTCTTGAAATTTTTAGAAAAATCTTTGTTAGTACCTAAGGCAAGAAAGAAAAGCAGACCCACCAGATCATCTATTGAAAAAAGATTAAAAGGCAAGAAAATTGCTTCACTTAAAAAGCTGAATCGCGGTAAACCAGACTACTAATAGCTATATGGTTTTATGCGAAAATGGAATAGAATACAAAAACGGTTATCGCACCTGTAAGACCAAGAACACCTGTACCTAAGCCGAAAAGACGATATCCTGTTTTTACGTTCATGCCGCTCATTTGTGTTACCACCCAAAAGAAGCTATCGTTCGCATGAGAAATAACTGCAGAACCCGCACCAATAACCACAACTACCAAAGCTTTCTGTATTTCAGTATCAAAACCAAGTGATGACATCATCGGCATGATTATAGATGCTGTCGTTACCAATGCCACCGTTGAAGAACCTTGTGCGGTTTTCAACGCTGCCGCTAAAACAAAAGGCAAGAAAATACCCATATTATAATCAGTCAATGTTTGCCCTAGTATATCGGCAATACCTGAGTTCTGTAATATTTTACCAAAAATGCCACCAGCACCAGTTATCAATAGTATAGAAGCCGCATCTTTAATTGCCTTGCCTACCCAACCCGAAGAAGAAAGCATGTCGTAATTTAATTTTTTAGGCAAGAGCAGACATAAGAATACGCCTATCAATAATGATATGACAGGTTCACCCACAAAATTGATAAAATCTAATAGTCCGTTTTCTTGTCCGATATCCATGGAGTTTAAAACGGACTTCAAGACAATTAGAAAAATAGGAACCAGTATTGGTATAGATGCTTTCAAAGCACTGGGCGAATCTTTAATTTCTTGTTCTGCCTCTAATGCATCTTCAACATCAGGTTCTATCATGGTTTTAGAAGCATACTTTTTTGCGAATATAATACCGACTACTAAAGCCACTATACTCGTGGGAAACCCAAAAGCAATTACAAGACCTAAATCTGCCCCAAGAATACCTGCTGCAGCTATAGGACCAGGAGTTGGCGGCACCATCGTGTGCGATGCCATTAAGCCCAAACCTAATGCTATTGCCGGACCAGCAATTGATATTTTCGCTTTTTTGGAAAGACTTTTATTTAAAGGATGCAGCAGCATAAAACCACTATCTGCAAATACGGGAATAGAAACAATATAACCGATGATTCCCATTGCCGTTGGCACTCGTTTTCTACCTATTAAACCCAGTACTTTTTCTGCGATTGCAAATGCACCACCTGTATGTTCTAAAAATGCACCGATAATAACCCCAAGCACTATAATCAACCCTATTTTACCAAGTGTACCACCAAAACCTTCATTGATAGAAACAATGATTTCAGCATAAGGCATGCCAGCAAAAATGCCATATAAAATTGAAATGATGAACAATGCCAAAAAAGCATGGATCTTAAGCTTTGTCGTCATTATAATTATGGCAATGACCGCGATTAGTAAATAGAATATTTCCATGATTGGTGGTGGTAAGGTTTAGCTGAATCGTAATTAGTACTAATTTAGCCAAATCCTTTTTAAAAATTTTGGTTTAATCTTTTGATTGAACTTAGTAATTATTTTGCCTGTAAGGAATCTAACTTCTGTACTAGTTCGTTTTTTTATCATTCCACCATTCCCAATGAGATTCTCTATTAAGTTGCTCATCTACAATTAGCATAGCATCATTAACTTTACCTTGCTCTTCTAATCCAAGCATTTCATAATAAGCAAAGGTTTGTAACTCAAAATCATTATTGTTTGTTTTTTCAAAATACTGTGACAATTTTTCAGTTTCTTGATAAAATTCTTTGACCATTAGCGAGTCAAGCAAATTGAATATTAGTTCCGTATCCGTATGAAACTCTTCTTTTAAATCACTATTAATTGTTTTACTATAAAAGTCAATTGCAGCTTGAGAACCTTCTTTTGTAATAATGATTTGAAGTGTATCACTTATTAATCTTTTAGGTTTTGAAACTTTTTTTATGATTAGAGGATTATAAATCAAGGTAGCAGCAGCTGGCATTCCATTACCACCTTCCCTACCATAGGCAATTGAATCTGGTAAAATAGCAGTCACTTCATCTCCTTCAATCAAATAATTATTAAGCTCTTCAAATCCTTTAATCATAAAAGTTACTCCATGAATGAATCTAAAAATAGAATCTTCTTCTGTGGATGTTGACCAATAAATAGAATCAGATTCATTTATATACAAATCCATATATGCTTCCACTTTAGATTTCAAATGAATTGGTCTTCCGTTGCCCTCTTTTAAAAAAATATATTTTAACCCACTTGGTGTACATATTGTATCACCTAAAATTATATTTCTAAACTCTTCTTTTTCCTCCTGCTTGCAAGAATAAAATAAAGCAATGGCGATATATAGAACAAAAACTTTTTTCATAATACTAATTGCAGTTATAGAACACCAACAATAGCCAACTCCTTACCATTAAAACTAAAAACATCGCCGACAGCTTTACCAAATACTAGTTTGCCGATAGGTGTTGCGGCAGAAATACAATAGATAGACTTAGATTTACTTTTAAATTCTCCTGCCGATATGGCTATATAATACATAAAGGCATCTGTGATGACCAAACTACCCAAACCTACGGTTGGGGCGTTTCTGTCTTTTGGCACTTTTGAAAGTAGTTGTTGTGTTTTTTCTAGTTCAGCTAATTGCTGACCTAATTTTTCTCGCTCTAATTGTATCATGGCACGACCAGTCTCATGCTTGTCACCAGCACTACTCTTAGTCTCTGAGGTTAATGCCGACTCCAATTCTTTAATTTGATTCTGTATTCTTGTCAACCTGTCGTTTACAAAAAGTACACAAAAGTCGTAAGCGTCTTTTTTTAAAATATCAAGTGATTCAATTTCCTTCAATGTGATACAGATCTGCTAGTTTATAAATCAAGTAATTTACGATTTGATTATCACTTTCACCACCACTTATCATGTTTTGAATTTCTATTTCATTTTCAGCTTTAAAATAGTCCAAATCACCAGACCGATCATCACTAAAAATATTCCACGATTTAAGTCCGTCTAGCATTGATTTATGAGCTTCATATCGTTTTGTTATTGCTTGAACTCTCTTCTTATCAACTTTTACCGCTGACTCGTTTTCGTTTAGCAACTTATAATCGGCCGTAATTTGTGCATCTGCTTTTTCTGCTTCCGTAATAATTTTAAAATAAGCTCTAGATACTAAAGATTCATATTTAGAATGGAATCTAGATTCCATGTTATCATCATCAGCTAATGGCACTTCAGCATCTGTACTAGCATATAAGTTATCTAGGTTATATGAGTTATCAGCAATCAGCGATTGTTTCCAAGCCTCGCTCTTAATATGTTCTTTCCAGACTTTTGCATATTCTCGTTGGTAGTCAGTTTTCGACAATGCACAACTAGTAAGGCAAAATGCTGTCATCACAACTGTTAGCACAGCTGAAGTATTTCTTTTTAAAAATGTTTTCATATAGTATAATGCTATTACAAACCATCTTATAAGTCTACTGTTCTAGATAAACTGATAGGTGCATTTTTGGGTAATAGATAATCAGAGGGGACATACAATTTATAAATAAATATAAGAGTATACCTACCTTTTGAATAAGTTTTAAAAAAACAGGCTAAATAAAAAATAACTCAACCGAACAAATAAGCTAACTTTTTACCTATTGAACTACCGATTGCAATACCCATACCACCTAAGCGGACACCACATGCAACATTGTTGGTTACTTGTTTTACTATTGGTTTCTTTTGTTGACCAACACCCATTATACCACTCCAGCTGTAATCAATTTCGAAAACGGTATTTGGTAATATGACTGTATTTAATAGTTGCTTTAGTTTGTTTTCAATCAAGACAGTATTAGCAAATTCAGTAGTTTCTTCTGTTTTAAAATCCAAATTACGCCCACCACCCAACAAAATACGATTATCAATATTTCTGAAATAGTAGTAGCCCTCTTCTAAATGAAAAGTACCTTTTATATGTAAATCTTTAATTGGCTTTGTAATCAACACTTGTGCTCGTGCCGGTTTAACATTCTCAGATAATAATTGAGCAGCAAAACCATTGGTGGCTATTAGTAATTTCTTGGTTATAAATTCTAGGTCATCTGTTCTGACTATTACTTTTGCACCTGCATCTTCAAAAGAATGTACTTCGGTTGAATTTACAATTGTGATGCCTTTTTGCTGTGCTAATTGCACTAAAGATGTCATCATCTTACCGGTATCAATTTGCCCTTCAAAAACCTGAGATATATAGTTGCTATTGATTCCTTTGAAATTGAAACTATCTGATGTAATCTTAAAGGCATCCTCTTTAAAAATGGGTTGTAGTAGTTCATTTACCGACCTTAATTCCGTCAGACAACGCTCGTACAACTCTAAATCTTTGCTTAAAAATAACTCGTGCCCACCATTATTCTGATACCCTATTGTTGCATCACCTAAAAGATTTCGCAAAGAATGTATACCATCATATCTTTCTTGCACTAAGTTAATTACCTCTTGTTCTGAGTGTGTTTTTAAGTCGGATAAAATTTCTGAAATACTGCCAAAACAGGCAAATCCGGCATTTTTAGTACTCGCACCTTGCGGAAGTTTCCCTTTTTCCAAAATAAGAATACGTGCCTTCGGATGCATCCGTCTTAATTCTAATGCACAATTTAAGCCTACAATACCACTACCAATAATTGTAAAATCGATATTCGAAAACCACGATGTACGTTCCCAGAAGCTTAAATTCATAGTAGCATTTTGATTGCGATAGAAGATAAAAAAATCAATCTAAAAAAAGAATAAAAAAAACTCCAACATTGCTGTTAGAGTTTTTTTGATTAATCTTCTTTAGGTGGATTCATTTTCCAACTATCCATAAAGGCTGTCGTATAATTACCGGCCAAATAATCTGGATGATCCATTAATTGCCTGTGAAACGGAATAGTCGTCTTTATTCCTTCAATTACAAACTCATCTAAAGCACGCTTCATTTTATTGATTGCCTCTTCCCTAGTTTGGGCAGTAGTAATCAACTTAGCAATCATTGAATCGTAATTTGGAGGAATACTATACCCACTATATACGTGCGTATCCATTCTTACCCCATGACCACCTGGTGTATGTAAGGTTGTAATCTTACCTGGCGATGGTCTAAAATTGTTATATGGGTCTTCCGCATTAATTCTACACTCGATAGAATGTAGTTTTGGAAGATAGTTTTTACCTGAAATTGGCACACCTGCAGCTACAAGTATTTGCTCACGAATTAAATCGTAATCAATAACCTGCTCTGTAATTGGGTGCTCAACTTGAATACGCGTATTCATTTCCATAAAATAGAACTTACGGTGCTTATCTACCAAAAATTCTATAGTACCGGCGCCTTCATATTTTATGAATTCCGCAGCCTTCACAGCAGCTTCACCCATTGCTTCTCTTAACTTATCTGTCATGAAAGGTGACGGAGTCTCCTCTGTCAACTTTTGGTGACGACGTTGAATAGAGCAATCTCTTTCTGATAGGTGACACGCCTTACCGAATTGATCACCTACAATTTGAATTTCAATATGTCTTGGTTCTTCGATCAACTTTTCCATATACATACCACCATTACCAAAAGCAGCAGTTGCTTCGTTAACGGCACTATCAAAAAGCTCTTCCATTTTGTCTTCAGAGAACACAGCGCGCATACCCTTACCACCACCACCGGCAGTAGCTTTAATCATTACAGGGTAGCCCATTTTCTTGGCTATTTTCTTGGCATCTGCAACATCTTTCAAAAGACCTTCTGAACCAGGTACACATGGTACACCAGCTTCTTTCATGGTTTCTTTGGCCGTAGCCTTATCTCCCATTTTGTCTATTTGGTCACCAGAAGCACCAATAAATTTTATTTCATGCTCTGCACATATACGTGAGAACTTTGAGTTTTCTGAAAGAAAACCATATCCTGGGTGAATAGCATCTGCATTTGTAATCTCTGCAGCCGCAATTATGTTAGGGATCTTTAAATAGGATTCGCTACTAGCAGCAGGACCAATACATACAGCTTCATCTGCAAAACGCACATGTAAACTTTCTTCGTCTGCCTTACTATATACAGCTACCGTTTTAATACCCATTTCTTTACAGGTACGAATAACACGCAAAGCGATTTCTCCCCTATTGGCAATCAGTATTTTTTTAAACATCTTTTAAATTTTAAGTTCTTGATTCCATAACATTCTTAAACATCGTTTAGCAACGGCATCTAACAATAACTACTCAAAATTTAGTTAAGACGGATCTACCAAGAATAATGGTTGATCAAACTCTACTGGTGAAGAATCATCTACCAATATCTTAACGATAGTACCAGAAACTTCAGATTCTATGTCGTTGAACAATTTCATTGCCTCAATAACACATAGTACATCTCCAGTACCAATAGTTTGTCCTACCTCAACAAAAACTGGTTTGTCAGGAGAAGGCTTTCTATAAAAAGTACCAATAATCGGAGATTTTATAGTGATGTATTTATCATCTTCAGCTTTTTGCTTTTCAGCTTCTGTAGCTCCGGCTGCTGCAGGAACTTCTACTGGTGCAGGAGCTGCAGCTGACATAGCTTGTTGAGCCATAGGCATCGTATGCACATAAGTTGGCTCAGAATTAGCTGATAAGCTTCCGGTACGAATGGTGATCTTAATATCATCCGTTTCCAGTTTTACCTCGCTAGCGCCAGATTTGGCAACAAACTTGATAAGGCTTTGAATTTCTTTAATATCCATATTTTCTAAGTTATAATTGGTAGTTGTTGTTTGTTAATAAGCCCATTTCAAGTAGATAGAACCCCATGTAAAGCCGCCACCGAAGGCTGCAAATACAAGATTATCTCCTTTTTTAAGCTGTTTTTCGTAATCGAATAATAATAATGGTAAGGTTGCTGAAGTGGTATTACCGTAACGTTGAATATTCATCAACACTTTTGATTCGCCTACACCCATTCTTTTAGCAGTGGCATCAATTATACGTTTATTCGCTTGATGCGGCACTAGCCAGTCTACATCCTCTTCAGTAAGATCATTTCTATCCATGATTTTCGCTGCTACATCTGCCATATTAGATACCGCAAATTTAAACACTGTTTTTCCTTCTTGAAAAATGTAGTGTTTTTTATTGGTCACGCTTTCTATAGTAGCCGGCATTAATGATCCGCCACCTTCCATGCCCAAAAATTGTCTTCCGCTACCGTCTGCTCTCAAATACTCATCTTGTAGACCAAGACCTTCTGTATTTGGCTCAAAAAGCACGGCCCCGGCACCATCTCCAAAAATAATACATGTGGTACGGTCGGTATAATCAATAATAGATGACATTTTATCTGCCCCTATAAGTAATACTTTTTTATATCTACCGGTTTCGATATGACCGGCAACTGTTGACATGCCAAAAAGAAAACTTGAACATGCGGCTAATAAATCGTAGGCAAAAGCATTAACGGCTCCAATTTCTGAAGCAACAAAAGCAGCTGTAGAAGCTACCATACTATCGGGTGTTGCCGTAGCAACTATAACAAGGTCTATTTCTGAGGCATCTAGCCCCTTCTTCTCCATGAGGTCTTGTGCCGCTTTAATGGCCAAATACGACGTACCTTCTCCCTCTTCCTTCTTTAGTACCCTTCTTTCTTTAATGCCCGTTCTGCTGGTGATCCATTCGTCATTGGTATCAACCAAGTCCTCGAGCATTTTGTTGGTCATTACAAACTGGGGAACATAGCCTCCTACCGCGGTAATAGCTGCTGTAATTTTGGTCATACTTTATTTGCTTTCTTGTAAAAAACTTAAAAAACCTGTCAAAAGTCATGAAAATTAGTGATTTTCAACGACTTTTTGGGTAAAGTTATCGGGTTTTTGAAAAATTGCAATTAATAGCCATATCCATTTAAGCCCTTGAATTATCTGAATAACAAGGTGGTAAAAAACAAATTGGGCTAAAAAAAACTCCCTCCTTCAAATGAAGTGGGAGTTTAGTATAATATAAAAGGGTCTTAAGCTTCTGCTTCTTCGGTTTTGTCAACCAAAACTTGACCTCTATAATGTAATTTTCCTTCGTGCCAGTGAGCTCTATGAAATAGGTGAGTCTCGCCAGTTGTAGAATCTGTAGCCAAAGTAGGAGCTACTGCCTTATAATGTGTTCTTCTTTTGTCTCTCCTTGTTTTGGAAATTTTTCTCTTAGGATGTGCCATTTAAACCTTATTTATCCGTTAATAGTTTCTTTAATTCGTCCCAACGGGGATCGTTTTCTTCTTTTTCTGATCTTTTCTCTTTTGGTTGAAGCTCGTTTAACCTGTCTAACACTTCAGATTCTAAAGTGCCATCTTCAATACCAGGATGAATTCTTTTTTGTGGAACTGCCAATACTAGCATTTCATACACATATTGCGCAATGTTCAATTGGTGTTCGTTATGCGGAAGAATTAATATTTCATCATTCTCATCATTATACTCTTCACCAAACTTAACTACCAAATGCAAATCTCCGCTTATAGCTTGATCATACGGCTCGCTAGTTATGTCACAATCAACATTCACTGTTCCTGATGCTTCCAAATCAACCTCCATCATTGTACTTGTTTTATGAAGTACTACATCTAAATTGATGTTGGTAGCGTTGAATTCATCGTATCCAAAAGAATCAAAGAACGTATTTTCAATCTGGTAATTAAAGTTGTGTTTCCCTTGCTTCAATCCTGAGAAAGGAATATTGAACTCCTTTTGCTTCATCTCGTACACACTTAAATTAACACTAATCGCCCACAAAAGGCGGGTGCAAAGATACTATAATTTTGATAAAAGACAATAGTTATCAACTATTTATCTTCATAACTTTTTAATCTGACTAAAAATTAACGTTCCCGCTTTAAACGTTGCTTTTTTAATACGTCTTTTGTTAGCTCTTCATACTCTGTTCTGTTCTTAAAAATCTTCAATGCCATAAAGACCGCTTCTTTGAAGGAGCTCTCGTCAGCTACCCCTTTTCCTGCTATTTCATAGGCAGTACCATGATCCGGCGATGTTCTAACTTTACTTAAACCTGCCGTGAAATTTACACCTTGACCAAATGCTATTGTTTTAAACGGAATTAATCCTTGGTCATGATATGCCGCTAAAATTGCATCGAACTTTTTATAGCCATCAGATCCAAAAAAACTATCTGCTGAATATGGTCCATATACTAAATGACCCATATTAGACATTTCTTTAATAACCGGCTTCATTACCTCATCATCTTCTTTACCAATTACGCCATTATCTCCGCTATGCGGATTTATACCTAACAAAGCGATTTTTGGCTTACGAATACCAAAATCCATCATCAACGACTTTTCAATGGTATTGATCTTATCTCGTATTAGTCTCGGAATTATTGCAGCAGAAACATCTTTTACAGCTACATGATCTGTAAGCAAACCTACCTTTAAGGTATCTGTCACCATAAACATTAAACTTTCACCTTCAAGCTCCTGTGCTAAAAAGTCTGTATGCCCTGGAAATTTAAATTCTTCTGACTGAATATTGTTTTTATTGATCGGTGCCGTTACCAACACATCTATATCTCCCTTTTTTAATGCGTCTACTGCAGCTCGCAATGATTTAATGGCATATTCACCACCATCTTTAGTCGCCTGCCCAAAATTAATTCTAGGTACTTCTTTCCAAACATTTACAATGTTAATCTTATTGTCTATGGCTTTCGAAGCTTCTGGTATTCCGTTAAAAACAATATTGAGCTTTAATTGTTTCATTTGAAAAGAAACCGTCTTATTAGAGGCAAATATAACGGGAGTACAAAAGTCTAACATTCTGCTGTCTTCGAATGTTTTTAACGCTACCTCACAACCTATTCCGTTCAAGTCTCCTATAGAGATGCCTAACCTAATTTTCCTGTTTTCCTCCATGATAATCTGTACCTTTGTAACCCCACCTAAAGCCATAAAAATGGTTTCAATCTCCCGAAAGGAAGATAAAGTGGTTATCCCATTTATACATTGGGATATAAATATTGAAGCACAAAATTACTTAAATTAAACGACACATGTTTACGGGAATTATTGAAACATTGGGTAAGGTTACTTCTCTTGAAGCTAAAGGCGGTAACTTAGATATTACTATAGAATCGAGTTTAACACCTGAACTGAAAATAGATCAAAGTGTTGCACATAACGGTGTTTGCTTAACGGTTGTTAGCCTAACGGATACTACCTATACCGTAACCGCAATTGCTGAAACATTAAGCAAAACCAACCTTAATAGCTTAAAAACAAATGATTCCGTAAACTTAGAGCGCGCTATGATTTTGGGGTCTAGGTTAGACGGACATATTGTTCAAGGTCATGTTGATCAAACCGGGGAATGTACTAGCGTAAAAGAAGATAATGGCAGTTGGATTTTTTCATTTACCTACGATGCGAAAACTGGAAACCCAACTATTGAAAAGGGATCTATTACCATTGACGGTACAAGTTTAACGGTAGTGAATTCTGGTAAGAATACTTTTGAAGTAGCGATTATACCTTATACTTACGAGCATACTAGATTTAACACTTACAAACCGGGTACTATTGTAAACCTGGAGTTTGATGTTATTGGGAAGTATGTTGCAAAGTTGATGGCGAAATAACCAGCTATACCTTAATAAATATCTTTTTTTGATATAAAATATAGCCCACTAGGCTATAGAATAGCACTACACTTAACCCATATAAAAGGGACGATGTTTCTAGGGCCAGGAAATCATGTACATATACGGTTTGAAATAACCACCCGTGTAACGAGGTATCGCCAACTTGTATTTGGCCCATTACCTTACTAATAAAACTTGACAAGAAATAAATAATAATAGCATTTGCCCCTGCATATCTGAAGACGGAGCCGAATTCTATTTTCTTGACATCTGTTAAATAATAAATCAACGACAGTATAAGATTTGCCCAACCTGCGGTTACCAGCACAAAACTACTTGTCCAAAGGGCTTTATTGATTGGGAATACTAAATCCCAAATATGTCCTATAATTAAAAGACTACCGCCCAACCCCATTAAAATAGTTGCTTTCTTTTCTTGTTTACTGGTTAAGATGAGTCCTGTAAATACTCCTAACAAGGAGCTTGCGATTGAAGGTATGGTACTTAACAATCCTTCTGGGTCATAATCTGCTTTGTAATTGTGAGAACCGAATACTTTTACATCTATCCAATTGGCTAAATTATTTGGTGCCCTTTCTAATGTTGATGTCACTCCGTCTACAGGAACAAATGTCATCAACAGCCAGTATCCTATTAATAATATCGCTGTTACCCAAATCAACTGTTTCCAATTCAGGTTGATGAATAACAATGCGGCAAAAAAGAACACGACACCTATGCGTTGCAACACCCCAGGAAAACGAATATCACTGAAGCTTTTAAAGAACGGAAAGTGAATAAGAAACGCACCTAAGAAGAGTCCTAGTACAATTAACTTCAACGCTCTTATTACTATTTTTTTATACGCTTTGGCATCTACGGCTCTATTTTTATAGGAGAATGCAATTGATGTGCCCACAATAAATAAGAAGAAAGGAAAAACTAAATCGGTCGGTGTATAGCCATGCCAATCGGCATGGAGGAAAGGGGCATACACATTAGACCATGTACCTGGTGTATTTACCAAGACCATTAGTAATATGGTAGCTCCTCTAAATATATCGACCGATAAAATTCTATCCTTCACCATCCTACTGCTATAAGATGTTTCCTTTTAAGCGGTTCCAAGCTTTTACTAACAACACTCCTGCAATTGCTGATACTACGGTTAAAACAATAGCTTGTGTGGTTCTGCCATAGATCCAATACCCCGTAGCGAACATTATAGAATAAATTAGTACTACCCCTAACAACATTGCTGTTATACCAGCAGGTACACTCCACTTCTCTTTTTCTTTTACAATTTCTACAGCATCGGTTTTTGCATCGGCAACCACTTTAGACCAACCCGGCCCACCTGGTTGAATCTTCTTGTAAAAACTTCTCAAGGTATCGTTAGATTCTGGCTGTGTCATAAATGTTGCTATCAACCAAATTGCGGTAGTCAACACTACAATAAATATATATTCTGACCAGTCTGGGAATAGACCCGTTTCCTTGGCAAAAAGATATGCACCTAAGGGAGTCAATTTTAAAACAATTGAAATAATACCTGATGCGAACATCGCAGTAATCTCACTCCATGCATTAATTCTCCACCAGAACCATCTTAGAATAAATATGAGTCCGGTACCAGCACCGAAAGCTAATAATATATTAAATAATTGAAGCGCATTTTGCAGCAATAAAGCCAATGCAGCACTAAATATCATTAAAACAACGGTTGAAATTCTACCTACTGCTACCAATCTTTTTTCAGATGCATCGGGATTTATCTGTTGCTTATAAAAATCAAAAACGATATACGAAGAACCCCAGTTTAACTGTGTACTTATCGTACTCATATATGCCGCAACTAAGGATGCTAAAACAACTCCCAACAATCCGCTTGGCAGTTTGGTCAACATTGCTGAATATGCTAAATCATGACCTAATTTATCTGGAGTTACATTTGGGAAAGCCTCTTGTATACTAGCCAAATCTGGATATACCACTATAGACGCCAATGCCACTAAAATCCACGGCCAAGGTCTTAATGCATAATGCATAATATTAAAGAAGAATGTTGCACCAATTGCGTGATTTTCATCTTTTGCCGCTAACATACGTTGCGCAATATAACCACCACCACCTGGCTCTGCACCTGGGTACCAAGAACTCCACCATTGCACAGCTAATGGAATTATAAATAAGGTTATCAATGCTTTCTTGTTACTGAAATCTGGCAAAATATTTAATTTTGAAGCTACGTTCTCATTTGCCATTAAAGCTTCAATTCCGCCAACTTCAGGTATATTAACTAGGTAATATGCAGCACCTATTGCCCCTGCCATTGCAACGAAAAATAATAGAAAATCTGTATAGACCACACCTTTGAATCCACCTAAGGCACTAAAAGTCACCGTAATCAAACCTGCACTTATTACAGTTTGCCAAGGTTCTAACCCCAACATAATGCTTCCTATTTTAATTGCTGCCAATGTTACTGCAGACATGGTAATCACGTTAAAAATTACTCCTAAATAAATAGCTCTAAATTTTCTTAAGAAACTAGCCGGTTTTCCGCCATAGCGCATTTCATAAAACTCCAAATCTGTATTCACATTCGACTTACGCCATAATTTAGCATAGACGAAAACGGTCAACATACCTGTTATCAAAAAACACCACCACACCCAGTTACCCGATACTCCGTTCGTACGAACAATATCTGTTACCAGATTGGGCGTATCTGTTGAAAATGTAGTCGCTACCATTGAAAGCCCTAAAAGCCACCACGGCATTGTTCGGCCCGACAGAAAAAATTCTGAAGAACTTGCACCCGATGTTTTTGATACATAAAACCCTATGCCTAAGACAAGGGAGAAGAAAACTATAATAAATGTATAGTCTAGCGTACTGAGTTCCATAAGTTGGTTTTAGGTTGATTGTTAAAGATATATTATTTTAGGACATTCTTATACCTAATACGCTAAACGTACCACGTGCTTCTATCAATAACTACAGAAATTACCCCAACCGCTTGGATCCTTGCATCAATTGCGACCTTTATCATAGGATTATCTAAGGCCGGCATAAAAGGTATTGCCGTTTTAAATGTCACTATAATGGCTTTGGCATTTGGCGCAAGACAGTCTACAGGCATGGTAGTACCATTACTTGTTCTTGCCGATATTTTTGCCGTCATCTACTATAATAGATATACACAGTGGAAGTATGTTTTTAAAGTACTACCGTGGATGATCGTTGGTTTATTAATAGGTGTGTTTATTGGAAACGAACTGCCCGAAAAATTCTTTAAAATAGGCATGGCAACCATAATTATCATAACCGTAGGTATGATGTTTTATTGGGACCGTCAAAAGGATAAGAATGTACCATCGCACTGGACATTTGCCGGAGCTATTGGTACTATTGCAGGAATTACCACCATGGTCGGAAATTTAGCAGGCGCATTTTCTAATATTTACTTTTTAGCCATGCGCTTACCTAAAAATCAATTTATAGGTACTGCTGCTTGGTTATTTTTAATCATAAATATCATTAAACTTCCCTTTCATTTTTTCGTTTGGGAAACTATTACAAAAGAATCGCTGACCTTAAACCTAATGCTTTTACCAGGTATACTAATAGGTTTCTTTGTAGGTATTCGTTTTATCAAATATATCAAAGAGGCATTCTTTAGAAAGATGATATTGGTGTTGACCGCTGTGGGTGCTGTGCTTATTATGCTTAGTTAGGCTTAGACATGTATCTTTATATTGAATTCTTAGCATAATTGTCAAATTATATAATAGATGAAATTTGGATTAAAATCAGTACTAGTTTTACTTTCAATACTGGCTTTTTTAAGTACTAATGGACAAAACATTGTTGAAGAATATCAAAAATCAAAAAACGACAGTTTAAGGATTGGAGAACTTGACACTGATTTTCTTGAATATATTGAAAAAGGATATACACTTGCCAAACCAGATAATAAATCGAATATTTCTGGGGTAATTATCTTTTTTGAGGGTTCGGGATTTGACAAAAAGAATATGAGTGCAAAACAATTGTATACTCAGGCGAATAAAGCCGGGTATGCTGTTTTATCTGTTTCAACAGAAATACCATTGGATTTCTTTTTCTCTGAGAACTCACTTTTAGATGTGCATAAAACAATTGAGAGGGCTTTCGATAAAAATAATTTACCGAATAACAATGTATTCTTAATTGGTGTTGGTCTTTCTGGTCATAGAGCTTTAAAATATGTTGAATATCAAGAAAAAATTAGTCCTGATTTCGCTTTAAACTTATCTGGACTCGTTATTTGTGATGCACCATTAGATTGGGTAAGACAATACAATGAAGGCAACAGAGATAGAAGAATAAATTATGACGAAGGCGCTGTTTGGGAAGGTTCTTTCTCAAATTTTATACTTGAGAAAAATCTTAATGGGACCCCAACATCAAATCTTGAGAACTATCTTAATTTTTCAACTTATAGTTATTCAGACAAAACCGATAGAAAAATTAAATATTATAAAAACTATCCGGTAAGAGCCTACATGGAAGTTGCTATACAATACTGGTTAGAGAAGAAAAGGAAGACTACAATAGACAATAATGGACCGGATATGGTCGGATTCATTGCTCAATTAAAATTGACAGGAAATGAGAAGTCAGATTTAGTGATATTTTATCCTCGTGAAAGTAAAACAGAGAAAAAGAATACTGCTGCTACTTGGATTGCAGTAGATAAAGACGAACTAATGGCTTGGATAATAAAATGGTCTAAATAGAAACTAAAGCTATATCCTTAAATCGCCAACCCAATAAAGTCCACATATTTAAGATTAGGGTTAATCTTTAACTCACGTAACCAGTAATTTAGCAGCAATAACTTAAAAACACTGCTACACATGAATATCATAGGAAATTTCATAAAAGGGGTTATCGACATTACTGATAAAATTACTGGTGATGACAACCCTATAGAAGATCAAAAAGCAGTGCTGAAAAATCTCTTAGAAACCGCAAAAGAAACTTCTTTTGGTACAGCCTATGAGTTTGAAGATATTCTAGAAAGTGACAATCCACAACAAGCATTTCGCGATAGCGTACCTTATTTCGACTACAATCAAATCAATGAGAAATGGTGGAACAAATTGCACGAAGATGAGACCGATGTTACGTGGCCTGGTAGTCCCGATTATTTTGCGTTGAGCTCTGGTACTACTGGTAAAACAAGTAAACGTATTCCTGTAACCGATGAAATGATCAATTCAATTCGGCAAGCTGGTATTAAGCAGGTGCTAGCACTTTCTAATTTTGACCTTCCCGCAGATTTCTTTGAAACTGGAATTCTAATGTTGGGTAGTTCTACCGATTTAGTTGAAAACAATGATCACCTAGAGGGTGAAATTAGCGGTATTAGTGCAAGCAACATTCCGTCATGGTTTAGTGGCTACTACAAACCAGGAAAAGAGATTGCCCAAATTGATGACTGGGACGAACGTGTTGCAAAAATTGCTGAAAAAGCTGCAGATTGGGATATAGGTGCTTTAAGCGGCATCCCTTCTTGGATAGAATTAATGCTGAAAGAAGTCATCAAAATACACAACCTCAACAACATTCACGAAATATGGCCTAATCTACAGGTATATACTTCTGGGGGAGTAGCATTCGGACCGTATGAAAAGAGTTTTAATGCCTTAATGGGGAAACCTGTAACGGTAATTGACACCTATTTGGCATCTGAAGGGTTTATTGCTTTTCAAGCGCGACCAGAAACCGATGCCATGAAATTGGTGACCGATAACGGAATCTACTTTGAGTTTGTTTCTTTCAATCCTGATTATATTTTAGAAGATGGTTCTCTTTCTCAAGATGCTCCTTCCCTAACATTGTCTGAGGTTGAAACTGGTCAGAATTACGTACTTATTATAAGCACGGTTAGTGGTGCATGGCGCTATCTGATTGGTGATACTATTGAGTTTACTGATGTAGAACGTGCCGAAATTAAAATTACAGGGCGTACCAAGTTCTTCCTGAATACGGTGGGCTCTCAGTTATCTGTCAATAAATTGGATGATGCCCTACAAGATATCATGGAGACTTTTGATATTGAAGTGCCTGAATACACGCTTTGCGCAAAAAAGTATGAAGACGGATTTTATCACACTTGGTATTTAGGAACCACGGCTACTCAAGACCCAAAAGAAATAGCCGATAAACTAGATGAATCTTTAAAAGCTGCCAATAAAAATTATAAAGTTGCCCGTTCGAAGGCACTAAAAGGAGTGAAAGTTTTTACTATTAATCCTGATATATTTTACGACTGGAACGATAGCAATAAAAAGAAAGGCGGACAGGTAAAAATGGAACGTGTAATGAAAGAAGATAAGTTTGCCAAGTGGGAAGCTTTTGTAGAAAAGCATCAATAAATTACTTTCGGTTAAACACATGAGGTATTCGTTAGAGAACAAATGCATAATCTCATGGCAAGCCTTTGAGCATTGACATCTCGATTATTAAGTACATGCTACTTTTATTCTTTACCGGCAGCATCTCTTTCTTCTACCAAAATCATAATTTCTTCTGGTGATAAGTAGAAGTTTTTAATACGGTCAACATATGCTTTCGTTAATCCTGCTTCTTTTAAAATAAATTCTTTTGTGGCAAGTATATAGGTTTCCATCCCATGTGCTACCGCAAAAGAATCTGCACGACGTTCTGCTGCACGCAAATAGTTCTCAGAGGTTATATACTTGAATCCGAAGCCTATTAAATTGAGTCCGCTTCGCTGCTGGTAATCCATTACATGACCCAGTTCATGACCTAACCACCCAATCATAATTTCTGATGGAATATCTTTTGTATAGTACACTGAATCGGCAATCTTAATTTTCTCACTAATCAATATATAATAAGAACGGTTCTTCTTCGACTTAAAAACGCTCCAAAATGAAGGCTGTGCCTGCATTGTTGACTTCTTGATTTCCTTTTTAAACTTGAATTCAATTTTAGTATTCGTAAGTTCGGGATAATGAGAAAGTGCAATTTTTGCTTCTTCGGTTATTTCAACGGGTATTGTATGTTGTGCAGATGCAACCATAGTGTAACTTAATAGTATTAAGATTAAATAATTTGATTTGTCCTTGAATAGGTGTTTCATTATAGTAGCGGACTAAAGAATTTGGCGAGACCTTCTAAAAATTTACTGAACGGTGATCTCTTTTTAAATTTTTCTAAATCTACCTTCGCCTCTTCGGTACAATGTTTTGAAAATAGCTCTTCTATTTCAGAAGCTTTTTCTTTATCATACAAAATAGCATTGGTTTCAAAGTTGTGCTCAAAGCTTCGATAATCAAAATTACCTGAGCCTACAGATACTATTTCACCATCAATGATTATCACCTTACTATGCGAAAAATCTGGTCTTAGGTAAATATTAGCCCCTACTTCTAGCAAAGCTTCAAAAGTGGAAAACATACTATATTGAGCCAATAATGAATCTGATATTTTAGGTGTTAACAACGTTACTTCTACGCCGCTTAATGCTGCAATTCTTATGGCTTCTAAAACCGGTTCTCCAGGAATAAAATACGGATTCGCAATACAAATACGTTTTGTAGAGATATTGATCATTGCCAAGTATTGCTGCATAATTGCTGGATATCTAGAATCTGGTCCGCTAGAAATTATCTGTGCTACCGTATCTCCTTCTGGCTCTACTTTTGGAAAGTACTTGTCTTGCAACAACAATTCTTCCTTACCAGCAAAATGATAATCTTTTACAAAAACGCGTTGTAAACTGTTTACCGCAGGACCCTCAATTTTTAGGTGTAAATCTTGCCACACACCAAGTTCAGATACTGGTTTCATGTATTTATCAGACACATTGAATCCGCCGGTGAAACCAACTTTGCCATCAATGATTATTATTTTTCTGTGATTTCTATAATTAAGGGTAAACAATAGATTTCCAAAACGGATTGGCATCGTCGGATATGCTTTTACCCCTATATCTATAAACCGTTTTACTCGCTTTCCACGCATAGAGTTGCTACCAAAAGAATCGTATAACATTCTAATTTCTACACCTTCTTTTATCTTCTTTTGAAACAGTTCGTGAAATGTGTCTAATAACATGCCTTCTGCTAAAATGTAGTATTGAAGGTGTATGAAATCTTTAGCCTCTTCTATGGCTTTAAATATAGACCCAAACGCTTCTTCTCCACTATTTAACAAAGTTACCTCATTACCTTCATAGGGTGCGAAATAGCTATTTTTTCGAATAAGTGAGGCTAATTTTTCTGGTTTATAGTCGTCGAACCTATGCACACTTTGTTCACCACCCTCAAGCTCTTTATGGGTTTCTGAATACAGTCTTCGTTTTTCGGTCTGCTTTAGTTTAAACAGCTTAAATTTTCTTCTGTTAATACCAAATAGATAATATAAAAGGGGACCCAAAAAGGGGAAAATTATTACAGATAAAGACCAACTAACCATCTTAGTTGCCTTAGATCCATTAAATATAATATTGACTATACTCCATAAAGTTACCGCTATGTATGCAAGCCAAAAAACAGTATTCATTATTAATTATTTTGTTCCTTAACAAGATACTATAATTTGCTTAAGCCCTAGTTTGATTAAACCTATTAAGATACTTTTAGTTTTAAACGAGTTAATTACTACCTCTAGATGTGAGTACTTTTAAAAAAAAGTAATGGGAGTAATCGCTATGGACAAAAAACAGATAACCTTATATTATAGTTCGCAAAATTCAATAGGCAAACAACTAAATGCCTATGTTGAATCTTCTGGTAAAGATCATTTAACTATAGATATTTCTAAGACGAACGTTACTGGTACTCAATGGGCAGAACTTGCTGATGGTCTAAATAAAAACATTTCTGATTTGGTCAATACCGACCACCCAGACTTTAAAGAAGCTTATGGCGAAACATCTGTTGATCTTGATGATGATGGTTGGTTGAAAGTACTGGACAAGAACCCTAGTTTTCTTAAAAACGCCATAGTTATAAAAGGTAAAAATTTTATTGAGTTAACCAGTGCATCTGACTTTAAGCAATACATGGATCCTGATAGTGCAGGTATAGAAAAGCCTTATAAATAACAGCGATTATAGAAATTCAACGTTTAAGTTGATACATAGGGTTGCTAAACTTCTAACCACATTCCCTTAAATATACCTTATGTACAAAATTCTAAAATGGCTTGTTCTACTTCTAATTTTCTGCGTTGGTGGCTATATGCTTGCCGAATGGAAAATGAAAAAAGAGGTCGTTAGCTTTTTAGAGAGAAAAGTACCCGATCATATTGATTTTTCATACGATAAATTGACTATCGGTCTTATTAAAGGCAACATAGCATTTAAAGATGTTGCTGTAGTTAGTTTAGGTAAGCAAACTTCTTCTTGCGAAATAAAGGTGGATGCTGAAATGCTTTCTATCAATGGATTAGACTACTGGAAAATTCTATTTCAAAAATCTATTTACATTAAATCGCTTACACTTACCAAACCTCATCTAAATTTTAAAACTTGCCCTGAAGACACTGATAATGTAGTTGCCAATAAAAGCAACCCTATCAAATTACTAAAAGAAATATTTGTTGAAGAAATCATATTTGATAAAGGAAGGGTAGAAATTTGGGATGCTAGTGAAGAAATCTCATTAATAGCCGTAGACCAAATAAATCTTTCGTTAAAAGAAGTAGCTACCGATCCGGATATTATAACAAAATATGTTCCCTTTACATTTTCAGAATACAACATTAAAATTCAAAACTTCAATGCGCCCTTAGGTAAATTCGAGAAGCTTGAAATGCAGTCGATGGTGATAAACAATTCTAACATTGATATTACCGATATTGTACTTTCTACTGTCTACTCTAAAGCTGAATTAAGTAAAGAAATCACCTATCAAAGGGATTATATTAATTTATCTATTCCTGCCATAAAAGTTGAAAATCACAACTATTTGGTCAGTAATGATTCGCTATTCGTAAACTTCAAAGAACTTTTACTTTCACAACCTAAACTAGAAGTATACCGCGACAAATCTAGATTAGAAGATTTTAAAAATAAGCCTCTTTATGGCAAATTATTGCAAAAACTCCCCTTTAAAGTAGCAATTGACTCCGTTTTTATCGAAAAAGGAGCAATAGTCTATGAAGAGAATATTCCGAATGATGCAAGAGCAGGTGCATTGAGTTTTGAAAATTTAGATGCTAAAATCGGTAATTTATCGAACAAAAAAAGAATTGAAGACCCGGTTCAAATTCAACTTAATGCCGATTTAATGGGAACAGGAAAATTTCATCTTAATTGGCAATTTGATGTTTATGACCCCCGGAGTACTTTTCTGATTTCTGGTGGATTATCTAATTTCAATACCTCTAGTTTAAATGATTTTCTAGTGCCCAATTTAAGAACCCAAACTACGGGTACCATCGATCAGCTTTACTTTACCATTTCTGGTGATGAGTATACTGCTATGGGAGATATTAAAATGAGGTACGAAGATTTTGAATTTCAAGTACTTAACAAAGAAAGAAACGGAGTAAAAAAAGTACTTTCATTTATTGGTAATCTATTTATAAACGATGGGTCAAAAACAGATCAAGATGGATATAGATATGGTGGAATAGAAACTGAACGAATAAAGAATAAATCATTCTTTAATTATCTATGGATCAATTTAGAAGACGGTCTTTTAGATGTCCTAACAGGAAACGGAAAGAAAGATTAAACTAAACCTTTTAAAACTTAAAAAGCCAGGTAGTAAACTACCTGGCTTTTCTTTTCATAGCAATGTTTTATACTAGTTGTCATCAGTGGCATCTTCTACCGCGTCTTCAACTTCATCAGCTCCATCTTCGATTTCATCTCCAACATCATCCATTCCTTCTTCAATCTTCTCTCCTGTTGTTTTTTCTTCTCTACAGCTTGTTGCAATGCTCATTGTTGCAAATGCAAATACAATCATTAATAGTGACTTTTTCATAATATAGATTTTAATAATTAGGTTAACATTTTTAATATGTAAGCATATCGGTAAACTTGTTAACTATATAGTTTCCAATAACTTTCAAGCCAAAGATGAGCTTTTTAAGAGAGAGCGCTTAGTTGTAAAAAAATGAATATTAACTCATCTACCAAAAGCGCATTTGTGTCAATTAACATCTTGAAAGTGTTAAGGTTATTCTCTTTTTTCTAGTTTTTTTATAAAGTACAATTGCCATTGTACATAAAATAAAACAATGAAAAAGTTAACCATAAATAGTTCTAAGTCTAGCGATATGTTTGCTCAAATACAGAAATGTATACAAGGCGAGCTTATAGAAGATTGGGGTGAAAGTGTTTTTACTTTTAATAATACAGCTGGAAAAGGCTCTTTGAGAACCATAGATTTTAATTGGGGAGTGTCTCTTATTGATTGTAATATGAAACTGGCTGAAGAGGCTAAAATCGTTTTTGATACTAAAGACCTGGCACCAATTGAATTTATTTTTATCAGTAAAGGATACTTTGAGTACAGCGAGAACAATACAAATTCTTATACCAGGTTAGAGCAATTTCAGAATACGATTATATCGCATAAACGTAATGCCGAAAAGACATTTCTGTTCCCAAAAGATGAACACTTAAAAATTAATTTCATACGAATAAATCGGCAAGAATATTTACAAAAAAAGAACAACAATGTCTCTCAATTAAACCAATTATTGGTGTCATTGTTTAATGATAGTGAAGGGGAGGCTACTTTTAACCATGGTGGTAATTTTAGTTTAAAAATTGCAGATGAAATTAAGTTACTAAACGATGTTGATACTACTTGCGGAATGTTAAGGTCTCTTTCACTTGAAGGCAGACTTTATCTAATTCTATCGCTACAGTTATTAGAACATAAAAATTTTGAAGAAAATATGAATTTACCTGAAGCTATCTCTAAAGAGGATATTCTAAAGATTCACAAATTAACCACTTATATATTAGAGCATATTTCTGATACTGTTTCTATAACATCGTTAAGCGCAGAATCTGGACTAAGCCCAAAAAAACTTCAAATTGGTTTTAAGATTTTATATTCTAAAACCGTGAATGAATATGTAAGGCAGCTGAAATTAGAAATCTCAAAAGATTATCTAAAAAATACTGATTTATCGGTGTCTGAAATTGTGTATGCGATTGGAATAAAGAGTAGAAGTTATTTCTCTAAAATATTCTTTGAAGCCTATGATATTTTACCAACAGATTATAGAAAGCATTTAAAAAACAAAAATGCTTCTTTACGCTAACTTTCTGGATACTCATAAGGCATTAACATACTGTCATATGAGATATCTTGATTAAACAGATTCTTTGCAATAGGTCGTATTTCTAAATCTGTTGTATGTGGCGGTTGTAAAATCATTTGCGCCCTTTCAATTCTAGTGTCTTCTGAAAGCCATTCATACTTATCATCATGATCTATAATTACGGGCATATAATCTACTAGGTTCTGGTAATTAACCACTTCTTTCTCAAGCGGACCAGTAAGTAAGGAACAGGTTATAAAGCCATCATCTAGAATGGTATAAATACCTGCCAAGTATAATATCCCGCCATTTTTACCACTTACATGGTAAGGATATATTTCTCCGTTTTTCAATATCGAAGTAAAGAAGCCAGTTACCGGTATAATACACCTACTATTCTTAAACGAATCATGATACCATATATTCGTATCTATTTTTTGAGCAGAGATAGTCAACGTGTTCGTCAGCTTTTGAAATAGCTCCCAATCATCATTAAAAGTACTTGGCAATAAACCCCAAATAGCTAGATTAACAGCATTGGGTTCATTCATGGTAATTATGGGAATAGAGACTTCACTTAAGCCGCTAATTACTACCTGTGGAGTATATAAATCTGGATACTTGAACAAGGCATTTACATCTTGTTCTATCTCTTTCATTTTTGCTGTATTCGAAATTTTAAAATACATATCAATCGTTTTCATTAAGGACAAATTTCGTCAATAAAACAAAGAGCAATTGTTGCAGAAACACAAAAAGATAACCCATTAAAAATAAGCATAAAAAAAGAGGCTATTACTAGCCTCTTTTAACATTCCCCAAACATGTACTTAACTAATATCTTCTAACATTTTAATGTTTGATAGTCCGTTTTTAATAGCCTCTTTCTGACTTCTTAAAACAGTTGCCGTTGTAGATGGTAATGAAGTATCTTCTAAAACATCTTCATACTCTTCAATTGCAGCTTTTTCTCCTCTAATAGCCTCTTCTAACATTGCTTCTGCATTATCTAAAGAGAATAGTGCTTTTACATCCATCCAGGCTCTATGTGCTTTACCTGCTATGCTATCGCCTTTATCAATCTCTTGACCAAAGGTTTTTATTTCCGCCTTTAGCTCATGACCAAAATCATAACGTTGCTTTGCCTTTGTTTCGAAAAAAGCTTTTAACTGAACATTATCAGTGTTTTCTGCTGCCTTTTTAAATCCTTTTTCGGCATCATATGTTTTTTCTAAAAGTTCATTTAATTTATTTCCTACTTCTTCTGTATATGTACTCATTTTATATAGTTTTAATGATGTGATTTTTATTTAGAGATGTCAATCACAATTACATCTTGTAAAATTTATTTCTATTTTTAAATTCTTGTAATTTTCTTTTTAGCTCAGTAACATCTTTACTCTTTGATGTATCTGAATTCATTAACACATGCTCCATATCAATTTCGCAAAACGCATCTTCTTGATTACTGCTGTTATCATTATCGATACTGTCAACGATAAAATCTCTTAGCAATAAACTGACGAATGCTAATCCTATAATTATCGATATACCTGCAATTAATTGTATCATCTGTTTTGTTTTGATGACAAATATATATTCGATTACACGTACTTTTTATCTTAAAAAATTATTGCATTAACTCCTTTGAATAGCGTTAATTTTCAAGGCTTTAAGGTCAAAAATATAATGCCCTTGCTACACAATAAAGAATAAAATTATAGAACTTGTAGTATCAAATTAGTTCTCACGTTTGTGCTACTCTAAATGGTTATTTCCATCACATGGTTCTCCAAAAAACTAGCTGTGATGGAAAGCACAAACAATTAAATACATGTATTATGATAAGAAAAGGAACAACAGTAAAATGGTCATGGGGTAATGGTACTGCAGAAGGTAAAGTTGAAGAAACATATACTTCAAAAACAACTAAGACAATTAAAGGAAATGAAGTTACCAGAAATGGTAGTGATGATGATAAGGCACTTTATATTCAACAAGAAGATGGCGATTATGTTTTAAAGAGCGAAAGTGAAGTTGAACGTGCCGATTAATTTTTACGTAAGATTTTAATACTACTTCTTTATCTCTAAATTCAATAACGGATTAAAATCGGCTATAAGGTTTATCAATGCTTTTTCTGCTGCTGTTTGGTATTCTGAAGAAGTTGCCTTCTCTACATTTTCAAAAACATCATTGAGCTCATTCTTTTCATACTTATTGACTACAAATGGATGCACATAGTATTTCTTGCAGACATTTCTAGTATTACCCAACGCTCTAGCGGTATCGTCAAATGCTTTTATAACATTCTTTTTAATTTCACTTTCCAAATCTGTAGTTTCATTTTCCATGAGCGATTCAAAGAATATCAGCGTACCAGACCATGTTCTAAAATCTTTTGCAGTAAAAAGTTCTCCGCTTATTTCTTGTAAATACTCATTGACCATGCCACTGTCAACTCCCGTTTTAGCTCCGTCTTCATCAAAGAATTGAAAAAGATCCCAACCAGGTATTTCTTCGCATTGCAATACTAACTTGCGTAATTTTCTATTATTTAAAGTGATACTGTGCTTTTTACCTTTCTTGCCGGTAAATTCAAACTTTAGCTTATTCTTACTGGTTTTTAAGTGCCTTGTTCTTAGGGTGGATAAGCCATAGGTCTTGTTTCGTTTTGCATATTGTTGATTACCTATTCGTATATGGGTTTCTTCCATTAATCTGACAATTAGTGCAAGAACTTTTTCTTTAGGCCACCCGTCTAACTGTAAATCTTCATCTACCTTTTTTCTAATTACAGGCAAAGCTTCCCCAAATTGATGCATTCTTAAAAACTTGGTTCGGTTTCTCACCCTTAACCACAATTCATGGTAACGATATTGAAGTCTATGCTTGACATCAAAACCTACTGCTTGCAAATGTGCATTTGCTATCGGTGCAATTTTTACTTCTTGCCATGCCGGTGGAATCACCAGTTTTTTTATTCTAGATAATTCAGCTTTTTTACTCAGCGGCTTGTTCTTTAATAGGTATAGAAATTTATCTTTCTCTTTAATACGCAGAATAGATAGTGCTTCTCTGTTTACATATTTTAAGTGCATATGTGCAGCTACATCATGTGGTTCACTCGCCAGTAGTTCTGAATAATTCATCTATTATATCCTTTTAAGGTTGGCATTTGTACAAATTGATTAATTTGTTTATTCTTTTTCGCGCAACTTGAAACAAAAATAACAAATCAAGAAGCTAAATTGGTGTCCTATACAACTCTTTTATAGCCTAAAAACTTCTTTCAACTAGCTCATAAGTAGCACATACTAAGTTCGATTGTGGTAGAATTTTTCTTATACGGATTCTTTTTAATCGCAGAAGTTGTATACCTTTCCTTATATAAATAGCCATTGCTTATGAAAGGAGAACCTATGTTAATATGTATACCAGACATAAGCGGCTTTACAGAGTTTATGAGCGAAACTGATTTTGAATTAAGTTCAAAAATCATTCCTGCGCTTCTAAACCAAATTATCTACACGAATAATATCGGACTCAAAGTTTCTGAAATTGAAGGCGATGCCGTTCTATTTTTTAAGACCGGCGAAATGCCAAGCTTAGAAAACCTTATTGAACAGTGTAGAATGTTTTATACCGAATTTTATAAAGAACTGGCATCACTTAGAAAAAAACATAAGAAGAATAAAGATGCCGAATCTATACCCGAAATACTCGGCCTAAAAATCATACTACATTACGGTAAAGAAATTGCTTTGACCAAAGTTGGTAACAGTATAAAACTCTTTGGCGAAGACCTTATCATTGCTCACAAGCTGTTGAAAAACGAAATTAACTTGAGCGAATATTTACTCTTAACCGATGGCTTGACCAATTACTATAAAGAGAATAATTTAAACGATCAGTTCGATTGGGGCTCATTAAAACAAAACTCAACAGAGTATGATCACGTAGGTGAAATTAACTACTCATATATCAACTTAAAACCTTTGGTAGAAGAATAAGTTTTATTACCAATCCAAAACTGTAAAACGTTCATCATTTAGTTTTCTGAGTCAATGGTAACCTTCTATACCCTTTAACTTTGTAGCATATTAATTAAACAAAAATTATGAGCTATTTAGATATAAAATCAAAAGATATAAAGCCAATCGTAGATGAATTGAACACTCTATTGGCAGATTACAATTTGTACTACCAAAACCTAAGAGGATACCATTGGAATGTTTCTGGAAAGAACTTTTTTGATCTTCATATTAAGTTTGAGGAATTATATACCGATGCAAGAATAAAGATCGATGAAATTGCTGAGCGAATCTTAACCTTAAGACATAACCCAACTAGCGAATTTTCTAAATATTTTGAAATGTCTTCTATTAAAGAAACTTCTTCTCTTATTGCAGATACCGATATGGTAGACCATATTTTAAATCAGCATGAAACGTTGTTGAAGCAAATGAACAAAGTAATTAAGAAAGCGGAAGGTGGTGGAGATGAAGGAACTATTGATATGATTGGAGCATATATCGGTGAAATCGAAAAAGTAAGTTGGATGCTTGACGCCTGGTCAAAAGAATAAAACTACTATATATACAGTATAAAAAAAGCACCTCTTTAAAAGAGGTGCTTTTTGCTTTCAACTAGATTACCATTGCAATCTAATTGCAAATTACTTTACTACTTTTCGCATCAAATATAACATACCAAATTTCTTGGCAGCCGAGAATGCGGTCGATACCCAATTATACGGACTCAAATCTTCTTGTACATCTTGTTTCAATCCTTTAAGCTCTTCTAAAGCAATTTCGCGCTCTAATTTTAAGCGTTTTAAATTAAACTCTATTTCCTCAAAATTTTTGTACATATCTTCTTAATTAAAGAATTTAACAGACAGCTTTTTTACTAGCATATTATCAATTTTACCTCTAAAAACATAAGCTAAAATTAATAACACTATAAATAAAACTCCGGCAATTAAACATGCGCCAACCATACTCTCAAGAATGTTCGCCAAGAAAACGACACCAGCTACAGTTATAAATATAAGTGCCAAAAAAGCAAGACCACCTACAACTGCCATTTTTAGCAGCATACCGGTGGTCATTGTTAATTGTTGAAACACTTTTAGCCTGTAGTATTCTTGGGTTTTCTTATAGTAAACCTCTCCTACATCAATTGCCTTATTAGACGTTTCGTTAAGTGATTCAATAACTCCCATTTATACTGTTTTCTGCAGTTTCTTATTTTTTGTCTTCAACTCAGACAATTTTTTCTCTAAGGTTGAAATCACATCCTCTGTTTTATAACTTAAATCAGATACTAAAGATTCTACTCTTGTGTCCAATGTTTGCTTTTCGTCAGTCATTTTAGAAGCAACTCTATTTTTTAGATCTACTGCACTATCTGCAAAATTATCTCTTGTAGCAGCTGCTTGATCAGCAATTAATTTTCTTGTATTCTCACCCTTATCTGGTGCGTAAAGAATTCCTAAGGCTGCACCTATGGCAGATCCTGCGATAATTGCTAATAATGTATTTCCACTATTGTTCATATTATATATTTTAAATTAAACGTTTTTTTATACCTGATAAAATATTTATTATCCTGCTATACAAATGTCTTAAATAAAGACACAACTACTTAACTCAAAACCTTTTAATATTGACGTTAACAATAGCTAAAAGGGTTAAGAATTATATGGAACGAATTAATGCATCAAACTGTTTAACTCTAAATTTGAAACATGAAAGAATATCAAACTAAGAATCCGTACAACGGTGAGGTTGTAAATACATATACACAAGACAGCACTGCAGATATAGAAGAAAAATTAAATAAAGCTTTAGTTATAGAAGCCTCTTGGGCAGCTATGGAAATTGAAGATAGGTGCGAACTTCTCACTAACGTAGCAGAACTGCTAATAGAACGTAAAGAGGAATATGCAGAACTCATGACACAAGAAATGGGAAAACCTTATTCGCAAGGTATTTCTGAAATTGAAAAATGCGCTTGGGCATGTGATTTTTATGCACATAACGCTGAAGATCTTTTAGCTGATGAGGTCATAGAAACAGACGCTGACGAAAGTTTTATAAGTCACGATCCCTTAGGATGTATTCTTGCCGTAATGCCATGGAATTATCCTTTTTGGCAAGTACTTCGTTTTGCAGCACCTACATTAACCGCAGGTAATACCGCATTACTTAAACATGCGCAAAATGTAACTGGTTGTTCCATGGCTATTGAAAAGCTATTCTTAGATGCAGGATATCCTGAAGGATGTTTTCAAAGTTTAAAAGCGGGACATGAAGAAATTGAAAAACTTATTGCCAATGACGGAATCAAAGCCGTAACCTTGACCGGAAGCGAAAAAGCTGGTAAGTCAATAGCAGGTACAGCAGGAAAAAACTTAAAAAAATCTGTTCTTGAACTTGGTGGAAACAATGCTTGTATTGTATGGGAAGATGCCGATTTAGATCAACACATAGATACTATGGTGACTGCACGTATGCAGAACACGGGTCAAAGCTGTATTGCTGCAAAACGCTTTATAGTTTGTGAGGGTATTTATGATGTTTTTCTAGAAAAATTTACTGCAAAGGTGAAGTCACTTCAAGGTGGCGACCCTATGAAAAAAGATACGTTTATTGGTGTAATGGCTCGCGAAGATTTAGCCGAAGAACTTCAAAAACAAGTGAACGATTCTGTAAAACAAGGTGCTAAAGTTGTGTTAGGTAATATGCGAAACGATGCTTATTTCTCACCTACCATACTAACCGATGTTACTGTAGACATGCCCGTATTTAAAGAGGAAACTTTTGGACCTGTTGCTGCGATAACCAAAGCAAAAAATAGAGAAGAAGCTATTGCCTTAGCTGCAAATTCTAGATTAGGACTTGGTAGTATGCTATTCACTGAAGATATAGATGCCGCAATGGATGTTATATCTAATATACCTGATGGCGCATTCTTTATAAACGATATGGTCAAATCTGATCCACGATTGCCTTTTGGAGGTACAAAAGCATCTGGCTATGGTAGAGAACTATCTAGAGAAGGCATCTTAGAATTCGTAAACAAGAAAACGGTTTACATTAAAAAATAAAATTATGACACAAAATAAACAAGAGACGAAGTTCGTAAAAGAGCCCGAAGAAAATACACAACAATACATTCTGCAAAAGAATAAAAAAACTAAAGTAGGGGTAACCATACTGATTGCCTTTTTAGTACTACTTATTATTGGTCTCGTAATTTCAAATGTGTTTTTTACCAACTAAAGTACAAGACTTAATATATAAAAGGTGAGCATAATTTATTCTCACCTTTTTAGTCGTGCTAACTTATACCTTATGTGTTAAGGTTTATCGATTCTTACTTTCAATGAAGATGAATTCACGAAGGTTTCCAACTATCCACTAAACGCAAGAGAATTATTTTTGTACTTTTCTAAAGTATTATAAAACCATCATGTCTACACTAATTTCTACAGCCGAAGAATTTGCCATTAATCAATTAAATGGCAATACTGATTCAAAATTTCTGTATCATAATCTTAGGCATACACAACGTGTTGTAGATAGCATCAAAGAACTAATTGAAGGTGAGAAAATTGGTAAGGAAGAGAGCGAGCTACTTTTAGTTGCTGCTTGGTTTCATGACCTTGGTTACACTATTTCTTATGAAAACCATGAAGAGCATGGCTGCCAATTATCTAGAGATTTTTTAACCAAGCATAATTGTACTCCAACTTTTATCACCAATGTTTGCAATCTAATTCTAGCAACGAAAAATGGATACGAACCAAAAAATGAACTAGAAAAAATAATTCGCGATGCGGATTCTTCCCATTTTCATGTCAAAAATTTTATGGCAACGACCGAGTTACTAAGAGAAGAGCTTGCCTTAATAGGTAAAGGAAGTATTACTTCTGCAGACTGGCGAGAAGAAAATATTACTCTTCTACGAACGAAACATCGTTTCTACACAGACTATGCCAAAACTAATTGGCAAGAAGGGAAAGACAAGAATATAAAGAGGCTCATCAAAGCAAAGAAGAAAAATAACCAACTCATAAAAAAAGAGCGTTTAAAAGCTAAATTTAAGGGAGAATTACCCGATAGGGGAATTCAAACATTATACAGGGTTACGCTACAAAATCATTTGAAACTAAGTGATATTGCAGATACAAAGGCAAATATATTACTTTCTGTAAATGCTATTATAATTTCTATGGCGTTGGCAAACTTGGTTCCGAAGTTAGACAACCCTTCTAATGACTATCTATTTTACCCAACGTTTCTGTTTATAATTTTTAGTGTAATATCTATGGTGATGTCCATTATAGCTACTAAACCAAACATTACTTCTGGTCAGTTTACAGAAGAAGAAGTAACTAGTAAAAAAGTGAATCTATTGTTCTTCGGTAATTTTCATAAAATGAAACTAGAGCAATATAATTGGGCAATGTCTGAACTTATTAAAGATAAAGAATACATTTATAGTTCATTGACTAAAGACCTTTATTTTCTTGGGATTGTTTTAGAGAGGAAATATCGAATTTTGCGGTGGACGTATACCGTTTTTATGATTGGTATGATAATTTCAGTAATTGTATTTGGTATAGCGCTGAAGTACTACGGTCCAGAACGAATATTAGAACTACCTGTGATGCAGCCCTAATTAGAAAGGGTACTAAGAAATTGAAAGCAAAAGACTTATGACAAAGTTTAAACCCCGAAAGTCATTATAAGTATACACAACAAAATTCCGATAGCGGCAATTACAATAGTGAACTTTAAAGCTTTTGCCAAAGCTGGTTCTTTAGTTTGATCATTTACATTTACCCTGGTCATGAGCGGTTATTTAGAATTATAACACAAATTTATGCTGAAACATTCCAGAGTCTTAACTTCATAAATGAATTTATTGTCTCCATTGCACTTATTTCAACTCATTTATACCTTGTAAATCATTATTTTACAGACAGTTGCCCTTAACTCATCTGTATCATAGCTTCCTTAAATGTAGCTTTTGGAGCCGAACACATTGGGCACTCATACGTATCATCAATATCTTCAAATTTAGTACCTGCGGCAATATTAAATTCTTCATCACCAAAAGTAGCATCATAAACCGTTAAGCAATCTTGGCATTGATATAGCGATTGTGTTGCTTCAACAACTTCAACGCTAGTCGTTTCTTCATCATCTTCAGCGCGACCTAACTGATCAAAGTACATTTTACTTAACTCCATTAACAACCCTGGCAGTTCTATTTTATCTATGTCTTGAGCATAGGTAATGTACTTTTGGCTGTTGGGGTCAAAATGCTCAAAATGTAACACGTTATATGTTGGCCGTACTTCAAATTCTTTAACAATGGTGGGCAAACTATTCTTTTCAATAATCACCGAGGCAAAGTGCGAACGTTTACCCACCTCATTGCTAATACCAAAAGTAAGTCCGTAGGTACTAATATCATTTTGATCAAAACTCCTTACTAAATACTTCTTTAACTCTAACGCCTCGCCATCATCAATAGGCACATGCCAATTCATCTCTAGTTGAGAATGCCTTACATTTATTCCTCTTTTACCTAAAAAGCGTTCTAATGCAGGTCTGCTAGATTTTTTAATACCTTTTACTACAAAAGATTTCCATGGGGTAATACAGATTTTACCAATACTATTATCTAAACAAAAGCCGCAGAATTCTTTTAAGAATGATAGGTCGTATTTATTATTTCTCCAGTAAAGACCAAGCCAATACATATCTGAACCCAAACGGTTCATACCCTCATAATATGGAAAGGTCTGAAAAGGAACTTTCAGCTCCTTTTCCATGGTTTTATTATTAGTCTCTAAGTTCTTGTTCATCACAAAGAACAACTCATCTATATCGGTAATGTCCTCATAAATTTCTTCAATCTGTTTTGAGATAGAATTGATATCCCAACTATAGATAAGCACCGGATAAAAAGCAGATGATTTCCAGTGTGGTAATTTAATATTCAAATACCAATAATCTTCTTGTTCAGATGCTATAAAGTTGAGGTTGCCACTAAAAATGGGAACTAAGCGTTGTTTTGGATCGGTAATATTGATTTTCAACTTCGGTAAAAAATCAAATCCTTCAAGAATATAGAGATAAGTAGAGCCCTTAAGCCAATGGGTCATATCAAAAATATCTGCCGACACATAAGAACTGACTATGTTTTGAAACGTACGATTAGCTATAATATCGGTATTAAACTTAGAAATACTTTCTAGCTGTTCTTCTTTAGCATCTTTAAGTGGGAATAAAATATCTTGTCTAGACCCAAAATTGACACTTGTGAGTCCGGCTGCCTCTAGCATGGTAATAATATCTTTCAATTCACCAGGCGAAGTAACACCCCCTTTTATCAATATTCTATGAAGATCATCGTTCATATCTCGCTCTTTTAATTTGCTAAAACCAGCTGTTTCTTTAATAATTCTTTTATTTCGGGCTTACAGCTACCGCATCCCAAACCGGCGCCTGTCTCTGAACATAACTTGTTGAAATCTGAGCATCCGCCATTAATGGCATCTACTACATTGCCTTCACCAACTTGACTACAAGAACAAACCAATTTACCTTTTAACGGTATAGAGGTCGAAGCACCACGCAATAATTCATTTCGTTTTTCAGATAGCTCAATCTCTTCTTCAATGAGCCTTTTAAATTCTGCAAATTCATTTTTATCACCCAATAAAATGGCACCTTTTAGAGTGTCATCTTTTACAATACATTTCTTATAAAAACGCTTACTAACGTCCATTAAAATAATCTCCTCATAAGTTGAATCTCCTAGCGGAGAATTGACCATACCAATACTACAGAGATCAAGGTTTTCGAACTTTAAAATATTCATTAAAACCGAGCCGTTGTAAATACTACTAAAGTCTCCAAGAATAAAATTGGCTGCAATATCTGCTTGCTGTTCGGCTGCTGAGGTAATACCGAAAAGTGAATTTTTAAACTCCGCAATTTCTCCCAAAGCAAATATTGATGGATCACTACTTTGTAAGTATGAATTTACCACCACACCTCTTCGCGTTTTAATCCCCGTAGGTTTTGCCAATTCTATATTTGGTCTCGTACCAATTGCATACACTATAGCATTGCACTGAATAGAACGTCCTGTTTTTAGGTTTACAGATAGGCTATGTTTTTGATCCTTATCTTCAAAAACAGTACTTACTTCATTATCGAAATACAGATTTATACCTCGTTCTACGACATCTTCTGCCAATAAGCGACTGGCAATATTATCTAATTGACGCTCCATTAATCGTGGTGCGCGTTGAATAATACTGATATTAATATCCATTTTCTTTAACGCAGCAGCAAGTTCTAAACCTAAAAGTCCGCCACCAACTATAACCACATTTTGGTCTTTTGCCTGTAAGCCTGTTTCAGCTAAATACTTTCTCAGTTTATCGGCATCACCTCTTTCGCGCATAGTAAAACGACCAGGCAACTGTATCTGTACATCGCTAGGTATAAATGCTCTACTACCTGTTGCCATTATCAGTAAATCATAGTTATGTTCTTTTCCGTTAGAATCTAAAACGGTTTTATTATCGGCATCGATATTGTCAATACCAATACCCGAATGTAACGACACGTCTAATTTCTGTAATTCACCATCCTTTAGCTTCTCTAAAGCTTCCCAAGAAAGTTCGTCACTTACATATTCTGGAAGTAAAACACGATTGTAAAAAGGATCTTTCTCTTTTGAAAACACATGAAGCTCATCAATACTATTCTTCTCTCTGTATGATTGTATAAAGCGATAAGCCGCAGCACCTGCTCCAATAACTACAATCTTCTGTTTTTCTTTTACAAATTTTGAAACCTCAACGGCACAATATTTAAAATCGGGTTCTTTTGAAACGGGATCCACTAAATCATTAGTCAGGTTATTTGCCCTACCAAAATCATTGTTCAATACTTTACCCCAATGCATAGGCAAGAAAACAACAGATTCTCGTATATCATAATTGAGCTGCACTTTTACCTGTACTTCTCCTCTTCGGCTTTTTACTACCGCAATATCCCCTTCCTTGATTTTTCTCAGGTAGGCATCTACCGCGTTCATTTCTAAATAAGGTTGCGGTATGTGGGTCAATAATCTTTTTACCTTACCTGTTTTGGTACGGGTATGCCATTGATCACGAACCCTACCTGAATTCAATATTAACGGATACTCATTGTTAGTTTCCTCAGACTTATTGTAGAGCGTAATAGGTGCATTAAAATGTGCTTTTTTATCATTGGTAAAGAACTTAAGGTCTGTAAATAACCTTGGTGTTCCCTTATGTGTTTTATGTGGTACAGGCCATTGGAAACTACCTTCATTGATTAATCGTTCGTAAGACAGACCAGATATATCTATTTCAGTACCTTTTGTTAATAAGCAATGCTCATCATAGACTTCACTGCTATTTTTATAATCAAAGCCATTATAGCCCATTGCTTGTGCAAATCTCCAAATGATTTCTGCATCTGGCAATGCCTCACCCGGCGCATCTATAACTTTAGGTAAATGACTAATTCGTCTTTCTGAATTGGTCATCGTGCCTTCTTTCTCTAACCAACCTGCTGCCGGTAATAATAAATCGGCAAATTTAGTGGTCTCTGAGTTATGGGATATATCTTGTACTACTACGAATTTTGCCTTTTTTAATGCTCTTTCTACTTTGTTAGAATTTGGCATACTTACCGCAGGGTTAGTACATACGATCCAAATCGCTTTTAACTTTCCTTCATCTAGGGCATCGAACATTTCTGTTGCTGTATAGCCTGGTTCTGACTGTATTTCTCCACCTCCCCAAAAATCTGACACTTCTTTTCTATGTGCCTTATCTCCTAAATCTTTATGTGCTGCCAATAGACTGGCCATACCACCTACTTCTCTTCCGCCCATCGCATTTGGTTGACCCGTCAATGAAAAGGGTCCTGCCCCAGGTTTACCAATTTGCCCTGTCAAAAGAGACAGGTTAAGTAACGATACATTTTTGGCTACACCAATAACACTTTGGTTCAGCCCCATTGTCCACATGCTTATGAACTTTTTAGCATTACCTATGTACTCAGCAGCTTTACGAATATCATCAACAGGAATATCGCATTTTTTAGCAGCCTCTTTAAGGCTTAAAGTGAATGCCATTTCTTTGCAAGCATCAAAATTTGCAGTATGCTTTTTTATAAAGGCAGTATCTATTTTTCTTTTTTCAATTAATCTACGTGCTATAGCATTAAATAGAATTACGTCTGTACCTGGTAGAATTTGTAAATGTAAATCTGCACCTGCGCAAGTCTGTGTTTTACGTGGGTCTACAACAATGATTTTTACATTCGGATTCTCTTCTTTGTGCTTTTCTAACCTTCTATATAAAATAGGATGACACCATGCCGGATTAGCTCCTGCAATCAAAAAACAATCTGCCAGTTCTATATCTTCATATGAAATGGGAACAGAATCTTCTCCCAAGGTTTTCTTATATCCTACAACTGCAGAACTCATGCAAAGTCTAGAATTAGTATCTATATTGTTTGTGCCAATAAATCCTTTGGTCAGTTTATTTATTAAATAGTATTCTTCTGTTAAACACTGTCCTGACACATAAAAACCAACACTATCTGGACCATGTTTCGCTATAATACTCTTGAATACGGCTGCGGCACGCTCAAAAGCTGCATCCCAAGAAACGCGTTGTAAAGGGTGGTTTCGACTCCACTTCATTTCTGGATATAGAATTCTATCTGTAGTGTCTTGTGCTACGTAGTTTAGATTACGCCCCTTTGTACAAAGCATACCTTTATTAGATGGATAATCAGGATCACCATCTACAGAAATAGTTCCTTTAGCGTCTACATCTACAAGTATACCACAGCCTACGCCGCAATAGGAACATATTGTTTTATGAGTTTTATTACTATTCATTTTATCGATGATAAAGAATGGTTCAGAAGTATACTGCAAATTATAAAAAGTACGTATAAATACGTATTTTTTTATCATAAATGTTTTGCTTATAATCGAATGATCCGCAATTTTCTCATTATTACACTGAGAATTGATCAATAAATGAGAAAGTGGTACGTAGATGTGTTAAAATATAGATACAGGCTATAGCCTAATTTACGCGTTACATTCTATATCAACGATAACCAAATAAAAGTAGAAATGAAGCCTCTAAATAAGGTTGTGCTTTTGCGATTTTTTAGAAAGATCAATAAGGTTTTTTACATCCATCTTACGCATTAAATTAAAACGATGCGTTTCAATGGTACGTTTACTATTTTGAAGTTTTTCTGATATCTGTTGATTAGTAAGACCAGACAACACCAATTCTAGAACCTTCAGTTCTTTATTGGTCAAGTCAAAAACATTATCTCCGGTTTTACGTGGTGCCTCTTCTTTAATAACTTCTTTCTTAGTGCCCAATAAGTTATTTACCAAAACATTACTTATGTCTCCACTAAAGTATTTACCGCCTTCTCTAACGGTGTGTATTGCCTTAATGAATTCTGACTTGTCGGTGTCTTTCAATAGATACCCATTTGCGCCCGAACTAATAGATTTTAAAATGTATTCTTCTGAGTCGTGCATAGAAAGTATAATAGTCTTCACCTCAGAATTACTTTTAGTAAGTTCAGCAACGGCATCAATACCGTTCATTACGGGCATTCTAATATCAATGATTAAAAGATCAGGATTCACCTTAGCTACCAATTCAATAGCTTCTTTACCATTGGATGCTTCACCAATGACTTCCAAATCAGATTCGGACTCTAATAACGAACGGATTCCGTCCCTGACCAAAGCGTGGTCATCTGCCAATACTATTCTCGTTGTTTCACTCAAAACTTAGGTAATTATACGTAACATGCTAAAATACGTATAATTTTAAAAATGAAAATACGGTCTAGATAACCCTTGGGCTATTTAGACCGTATTAAATAATTTCTATAACAAGTACTATTCTTTTTTCGTGTTTAAAAACTGAGGCTTAATTGTTAACTGTACCCATGCCCAATTTTGGCTACTAGCAGCTAAATCTTCTGATACACCTTTTAGTTCATACATACCGTCTGAAGCAAACATTTGAGAATACCCAATTGCTAAACCGTATCCTTTGAATTTTTTAGCATATACTAAATCAATCTCAGTACCTAAAGATTTTTCACCGCTTGGTAAGTCTTGCTCTCCACTAAAATTCAACACCTTAACCATTAAGCTAGACTGCTTACCTAAATCGAACTTAGCACTTGCGTGAATATCAAAAAGACCAACTGAATTGGCATGGTTACCTACGTAGAAATAATCCATAAACCCATTAAACTTATGGTTGGTACCGTATAATGGAAAGAAGGCTCCAGTTTCGCCAGGTTCACCATCATTACCGCTGATTACTTCAGTACCCAGACCTAAGGCTACTTTAGGGCTAGCTTTATAACCTAGCTCCAAGCCTAGTAAATAAGCACCTTTAACATCTAATTCACCTTGTCTTTCACCTGTTTGTATAAATAAATTAGCCATTGCATTGAATTTACCTGATTTATAACCCAAGTGAGTTCCAATAGTCTGTAAGCTACTTACACCATCTGCAGCACCATCAATGTCAAAATTTTGAAAACCATTGTTCAATATCAATAAACTACCTGAAAATTTTTCTCCTTGTTGTTTCGCATATAGATATTGCATGGTCTTATATGTAAAAAACCCTGTAGTATTATAAGCCGTACCTACAGATTGAAATCCTGTTGGGTTATCAAAATCTTGACTAAAAGCAAGACCTACATCTAACATAAACTTATCTTTTTTGTACTTTAAAAGTCCCGCATCATGGTTTCTACCTTGTTGCGCCCAATCCAGTCCGCCAAAAATACGTTGATCGTCATATGAAATTACTTGTCTACCTAGCTTAGTAGACCAGCCTTTGCCTAAATTAATATTCGCCCAAGCTTCGAAAACTGCGAACGAGTCATTTTGGTCATCAGGTAGAATTTGTCTGTTCTCGCCCCAAACCATTACATCTTGTATGCTTAAGTAAAACTGATATGCTTCAGATTCATATTTGGCATTTAAGCGGGCACGGGTAGAGATTGCGAAACCGGCATCTGCGGCATCGGGAATTATACTTCCGAAACCATTTCTATATTCTGTTCTTGGTCTAAACTGACCGTCTAATGTAAATTGGGCATAAATTGAATTTGCCGCAAGAAACAATAAGGTGATGATTAAGTATTGTTTTTTCATAATCGTAATTTTTAATAATTGATTGAGTTATTTGTTAGTGTTCTAAAAAGTCTATTAGGTGTTTTCTATAGGTGTAATAATCATCGTTTTCTAAAACGGATTTTCGAGTTCGCGGTCTTTCAAAATCGATGTTAAGAATATCTCCGATTTTTGCTTTTGGTCCGCTGGTCATCATAATGACACGATCAGCTAGAAATATGGCTTCATCAACATCATGTGTAATCATGACCGCTGTAATTTTTTCTTTGTTCCAGATTTCTATCAAGATGTCTTGTAGCTCTCCTCTGGTCAAAGAATCCAGCATTCCAAAAGGCTCATCTAACAACAATACTTTTGGTTTTATGGCAAATGCCCTTGCTATACCCACACGTTGCTGCATACCTTGAGATAATTCTGATGCTTTTTTGTGAAAGGCATCTTCCAAGCCTACTTTATGCAAATAATATTTTGCAACATCTTGGCGCTGTGCTTTTGTCGCATCTGGAAAAACTTGATTTACCCCCAGTAATACATTATCCAATGCGCTCATCCAGGGCATTAAACTTGGAGATTGAAATATGACCCCTCTATCTGGTCCTGGACCTTTTACCGGATTTCCTAAAACCGAAATATTACCTCCAGAGATTTCATTAAGACCTGCTATCATGGAAAGCATGGTTGTTTTTCCACAACCAGAATGTCCTATAATCGTCACAAACTCTTCTTTTAGTATCTGTAGATTTAAATCTTCTAGTACAACATAATCGCCCTTTGGCGTTGGATAAACCTTTTTTAAATTAGAAAGATCTAGCATTATATTGGATGGATAAACAATACCGTTTTCTGAATATGTCTGGTTAGATTGTTGTGCTGTGTTCATATAATGTTTCTTTAGGCTACGAAGCTTTTTGGCGTAAGCTCTGGTAATTTATATTCGACCTCTGATACCGTTTTTCTTTCATCTCCGATGTCCATTAAATACTCAATGATGGAGTTTCTTGTTTTCTTGTATTCAGGATTATCGTTCATTGCCGTTTTATCCCTAGGCCTATCAATGTTTATTTTAAACTCTGGTCCCAATGTTGCATTTGGTCCTGGCTTTAGTGGAATAATCCGATCTGCCATATAAATACCTTCGTCTACATCATTGGTGATCAATAATGCGGTACGCTTGTCTTGGCTCCAAATATTTAAGATTTCATCTTGTAAATTTCCCCTTGTCAAAGCATCTAAAGCTCCTAAAGGTTCATCCATAATGATCATTTCTGGATTCATGGCCAGCGCACGTGCAACCGCAACCCTTTGTCGCATACCACCGGATAGTTCTTTAGGTCTTTTATTGATTGCCGGGGTAAGGTTAACCATGCCTACATAATTTTTCACAATTTCCATTAAGGCTTTTTTACTCTCTTTCGGAAAAGCTTCTTTTACCGCCATGTAAATATTTTGACCCACCGTCAACCAAGGCAATAGTGAATAGTTCTGAAAAATTACACCACGCTCATGACTGGTATCAGTTACCGGCTTTCCTTTAAAAAGAACCTCTCCGCTAGTTGGTTGCAAGAGCCCGTTTATAAGATTTACTAAAGTTGTTTTACCACTTCCCGTAAATCCTACAATAGCTACAAATTCACCTTCATCCATAGTCAGGTTAATATTGGAAAGTACTTCTGTACTACCATCTCCCTCACCATAGGTTTTGTAAATATTATTTAGTTCTAAGTATGCCATATTCTAACTTTTTGATAGCGTTATGCCATTTCATTTTTATTAAAAGAAACCATGTTCTGTACCGCTAACATTAGCCTATCTAACAAGAATCCAATGATACCTATGACAAACATTGCTACGATAATTTTTGAGTTGGAATCGTTTGCCCCGTTCTGAAATTCTTCCCAAACGAAAAGACCTAATCCTTGACTTTGTGCTAAAAGCTCAATAGCGATCAATACCATCCACGCCACGGAAAGTGTAATTCGTAATCCCGTAAAAATTAATGGTAAAGAAGACGGCAAAATAACCTTGAACACTTTCTGGAACGTACCCAACTTTAAAACCTTGGCAACATTGATATAATCTTTATCTACAGATGCAACACCCATTGCCGTATTGACCAAAGTTGCCCACATGGCACAAAGACCCACACTTATAAAAGAAATTACAAATGCATTGTCTGAACTATCGCCGATATATAGTGTTTTCACAATCATAAAAACTAACAGGTACCAAACTACTGGAGATACCGGTTTAAAAATTTGAATGAACCAGTTGAAAGCACTTCTTAATGACGGACTAAGACCTATAATTATGCCAATAGGCACTGCGATAAACATTGCTAAAAGAAAACCAGCAAATACTGTTTTTATACTTGTTAAAACGATATCTACAAATGAGGCTCTACCCGTATATACAATTGTATCTTTACCTTGTGAAATCATTTTCTCATTAGTGACTGCCATTTTCTCTGCAAAAGCAGCTTTATCGGCACTAATAACTTGATGGTCCGCTATCAAAGATTGTAAGGATGCCCATACTTGAGAAGGCGACGGTAATGTGTTTGGCTGGCAACTACTGTCGCCAGACTCTATACACGCGCGCTCTGCAGCAGCGGCTTCTTCACCTCTTTCTTGAAGCGCTTTTTCAACTCTGTAATTTGCTTCTTTATTGTAAAGTGCTTTTGAACCCATTTGCCAAAGACCTAAAAACAATAGAATGGATAAGAGTGTTATACCTGTATTTTTCAGAGATTTGAAAACCCCATCTTTTTTCATACTGGGTGTTAGCTTTAAAATTGTCTGCTTAAAATTTGAGACCATATTACTTTCTTTTTTTAAGACCATTTCTTGTTCCATATTATTCAATTTTAGATCAATGATAAAAGTTCTTATTTCTTGTCTTTGTTACCAATCGAGAAACTATTGATATATCCAATTGGATCTTTGGCATCATAGCTTGTACCATCAATAAAATCTGAAGTAGCTGCTTTAAAACCATCTGTATCAGGAACATCAGCTGCTGGTATTTGACCTTCTGCAACCAAAAGATCTGCGGCTTTTTTCCAAATATCAGGACGGTAAATGTCTTTTATAGTACTTGCGTACCAATCAGAAGATTTTGATTCAGGAATTTGACCCCATCTACGCATTTGTGTTAAGAACCATATTCCGTCAGAATAGAAAGGATACGTTGCGTTGTATTTATAGAACACATTAAAATCTGGCATATCACGCTTATCGCCTTTTTCAAATTCAAATGTACCTGTCATAGAATTAGCCAATACTTCTTTTGGCGCACCAACATATTGTGACATTGAAAGTATTTCAACAGCTTCAGCTCTATTTGAAGGTTCGTCTAACCACTTACCTGCTCTGATCAATGCTTTAGTTACCGCAATGGCAGTATTAGGATTCTGCTCTACGAATTCCTTCGTCATTACAAATACTTTCTCTGGGTTGTTTTTCCAGATATCATAGTTTGTAGTAACCGGTACACCGATTCCTTTAAAAACAGCTTGCTGGTTCCAAGGCTCACCTACACAGTATCCATAAATAGTACCTGATTCTAAAGTTGCTGGCATTTGTGGCGGAGGCGTAACAGATAATAACACCTCAGCATCTATTTGACCTTGTACATTATCGGCAGTATACATACCTGGGTGAATACCAGCAGCTGCTAACCAATAACGCAATTCGTAATTGTGGGTAGATACCGGGAAAACCATTCCCATTTTAAAAGGTTTACCTTCATTCTTATATGAAGTAATTACAGGCTTTAAAGCATCTGCTTTAATTGGGTGAATAGGCTTATCTTCTGAATCTGCTGGTACATTCGGCTTCATTTTAGACCAAACATCATTAGATACCGTTATACCATTTCCATTTAAATCCATAGAAAAAGGAGTAACCAATTTTGCTTGTCTACCAAAACCTGCCCCTGCAGCAATTGGCTGACCCGCTAACATATGAGACCCATCTAATTGACCGTCAATTACACGATCCAAAACATTTTTCCAGTTAGATTGTGCTTCTACAGAAACAAAAAGTCCTTCTTCCTCAAAAAAGCCTTTTTCTTTTGCTATAGCCAAAGGAGCCATATCTGTTAGTTTGATAAAGCCAAATGTTAATTGAGGCTTTTCTATATCTAGCATTTTAGTTTTAGACGTTACAGCTTCTTCTGCAACAGCTTCAGCTTTCTTGCTTTTTGTATCTCCACAAGCTGTAAATAGCATGGCGAGGGAGAGGGTTAAAATAGATGTAGTAAAAATGTTTTTCATAATCATATAATTTATTGTTCTACGTATTAATACTTATTTCAACAAATATATACGTAATGATGTTTTTCATAAATGACATTAGGAATATTCAAACATCTTTTTGCACCATATTATAATATGATCCGTAACCATAAAATAATATGCGAAAAGGCAGCTTATATTATAAAAGCTTGTTTGTCAGTAAATTACTAAGTAAAAAACAAGGGGGTTTAACTACGTAAGTAGTGGAATCTAGGGAGTACGTATTATTAACTATCTAAGTAGAAGTTGTGTTCTGAGATTTCTTTTTTAAGTAGCTCAATATTAGAAATACCTACTCTTTTACCTTTAATAATTAATAAGCCTTCTTTTTTAAGAATAGAAAACATTCTTATAACCTGCTCTTCGGTTGTACCGGCATAGTCAGCATATTCACGTCGACTTAATAATAGGGAAGAAAAACCATTGGTTTGACCAAATTTTCGGTTTATATATAATAAGGTATCAATAACACGTTCTCTAACCGTCATTTGAGATAATGATTTTACTCTAATTTCACTACGGTTTAATTCGTTGGCATAGAATAACATGAAATCATACGTAAGGCTAGGAAATTCTCTTAATGTCTGTTGAAGTATTTCTTTTGAAAAATAACATAAGGTACAATCGACAAGCGCAATTGCACTTATTGGGTAGGTTTCTTCCGTTCCAAAACCTCTATGCCCAATAATTTCACCGGGAGTAGCAAAACGAACTATTTGTTCTTTACCATGTAGACCGGTTCTTAAAACTTTTACCTTACCACTTAACAAAAAGAACAGACCAGTTACAGAAGCACCTTCCATAATAAACTGTTGTCCTTTTTTACACTTTATCTCCTTTCTAGCCTGAACTAACTTATCAATATTCGGAGAATCAATATTTTTTCTAATAAGGCAATTTTGATTGGTACATATACTACAAGCGCTATCAACCATACCAGATTTATTGGTTGAGTAATTTGATATGTAGTCTGTACCTGTGCGCATAGAAATACTATCTTATATAGAGCTTGTTGCTAATTTTATTACAGGTTTCGATGATTTAGCCAATTCTTCCTTTACCTGTTTTTCATCTTCTGCAGAGAATTTAATAGCCAATGTTGTCAATGCGGTAACAACTACAAAACCACCAATTATAAAGTAACCACTTGACACAGCACCCGACGCAGCAGCAGCATGTGCCGTCTTCATGGCTTCTTCGCCTAAGTTTGAATTTGCAGCTAAAGCATTGGTTTCTGCCATAGCAGATTTTGATTTCAATAAAAGCGCTGCCAAAAAAGCACCAACATTACCACCTGCACCAACAATACCCGAAATAGAACCAATAGCTTTTTTGTTTATGAAAGGTACTACCGAAAAGGTTGCTCCTTCAGCCATTTGAACGGTTAGACTAAAAGCTATTAGAAAAACTATACCCATGGCAAAACTGGTAGTTGTAGAAAAGATTGAAAGCATAACACCTTCAAGCGCAAGTATTACAGTTAAAAACAATACTCTACCTCGCAAGCCCTTTAGCCTTCCAAATCGATCACCGAAAAAACCACCCAACGTACGGGCAAAAATATTCATCAACGCAAAAGAAAGTACCAAGTTACCGGCGGTGGATCTTGTAAGTCCGAATGTGTTTTGCAAGTAATCATCCATAGTACCATATACCGTTAGCTCCATACCAAATGATGCTGCATATACTATAAAAAGAATCCAAACTCGATAATCTTTTAGAACACTTACAAATGATTCTTCATCTTTTTTAAGCTTCGGCATTTTACCCGCTTCCTTTAATTCTTTAAAATTTCCTTCAGGGGTATCTTGTGTAAAGAAATAATAAACAACACCCATTATCATAGCGATTACACCGGCAATGATCATTGAATAACGCCAAGCAATTTCATCGGCAACACCAAAGCTTACTACCGCAGCAGCAATTAAAGGCATACCAAGACGATTGGCCCCGCCACCTAAATTACCCCACCCTGCAGAAGTAGCATTGGCAGTACCTACAATATTGGGGGCAAACATAATAGAAGTATGAAACTGTGTAATTACAAATGATGCACCTATAAAACCTATAAACAATCTACATATTAAGAATTGAGTAGGTGTTTGAACAAATCCGATAAGTATTACAGGTATAGCACCTAGAATCAATAAATAGGTATAACATAATCTTGGACCATATTTATCACACAACTTACCTATCAACAATCTTGCGAAAACAGTACCCGTTACCGCTAATATGATTGAATTCCATTTTTGATCGGGAGTCAAACCTAAATCTTTTACTACATCTGGCATAAACGGTACAATACCGAACCAAGCAAAAAAGCAAATAAAGAATGCTATCGAAGTAATCCAAAAAGTACGAATAGGCATACTTTTCAAATCTGTTAACTTTAAAGTAGTTGATTTTTTAGATTGATTTTCCATGGTGTTGCAGATTACGTTTATAAATCCAATACAAACCTAAGACATTTAATACGTAATTATACGTAGTTTTGAATAATTTACACTTTTACTACGCATAATTACACAAATTTTACAATTTAAGCCCCTTCATTATTATATTCTAAATTTTGAATGTATAAAATTTAGCTATTCTTAATTTCAGATTTAAAACAAGAAGTTGTCATCTTAAAATCGCTACGTAGAAAGGAAGAAATATGCTTTAAATGGCATCATGCAATATACGCTGTACTTCTTCTTCAAAAAAGGATGGATGATCTGCTACAACATCACCAATAACAATTATACCGTGAACATTGGTCTCTATAGTCGGTGTGTACTTATGCATAGTATCTAATGTGGCCACTACACATTTTTCATTTGGTGTTGTTCCATTTTGAATTACGGCAACAGGCGTCATTCTACCCCTGTATTTACTAACCTCATCAACAATTTGATTTAATTTTCTTATCCCCATTAAAATCACCATAGTAGTCGATGATTTAGCGGCATATTGCAAATCTTGGGAGAATGTGCCATCTTTTTTGGTTGCGGTCATTACCCAAAAACTACTACTAACACCTCTCTTGGTCATGGGTATACCTTGACTAGATGGCACGGCGATGGAACTTGATATTCCTGGTATAATGCTTACCGGTATACCAAAAGATTCTACATAATCAATCTCTTCATTCGCCCGCCCAAAAACAAAAGGGTCGCCTCCTTTTAAACGTACTACATGACCATATTCGAATGCATATTTTACTATAAGTTCATTGATCTCACCTTGGGTGTGCGAATGTTTACCACATCTTTTACCAGTATATATTCTAGGTATATCAATACGTATTTCAGATAATAGCTCATCACTAATTAATGCATCATACAATATTACATCCGCTTCATTCAAAATCTTTAAACCCCTTACTGTTATTAGGTCTTTAGCACCCGGACCAGCGCCTACCAGACTTACTTTAACCGTTTTCTCTAATTCCATCTTCATAGTATATTGGTTTATTAATTATTGATTCCATAACAAGAATACGTAATTATTTCGGTATAATCATAGAATATATACGTATTTATACGTAATATTGCTTTGTAGCTAAATAATAAGGGTATGAAAACTATACTAGTTGTCGGTAATGGAATGGTAGGGTACAAATTTTGCGAGAAATTTGTCGCTAAAGAGGAAAGCAAACAATTTAAACTTATTGTCTTTGGAGAAGAACCAAGACCTGCATATGACAGAGTTCACTTAAGTGAATTTTTTGAAAACCAAGATGCTAAAGCTTTAGAAATGGCTCCGGCAGAATGGTACTCTGAAAATGGTATCGAATTAATTGTTGACGAGCGCGTTGCCGATATCGACAGAACCAACAAGACCATAACTACAGCTAAAGATAGAGAGTTCTTTTATGACCATCTGGTTTTAGCAACAGGTTCATCTGCTTTTGTACCGCCAATTAAAGGTGTTGAAAAAGAAGGTGTTTTTGTATACCGAACTATTGAAGATCTAGAAGGTATGTTAGCTTATGCCGCTAAATTAAAAGCACAGAACCCGAATGCCAAGGCTGCTGTTTTAGGCGGAGGACTTTTAGGCCTAGAAGCCGGTAAAGCAGTTATGGATATGGGCTTAGAGCCACATATCGTGGAGTTTGCCCCTAAATTAATGCCAAGACAATTAGATTCTAGAAGTAGTCAAGTATTGCAATTGAAATTAGAATCTATTGGATTAAATATTCATTTAAGTAAAGCTACCAATCAAATTTTAGGAGATGACGGCTACATCACCGGTATGGAGTTTGGAGAAGACGATGTTCTAGATGTTGATATGTTGGTTGTTTCTGCCGGAATTCGCCCTAGAGATGAACTGGGTAAAAATTCGGGATTAGAAGTTGGTGTTCGTGGCGGTATTGTTGTAGATAACAAAATGCAAACATCCGATAGTAATATATACGCTATTGGCGAAATTGCACTTTACAATCATATGATTTATGGTTTGGTTGCCCCTGGTTATGATATGGCGGGTGTAGCGGTAGATCAAATTATAGGCAAAACAGAAACGCTAATGCCATCTGAGATAGACATGTCTACCAAACTAAAATTAATTGGTGTTGATGTAGCTAGTTTCGGTGAGCCTTTTATGCCTGCAGCTAAGGGTCACTCTATTATATTCGAAAATAAAACACAGCATTTATATAAAAGAATCAATGTAAGTCTTGATGGTAAAGAACTGTTGGGAGGAATTTTAGTTGGTGATGCTTCAGACTATAGTATGTTGCACCAAATTTATTTGAACGGAATGCCAATTCCTGAAGATGCTTCTCAATTAATTTTACCCGCAAGCGAGGGTTCTGCTTTTGGTAGCGCTATGGATTTACCAGACGATGCCGTAATCTGCTCGTGTGAAGCAGTTACCAAAGGTGACGTTTGTTGCTCGGTACTAGATGATGGTAACGAAACCATGAAAGATGTGGCCAAGGCTACAAAAGCAACTACAGGTTGTGGCGGTTGTAAACCAATGGTTGCCGACTTAATAAAAGAAAGCTTAAAAACACTTGGTAAAACTGTCAAAGAACGCCTTTGCGAACATTTCGATTATTCTAGACAAGAGCTTTTTGATTTAGCGAAGTTGAAAGGTATTACCGATTACGACACCCTGTTAGATGAAGTAGGTACCGGTAATGGATGCGAAGTGTGTAAACCTGCTGTAGCAGCTATTTTTGCAAGTCTTTATAACGAAACCGCAAATAGACAAGAAACAATTCAAGATACTAACGATAGGTATTTAGCAAATATCCAACGTAACGGAACCTATTCTGTAGTGCCTAGGGTTGCTGGTGGTGAAATTACCCCAAAGCAATTAATGGCAATTGGTAGAATAGCTCAAAAATATGATCTGTACACCAAAATTACTGGTGGGCAACGCATAGATATGTTCGGTGCAAAATTGAACGAACTACCATTAATTTGGGAAGAATTGATTGAAGAAGGATTTGAAACCGGACAAGCATACGGTAAATCTTTACGTACCGTAAAAAGTTGTGTAGGTTCTACATGGTGTAGATACGGTATGGATGAAAGTGTAAGTTTTGCCGTAGAAATCGAAAACCGATATAAAGGTATTCGATCTCCTCATAAATTTAAAGGCGGAGTCTCTGGCTGTATTCGTGAATGTGCCGAAGCAAGAGGTAAAGATTTCGGATTCATTGCCGTAGAGGGCGGTTGGAATGTATACGTAGGCGGTAACGGTGGCGCTACACCTAAACATGCTCTTTTACTTGCTGAAAAAGTAGATAAAGAAACTGCAATAAAATATGTAGATCGCTTTATCATGTTCTATATTAAAACTGCACAACCATTGCAAAGAACAGCACCTTGGTTAGAGAAATTAGAAGGTGGTATTACCTATCTACAAAATGTTGTTATCAATGATTCTTTAGGTATTGTAAAAGATTTGGATGACGAAATGCAAGCATTGGTAGATTCTTATGTATGTGAATGGAAAGAAGCTGTAGAAACTCCAGAAATTAGAGAGCGCTACACACACTTTGTAAACTCTGAAGAAACTGATAGCAATATTGAATATGTTGCCTTAAGAGACCAAAAAATGCCAAAAGAATGGGCCTAACGGTTGATGGTTGACAGTTGTTGGTTGGCCTTTGTTACAATTATCCATGTGTAGAAATTAATTAAAAAATTAAAATCGAAATTATGTCTTTATCTGTTTTGAATACGTACGAAAGTGTAGCTGCTAATAACGTAAAGGTTTGGTTCAAAGCTGCACCTATTTCTAAATTTCCTAAAAACGGTGGTGCCTGTATAAAATATAAGGATAAACAAATTGCCGTGTTCAATTTCACGAGAGAAGGTACCTGGTATGCTTGTCAAAATTTATGTCCGCATAAAATGGAAATGGTATTGTCTAGAGGTATGATCGGTGAAGAAAATATGGAACCTAAAGTTGCATGCCCATTACATAAAAATACATTTTCTCTAAAAAGTGGAGAAAACTTAAATGGTTCTTTGGATGCAATTGCGACATATCCTGTAAAAATAGAGTCGGACTTTGTGTATGTTGGCTTTTCTGAATAGCTTTGAGTAAATAATTGACTTATGGCGAAAACGGATAAATTACTACTAGCATTTCAACATTTTGACGAAGCCAATAAGCAAGATCCCAATACCGAAGTCTATGAAGGTACTACTTACCCTAAAGAAGTACTTTATGGTATTCGAATGACAAAAAGTCTTAATTCATTTGATCCAGATGCATCTGAAGCTTTACGGTTAACTGCAAGATGTCAACATATCTGTAGATGGGAAATACCGCGAGAGTCTTATGAAATGAACCGTGAGGGCTACTTGAGATGGCGACAAGAATTAAAAAGATTTCATGCAAAGAAAGCTGCTTCTATTTTAGAAAATGTTGGTTATGATGACGAAACCATTGACAATGTTAAGTTTCTTTTAGAGAAAAAACAGCTGAAAAAAAACGAAGAAACCCAGGCTTTAGAAGATGTAATTTGTCTGGTTTTTTTAGAATTCTATTTTGAACCTTTTGCGCACAAACACCCAGAAGACAAGACAATAGATATTCTTCAAAAAACCTGGAAAAAAATGTCGGTTAAAGGTCAAGAAGCGGCTTTAAAATTACCGCTTTCTAAATTCTCTTTAGATTTAATTACCAAGGCTCTAGACGCCTAAAAATAAATTACCACACCTTTTTATGGCTAATATTGAACACAACATACCATTGGATACGGCTACGTTTATACGTATACGAAAATGGTACCTGTTGGCATTGGCAGCCATAGCGCTTACAGTAATAATTGCTCAAGTACTTATTCAATTGCACCTAAAAGCACAATCTGGCGACTCTGTACTTATTAATATTGCCGGTAGACAACGTGCCTTTAGTCAAAAATTGGTTAAAGAGACCTTGCTGTTAAAAAATAGTAACGACCCAACAGATAAAAAATCAATTCTAGCTGAAATTGATAAAACACTTAGCGTTTGGAAAGTCTCTCACCAAGGTCTTCATTTAGGCGATGCTTCTTTTAACCTCCCTTATGAAGATGACCCAAAGGTTAAGCAACTTTTTACAGAACTAGATCCACACCATTCTGCAATGGTCAAAGCCGTTGAACATATACTTTCTACTCATGAAAAAAATAGTAGCGCTACCGTTCAAGATAATGACCTAAACGCATTATTAGATAATGAGCGTCCGTTTTTAAATATCATGGATCAAATTGTTAATGAATATGATGCCCGTAGTAATGAGCAGCTACAAAAACTAAAACGAAAAGAGTATTGGTTATTGGCATTCTCCTTGGCAATTCTTCTTCTAGAAATCTTTGTTATTTTCCGACCATTATCCATTCAAATTAAAAATACCATTGGTCATTTAATGGGTAAAGATGAAGAGTCAAAAGATCAACTAGTAAAGATTCAAAGCTTATATGACGAGAAAGAACGCTCGCTCAAAGAGTTGCAAGAACTAAATTTTGTTATTGATAATGCTGCTCTTTTTGCCAGTATACGTAAAGATGGATCTATTGTTTTTATAAGCAAGAAGTTTTTAGATTTATTAGGTCATGAGACCACACCCGTAAACAAGCCTATTTCAGAAATATTGACCGTTGAAGAAGGTCAACAATCTTATCTCAAAGAAGTTCTGAAAATTAATAGGAAAAATGTGATGCGTACAGAAGAGCTCCAGGTGGTAACCACCAAAGGAACTACAATTTGGCTAGATATGTCAATAGTACCCATGCATCAATCTACCTTAGAACAAGATATTTTAATTCTGTGTTCAGATATCACCGAACGAAAAGAAAATCAACTTAAAGTACAAGAGTTAACTAAGCAGAATTTTGAAGAACGCATGCAGCAAAAAAAGGTGCAAGCAAGTCAAATTGTTGAAGGTCAAGAAGAGGAGCGCAAGCGTATTGCCAAAGATATCCATGATGGTATTGGACAAATGTTGACCGCACTTAAATTTAATATTGAATCAATTGATATTGAAAACAAGGACAAGACGAGAGAGAAAATAGCTTATTTAAAGTCACTGACATCAGACTTAATAAAAGGGGTCAGAACAGCTACTTTTAATCTTACTCCGCCAGAATTAAGTGATCACGGCATTTTCCCTGCAATACATAAAATGACTACGGAGCTGTCTAAACTTACAGGTAAAACCGTTCTGTTTAAAAATAAGACCGATGCCAATATAAGGTTTGATTCGTTAGCTGAAACCAATATTTATCGTGTTACCCAAGAAGCGGTTAACAATGCCATAAAATATGCAGAAGCAAATTATATTTTGGTTACCTTAAATTACTCCTATCCTATTTTAAGTGTAGTCATAGATGATGATGGCAAAGGTTTTGATGATTCTATTTTAGGAAAATTACCAAAAAATAATAGTGAAGGCGGTATGGGTCTGTTTTTTATGAAAGAACGTATTAACTATATTAACGGTCGTTTATTCATAAACTCAGAACTTGGACAAGGTACACGTGTTACCATCAACTATAAAACAGAAGAAAATAAAATTGCAAATGGAACGGAATGAGCTTTACCCTGTATTTTTAAAAGTATCTAACCTTCAGATTTTAATTGTTGGCGGAGGCAATGTTGCCTTAGAAAAATTGACTTTCTTGTTAAAGTCAAGTCCTACCGCACAAGTTGAAATGGTGTCACCAATGTTTAGGGAAGAAACTATTGTATTGGCCAACAAGTTCAACATAAAAATGAATGTAGCGCCCTATGAAGTATCATACTTAAAAGGGAAACATATTGCAATTGCGACTACAGACAATGTACCAGTAAATGAGCAGGTATATCATGATTGTAGGGAAAGACAAATACTGGTGAACGTAGCCGACAACCCTCCTTTTTGCGATTTCTACATGGGCGGCATAGTTACCAAGGGAAATGTAAAAGTGGCGATTTCGACCAACGGAAAATCACCTACTACCGCAAAAAGATTGCGTCAATTTTTTGAGGATGTTATTCCAGAAAATATAGACGATCTTGTAAAAAACCTTAACGAGTTTCGAAAAACCATCAAAGGCGATTTCGAAGAAAAAGTGGAAACCCTAAATGAGTTCACTAAAGGGTTGGTGAATAATAAAGAGGAGTAACCTAGTTCTCAAAACTAAGATGTGCAACGTCATGACTACAACTGTAATGCGCATTATCTGCCGCGTACACTGCTGAATCTGCCGAATCTTGCGCTTCTTTCATTAAACGCTGTGCTTTACGCATATAAAATTGTAAGTTACCTAAGTTGTTTGCCTTTGCAGCATTTTTTACATTTTCAAAAGCTTCGGTAGAAAAATCGCGAGAATCTATAGTATGTCTTTCGGCATCGATAGTATAACTCATGGTTTCTTCTAAACCACAGGTTTGAGAATCGTATTGCGCTTCTGAAGCTAAAATTACTGCTTCATCTGCAGCATTAACTGCCTGCCCCATTAAAAGCATTGCTGTTTTGGTATTTTTTCGCGCGGTACTTATAGAGGCGTCAAAAGAAGCAATTTCAACGGCGGTACTCAAAGAATCTGAAAGAGTGCTTACTTGCTGCATGTAAGTTTGCACATCGCTAATCTCACTTTTAAAAACTTCGCATTGGGCCTGAACATACGTTGATGTTAAAAACAGTACTGAAACTTTTAAGTAGGTTTTAATCGTAATCATAATTGGGGGAAATTTGATAGGTTATGATACTAACTGCATTATTTCACAAATCGTATTATTATTAGGCCAACTGCATAAAATAAAGAAAATTCTTATTAATTAGGCTTTAATACTCTCATAACTATTCCTCAAAAAAATGCCTAAGTTTCAATACCTTTAACCAATGAATCGTAGCGCTAAAAAATGACTAAAGAATCCATCCGAAAAATACTTTCTGAATTCAACCTTAATGGAAGTTCTTTGCAATGGACGCCCTTAACCAGCGGACTCATTAATGACACGTACTTGGTTACGGAAGAGGATGGTCAACAGTATATTCTTCAAAAGATAAATACCCAAGTTTTTAAAAATGCTAGTATTCTGATGGATAATATTCAATTTGCTTTACCCGCTCTTAAAGCAGACAATTATAGCCAAATTACTTTTCTGAATACAACTACTGGAAATAATCATCATATTCAGGATAATAATTTCTGGCGCATGATGACCTACATACCCAATAGTACCACTTACGATACAACAACCAAAACCTCAACTGCCTTTGAAGCGGGACGCGTTATTGGCAAATTTCATCAGCTCTTGCAATATTCAGATACGGCATTATTTAATGATACCCTACCCAAGTTTCATAATTTAGATTTTAGAACTCTAGAATTTCAAGAAACACTGCAGAATGCCGATGCACAAAAAAAAGAAATTGCCGATGGCGCCATTAAAAAGGCACAGTCACTTCTTAAAGAGCTTCAATATTTAAATACTAGTAATTTACCCACTAGAATTTGCCATAATGATACCAAGCTTAATAATATCTTATTCTCTAAATCGACAAAAAAAGCATTGTGCCTTATTGATCTTGATACTATTATGAAAGGCTATTTCTTCTATGATTTTGGTGATGCCATTAGAACTGTAGTTAACAATGCACCTGAAGATGAGCAGAACCACAAATTGATAAACTTTGATGAATCATTGTTTAAAGCTTTTGTTGATGGCTTAGCTGTTAATAGTTCATTTTTAACGACCGAAGATAAAGACAGCTTACCCTTAGGTGCCGTTTTTATGCCATTTATTCATGGATTACGTGCATTGACCGACTACTTGAACAATAACAAGTATTTCAAAGTAATGTACGAGAATCAGAACTTAGACCGTTGCTTAAGCCTTTTTGATTTTGCGGAAAAAGCGTTAACCAAAAAAGATTTTATGGCGGCTTGTATTAAAAAACAACTTATCTATTCAGAATAATTTAAAACTAAATCATCTAACAGATTGCGTATTTTTTTACTGTTCCAATCTGCGGCACCTGTTTCTTTTATGATGATCTTTCCTGTAGCACCAATGACATAATTAGTGGGGATACTATTTTCTTGTAACACTTCTGGAGCTTGCATTTGCGGAAAATAGATAGGTAATTCATATTCTTTTTTATCAATAAACCGCTGTACTTTATCTGGCTCTTCTTGGGTTAATAATATAAAATTGACTTTATCTCCGTAGTCTTTATACAAATCTTGAATTACTGGTAATTCTGCAATACAAGGCGGACACCAAGTTGCCCAATAACTGATAAAAGTAACCTTGCCTTTACCTACAGAAATACTCTTGGTATCGCCTTGTAAATTAGTTACTGCATATTGAAACGGAGTTACTTGATCTTGATTTTCTTCATTTTCTACACTTGGTGACCAAACAGCTACTTTCAGTTTATTGACGGCTACCTGAATTGGCGTTCTTGTCTGCGGAATTATCAACAACAGAATGAATACCACAAATACAATATCACTGATTTTAAATTTTCGCTTTTTCATGTAATATGTGAGTCGAAGTATTTGGTGATTGATTACGGAAATTTTAATTTTACAAACAAAACAACACTATTTTACCACCCTAATCTTACAGATAGACTCAAAACAGTATTATTGTTCAAATTATATCGTTATTGTGGATTCTTACTTTCTTTAAGGAATCCGTTAAATACCACTCCAAATAAGGCAAGCCAAAGTAAACGGAAAACCCAAATATTCATATCAATTCCAAAAAATTGACCTGTATCACTGTCTCCAACAAAACTATATGCTATTTCAATTATCGCTATGACCATTCCAACAATTGATAATATTTTTCTCATAATATTTAATGTTATTTTTCTAATTACTTGGCTATAATTTTGTTCCTATTTTCTGGAATCTAACTCCTTTTTCAGCACATTCATATTCTTTACATTCAAAGGTATAATTGTTGATAACGCTAACGGAACTGCCAATAACGGAGTAAATCCATCTTGAATAGAAACATAGATAAAAAAGAGTAAAACTCCAGTTAAACCTATCGCCAAAAGCCACACCATAGTTTTTGCTGCTGTATGCTTTTTTAGTAGTTCTTCGTTACTTAATTTAGAGAGTGATTCTTTATTCATACTCTTATCATTAAAATTTTATCACCAGTTTCCTTTCTCATATAAATCTAAGAAAGCTGCCGCTGAAACGCCAAGAAAATCCACTAAAAAATGAGAGAAGATAGTCCAACGTAGGCTATTCGTTTTCTTATAAACCCATGCCCAAACGACACCCATAATTAAGGTAGAGATTACCAATTCAAATCCGCTATTGACCGCGGAGTTGACTCCGAATGCTGCATGATTAATTGCAAACAGTATTCCTGTAAACAAAACAGAAGCCCAATTAGACCATGTTTTTGTATAATCTAACAATAGTCCGCGCCAATAGAATTCTTCAATAAAGGGATTAAATAATGCAAGTAGCATCCAGGGTAACCAAATGGTCCAATGATCTAACAATTGGTAGTGCATTAGAAAAAGCGGTAACGGAATCAATCCGACAAATACTGCAAATAATTTCCAACCAAAAGCTCCCTTCGTTTTCTTTAACCAATTGATAATTGATTCTTTTCCTCCATATTTAAAAATAAAGAAAATCCAAAGTGCCCAACCTATAAGAATCATGGGTATAAATGCCCATTTTCCCATAAATTCACCAAAGCCAAAAGCAACCGCAAAATTCACGGCAATTATAAAAAAAGGCGATGCAATTACTAACTCCCTTTTGTTAAATGCCATATGGTTTGGTTTTAATTCTGATTACAGTTATGTTGTGTAGTCTTGTTCTTCCATTGAATCCAATATTCCTGTAGTCCTTCATTGGTTGTTTTTAGCTTACTGATATCTAAAGACTCGCCGGATATTAAAAGAGAACTTAATTCCTTCTTTCTTCTGGGTAAAGATGGTGTATGATTCCAGCCACCAACATGATCAAAAGATGTATAGGCATCACATTTTGTAGCCACCGTAACAAACGGAATCTTCAGCTCATACCTCACCATACCAGAACCCATTCCCTTGGTAGACATCTCTATATTTTCAAAATTTACTTTTACGTATTTCTCTTTAGAATAGAGCTCCTTTAATTTACCCCCTACTTTAGCCGACATGGTGTTAGAGAACTGATGAGCTACATCTGAACCATCTATAAATTCTTTGCCATAATAACTACCAAAACAACCATCATCATTGCATTCAATATTGACTGTGATTTGTGTCTGAGTTTTTACTACTACTTTTTGAGAATAGGCAGCTTGAGACATCCAAGTAGAAATAAGAAATACTTGCATGTACTTTATAACTCTCATTTTTTATTAATTATAGCGAATGGATCTGCCAAAAGAAAATCTACTCTTCCACTTCTTCCTTAGACTTGTTGTATTTGGTAAATTCTACCTTTTTATCTTCCAAGATTTTGTAGAATCTACGATGACTAATTTTAAGATCTTTGGTTATTTGAGCTACCTTTTTCTTTTTCTTCTTATAAAGTTTGATTTCTGCCGTTACCGCTTTATTGAAGTAATACTTATGTAATGCATCTACTACTTCTAGTTCGGTTTTGTTATTAGAACTAGTCAACAGTTCAATTTCAGATTTTATTTGTTGTAAGCCTTTCATGGATCTGGGTTATTTTTCTGGCACTGGGTCAGAGAACCTAGTTTTTAAATGCTCATACTTATCTAAATCATCTAGAGAGTGATTACCGTAGTCATTTACGATATCAAATTTCACATTATTGTTTGCTAAAAAAGTAGCTACTCTTTCTAGCTCTTCGGGGGAACCTTTAATTTCAATCTTTGCCATTATTTACAAATGCATTTTATATAGTGCTTGCCTAATTTAATACTATTCTTTGAATTCTGTGCCGTTAAATATCCTGATAGGACATTTACCTTTTAAAGTTAATTGAATTTTTAGAATTTTCAATGTTACGCTGCTAATTCAGTAGGTTTTCTTGAACGTAGCTTTTGATGTTTTTACTTGAATGAGGTAATTAGAGCCAAGAACCTTTGGGTTGTCTTTAATAATAAAAAAAGCCCAATAATAAATAGTAACACTAATCTATTCTGGGGGAACTTTAGTATACTAATATTAAGGGCAGTATCAATTTAACATTTTATTAGGAAATACAAAAATCAGTTTTTAAAAATTGATAGCATCTTATTGCATAGAAATTACCTAAAAACCAAGAAAGCAGCCTTAAAAGGCTGCTTTCTATCATTCAAAAAATATCAATTTTCTAAGTTTTAACATAGGTTAGTATTTTTCAAATACATTACTATGCCTATACTTCTTCAATTACTCTGAAGCTCCTTCAAAAATGGAATTGAAAATAAGTTTGTACGTTCCTCTTGGTTGCGCTCTAAACTGCGGTCTAAAAGCAAACAAAACAACGGATCCTTTTCCGTATGTTGCTTTTACCATAGCTGGCTTTTTTGCAATGTACTTTTTCTCACCCATTGCCCAACCACTCATCAATAAATCTTTAGGTGCATAATTGGCAATGACCTCAACATTTGGTGCCGGCGCATCTTTAATATCCTCTGTACCGCCTTCTCCTTTTTTAGATTGCTTATCAATTACAAATGCACGACTCTTATTAAAAGATACCGCTACTGTGTCTTGCATACCAAATGCTAACGGATGTGTGGTGTCTATACCTGTTTTTATCAATGAACCTGGAATAAAGAATTCATTACTATCCGTACCTTCGGTAGCATCTTTCAACGGCAAACCAAATTGCTCTATTACATAGTTACTAGCTTCATCGAAAGCCAATAATGTGCCGCCATTTTTTACATAATTACTTAAGGCTACAGATCCTTCTAGACCAATACCACCTGTAAACTTCTCTGGCATTTTTAATGGAGAATTACCATGTAATATGGACTTTGGTCGTTGCGATGGTATTATCAATACATCATACTGCGATAAATCTTTTGTTTGAATATCTGTATCATGAAGCGTATCTGTTTCAAACGAATATTCATCCATGATAAAACGTGTCCAACCTTCATCCATATTAGAAACCCAAGATTTGTACAAGCCTACTTTTGGTGCGTGGACCTTTGTCATTTCTACTTTTGGTTCTGCGGATAATCCTGTTACTTCTAAGCCATATTCAGCTGCTAACTCTTCTACTGAAGCACTACCTCCAGAAACAATATAAGCACCTGCCGGATATGTTGATTTCCCCGATTTAAACGATGCTTTCGTTTTATAAGCAGTACCGCCGGCATTTAATACTTTGTTGGTTACTATAACCGATGCATTACTGTTGGCGCTTAACAAATACCCGTAAGATGCATTCCCTTTTACTTCACCTTCATAATAAGGAGCTGAATCCAACACCTTTTCTGTAGCTACCTCAAAAGGTTCTGCTATTTTATCTACGGTGATGCCCATTTGCATTGGTAGTGTCCAACCTGCTAAGTCATACGGAGTATCTGGTGGTCCACCAGGATATTGAAAACGTGTTGGGTAATTTTGCTTTTCCATTAGATCCATCAAATACGGTCTAAATGCTTGTGCCGTGTAAATTACATAGGCACCTTTCTCGTATTTCTTACCGTTAAGTTCAAAACTCTTAGTGGTTTTTTCTATTTCGATTCCTCCTTTAAGCAATACATTTACCAAGTTTACAGACTCGAAAGCATCCCATTGATTATTACCGATTACGTATGCAAACGGACCTTCTTCTTTCGACTTCTCGATTGCCGAAGCTCCCATTTTGTAGATATTGTACAAGTAGTTGCTCTTACGATCCGCTGCCAAATCTAAGGTTGCCCAAGTCGCAGTCAACATATAATCTACCGCATCACGAAAGTGAGACTCACCACCTTTCCATGGATCCGGATACATAATATCCGTACCATCGGTTGGGGTACCACCCGCAACAGTTTTAGGTAATTTCTCTGGATCATAAAATCTTGGTGTTGGAGAAGTATGACCAACTTCTGTTAAGATTCCGATCATGTTATGGTAATAAGGCACTGTACGCCCGCCACCGTTCCAGAACATCGTATAAAAATTATCGGCAATAGCACCTGGCATATTCTCAAGTGAAAATCTTTTGGTCATTGCTGAACCTACCTCACTAACACCTGCGGTAATTGCTGGGTGAATTCTTGGGTTTACTGGATCTGCATATGGTGGTAAAGATATTTTTGTCCAAGATGGAGAAGATTGATGGTGGTTATACACAATCTGCGGATACCACTCATTATACAATATCTTTGTAACATTATACGTCTCTGGCATGGTATTCATGAACCAATCACGGTTATTATCGTGACCCATGTAGTAGTGATATAAAATTGGAGGTCTTGATGTTTCATAAGCGGTACCTAAGTTCTTCTTGTACCAGTCTACAACAATATCCAACCCATCAGGATTCATTACAGGCATCAATATCGTAATAACATTCTCCCTGATTTTCTTTATTTCCGTAGTTTCAGAAGTAGCCAAAGTATATGCAAATTCAGAAGTCATTTGCCCATGCGCCAATTCAGTAGAGTGCATACCGCCATCAATCCAAACCACAGCTTTACCTTCTTCAGACAATTTCATGGCTTCATCATTAGAAACTTGTACTCGGGCAAGTTTAGTGCTAATGTCTTTCCACTTATCTAAATCCTTAAGATTGTCTTCACTAGAAATAAATAGAATGTACATTTTTCTACCAAGTACAGTAGTCCCTATTTCTACTTTTTTTACACGCTCTGAAGATGCATCTAATTGAGAAAGGTAGTCTTCAATTTGGCTGTAGTCTGCCAGTTTGTAGTCGGTACCTACCTTAAAACCATAAACATCTTCTGGTGAAGGTACGGTTTGCGCCATCGTCACAGATATGCACGAAATGGCTAGTACAAAGGTCAGCAACGCCGCCTTGTACCAAGAGTTTTTTGTAGTCATTTTTCGAATTAGTTTGTTTGAACTAGTAAATTAAGAAATAGTAAAGAGCTAGGTACATCTAACCAAGAAAGATTGTGTTAAAAGAAATGTTAATTTCTGATTATGTAATCTAATAGGTGTGTTGTTGAGGAAATGATTTTCTGATTGTTGAAATCTAAGTAATACTTTTTTAAAAGTCGTCTTCACTACTTTCTAGTACCTATTTCTGTGAAGACATGAAACTAAATAAAAAAACTCCTTTTAAATCATTAGATTTAAAAGGAGTTTTATGTGTGGTCCCACCTGGACTCGAACCAGGGACCACCTGATTATGAGTCAGGTGCTCTAACCAGCTGAGCTATAGGACCGGTTATAATTTTGAAATACGTATTCTGATTAAAATCAGTAAGACCGGTGCTCATACCAGCTGTATTACAAAACCCGCAAATTGCGGATGCAATATTACTACTTATTTTTAATCGACACAAGATTTTTATGCATAGTTCGTGGAATAGTTTATTTGTACTAAATGAGTAATTGTTAAATGTCTAAGTGAAAGGTGCTAACTTACTAGACACTTCGACTGCGCTCAGTATGGCATCTCAACATTATTTCAGCAAACGTTAGCATCAATGTCAGTTCGAGTGAAATTCTATTTTCAGAATTTTGTATCGAGAACCATTCTCGTTCGAAAGATTAAATAAAGTAAATCATTACTCTCTAATTTCTTGACACAACTCTACCAACACCCCATTTGCAGTCTTTGGATGAACGAAGGCTACTAGCTTGTTATCAGCTCCTTTTATGGGTTTTTCATTTAATAAAGTGAAGCCCTCTTTCTTTAGCCGTACCATTTCTGCAACAATATCTTCTACTTCAAATGCAACATGATGTATCCCCTCACCTTTTTTTTCTAAGAATTTGGCAATAGGTCCGTCTGGTTCTGTGGCAGCCAAAAGCTCTATCTTATTAGGTCCGTTTTGAAAGAAAGAAGTCATTACGCCTTCAGACGCTACTTCTTCTTGTTTATAGGGAGCAACACCCAATAATTTCTCGAAAAGCGCATTAGAATCTTCCATGCTCTTCACCGCTATACCTAAATGTTCAATCTTTTTCATGCCTTATTTGCTTCAGTGTACATCATATAGGGGTTAAGATACAATTTCTATGTATTTTTGCAGTATGGAAACGCAAAGACAACGTAAAATAGCTGGGGTCATTCAGAAAGATATTGTAGATATTCTACAAAAGGCTGCCATTGATGGCGGATTACGTAATACCCTAATATCAGTGTCTAAAGTTGCTGTAACTACTGATTTATCTATCGCGAAAATTTACTTAAGTATATTTCCAAACGATAAAGCAGGTGAATTAATGGAGGGTATAAAATCTAACCAACCGCTTATTAAACATGAGCTTTCTCAACGCACACGTAACCAATTACGTAGAGTGCCTGAGTTACTTTTTTACCTAGATGATTCCTTAGATTATATTGAGAATATTGAAAAGTCATTAAAACGCGAAGAGAACCCAATAGAAAATAGAGATTTGTTACCTAAACGTAAAAAGTCCTGATCGGTTGAATTTTCCTCTCTATATAGCTAAAAGGTATGTGCGTTCTAAAAGCACACAGAACGCGGTCAACATCATTAATTTTATTACCTTTTTAGTTATAGTTATTGGCTCTGCAGCACTTTTTATTGTGCTTTCGGCTTTCGCCGGATTAAAAACTTTTAGCCTTTCATTTACCGAATCTTTCGACCCTCAACTAAAGGCTTTACCGGCAACCGGAAAGATATTTACACTATCCCCAGAACAAGAACAACGTTTACAGTCTGTAGACGGACTCGCATTTTACGCTAAAGAACTAGAAGAAAAAGTCTCTCTTGAACACCGAGGTAAAAATCATATTGCATACATTAAAGGTATCAATAGTAATTACACCAAAGTAACCGGTGTTGACAGTACACTCTACATTGGCGATTGGACCATTAATGATTCCCAAGTAGTTACAGGTTTAGGCATAGCCAATATTTTAGGTGTAACCATCAACCAGTTTCGTAGCCCAATGCAGATTTATGCCTTTAAACCTGGTAAAGGCTCTCTTTCACAAACTATGAACACATCAACGCTATACAATCAACTACCTATGGTTATTGGCGGTGTTTATGCCGTTGAGGCAGATTTGGATAATAAATACGTGTTTGCAGATTTACGTTTAACGCAAGCTTTACTTGAAAAAGACTCACTTACTGTATCTGGAATCAACTTTAAAATGGATGAAGGTGTAGAACCAAGTGCTGTACGTTCAGAAATTCAGTCTATTCTAGGTTCTAATGTGCAATTGAAAAATAGACAACAACTGAACAGTACGTTGTATAAAATGCTGAATACTGAAAATGTTGCTACATACCTCATCTTTACCTTGGTGCTTATAATTGCGCTTTTTAATGTAGTAGGCGCAATCATTATGATGATATTAGATAAGCAACAGAATTCAAAAACACTATACAGTCTTGGTACAACGATTAAAGAATTGCGCAGAATCTATTTTGTTCAGGGTATATTGGTAACAGGTTTTGGCGGATTAATTGGTGTGTTACTAGGTGTGCTGATCGTATGGTCTCAACTTGCTTTTAGTTGGTTGAAAATTACCCCGTCGTTAGCTTACCCAGTAAAATTTGAATTCATCAATATTGTCATAGTGCTGGCAACCATTTTAGTATTGGGCGTAATTGCTTCTAAAATAGCTAGCAGTAGGATCAATAAGAAATTGGTTGATTTATAAGTGACCTTGCTTTTAAGCTGAACAAGCGCTTCATTTTTATTTTATTATCTTCTACCACACTAAGTAACTAACCAATGAAGATTTTAAAAGATCACTCCAAATTTATTTATCTATCCCTTTTTTTAATAGGTTTCATTTTTAACTCCAACGCTCAAAAAGCAAGCGGATTTTATGAAAAAATGCGCGAATTCAGTTACCCGTTCTCCCCTGCACCTTCTGGTGTGACTTATTACAAAATGGACCATGATTTAAAATCAGGTAGCATTACCATGAAAGACTACCGTGGCGAAATAGTGACCATTGACAACTTCAATCATAAGCGCCCTACCTATCATCCAAATTATAAAAATTATAGCAATCCGCTAAGTGTACTTCAAAAATATGATGAACGAAAAAGTATTAAATCAAATACTATTTTTTACAATTTAAAAAGTAGTAATATCGAACTCTACTATAAGAAAGGCGAGACTGACACTATTTATGATGTCTACGCAAATTTTACCGCTAGTTACAATGCTAAATATGACGGAAATACCATTGCCAAAGACTCTTTAATCTTTAATGATAAAGTAGGCGAAATTGTAAGCAAGCTTAATGGTAAAGATTTTGCCATTGTAGCCGTTAACAAAAGTAAAAATGTAGCTTATGACGCTAATGACAATGTACTAGTTACGGTTCATAATGCATATCAAGGTTTTATACGCAGGGCACAATTATCTTATGGCAAGAAAAATATGGCTTTTATCAAACTTAAGAAAACCAAAAAAATGAATTCTGCAGACGAGGTAAATTCACTTACCGAAGCCATAAGAAATTTAAAGAACATAGATACCGGTCTTAAAGCCAGAAGCAGTAGAAATGAAGAAGTACAAAGTTTAATTGAAAAATTTACATCTCTAATAGATTCTGAAGATTACAAAGAAAATGATGATTATAAAGTATTTGTACATGGTAATTTAGGTTCCTTTTACTCTCTCTTAGAAGATTTCAAAAAAGCAATTGCTCAATATGATTTAGGTACTTCTTTTAGCAGTCGCGGAGGTTTAAGTTCTTATATGTCTGACGGAAAAAAGAAAGCTCAATTTAAAATGCAACGAAAAGCGATTCTTTTTTCACCAGGAGAAAATACGGTAAAACCCGAATACAGCGACAAGTACAATACATTCTATCAAGGCAAATAAACCTAAAATATCAAAGTAATGTTCAAGAAAATCATCGCATTAACAGCAATCGTACTTTTTCATTTTCAAATACAGGCGCAATCTTTAAAGTCTAAGGCATATAACGTTTACCTGCCCAATTATGCAGAACAACTAGCTCCAAAACAAAGTGAAACCTATTTGGCTGAGGTCATATTAGGACCTGAAGAAGTGTTGAACTTCACTAAAAGTGAGTTTAAAAAAGCACTTCAACTCGAAGATTTTAAGGAAATTACCGGTGATCAATCACCGGATCTGTTCTTTGCCATTAACGGTATTTCAGAAAACGATCTAGAAGTTACTGGAACTATTGCACCTGTATCAGGTGACACTTACAGCATTAATATATCTCCGAAGGATAATAAGAGCGTAAAACTACTTTTCTATTACAACGAAAAACTAACACAATTATGGCAAATACCCCTTTTACCACAAGTTGATGTAAGGGGAAACAAAATACCGACAACTATCAATTTCAAGGAAGATGAGAAAGAAAAATATCTGATGCTAGAAAGCGGTCGTGCCGTGCCAGATATTAGTCCGTATATGGTTGAAATGTTCTTGGACAAAAAACTAGGCAAAACTTTTATAAATAAGATTGTGAATACCATTCAAGGTATTTACGACAATAATATGGAGAAAACCTATACCAACTTCTATTATATAAAAGATAAGAAAAACAGTGATTTATCCGATGAATCCAAAGAGCAACTTACGGCAATGTCGCAACTTTCTGAAGCTAAGTTTTCTACCTTGATAGATGCAAGAGCTAGCAAATCTAAGATGGAAGAACATATTGCCTATTGGAAAGGTTTCTTACCCAAGTATGAGGATACCGGTGATAAAAAAATCGCAAAAATTAGAGGGGGTATTCTAATGAACCTATACCAAATGTCTTTAATGACCGAGAATTTTAATACAGCAAACAGCTATTTACAACAAGCTGCCGATGTCAAATTTAAATCAAGTACCGTAAAACAAGCTCAAATTGATTTTGCCAAACTTTATGCTAATTATAAACTTAATTACAATGAAACATCTGGCGAAAGAAAATACAGTACAGGTTATGAAACAAGTAAAGCTGCTAAAGTTTTAAGGGTACTTTAATTCCGAATAAAACTTAAGGATTTACAAATTCGTGATCTCCAAATTTTTGCAATACCTCATCAAAAGCGGCAAATACCGATGCTGAATCATCACTGGTTACCATTTTCATACGATATTCCTTAAAATTAGGGATACCCTTAAAATAGTTGGTATAATGCCTACGGGTTTCAAAGACCCCTAGTATTTCGCCCTTCCAGTCTATTGACATCTGCAAGTGACGTCGAGCAGCTTCTACGCGTTCTGCCATGGTAGGTGGAGCTAAGTGTGTTCCTGTTTCAAAAAAGTGCTTTATTTCCCTAAATATCCAAGGGTAACCTATGCTTGCACGACCTATCATTGCACCATCTAATCCGTATTCATCACGCATTTTCATGGCTGTTTCCGGTGAATTTACATCACCGTTACCAAATACAGGTATATGCATTCTTGGGTTGTTCTTAACGTCTCTAATAGGATTCCAATCTGCATTACCTTTATACATTTGTGCACGGGTTCTACCATGAATAGCAATTGCGGCACAGCCTACATCTTGTAAACGCTCTGCAACCTCAACAATTTTAATAGAGCTATCATCCCAACCCAGTCTAGTTTTTACCGTAATGGGCAAATTGCTATGTTCTACCATTGCCTCGGTCAAAGAAACCATTAGATCGATATCTTTTAGAATTCCGGCTCCTGCTCCTCTTGAGACTACTTTCTTAACAGGACAACCAAAATTAATATCTATAATATCTGGTTTAGACTTTTCTACAATCTCAACAGACTGCAACATGCTATCTAGATTGGCACCAAATATTTGAATACCTACTGGGCGTTCTTTTTCGTAAATATCTAACTTCATGACACTCTTTGCAGCATCACGAATTAATCCTTCCGAAGAAATAAATTCTGTGTATACCACATCGGCACCTTGCTCTTTGCAAAGGGCTCTAAATGGTGGGTCGCTCACATCTTCCATCGGTGCTAAAAGCAACGGGAAATCAGGCAGTTGTATGTCTCCTATTTTGGGCACTGGCGTATTTTAATTTTGGGTTGCAAAGTTATATAAAAATACGGGAAGGGCATTACTACCCCTTTTGGATAAATTGTGTCATTTTGAAAGGGATTGTTGAGGACTGAAATACTTGTTTGTAGAAAGGACGTAAATTAGTAACTAAATTGGTCTTCGGCTGCCCTCAGACTGACATTTTATCACTTAATTCTCTTGCCAATTACTTTATGAACAATACACTTCTTATCGTCTCGCTTCCTTTTGAGCCTGTTGTGTTTGGTATAAAGTTAAATATCCACCTCATTCTAGAATACCTAGCGTTCTTTATCGGATTCAGATATTATGTTTTGTTACGGAAAAATAGTGCTGATGTCATTTCATCTAACAACCGGCTTTCTATTATAATAGGTGCCGTCTTTGGTGCTTTGTTTCTCTCACGCGTAGTTGCTTTTTTTGAAAACCCCGTGGCGCATATTCAAGAAGATTGGCTATACAATCTGAATAACAAAACTATAATGGGCGGACTCTTTGGTGGTCTATTAGGTGTCGAGCTTGCCAAAAAGGTTATCGGCGAGAAACACTCTTCTGGAGACCTGTTTACATTACCCATCATCTTAGGGATTATCATTGGAAGAATTGGCTGCTTTTTAGCGGGTATTAAAGAGTTTACCTATGGAAAAGAAACAACGTTATTTACAGGAATGGACTTAGGTGATGGTATTCAAAGGCATCCTATTGCGTTGTATGAAGTGGTGTTTTTAATGGTGCTTTTTATTATCATCCGTAGATTTCAAAAATCGAATATTACTTTTAAAAACGGAGATCTTTTTAAGCTCTTTATGGTCAGTTATTTCTCCCTTCGTTTCTGTATCGAGTTTCTAAAACCTAACAGTTATTATACCCTTGGTCTAAGCAGCATTCAAATATTATGTTTAATTTGTTTGGTTTACTACTATAAATTCATCCTTCAGGGAATTACATATGTCCGAAAAAAACTATACGTATTATGATTTCACTTTAAGCCTTTGCCCAGAATGTTTACGACGGGTAGATGCTAAAATCGTTTTTGAAAATGAAAAGGTGTACATGCTTAAAAATTGTAAAGAGCACGGTAGATCTAAGGTGCTTATAGCTGATGATATTGAGTATTACAAGAATATTAGAAACTATAATAAGGCTTCTGAATACCCTAAAACATTCAATACACAAACGCATTATGGTTGCCCATACGATTGCGGACTTTGCCCTGACCATGAGCAGCATTCTTGTCTTACGGTTATAGAACTGACAGATCGTTGTAACCTTACTTGCCCTACCTGTTATGCTGGTTCTTCGCCTACTTATGGTAGACATAGATCACTAGAGGAAATAAAGAAAATGCTCGACGTCATTGTAAAAAACGAAGGTGAACCAGATGTGGTGCAGCTTAGTGGTGGTGAACCTACCATACACCCCGATTTTTTTAAAATACTAGATTACGCAAAGTCACTGCCAATTCGGCATTTAATGTTGAATACCAACGGAATAAAAATTGCAAAGGATTTTGAATTTGCTAAACGATTAGCTACCTATGCTCCAGATTTTGAAGTGTATTTACAATTTGATTCTTTGGATAACAAAGTGCTACGAACTTTAAGAGGCGCAGACCTTGCGGATGTTCGTTTACAAGCCCTTGAACATCTTAACAAATTAAATCTTTCTACCACTTTAGTGGTTGTGCTACAAAAAGGATTGAACGACCACGAAATGGGAAGCACTATAGATTTTGCTTTGAAGCAAAAATGTATACGCGGAGTTACTTTTCAGCCCACACAAATTGCTGGGCGGTTAGAAAACTTCGAAGTGGATGAAAACCGTATCACCTTAACAGAAGTACGTAGAAAGATATTAGAACAGTCCCCCATTTTTGAGTCTGATGATTTAATACCAGTGCCCTGTAACCCAGATGCTTTGGTTATGGCTTATGCATTAAAATTAGAAGATGAGGTGAATCCGTTAACGCGTTTTATAAATCCTGATGATTTGTTGAACGAAGGAAAAAACACCATTATCTATGAGCAAGATGAACAGCTACATGGTAAAATGATCGAGTTGTTCAGTACTGGAAACTCCGTTGAAAAAGCTTCTGAAAACCTAAAGAGTATTATGTGCTGCTTACCAGAAATTGATGCGCCTGAGCTTGGGTATGATAACTTGTTTCGCATCATTATTATGCAATTTATAGATGCCCATAACTTTGATGTGCGTGCCATTAAAAAATCATGTGTGCACATTGTAAATAAAGACTATAAAATTATTCCGTTCGAGACTATGAACCTCTTTTACCGAGATGATAAAATTGAACGCTTAAAGGAACTACAAAACGAAATGCTATGATTTTAGAAGTTGGTAATCTTGATGGTCTTGCTACATTTTTGTTTCTAGTAATGTTCGGTCCCGCAATATTGTTCATCATAATTGGGGCGATTTTGTTTTATTATAAAAAGAAAAAAGCGGGTAAGGTCTTTATGATTTTAGCCGGCGTTTATTGCCTAATAAGTCTTGGTATATGCGGTGCTATGCTATCATAGAAAATGTTATAATCGCTTATTTTCGTCTGTATTCTTACTTTTAGAATTACCGCGAATTTTAGTGTTTCCGAACTTATATCTAAAACCAAATACAAATAATCGACTTTCAGATCTAGTACTTGTAGTATTATTTTGGTCAAGGTAGTTTCTTGTAGAAAAGGTATTTCCGTTATTAAAAATATCTTCTATTCCTATTGAAACACTAGCATCTTTATTCCAAAAAGTCTTTCTAAAATTTACACCTAATTTACTATATGCTCTATTACTAGCATTACCTTTAACATATGGAGAAATATAGGTGAATGCCATGTCTGCATACAACGATTCATCTTTTAATAATGTGAAATAGTTATTAGCTCGTATATATGTTGTCCAAATAGAATTCTCTATAGTTGCATCTGTTGCTATATCAATAAACTTATTTTGATTATAATATTGGCTTACCAAAAAATAAGAGTACCAGTACGAAGTAAAATATTTAGACACACTTACATCGGCACCAAAACTATAATTAGTTTCTAAATTTAAATATTGTGCTTTAAGGATATTGCTTGTATTATCTTGAATAAATTGTTGTACTTGTTCATCTGATTTTATACTGGTAAATAAGGCAAACTTAAAGTCTTTATCAAATACATAATCGACTTCTACGTAAGTATTATAAGCTGGTTTTAAATTAGGATTTCCTTCATAGATAGAATTTGCCGAAAGATAATATTGAAAAGGGTTAATACTGCTATATCTAGCCCGGGTAATTCGCCTGTAGTATTTTACCATGAAAGCATTTTTGTCTTTCGTATAAGACATTGACAGGTTTGGGAACAAATCAAAATAAGAAGTCGTGTTCATCAGTGATAAAACATCTAAATCTCCCTTTGTATCTGTATATTCCGCTCTAAGACCTACATTCAACTTCCATTTTTCCCAACTGTTGCTAAGACTGACATACCCTGCATAAATTTGTTCGTCGTAATTAAAAATACCAGATTCAGTAGGGTTAATGCCTTCAAAGGTTTCATCAAAACCGAATTGAAGAATACTCGACTCAGAGTTTATATTTGCAAATCTCAATCCTGTCTCCATAGTCGACTGTTCTGACAATGGTAACGTAAGGTCTGTTTGGACACTGAAAAGATTTATGATTTGGTCTGATTCTACATTCAAGGTATTCTCAGAAGTATTATCGGTAAAACCCTCTACAATATCATTATTTAATTCTTGACTATCTTTAGAATCATAATATGTAAAATGTGTATTTGTTGCAATTTCTGCTCCTTTATCATTCAACTTATGCACCCAGTCTAAATAGTTAGACGAGTTATAGGTATCATCGTTTAATATATTGAGACCTTGTAAACGCGCTATTAAATCTGCATCGGTATTTTCTAAATCGGTCGTAGAAGTATATAAGGTATTGCCATTGGGCGAAAAACTTGAGGTGGAAGAAAGGCTAATCGCATTTTTATCATTTAATTCAATATCTAAAAAAAGGTTTAGATTATGACTTTTTTTCTTAGTTATAGATTTTTGCTCTGCTGTCCAAATCTCACTTTCCTGTCCGGCTTCAAAAAATGTTGTAACATCAGAATATCTGGTCCTATTTCTATCATGACTAAAGCTATAATTCGTTGAAAAATCTATCTTTTTACCTTTAAAGAAGTGATCTGTACCTACAGTATGTTTTGGTAAAACTCCTTGCGTATATCTATTAAAAACAGCACCATTATACCCTGCAACCAAGTTTTTCTTCATTTTAATGTCAATCAACAATCCGCCTTCAGCACTATATTTTGCAGGGGGACTCGTTATTACTTCTATAGATTGTACATTACTTGCTGAACTACCGCTAAGTAAATTAATAATATCGCTTTCTGGTAAGTTCACTAGCTTACCATTAATCATCACATTAACATTAGGACTACCGTTAATGTATAAACGATTATTCATTACCATAACACCAGGAGTACGTTTTAGAACATCCCAAATATCACCATCTGATAGTGCGGTGTTTTCAACGCTAAAGATATGCCGATCTGCTAATTGTTCTAATACCGGCTTTTTTTGAGTGACTACAACCTCATCTAACTCTTGAGCGCTTTGAAGAACTAAGGGTTTCATTTCAATGTTTTCTGTAACTGAAATATTAGAGCTCTCTACAGTATTTGCTATATAACTGGCAACTATGTTATAAGTGCTAGAAGTAACAGCTTTAAACTCGTAAAAACCTTGGTCATTTGTGACCGTTCCTTTTATGAATTCACCCTCGCCGGTTAACAATATTACATTCGCTAAAACAATAGGGTTTTGATTGTCATCTATTACTACACCATTAATAATAAAATCTTGGGTAAACGCTAGGGTAAACGTAAGACAAAATAGAAGTGTTATATTGAAATTCTTAATCATTTAGTGCAGGTATAACACCTAAATGTAGGAAAGTAATATTGAATTATCTTACAGTATTCTTAATTTTTTCTTAATAAAAAATAAAGGTTCTGATAGTTAAACAGTTAGCATTATTCAAGACGTTCTCTCTCTATTTTATCTATATCACGTTGATTGTCTTCTAAGCGGAAATTACCAAAGTTATACGTGAAGCCAAACTTTACATATTGGGTTTCTGGCTTTATTATAAATCCGTTATTCTGATTTAAGTAATTAGAAGAAAAATAACTATTATACTGCCCTAGGATGTCGTTAGCACTTATACTCAATACAGCTCTATTGTTCAAGAATGATTTTCTTAATCCTACAGTTAAATTTGTAAAATCTTCTTGAAGATATGATCCTTCTAAATAACCTGACATATAAACCAATCCTAATTCGCCTTTAAAAGTTCCATCTTTAGATAGAGTTATATAATTAGTAAGGTCTACATACGCTCCATTATATTTATTCTTAGAAGAAAACTCATTGCTTTCTAACGCTAGAAATGTTTCATCTTCATGAAAAATAGAAATATAACTGTACAAATACCAGTTGTTGGAGATTGACTTACCATAAGTAAAATCCAACCCAAAAGACGTGCTTTCCAAAACATTTTGGGTATTATCTCTCATTACAAAATTATCATTATCCTGAAAAGTAAGTGTAGAAATATAATTCCCATTATCACGATAGTAGAAGTCAAAAAAGAATTCTTGATTCAGCGTGTAATTCAAGTTGAAATTATGCCCAAAACCAGGTCTTAAATTAGGATTTCCTTCCTCAAAATTACGTTCATTAATATAGGTTCTAAACGGATTCAAATCTTCATAACGAGGGCGTTGTACCTTTCTGGCATAATCAAAAGATAGACTATGGTGGTCATTTATATTGTGCAGAATATACAATGAAGGGAAAAGTTCAAAATAACTAAGCTCGTTAATGTTTGATACATTTACAGACACTCCTGTGCTTTCTGTTTGTTCTGCACGTAAGCCTGTTTTTATACTCCACTTATCCCAATCTTTAGAAAGGCTAAAATAACCGGCATACACGCTTTCGTCATAGGTATAGTCATCAGATAAATTGGGTATAAACTGCGTACCGTTATTTTGTAAAAAATAATCTAATCTACTTTCAGAATCAATAAAAGAACCTTTTGCCCCTGTTTCAAAAAATACACTGCCTAAATAATCAGTATAATCTATTTGAGCGGTCTTTATTTCTATCTGCTGATCGGCAATGGTGGAGAAATTAAAATCGCGAAGAAATAAGCCACTAGGTTGAAAATAATCTGAGTTTACTTCTTGATTTCGGTCTAGATCAAAATTTGTGTAATGTGCATTTACAGTTAAATTACCTTGGTCTTTAAACTGATGTTTAAAAGTAAGGTCGCCCGAAACATTATGCTTTTGTTCGCTTAAAAAACTGTTTGTTGTAAAAATTGAATCTAAAACCCCAACACTGTTTTTAATGGTAGTTTCCTGAAAAAAATCAGCATCCTTTTTTGGTTGATACTGTGCGTTGCTTGTTAGGCTTAGCGTGTTCTTATCATCAAATTCATAATCTACCGATACCCCAGCACTATGGGTATTAGTGCGTATTACTTGATCAAAATCTGTATCCCAAACAGAAGTAATACCGGTATTATCCATAAAATTGGTATTGCTCAAAGTATTCTTGAACTCCTTTTTGGGTGTGTAATTATAGCTTGCGTTTACATTTAGCTTTTTAGTCTTGTAAAAGTGAGAAGTTCCAAAATTGTACTTAGGGAATACCCCTTGTGTATACCCAGCATTTACATTGCCTTTATACCCTACAGATACATTTTTACTGGTAACGATATTTAAAATTGACCCGCCCTCAGCATCATAACTTGCGGGCGGATTATGAATAACCTCAACAGATTTTATATTCTCTCCTTGGTAATTTTCTAAAAGACTTCTTACCTCTTCTGAAGACAATTGAACTTTACGATTGTTGATATAGACTGTAGTTGCTTGATTTCTCACTTTCAGTTCATCATTCATCATAATGACTCCTGGTGTTTGACGAAGAATATCCCAAGAGCTATTCTGAGAAATAACCGTGTTTTCGACATTGAAAACAATTCGGTCAACTTCCCTTTTCACAACGGGTTTATTGCTTGTAACGGTTACCTCATTAAGTTGCTCCGCTTGCTGCTCAATTATTACAGCTCCGATTTTGGTATCCTTTAAAATCTCAATAGCTAAATTTTCTGAAGTTTGACCTACATAAGACGCTTTTAAAAAATAGAGACCCTCTGCAATATCAGAGAATAAAAACGATCCATTTTCATCAGCAGAACTTCCTTTAACCAATACAGAATCTGCAACGGTCAGTAGAAATACAGACGCAAATGCGACGGGTTCTTGGTATTGGTCTTTAACCTCTCCTTTTAATTCAAAGGTTTGACTATACCCAAAATGGGACATACCTATGCAAAAGAATAAAATAACTGTTAGTAGTTTCAATGGTGACTCGGGGTTGGTAATCAAATCTAGTTAAAAAAACGTTGTAATCCTTTACAATATATGTAATCCAAACCAATCTATACAACAATAAATAGGTAACTACACTCAAGCTTAGCGCTATAAATTAGATTATATTTGCAATTGCTCTTTAATGCCGGGGCAAGAATCCTGGTATAAATTGGCTTTATTATTACTGTTACCGCTATGAAAAACATTAGAAATTTCTGCATTATTGCACATATTGACCATGGTAAAAGTACCCTGGCAGACAGACTGTTAGAGTTTACCGGTTCTGTTACTGATCGAGAGAAAAAGGAACAGTTGCTAGATAGTATGGATCTTGAAAGGGAGCGTGGTATCACTATAAAAAGTCATGCCATACAAATGGAATACACCTACAAGGGTGAAGAATATATTTTAAATCTAATTGACACACCTGGTCACGTAGATTTCTCATATGAGGTTTCTAGATCAATTGCTGCTTGTGAAGGTGCCTTATTGGTTGTAGATGCTGCACAGAGCATTCAGGCACAGACTATTTCAAATTTGTATTTAGCTTTAGAAAATGACCTTGAAATCATACCCGTTTTAAACAAGGTGGATTTACCAAGTGCCAACCCAGAAGAAGTTACAGATGATATCGTTGATCTTTTAGGTTGTAAGGCAGAAGAAGTAATACCTGCATCTGCAAAGACAGGTATTGGTATTGAAGAAATATTAGCAGCTATCATTGAGCGTATTCCTGCTCCTACGGGCAACCCAGATGAAGCGCTACAAGCTTTGGTGTTTGATTCTGTTTACAATCCTTTTAGAGGTGTTGAAACCTATTTTAGAGTTATAAACGGCGAAATTAAAAAGGGCCAAAAAATAAAATTTGTAGCAACTGACAAAGACTATTATGCCGATGAGGTTGGTACTTTGAAGTTGACACAAGAGATTAAAAAAAGTGTAAAGGCTGGTGATGTTGGTTATTTAATAACAGGTATAAAAGATGCGCGCGAAGTTAAAGTAGGTGATACTATAACAGATGCGGCCAACCCAACCAAAAATGCGATTGGCGGATTTGAAGATGTAAAACCAATGGTATTTGCGGGTATTTACCCTGTTGATACGGATGAGTTTGAAGAGCTACGTGCTTCGATGGAAAAACTACAATTGAATGATGCTTCTCTTGTATTTGCACCAGAAAGTAGTGCTGCCCTAGGTTTCGGATTTAGATGTGGTTTCTTAGGAATGCTACACATGGAAATTATTCAAGAGCGTTTAGAACGAGAGTTTAATATGACGGTAATTACTACGGTACCTAACGTTAGTTACCATGCATTTACTCGTAAAAACCCTGATACCCCAATTGTTGTAAACAACCCAACTGATTTACCTGACCCATCAAGTATTGATCATGTTAAAGAACCTTATATAAAAGCTACCATTATTACAAAGGCTGACTTTGTAGGTAACGTAATGTCTTTATGTATTGAAAAGCGTGGCGTAATTACCAATCAAACGTATTTGACCACCGAGCGTGTTGAACTTAATTTCGACATGCCTTTGGCAGAAATTGTTTTTGATTTTTATGATCGTTTAAAAACAGTTTCTAAAGGGTATGCCTCTTTCGATTACACGCCTATAGGTATGAGACCTTCTAAATTAGTACGTGTAGATATTTTGCTAAATGCACAGCCAGTAGATGCGCTTTCTGCTTTACTACATGCTGATAATGCCGTAAATATTGGTAAGAAGATTTGTGCGAAACTAAAAGAACTGATACCAAGACAACAGTTTGATATTCCAATTCAAGCCGCTATTGGTGCAAAAATCATCTCTAGAGAGACTACAAAAGCTTTACGTAAAGATGTAACCGCCAAATGTTATGGTGGTGATATTTCTCGTAAACGTAAACTTCTTGAAAAACAGAAGAAAGGTAAAAAACGTATGCGTCAAGTAGGTAACGTAGAGGTGCCACAAGAAGCTTTTATGGCAGTATTGAAATTGAACGACTAAATATCAGATTACTCTAACCACTTTCTAAAGTCGGAAGTGGTAGAGGTACTGGTCATTGCTTTTTCTTTACACCCTTTTATCGTAATAAGTAATCGATTTTTAAAGTGACTTTCTATCTGTTCTATAAAATCTATATGTACAATTTCGCTACGGTTGATTCTAAAGAACTTTTGTGGTGGTAACTGCTGTACTATACTACCAATAGTTTGAGATATTGGGTGCCTTTTGCCTTCTTGGTCGGTAGCAATACAAAAATCTCCAGAAGCTTCTATCATACTAATTTCAGAAGTGTTCAATAGCTGAATGCCATTAGACCGTTTTATAACAAACCGTTTCTTATAGTTATTTTGGTCTTCTTTTAATGCCAATTTTAACGCTTTAAAAGTGTCGCTACTTAATTTACTATCATATTTCCCCTGCTTAAAGAGCGATTGATATTTTTCTAGCGCTTTTTTAAAATCAGTATTTGAATATGGTTTTAAGATATAGGCAATACCATTTGTATTGAAGGCTTGAAACAAATAATCATCATAAGCGGAGCAGAATATTATAGGACAGGTAACCTCAACCTCATTGAACAAATCAAAAGAAATACCATCAAGCAACTTAATATCAGACAAAATTAGGTCGTATGAATTTGACGCTAAAAGTGTTTTGCCCTCTACAATAGACCTAGCCCAATGACTTGTTATTTCATCATCAAAAAATGTTTTAAGGTGGCTTAACAATTTCTGATATGCAGGAATTTCATCTTCTAATATTAAAAGTGTCATAGGCTTCTAATTAGTTGCTTAGTTTAATTATCGGAATTGAAATTTTATACTCTGCTTCAGTATCCTCTATATGAGGTAACTCTTTAGAAAGTAATTGGTATCGTGCTTTTAGGTTTGGAAGACCTGTGCCCAAACTGTCCTTAGTTTTCGTAGAATTTGATTTTAGATTCATAACAGTTAACCTATCTTCATCAATATCTATGACAACATGTGTTTTGTTTTCCCCATTTACCTTATTGTGCTTTACCACATTTTCTAACAATGTCTGTACAGCGCCTGTTGGTAAAAATTTGTTCGAAAAATCAATATTCTTATTCACATGAAAATCATAATCATCACCGAACCGTGTTTGAATCAGGAAGATATAATTCTCTGCTAAATTCATTTCTTTAGACAGTTCCATTACCTCAGCATCTTTTGTCTGTATTAAATATCTATAGATTAATGACAAGCGATTAATATATTCTTTTGCCTTTATAGTATCGCTATCTATTAATGCATCTAGAGTGTTTAGGTTATTAAAAAGAAAGTGAGGGTCTAGTTGTGAACGTAAAAGTTTAAGCTCATTCTCTTTCTGCTGTTTTTGAATTTTTACGACTTGAGTTTGGCTTTCGTAAAACTTCTTGGTCAACAAAATCCCAAAGGGAATACCAACATTGTCTGCCCCTACAAAAAGCCCGTTAAGAATAGCTCTATGCCATATTGGAAATTCATTACAATCCCTTTCACATGACCAATAACCAGCAAGAAGTTCAATAAATCCTGTTGCGGTTAATATCAAAATTGCCAAACTGATTAATGCAAAATAGTTTGGCTTACCTAGTAAATAGTTTGGCATTAACCAATACAAGAACAATACTATTGCTACGATGGTCATCAAAATATAAGCAGGAATATCGATTAGGTACTCCAACAGATCATTGTCATAAGTGTAATACTGCCAAACATTAAATATTGATGTTACGCCCAGAATAATACCAAGTAAAATGTAATCTGACTTATTTAGTTTAGTATTCATTTGCTATGCTGTATTAATTGTCTTGTTTAATACGATCTTGCTCGTCTTTTGAAGAATTACCTCTATTTTTATTCTTTCCGAATTTAGAACCGAAATTATAGTTCAATTGTAAAAATACATTGTTTCTTGCCCAATTTGAAACCACTGTTGCGTCTACATTATCATACTTTACAACCCCATTAAAAGGTCTTTGAATCAATTCTTCGAACTCTAAACTTACTTTTAATTTATCATCAAGAAAACTTTTGCTAAAAGCAATATCAATACCGGCAAGCCAGTCATATTCGATAATGCCCTCTAGCCCGCCAGAAGTATAGTATGTAGATACTTCAGAGTTGATTTCCCATGGTAGTTCATATTCAGCCCCTGCGAAACCCGTAAAGCTCCATTTAGACAAGTCTAACATCGGTTCTAAATTCTCAGAGGTATATTCATTATGATTCGCTTGAACACCTACATAACCATCTATATTCTCTATAAAATCTAATGGCGCGAAAAAACTAAAACTCCAGTTTTTATTATCAGCCAAATTAATCATGGTTCTAGAGGTTTCTGCCGAGGCATCGTTCTGTGTTATGATTTCAAATAATTGGTCTGAGGTTTCTCTGTAATTTATATTAAAAAATGGTTGGTTGTCATACGTTAAATTAAACTGGTAACTATTTGTGAATGCAGGTTTTAAATTAGGGTTTCCTTCTTCAAAGGTAAATGGATCATAGAAATACACAAAAGAGTTAAGTGAGCTATAAGAAGGCCGCTGAATACGATAACTGTACGCTAAATTTGCACTAATTTCATTTGTTATTTTTCTACTAACACTTGCACTTGGAAATAGCTTTGAAATTTTTCTAGTTCTGGTTTCACTCGTTGTTGTTGCGGTACCTTGGGTGTCACTTTCTTCCCAACGCAATCCGCCAGAGAAATTCCATTTATCAACCTTTATGTTCATTTTAGAGTAAAATGCAAGAATAGTTTCATCTACCAAGAACCGATTACTTTCTGCTGGTCGAAACTGAAAAACTCCTTCATTATCCTCCGTTAACGATTGTAAGTCACTATCTGATTTTACATCTGAAAACTTAGCACCTGCATTCCATGAAAAATTCTCATTTACAGTTCGCTTATAATCGATTTTATAGGTGTTAATCTTATATGATGCATCTTGAAAGTAACGCCTATTATCATACTGTAATTGCGATGTTCCTATTTGATATAAATTATTTTCATTATCATAGCTATAGTCCACAAAATTATAATCTAGTACTAATTTATTCTTGTCATCTTTGAACTCATAATACGGATTCAAAGATTTAATGTTTCTATTTCTATCGAAACTATTATCGGTTAATAAGGTAATGTCTGATGTTGCGCTTGATATTGTAGTATTGTTATTAGAAATTCGGTCAGAGTTGCTGTTAACTACTCTACCACTTATACCAATTGAATGCTTATCTGTTAGGTAATAATCTACACCTGTACCAATATTGATGATTATTGGGTCAAAAGCAGATTTTGAGGTTTGCTCATAAGTGTCATCAAGAACTTTACGAGATAGTGTTAAATCATCTCTAGAAGTTGATTTTCTATACCCTGCATTTAATTGCCAATTAAGTTTGTTTTTATAGCTTGCTATTGAAGCACTGGTAGCATACTCAAATCTATTCTCATAGCCCACCATTTGCTTTACATTGCCATGCGTACCTAGTTTTACATTATTCTTTAAAATGATGTTTAGAATCGGCCCAGAGCCTTCAGCATCGTATTCTGACCCAGGTTGTTGAATCAATTCTACTTTAGAAATATTATCTGCAGGCAAATCTCTTAGTAAACTTGCCGTATCCATATAATCGGTAGTCTTTCCGTTAATGAGTATTCTAATATTGCCTTGACCCGCATAACTTACATTACCGTTAGTCATTATAATACCTGGAACTTTTTTTACCACGTCTTGAAGATTGGTATTCACCATATCTGAATTTTCAAGATTAACAATAAGCTTTTCTGCAGTTTGTTTAATTTGTGGTCTTTTACTTTTTACAACAACCTCATCTAAGTTTTGTGTTTCTTCGTTCAGCGTAAAATCCACTGTTAACTCTGATTGAGGTAATTGAATTTTATCAGATTTTTTGGTTTCAAATCCAAGAACAGATGCCTCTATCACATAAGTGCCATTTGCAATATTCTCAAATAAGTAAGCACCAATTTCATTACTAATTACCCCGGTTATAGCTTTTTCTTCACCTACCTGATAAAGAATTATATTAGCATAAGGCAACGGTGTTTTTAATGGGTCACTTATAGTACCCGTAATAGTGTTTTGAGCGATAGTAACTGCTGTGATGAGTAGCGCAACTAATAGAATTGTTGATTTTAGTTTCATGACTGGTCGTTTTTTGATTGATGCTGTAAAACTATAGTCAACCTCTTATTCTATAAAGTAGATTCTGCCCAATTGGGATAAAAAAAGGATAAGTTAGGTCTATCTCTAGTATGAGGGTATTTTTAAAAAGGTGTAAACGGGTGTTCTAGTTGAGAACTAGCTAATTAGTACATGTGCGATAGAAAACAACTGGAACACCCGCATAAAATTTAATTTCTTTGGCAGGCCAATTCTCTAAAGACTTCTTCATCTGTTGAGTTTTCTTCTAACAATGATATTACCGTTTCTAATGATAGGCCTTCAAAGCCTTCTACAATAGACCCATTTACAGTAATTTCATCTCCTTCTTGGCATACAGGAAAATCTTCAACGTTAGGTCCCGAGCACTCATAACAGTCACCAAGTGCATTGAATTCTCTTTCAAACTCTGCACACAATTGCTCTGCTACATCATTAAATTCAAAATCACTTGGTAGGGTGATTAAATCTCCAATTGCTTCTCCATCACTTTGAATTCTAATTTTACCAGCCTCTTCTTCACAGATTTCAACTCCCTCTACATTACATGCTACACACTTATTTACATCGCTCTTATTGCATGATGCTACGATAATAAATAATACAATAATTGACACCGTTTTTAATAAATTTTTCATCTCGAATATTTTAAATGGTTAGTTTATTTTTCGAGATAAAACTAGCCCCGAAAGGGCTCTTAGACAATACCATAAACAACGTATTTGTGCCTACTGGTTTTCCATTAGTTTTGAAAATGATGAAGTAAAATGATGCTATAGACCTTTAGCAAATCTATTGCTTAACATTTAAAAGAGTGAAAATGTGCTATTATGAATTCTCTTTGGCTTCTTCCTTATCAGGGTCTTCAAGAGGGAACATTTTACCCAAGTATGCCAATTTGTATCCTTTTTGAATGTCTGTGAACTCTTTACTAAATGCAGTAATAATATGTATTTCTCCTTCTGGATCTAAGAGAAATAAAGGAACAATATCTGCATCGGCCTTTGTTATTTCTATTAAACCTTCGTAATGCTCTGCATCGTGAAGTTCAATTTCATGTATAGCCGGATACTTTCGTGCCGCTTCTGTCAATTTAATAAAGTCATCGGTGTGTGAAAACAACCCTTCTTTTGGATTATTCTCTGGATCTGACATTTCATCTGCATCTACCAATCTAAAGGAACCGTTTTCACCGAAAGCATCTTGAAATTTATCTATAGCATACTTGTTTATATCTGAGTTTGCGGTTAATGCCATCAAATAACCAATATCGTTAAGTTCTATATTATCGGTTAAATTATCAGAATAAATGTTTGCTGATATAGCTTCTAATCCTAATTTATTTGCTTTTTCAATATTAGACTGGTTATTGTCTATTAGTACTACATGCCTGTCGTTTTTATGTAAATACTCTCCAATTAAACGAGATACTTTTGAGGCCCCTAGAATCAAAATCCCTTCAGACTTATTAAGAAAGACACCTATTAGTTTAGCAAAAATTCTAGCTGTGGTGGCATTTAATAAAACCGTACCCAAAACTATCATAAACACTAACGGAGTAATGTAATCTGCTCCTGGCTCTCCCCTAGCTATTAATTTAGAACCAAATAAAGACGCAATACCAGCGGCCACAATACCTCTTGGACCTACCCAGCTGATAAAAAGCTTTTCATTCAATTTTAAATTAGAACCAATAGAACTTAAGAAAACACCAAGCGGCCTAATGACTAACACAATAGCTAAGAACAGCACTATGGTTTTCCAAGTATAAATTAATTCTAGATCTGAAATATCAATATTAGCAGCCAATAAAATGAATAGTATAGAGATTAAAAGAATGCTCAATGATTCTTTAAAATAGAGTAATTCTTTAATATTCGGCAAATTGGTATTACCCATTACCATACCCATAACAACCACCGCCAATAAACCAGATTCATGTGCAAAAACATCTGACATGACAAAAACACCCAATACAACAGATAACGAGACTACATTCAATAAATAATGTGGAATAAGGCTCTTTTTGATTAAAAAGGTTAGTGCGTGTGCAAATGTGAAACCAAAGGTAAAACCGAATAACAGAATTTTGCCGAACTCAACTAATGCAGTCATGGTATAAGCTTGACCTTCGCCAACACTTATAAACTCATAGACCAATACCGCTGCCAATGCACCAATAGGATCTATTAGAATTCCTTCCCATTTTAATATGGCAGAAACGTCTTTTTTAAGCGGAATATTCCTTAAAATAGGGGTAATTACCGTTGGTCCTGTCACAATTATTAAGGCTGAGAACAAGAAACAAAGTTGCCATGAAAGTCCGAATAAAAAGTAGGCTGCCAATGCTGCTCCAAAAAAGGTTGTTAAGCTACCTAGGGTAATTAACTTGGTTATTACCGGACCAATATTTTTGATCTCAGAACGCTTTAGTGTGAGTCCGCCTTCGAATAAAATGATGCTTATTGCCAAAGAAACAAAGTAATACAAACTATCCCCAGGAAAAAGACCCTTGGTTCCGTTCCAAATTGGCTCGATAATTTTAGAATGATCTTCGGTATACAATGTAGAAATTGGACCAACGATTAAACCTATAAGAATTAATGGTAAAATTGCGGGTAGTTTTAAGCGCCATGCTACCCATTGAGCAAGTATTCCTAAAATGATAATTCCTGCAAGTTCTAGCATACATTTTATTTTGTATAAAAATAACAATTAAACGGCACTATATAACATAAAGACCAAGGGAAACAGTGCATTTTTGAGTACTAGTTTGGACAGTGCCAATTCACTTGTAATTATTTAGCCCTATCTTGTTGAGCACAACATTAGAACCAACTACTTATCAAGTTATATAATTCCATTTTATTCGGATTTGCATTTTCGCCTTCACTCAAAGTAAATATACTAGAATCTAGCCGCATTGCATATTACTTAAACTGCAAACTTATTCTTCTACATGTAGGAGAAAAGACCGCTGAAAAATCTGCCAAGATTAATCAAATAATTTCTGAAACGGAACAGTCTAATGACACTATAGAGGTTGTTTGGAAAGAAGGTAATCCAGAAACAATTATAACCAAAACTTGTATTGATTTAAAAATTGATTTGTTGATTTTAGGCGCCTTGCAGCATGAAAATAAGTTTCAATTTTATGTGGGCTCTATTGCCAGAAAACTTACGCGTAAAGTTCATTGCTCTGTTCTGCTATTAATTAAACCTACAGAAAAAAGAGTGCCTTGTAAGCATATTGTCGTCAACGGTCTAGATGCTCCAGAAACACCTATGGCCATTGAACATGCTTTTTATGTATCGAGCCTTTTAGGTGCACAACAAATAACCATTGTTGAAGAAATTTTACCGAAAGAAATACAAGTTGATGTAGAGGACGATAGATCCTTAAAAAAGGCGAACATTATTAAACAACGTATTAGACATAGAGAAGATTCTAGGGTCAACACAATAGTACGTTCACTGCCAGAGAATATAACCAAAGATATTAAGGTAAAAACACAAAGTATTTTTGGAAAAAGAGGGTATTCTATTGGGCATTATGCCGAGGTGGTTAGAGCTGACTTATTGGTTATGAACGCACCTATAAAAACAAGTATTTGGGATCGAATATTTCCACATGATATTGAATATATTCTATCTGATTTACCAACCGATTTATTAATTGTTAGAAAATAAATTTGACAGCTAAAAAGCATAATAATTCAAACTTTATAGCCACGCTTCCAAAGAATTTATTTTCTGGTTTCGTTGTTTCATTAATAGCCTTACCTCTTGGGTTGGGGCTTGCTCTTGCGAGCGAGGCACCACCTATATCAGGTATTATCGCTGCAGTTGTTGGCGGTATTGTTGTGTCGATTCTTGGAGGCTCTAATGTAACCATTACAGGACCTGGAAATGGCTTGGTCATTGTCCTTTTAGGTGCTATTACAACCCTTGGCGTTGGTGATCTTTATGCTGGGTATTTATTTACACTTGCGGCCATTGTTTTTTCAGGAATTCTAATGTTATTACTAGGGTTTCTAAAAATGGGGCGACTAGCAGATTTCTTCCCTGCATCGGCTATTGAAGGCATGTTAGCTGCCATTGGTTTAGGTATTCTAGCCAAACAATTCCATATTATGATCGGGCATAATAATGAACATGGTAGTATTATTCTTCTGTTGTTACAGATTCCAGAGGGAATAATGGCTCTTTATCAAAACTATCATATAGAAGAACTTATCGCTGCAGCTATAGGTGTAATTGCCCTATTAATTATGGCGAATTACTCTAAAATCAGAAATAAATATTTACATCTGATACCGGCACCCATGTGGATTCTAATTTTGTCTGTAGGGTTCAGTTACATATTTGTTTCATTGGGACTACCTTACCCTTTACAAGAAGAATTTTTGGTTAATATACCAGACAACGTATTGTCGAACTTGGCTTTTCCTGATTTTTCAAAAGCTTTAGACCTTGATTTCATAACTACCGTTTTTGCCATTACCCTTATAGCAAGTATAGAATCATTATTGAGTATAAAGGCGGTAGACAAACTTGACCCAGAACGAAGAAGATCAAATGTAAACAAGGATCTTAAAGCTCTTGGGCTTGCCACATCGCTTAGTGGATTGGTAGGAGGGCTTAACGTTGTAACCGTTATTGCTAGAAGTTCTGTCAATGTTAATAATGGCGCTACGAACAGATCTGCAAATATTTTTCATGCCTTATTTCTGGTCATTTTTGTATTGCTTTTTCAAGACCAATTAAGACGAATTCCTTTAGCTGCCTTGGCGGCGATATTAGTGTTTACCGGTTATAAACTTGCGACTCCGAAAAATCTACAAAAAGTTGCTCGCATCGGTAAAGAACAGATTATTATATTTTTAGCCACTCTTTTGACCACATTGTTTACCAACCTAATATCAGGTATTGCGATGGGTATATTGGTTACTTTCATTATTCATGTAGTATTGAATAGAAGTTTATCTCTTTTTATAAATCATTTGACCAAGCCAAATATTTTAATGTTTAAAGAGAAAGATGCCGGTAATTATTATATCAGCGTTAAGTATTTTGCCACTTTTCTTAATTTTTATAAACTAAAGAATAAGCTAGATATCATCCCAGAAAATGAAAGTGTTATATTAGATTTTTCGAACTGTAGCTTTGTAGATCATACGGTTATGGAGGGTTTAGAAAACTATGTAGATACATTTACAAAAAAAGAGGGGAGTATTGAAATTATAGGTTTGGACAAGCATGGTGCCGACTCTAAGCACCCGTTTGCTATTAGAAAAATATTACCGTTCAACAAACTAGGTTCTATAGAAAAATACTTTACCAAAAGACAGCGCCTTTTAAAGACAATGGCAAAGGAATATCAATGGTCTTATGAGCCAAAAAGGTCTGATAAAACTAAGTTTTTAAACAAGTTTATTTTCTTTAAAAATAGAAGAGTTCCTTACTTCTACAACAGCTTTTACGATAACACCAAAACCTTTCATATGTTTGATGTAGAATTTAACGAAGGGGAGTTTATTGCCAAAGAAGTGGTTAAAACTACTATTCTACATATTAAACTGAAACATAAAATTCCCGTATTTTCTTTGGACAAAGAAGGGCTTTTAGATTTTGTATACGGCATGGCGGGGTTTAAAGATATAGAATTAGAAAACCATCAAGATTTTAATAAACGTTTTTTCTTAAGTGGAGAGAATACCGAAGACATTCACGATTTGTTTACCAATGAACTTATTCTATTCTTAGAAAGCAACCCCTATTATCACATAGAAACCAATGGTACTTCTATCTTAATTCTTAAAAAAGAACGTTTATTAAGTGTTAAAGAGATAAAGGCGATGCTCTATTTCGGTAAACAACTCAATCAGCTTCTTTGTGATAGCGTAACTGTTTAGTATTGTTTTGTTTCATGTTAGTAGCCAAAATCACCATATTTAAGCTGATTTTACCACTAATTAGTTAAACAGTTTTAATCGTTACTTTTAAAAAGTCTAATTTCTAAAGAGACTATCATCTAGTGCGTAGATGGTAAGTGTATTAGTTACACTAAAATAAATCTTACAAAACACGAAGAAAAAACCTCTTTATAAGAGCGACTTTTTTAACTTAGTATATCTTGATGGTTTAAGCTGTTATTATCAATGCTAAAGTGTTAAGTGATATTGTATAATATATATTAATAAAAATGTCTGATACCAACACCCGGTCTATCTTTAAAAACCCAGTATTTTATGGGTTTTTTGCATTTTTAATCGTGTTAATTATAACTCAATTCGTTGCCTTTCAAAAACACCAGCTTCATCAAAAAACAGAACAACAAGAAATTGAGCAACGTGTTTCTAAATTAAAAATAGACTTACAAGATATATTGAGCCAAAGCTTTAATGCTACGCAAACCCTAGCCTTTATAGTTGAACACTATGGTATACCTAATGATTTTGATAGTGTAGCTCAACTGCTATTAAATAGTAACAATAGTATTGATGCATTAGAACTAGTAAATAAAGAAGGTGTAATAACACATGTATACCCCTTAAAAGGAAATGAGGTTTTAGGATTGAACATTTTAAATGATCCGGATAATAAATTTGGTGCTAGAACTACAATAGAAAAAAAAGACTACTACACCGCCGGACCAATTTATTTGAAACAAGGGGGTTCAGGAGTAATTGGTCGTAGACCATTATATAAAAATGGAGAATTTAATGGTTTTGTGGCGGCAGTAGTACGTTTGACCACAGTAATTAATGCTGTGCAATTAGACTCCATTGATAATAAGCATTTTTCGTATCAATTAGTAAAAATCAATTCTGACCAAACAGAAGAAACCTTTTATTCTTCTAAAAATATTTCTAAAAAAGGTGCTACAACCTTACCACTTACTACTAGCCAAGGAGAGTGGAAATTATATGTTTATTTGAATAATAGCAATGCCAATTCAACCACCGTATTATTTGCTGTTTTAGGCATATTACTATCTTTAGTATGTGGTATTCTCTCATGGTTTCTAATGAGACAGCCCACAAAATTAAATAAGCTAGTTGATGAAAAAACAGCATTATTAAAATTAAGTCAAGAGAGGTATAGGTTACTAATAGAAGAGGCTTCTGATATTATTATTTTAAGTGACTTTGATGGTAATATTCTAGAGATCAACCCTTATGGTATTCAGTTATTTGGCTACACCAAAGAAGAATTGTTAACCAAAAACTTAAAAGAACTTGTAACACCTGAAGAGTCTAACCAACAACAGGCTCGTTTTTCTGAAATGAGAGAAGGTAAAACGGTACGTTTAGAAAGAAGATTGGTAAAAAAAGACAAAACTTTATTTTACGGAGAGGTTTGTGCCAAAAAATTAAATGAGACAACCGTTTTAGGTATTATCAGAGATGTTACCGAAAGAAAGGAGCTTGAATTAGCAGCCGAAGAAAACTTGGTAAAATTCAGTAAAGCATATAATAATCGTTTTGTCGGCATGGTTATTAAAGACCATAATAATCGTTTCGTAGATGCCAATTCTTATTTTTTAGATTTAATAGGTTATTCCTTAGAAGAAATTAAGGGTAAAACCATTCCTGAACTTGGTTTAATTCATATTGATGAAACGTTAAAAACAAATCCTATTCTCAATGCTTTTACATGTTCCGATAGGGTAGACAAAATTGAGGTTGAATTCATATCTAAAAAAGGTAGAAAATTACATTTAATTACGTCAATTGAGCCCTTTGAATATTTAGGTAAAAAACTAAGTCTAAGTACCTATATAGATCAAACCGAAACAAAAAAAGCCAACCAGGAAATTTTAAAAAGCGAGAAAAAATATAAACAACTTACTGAACGTATTTCAGATGCATTTGTCGCTTTTGATCATGAATGGTGCTTTATTGATATTAATGCTAAAGCTGCTAAGTTAGTAGGTATAAACATTGAAGAAATGCTTGGCAAAAACGTTTGGGATGAATTTCCCGAATTTAAAAATTCTGAAGCCCAAACTATTTTCAAAAATGTTATGGCAAAGCAAGATTATACCTATTTTGAACAATATCACGAGAAATTTGATTTATGGATTGAAAATCACCTTTACCCATCGCCAAACGGTCTTTCTATATACTTTAGAGATATTACCAGTAGTAAAAAAGCTGACCAAGAAAAACAAAAATTAATTTCTGTAATTGAAAATAGCCCTGGATTTATTGGCTTGGCAACTTTAACAGGAGAGCCTTTGTTTATTAATGATGCAGGTAAAAAAATGGTAAATTTACCTAGTGATGTTAATTTTAAAAACACCACAATATTTGATTATTTTAAAGATGATTATAAAGACATTATAGAGCATACCCAATTGCCGACCATAATAGAAAAAGGTCTTTGGACAGGAGAGGTGCCTCTTAAAAATTTTAAAACTAAAACAACAATTCCCCTAGAATTTTCTGGCTTCTTAATCAAAGACAAAACAACTAACCAACCAATTGCGATAGGTGCTATTGGTTTTGATTTAAGAGAAAGTAAAAAAACTCAGAAAGAAATTCTTGAATTACAAGGCAAAATGGACGCTGCCATACGAATTGGTAAAATTGGATATTGGGATTTTGACATAAAAACCGAATCATTTATTTGTTCTCCTTTAATGTACATTATTTATGATTTGGAGCCAGATGCAACTTTAACGATAGCATATCTTGAAACTATTATTCATCCAGAAGATCTAGAATTGCATCGACAAAATGTAAAAGCTATAATTATTGACAAAATTTCCCATGCCTTTACATACAGAATAATCGCTAAAAACGGCTCTATCAAATATTTAATGGTTGATGTTGAAGTTATTAGAGACCCCGATAATTTGGCGGTTACCTTTAGAGGTACCGTAATAGATATAACGAAACAGAAAAAGGCAGATTTTGAGATAATCGATCTAAAAAATAAGATGGATATTGCCATGCGCATTGGCAAAATTGGTTATTGGGATTATAATTTTAGTACAGAAAAATTTTATTGGTCACCAAGATTGTACGCTATATATGATGTAGACCCAAATACCGAAATAACTTTAGCATTTATAGAAAGCTTAATGCACCCAGATGATTTAGAAAGCCACAGAAAGCTGCTAAAAAGTGTAACGTTTGATGTTGATACGTATTCTATTTCATATAGAATAATTCAAAAAGACGGCTCTTTTAAATACATACTTGCAGAAATGGAGGTTGTTAGAGCTGAAGATAAATCACCTATTAAATATAGGGGTACTATCATTGATATCACAAAGCAAAAAGAAGCTGATAACGAAATACTCTCGCTACAGTCTAAAATGGATGCTGCTATACGAATTGGTAAGTTCGGATATTGGTATTGGGACATGAGTGGCGATGTTATCGAGTGGTCAAAAGAAATGTATGTCATTCATGAAGTTGACCCAAACACTGTAATGACCCCAACTTTATTAAGAGAGATTATTTATAAAGAAGATCTTGGTCTTGTAGACACTAAACTTTCAAAAATTAAAGATGAAGACAATACAAATCCAAATTACTATAGAATTCAATTAAAAGATAAATCAATTAAATACTTTTTAGCTTATTCTGAAGTAGAATATAACGATAATGGTGAACCTATTATATATCGTGGTACTTCTATGGATATTACCAAAAACGTATTAGCAGAAGAGGCATTAAAAGAAAGCCAAGAGAAATTCTCTAAAGCCTTTCAAACGAACCTTATGGGTATGCTTATTTTAGACGAACAAAGACAGGTAATTGATGCTAATGAAACTGCATATTCCATTTTAGAAACCTCCAAGAAAAAATTAATTGGTAAAATAATTTTAGAATCTAAAGAGATTACCATCAATTTAAAGGAGCGAAAAAGACTTTGGAAAAAACTTATTAATGAAGGTGAAATTATAAACGAAGAATATAAAATTGAACTTAAAAACGGAGTGAAGAAAACCCTTATAATGTCTATTGCCCCACTGCGCTTGAAAGATCAAAATAGTTATTTGGTCAATATTTTTGATGACTCAAAAAGAAAAGAGGCAGAGGGTAATTTAGAGACCCAATTTCATGAACTTCAAAAGACAAATTCAGAATTAGACAGTTTTGTTTACAGCGCTTCTCATGAGTTAAGAGCCCCTTTATCTTCTGTATTAGGACTAATTCAACTAATACAGATTGAAGATATTGACCCAAAGTTATTTCAACATTTAAATATGATGAAAAAATCTATCGAAAGATTAGATGACTTTATCAAAGATATTATCGAATATTCTAGAAATAAACATCTAACCCTTAAGTTAGATTCTATAAATTTTAGTACTTTAATCGAACATTCTCTTGAGAGTTTATGGTATTTAGAAAACACCAATAAAATAAACATAAAAGTCAGTGTTAGTGATAATGTAAAATTTGTATCAGATAGTAAGAGAATTTCAATTATATTGAATAATTTTATATCTAACGCAATTAAATATCATGATGTTTCTAATAATGATGCCGCTATTTGGATCCAAGTAAAAACCAACAAAAAAGAAGCGGTTTTAATTATAAAAGATAACGGTGTTGGTATGGAAGATGACCAACTAGAAAAGATATTTGAAATGTTTTACAGGGTATCTTCTAAGGTAATGGGATCTGGTATTGGGCTGTTTATTGTAAAAGAAGTACTGTCTAAATTGAATGGAACAATAGATGTAAAATCGAAAATAGGTGAAGGATCAACGTTTACTTTAAAAATACCAAATGAATCAGGTAAATAATAATATGGCTAAGGATATAAATATTTTATTGATTGACGATTCGGATGTGGATAATTTCATAAATAAAGCCATTATTTCGAAAGAGGACAATATTTCACAAATTACTACCATGACCTCTGGGCATGAAGCGCTAGCTCATTTAAACAGTATTGTAGACGATACCGAAGCATACCCTGATGTTATTTTCTTGGATATTAAAATGCCAAGAATGAACGGATTCGAGTTTTTAGATGAATATGTTAAGTTACCAGGCTCACTTACTAATCACTGCAAAATATATATATTAAGTTCTTCGATAGATACTTTAGATTCTGAAAAAGGAAAAGACTATCCTGTTGTTAACAAACATTTGATCAAACCTTTGGCGCACCATATTATTGGTGATTTATTGCGAGAAGATTAGTTTTTTGCATATTTGTTCAATCGTCTAAGCTCTAATACTTTTACAACTTATTTTCATTTAATACCACTTACACCTTCAATAAGTATTAATATTTTAAAGGTTAAATGATAATACTTTCTTAATAATTCTAGGATCTCATACACTTTTATTATTTTGCTCCTTATGAAAATTTATCCTGTTGAAACCGGTAATTTTAAATTGGACGGTGGTGCTATGTTTGGCGTAGTTCCAAAGGTAATTTGGCAAAGAACAAATCCCGCAGACAACAACAATTTAATTGATATTGCAGCAAGAAGTCTTTTAATTGAAGATGGTGATAGGTTAATTTTAGTTGATACAGGCATGGGTAATAAACAGTCTGATCAATTTTTTGGCTATTACTATAAATGGGGCGATTTTACCATAGATTCTTCTTTAAAAAAACATGGTTTTCATAGAGATGATATCACCGATGTTTTTTTAACCCATCTTCATTTTGATCATGTTGGTGGTGCCATTCAGTGGAACAGAGATAGAACCGGATATGAACCTGCCTTTAAAAATGCTAAATTTTGGACCAATGAAAAACATTGGAAATGGGCAACTGAACCCAACCCAAGAGAAAAAGCTTCTTTCTTAACAGAGAACTTAATACCAATGCAAGAAAGTGGTCACCTGACTTTTATTAATCATACCGACGGCGAATTTTTAAAAAATAGTCCTCTAGGTTTTGGTATTCGTTTTGTAGACGGACATACAGAAAAGCAAATGCTACCGCAATTTTCATATCAAGGCAAGACCATTGCCTATATGGCAGACCTTATACCTACCGTAGGTCATATTTCATTGCCTTATGTTATGGGGTATGATACTAGACCACTAATGACAATGACAGAAAAAAAGATGTTCTTGAACGAAGCTGCAGATAACAATTATTATCTGTTTTTTGAACATGATGCACATAATCAATTATGTACATTAAAGCACACAGAAAAAGGTGTTCGTTTGGATCAGGTTTATACGTTCAATGAACTCTTCAATTAACTATACACAATCATATTTAACTATAAATAAATTACAAAAAGTTACCCTAGTATGACAAATACATATTTAAAATCAATCTTCGCATTATCAATAGCTGCGGTCTTAACCGGGTGTGGAAGCACAAAATCAGTTGGAGGAAGCGGACTAGTTCTTACTCCAGTTGAAAACATAGATGCTACGCCTTTAAAAATTTCTGATCTTACTACTAGTGAAAAGAATAACTGGGGACATTTAGATTTAGTTACAGATACTATACCTGGTATGAGTGTCGATAAAGCGTACAGCGAAATCATAAAAAATAGAAAAGGAACAAAAACAATTGTTGCCGTACTCGATTCTGGTATTGATTTAAATCACGAAGACCTTGTTAACGTATTATGGACAAATTCTAAAGAGAAAGCAGGTAATGGTATTGATGATGATGGTAACGGCTACATTGACGATATACACGGTTATAATTTCTTAGGCGAGTCATATAATGAGCAGTTAGAATATGTTCGTATGCTTCGTTTAAACATTGGTGACGCCGCTACGCTATCTAAAGCTAAAACTAAATTAGATGCTAAATACAATGAGGCTTTACAAGGTAAAGAGCAGTATGAATCTATATATCAGGCTGTAAAAAATGCAGATGAAGATGTAAAGAAGTATTTAAAGAAAGACACCTATACTAAGCAAGATTTATCAACTATCAAAGCTACAGATGAAGCTATGCAACGTAATGTTGCCATACTTAATCAAATGTTCGGTATTAATGAAACCATACCGGGTGTACTGGAAGATTTAACTAACGGACTTAAATATTACACTGAACAACTTAACTATAATCTTAATAAAGACTTTAATGGTAGAGAACTTGTAGGTGATGATGCCTATGATTTTACCGATGTAGATTACGGTAACGGAAACCCTAAAAATAGAGTTGATGATGAAAGTCACGGTACTCACGTAGCGGGTATTATCGCTGCTGAACGTAATAATGGTAAAGGTGTAAACGGTGTTGCCAATAATGTAGCAATTATGAGCATTAGAGCTGTACCTAATGGTGATGAATACGATAAAGATATTGCAAGAGGTATTCGTTACGCTGTTGATAATGGTGCACGAGTAATAAATGGTAGTTTCGGTAAGTCTTTTTCTCCAAATGCTAATTGGGTTAATGATGCCATAAAATATGCTGCAGATAACAATGTGCTTTTTGTACACGCAGCGGGTAACGATGGTGCTGATTTAGACAATCCTATTAACGCTAACTTCCCTAATGATCAAATAAATAACGGACCAGAAATTGCTGACAATGTAATTACAGTTGGTGCTTTGAATCCTAAATATGGTTCTGAATTGGTAGCAAGCTATTCTAATTATGGTAAAATAAACGTTGATATTTTTGCCCCAGGTACAGATATCTATTCTACGTACCCTAATAACGATTACGAATATTCTCCGGGTACTTCTATGGCTTCACCAGGTGTTGCTGGTGTTGCTGCATTGGTAATGTCTCAATACCCAAGTTTAACGGCTGCTCAAGTGAAAAAAATAATTCTGCAATCTGGTTTACCTATTAAAACGAAAGTAGTGTTAGGCAAAAATACGGGCAAAAGCGGTTCTTTAGATGAAATTTCTACTTCTGGTAAAATTGCTAATGCATACAACGCACTAGTTTTAGCTAGTAAAGTAGCTGCAAAACAGGTTAAATTATAATACTTACACAACTCATATGACTAAATCATTTTTTACGTTTCTAACAGCAATTTTTTCAATAGGATTGCTGGCACAAAACAAGACAGATTATTGGCAACAACATGTTGATTATACCATGGCGGTTGATATGAATGTTGACAATTTTCAATATACCGGCACACAAACTTTGGTATACACGAATAACTCTCCTGATGAGTTAAAACGTGTTTATTTCCATTTGTATTTCAACGCTTTTCAACCTGGTAGTGAAATGGATATTCGCCTGCAGAGTATTGCAGATCCAGATGATAGAATGACTACTCCCGATAAGAAAAGTAGAATTGCTTCTCTTACCGAAAGTGAAATAGGATACCTGCATGCGACCTCTTTAACACAAGATGGAAGTAAGGTTACTTTTTCAGAAGAAGGAACCGTGTTAGTTGTTGATTTGGCTAAGCCTATAGCGGCTGGTGCAAAGTCTACTTTTAATATGGAATTCAAAGGTCAAGTGCCTTTACAAATTAGACGTTCGGGTAGAAACAGTGAAGAAGGTGTTGCTTTATCAATGAGCCAATGGTATCCAAAATTGGCGGAGTATGATTTTGAAGGTTGGCACGCAGACCCATATATAGCTCGTGAGTTTCAAGGTGTTTGGGGAGATTTTGATGTGAAATTGACCATTGACAAAGAGTATACCGTTGGTGGAACAGGTTATTTGCAAAACCCAAACGAGATAGGTCATGGGTATGAAACAACTGGCACTAAAATCAAAAAACAAAAAGGCAAGACATTAACCTGGCATTTTAAAGCGCCAATGGTTCATGATTTTATGTGGGCTGCAGATCCAGAATACATTCATGATATTCAACAAGTACCTGACGGACCTGTGCTTCATTTTCTTTACAAAGACAATCCTGAAATTTTAGAGAACTGGAAAAACCTTCAACCTAAAACCGTTGAGGCTATGCAGTTTTTTAGCAAAAACATTGGTAAATACCCATATGACCAATATTCGGTTATTCAAGGTGGTGATGGTGGTATGGAGTATGCAATGTCTACTTTAATAACTGGTAACCGTAAATTTGGTAGCCTTGTTGGTGTTATGGCGCATGAAATGGCGCACTCTTGGTTTCAACATATATTAGCAACAAATGAAGCTAAACATGAGTGGATGGATGAAGGGTTTACCTCTTTTATTTCTAAACTTTGTATGAGTGAAATAATGGACTACGAAAAAGAGAATCCTTTTGAGGGTACATACAAAGGGTACAGAAACTTAGCTCTTTCTGGTAAAGAACAGCCTCAAGGTACGTATGCCGATCGTTATGCTCTTAACTTTGCTTATGGTGTTTCTGCATATAGTAAAGGCTCTATATTTTTATCTCAATTGGGCTATGTTATCGGTCAAGATAAATTGATGGAAACTATTCGTCAATACTACGATGAGTTCAAGTTTAAACACCCAGTGCCTAACGATATTAAACGTGTTGCAGAGAAAGTGTCTGGTTTTGAATTAGATTGGTATTTAACCGATTGGACACAGACAACAAATACTATTGACTACGCAATTAAAGAGGTTGCTGCATCAGAAAACAATACTAACGTAACTTTAGAACGTATTGGTTTAATGCCAATGCCTATAGATATTTTAGTGGTATATAATGATGATTCTAGAGAAACCTTTTATGCACCGTTACGCATGATGCGTGGTGAAAAAGAAAACCCTTATGAGGGTATTGAAAGAACTGTTATTGAAGACTGGGCTTGGGCTTACCCAACCTATAATTTTACTATTAACAAACCAATGTCTTCAATTAAAGCAATTGTTATTGATCCTTCGCAATTAATGGCAGATGTCAATTTAGAGAATAATGTTTGGCAAGCAGAGTAGTTTCTTCTTCTAAACTTTAAGATATTTACGCCCCCTCATTGGGGGCTAATTCTTTTTAATACTTCTTTTATAATGGATGCATCCTTCGGAAAAAAGGAAAAACTAAAAAGTAAAATACTCATCACCCAATTGTTCGAAGAGGGAAGAGGTGTTTCCGTATATCCGTTGAAATTAATTTACCTTTCCGTAGAACAAAAAGAAGTGCCTATTAAAACAGGGGTTACCGTATCTAAACGAAATTTTAAAAGTGCAGTCGATAGAAATAAGATTAAACGGTTACTTAGAGAGTCTTATAGACTTAATAAAGCGCCGGTTTTTAACAATACAGATGCAAACTTTGCGTTTCTATTTTTATACCTTGGTAAGGATATACCCACCTTTGAGCAGTTAGATCATAAAATGAAGCTCGTTTTAAACAAGTTTAAGCTACAGATTGATGAAAAAAATAATAAGTAAAAAAGTACTTGTACCCATAATTGCCATCGCTTTTCTATTTGTAGGAAGTAGTTATAAAAGCGACTTTTTTGAAATAGCCAAACAGATCGAAATCTTTACCACCTTGTTCAAAGAATTGAACATGAACTATGTGGACGAAACTAACCCAGCAGAATTAATGGATACCGCCATTAAAAATATGCTGAACGAATTGGATCCGTATACCAAATTTTTAAACGAACAAGATGTTGAAACGTATCGCATAAACAATGCTGGCGAATATTCTGGTATTGGTGCTATGGTGCGTTCTTTTGATGATAAATTACTAATTATTGAACCACACCAGGGATATCCCGCAGATAAAGCAGGATTGAAGGCCGGTGATGAAATAATACAGATAGGCGATATCAAAGTAGCCGATTTTGAAGATAACGCAAGTGAGCTTTTAAAAGGGGCTAACGGATCTACGATAGATGTTACTTACAAAAGACAAGGTAAATTAAATACTACAGCTATTACCCGTGAAGGTATTGAAGTAGATGCTGTTCCTTTCTTTAAAATGATAGATAACAAAACCGGGTACATTGTTTTAGCAAAGTTCAACGCCAAAGCAACAGAACAGACCAAATCTGCTTTATTAGATTTGAAAGGAAAAGGTGCAGAAAAAATCATCTTAGATTTAAGAGGTAACCCTGGCGGATTATTATCTGAAGCTATTAATGTGACTAACTTATTTGTACCAAAAGGGGAATTAGTAGTAACTACAAAATCTAAGGTTAAAAAGTTCAACCGAGAATATCATACAAATAACCAACCCGTTGATGAGGAAATTCCATTAGTGGTATTGGTTAATGGTAGTAGTGCCTCTGCCAGTGAAATTGTTTCTGGCAGCTTACAAGATTTAGACAGGGCAGTAATTATGGGTGCCAGAAGTTTTGGAAAAGGCTTGGTGCAACGCCCCCTTAAATTAACTTATGGTACACAATTAAAAGTAACCATTTCTAGATATTACACCTCTTCTGGTCGTTGTATACAATCATTAGATTATTGGAACAGAGATGAAAGTGGTAAAGCGGTGCGCAATACTACCTTTAACGATTTTACTACTCGTAACGGTAGAAAAGTACAAGATGGTGGCGGTATTTTGCCAGATATAGAAGTAGCTACTTCTAAAACAAATGACCTTACTATAGCATTGTTACAGAATAACGTCATTTTCGATTATGCTACCAACTACCATTATGCACATAAGTATAATACTGTTGCTGATTTCAAATTTACAGATGCTGATTTTAACGCTTTTAAAAACTATGTAAAGCAAAGTAGTTTCTCATTCGAGACCAAGGCAGAAGAAGCAATCAAAAAAGCGCTCTCAGGCGATGAAAACGACTTTTTAGGCTCAGATGTTAAGGATAGCTACAAAACCTTGTTAGCGAACATAGAAAAAGGTAAAATCAATGCGTTGGACAAATACCAAAGTGAGATTCAAAAGAATCTTGAAGATGAAATCGTTAAACGTTATTTCTACAGAGATGGTTTATACCAATATTACTTAAATAATGACGACGCTATTTTAGCTGCTACCGAATTATTAAGTAATAATTCTAAATACAGTGCTATCTTAAAATAAAATAGCTCTTAAGTTATCTTTGATTTCTAATTAGTAGTTGCATGCTATTTGTTGGTCCTTCTTTTAACCTGGCTTGAAATAGGTATTCAAAGTACCATGAAACAATCTTGGTTTTTTAAGATTGTTTGTGGATTTTGCAAATGAAACATATTCCATTCAATGCCAGTATAACTGTTCATTTATTATTCCTACTTTTAATAGAACAAACTATCAACACCATCAATACTTTTACTCCAAATGAGAAATCTACTATTACTAGCTAGTTGTCTTTTAATTCTTCAATCAACAAAAGCTCAAGAATCAAAAAAAGAAACTAAAACTAAATCCGTACCAGAAGCAAAATCTTTTATAACTAAACACAAAGGTGTTTTTGGCGGCACATCTATTGATTATACCACTACGGCAAAAGAAACTTTTTTAACTAATAAAGATGGAGATTCTATTGCCGCTTTTTGGTCTGTTGCTTACACCAAAACTAATATGGGAAATGTTACCAAAAGACCGGTAACTTTCGTTTTTAATGGCGGACCAGGATCTGCTTCGATGTGGTTACACATGGGTTTTTTCGGACCTAAAATTGTAAAAGTAGATTCTGATGCCAAATCTGATGATGGCGCAGCACCTTATAATTTAGTAAACAACGACCATGGTTTACTTGATGTCACCGATTTAGTTTTTATTGATCCCGTAGGTACCGGTTATAGTCGTTTGGTTGGTAAAGGAGAAGGAAAAGATTTCTACGGATTAAAAGAAGATGTGAATTCTTTTGCTCAATTTATTAGAAAATGGGTAACTGAAAACGAACGTTGGTTTTCACCTAAATATTTAGCTGGTGAAAGTTATGGAACCACACGTGCCGCAGCACTTGGAAAAGCGTTAGAAGGTTCTGGTCAAAATATGGCACTTAACGGAATGATTTTAATATCGCAAGCATTAGATTATGCCGGTTCTACTTCTATAAAGAACAATATTACTTCGTTCATTACCTATTTACCAAGCATGGCTGCCACAGCTTGGTATCATAAAAAAGCAGGTCAGGGCAAGTCTTTAGAAAGCTTTACACAAGAATGTAGAGATTTTACATACAATACCTATATACCTTCTTTATACAAAGGCAATTCTTTAAGTGAGGTTGAAAAGAACACAATAGCTGAAAAGCTTTCTTATTTCACAGGATTGGATAAAACCTATATTCTACAATCTAATTTGAGAATATTAATGGGTCGTTTTCAGAAAAAGCTATTAGAAGACAAAGGGTTTGCTATTGGTAGACTAGATGGTCGTTTTATGGGTGATGAGGAAGATAAAGTTTCTGAAAATCCGCATTTGGGCGATGCGGCAAGTTATCAAATAAGTGCTGCCTATACTGCTAGCTTAAATCATTATTTCGCTTCAGAATTAAAGGTAAAAATGGATAGACCATATATAACTTCTGGTGGTGGATCTAATTGGAGATGGAGAACAGTACCCGATGGAAAATATTGGGAGCCGATGCCAGTAAATACTGCCCCAGATTTAGGTGAAACCATGCGTAGAAATACAGCTATGAAAGTAATGGTAGCGAGTGGGTACTATGATTTAATTACTCCGTTTTTTGATGCTGAATATACTTTTGATAGAAACGGAATAGTAAAAGAGCGTGTTGAAATGAAGTATTATGAAGCGGGACATATGATGTATACACATGAACCAGATTTTATTAAACTAAGTAAAGACATACGCGAGTTTATTACTTCAGATTAATAAAAACAGATAATACATTAGTACTATTTTTTAAGAATAAGCACATGCTGCTCATTACATTTTAGATTATAAAAATTAACAATGTCTCTAATGTGCTTTTTCTTATATTCTTTATTTATAATTTTCTCCACCAAAACCGGACAATCTGAAAAATAAGCTGAAGCCTCATTCTTAAAATTCTTACTAAAAAGTTGATTAGACCCCAAGTGTGTAATTTCTCCATTTACACCTCTTCTAACGTAAAGATTTTTAATATCGTAATAATTCCCGTGAGCCATATTCATTTGACCGTTTACACCACCTACAAACATGGGTGCAGAATATCCGGTTTGTTCTAGAACATATAAATTTACAGCACCTATTTCTAGTTCTCTTACTACATTGAAATATCCTTCTCGAGTTTCTAAATAAATATAAGTAGAGGGTTTTTCTTTATCATTTATGACTACCTGTTCAAGGTTATCGAAATGATATTTTTGTGCCTTATCTCCTTTAAAATTTTTGAATTTTACCTGGTCTCCATTTATAAGTTTAGCTAAACCTTGAAGTTTAGTTCCGTCCTTAAAATATATTGTAGCAGCATCGTTTTGAGCGATGGCAAAAGATGATCCTACAAAACAGCAGATTAAAACTAGAAGAATTGTTTTTTTCATAGTACGCAAATGATCGTTCTATATTAAAACGAGCTCATTATTACTATGTTATATTATTTATCTTAAAATCGATGAAACACCTCTTTTAAAATAAAGGGTTTAATCTTTAATCGGTTTTGTAAGGTTTAAATTCTGAAGCAATGGGTCTTCTTCATTTAACAAGCGCTGGGTTCTTAAATATCTACCTACATTAAATTCATCATAATTTGGCGAATCTTTATCAATACTGCTTATACGTACCATTTCAGATGAATGTATAAATTGATTGTCACCGATCCACATACCTACATGAACTACTTTCTCTGAGGTCGTTGCTGTTGCTTTTCTTCCGAAGAACAATAAATCTCCTTTCTGTAATTTACTAAAATCTGCAATAGAATCTATAGGTTTACCAGTGTGCACTTGTTGAGATGCATCGCGCGGAATTACCATACCATTTAAATAATAAATAGTCTTTGTGTAACCACTACAATCAACGCCTTTTGTAGAAGTACCACCCCATAAATACGGTACACCCATTAAGGTTTTTGAAGTAGCAATAAGTGAATCTGCGTTATAACTTAAATTTGATAACCAAGTATCGTATTCTTCCGCTTCGTCTTTAAAAATATACCCCTGTCTACCATCTGGAAATTCAATTTTAAAAAATTCATCATCACTACTTAATAGTTTTAATAAGCTTCCTGCAACAATATCTGATATTCTATTCTTAGTCTCTTCAGAATTAAATGCATGCCCATAAGTATCTGTGTAAATAATTTTATCTGCAGTTGTCCACCCGTTTATATCATTCGCATTCATTAATTGTATTCCGCCTGGATCTACCCATGCTAAATACATGTCTGGTGTCTGTATCAAATACCAATCTCTATCTTTTTTTAGCACGTTAACAACAGTACCCAAAGTTGCTTGAGTTGCTAATTCTGCCGAATGTTTAGGGTTGCTTCTAAGGTTTGCAGCTGATATGTTAATAACTGCTTTGGTCATACCCTCCAACTCGGCGCCAGGTAAAATTTTAATATCGTTAGTGGCTTTTATTCCCTTTTCCTTTAAAAGACTATTTAAAGAATCTACAGCTAATGGTAAATTAGTTTCACCAGTTAAAGTAAAACCAGATGGTCCATCTAACACTTCTAAATTGAAAAGAGCAATACGCTTATCGGGTGCAAAAGTGCTTTTTATGATTTCAATTTCTTTGACCAATAATTTCTTTTCGTCAATATGTACACTGCATGCTGTATTTAAAGCAATCAAAATCAACACAAAAGACCTCTTTAAGATTATTCTCTTCATCTGTAAAATAATTTCTAATAGTATTAGCCTTGTGAAATTATGTAATTTTATCGCAAATGAAGAAACTTAAGGTCATAGAACTTTTTGCTGGCGTTGGCGGATTTCGATTAGGATTAGAGGATACCGAGAACTACGAAGTAGTTTGGAGTAATCAATTTGAGCCTAGTACGAAAGCACAACATGCCTCTACAGTTTATGAAGCCAGATTTGGTCATGAGAATCACAGAAATGAAGATATTTCTGAAGTACCCACTAAAGAAATACCAGATGCCGATATTTTGGTTGGTGGTTTTCCTTGCCAAGATTATTCTGTAGCAGCTACCTTAAATAATTCTAAAGGTCTTATTGGTAAAAAAGGGGTTTTATGGTGGAGCATTCATAGAATTTTATCGGAAAAGAAAAATCCGCCTAAATACTTATTTCTTGAAAATGTAGACCGATTATTAAAATCTCCTTCAACCCAAAGAGGTAGAGATTTTGCCATAATGCTTAAAAGTTTGGATGACTTAGGTTATGCCGTAGAATGGCGGGTTATCAACGCTGCAGATTACGGAATGCCACAAAGAAGAAGACGTATTTTTTTCTTAGGATACCATAAGTCTACGCCGCTTTACAAAAAATTTAAAAAAGCTACTGCCGAAGAATGGATTTTTGAAAAGGGAACTATAGCAACAGCTTTTCCAATATCAAGCACTTCTTCAAAAATGATTTCGTTCGATATCACCGATGACCTAGTATCGCTATCTGAAAGTTTTAATTTGGGTGAAAAATTATCTCCCTTTCAAAATACCGGAGTCTTCATTAAAGGAAAGGTATACACTTCTAAAACTACGGCTAGTTATATTGGTAAAAGAACGGTCTTAGCTGATGTTTTACAGCAAGAAAAAATACCTGAAGAATTTTATATTCCTGAAGAGGAACATGATAAATGGTATTATTTAAAAGGTTCAAAAAAAGAAACCCGGACTTCTAAATCTGGTTTTGCATACCATTATAATGAGGGTAGTATGATTTTTCCTGATGCTTTAGACAATGCGTCAAGAACAATCATAACAGGTGAAGGCGGTAAAAGTGCATCGCGGTTTAAACATGTTATCAACACTAAAGAAGGGTTACGTAGATTAACCCCCGTAGAATTGGAACGCTTGAATATGTTCCCAGATAATCATACACTACTTGAAGGTATTTCAAATACTAAAAGAGCATTTTTTATGGGTAATGCTTTGGTCGTTGGGGTAGTGAAAAAAATAGGAGAAGTTCTTTCAGATAAAATTAAATCAACGTAATTATTCTTTTCTTCTTTAAAGTAAAGGGTACTTTTCTAACTAAAAATCATATCTAATTTAAATCTGTTTTTAAACACAACATATTGTTAATCAACGTTTAAAATTAGGAATTGTCCTTTTTTTTGTTATCTTAATAGGTATGGTAAAAGTAGAAAAGTCAGAAAACGTAGAATTTTTAGAAAAGTCAATTCAACATTTAGAAGCTACCGGTTTCGAGAATATTAAGGCTGATGTGGAGGGTTACGAAACTCCAAAATCATATTCGAGAAAAGGTATGGAAGACAACGTTACACCAGACATAGTAGCTATTAAAAATGGAAGAAAATATTATTTTGATATAAGTCTAAAATCACCAAAAACTAGATTACTGAAATCAAAATGGTTGTTTTTAGATACTTTAAGTAGAATGAACTCTAATAGATTTAGAATTATAACTACTAAAGGTCATTATAAGTTTACCGATAATATGCTTGAGGATATAAACTTAAGTAATAAAACGCCTATCAAAATTTAATATAACGAATAAAAAAAGTCCGCTAATTGCGGACTTTTTTATTTTTTAATCATTTCTAAATGCGGTATACCGTCTTCTAAATATTCTTTTCCGGTGGCATTAAATCCTAAATCAGTATAAAATTTTGTAAGGTATTTTTGAGCTGAAATTTTTATTTCATTTTCACTAAAACGTTCATTAACTGCTTTAATAGAAGCTTCCATAATTACTTTACCATAACCAAATTTTCTAAAATCTTTATGTACTGCTACTCTGCCAATACTCGCTTGATCAAAATAGTCACCTGGTTTAAAAATTCTTGTATACGCTACCACCGTGTTGTCTTTAAATCCGATGACATGAAAAGCTTTACCATCTTTACCATCTAAATCTAAATAAACACAATCTTGTTCTACGACAAAAATATCACTTCGTAACTGTAATACATTGTACAGTTCTTCAATATCGAATTCTTTAAAACCAATTACTTTAATATCTAACATGAGTTTGCTTAATTAACTAGATATGTTCATATCTATAACTTAATAAATATTTGATTATTAAGTAGTTGTAATAACTATTTTGGGTTATCAACATAGTTATAATAACTATCTATTGAAGTGGAATCTTTTCAATTCTGCTTTCATGTCTACCTCCATCAAAAGAAGTGTTTAAAAACGTAGAAACCATTTCAAGTGCTTGAGGTAAAGAAATATACCTTGCCGGTAAACTTAATATATTGGCATCGTTATGTTCTCTAGCTAGTTTAGTTATCTCTTTTGTCCAACATAAGGCAGCTCTTACATTTTGTTGCTTATTAGCGGTCATACAAGCCCCATTACCACTACCACAGATTATAATTCCATAATCAGAAGTACCATTTTCAACATCTAATGCCACAGGGTGTGCAAAATCAGGATAATCAACACTATCAGTACCATCTGTACCATAGTTAATAACTTCAACATGTATAGATTTAAGTAAACCTATAATAGCTAACTTGTATTCTGTACCAGCATGGTCATTACCAATAGCTATTTTCATATACTTTGTATTTAAAGGTTATTAGTTCAAGGTTTATATCCAGTGGGGGTGGAACAAAACCATGCTAAAGGTACAATAATCAGGCATTCACAACAAAAAACGAGGGGTTCACAACAATTGTTGTTAGATCAGAAATTAAAATTGTTAATTAGTATGTTATAAGCAAGATTACTTAATGCATAAATTGTTTAGAAAAAGTTGCTTAAAAATTTGGTTATTAAAGTTAACATCTGCTTACACTTTTAATCTTCTGAAGACGAATTTAAATATTAGAAACTATTAGAGGATTTTCATCAAATTAACAACCCTAGTTAACATTAAAATTACATTTAGTTATTAATAAATTCATGTTAATAGCACTTATAAACCACGTTTAATAACTTCTCAAAATACTGATTTTCAATTATAGATTAATATAATAGGTTGTCAACAAGTATTAGTATCTCATAAAGACAAGTAATATTGAATTAAGTTATTCTAGATATTAACAAGCTATAATAACCATTAATATTTAATTTAATTTAAAAGAAAAAATGTCTAATATGATATATATGTTAATAACAACTCGTTTACTTAACTTTTCAATAAGAAGTAGAATAACAGGTAGTGGATTATAATTCGTAATTTTCCAATAAATTAAAAGTTTAAATGTCGAAGAAGAATAAGAAGGCGAAGAACCATAGAAAGAACGAAATTACAAGAGGAATTTTTACAGTTCTTGAAAAGGAGCCAAATAAAAGTTTCAACTATAAGCAGATTGCTGCTAAAATTGATATTACAGATGCTCAAGATAGAAATACCCTTATTAAAAGGTTAACGGAGCTTAAAGAGAAAAAAAGAATTCAAGAAGTTGATAGAGGTCAGTACAAAGTTTTAGAAGATACAAAGTCTTATCACGAAGGTACTGTAGATGTAACCGGTAAGGGTAATGCCTATATTGTTGTTGATGGTATGGACGATGATATCTTTATTCCTGCCAATAAATTAAATAAAGCTTTTCATAAAGATAAAGTTGAAGTATATATCTATCCCAGAAAGAAAAGTAAAAAGCTTGAAGGTGAAATAGTTAAAGTACTTGAAAGATATAAAACAACTTTTGTTGGTATTGTTGATATGCAGAAGACATTTGCATTCGTAAGACCTTCAGATTTTAGAATGTACACCGATATTTTTGTTTCAAAAGATAAATTAAATGGAGCAAATGATGGTGAAAAGGTTTTAGTAGAAATAACCGATTGGCCCGATGATGTTGATTCTCCTTTTGGTAGAGTTACCGAAGTTTTAGGTATACCTGGTGAACATGATACTGAAATTCATTCCATTTTAGCAGAGTATGGTCTACCATATTCTTTTCCTGCAGATGTTCAAAATTTTGCGGATGGTCTAGATACCAGTATTAAAGAAGAAGAAATTAAAAAACGTAGAGATATACGTAATGTTCTCACATTTACTATTGATCCAAAAGATGCTAAAGATTTTGATGATGCATTATCGTTTCAAAAGTTAGAAAATGGTAATTATGAGATAGGTATACATATTGCCGATGTTTCTCATTACCTACAAAAAGATACCATTTTAGATGATGAAGCTTATGAAAGAGCAACATCTGTTTATTTAGTAGATCGCGTAGTACCTATGTTACCAGAAGTGCTTTCTAACAATGCTTGTTCATTAAGACCTAATGAAGAAAAATATACTTTTTCAGCAATTTTTGAATTAGATAGCAATGCAATTATAAGAAATCAATGGTTTGGACGAACTGTAATCGATTCTAACGAACGTTTTGCATATGAAGAGGCACAGTATATCATTGAGAACGGTAATGGTATCATACCAGAAGATATATCGATAAGAGAAGCTGCATATAGCGTTTCTAAGGATGTTGTAGAGGCTACATTAGAAATGGATAGGCTTGCTAAAATTATGCGCGCTAAGCGTATGGATCAAGGTGCGCTCTCTTTTGATAAAGTTGAAGTTCGTTTTAATCTTGATGAGAATAGCGAACCTATTGGCGTTTATTTTAAAGAATCTAAAGATGCTAATAAGCTTATCGAAGAGTTTATGCTTTTAGCAAATAGAAAGGTGGCTGAATTTATTGGTAAACAAAAACCAAAAAAGACTTTTGTTTATAGAATTCATAATGATCCAGATCCAGATAAGTTAATGGCTTTGAATGGTATTGTTTCTAAATTCGGACATAAATTAGATTTCAAGGATAAGAAATCTATAAGTTCTTCTCTAAACCAATTACTACAAGATGTAAAAGGTAAAAAAGAACAAAATATGGTAGATACGCTTACGATACGTAGTATGAGCAAAGCGATTTATACTATAGATAATATTGGTCATTATGGATTAGCTTTTGATTACTATACCCATTTTACTTCACCGATTAGAAGATACCCAGATGTAATGGTGCATAGATTATTACAGCATTATTTAGATGGTGGTAGTTCTGCAAATGCTGAAGAATTTGAGAAGAGATGTAAGCATTCTTCAGATATGGAATATTTAGCATCAAGTGCTGAACGTGATTCTATTAAGTACATGCAGATTAAATTCATGCAGGATCATAAAGATGAAGAATTCCGCGGAGTTATTAGTGGTGTTACCGAATGGGGAATTTATGTTGAAATCATTGATAATAAATGTGAAGGCATGATTCGTATTAGAGACATCAAAGGAGATTATTATATCTTTGATGAAAAGCAATACGCTATTGTTGGTGAACGTACCAAGAATACATATACCTTAGGTGATGAAATTACTGTTATGGTAAAAAGCACCGATTTAGTTAAAAGGCATTTAGATTTTGCATTAATTCCGGATAACAATAAATAATTTGGAATAGATTTTGGTATAAGAAGCCTGAATTAAGAATACATTTTAATTTTAAAGTGTATTCTTTGAAAAATTACACAGAAAAGAATGAAACAAATTTTAATTTTAATGTTTCTCTTCGGATGTCTTTTGGTTACTGGCCAAGATAATGAGGTTACCCAAAACTTAGAACCTTTTAAAGAGTTGAAAGGTTTTGATGGTTTATCTATTAATCTTATTAAATCTATAGAAAACAAGGTTATCATAACAGGTGAAAATACTAGTAAAGTAGCTATTGTTAATAATGAAGGTATTTTGAAAATACGGATGCAAATCGGTAAGATATTTAGCGGTTATAAAACTTTTATAGATTTATATTATACTGCAGATATATTAGTTATTGATGTGAATGAAGATGCTAGAATTGTTACAGAAGATGTTATTAAACAAGATATCTTGGAACTAAAAGCTCAAGAAGGTGGAGAATTAATTGTAAGTGCAGAGGTAGAACAGATGTTAATAAAGTCGGTTTCTGGCGGTGTTATAAGAACAGCAGGATCTTCAAATCTGCAAGACGTACAAATTAATACTGGTGGTGTCTATGAAGGTAAAGGCTTTGTTACTAATTTTTCTACCATAAATGTAAATGCAGGTTCACGAGCTGAAATTAATGCAAGAGATTATGTAAAGGCCACGGTTAAAGCTGGTGGGGAAGTTCTGGTATTTGGCAACCCTAAGAAACTTGAAGAGAAAACGGTATTTGGCGGTACCATTAAAAGAATGCAATAGTACATGTTAGAAGATATACAGGCAGCAATTCCTTTAGGCTTTTTCCTAAGCTTTATGGTTGGGCCGGTTTTCTTTGTCTTGTTACAAACAAGTGCAGTAAAGGGTTTTAGAGCTGCTATTACTTTCGATATAGGAGTTTTATTGGCAGATGTTTTATTTATTCTTGTAGCTTATTTTAGTAGTTTTCAACTTCTTGAAAATTTAAGTAATCAACCAGGTCTTTATGTTTTTGGCGGAGTAATTTTATTAGTCTATGGTTTGGTTACCTTTTTTAAGGTAGATAAAAAAGTAATACCTATAGAGTCTAAAAAGATTAGAAAATCAGATTATTTCGGACTTTTTGTAAAGGGTTTTTTACTCAACTTTATTAATATTGGTGTACTTGTTTTCTGGTTAGGGATTATTATAATTTTTGGTCCTACTTTAGATAATGAACCAAATCGTTTCTTTACCTTTTTTGCAACAGTACTACTCTCCTATTTTGTTACTGATATTTTTAAAATTCTTTTAGCAAAGCAGTTAAAGCGTAAACTAACCCCAAGAAGAATTGTGTATGTAAAAAAGATTATTGGGATTATATTGGTAATCTGTGCTATTGTTCTAATAGTAAAAGGTTTTTTACCTAAGGATCAGTTTAATATAGAACATGAATTAGAAAGATTTGAAACTAATGCTATAGAATAAAAAAAGCCGGTCAATGACCGGCTTTTTTTATTGGAATAATTAAAGGTTTTATTTCTTGTACTTATCGTTAAGTAACTTTACTATTTCATCAGTAAGATCGTTAGCTTCTTTACCATATAGAACACTACCACCATCTCCACCACCTAGAATGTAAGAGTAACCATTTGTTTGACCGTAAGCTTTAATTTCTTTTTTAACTTTAGAAACTATGCTGTCCATTTCAGTTTGACCTTCCATTTGTAATTGTTGATCTTGCTGTTGAAGTTGTTGACCAATAATTTGACCTCTTTGTTGCATTGCTGCATATTCTTCTTGAGCTTTTGATTGAGACATTTTTTGAGCTTTAGTTTGAAAAGCTTGTGCTTCTAATTGAAAAGCTTGAGAAATACTATCTCTAGTTTTGGCTAAAGCATCCGCCTTAACTTTGAATTTTGATTCAACATCAATTTTTTGTTGATACTCATCCATCAATTTTACGTTATCTACGTATCCGATTTTTTCTTGTTGGCAAGATGCTAATAATGCGATAGCGAAAATTAAAATTAGGTTTTTCATTTTTTCATTTTTATGTCGTGCAAAAGTAATAAAGCTTTTAGAATGAAAATATTTTAAAATCGAGATAAATGATGAGATTTAAGTAAAAATAGAAATTTCCTATTGTATTTATTTATTATATTGATTTTACTTATTTTTATGATTGATTTTAAGGTATATTTAAGGGATTATTATAATATTTTAAATATTGTATATGATTTATATTATAAAACCTCTTAAAACGTCTCTAAATAGCTTTTTACTCTTTTTTTAGCACATATATTAGAGAAGAATACTCAGTAGATGTCTTTGCCTTTATATTCGATATAAAACCTCTATAAAATGCTTTTAAGTAATTTGATGAACCAGATTTATATTTTTCTGATAATAGTGAAACATAGTAAGAATCAAAATACATTGGTAGCGTTTTAACTATTTCTATTTTTTTATTTTTAAAAATACTCTTTATTGCATTTTGTGAAAAGTGCCAAAGATGTCTTGGTGTATCATAGGCCGCCCAATACTCTTTGTAATATTGAGCGTCATATGATTTGTAATTTGGAACAGCTATTATGAGTGTACCATTTTTATTTAAAAGAGATGCTATCTTATTTATCTGCTTGTCTAAATTTGGTAGATGTTCAAGTACATGCCATAGAGTTATTACATCAAATTTTTGATCATTTAAATGATCTAATGATTTAAAGATTTCTAGTTTTTTATCTATTGCTTTCTTTCTTGCACTATCGTTTAACTCTACCCCTACTGTTTCCCAATTTTCGTTTTTTGCACTAATCAGAAATTCTCCGGTTCCACACCCTATATCAAGTAATTTTTTTTCTTGTATGGTATATTCATTTATCAGCTTTACTTTTTTATGTAATGTGTATTTTTTTACAGTTTGATAAATTTTTTCAAGTAAACCATTTCCACTATCTGAATGTGAAATATAATTATTAGGGTCGTAGTATTTTTCTAAATCTTGGGGTATAGGTTTTGTAACTAGCATATCATTTTTAGAATCATATTCTAATTCAAATGATTCTAGAGTGACCAGAAAATCTTTTGTCGAGATTTTTGAAATGTTATTAGGCATGTCTTAATTATGAATGTTGAAATTTATCTTATTAATTTTCATTGTTCCACGTGGAACAATTTGCCCTACCTTCCTAGAAAAACTAAAAGTACACTGATGTCACTCGGAGTAACTCCACTAATTCTTGATGCTTGAGAAATGGTAACTGGTTGAATTTTTGTCATTTTTTCTCTTGCCTCAAAAGATAAAGATTTCAATTTCGAGTAATCAAAATTAGCAGGAATCTTGACTGCTTCTAATCTATGAAGTTTGTCTGCGTTTACTTTTTCTTTAGCAATGTAACCAGAGTATTTAATTTGTACTTCTGCTTGTTCAAGAATTTCACCATCGAATTTATTTAGTTCAACAAATTCAGATACTGCATCTAGTTGAAGCATGTGATCCATTGTGACATTCGGTCTTGAAAAAGCTTTATACATTTTATCAGATTGTTTTACTAAAGATGAATCAACGCTTTCAAAAATAGGATTGATGTCTTTTGGTAATACACTAGTTTCACGAAAGAAGTTAACAAGAGCTTCAGATTGTTCTAGTTTTTGCTCCATTCTTTTCATTCTTGAATCTGTTGCAAAACCTATAGCATGGCTTAAAGGTGTTAATCTTAAATCAGCATTATCTTGTCTAAGTAAGGTTCTATATTCTGCACGTGATGTAAACATACGATATGGTTCTTCTGTACCTTTTGTAATTAGGTCGTCGATCAATACACCAATGTAAGCTTCGTCTCTTTTTAGTATTAACGGGTTTTCTTCTTTAATTTTCAGATGTGCATTTATTCCAGCCATTAATCCTTGCGATGCTGCTTCTTCATATCCGGTGGTTCCATTTATTTGTCCGGCGAAATATAAATTTTCAACTAGCTTAGTTTCTAGTGTATGCTTTAATTGTGTTGGCGGAAAGTAGTCGTACTCTATCGCATAACCTGGTCTAAAGAATTTTACTTTTTCAAAACCTACGACAGAACGCAAAGCTTTGAACTGAACATCTTCTGGTAAAGAAGTTGAAAATCCGTTTACATATACTTCTACAGTTTCCCAGCCTTCTGGTTCAATAAACATTTGGTGACTATCCTTATCAGCAAATCTGTTTATTTTATCTTCAATAGAAGGGCAATATCTTGGACCAATACTTTTTATTCTACCATTGAACATTGGTGATCTGTCAAATCCTTCACGTAAAAAATCATGAACCATTGCACTTGTATGTGTCATGTAACAATCACGTTGGTGTGCTAATGGTTTTGTATTTGTATAAGAAAACTTTTCAGGAATTGCATCTCCAGGTTGTACAATCATTTTAGAATAATCTAAAGATCTACCATCTACTCGTGGTGGAGTTCCGGTTTTCATTCTTCCACTTTCGAAACCTAATTCAACCAATTGTTCTGTAATTCCAGTTGCTGCTTTTTCTCCTGCTCTACCTCCACCAAATTGTTTTTCACCAATATGGATAAGTCCATTTAAGAAAGTACCATTAGTTAAAACAACTGCTTTTGATCTTATATCAATTCCTAAAGAGGTTTTTACACCAACAACTTTATGATTTTCTACCAACAATCCAGATACCATTTCTTGATAAAAGTCTACGTTCGGAGTACGTTCTAACATTAAACGCCACTCTTCTGCAAAACGCATTCTATCGTTTTGTGTTCTAGGACTCCACATTGCGGGTCCCTTAGATTTGTTAAGCATCTTAAATTGTATGGCAGATTTGTCAGATACAATTCCGCTGTATCCACCAAGAGCATCTATCTCTCTAACAATTTGTCCTTTTGCAATTCCACCCATTGCTGGGTTACAAGACATTTGTCCTATATTTTGCAAATTCATAGTTACTAATAAGGTTTTTGAACCCAAGTTTGCAGCTGCTGCTGCCGCTTCTGCACCGGCGTGTCCTCCGCCAACTACAATTACATCATATTCTTCTCCAAACATATTTTCTATTGTTCCACGTGGAACAGCTTTATTTTTTCTTCTTCTTTAGCGCGCATTTCGGCAGTAGCTGCATCCGATTTATCCGAATAACCCATAAGGTGTAAAACCCCATGAATCATTACGCGTTTTAATTCATTATCAAATGAAACATTAAACTCATCTGCGTTTTCTTTTATGCGGTCAATTGAAATGTAAAGGTCGCCCGAAACATTTTTTCCTGACACATAATCAAAAGTGATAATGTCTGTTAGATAATCGTGTTGTAAGTAATCTTGATTTATTTTAAGCAAGTAGTCATCACTACAAAAAATGTAGTTGAGTTCAATTATAGAAAACCCTTCGGTATTACAAGATTCTGTAATCCATGAATCGAAGTTATTTTCTGCTACAAGTTTAAAATCAGTTAGGTAATTGTAATTAATCATTTGCTTTGAAGTACTCTTTAACCTTAGATTGAAAATTTTGCCGCAAAGGTAAGCTTTGCCTATTTAAAATTTCAACTTCATTACGATAATTATCTAATAATGAGGGTTTAGTAGTAATAGGATTTGTGAAGTCTTTGGTATTCCTATAACTTTCTCGTTCAGATTTTTCTCCTTGCTTAAGTGCTGCGTTCTCTAATTTCAACAATTCATACTGTATAGTATTGGCTTTGTTGATGGTACGTTGTGTTATTCCATTTTCTAAAAGATCGTTCTCAAAATCTTCCATTTGTTTAATCAATTTTTGCCCTAATTTTTGATCACCAGAATTAATCATATTTTCCAGTTGTTTTTCTAATTCTTGTCTTAACTTTTGTTGATTTTGATAGATTTCATAAATTTCTTTAAGTTCTGTTTCACTCATTGCCCCTGAACCTTGCCCGTTTGTACCGTTAGACCCATTTTTTCCTTGACCGCTTTCTCCACCCTGTCCATTTTTACCATTTTTTCCACTTTTTCCTTCTCCATTCTTCCCATTTTCTCCTTCACTTCCGTTTTCTCCTTCTTTTCCGTTAGCCCCCTGTTTACCACGTTCGCCTTGTTTTCCACCTTCACCACTTTCTCCACTTTCTCCATTTTCTCCCTGTTTTCCTTCCCCATTTTTACCTTCTTTTCCTTCACTGCCAGACTGACCTTGTTGTCCCATTTTTTCACCTAATTCTTGTTGACCTTTGATGATATCTGGCAATTGAAAACCACCTTCATTTTCTCCAGAACCTTTTCCCATTTGCATACTCGAATTCATATTATCCATTACTTCGGCGAGAAAGTCTGCAAGACTATTTGCTGCAGTTAAAACATATTTTTGATGAGAAATACCTTGAAACATTTGACCATCTGCCATAGTTTCTAAAGATTTATCAATGTTGTAATACACTTCGGTAATTTGTTCATTTACAAATTCTGAAAGCTCAGCCTGGCGAAGTGATAATGCAAAAAGACTATCATCTACATGCTCGAATAAACCCTTTAATTCATTCTGATTACGAACTGTTTCAGAATATTGAGTAGCATCTTGGTCTTCTCTAGCTGTAAGTCGATCATATAAAGTTTCTTGTTTGAATGAAAATATGATAAGGTTATCAAGAATTTGTCTTAACATTTCAGCATCTTCAGTCACAGATGAACCACCTCCTCCGCTTGAAGATGATTCGCTAAGTTGTTCACTCATTTCTTTCATCTTTTCTGCAGCAGATTTTTGCTTTTTATTAGTGTCAGAACTGGTTGGTTTATTTTGGTCTTCAGAGGTGTTTTTTTCAAGTTCTTCTAGTGCTTCTTTTTGGTCTTCTTCAACACTCTCTTTTTTACCTTTTTCGATATTTATATCAATTGGTTTTTTGAGCTTTTCATTGTCCTTTTTTAAAGCGTCAATTTCAGCTGAAATTTTATCAAATTGTTCATTTAGTTCTTTCTGTTTTTCAGCGGTATTATTTTCATTTTTTTGTTCTGATAATTCTTCTTGTTTTTTGGCTAGCTCTTCTAAATCGCGTGCAATCTGAGATGCCTTTTCTGTAACATAATACCGTTTGGTTAATTCTAACAACTGTTCAAGGCTACGTTGACTGTTTTTTTGTTTTTTACCTAGTTCTTCTAGTTTTTTGGTAAGGTCTTCTTTCTTGATTTTATCAGCTACTTTATTAAGTTCTTCAAGGAGTTTCTGGTTTTTCTTGGCTTGTTCTTCCTGCCGTTCTAAACGTTCTTGTAACAATTGGTTTAATTTATCATCTTTGTTTTTTTTATTTAGATTTTCTTTTAATTCTTTACTAAATTTTTGCATCAATTGTTCTTGCTGTTCTTGTTTTTTTAGATAGTCTTTTATTTGGTTTTTGTCATTGAAATTTAGACTGTTTTTTTCTTTCTGATTTTGATTAATCTCTTCTAAAGATTCTTTCTGTTCTTTAGATTTTTGCAGTGATTTATCAAGGTCTTTTATTAGTGATTGTTGCGATTCTAAATCTTTGTTTTTTAATTGATTTTCATCTAGCAATACCTGCTGGTATATTTGACTTTTTATAGTCTTACCATTATGTATAGCATCGTTGTCTGTAACTTCAAAATAAAAACCATAATTTTTGCCTTCCTCAAGGTTTAAACCAGAAGGGAAAGTGTAATAAAATTGCTCATAATTTGAAGTTGGTTTCAAAAGGTTTACGGTATTCTTTTTTTCTTCTTCTCCAACTTCAAAATACACAACATCTATTCTTCGTAAACCATAATCATCAGTTGCATTTCCGGTGTAATAAGATACATTCGGATTTAAACTATCTAGAACTTGATTAACCTTAATCGAAGGAAATCCATCTTTAATTACTTTGAAGTTGTAGGTTAGACGTTCGTAGTCTTCAACATTTTTGTTGGTTGTTGTTAGCTCATAATTGAAATCATTGTAGATACGTTTTTCCAGTTCGAAAGTATTGTTTTCTTTTGTTAGCTTTAGTATCGTGTCTTTTGTGGAGAGATTAATCTTATCGGTATTTTCCCCATTTATTTTCCATTGTATTTTGGTGCCTTCAGGTATTACAGCGTTTCCAGTACTTTTTATTCTTTCATTTGGTTTGTTCAGGTACGAAGGATATGTAAGATTCATGGTGAAATCTAAAATAGAAGGTGTCTCTAAAGCGGTAAGGGTGTATTCTCTAGAATTGACTTCATTAGCCTTAAACTTAAAGTTTGTTGTAGTTAATGGTGGAGTGAATTCATATTCATATAAACCATTGTTTTGTTGCAAAAGAATTTGTTTGCCATCTATTTCTATATATACATTTTCAGGTTTTACTTCCCCTCTAGTAGCAACTTGTATTATAAAAGTTTCATCTTGTAATTTTTTCAAATTATTTGATAATAATTCGAATTGAAATGGTGCTGGCTTTTCATAAGCCATTTCATAGTTGACAACACGTTCGTAACTGCCAAATAAAGTATTCCAGTTGCCGGAAATGAATAAAAGTGCTATTATGCCTATCGGAATTATAGCATATTTCAAATATTTCAAAGAATCTCTAAAGTCTATCGCGTTTGAAAATGGAATGGGATCTAATTGTTTTGATCTTTGATTTATACTGGCAAGTAATAATTCAGATTGTTGTGGGTCATTTGCTAAATCTAACAAATTAGTAAGCTTATCTCCTACTTCAGGAAAATGCTTTCCTATCATTTGAGCTGCTTCTTTTGGACCAATACCATGTTTCCATTTAAATAAGTAAAAAATTGGGGTTAAAATATATTTGAAAAGAAGAAATAGTTCAACGACTATAAAAATTCCGAAAAGTATCATTCTTCCGGTAGTGTTCATCCATAGAAAATATTCTACTCCTAATATCATTAAGAAGAACAGTAATCCAAAGGCGAAAAATAATAATATACCTTTCAGTAGAACTTGAGAGTAGTGTTTTTGAATAAACTGATTTAATCGGTCTAAAATGTGCTTATAGTCTTGCAATTGTTCTTTTTTATACCAAGATAACGGTTATCACTAATGTTTGTTGGGAAATATTTGTTAAATCAAAACTCTGGCCTGTTGATAACTACATAATTAAACGGTACTATTTAGCTGTTTTTTGTAAAATTCCTATTTGGCATTATTAAGTTAAAAAGTTAGGGATGTGTATCTTTGTAGCCTTATAAAAATACTATGTCTAAAAAAGTTCGTGTTCGTTTTGCCCCTAGTCCTACTGGACCATTGCATATTGGTGGTGTTCGTACTGCCCTATTTAATTATTTATTTGCCAAAAAACATGGTGGTGATTTTATTCTAAGAATAGAAGATACTGACCAGAATAGATATGTTGATGGTGCTGAGCAATATATAGTTGATTCTTTAAATTGGTGCGGAATTCCTTTTGACGAAGGCATTGGTAAAGATGGTGGTTTTGGTCCATATAGACAGAGCGAGCGAAAAACATTGTATAAAGAATATGCAGACGATTTAGTAGAAAGTGGTAATGCATATTACGCTTTTGATACTTCTGAAAGTCTAGATGGGCACAGAAAAGATCATGAAGAAAAAGGCAAAACCTTTATTTACAATTGGCATAATAGATTAAAGCTAGATAATTCATTGTCTTTAATGCCAGAAGAAGTTAAAGCAAGGTTAGATAATGGCGATGATTATGTTATTCGTTTTTTAACTCCGCCAGATGAAACACTACATCTAAAAGATTTAATACGCGGCTCAATAAAAATAGATACTAACGTTTTAGACGATAAGGTTTTATTTAAGAGTGACGGAATGCCAACATACCATTTAGCAAATATTGTTGATGATCATTTAATGGAAATTAGCCATGTAATTCGTGGTGAAGAATGGTTGCCTTCTATGGCATTACACAAACAATTGTATGATGCTTTTGGTTGGGAATCGCCAGAATTTGCACACTTACCTTTGATTATGAAACCAGTTGGAAAAGGAAAGTTGAGTAAACGTGATGGTGAAAAAATGGGCTTCCCGGTTTTTCCTCTTTCTTGGAACGAATCTATTGGGTATAAAGAATCAGGGTATTTTCCTGAAGCAGTTATAAATTTCTTGGCGCTATTAGGATGGAATCCTGGTACTGAACAAGAATTATTTTCTTTAGATGAATTGGTAGAAACCTTCAGTCTAGACCGTGTAAATAAATCTGGGGCTCGATTTGATCCAGAAAAAACCAAATGGTACAACCAACAATATCTTCAGGAAACTGCTGATAATGAGTTAGCTAGGTTATTCTTACCGACAGTAAAGGAGAATGTTTCTGATGATGATAAACTGAATTTAGATTATGTTACCAAAGTGGTTACACTTATAAAAGAACGTGCAGTTTTTGTTTCTGACTTTTGGAATTTGAGTAATTACTTCTTTGTTGCTCCTACTGAATACAATGAGAAAGCAGCAAAAAAACAATGGAAAGAAGATACCGCTTCAATCATGAATGATCTCATTTCTGTATTAAAACCTATAGAAGATTTTTCTTCTGAAAACAGCGAAACCATTGTAAAGGCATGGATTGGCGAGAAAGAATTGTCTTTTGGAAAAGTGATGCCACCTTTACGCCTATTCTTAGTTGGTGATATGAAAGGCCCACATATTTTCGATATCATGGCGATGATCGGTAAAGAAGAAAGTATCTCTAGAATAGAAACAGCTTTAAACAAATTGGGATAAAATAAAATTTTCAGGAAAATGAAGCAGTCTTTATTTTCCTGAAAATTCACCCAAAACTTCCATAGCTTTTTGTGTGTCTTTGGTTGCTACAAAAATATGGTCGTGATAATATGCCGCAACTACATTGCAACTGATATTCTGTTTTGTTAGTGCCGTAGAAACTGCAGCTGTTAAACCAACAGCATCTAATGCAGAATGAACATTAAGTGTTATCCACGATGCAACAAATTCGTATTTTAATTTTAGGGCATCGGCTTTCTCTTTTTCAAGAATAATGGTGATACCTTCTCTTTCTTTAAATTCAAATAAAATAGCTGACCTAGAAATTTGTTGAATATCTTTAAGAGTTAAGAAAACATAACTTCCTTCGTTTAAGCTTGGTTTTAAACTTTTTAAAAGAATGCTAAGATCTGTTTCTCCTGCCATTTTAGCTAATTTGCGTATTTTCAAAAAAAATTTCGACCCTTCGGGTCTATTTTTAAATAAAACCGCTTAAACAGGCTCTATTTTAAGTCTAAAGAGGTTTTGGCCGAATTTTTATTCAGCTTTCCATTTATCGCTTGCCCAGCTTTCCATTTCTGGTGCTGATAAAAATGTCCAAGCAATTATTCTACTTAGTTTATTACCCTGTCCCATTGGTGTAGTTTTGTGCTCCACAACTCCTACTTTTTCTAATCTATCATAAAACGCACGTAGGTTAGATTGCTTTGAAACCAAAGTTGAAAACCAGGCACAATTTTTAGAATATTGAGCACTTTCATTGATCATATTCAGTACAAATCGTTTTTCTCCGCCATCTGTCCAAAGTTCTCCACCTTGACCGCTAAAATTCAGCTCGGGTTTTTTTACCCTTTTTTTCTTTAGGTTACTTAATTTTCTAAGTGTTCCGGCTTCCGCTTCCGCTTGTGTAGCATGAAATGGTGGGTTACAGATAGTTAAATCTACTTTTTCATCTGTATTTAAAATTCCAGAAAATATATGTTCAGGTTTGGGTTGAAGTCGAAATTCGACTTTACCATGAAGAGAAGGGTTTGACGTCACAATTTTTTGTGCTGCTTCTATCGCCTTTGGGTCTATATCAGATCCTATAAAAGACCAACCGTAAGCATTATTTCCAATTATTGGGTATACACAATTTGCTCCTACTCCAATATCCAGGCATTTAATTTTATCGCCTTTAACTAAATTTCCATCGTTACTGGCTGCCAAGATATCAGCAATGTGGTGAATATAATCTGCTCTTCCTGGTATCGGAGGGCACAAGAAACCATCTGGTATATCCCAGAAGTCTAATCCGTATTGTGAAATTAAAATTGCTTTATTTAGGGCTTTTACAGCAACTGGGTTAAAGAAGTCTATTGTAAAGTTTCCGTACTTATTTTTAGTTACAAACGGCTTTAAATCAGTGTTTACCAATTTAAGCGCCTTCAGATCGTAACGACCGGTATGTTTGTTTCTTGGGTGTAAAGTTGGTTTTTCTAAACCCTCTTTTTTCTTGTGGTCTGCCATAATTATTGAGCCTTATTAAGACCCCAAAGCTAACCTTAATTTTTAAGCTGTTGTTTTATTTTTTTCGCATACGTTTTGGCCCATACCACAACCAAAAACCGGTTATCGTAAAAAGAAGAAGTGCAAGCCCCATTATTGTAGTGTAGAAGACTTTTATTTGATTATCACTAGTGCCCACATAATTATCTAAAATTGAACCATCATGTATTTGTTCTAAGAGGTCAGAATATCTACGATCTATATGAAGTAATTTGCCTGTTGCCCCATCTAATTGCAGTCCCCAGAGATGATTTTCATAAATGAATTTCACCATTCCCTTTTCTTTTCTGATGTCAATTCTATCAATTTTAGTAGATAATTCTTTAGATACGTTTTCTAAAAGATAGGTATTAGCGAGCGTGTGTAAACTATCAATAGGTAACCAATGTTTTAATTCTGTAGAAGTGCCTTCATATGATTTTGATAGAATTACTCCTCCGCTGTTTTTTTTCCATCCCAAAAGAAGTCCAGTGATAGAGATAATAAAGAAGAAAATGAACAAAGCCGCACCAGTGGTCCTATGTACTTTTCTAAAAATACGCAGCCATTTTGCTTGTCTTTGTCTTTTGGTGATTTTAGGCATTATTTTGAGTCGGTTAGCGGCCAATATAGACAGATTAACAAAACGGTTATTAGAAGGAATTGTTAAAATAAAAGGTTTAACAGTTAAAGGCGCTATAACATTAATAATCGCTGGTTTGGTTAATTTAAATCCTGATTTTCTTTTTCAGGACTTGTTTCAAATTCTTCTACTTCTTTTTCCTCATCTGTAGAAGACCATTCTTCTATAATTTTATGACTTTTTGCGACGTCATTTGTATATAACAAGGCATTGAATAGGGCTCTATAAGTACCCATGGATTGCCCTCGCCATTGGGGTTGAAAACCAAAAAGAACAACATGCCCGTTTTTATAATGAACATCAACGGCTGCCGCCTTATCGTTCATGTATTTTTCACCAACTAAATAGCCGGATAATAATGGGGATCCTTTTTCTTGATATTTAGATAGAATTTCGCCCTCAAAACCTTCAAGAGTTTTAAACACGGGGCTTCCAAAAACAAAGACACCTGATTTTTCTGGCATACCAGCCATAACTGGATGTAGATTATTATTTGTCACTTCTAAAATAGAGCCGCCTGTAAAAAACTCGTTTTTCTTTAATTTTTCTACATTGTTCTCTACGGGTAAATGAAGTTCTTTTATGGCGAAATCAGTACTTTTATTTAAACAAACCAATGTACCACCAGAACTAATAAAAGATTCGATATTTCTAACACCCAATCCTTTTAAACCTCCAGTATATTGTGGTGGAGCCATTCCTTTTTGAAAACCATTTTCAATTGTACCTGGTTTTTCAGATGCTAGTAGAATAACATCGAACCTTTTATTTAAATTTCCGTTGTTGATATCTGCATTTCTAATGATGGTATATGGTATTTTAAAATTATCCAATAACCATCTTGTCCAGCCCATATCCATACTTGCTTTCCATGGATCATAAACCGCTATTCTAGATGTTACCTTTGTTTTTGATTTACTTGAAGTTACTTTGGCATTTAAAGCATATTCCTTCACCCATTTTTGCATTTGTGATCTTGATGTGTTGCTTATGGCATAAGTTTGTTGTTTTGAGTTGTAACTAACCGGAAGATTTTTGCTCATAGCATCGCCAATAACCCTGAATGAATTATTTTCTTTGGGATTGAGAACCATGGTACCTCCACTACCTTTTAAAGTTCCTGGTAAGGGAATAATACCTACTGCAATTTCATTGGTATCAAAACCGGCCCCACCAATAAAGTCTACCTTACTTAAATCAATATCGTTGTTATAGTTTTCGGCTAAAGCTGTGCCCTTAACAGGTTTTAAATTAGAATATACCAATTGAGATAAAGGAGTCATCGCCGCAATAACTTCTACTTCCATTTGGTATGGCAATGTCCACCCTGCTGCATCATATGGCTGTTCCAACGGTCCATCTGGTGATTCTCTTATATCTGGATATTCTTGAATATCGATAAGTTGCCTAGCTAATTCGCCAAATTCCTGTGCCATGGGTATAACCCATGTACCTTTAGGATATTCATTCCCTTCAAAAGAAATGTCAGTATCTAGTTGTGATATTTTAATACCATTAAAGGCTAGTCTTTTAAGAAATTCTACAGGTCTAACAGGGTCACGCTGTTTTTGTTTTATAAAATAAGCATATGGCGGTTCTTGCTTATACTTGTTAATAGTAGTTATACCTGCTTGATACTTGTTAAAAAGTAAGGTTTCTTTGTATTTTGAAGCATAATCTAAAACTGCTATTGAAGCTGTTTCCATATATTTTACAGCATCGCCTAAACGCCACCATCCACCTTTCCATGGGCTAGAATACAAGGATTCTACTCGTAAATCTGCTCTTTCTTTTGGAAAATCCTTAATGGTATAAAAATGAGGTGTAGCAAATTTGTACAGAGAAGTCTCCGTCCAAAATGATGGTATGTTCTGCATCATTGGCATGTAGTCAATATAACCTGGGTACCAAGCATCAAAACCCTTACCCATATGTACTGCACCTGGCAAACCTTCAGTTTCTAACTCTTGAGCCATAGCCATGCCAATCATATTTACTTCTCGTGCCATTAATGGTGGAGTTTGGGGAGCAACTGGTTCTGCAAAAGGTGGTAACCATATTCTAGTGGGAAAAGGAGAAGATTGATGATGAACATGAATAATACTTGGTTCCCACTCTCGCCAAATACTGCCAACTACACGGGATTCTAGTTGATTTAACATATATGCATCTCGATTGTTATCATGACCAACATATTTTTGGTATAACCATGGTGTAGATGCTACTTCATAAGATGTTCCAACATTACCTAAATACCAGTTTGCAATAATATCTTGCCCGTCAGGATTTAATGATGGCCAAAGAATTAAGATAACATCTTCAAAAATTCCGCTATACTTTTCTGATTTGGCATTGTAAACCAGGTCATATGCCAAGGTAATTATGTGTTGTGCTCCTGCTACTTCAGAAGCATGCAAACCTCCACTAATATCTACAATGGCCTTTCCCTCTTTTGCTAGTGCTTTTGCCATTTCTCTAGTTAGATTTTCTGGATGCGCTAATTGTTGTGAAATAGATTTGTAGTGCTCTATTTTCTCTAGATTTTCAGGAGTTGATATCATTACATATTGCCATTCTCTTCCTTCAGAGGTTTTTCCGGCAGATTTCATCTCTACCATATCACTTGCCGAAGCTAATTTTTCAAAATAAGTAATTGATTGTTCGTAAGTAGCTAGGTGAAAGTCCGACCCAATTTCAAAACCTATGATATTTGTTGGGTTTGGTATGTTCTGTGCATTTGTGTTTTGTAAGAAAAAACACACTAAAATTAGAACCAATGACGTTAGGTATTTGAATTTGTTAAATGGAGACAATAAATTTTTAATAGGAGATTCCCTAGAGGAAAGTACGTTCATTAGTTTGAGTCGTTAGTTTGTCTTACTAAATTATTAAATATGAGATAGGTGCGGTTATAAAGCTGGTATAAGTTGTTATCTTTATGATATTCATTATTTTAAAGGTTAAAGGGAATCAGTTTGATAATTATATGACATGAATACCAAAACATATAATATTATACCATAGGTATTATCTATTATAAATATTAAAACAATAGACGAAATGTTTATAGTTTTGTGTTTAAGAATTAAAAACAACTTAAAATTTATATAATCATGAGTAGTACTAACGATAAAGGTGAAGCTTGGGATGTTAATGATCCTGCTGCAGCAAATTGTCCGTTTTTGAATGGTGAAATGCATCAAGCAGCTGGCGGTGGAACAACGAATAGAGATTGGTGGCCAAATATGTTGAATCTTAATATATTAAGGTTGCATTCCAAAATGGCAGATCCAATGGACGACGACTTTAATTATACTGAAGAGTTTAAATCTTTGGATTTAGCTGCGATTAAGAAAGATTTGACTGATTTAATGACTACGAGTCAAGACTGGTGGCCTGCTGATTACGGGCATTACGGACCATTCTTTATACGAATGGCTTGGCACAGTGCTGGTACATACCGTATTTCTGATGGTAGAGGTGGTGCTAGTGCAGGTAACCAACGTTTTGCTCCATTAAACAGTTGGCCTGATAATGCCAATTTAGATAAGGCAAGATTATTATTATGGCCTATTAAACAAAAATATGGTAAGAAGATTTCTTGGGCAGATTTACTGATTCTTACAGGTAATGTTGCTCACGAAAGTATGGGATTACCAATGTTCGGTTTTGCAGGCGGACGTGAAGATATATGGCAACCAGAAGAAGATATTTACTGGGGCTCTGAAACAGAGTGGTTAGGAAACAAAGAGCGATATGATGAAAAAGGAGATAAATTAGAAAATCCTTTAGGTGCTGCACATATGGGATTAATTTATGTGAATCCAGAAGGTCATAATGCTAATCCTGATCCTTTAGAAGCCGCACATTATATAAGACAGACATTCAAAAGAATGGCTATGGATGATTATGAAACGGTTGCCTTAATTGCTGGTGGTCATACATTTGGTAAAACACATGGCGCCGCAGATCCAGAAAAATATGTAAGTTCAGAACCTGCAGCAGCTGATATTACGGAACAAGGTTTAGGATGGAAGAGTAGTTTTGGTACTGGTTCTGGTGCTGATACTATTACGAGTGGTATAGAAGGTGCTTGGACACAAACACCTACAAAATGGAGTCATTACTTCTTTGAAAACTTATTCGGATTCGAATGGGAATTAACAAAGAGTCCGGCTGGGGCTTGGCAATATAAGCCAGTTGGCGATGCAGGTGCTGGTGAAATGCCAGATGCACATATTCCAGGAAAGACACACCAACCGTTTATGTTGGTTACAGATATGTCTTTACGTATAGATCCAGCTTATGAAGAAATTTCTAGAAACTTCTTAGAAAATCCAGATGAGTTTAAAGATGCTTATGCAAGAGCTTGGTATAAGTTAACGCACCGTGACATGGGTCCTGTTGATCGTTATTTAGGTCCTGAAGTACCAAAAGAAGAATTACTATGGCAAGATCCAGTGCCAGCGGTTGATTTTGATTTGATTGATGATGCTGATATAGAATCATTGAAGAAAACAATTTTATCTTCAGGTCTTTCTACTGCAGAATTAGTTTCTACTGCTTGGGCCTCTGCTTCAACTTATAGAGGATCAGATAAACGTGGTGGTGCCAATGGTGGTCGTGTTCGTTTAGCGCCTCAAAAAGGTTGGAAAGTAAATAACCCTACGCAATTAGCCAAGGTTACTACTATGTTAGAGAAGATTCAGAAAGAATTTAATGATAGTCAGTCTGGTAATAAGAAAGTTACTTTTGCCGACTTGGTTGTTCTAGCTGGTACAGCCGCTGTTGAAAATGCCGCTAAACTTGCTGGTTTTGATACTAAAGTGACATTTAACGCTGGTCGTACAGATGCGACTCAAGAAAAAACGGATATTGAGGCTTTTGATGCACTTGAACCACTTGCGGACGGATTTAGAAATTATACCAATAAAAATGTTTCTATTCAACCAGAAGAGTTGTTAATTGACAAAGCGAATTTATTAACCTTAACTGCGCCAGAAATGACAGTGTTAGTTGGTGGTCTTCGTGTACTAGGATCTAACTATGACGGTTCTAATAACGGAGTGTTTACTGATAAACCAGGGTTACTTACAAATGATTTCTTTATCAATTTATTAGATATGGGTACTACTTGGAAGGCTGCTTCTGATGATGATACTGTGTTTGAAGGAAGTGATCGTAAAACAGGTACAGTTAAATGGACTGGCACTAGAGCAGATTTAATTTTTGGTTCTAATTCAGAATTACGTGCATTGGCCGAAGTTTATGGAACAGAAGATGCGAAACAAAAATTTGTACGCGACTTTAGTAGAACATGGACTAAAGTGATGAATTTAGATCGTTTTGATATCTAATGAACACATTTAATATATAAAAAAAGGGAGCTCATTTTAGCTCCCTTTTTCTTTTACTTACAAATCTATTTCTTGATGGATTCTCCAAAGGTTAATAGATTATGATTAGGGTCTAGAAGAGAAAATTCCTTTTGCCCCCAGGGTTTTATTTCTAAGGCGCCATTTGGATGTATAGGTACTTTCGTATTTAATAATGATTGGTATAATGCATCAATTTCATTGGTACGAATATATACTTGACCATAATTCTCTTTAGGCTCAAGGGCTTCAAACAAAAAGAAATGTATTTCGATTTCATCCTTTTCTATCATCAAATAGTCAGGATAATCTATTACACCTACTTTTTTAAATCCTAGCGAATTAATATAATAATCTATGGTAACATTCTTGTTTCGCATTGGTAATTTCGGATTTATAGAGACAAGCATAGTTTGTGTGTTTTGTTTAAGTCTAATTTAATCATTCGAAATTAAAGTTATAAGTGTCAGAAATTGACTGGGATAATTTGATTGCAAATGGTAATTACCAAATAAATTTAAGATTATGTATTTCTGAGTGCCTTTCTGTAACAAATATGAAATAAATGCTACTAATAATATGAAGGCTTTTAGTATCTTCCAATATTAACTTTAAAAGAAAAAATCATGGGCTCATTTATTTGGATTCCGATTGCGATTTTAGTGATTGCCACTATCCTGTCGGGTGTATTTATTGTAAAACAACAAACTGCTGTTTTAATAGAAACTTTCGGAAAATTTACTAGTGTTAGACAATCTGGTATTCAATTTAAAATTCCTTTTGTACAGCGAATAGCAGCTAGAATAGGTTTAAAAATTCAACAGTTAGATGTTATTATCGAAACTAAAACCTTAGATGATGTATTCGTAAAACTTAAAGTATCGGTACAATATGTTGTTATTAAAGAAAAAGTATATGATGCATATTACAAATTAGAATATCCACATGAGCAGATTACTTCTTATGTATTTGATGTAGTGAGGGCAGAAGTACCTAAAATGAAATTAGATGATGTTTTTGTTAAGAAAGATGATATTGCAATAGCTGTAAAATCTGAATTGCAAGAAGCTATGTTAGATTATGGTTTTGATATTATCAAGACCTTGGTAACCGATATTGATCCAGATGCACAGGTGAAAGAAGCCATGAATCGTATTAATGCTTCTGAACGTCAAAAAACCGCTGCACAGTTTGAAGGTGATGCTGCTCGTATCTTAATTGTAGAGAAGGCAAAAGCCGAAGCAGAAAGCAAAAGATTACAAGGTCAAGGTATTGCAGATCAAAGAAGAGAAATTGCTCGTGGTTTAGAAGAGTCTGTTGAAGTACTAAATAAAGTTGGTATCAATTCACAAGAAGCTTCCGCCTTAATTGTTGTAACACAGCATTATGATACATTACAAAGTATTGGTGAAGAAACAAATACGAATTTGATTTTGTTACCAAATTCTCCGCAAGCGGGTAGTGACATGTTAAATAATATGGTTGCTAGTTTTACTGCCAGTAACATGATTGGTGAAAGTATGAAGAAAACTAATAAGCCTAAACTTAAGGAATAAGTAATTTTAACTTTATCATTTTAAGATTCAGCCCGAGAACATTTGTTCTTGGGTTTTTTTATGTTTTTCTAATTCAGTATTAAATAATTACCCTTTAAGTTAAGTAGCCTGATCAAATTGCTGTTTTAAAGCATTTAACACATGTTTTTACATTGATTAATACCAATTAGTCTAAAAAATAAAAACTACCGTTAGGCATCAAGCCTAACGGTAGTTTTTTATAGTAAACCCTAATTAGAACGGGCTTTTACAATAAGGTATATTTATACTAGTTATTCTATTGAATTTTAGCCCAAGAATCTCGTAAACCAACAGTTCTGTTAAAAATTAATTTATCTGTAGTGCTATCTGGATCAACACAGAAATATCCGATGCGTTGAAATTGGACACGATCTCCAATTTGTGCCTCTTTAAGATGAGGTTCTACATAACCGGTAATTACTTCTAAAGAATCAGGGTTTACAAATTCCATAAAATCTTTGTCCTTGTGTGTATCTGGACTTGCATCTGTAAACAAACGATCGTATAAACGAACTTCGGCTTCAACAGCATGTTTTATGGAAACCCAATGTAAAGTTCCTTTAACTTTGCGCAAGCTTTCTTCAGAACCACTTCCACTTTTACTTTTTGGGTCATAAGTACATTGTACCTCTATTATATTCCCATCAGTATCTTTTGTGCAAGATTCCGCCTTTATAATGTATGCATTCTTCAAACGAACCTCTTTACCAAGTTTTAATCTGAAAAACTTCTTATTTGCCTCTTCTCTAAAATCTTCTTTTTCTATATAAAATTCTCTTGAGAAAGGAACTTTTCTAGAACCGGCACTTTCATCTTCAGGATTGTTTTCGGCATCTAACCACTCTTCTTCACCCTCAGGATAATTTGTGATGACTACTTTTAAAGGATCTAAAACACCCATAACTCTAGGTGCGATTTTATTTAAGTGATCACGTACTTGAAACTCCAATAAAGAAACGTCTATCAGGTTATCCCTTTTTGCTATACCTATAGTATCTGTAAAATTGCGGATAGATTCTGGAGTATAACCTCTTCTTCTTAAACCGGAAATAGTTGGCATTCTAGGATCATCCCAAGAATCAACAACACCATTTTCTACTAGTTTTGCTAGTTTTCTTTTACTAACTACAGTGTGACTTAAATTTCTACGAGCAAACTCACGTTGTTTAGGTCTTGTTTTAGTTTCATCATATACTTGATCTAAAAACCAGTTATATAATTCTCGGTGCATTGCGAATTCTAAAGTACAGAACGAATGAGATACTTGTTCTATATAATCACTTTCACCATGTGTCCAATCATACATCGGATAAATACACCAATCGGTATTTGTTCTGTGGTGTGCTTTATGTAGTATACGATACATAATAGGATCTCTCATTAACATATTAGAAGAAGCCATATCTATTTTGGCTCTTAATACATGAGTACCCTCTTTAAAGTCTCCGTTTTTCATCTTTTCAAAGAGTTCTAAATTCTCTTCTATAGATCTATTTCTATTCGGACTATTGATTCCTGGTTCTGTAGGCGTGCCTTTTTGAATGGCCATATCTTCCGAAGATTGATTATCGACATAAGCTTTGCCCTGTTTAACCAATTCAACAGCCCAATCGTATAATTGTTGGAAATAATCCGAAGCATACCGTTCGGTATCCCACTTAAAACCTAACCATTCTACATCCTTTTTGATGGCATCTACAAATTCTTGTTCCTCTTTTGCTGGGTTAGTATCGTCAAACCTCAGATTTACAGGTGCATTATATCTAAGACCTAAACCAAAGTTTAAGCAAATAGAGCTAGCATGCCCAATATGAAGGTAACCATTTGGCTCTGGAGGAAAACGAAAACGTAATTCGTCTTTGGTATAACCATTTACCAAGTCCTCTTCAACAATTTGTTCAATAAAATTCAAAGACTTCGATGTCTCACTCATGTCATTATTTTTCAGGGTACAAAAGTAGCAAAATTGGCTTAATTGGCAGGTTTAAAATACATACACCTTACATAAAATGAGTTTCACAACAGAAATCTTCCTTCCGACAACATAAAGTTCCACTTCGTCGTATTTAATGACATATTTGTCTAAGAAATGTTGAGAACGGAAAAACTTATTAACCAACTTTTCAACCGTAGTGGCCCCCATAACTACAAATACATATGAAAACTTTGAACAAACTTACCGTATTTACAGCACTATCCATGCTATTCTGCGCTTTTCAATTATCTGCGCAAGCAATAGTAATTAATGCTCCAGAACCTGCAGACAATCCAAACCTGTCAGGAAGTACTCCGTGGTCTGCAGTATGCGCAGGTAATGGTGGCTTCAATGAGTATTTTGTCAATATTACCTGGATAGGTACAGCCAACGCAGGGAATGAGTTTATTCTCGAATTGTCTGATGCCAGTGGTAGCTTTACAAACGCTCAAACTTTGCAAACGATTACGGATCAAAATGCCGTTAAGGATTTTGATATTAGTTTCGCAATACCTACCGACACTCGTGGTGAAGGGTATAAGATGAGAGTGAGAAGTACAGATCCTGAAAAAATAGGTAGCGAATCTGAGGCATTCAATATGTATTATATGGATGTTACCTCTAATTTAAATATTAGCGAATTAGGTGACGGGGTTCCTCCAGGTACAGTATGTAGCACAGGCGACGTTACCCTACAAGTAGATAACATAGCTAATCCAGAAACCTATCAGTATATTTGGTTTCGTAGTGGAACAGAATTAACAAGTGAAACCGGGCATACATTAAACGTTACGCAATCGGGTATGTACAATGTATATATCAACTACGGACCAAGATGTACTGGTTCTGGTAATACAGATTCTAATATTGTAGATGTTACAATAGGCGGTTCTGGAACTGGTATTGCAGTTACGGCTCCAACTAAAACTTCTTTATGTAGTACCGATACAGAAACATTAACTATAGATCAAACAGATGCCTCTTGGAGCTACCAGTGGTTTAAAGACGATGTTGAGATTGTTGGTGCTACTTCAACTTCTTATAATGTCAATGCTTCGAATGCAGGTTTTGAAGGAGACTATGCAGTAGAGATTTCAGGTACAGGTATCTGTAATGAAAGATCTGCAGTAGTATCAATAACCAATGCAGAACTATATACTGTAACTGTAGAGAATGAAATCAACATGGTTTTATTGCCTACACAAAACGAAGTATTATCAGTAAGCACCACAGCAGTTACGCCAAGTTATAAATGGTTTAGAAATACTATTGAGATTTCAGGTGAAACAAATAGTACGCTTACAATTACTGAAGATGGTGAGTACCATGCAGAAGTTACCCAAACAGGTGGTGCTTGTTCAGTATCTTCTAAAAACTCTGATGTAACTACAGTTGTGTCTCCTGCTTCTTTTGAAATGACCATAAATTATACTGATGCGTATACATCTTGTGAAACCACAAGTACTATTTTAGGTGTTGAACTTATAAACGCAGTTGCTGCAGATGGTACTAAAACAGATGTTACCAGTGCTTTACTTGATGGCTTTACCTATGAATGGAGTAAAGATGGTGCAGCTGTAGGTGGTGCAATTAGTAACAGTATTAGTCTGGCTTCAAATTCTGAAAATGGTGATTACGATTTAAATGCAACCATTGGTAGTTTTGATGTAGATTCTAATGTCTTGCCTGTTCAATTATTAACTAATGAAACAGTAAGTATTACAAGTTCAGGAACTGTTTTCTGTAGCGGTGGTGAAACCATTACATTAAGCACAACAACCGACTTAAGTTCTGCTACATATCAGTGGCAATTAGACGGTGTATCTATTAATACCACAGATGCGGTATTAACAGTTTCTACTGCAGGTACATATACTTTAGCGATAGATATAGATGGTTGTTCTTTAATCTCTAATGAGATTGTGGTAACACCGTTAGATGAAAACCTAATTACACTTGATCCTGGTACAGAAATAGTAATGCCAGAAGGTACTTCTAGAGTAGTTACGGCAAGCGGAGGAACTGCGTACAGATGGTTAGATGCCAATGCGGTAGAATTAAGTAACTCTGATAGTATCACTTTTACCGAAGCCGGTAGTTATACCCTAATAGCTTCTATTGATAATTGTGAGATTGTTAGACAGATAGAGGTAACCTATTTAGACACCTTTAAAGTGCCTAATGTAATTACCGTGAACGGAGATGGTATTAATGATCAATGGATCATACCAAACTCGTATTCTAATAAAGCCGATGTCAATGTAATTATCTACAATGAACAAGGGCAAGAAATTGTAAACGAATTCGATTATAAAAATAACTGGCCGCAGTCAACTACTGCGTTCACCAAACAAAACATGGTATTCTACTATAAAATCAGGAATGCCAGTGAAGTACTTAAACAAGGTACGATCACAGTAATACGTTAAGCTCACCATGCTAAAGAAAAGTGTTTTATATCTATTGTTATTTGTGTTAGCTATCATGAAGGTTAGCGGGCAAGAGGAAAATCCGTTTGTATCATACGATGTTCCTGCCCAGAACCTTTTGAAGTATAACCGATTCTTAATCAACCCAACGTTTTCAACGGTTAGGGAAGACAAATCCTATATCAATTTGTTACACCGAAACCAATCGGTACAATTTGATGATAACAATCAAAACTATTTCTTAAGCTATAGTGGACGTATCAACGATAAAACCGGATTAGGTCTTAGTCTATATTCTCAAAGAGAAGGTATCTTAAGCAATTTTGGTGTGTTGGCAAATTATGCCTACGGTATTAAACTGAACGACAAAAGTAACTTTACTTTTGGTGCAAATGTTTCTTATTACCAAAGTGGGTTTGATAACGGTAGAGCATCTACTGTAGAAGAGGATCCTTTTTTAGCAGGTTTACAAGATCAGAACCTTTTATCATTTCAACCTGGTTTTAACCTTTCTTATGGTAAATTCGATGTTGGTGTATTTGCAGAAAACCTTTTTGATTACAACTTAAAGACAAGCGAATCTGTAACGGAGTTTAAAGACAAAACATATTCTGGTCACCTACAATATACCCATCAGTTTGAAAAGCAAGATGGTATTTTTGAACAAGGTCGTTTAATGCCTTTGGCAAGAGTTAGAAAAGTAGGAGAAGAAGATGTTACTTTAGGTGGAAGTTTAATTCTTGATCTTCCAAAATTAGGATGGATCCAAGGTGGGTATGATAGTTTTTATGGCGCAGCTGCTGGTGTAGGTTTTAACCTTAACCAAAGAATTTCTTTAGGCTATACTATGGAAAAAGGGTTGTCCAACAACTTTGATAATTTCGGAGTTACTCATGAAATCTCATTTGCATATTCATTCTCTCCAAACCTTACTGAAGATAGGGTAATGTTAGAAGATGATTTTGAAGATGATTTAGTGCAGAATGATGAGGAGCCTGAGAATATTGCTACCAATGAAGAAATAGAAGAGTTGAAGATGAAATTGGCAGAAAACGATGCCATCATCGAGGAGTTGATGTTTCGTCAAGATTCATTAGAAGCTATTCGTCAATCAGATTTAGAAAGACGTTTTGCCATGGTAATGCGTATGGTTAGAAATGAAACAAACGGAGAAAGACCGGACCTTGAGAATAAAGCAAAAGAGCTTTTCCTTGATGAGAATGGTAACACTGAAGTTGCTTCTAGTTATAACCCTAGTAATTCCAGAGATTTAAATACCGATAGTTATAACCCAAGTAATTCAGGTGAGGCAGTTACAAGTAATCAAGCAACTGGTCAAATACAACAAGACAGGTTAGCAGTGGTAACAAACGAAAGACAAGACCCTGTAGTAGAAAGACAAGAAGTAGTAGAAACAAATACAAATTCAAATACGAATTCTTCTGTTGATAGCAGATTTAAAGAACAAGTGCAACCAAAAGATGCTGTAGTTGCAAATAGGCCACGAAATACTTCTACTCCCGTTGCTAAAGCAACTAGAGAAGTAGCTCAGGACGGAGTTAAAAGCAGAAGGTTTAAAGATTTACCTGACGTTACAGATGGTTACTATGTAGTTGCTAATGTATACAAAGGCGGACAGTATATGAACAGCTTTATTGATGGACTAAATGATCAGGGCATTAATGCAGATTATATAGACAACCCTAATACTGGTTTAAAATATGTGTACTTAGAACGTTATGATACTTTTGAAGAAGCAGTAGCGGCTCACGATAATAAACTGAACGGTACATATGATGGTGCTACTTGGATTATGAACGTTGATAACAGATACACTAATGAGGCTTACGCAAGTAATGTAAATAAGATCAAAGAGAAATCTTCGAAGTATGATTCTAATGTTCTAACCTCAAATGAGGTGGTTAGAGATAATGTAGATTCTAGAGAAGCTGATTCAAAATCTTATGTTATTGAGGGTGCCGGTTCTGGTTACTACCTTATTGCAAATGTGTTCGCTAACCCTAAGAATGCAAAACGATTTGTGACCTTGCTAAATTCATTCGGATTAAATGCGAGTTACTTCATCAACCCTAAGAACAATTACAGATACGTATACCTTAAAAAGCACGACTCTTGGACCAAAGCTTTAATCTCTTACTACTCTAAGCTAAACGACGCTTACAATGAGAAGATGTGGATTATGAGGGTGAACCATGAACTGCTGGTTTAGAACGACTATAAGTTAACTTAAAGATTATTTAAAGACCTTTTCATCCAAGATGATAAAGGTCTTTGTTGTTACTACTAAATACTACGTCTAAGTTAGAAACAATAGTATTTTATTTAACACCAAAATATACTCTTCATTATATTTTTAATTGTCATTGAATATTGTTTCAACAACATTCATCTATAACATTAAGTTAGAAAGAATCTAATATATGTATAAATTATGATACCAATTAGTATTTTTAAATGTCTTTCGTATTTGATAGTACTTTAATCATTGATTGCATCTCTACTCAAAGTGAAGATTTCCTAAGTTTTTAAATTACCGTTTTCATAGCACTTAATGTTATAAAATTTTTAAGCTATACATTGCTTTTGCTATTTCTTTATTAAATGAATTGCAATCAAATTACCAAGATGTAAATTCAACTTGCTTTTTTTAAAAGTGATTTTTGAACGATAATATTCTTGATGGGTTTTCGATTTTATAATAAGATATTCATCTTCTAAGTACAAAAGTGTATCCTCGTTATTACTGAATTGAAACCAGTTACTTTTTGAAATAACCAATAGTTGTTGTTCTTCTTTAAATTCAAAAGTAGTCCCAATCATTTGGCTGAAATCATTTTGAATGCAAACTCCGGGTCGTGTGACTTTAACTTTTTCAATCTTCCATGTACCGATTAATTTTTTCTTCAGTATAATATCAGATGCAACTTGACCTTGAATTAGTATGAGAAGTAAAAGCATAATTCCTTTCATAGGTTTAAGACGAATGAAATCAATACACGTTACTTGGTTTTAATATGAAATCATCAATGTAACAATAGAATAGTAATCTTCAATTTCTTTTGTAGGTAGTGTTACTTATATTGGAACGGTTCTTGTTTTCTCTGATATATGAGAAATTCAATAATATTGCTTACTCTTTTTTTAGCTCAATTAAGTTCTGGTCAAGTACAACAAGTTTCTGAATCTTATCTAATCGGTAGTTGGATTGTTGATCATAAAATCCAAGAAGGTGATACGGAAATTACAGTCTATAGACGTTGTACAACTGGTCAGATTGGTAGTGTACTTCGTTTTTTAACTACGGGTGAATATCGCATAACCTTTAATTCTGGAAGGAAAATAGGGAGGCGGTGTGGAAATGAAATTTACCAAGGAGGAATCATTCGCCAAGGAGGAATCGCTGGATATTATCGTTTTAATATTCAAGATCAATCAGTAAGCCTTGAAAGTTACAATACTGATCCTAATATGAATTGGAATCTTGTTTGGATTGATGAAAACTCATTTGGAGTTATAAAAGCAAAAGACAATAGTACTTATGATTAAGAAGGTCTTTTTACTGTAGGTGTTTGCCAATCGACACTCAAAAAACACTTTGCAAGTAACCGGAAACCAAATGGATTTCCGGATGTTACCTGTTATATTAAATCTTAATAGTCAAGATTATTACTATTGAAAACCAACTCGTCTATATTGATTTTCAATATCATCTACTCCTTTTATTTATAACCCGATAATTACAAACACTGTTTTCATCATATCTAATTCTATGTTCAGATAATAGTTGTGTAATTATTTCTCTGGTTTCATTTTCATCTAGTTGAATTTTTTCTCCTAAGTCAATTGCATTTAATTGATTCTTATTTTCAATTAATGCTTTAAAATATCTGTCTTTATTTTCCATGAATTTGTTTTTTTACGGATATCATCATATGCGGACTAAATGGCAAAATGTAGCTATCGTTTTCTGTAACTTGTAGTAGTTCAATTAATGTCTTTCTCTTTTTATGATTTAGCATGTTTGCAAAGAAGTCTTTATCAAGCCAAGCCATACCTTCAACTGCATATGTGTTCAAGTAGGTTAAATCTTGCTGTATAAATTCCTTTTTTAGTTGTTCGGGTTTGTGATAATAGGCCTCGGCCAAGAGCCAAGGAAAATCATCTGGTGGATTGTGTATTCCTGTAGTCAATTCATTCTTGCACATTTCAAAGAATGACCTTTTGTGTATGAGTCCGTTTAAGAGCCCGACCAAAGTTGATGCCGTATAATTGATAGCGAATCCTAAGATGATGCCGCCATTTTTTAAAATACGTTTCGCCTCTAAAATGCTTAATTCTCGATCTTCTATTCTCTGAAGATGATAAAGAGGGCCATGAAGTAAGATGAGGTCTGCATAATTATTTGGGAAGTCTAATTTTCTAGATTCACCCAAATGAACAAAGAACTTGTTCTTTAATTTCTTAGCTCTATTTTCTGCTAGTTGTAAATGTTTAGCAACGGGTTCTACCAAATGAACTTCATGACCTTTTTTGGCAAGCCACTTAGCATACTTTCCTGTACCACCACCAACATCTATAATCTTAGAAGATGATGTAGAAAGGTATTTTTCAATAAGCGATTTTATTCTTTCAAACTCAAATACGCCCATGCCTTTTTCTAGTCTGGTTTCTTCAGATGCTTTGTTATAGAACATCTCTATATTTCTTGGTATTAACTGTTCACTTTTCATTTTTGATTTACGGTAAGAGCATCGCATTTCGAATTGTGTACTACAATTGAAAGAGATACTGCAATCGATTTTTTAATCAATTGTTTCTGTTTAAATTTTTATAAAATAATGGGTTGTTATTATCTGTGCATTAGAAAGTCTCTATGCACTACGTACTCGTTCGTCGAGCTCGTCTTTTTAAAAAGACTTAGATAATATGTAGAATTAGTATAGCAGATTTTAAAGATAGCCATTCTTAATTAATACTTGGCTTACTACAATAGATAATTGGCGGGGCTAAGGATTAAAGAAGTTTGTTTAACTCACTTTTTAGCCTCTTTTAGGGATTATGAATTAGATACCCAATAAAGTGCTTCAAATTAATAATTGTTCTGTAGAGCGACTAATTCGCGCCTGAACCAAGTACATTTTAATGGACTGGATTTCGAATTAATTTTTGTAAAATCAATATATCAACTATTTAAAAAGCATTCATTTTGTGTGCATTATTATAAAACTTAATCATCTTTATTAATACAATTATTCTTATTTCTACTTCTTTTATATATCCACCTTAAGAATGTGTCGTAGTAAATTTGAGGTGTTTTTTAAGAAAGAATTGACTTCAAAATTCTCATTTTTTAATAGTATTATCTCAATTTTTTTCCCGCTTAAAATCGAATTTCCCCTATCAAAAACTGGGTCCTTCTAATATAATAATTGCCACTTTAGAATTCAAAAACCGGTAGGTTTTTCTAGAGTTTTCACAACTAATTTTTGCCTAATTATTAAAATATTAAAGTTACGCTAGTACGTACTTAATCGTTGAAATACACTCTTTTCTTAAAATCACAAACCCAATCTATTTGATGTTTCACAACAGAAATGCTCGTTACCACAACAATTAATTCTTAACCCAACTAGTATGGATAATATTTGTTAATGGAGAATTCCCCGGTTGAACGATGCGAAATGGATATCGAATGAATGGAAGGCTTCAACAAATTTACAAAATGACCAGACTTACTCAATTTTTAGATTTTACCAAACACATTTCTCTTATGGGAAAACATTACTCAAAATGTTTATTTTTCATTTTATTCTTGGCACTAGGTTTACAAACTGCCGTTTCTCAAGTTAAAAATGATTTCGACGTTCGTTACGAAGCAGATATTCGAGGTGAACTTACTTTTATTGCCAACAATATTGTTAATAGACAGGTTGCTGAACGTACCGAGCGACAATGGGTTTTTAGAAATGGTAGATGGAGAAGAGAAAACGTTACTATACCAGCAGTTTCTCCTAACGAACCGCTTAACGATACAGGAAGTTCTTCTGATTTTAATGATAATTACGACATGCAATATATTGATGTCGATAGTGATAGTAGTACGTTTAGTTCAAGTAGTGCTAACTTAGAAATACCCGATGTTGATTGTTCTTTAGTGCGTTATGCAGGTTTGTATTGGTCAGCCGTATACGTAAATTCAGATAGAAGTAATATTGATGATATTAAGTTTCGAACGCCAGGTGGTGCATACCAAGATATCACGGCAGACGAGATAATTTTTGATGGTGATGGTGATGTAGATTTTGGTTATTACAGTCCCTATGCCGCATACAAAGATGTAACTTCTATTGTATCAGGATTGGCAAATCCTAATGGAGATTACTTTGTTGCAAACGTTAGGGCAAGTACAGGTAATAATATCTCAGGTGGTATTTCTGGAGGATGGAAAATGGTAATTGTTTATGAAAATCCAAACCTACCTGGAGACAAATTTATAACCACTTTTGATGGTTATGCAGGGGTTAAATCTGGAGAGAGTATTGATATTCCTGTAAACGGATTTACAACTTTACCGGCACCTTTTCCGGTTTATGCAAATATGGGAGTAGGTGCTTTAGAAGGTGATAACAGAATTACAGGAGATGCCTTGGCAATTAATGCCAATGGGTCTTTTACAACATTATCAAATGGAGAAAATCCAGATAATAATTTTTTTAACTCAAGTATTACTCAGTTTGATAATCAATATACAAATAGAAACCCAAATAGTATAAATACTTTAGGTTGGGATGTTGACCTCTTTGAAATACCTAATGGTGGTGCTAGTAACACTATAATTCCTAATGGAGCTAATAGTGCCATTTTAAGAGCGAGTTCTTCACAAGATAAATATGATATTTTCTTTACTTCTTTTGATGTAGATATTATTGCTCCGAATATTGTTTTGGAGAAAAGAGTACAAACACCAGGTGGTGTAGATATTACAGGTCAAGGAGTAAACTTAGGTCAGACATTAGATTATGTTTTAACCTTCGAGAATATTGGTAATGACGATGGTGTAAATTATACTATTAGAGATGTGTTGCCAGTAAACGTTTCTCCACCAGATGGTAGAAGCTTTTTTAATGATACAGATTTTACATTTCCTGCTCAAATATGTACTGGCACACCAAGAACCTGTTACGAGATAACATATACATACGATCCAGCAACAAGAGAAATTGTTTTCAACATACCAGATGTTTATGTTGAAGATGAAGATGGCGAGTATTCTATAATTTTTAGAGTTCAGGTAGCCGAAAATTGTTTTGATTTCATTGATGCTTGTTCAGATTTAATTGAAAACTTAGCGTATAGTTCGTACAGGGGAGAAAATAACTCTGCACAGGTTACAGATGACCCGAGTGTTACTGATTTTAATACTTGTGGTTTTGTTATTCCTGGAGCGACAAACTTCCTTTTAGATGACCTTTCTGATTGTAACTTTGAGAGAACTATAGAACTTTGTGGTGCTAGCGCTATTTTAAATGCGGGCGACGGGTTTGATTCATATGTTTGGTATCGCGATACAAACAGTAATGGAGAAATCGATGCAACCGATATTGAAATCAATGATGGTGACCCAGATAATGATGCAAGCACCCAGGTTGTAACCCTTGTTGGACAGTATATAGTAGATAAAATAGTTGCTGACCCTTGTAAAGGATTTAAAGAGATTATTACTGTAGAACCATTTGGTTCTGGTAATTTACCCAACCCGGTTACAGAGTATTTTAATGAAGTAAATGGCGATACCGACCCAAGCAATGATATCCCTGGAGAGATTGTTTTTTGTAGTGATGATAGCTCTTTTTTACCAAAAATATTCTTGTGTGGTATTAACGATTCACAACCATTAGCAGTAAATATTGTTGATGCACAAAGCGTGTCTTGGGAACGTTTGGTTGAAGGTAGTTGTGGTGTCGATGTTGGTGAAGATTGTGCCAACAGAGCACTTACATGTACATGGACAGAAGTCGGTACAGGTAGTAACTATTTATTAAATGCACCAGGCGAATACAGGCTTTCCGTTATTTATCAAAATGGTTGTACAAGTCGATTTTTCTTTAAAGGATTTCAGAACAATTTAGATATAAAATTTAATAATAGAGATATTGTTTGTGATACCGATGGTAACATTACCATTACAAATCTTGGAAGTGGATATGGATATCAATTGGTAGATAACGATACCAATGCTACTATCGTTCCATTTAGTGCAAACAACGGACCTAGTTTTGATTTTGCTTCTGGTGAAAATGGTTCTTATAGAGTTGAGGTCACTCAACTTGATACAAACGGCGACCCTATACAAGATGCCTGTATCTTTACTACACCGGTAATTGGTATTAGAGAAAGAGCTATAACTTATGATGTAAGTGTAACTCCAGAAACGTGTTTCAATTTAGGTACTGTTACGCTACAGATTACTGATGCTGATCCACCATATGCTTTTGAACTTAGAAGAGATGATGGTACAAATAGCGGATTAGGAACTTTAATAGACAGCCAAAATGGTCATGCAGATAATAATTATTCTTTTACAGATGTAAGTGCTGGTGACTATATCGCTTATATTTCTACAGATGATGGTTGTTCTTATAGCGAAGAAGTTACTGTTTTAGATGAAAACGATTTAGAACTTACCGCTAGTGTAGATCAGCATATTACTTGTGAAGATGGTGTTATTTCAATGGATGCCGACGGTGGCAACCCAGATTACTCTTATGTTGTTTGGAGCTATGTAGATGAAGGTGGAACAACTGTTACTTCTTATGCAGATTTTGCTGATATTCCTGCAACGAACTTTCAAACAGAAACTACTTTTAATGTTTCTGGTGCTGGTGATTATATCTTTTTAGTATTAGATAGAACGGGTTGTTATGTAGAATCTAATACAGTTACGATTGAATATCACCCAACTGCAGATTTCGACCCAACAACGGTAACAGATGTGCTTTGTTTTGGCGAAACTACAGGTAGAATTCAGTATAATATTACAAATACTAATGGCTATACTTTAGATTTTGCATTATTCGACGACACTGATCAACCATTAGCAAACAATAGCACGGGTAGTTTTCCAAATTTAGCTGAGGGTGATTATAGCGTTACAATTACGCAAACAAGAGGTACTGCAACATGTATTTCTGAAGAAACATTTACCATTAATGCACCAACAGCTGCAATTAGTGGCGATGCTGTTTTGGTTCAAGATTATACCTGTTTACAAGAAGGTATTATAGAAGCTCAAAATGTGGCTGGTGGTACCGCACGGTATTCATATAGTATTGATGGAATTAACTTTATTCCCGATACAACAGCAAACGCAAACCGCTTTGAAAATCTTACAGATGGTACTTATACCATTACCATAAGAGATGCTAGCAACTGTACTTTTGTTACAAACCAAATAGTAATTGACAGACCAAATCCACCAACAGATTTAACTATTGTGGAGTCTCAAATTACATGTCCTACCGGAACATCTAACTTAACGTTAAACGCAATTAATGGTGCTGCACCATATGTATATACAATTACAACACCTTCTGCTCTTAGTCCAACAAGCACTTCAGGAAATGAGGCTGTTTTTGAAGGTTTGGCTCCTGACACTTATACTGTAAGAGTTACTGATGCCGATGGTTGCTTTTATGAAGAAAATTATACGATAAACGCGATTAATCCAATATCGGCTAGTGGGCAAACTACACAACCAATTAGTTGTTTTGGTGCTGCAGATGGCGTTATCCGTTTTAATGTAAATTTTCAATCAGGTCAAAACTTTACATACGCAATTACAGGTCCTACAGGAGTTGTTAGAACCGGGGGTACTGAAGCTTTAATTGATAATATCGACAATTTAGCGGTCGGTGTTTATACAATAGAAATTGTAGACACTGATACCAATTGTACATATACTGCTACTCACGAATTAGAAGGTCCGGCTTCGGCATTGACAATTTCTAGTTTAATAGAAACACAACCTAGTTGTACATCAGCAGGTAGTGTAAGTGTTCTTGTTACAGGCGGATGGGGAAGTTATGTTTATGAACTTAATAATCCTGATGCTACTGTATTTGGTTCTAATACTACAGGGGCTTTTAATGGATTATCACAATCAGGAACTTATAATGGTACAATTACCGATGCTAACAATTGTAGCATTCCTTTTACTTTCGATTTAGATCCGGCAACGGCACCAGTTTTAATGATTACACCAAATCAAGATTGTTTTGATGATGCTGTATTATTAACCTTGACGGCTAATGTTTCTTCTGGCGGCGATGGTACTTTTGAATATAGCTTAAATGGTGGTGCATTTAGCAGTACCAGTGTATTCCCTGGATTATCAGCAGGAACATATACTATTGATGTTAGAGATGGCAATAATTGTACAGGTACAGAAAGTATTACTGTAAATCCAGCTTTAACGGTAAATGCAAGCGCAAGTGATATTACTGCTTGTGGTACCGACACTGATATTACTATTGTTGGTGCTGGCGGAGATGGAAATTATGTCTACGCTGCAGTTGCTGATGGGGTTACACCAACCGCTGGTGATTTCGACGCAAGTAATACAGTAACGGTTACCGGCGCAGGTGATTATGATGTTTACATTAGAGATAATAGTGGAAATGCTAATTTCTGTGAATCTAATTTTGACATAACTATTGACCAAGATGATCCATTAGCATTGACTATTTCTAATACTGACATACTTTGTAGTGGTGAAAACCAAGCTACTTTGACGATAGTTGCTTCTGGTGGCGAGGCACCATATACATATAGTATTAATAATGGTGCAAATTATCAGACTCTGAATACATTTAACAATCTTGGTGCAGGTTCATACAATATTAGGGTTAGAGATGTAAATAATTGTGATGTTAGCCAGGCATATACTATTTCTGAGCCATTTACACTTTCTGCATCTGCTGCGGTTACACAATTAGTAGAGTGTAATCCAACAGATGGTGCTGAAGTTAGAGTAACAAATGCTCAAGGCGGCACTTCTCCATATACCTATAGTTTTGATGGTGGTAGTACGTATGGTACTAATGCAATAGGGTTTCTGTTAGCCGGTACGCATACTATTTATATTCAAGATGCTAATGATTGTACATTTCCGATGAGTGTTACAATCAATCAAGCACCAACTCCACCAAATGTAGTGTTGACTCCAGAAGTTGATTACTCATGTGACGGAACAGGGATTGTAACGATAACACCAGATAATCCAAATTTAGATTATACATATAATCTAAACGGAACTGTAAATACACCTGCAGATTCTAATGTTTTCACTAATGTACCTGTAGGTACTCATACAATAACTGTTGATTACATTAGTAGCACGCCTCCTGCAAGAAGTGAATTAATGCGTGAAGATTTCGGAACAGGACCAAATGTTTCTATTCCTCAAATTGACACAACGTATTATTGCTATGAATCTCAAGATGCATCATTAGGTACTTGTTCAGATACAAATTTAAATATTAACGATTTACAATATAGTGTTACAAGTAGAATTGTTGCTCCTTTTGGTACATGGGTAAGTCCAGTAGATAATTCAGGTAATCCAAATGGCAGATACTTAGCGGTAAATGTTGGTGATCCTGGGGTTAACACAATAGTATATAGCAAAACAAACATAGAGATTATACCTAATAGAGATGTTGAGGTAGATCTAGATGTTATTAACTTAGTTAGACAAGGATCAGGATTAATTAGACCAAATATTTTGGTAGAAATTGTTGACCCTTTAGGTAATATTATCGATAGTGGTACAACTGGTCTAATTGATGAAAATACAGGAGTTAATGATTGGAGAAATATCAACATTCCACCTTTAAATCCTGGTGCAAATAGCACAATTGACATTGTTATTAGAACTATAGCAACGGGAACAAATGGTAATGATGTGGCTATTGATAATATTAAAGCTTTTCAAAGTCCAGAACAATGTTCTCAAACTGTTTCCATAGATGTAACAGTTGATGCTGGTAATGCTTTCGAAGCAGCAGTGCTTTCTTCTAAAGATTTGGATTGTAATGCAGATAACTCTGGTTCGATAACTTTTGAGGTAGCTAATTATGGTGCAAGCGGATTCGAATACAGTTTAGATAATTTTACAAGTATTTTAGGTAGTACTACGGTATCACCACAAACTATATCTGGACTTGCAGCTGGCAGTTATAGAGTTTATGTTAGAGAAGCAGGTAGTACTTTACCAGGTTGTATAACATTTTTCGATGAAACTATTGAAGAACCAACATTGGTTGTTGCTGATGCAGATCTTACACAAGATTTTACATGTAACAATGGTGGTGCAGAAATTACGGGTAGTGCAACTGGTGGTACTCCAGGCTATACGTATCAATTAGAAGAAGATATTCTTGGTATTGTTACTGCGTACCAAACCAATACCATTTTTAACGGATTGCCTGCAGGTACGTATTATGTTCGTGCTAGAGATGCAAATGGTTGTATAGACGTAAGCGATACCCCAATTGTAGTTATAGCACCAGAAACACCAATTTTTACTTTACAGGAAACAACGTGTTACAGTGGTAGTAATGATGCAACTATTGTTGTAGAAGTTACTGCAGGAAATGGTGATTACCAATTTAGAATCAATGGTGGTTCTTATGTAACCCCAGCTCCAATAGATGCTACAACGTATACGTTCACGGGACTTTCAAATGGCACATATACTATAGAAGTTACAGATGCTTTTGGTTGTGATGCTGCGGCTCAAACCATAACTATCGAACAACAAGTAACGGTTAGCGCAAGTGCAAGTACAATAACTGCTTGTGGTACCGATAGTGAAATAAATATTACCGCTGCTGGTGGTGACGGTAATTATGTTTACGCGGTAGTTGCCGATGGTGCAACTCCTTCAGCTGGTGACTATGCAGCAACCAATCCGGTTACTGTTACGGGCGCTGGAGATTACGATGTTTATGTTTTAGACAATAATGGAGGCGTAGATGCGTGTCCTGCAATGTATGATATTAATATTGCTCAAGATGCTCCTGTAGCAGCAACACTAACTGTTGTTGATGTTACTTGTTTTGGTGGTAATAACGGTAGTATTTCTTTAGCACCAAGTGGTGGTGAAGCACCATATACTTATAGTGTTGATGGTGGAACTACTTTTGGTTCTGTTAGCTTATTCAATAATCTAACGGCTGGTACGTATGATGTTCGAGTTAGAGATGTAAACGATTGTGAAGTTACATTATCTGTTGATGTAGATGAGGTACCTGAAATAGTAGCAGAAAGTCTACAAACAGAAGATTATACATGTAATCAATTAGCAGAAATTACGGTTGGTAGCATAACACCTACAACGGGTGGTTCTGGTTCTTATCAATATAGCTTAAATGGTGGTACTTGGACAGCGGCAACTGCTGGCGGAACAGTATTCACTGGCTTGTCTGATGGTACATTTACCGTTCAAGTTAGAGATGCAAATAATATTGCATGTGTAATAAGCCTTCCAAATATCATTATTGCACCTTTACCAACAGCACCTTTATTAAGTAGTTCTGTTGATTACAGTTGTGATGGAACAGGAATAATTACAATACTTCCAAATGATGCATCGTATGCATACAGCATTGATGGTAATACGCCTCAAATTGGTAATAATGTATTTAACAATGTATTAGTTGGTCAACATACTGTTACTGTAGACTATGGTAGTGATTGTATAACGGATATTATTGTAGATGTTCAAGATGGTAATGCTTTTGAAGCTGCAATTTTATCTTATGAAGATTTAGATTGTAATGCAGATGGTTCTGGTACCATAACTTTTGAAGTTGAGAATTTTGGAGCAGGTGGTTATGAGTATAGCTATGATAGTGCTTTTGTAACTATTGAAGGTAGCGATACGGCTGCAACGCATCAAATAACAGGTTTAGCTGCCGGCACTTATACTATCTATGTTAGAGATGTTGACAACCCTATTACCGGTTGTACTGAAATGTTGACACAGACAATTAATGAACCTGCAGTTTTAGCGGTTTCTAATACACCGACACAACCTACATGTATAGATGATGGTGCTGTAGATATTACGGTTACAGGTGGTACTGCTGCATATTCTTATGTAATTCAATTACCAGATGCTTCGTTAACACCAGCACAAAACACAGGAATATTTACTGGTCTTGATCAAATAGGTTTACATACTATAACTGTTACCGATGCAAACGGATGTACAGATACGGATACTTTTACATTAACAGCACCTGTTGCTCCTGTGGCAAGTATTTTACCAAGTTCAGATGTGTGTTTTGATTCTTCTGTAGCTGGCTCTGCAACTATTGAAGTTGGTGCAACTGGTGGTGTGGCTCCTTATACCTACAGGTTAGGTACGGGTACATTTGTAACTGATAATACGTTTGCAAGTCTTACACCAGGTAGTTACACTTTTGAAATTAGAGATGCTAACGGTTGTACAGATACCGTAGTATTTGATATTGAACCTCAACTAACCGCAACACTTACGTTAAATAAGGACTTAGATTGTACGATATCACCAGAGGCAACTATGAACTTAGTAACCAATGGTGGTTATGCTCCTTACACATATGAATTAGATGTTAATGGTGGTGGCTATGCTGCTTTTACAGGAACATTCCCGTATTCAACTTCAATAGTTGGTACCTATAGATTTAGAGTAACAGATGACCAAGGTTGTACAGCTGTTTCTAATTTGGTTACGGTTACCGCAACGGTGAATCCTATTGCAACGGAAACAATTACCAATCCTACTTGTTTTGGTGACACTAACGGGATTGTTGAAATTAACGTTGATCCTAATTTTGGATCTTCGCCATATGAAATTAGTTTTGAAGGTAGTGCTTTTACAAGCCAAAGAGTATACACAGGTTTAGTTGCCGGCACATATAATTATATTGTTAGGGATTCTAAAGAATGTATTTATAATGGCAGTGCAACTGTTGTTGATCCTGTATTGTTTGATGCGAATGTTGTAGCTACAGATGTTAGTTGTGGTCCTTCTGGTGATATACCAGGTAGTATTGAAATTACGATTACAAGTGGTGGTGAGCCGAACTTTACATATACACTTTATGACAATTTAAATAATTTAGCTGCAACTACAAGTCCAAACCCTGTAGTGAATACCACGGCAACAGTCGTTGATTTTGATGGTTTGGCTTTCGGAGATTACTACGTTCGTGTTTTAGATGCCAATGGTTGTGAATATTATGAAAACCCGGTACGTGTGCTTTCTAGTCCATATTTATCGGTTGATCCTGTTTTATTGCCTGTTAGTTGTATTACGGGAGGAACAGCTGAACTTACCGCAAGTGGTGGTTCCGGTAATTATGACTTTACAATTTATGGTGCAGGTACTCCTCCAGATGCTGAGGCTGCAGGTGCCACTGCTGATGAGGAGGTAGCTACGTATAACGGACTTAACCCGGGTTCTAGTTATGTTTTTCAAGTGATTGATGCAACAACAGGATGTTCAAGTTTCGTTGAGGTAGATATTCCTAATCTTTCAACTATTGATGTAGTTCCAACACCAACCGTAACAGATGTCGCTTGTTTTGGTGATACAAATGGGTCAATTGCTTTTCAATTTGAGGGTTATGATACTTCAGTGACTACCATTAATTATGAATTAAGGGAAAGTATTAGCAATACACCTTTAGGTGGTACATATTCAGGTAGCGTTACAGGTCCAAACGGTCCTGGTCCAACAGCTACTGAAACAATTTCAAATATTCCTCCAGGAGACTATGTATTATTCTTCCAAGAAGCAGCCACTCCTGAGTGTACAAATACTTTTGAGTTCAGAATATTAGAGCCTAACCCTGTTACATTGACTTTGGCAGACCAAAATAATGGCTACTGTTCAGAAGATGCTAACGTGACTGTTATTGCAGGTGGTGGTAATGGTTCGTACACATATGCTTATGTACCAGATGGTGTTTCTCCGGTAGCTGGCGATTATGGTACTAATAATTATGCCGAATTAGATCCTTCTACAAATACAGAATGGGATATTTATGTAATGGATGGAAATGGTTGTTCTACAGCCTTACCATTGGATGTTACTATTGCAGATGATCCAACCCCAGCTATTTCTGGATTGGTTATTAACCAATGTACTGCTGATGAGGGAGATTTTATAATAGAAATTACGTTAGACGGAGAAGGGTCTCAACCATATACACTTAGTTTAAACAGCGGTTCATACCAGTCTTCAACGTTAACGACCGCAGGTACTACACATCAATTTACTGACCTTAGTTCTGGTAATTATACTGTTCAGGTTCGTGACTTTAACGGATGTGGAAACACAACAAACATTGAAATTTTTACTCCTGTTTCTATTTCTGCTGAGGTTGTTGCACAACCATCATGTGCAGAAGGTGACGGTGAAATCTTAATAAAAGGTTTTGGCGGCTCTACAAATTACGAATATGAATTATTTGAAGGTGGTGTAAGTGTTACCGGAACTCCAGAATCATTACCAAACTTTACAGGTTTGGATTCTGGTACCTACACTGCATTTGTATATGATACAACTTTGGGCGGATGTAGTGCTCAAACAACTATAGAACTTGAATTGGCTACACCGGTATTATTTACTACGGTGATGACAGATGTTACTTGTTTTGGTGATTCTGATGGTACTATTGTTGCAACGTTAGATGCATCAATGGATAACCCTGTTTATGAATATCAATTATATATAAGAACAGCTCCATCAACATTAACTCCGGTTGGTACATCACAAACAACAGGTACTTTTACAAATTTATCTTCTGAAGATTATGTGGTTGGTGTTACTTCTGGTCGTGGTTGTGAATTAGAAGTTGACAGTCCTGTTGGAACTCCTCTACAGATAACAAATGTAACTGCTGACGTTGTTGAATTTGGTTGTACCGTTGGTAACAATTCAAATAATGCAACGGTAACTGTAGATACGGCAGCAATAACAGGTGGTAGCAATACCTATGTTACGTATGAATTTATTGATAGTAGTTCTGCTGTTGTTCAATCGGGTACATCAAATGTGTTAACGGTTACAGACAGAACAGGCGAAACATATACAATTAATGTGTATGATGATAATGGTTGTTCAGGTAGCACAACAGCTACGGTATTACCTTATGATGAATTAATAGGAGCTACGGCAAATGTAACAACAACAGTTACTTGTGCGCCAGGTAGCGACGGAGTAATTACGGTTACGGCAACGTCTTCTGCTAGTGATGCTACTAAATATGAATATAGTATCGATAACGGTACAACTTATGTTCCTACCAATGTGTTCGGCGGATTATCTGCAGGTAACTATAACTTCTTAATAAGACATACAGATACGGATTGTATCATAACAGCTTCAGCTATTATTGAGGAACCAAATACATTTACAATCGATGTTGTTAAGACAAGTGATGTAATTTGTTTTGGAACGGATACTGGCGAAGTAACTTTTGAATTGGTCGATGCTACCTATAACACAGGATTCGATTGGGAAATTTTCCGTACCGATGATACTTCTGTCGTTAGTGGTTCAGAAGCCGCAAACGGTCCTACACCAATAATTAACTTAGGTGTTGGCGAATACTATGTTTCTATTTCACAAACAGACAATCCGTATTGTACCGATGTTGAATTTTTCAATATTGCAGGTCCTGATGCTGATATTACAGGAAATACGGTAGTAACAGATATTACATGTGTACCTGGAAATGATGGTTCAATAACGATTACTGACGTTGTCGGTGGTTGGAGCGGTTATACCTATTTTGTTGATACGGTAGCACCAACATTACCAACTGATTTCGTAGCGGATGCTGCTTTCACAGGATTAGGAGCGGGTACATACCAAGCTTGGGTTCGTGATGCTGAAGGTTGTGAGCGATTAATTCAAGATAATATTGTTTTGGATGTTCCAGAACTTATTGATGCCGATTTACTTGTTACTCAAGAGAACTGTACCAATTTACAGGGAGAAGTAACGGTAAGCAATGTTATTGGCGGACAAGGAAGTAACTATACATACCAATTGGTAATGGATGGCTCTAATTTCCGAGCACCACAAAACACGCTGGTTTTCTCTGGTCTAGGTGCTGGTGAATATGAAGTAATTGTTTCAGATCAATGGGGTTGTACATTTACTACAGACCCGGTGGAATTATACGAACAGTTAAGTGCTACTACTTCAGTAGATAAAGCAATTGACTGTACAAGTATACCAGGAGGTACAATTACGATTAATGTAACGGGTGGTTCTACAAACCTTGAGTTTATAATGACACCTCCAGCAGGTGCTGCAGTAACTCAGTTGAATGACCCAACATTTACAGGTTTGGTTGATGCTGGTACATATAGTTTCTTAGTAAGAGATTTAGATACTACAAATCCTGTTTGTGAGTACCCTGTAACACAAGAGTTAGCTCTTGCTATTCAGCCAGTATTTACAGATTCTCATATCGATATTACATGTTTTGGATCTAATGATGGTTCAATTACATTGACACAAGTGGAAAACGGAGTAAACCCGTTAACGTTTACCATATCTCCTGTAGCAGGAACATTTAACCCAAGCAACAATACGTTTGAGGGTTTACCTCCAAATACCTATGTTGTGACTGCAACAGGAACAAATGGCTGTAGTACTGTTTCTGGTAACATTGTAATAGATGAACCTGCATTAATTTCGAATATCAATACTTCGGTAGTTGAATTCGGTTGTACTGTAGGTAATAACCCTAACAACGCTACAATTACAGTTGACGAGGCTGCCATAACCGGCGGTAGCGGTAACTATGTAATCTATGAGTTTGTAGATAGTAGTTCTGCCGTTGTACAATCTGGTGCGTCTAACGTATTGATTGTTACAAATAGTGCAGGTGATACGTATACTATCAATGTATATGATGATAAAGGGTGTGCTGGTAGTACAACAGAAACAATACTTCCTTTTGATGAGATTACCGATGCAATTGCAGATGTAACCAATACGGTTACTTGTGCACCAGGTAATGACGGGGAGTTGACGATAACGGTAACTTCTACCTTAAGTGACGCTACTAAATTCGAGTATAGTATCGATAATGGTGTAAACTACCAATCAATGAACGTTTTCGGCGGATTATCTGCGGGATCGTATACGATTCTAACAAGACATTTAGATACAGGGTGTATCGTTTCTGCAACACAAACTATAGATGAACCAAATACGTTTACCATCGATATTGTAAAAACGAGTGATGTTATTTGTTTTGGAACCGATACAGGTGCTGTAAATTTTGAATTAGTTGATGCAACATACCCTGGCGGATTTACTTGGACTATTTATGATACTGAAGGCACATTAGCCAATACCGGCGATGATACAATTGTTATCTCTGGTACAGAAGCAACTACAAATGGTCCTACAGCTGACATTAGCTTAGAAGCTGGTAGTTACTATGTTTCCATAACACAAGATAATAATCCATTCTGTACAAATACAGAAGCATTCACTATAAACGGTCCTACAGCTGATATCAGTGGTGATACCGTTGTAACTGAAATTACCTGTAACCCAGGTGATGATGGTTCAATTACAATCATTGACGTAGTTGGTGGTTGGGGTGGCTATACATACTATGTAGGTGTGGGTGTTCCTGCAACTGTAGATTTCGTAGCAGGTGCTACTTTCGATTCGCTTACAGCTGGAACGTACCAAGCTTGGGCTCGTGACGCTGAAGGTTGTGAAAGATTAATTCAAGATAATATTGTTCTTGATGTTCCAGACCCAATAGCGGCAATATTAGAAGTAAACATAGAGAACTGCACAAACTTACAAGGAGAAATTGAAGTGAGTATGCCTACTGGCGGACAAGGAAGTAACTATACATACCAATTAAGATTAAATGGTACAGATTTCCGTGCACCACAAAACACGAGAGTATTCTCTGGTTTAGGGGCTGGTAGCTACGAAGTATTGATTACAGACCAATGGGGTTGTGACTTTACTACACTTGCTGAAGTTTTATACGAACAAATGGATGTTTCTACGATAGTAGATAAGTCTATTGATTGTTCATCAGTACCAGGAGGTGAGATTACGGTTAATGTAACTGGTGGTTCAACAAACCTTGAGTTTGTAATGACACCACCAACAGGTGCTGCTGTAACTCAGACGAATGATCCAATCTTTACAGGTTTAGTCATTGAGGGTACATATACTTTCTTAGTAAGAGATTTAGATACTACAAACCCTGTTTGTGAGAGAATAGTAACTCAGACCTTAGATGCGCCAGTAGACCCAGTGCTATTAGATGCAACTATCGTAAACGTAAGTTGTTTCGGAGGTTCAGATGGTAGTATTAGCGCTAATATTGATCCGGCTACAAATACAAACCCTGAGTATCAATATGAATTATATGATATTGCTGATTTGGTTATTCCGATTGCGACACAGACCAATCCGTTGTTTACAGGGTTGCCAGAAGGTGATTATCAAGTAAGAGTTATTTCTAGTAGAGGTTGTGAAGACATCAAGAATGAAACTATCACAGAACCATTAGAATTAACGGTTAGTGCAGTGGCAACAGCGTTTAACTGTTCGGCAGATAATAGTGTTAATACCGCAACGATAACGGCAACTGCTGGCGCAGGTACAGGTACCGCACCATATTTATACAGTATTGATAATGTTATTTTCCAAGCACAGAATACATTTAATGTTTCAGACACAGGAAGTGCACAAACTATAGATGTATATGTAAAAGATGCCAAAGGTTGTACTACGTTTGATACGGTTACAATTCAACCTATTAACACGTTCACAGCTTCTATTGCTCAAGATGTAGCTATTAATTGTGCTGTTGATGAAACAATAACAATCACCGTTACCGATAATGGCTTGGCACATAACTATGGTTATGAGTTGTTACCAATTGGTAATGCAACAGGTACATTGATCAGTACTACAGCAACTTCTGCAACGTACGATTTAAACACTGTTGGTTCTTATGTATTTAGAGTTACAGATTTAGATACGGGTTGTTATGTAAATACAGCTAGTTATACTGTTTCACCGTTCGATTTTATTACTGCAACAGCTACTCCGATATCTGCAGTTACATGTTTTGGAGATGCTAACGGTAGCTTAGAAATTGATATTGATGGCTATATGGGTAATTACACTTATGAAGTGTTCAATGCTGCAGGTACATCTGTAATTTCTGCTACAGCATCAGATACTAGTGTTAACCCAAGAACAATAACAGGATTATCTGGCGGTAGCTACTATGTTACCATTACAGAAACCGATATTCCGTTATGTTCGGAAGACACGAATATGGTGACTATTATATCTCCAGATATAGCGTTAAGCGGAACTGTTACTCCTTTGGCTGAAGCAACTTGTACTGATGACCAAGGTGTAATAAGAGTTGAGGTTGAAGGCGGATATAGGCTTTATGATATTGTATTAACAAACACGACAACTGGTGATGTGTTTACAATGGATGATGTTAATGAAGGAATATTTACTGACTTAGCTTCAGGCGCTTACACCATAAGTATTACCGATGATGCCGGATGTGTAGTAAACTATACAGAAACATTGGCAGCAGCGACACAAATAGTGGCAAATGCAACCCCGCTTGTAACAGACTTAGCATGTTACGGTGATACAGGAGCCGTAGTTACAGCAAATGTAACAGGTGGCGGTAGCGGTACGTATAGCTATCAGTTGAACTATTATGATGCAACTGGTACTACGATTACAACTACAACGGGAGCACAATCGAATCCTAATTTCAATGATTTAGGTGCAGGTTTCTATAGTATTACTGTAGTTGATGGATGGAACTGTGATACCACAACTAATATAGTTGAGGTTAGAGAGCCTACTGAAGTACAGGCTAGCTTAATTAGAACAGACGCATTAACTTGCGCAGAAGGCGCAGAATTTGAACTTACCGCGTCAGGTGGTAGTGGTACATATGAGTATAGTGTTGACAACATCAACTTCTTACCAATGACCAGCAACCCAATTGGTTTACCTGAAACTGGTGAGTATGGAGCAGGTAGATACCAATTCTATGTTCGTGATGCGGTAAATGGTTGTGAGTCTGCAATTTCGAATGCAATTACTGAAAGTGAGATACCGCCATTATTGTTATTTGTTGATGAAACTGCTGCAGTACTGAATTGTACTGGCGAAAGCACGGCAATTATTTATGCAACTGCTGATGGGGGATTAGGAAACTACCAATATGAATTGTTTACCGATAGTTCTTTAAGCGTAGCTTCTAGAATTGCTGGTCCACAATCTCAAGGCGTGTTTAGAGATTTAGGTGCAGGTACGTATTATGTAACTGTAATTAGTGATGATTGTGAAACAACACCAGAAACTGTTGTTATTGTTGAACCAACACCATTGACTTTCACAGAACATGTAATAGATATTACATGTTCTGGTGAAAATGATGGCGAGATTACGGTTACACTTTCAGGTGGAGCTGGTGGTTATCAATATGCGATTTCTCCGAACTTGAATCAATTTTATTCTGATGGTACATTTACCGAATTGACTCCAGGAGAGTATACAATCATTGCACAAGACCAAAATGGTTGTTTCGAATTCTTGACATATACTATTTCAGAGCCGTCAAGTTTAGAAGTAACTGCAGAGACAACACCAGAAATTTGTGTTGATAGTCAAGATGGTTCTATCATCCTTGAAATAACAGGTGGTACGGCACCATATAGCACGGCACTGAATTCTAATGACGATGTAGACTTTGTATTGAACAGAACAGAATTCTATGACATGGCTGCAGGTAATTACCTAATCGTAATTAAAGATGCCAATGGTTGTGATACTAACGTAGTAGTTGATATTGAAACAGGTGTAAACTTAAATGCTACCGTAGTACCAGTTTATGAATGTTCAAGTGATACACCAGACAATTTTGTGAATATCACTTTAGAAGATGATAGTGTAATCGGCGATGTGCTTTATGCGATAGATTCTATTGATCCAGCTGCTTTTCAGTTGAACCCTGATTTTAGAAACTCGGCAATAGGCAACCATTTTATTACCATTGCACACTCTAACGGTTGTTTACAAACAATTGACTTTGTAATAGAAGCATTTGAACCATTGACACTTGTTTTAGAGCAAAATAACATAAATGAAATAACTGCTGTTGTAGAAGGTGGTCGTGAAGGCTATACTTACTACTTCGATGGTTTTGACAATGGTGATAATAATATATTCTATGTTACAAGAACAGACACCTACGAAGTGCGTGTTGTTGATGAGAACGGATGTTCTACGATTGCTAACATATTTATGGAGTTCATAGACATTGAAGTTGATAATTTCTTTACACCTAATGGTGATGGGCAGAATGATTTATGGATACCTAGAAACATTGAACAATACCCTCAAATACTAATAAAAATATTTGATCGTTATGGTAGAGTGGTTTCCGAACAAGAAGTTGATTCTGAAGGTTGGGATGGAACATACTTAGACAACGAATTGCCAACCGGAGATTACTGGTATGTAATTAAACTGAACGGCGATCGTGATGAAAGAGAATTTGTTGGACACTTTACTTTATACCGTTAAAAACTTAACCTAAAATGATGATGCGGAACAGTCTATTGACACTGGTATTATTTATAAGCGTATTCTCCCTAAGAGGGCAGGAGCTTACTATACCTCAATTATCTCAATATCTTGCCGATAACCCCTTTGTAATGTCCCCAACTTACGCAGGTATTGGTGACCATGTTAAAATAAGACTTAACGGTCTTACTCAATGGGTAGGTATTAAAGATGCACCCGATACCCAATCTCTAGCAGCAGATATGCGTGTTGGTGAAAAATCTGGTGTTGGTATGGTATTATATAACGATAGTAATGGTGAAACAAAACAACAGGGAGCGAGATTCTCATTTGCGCACCACCTTACTTTAGACCGTTATGATGACGAGTTTTTATCATTCGGTATCTCGTATAATTTTAACCAGTTTAGAATTGATAATACAAACCCTGCTTTAATTGCAGATCCAGCATATGTTGGTGATAAAGCTACCACAAATCATAACTTTGATATTGGTGCACTATATAGGTATGACAAGTTTTATTTCAGTGTTAATGCTTCAAATATCTTAGATAAAAATTTAAGTAATTTCAACGCCTTATTCGAGCCTAATAGACTAAGAAACTATTATGTGTATACCGGTTATAGATACATGAAGAAAAGAACCAGCAAGATGGAAATTGAACCTTCTGTGTTGTTTCAATTGTTCGAGAGTGATGGGCGTTCTGTTACCGATTTAAACTTGAAATTTAGATTTTACGATTTTGAAGATTATTTCTACGCCGGTGTCAACTATCGTTTCTTGAACGATCAAATTGGTAACCCGCTTTATATTGCTCCAATTGCAGGTTTAAAGAAAAGTAATTTTTACTTCGGATATTCTTATCAAGTTATTCTTAACGAACTTCTTGGTTATAGTTCTGGTACGCATGTAATCACCTTAGGGGTAGATTTATTTCAGGGTATCAGTAATTGTCGTTGTACGTATTAATCCTTCAAGTGAGATTGATTAAATTTGATCTCCAGAATATAAAGAATGGGTAAAGTACAATTAGAGAATATAAAAGCATATGCCCACCACGGGTGTTTGCCTCAAGAAACCAATATCGGTAGTGATTATTTGGTCAACGTTTCTGTTGATACAAATTTATTGATTGCCTCAGTTTCCGACGAGTTAAAAGATACTGTTGATTATGTTCATATCAACAAGATTGTGAAGCAAGAGATGGCAACGCCTTCTAAATTATTGGAGCATGTCGCCAAAAGAATAATAGACAGAATATTTATTGAACTTCCAACAGTAGATTCAGCTATGGTTTCCGTTTCTAAAATCAATCCGCCTATAAACGGAGATGTTGAAAAGGTAACGGTATCATTGAATTTACAAAGAGGACAATCTGTTCAGTAAACCATCCGACCTTAAATAAATATAATTTCTTAGTTGTTAATGCAGCTTAAATTGGGAATAATGTTTATTTTTGCTCTCGCTTAAAAATGGCATCGTGGCCGAGTGGCTAGGCGCAGCTCTGCAAAAGCTTGTACAGCGGTTCGAATCCGCTCGATGCCTCCAAAACCCTCCTAACCAGGAGGGTTTTTTGTTTCTAATAAATTGGTTTATAAAAGTATAACTACTTTGCAATTAAGTTTTATACCCTTTTAAAAATGAAGCTTCTAAGCCGCTTGTAGTAGAAATACGAGCAATATGGTAGGTATGAAATAAACCGCAATGGTTTTAGCACCTTCGTAATCTTTAGCAATTCTTTGTCCGAATAAAAGCATAAGTAATGTTATTCCTGATAGAATAGCTCCATAAAAAGCAATTACTTTACCGCCCGAACTTAAAATTTGATAGATACCAACACTGCAAAGTACCCCCGCAACTACCTCTGTAACTAAAATTACACCTACCAGTAAGGGAACAATATTTTTAAATGGAGTAGCGGAAAAATGCTCTTTTAGCCATGAAATATTACCGTTCCAATCGATAATTTTATCAAAACCACTTTGAAGGAAAGTGATTATTAAAAAAAGTAGTAATAAAATTTCTGTCGCGTTATTTGAAAATGTATTCATGGAGGTCGTTTATTTAAGTTCAGCTTTTTTTCTGTGAAGAAGCCGGGTTAGTTTAATAGATAGGTCGGTGAAAATAATTTTGGAATTTCCATTTCTTTCTACATGGTAAATAGCATCTTCTAACTCTTTAGTAATATCTATAATGTTGTTTTCGTGTACAAAAGGTGCAAATTTCTTCAGTTGAAATCCTTCGGCATGTATTTTTAGATAAGCAAGTTCTTCTGCACCATAGTTAATCATGAGTGCCTGTCTCATAACTGTAATACAGTAACTTAGAAAGTTCTTCTGTGTTTCTCTACCGGTTTTTGCAACTTCTTCGCTCCATAATAACAATTCGTGAATAGCGGCCTTATTACCTTTTGCCTTAAAAGCTGTACGAACCCATTGTACAAACCAGTTTTCAAACACAAGGTCTTCAGAATCCTTATTTAAGAGATTAAGAGCTTTATTATAATTACCGTTTGCTTCGTGAGCTAATAGCATAGCTTCTGGTTTGCTAGCACCTTTTTCAGTTAAGGCTGAGGCAATAGCATCTTCTGCTAAAGGAGGAAAATGAACAACCTGACATCTAGATTTTATGGTCTGTATAATTTGTTCTTCGTCTTCACACAGTAGTAAAAAGATAGTTTTGTCTGGCGGCTCTTCAATTAACTTTAATAATTTGTTAGAAGCTGCAGTGTTCATCTTTTCAGCCATCCAAATAAGCATCACCTTATATCCGCCTTCATAAGATTTTAAGGATAATTTTTTTACAATGTCCTGTGCTTCATCAACACCAATTTGACCTTGTTTCTTTTCAATTTCAATATGGCGATACCAGTCAAAGAGATTTCCATAAGGCTGTTCTAGTATAAACTCTCGCCATTCTTTCATATAATGGTTACTTACGGCGTGAGATTTTACCTTATCAGAATTAGAAACAGGAAAAGCAAAATGAACGTCTGGGTGAGCAAATGATTTGAACTTTAAATTACAAGCTTCATTGCCACCATTATTTTCTCCATTCGTGTTAGAACATATAATATATTGAGCATAAGCCAATGCCATAGGCAAAAGACCGCACCCTTCTGGGCCAACAAATAATTGTGCATGTGGTATTCTACCGGCATCTGCACTTGATGCTAGGTGTTTTTTAATGTGTGAAAGTCCTAAAATTTCATTGAATAACATAGATTCAAATATAGTTGTTTAAAGCACAACAAATTTAATGGTATTGGGTGTAAATTATCCTATTTAGCACTTTATCCCAAGCCATTTAATCTTTACATTTGTTAACTAACAAAAGTAATATCACATGAAAGTATTGAATGACTTTAATTTTGAAGATAAAAAAGCGTTAATTAGAGTGGACTTCAATGTTCCATTAAATGACAAATTTGAAGTAACAGATAACTCTAGAATTCAGGCAGCTAAGCCCACAATTATTAAGGTGTTAGAAGATGGCGGTAGTGCTGTGCTTATGAGCCATTTGGGAAGACCAAAAGGAGTGCGCAATCCAGATTTGTCGCTAAGTCATATCGTAGATGCTGTTTCTGATGTTATTGGGGTTACTGTAAAGTTTGTAAGCGACTGTATTGGTGAAGAAGCTGAAAAAGCGGTTGCAGAATTACAGAATGGCGAGGTACTTTTATTAGAGAACCTAAGATTTCATAGTGAAGAAGAAAAAGGTGATGAAGCTTTTGCAGAAAAACTTTCAAAACTAGGAGATATATATGTTAATGATGCTTTTGGTACGGCTCACCGCGCACATGCATCTACTACTGTAATAGCTAAGTTTTTTCCGGGAGCTAAGTGTTTTGGTTATTTATTAGCAAAAGAAATAGAAGCTATCGATAAGGTGATGGCTACAGGTGAAAAACCGGTATTGGCAATTTTAGGTGGAGCAAAAGTTTCTTCTAAGATTACTATTATTGAAAATATTCTTGATAAAATCGATGATTTGATTATCGGTGGTGGTATGACTTATACTTTTATTAAGGCGCAAGGAGGTAAAGTAGGAGATTCTATTTGTGAAGATGATAAGATGGATCTTGCGATGGAAATTCTTAAACAAGCCAAAGAAAAAAATGTTAATGTACACATACCTGTAGATGTTATTGCTGCAGATGCTTTTGATGCGAATGCAAACACACAAGTTGTAGATGTTGACAAAATACCAGATGGCTGGCAAGGATTAGATGCCGGGCCTGATACATTACAAAATTTCAAAAAGGTAATTTTAGCTTCTAAAACAATTCTTTGGAATGGCCCAATTGGCGTTTTTGAAATGGAAAAATTTGCCGCTGGTACTATTGCAGTTGGTAATTATATTGCAGAAGCTACAAAAGCAGGTTCTTTTTCATTAGTTGGTGGTGGAGATTCTGTTGCCGCAGTGAAACAATTTGGTTTTGAAAACAAAGTTAGTTATGTATCAACAGGCGGAGGTGCAATGCTAGAAAGTTTAGAAGGTAAAACATTACCAGGGATAGCCGCTATATTAGAGTAGTAAAGGGGTTATCGATAAACGGCATATAACGAAAATTTGTGCATTTTAAGAGAAATTATTTTATTCTCATTAAAAAATGTACGATTTTCGTTTGTTCCGTTAACGTAATTTACCCCAATATGAATAAAGTAACCTATAAGTCTTTTTATGTACTAGGATTAGCTTTGTTGCCAGTCTTAGGATCTGCACAACAAGAAAATACTGTTTCTGCTGTTTCAGATTCTTTAAATAGCACTACTATAGTTGTCAATGATTCACTAAGCGAAGTGGTCCCTTTGAATCAATTAGGTGTTGTAAAAAGTTCTAAAACCGAAAGTTTGGTTTTATACAAACCAACTGAATCTTCTTCTTATAATCTTCAGGATAATGCATTAGCAGCCAAGTTCGATAGTCTTTGGATGAAAGAACTCGTAGATGCAGCACCTCTTTACAATGAAATGTATGAGGAAATTATGGTAGAGCCAGATACTGTTTCTACTTTCGTTTTAGATTTACCTACAGATACGTTAAAAATGCGTTTGGCAAAATTGAACGCTAAAACGCCTTTCAATGTAGAATACAATAAGTCTTTAGAAAGCGTAATCAAATCATTTCTTACTAGAAAGAGAGGCTTAATGGAACGTATGCTTACTATTAGCCAATTTTACTTTCCTTTATTTGAACAAGAATTTGACAATAAGAACATTCCGTTAGAGATGAAATATTTGTCTATTGTAGAATCTGCCTTAAACCCTAAAGCGCGTTCTAGAGTTGGGGCAACAGGTCTTTGGCAGTTTATGTATGGTACAGGTAAAGAAATGAAATTAAACATCAACAGTTATGTTGATGAGCGTAGTGATCCAATTAAATCAACTGCCGCCGCCGCTAATTACTTAAATAGATTACATAGAATATATGATGATTGGGATTTAGCCTTGGCTGCGTATAATTCTGGTCCAGGTAATGTAAATAAAGCAATTCGTAGAAGTGGCGGTCAGCGTAATTACTGGAATATTAGAAGAAATTTACCTAGAGAAACTGCTGGCTACGTTCCAGCTTTTCAAGCTACCATGTATATTTTTGAGTATGCAGAAGAGCATGGTTTAAAAGGAAAGAAAGCAGATCGCGCCTATTTTGAAACAGATACGATTCATGTTAAAAGCCTAATTACTTTTGATCAAATTTCTGAATTAGCGGCTATTGATAAAGAAGAATTAAAGGTGCTTAACCCTCATTATAAATTAGACGTTATTCCTTTTGTAGAAGGTCGAGCTCATGCACTAAGATTACCAGTGCACAAAATGGGAAAATTCGTAGCGAATGAAGCAGCTATTTATGCTCATGTAGAAAAGGAATTGAAAAGTAAAGAAAGTCCGATTGCTCAAATTACAAAGCAAGCAGGCGCAAATAGTATTAGATATAGAGTTAGAGATGGTGATTTTCTTGGAAAAATTGCTGAGCGCTATGGTGTGCGTGTAAGTCAATTGAAACAATGGAATGGATTACGAAGTAATAATTTGAAAATCGGACAACGATTAACAATTTACCCAAAACATAATTCGGGTTCTTCTGTAAAACCTAAACAAACTCCTTCTAGAACAGCTGTTGCAAGCAATTCTAAAACGCATGAAGTTAGAAGTGGAGACTCATTATGGACGATTTCTAGAAAATATCCTGGAGTAACTATAGATAATTTACGAAAGTGGAACGGTATTAGTGGTAACAATTTAAAGCTAGGCACAAAACTTAAATTGTGCGACTGTTCATCGTAAACCAAAACACCAATGAGAAAAAGAATTTCACTTTGTTTTTTAGCAATTTTAGGATTGTCAATTGCCTGTAAAGAAGACGGCAAAGCAGATTACCTACCAGAGTCGGTAGGTGCCATGAACACCTTAACGGTAGTTATAGATAATGATTTATGGAACAGTAATGTAGGCGATGCAATTCGTGAAAATTATACTGCTGCTGCACAAGGTCTAACTTGGGACGAGGCACTATTTAGTGTTACTCAAATTCCACAACAAATTTTCACGGGTTCTATTCGTAATACAAGCTCTGTCTTGTATGTAATGGAAGATACTTTGAATGTTGCCCATATGAAATCTAACATGTACGCTAAACCACAGAAAGTGGGAGTTATCAAAGGGCGGAATAAAGAAGAGATTATTGCAAATATTAAAAAGACGGCACCAGAATTTATAGCTGACTTTAAAGCACTTGAAATTGCAAAAGCCCAAAAAAGATTCGAGAAATCATTAAATAAGGAAAAGGCGCTAGAAGATAAATTCGATATTTCGATGAAAATACCATCTATTTATAGAGTAGGTAGAGAAGAGGATAATTTTGTGTGGATAGATCGTCAAATTCAAAAAGGCAATATGAATATTATCGCATACACGATGCCTTGGGATAGCTTTCAGAACGATTCTACTTTTGTTCAAGACATTATAAAGATGCGTGATTCTATTGGCGGACTTTATATTGGCGGTGAAGATATTCCTGGAAAGAATAATCATATGATTACAGAAAAAGCTTTTTCTCCATATGTCTTTCCTGCTGAGGTTTCAGGTAAAAAAGCAGCAGAAGTAAGGGGAATTTGGGAAATGTCTGCTTATCCTATGGCAGGTCCGTTTTTAACCTATATCATAAGTGATAAAGAGAACAATCGTAAATTGATTGTTGAAGGGTTTGTTTTTGCTCCTGCAACCAAGAAAAGAGATTACATGTTTGAGCTAGAAGCAATCATGAAATCTGTGCGGTTCAATGTTAATGAACAAAACAAATAACTAATTTCAATTTAGTTTTATAAAATGCAAAAGGCTCAGGAATTTCCTGAGCCTTTTTTATGTGAAATAGGTTTGTTGTTTGATTACAAACCTTATTATGGTGTGTATTATAAATTACTGAAAGAAAAGCCAGTAGACACTCTAAAAATTAAAACGTAAGAAGCATAAGCAATCAATAAAAAACACAGCCACGAAAATATTTTAAAGTAGTGTTCTAAAAGGAAACTTTTCCAATTTTTAAAGGCTTCAATGTAAATTTCTTTTACTAGTGTAATTTTTTCCATGTTCAATGATTTAGGAGTTCTTGCGAGTAAAGATGTTCAATCCTAATGCCTTTATTGAAAAGCTTAGGTAAAAGACCTAATTATTCTATAAAATGTAATTGGTTAAAATTGATATCTATCAACAGTAAAAAAGATAGATAAACAGCACATTCTATAGGTATTAGAAAATCGATAAAGCGTATAAAATCATAGATAAATAAAAAGTAACCTGTATAATGAAGTTGACAAGTATTTAAATTTACTAAGCATTAAAACCTAAATGAATTATAATAAAAAAGACCCGCTAATTAGCGGGTCTTTTTTATTGATGTTATTTTATATTACATGTCTACGATAATAAACTCTGACCTACGGTTAAGGTAGTGTTGTTCTTCTGTACAACGAACCGTACCGTCACAACCATTAATTAACTGTTCTTCTCCATAACCAATAGCGCTTTCAATTCTACTCGGATCAATACCCTGAGCAATGATATAATCTCTTGTGGATTTAGCACGCTTATCAGATAAGTACTTGTTATAAACGTCATCACCCCTTGAATCTGTATGAGATTCAATTTTAATAACCATATTAGGCGAATCGTTCATTACTTCTACTAGTTTATTGAGTTCTTCAGCAGCATCATCACGTATATATGATTTGTCAAAGTTAAAGTGAATCATCTCTGTCTTAAGCTTCTTAATGCCATTCTCTACAGCAATCATATCATTAAGTTTTCTCATAGAGACATCTACATTAACAATTTCATTGTCTTTCGTTGCAGCTTCTCTGGTATCATCAAAGTATGATCCTTTGGTCGTCTTTAGAACATATCTTGTATCAGCATCTAAATCTTCAAAAATGAAGTTTCCATTTTCATCGGTTTCCATTTCTTTAAGTTTGATGTTGTTCTCATCAAGTAATTCAACTAATGCGTTTGGCATTAAATCGCCGGTGATTAACTCGGTTACAATACCAGATATAGCATTTATACTGGTTGGTATTTCTTCTAGTTGTAATGTTTTAAATGAGTAGATGTCATCATCGCCTTTACCACCATCGCGGTTAGATGCAAAGTATCCTTTTTGAGTCTCTTCATCTACAATAAAAGAAAAATCATCTTTTTTACTGTTGACCGGTTTACCGACATTGCGGACTTCTAAAAAGCCAGCTTCATCATCAAAGGCAACTTCAAAAACGTCTAATCCTCCTAGACCAACATGCCCATCAGATGAAAAGTATAATTTCTTTTCATTTATAAATGGAAACATTTCTTTATGTTCCGTATTAATTTCTGGACCAAGGTTTCGTGGAGAAGAGAATGAACCGTCTTCAAGAACATCTACAACGAAAATATCTGTTTCACCTAAAGTACCAGGCATATCAGACACAAAGTATAACTGCTTTCCGTCAGTACTTAGCGCTGGGTGACCAGTAGAGTAATTGTCACTATTGAAAGATACTTCTTCAGCTTCTAACCATTCTCCATCTACTTTTTTGGAACGATAAATTTTAAGATGATTTATACCGTTTTTATCACGCTTTAGTTTTTTACCATAATTGTTTCTGGTAAAATACATCGTCTCATTATCAGGAGTGAAAGCAACAGATGCTTCGTGATATTTTGTGTTTATCTTTTTAGAAAATTTAATGGCATCTTTAAAATCTTGAGATTCTTCATTTACTTTGGCAACAAATAAATCTAAGTACGGTTGATTGTTCCATTTATATTTTCTGGTAGTAAATATAGAAGAATCTTTAGCAGATGCATAAACCATTTCATCACCACCATAATACATTGGTGAAAATTCTGAATACTTTGAATTTATATTCAAGTTGTCGATATCAAACTTTTCCTCCATTCTTAGAAGACCATCTAAAACTATTTCATTCTGTTCTGTATCTTGTGCAATCTCTTCGCCAGCTAATTTTCTATTATATAACTTTAATAGACGTTTTGATCTTTTATAGTTTCCAATTCCTTTAAGAGAGTGAGCATATTTAAATAGGTAGTCAGAACTCATGTCAGACTCATACTTAGTATATAATATGTTGTACCACTTATATGCGTTTTCCATATCTGTATTAAAGTAGTGGGCGTCGCCCGCTTTTTTCAATACATCATATGTATAAGCTTTTTCTCCTTTAGATAAAGCTTGCTCATAAATTTTGGCTGCTTCCGCATACCACATTTTGTCAAAATACTCATCAGCCCTTTTTATAAGCTTTGATTTAACTGCGGGGTCATTCTCTTTCGATGCAGTTAACATCTCATAAGAAACATCTTCTACCGGTATAGATTCTGTTTCTAACAAAGTTTCCTGAGCTAATGTTAGGTCTGTTGTTTTTTCTAATTCTGAGTTTGCTTCTAATGCTGTAGTTGTTTCTATTTCTGATACGACCGGTAACTCAACTACTGATTCTGATTCAGTATTTAAATTACTATTGATCATTTTTAGTATCCAAACTTCATCATCGTAACGATTATCAAATTGTGTAGAACAATCGTTAATAGCATTTTCCCATGAAGTATAATGATTTAAATATAGATAGTATAGTTGGTTTTGAGGATTTTGAAAGTACCCTGCTTCAAATCCTTTTTTATTAAGTTTTTTAATTTGAGATTTAAGATTCTTGTTTTTAGAAAATGTACCAGTTATTATGTAGTAGCCATTTTGGGTATCTGGAATATCATGAAAAGCCCTGTAAGGAATGGACAGCTCTTCAGCAGCCTTTTGAAATGCCTTTTTGTCATCAGCATTTATATCTGAAACTATTGCACTGTTACTATTGTTTGATACCTCAGATTCAAGTTCGTCTTGAAAGCCTTGGGCTTGAGCAAAAACGATAAAGACCAGAAAAAATAAATTTAATACACTTCTCATAGACATAATTCTTAGTTGAACATTACATTCAACTGGGGTTTTAAGTATAGTACCAACGGTTAGTTATGGATTTTTAGTACTATATGTCTAACGAAATTAGCAGTAAAGCGATATTCTGAATATTAATTGTTGTGAAAGAGTGTTTTTATGTCGTGAATGAATAGTATTTAGTAGCCTCGTAACCAATGAGATCTCGATAAACGGATAATTTGACCGTTTTGTGAAGTGTGTGAGGTTATAAAATGAGACCTAATACTCTAATAAAAAATCTATAAAACAAAAAAGCCCTGAAAATTAGGACTTTATAAATTATATTAAAGAATGGTTTGTAACCTATTCCTTTTTCTTTTCTTCTAGTTGCTCATCTTCTTTAGAGGCATCTTTAAATTCTTTTATTCCACTACCTAAACCTCGCATAAGTTCCGGAATCTTTTTACCTCCGAATAATAGTAGAATTACGACTACCACTAATATAATTTGTGGAGCGCCTATGGCCAAAAAAATAGATAATAATGTCATAAGACTATGATTTAAAATGGATTTCAAAGATACTAAAAACTTATTAGTTTGCTGTTAATATTAACAGCAAGTGATTTTTTATTTATAATTGTGGCAAATGCACAAAATATACTAATCTGTATTTTTTATAAAAAACTCTAAAACAACTAGTTACTAAATAAAATTATAATTAAAGTAATTAGCGAGCTTTATATTAAATAATGAATTTCAATAGATTTCTCTATTAAATAGAGATAGATTGTTTTAGAAATATAACAGCATTATTTCATAACTTGATTAAGTTTTATATTAGGGTTAAAAGAACGGTGGTATATATATGTAGTCATACTATAAAAAAATAATTTTTGTTCGATGAATTTTTTTAGAATGCTGTAATTAATTTAAGTTTGGAAAACTCTTTCTAAATTATTCATTTTATAGAAGGTCTAAAATTAAATTCTAAGTTTATCTTTGTTAAGATGGCCAAAAAGAAAGTCAAAAAAAGAAAGGAAATAAAAAGGAAGCTTCTTCATAAGTATCGTTTGGTAATTTTAAACGAAAGTACTTTTGAAGAGAAGATTTCTTTTAAGTTAAGCAGGCTCAATGTTTTTGTAACTGGATCACTTTTTATGATTACCTTAATCGGACTTACAACACTGCTAATTGCCTTTACGCCACTGCGAGAATATATACCAGGTTATTCTTCAACAAGACTAAAGAAAGAAGCCACAGAGCTTACCTACAAAACAGACTCTTTAATTCGAACACTAAATTATACCAATAAGTATTTAGATAATATTCGTATGGTGTTAAAGGGTGATATTGAGAATACGGTAGTAAATAGAGATTCTCTTTTTCAGCAGTTTAAATTAGATCCAGCATCTGTAGATTTAAACCCTATTAAAGAAGATTCGTTATTACGGGCAGAGGTCGCTCTTGAAGACAAGTACAACCTATTTGAACGAACAATTGATAAGAAAAACTTAGTATTGTTTACTCCTGTTTCAGGGTCTGTTTCTATGAGCTTTAACCCTAATGAAAAACACTACGCAGTTGATATTACTGCTAAAACTGATAGTCCGGTAAAAGCAATTGCAAACGGTACAGTAATTTTTTCTGAATGGACGGCAGATACTGGTTATGTAATTATAATTGAGCACGAAGGTGGATTATTAAGCGTTTATAAGCATAATGGTTCATTATCGAAATATCAAGGTAATATTGTTAGAGGTGGTGAAGTAATTGCTGCAGTTGGTAATACCGGTGAACTTACCACTGGACCACATCTTCACTTTGAACTTTGGGATAACGGAACACCTATTGATCCTTTAAATTATATCGACTTTAATTAAAACGAAATGTCACTAAAGACTATTGCTGCCAAAATATTTGCACATCGTATCGCGAAAAGAACCGATAAGTGGGTCAGTAATCCTATTGAGACACAAGAGAGGGTTTTTAGAGATCTTATTGCAAAAGGAAGTAAGACAAAGTTTGGCAATGATCATAATTTAAAGACGATTAAAACCCATAACGATTTTATAGCGCAGGTTCCTATAAGAGATTACGAAGAACTTAAAGATTATGTGAATTTAGCGGTTGCAGGGCAAGAAGATATTCTTTGGCCAGGGAAACCATTATATTTTGCAAAAACATCTGGCACCACATCTGGAGCAAAATATATACCCATTACAGAAGGTAGTATTAAAGAACAAGTAAAAGCATCTAGAAACGCTATTCTTAATTACATACATGAAACTGGCAAAGCAGATTTCGTAACTGGTAAAATGATTTTTTTACAGGGTAGTCCTGTTTTAACAGAGAAAAACGGAGTAAAACTAGGTAGGCTTTCTGGTATTTCGGCACACTATGTTCCTAATTATTTGCAGAAAAATAGAATGCCCAGTTGGGAGACGAATTGCATTGAAGATTGGGAAACCAAAGTAAATGCCATTGTAGAAGAAACCAAGAATGAAGATATGACGGTTATCGCCGGTATACCTTCTTGGGTTCAAATGTACTTTGAGAAACTAAAAGAAAATACCAATGAGTATGTAGGTGATTTGTTCAAAAATTTTGAACTTTTCATTTATGGCGGAGTCAATTATGAACCATATAGAAAGAAGTTTGAATCATTAATTGGTCGTAAAGTAGCAAGTATAGAATTGTTTCCGGCAAGTGAAGGTTTCTTTGCTTATCAGAACTCTCAAACAGAAAAGGGTATGTTACTGTTACTAGATGCAGGCATATTTTATGAATTTGTACGATCTGATGAATTTTTTGATGAACACCCTAAAAGAATCACTTTAAAAGATGTTAAAATTGGTGTTGACTATGTTATGATTATCACCACAAATGCCGGTTTATGGGCATATAATCTTGGTGATACCATTCGGTTTATTTCAACGTATCCTTTTAAAATAGTAGTGTCTGGGCGTATAAAACATTTTATTTCTGCTTTTGGGGAACATGTTATTGCCAAAGAAGTGGAAGAGGCAATGTTGGTAGCTACAAAGGCCACCGATGCTAGTGTAAGTGAATTTACCGTAGCACCACAAATTACCCCGCAAGAAAATGAATTGCCATATCACGAGTGGTTTATAGAATTTGAAAAACTACCGTCTAATATGGACCTTTTTATACAAGAACTAGATTCGGCACTTCAAAAACAAAATAGTTATTATTATGACCTTATTGTAGGTAAGGTGTTGCAAACTTTAAAAGTTACTCCCGTTAAAAGTGGAGGGTTTTTAGAGTATATGAAATCAATAGGTAAGCTCGGCGGACAAAATAAAGTTCAGCGTCTAGCTAACGACCGAAAAGTGGTTGAAAGCCTGTCAAAATATAAGGCATAGTGCAACGAGCTTTTAAATAACAAATTATAAATCGTAATTTCGTTTGAAATCACCAATGGGAAAAGCAATTATAACAACAAGAGCACAAGAGTCTACAAATGCAATAGAACGCATGTATATTACTATGCGTCATCTTTTTAATAGAGGTTTTTATAAACCAAACGGAGTTTCTGGTGAAGCATTGAAAAATGCCTTACTGCAGTTAAGACCTGAAATATATGGTTCCGTAGGAGAAGAAAAAGCCGAATTAAACGGACTTATATACGTTTTAGAAAGATTACCTGAGGGAATAGAACAATGTTCATTCATTAATCTAACTTCAGATGAAGGGTATGGTATTTCTCATATCAACCCGATCATTCCGCCAAAAAGAAGAAGAAACTGCTATCGTATAGACGAAGAGCAGATGAATATAGAAATCACTAGAGGTCGTTCAGACATCTATGATATTCTTACACACCTTACATTTCTGTTCATTGAATCTGAAAAAATATGCAAACGTGTTTTAATAACAGATACAGAAAGAACTATAAGAGATTGGGAAAAACTTGAAGCTGCGGTTCGAAAAGAAGAATTGAACCAGGCTGAGAGAGAAATAGCACTTATACACACAGCCAACATTTTGGGTAGGTCTTTTGAAGAAATTTTAGAAGTCTATAAAAAGTTCAGCACCAAAAGTAACCCAGATAGATTTCTGAATGTTATTTATTGGTTAGGTAAACTAGCCTTAGACGAAGAAATCTCAGGTGAAAAAAGAGCAGTTACATTTAGTGCTTTGCTAAGAGAGCGTTTAGGGCATCATATTCATGGAGAAAGATGGGCAAATAACATTAAGGAGGTTTTAACCAAAAACAACCTAATGCATAGACCAATTCATATTATCTCTGCAAACATGCATAGTGTTATGAATTCATTATTTGCGAAAGCAGCTTTGAAAACTGAATTTCCGAATACAGATTCATTAGAAATTTTTGAAGCACTTAGTAGTTCTGGTAATGCGGCACTAAGGAAGAAAGTTACCGACCTGGCAGAGAAGAATGGTATGATCATTATGGATGATACCTCAGGAACCAATATAGATGTACAGATATTTGATACGGCAAAAATAAAAATCAACAATTGTTCGTATGAATTTTCTGAACAAGAGCTTGATAAAAAACCTGTTATATTTGTAATGGATTACGCATTTGGTGAGCAAGCGTATGAAACAATTGATGAATTATTGAAACCGTACAATACCAAAAAGAACAATGTGTCTTTGATAAATGTTGATTCTGTTTCGATAATGGGAAAAGCGGGTATTCTAGAAGGAGGAAAAGGAGATTTGATGATACCTTCTGCACATATATTTGAAGGAACAGCAGACAATTATCCATTCAAAAATGAATTGTGTGCCAAAGACTTTGAAGGTTATGGTTTAGAGGTTTTTGAAGGTACAATGGTTACTGTTTTAGGAACATCACTTCAAAACAAAGACATTTTGAAGTTCTTTCATAAATCAACTTGGAATGTAATTGGTTTAGAGATGGAAGGTGTGCATTACCAAAAAGCAATACAGTCTGCATCTAAAATTAGAAAGAGTATCGGTGAAGATGTAAAAGTGCGTTATGCGTACTATGCATCAGATAACCCATTAGAAACAGGTAGCACATTAGCTTCAGGAGGCTTGGGTACAACAGGGGTAAAACCTACTTACTTAATTACAGATAAAATTTTAAAGCAAATATTTACTACATAAATGGCAACCAATCAATCACCATCTACACAAACCAATTCTGACGAAATTGATTTGGGACAATTATTTCAATTAATAGGAAGAGGTTTCAATGCTATTTTTCGTTGGGTTTTAAGAGTATTTCTATACCTTAAAAAGAACATGCTTTTACTTATTGGTCTTGTCGTTGTTGGCCTTGCAATTGGATATGGGTTAAATAAAATTATATCTAAGAAATTTAAAACAGAGGTCATTGTAAAACCTCAAATAGAAAGTAAAAACTACTTGTATGATGTTGTAAGTGAAATACAATCTAACATTAAATCAAAAGATACTTTATTCTTTAAATCAATAGGTATCGATAATATTGATTTTGACGGTTTAAATATCGAAATATCTAGAGTAGCAGAAGTAGGTGGCTCAGAAAGTGATATTAAATATTTAGAGTTACTTCAAAGTTTTGAAAATACAGATGCCATAGCAGATATTGTTAGGGCAGAGTTGCAGAATAAAAGTTCTTTTAACCATAGAATTACATTCTACTACAAAGACCCAACTGTCGGTAAAATATTTGCAGAAAAAGTATTAAGCTATATCAACACAAATACCTATTTCAATGGTCTTTTAGAAGTGTATAGGAATAATGCAAATGTGCGTATCGAGGAAGACCAAAAACTCTTAATACAAGTAGATCAAATTATTACAAACTATACTACTGGACTAGCAAGCAAAGGGAGTACTTTTTCAAATGAAAGAATAGTTTTAGACAATCAAGAGCAGGTCAATATAGCTGATATTTTTGAATATAAAACAAAGCTGATTAGGGATATTGAAGCTAAGAAGTTAGAATTAGAGGAGCAAACATTACCGGTAAGTATTATTAACTTAGGTCAACCTCAAGTAGAGCAAAAGTCATTTTTCGGTAAAAGTATTGTGTTGATTCCTGTAATATTTGTTACGGTTTTCTTCATGTTGTCTGCATTGATATATTTAAATAAAAAATCAAAATTAATACACCAATAAAGAATTACTTAGGTATGAATATATTAATAACAGGAGGCGCAGGTTTTATTGGATCTCATGTAGTTAGAAGGTTTGTAAAGAATTATCCAAATTATAATATCTATAATCTTGATGCTTTGACCTATGCTGGCAACCTTGAGAATTTGAAAGATATTGATGATAAGCCTAACTACAAGTTTATTAAAGGAGATATCGTAGACGAAAGTTTTATCAATAAGTTGTTTGCTGATGTTGACTTTGACGGGGTAATACATTTGGCTGCAGAATCTCATGTAGATAGGTCTATTGAAGACCCGCTTGCTTTTGTAAGAACAAATATTATTGGTACTGTAAACCTTTTAAATGCTGCTAAAAATGCATGGAAAGATAATTTTGAAGGAAAACGATTTTATCATGTAAGCACAGATGAAGTTTATGGTGCTTTAGGTGAACAAGGCTTGTTTACAGAAACAACAGCATATGATCCAAATTCACCATACTCTGCTTCCAAAGCAGGTTCTGATCATTTTGTAAGAGCCTATGGGGAAACATATGGTTTACCATATGTGATTACCAATTGTTCTAATAACTATGGACCATATCATTTTCCAGAAAAGCTTATTCCACTATTCATAAATAATATAATGGAAAATAAATCTCTTCCAGTTTATGGCGACGGTAAATATACTCGAGATTGGCTTTTTGTGGAAGATCACGCAAGAGCCATTGATTTGGTTTTTCATAAAGGTAAAAATCACGACACCTATAATATCGGAGGTTTTAATGAATGGCAGAATATTGATTTAGTAAAATTACTCTGTTCAGTTATGGACAAAAAATTAAACAGAGCCGAAGGTGAATCAGAGAAGTTAATAGCCTACGTAAAAGACAGACCAGGGCATGATTTAAGATATGCCATTGATGCTACTAAAATAAATAAGGAGCTAGGTTGGAAACCTTCTGTAACTTTTGAAGAAGGTCTAGAATTAACGGTAGATTGGTACTTTGATAATTCAGATTGGTTAAGTCATGTTACCTCTGGTGATTATAAAGAATATTATAAAAAAATGTATACATAAGTTTAACCATATCAAACCAAAAAGTATGAAAGGAATAATCTTGGCAGGAGGATCAGGAACTAGGCTTCACCCACTAACACTATCAGTTAGTAAACAGTTAATGCCTATTTATGATAAACCGATGATTTACTATCCGTTGTCAACTTTAATGTATGCGGGTATTAAGGAAATTCTAATAATATCTACGCCAAAAGATTTACCACTTTTTGAAGATTTGCTTGGAGACGGGAAAAAATTTGGTTGCTCTTTTTCATATGCAGTTCAAGATGCTCCAAACGGGCTGGCTGAAGCTTTTATAATAGGTGCTGAATTTATTGGCAAAGAGAAAGTTGCCCTTGTATTAGGAGATAATATATTTTATGGTTCTGGTTTGGCAAAACTATTACAGAGCAATAATGATCCAGTTGGTGGGATTATTTATGCTTATAGAGTTCATGATCCAGAAAGATATGGTGTAGTTGAATTTGATGAAAATGGCGTTGCAATTAGCATTGAAGAAAAACCTATTGAGCCAAGGTCTAATTTTGCGGTTCCGGGTATATACTTTTATGATAATAATGTAGTTGAAATAGCTGCCAACATAAAGCCTAGTCCAAGAGGTGAATTAGAAATTACAGATATAAACAAAGAATACTTAAAACAAGGTAAACTAAGCGTAAGTATTTTGGATAGAGGTACAGCTTGGTTAGATACCGGTACATTTCAATCGTTAATGCAGGCTTCTCAATTTGTTGAGGTAATTGAAGAACGCCAGGGACTTAAGATTGGTGCAATTGAAGCTGCGGCTTATGAAATGGGATATATAGATAAAAATCAGTTTAAAGCGCTGGCAGAACCTTTAATGAAGAGTGGTTACGGCAAAAATCTTCTAGGTATTTTAAATAAAAATCAATGAATTTTATAGAGACTAAGTTAAAGGGTTGTTTTATTATAGAACCAACTTTATTTGCCGATGATAGAGGTTATTTCTTTGAATCGTTTAATGAAGAAAGATTTAATAAAGGCATTGGAACAAACGTAGAATTTGTTCAAGACAATCAATCATTTTCTCAGCAAGGCGTTATAAGAGCAATTCATTATCAATTAGGAGAATATGCACAAGCAAAATTAGTTAGGGTTTTGCATGGAACTGTTATTGATGTAGCTGTTGATTTAAGAAAAAGTTCTCCTACTTATGGACAACATGTAGCTATTGAATTAAGTGGTGAAAATAAAAGACAATTGTTTATTCCAAGAGGTTTTGGGCATGGTTTCTCTGTAGTATCTGAAACGGCTGAATTTTTCTATAAATGTGATAATTACTATAATAAAGAATCTGAAGGTGGAATCATTTTTAACGATTCAACTTTAGAGATAGATTGGAAAGTAGATTCGGATCAAATTAAAGTATCTGAAAAGGATTTAATCTTGCCAACTTTAAATAAGGCTAGATTATGAAAAATATCCTTGTAACGGGAGGTAATGGACAACTAGCTACCTGTCTTAAAGAAGTAAGCGAGGAGCAAGGTGATTTAAATTTTCTTTTTGTTAGTTCTAAGCAATTAGATATAACAGATTATAATGCAGTTAATGATTTTTTTAAGAAGAATGATATCTCTTATTGCATTAATTGTGCAGCCTATACAGCCGTTGATAAAGCAGAAACTGATATAGAAGCTGCTACAAAGGTTAATGTTGTTGGTGCTAGAAACCTTTCTAAAGTTTGTAGTTTATTTAATACGATATTAATACATATCTCAACAGATTTTGTTTTTGACGGGGAGAAAACTTCTTTGTATTCTGAGGAAGATAAGGAAACCCCTATCTGTGTTTACGGGCAAACTAAGCTTAAAGGTGAAATTGCTATAGCCGAATCTTGGGAGAAACATATAATAATTAGAACTTCATGGCTATATTCAGAGTATGGTAATAATTTTTTAAAAACTATGCTTAGATTAGGTGCAGAAAGAGATAGTTTAGGAGTTGTTGCTGATCAAATAGGCACACCAACCTATGCCGTAGATTTAGTAGAAGTTATTATTGCTGTTATAAATATGAAAGAACCTGAATTTGGAGTTTTTCATTATAGTAATGAGGGAGTTGCTAGTTGGTATGATTTTGCTGAAGCCATATTTGATATTAGTAAAACTAAAGTTGAATTATCACCAATAAGAACTGAAGCATACCCAACACCAGCTAAAAGACCTACATTTAGTGTAATGGATAAGTCAAAAATTAAATTGAGTCTAGGTATTAAAATACCTTATTGGAGGGAAAGTTTAAGGGAGTGTATTTTAACAATAAAATCGTTTTAGGAAAATAATAAAGTAGAAAATGAAAATATTAATTTTAGGTGGCGGAGCATTTGGTACAGCTGTAGGTAGTCAATTGGCGTATAATTCCTTAAATGAAATATATCTTTTTCAAAGATCTTCTTCTAGACATGAAGAACTGGTGAAAGAACATACAAACCATACTTATTTTCCTAATAAAAAATTAAATCCAGCTCTAAAATCTACAATTGATTATAAATACATAAACCAATTTACTGTTATAATGATTGCCTTGCCGACTAAATTTATAGCAGGGGAATTAGAAAAAATAAAACCTTATTTGAAGAAAGATGTACTAATTGTAAACTTATCTAAAGGTATTTTAAATAATAATAAAACTATTGTTGAATTAATTCGAGAAGTTTTATCTGTTGATAACGTTGTATCGTTAAAAGGAGCATCATTTGCATCTGAAATGATAGATTCTGCACCAACTCTGTTGACTTTAGGTTATGATTATAAGGAGCAGTATAATATAATAACTAGTATTATAAAGAATACTAACATCTATATTGATTATACTACTGATATCAGAGGTGTAGAACTGTTAAGTGCACTTAAAAATATTTACGCAATTTTTCTTGGTTATGTTGATGGTCAATATAACTCAGCGAACACGAGGTTTATGATATTAACAAAGTGTTTTGCAGAGATTAAAATTATATTAAAGGGACTTGGAGGAAGGGAAGAAACCTTGCTTTTAAGTGCAGGATTTGGAGACTTAGGTTTAACAGCATTAAATGATTTAAGCAGAAATAGAACTTTGGGACTATTAATTGGTAAAGGTTTTTTTAATTCAGACTTTACTAATCATTCAGTTGTATTAGAAGGAATTAAAACATTAAATATGATTGATGAGGCAATGCCAGACTTATTAAAGAAAAGGTTGCCCATTTTTACGCGTATGGCAAACTTTTTTAATAGCCCTTCAGAAAATAAAATGGATATTGTTTTTGATGAGTTAATGGAAAACAATTATAAAACAGTTCTTACCTATGGCACGTTTGACCTTTTTCATTACGGGCATGTTGAGATATTAAGAAGAGCAAAATCTTTAGGAGACCGACTTGTTGTAGGTCTTTCTACAGATGAATTTAACTTGTTGAAAGGTAAAAAATGTGAATTTTCTTTTGATAAAAGAAAGAGAATGCTTGAATCTATAGAGTATGTTGATTTAGTGATTCCTGAAAATGAATGGGAACAAAAAGTAGATGATGTGACCAAGAATAATGTTGACATTTTTGTGATGGGAGATGATTGGCGTGGAAAATTCGATTTTCTTTCAGAATTTTGTCAAGTACATTATTTTGAAAGGACTGAAGGTATTTCTACAACAAAGCTTAAGTCCATACTTAAAGATTAATAAATTACTTTTTTAATGTACTCAAATCTTTTTAAATATTTTACTTACTTAATTTTTATGCCGTTTTGGTATTTGCAATTACTAATATCAAGAAATAAAAAACTGTGGATATTTGGAGCATGGTATGGAGAAAGGTTTTCTGACAATAGTATGTATTTATTCAAGTACATTCATGAGAATTATCCCGATATTAGAGCGATTTGGATTACCACAAATAAAGACATATTTAATTCTAATAAGACTTTAGGTTATGAAACCTATATGAAATGGAGCCTTAAAGGTGTTTGGTATTGCTTAAAAGCAAAATTCGTATTCGTTACATCAAGAAAACAAGACGTAAATGAATTTTTTATTAACGGATCTACTACCGTAAACCTATGGCATGGTAGTCCCTTAAAGAAAATAGGAGCTGATGATAAATACTCTCAAGTAAATAGTTTTTTTTATAGTAAAATAGTTAAAAATATATTTTCTATTTCTTACGAATTTAATTATGATTTTGTTATTTCTAATGCTGCGGTTTTTACAGATAAAATGGCTGCTTCATTTAAAGTTGATAATACTCAGGTATTGGAAACCGGGTGTCCAAGAAATGATGTTTTTTATAATACTAAGAAAGATTCGTTCAATTTAAATGTTCTGGAACGTTTTCCAAATGCCAAATTAGTTTATTATTTACCTACTTTTAGAAATAGTGAAACGCCTAAGAATATATTTACTCAACCAGATTTTAATATCAATTTTATTGAAGATTTTTTAAGAAAAGAGAATATTGTCTTAATAAATAAGGGTCACTTTGTCGAGTCAAAAAAGGGAATTACGTCTACAAACCCTCTATCTAGAATAATTCATTTAAAGGATAGTGATACTACATCTGATATTAACTTTATGCTTAAAGATGCGGATGCCTTAATAACCGACTATTCTAGTGTGTTTTTTGATTTTTTGTTGACAGAAAGACCTATGATTTTTGCAGCTTTTGATTTGCAAGAATACATGTCTCAATCAAGGGAACTTTATTTTGAATATGACAATGCTATATCAGGTCCAATGGCAAAAAACTGGAAGGAAATTATGTTTCACTTGAAGAATGTTTGGTGTGACATTAATAATAATATATTGATCAAGGAAAAAAACACATTGTATAATAAATACCATGATGCTAATAATTCTGAAAGAGTAGTTCAATCTTTAATAGGTCTTTCAAATAAAAAATGAGAATACAAGTTTATTTTATTTCCATTTTTCTATTACTCTTTTTAAGTTGTTATAAGGAAGATTCACTTATTTTGGATATAGAATTATTTCCTGATAGAACTCAAGACTTTACCTTGTGGCAGTTAGATCAGTATAAAGATGTTTCGCAAATGGGATATATAATTAAAACTGATGATGATAAAACTATTGTAATTGATGGTGGAGATAGTAATATCTCAGATTTATTATATAATTACATTTTACAACTTGGCGGTACTGTTCATTATTGGGTAATTACTCACCCTCATAAAGACCATGCAGGTGCTTTAAATTCTATTCTATCTAAAAATGAAATAAATATAAACATAGAAAGCGTTATTTATTCAAGGTTAGATTTAGAACTAATTAGAGTTCATGAAGAGCTTTCTCATTCTTTTGCCAACGAATTCTATACCCGTATTGATAAAACAGATATTCAACAGCTAGAACCATTAATTGGCGATGTGCTAAATTTAGGTGAGGGAGTGGAATTAAACATATTAGGTATTAAAAACCCAAAAATTTTAATTAATCATGTTAACAACTCATCTTTGGTGTTTCAAGTGAAAAGTAAAACTAAAAGTGTTTTATTTGTTGGGGATCTTGGTATTGAAGGTGGTGAAATTGTTTTAAATAATAACGAATTGGCATCTTTACAATCCAATTATATACAAATGTCCCACCACGGACAGGATGGTGTATCAAAAGATTTTTATTCTGCAATTGCTGCAAATATTGCACTTTGGCCTACGCCTAAATGGCTATGGGAAAATAACTTGGATGCAAAAGGTTATGACAGTGGTCCATGGAAAACATTAATTGTTAAAAATTGGATGGATGAATTAGGCGTGAGCCGTAATATAGTTGCAGGCATAGAAGGAACAATACAAATAGACTAAATTAATGGCAACTGTATCTAAGAATATTTTTTGGCAATCTATAGCCGCATTTCTTCAAATATATACAGGAGGTATTGTTTTTATTTTGCTTGCTAAAATAATGACCATTGAGGAGTTTGGAATTTTAAGTTTTGGTTTTTCATTTTCAACATTACTAGCAACTTGTTTAGATTTTGGTCAGTCTTTAATGATTATGAAAGATTATCCTCAAAAGCTATTTCCAAATAGTGAGTATATCTTAAACTCTCTTGCCCAAAAAATTGTACTTATTGTATTTTTTTGTGGTCTATTTCTATTGTATCTATATGTGTTTTATGCAGGTGAATGGCTAGTTATAGGTCAGTTGTTTGTCTTATTTGCTGTTGTAAGTGCTTATGTACTTTATTTACAAGCAGTATTAAGAGTTAAGAATAAATTTAAAGATGCATCATTTTCAATAATAGCCTATGCGACTGTAATTTCATTACTTGTTTTTTTAATTTATAAGGATCAATTAACAACAATTGAATTTATTAAGTATATGATTGTTGCAAAGCTATTTCAATTAGTAGTTACTATATTATACTGTAAAGAAATTTTTATTAAAAATTGGTTTAATGTAGGGATACAAAAACATTTATTAAAATACAGTTGGTCTTATGGTGCACATTTTATTTTTGGCACATTTTATTTTACTGTCGACACACAAATAATAGCGTTATTACTAAATGCAGAAGATGTTGCTTTGTATCAATCAATATTCAGAATAATATATATATTCTTAATAGTTTCAGACGTGGCGTCTAACGTGCTTTTGCCATACCTTTCATCAAAGTATGCTAATGATCAATCTATTGATGAATTATCAGGTAATGTACTTTACTTACTACTTGTCTTAGGTAGTTCTCTGTTTTTGTTTTTTACATTTTTTTACAGGGAAATAATAAATATTTTATACACTGCCGAATATATAGAAGCGTATCCTTTAGTTTTACCTTTAAGCATAGTAATATTATTGCGTACAAGTGCTTCTATTTATGGTACATTACTTACAATTTCAAATAATCAGGTAAATAGAGTGAAGGTGGTATTTTTAAGCATGATAGCAAGTATAGCCTTTAATTTAATAATAATACCGTATTATGGAATTGTTGGGTCTGCTTGGATAAGTGTTATCGTTCATTTGCTATTATTTGTTGGTTATCAATGGTATTCTAGAATAGATTTTCCGAAAATTAATATTATAACAGCTCCAAATGTTACTGTGGTTTTGATAGCATTTTTATTTGTGGTATTAGACAGACTAATAAATATTCATAATATTTATTTAAGTATTTTTATGTTTGTTTTTTGGGGAATTTTAATTGCCTTTTTAATGAAAAAACATCAAAAACTAACTATTCTAAACAAAATACTCAAAGACAAGGGTGTTGTATAATTAAATTTTAGATGTACAGACTATTACGTAATCCATTATACATTTATTTGATAGGATTTACATTTTCATTTCTAGTTTATATGCTAGATTGGAGTGCATTGTATCCAAAGATTTCTGTAATGATGATAGTTTTCTTTACTATTACGTTTATTTCTTTTGGTTTTTTTGGATTAATGGTAGACTATCTCAAATTGGTTCGCAAAACATTCTCAAAGACCAAAACAAAGCTAATTATTCAATGTGCTTTTATTTTGCTATTTTTTTATTTGGTAGAATTTGTTGTTGAAGGTGGTATTCCTTTGCTATCTAAATTATTAAATCAAACAGGAGTCCATTATTTAGAATTTGGTATTCCAATACTGCACGGTATTTTAATTTCTTTTAATTCTTTTCTTATAGCACATACTTTCTCCACGTATTTATCAACTAAAAATAAAAACCTTTTAAAGATAAATTTTCTTTTATATATACCTGCATTATTATTTTTAAGTAGAAGTATATTAATGCTAGGTCTTCTATCTTCTATTTTTATTTATATTCATTACTCCAATAATTTAAAGTTTAAAAATCAAATTAAACTTTTGTTTTTAGGCGCGGGAGCACTTTATTTATTTGGAGTACTTGGTAACCTTAGGTCTGGAGGCGATTATATCTATGATCAAAGTATGGCTAATGAAGATTTTATGGAATCTTCAATTCCTAAAGAGTTTTATTGGACATACTTGTATGTAGCATCTCCACTTGCTAATTTTCAGAATACGGTTGATAAGACAGGTAAAGTAGATAAAGATTTTGTTGGATTTATTTTCTACGAAAATCTTCCACAAATAATTTCTAAAAACCTGGGAGGACCTTTTAATATTGTACAAAGAGATTTGAAAAGGCTAATACCTTGGTTAACCGTAGGTACAACTTATGCAAAATCTATTTCATATTTAGGTTGGCTTGGGCCCTATTTACTCTTTATCTTTAATCTATTAATATATTTAGCGATACTATTGTTTTTAGTACCGAAGAGCAGTAGTTATCATATAACAACCTTGTCGATACTCTCGGTAATAATTTTGTTAAATATTTTTGCCAATATGTTAGTTGTAACAGGCATTTCATTTCAACTAGCTTATTGTGTTATTTTCGCTTTTTTTGAAAACAAAAAAATTGTCATAAAATCATGATGATATCTGTATGTATGGCTGTTTTTAACGGCGAGGAGTTCATAAGAAAACAATTAGTTTCAATAGTTTCTCAACTAAAAGAGAATGACGAATTGATTATTTCTGATGATGGGTCTACGGATAAAACTTTGGACATAATTAAAACTTTTAATGATAATAGAATTAAACTATTTTATTCAGGAAAGAGAAGTATTATAATGAATTTTGAGAATGCTTTAGGCAAAGCTAAAGGTGATGTTATTTTTCTTGCCGATCAAGATGATATTTGGTACCCTAACAAAATTGCTGAAACCTTATTATACCTTAAAGAATATGATTTAGTTTTTTCAAATGCTTCTGTTTTTAAGGAGAATATATTAGAAACCACATTGCTTTACAGTGGAAATAAGAATAGAACAGGGTTGGTTCGTAATTTTATTAAGAATAATTATATAGGGGCAACAATGGCCTTTAAAAGCGCGATTTTGAAGACGGCACTTCCATTTCCATCTCAAATTTATATGCATGATGCTTGGATTTCGTCGATAGCAGAAATTACAGGCAAAACCTTTTTCATTAATAAACCACTGATTTATTATCGAAGACATGGTAATAATGCATCTGAAACTGGAGAGAAAAGTACTAATACATTACTTAAGAAATTAAAAATGCGGTATAATTTGGCAAAAAGTTTATTGCAAAGACTTTTATGATTTTAAAACGAAATAATCTTACATTTATAATTCTACTAATATCCACAATTATAGCAGGTGTGCTGCTACAGTTGTTATTAGTACGAGATATAAAGAATTCCATAAAGTCTAACATTGTAGATGTTCAATTTTATTTCTCTCGTAACGTAGACTTCCGGTCTACTTTATATTACTCATTTACAGATAAGTTTAATACAGAAAATAAAGTTCAAATTGATAGTAGTGTAAATAATGTTGCTATATTCAAGATTCCCCAAACTAATAAATTATTAACTAATTTTAGGCTTGATTTTGGAAATAAACCAGGAATTTCTTTATTAGAAATAGATAGTATGCAAATAAAGTACGGGAATACTTTTTTAAAGCTAAAACAAAAGCAATTATTTGAACATATTTTTACCAATAGTGGTTCTGTAAGATTAAATAAAAGGGAGAATAGCATGATTATGATGCCTAATAAAGAACCGTATGACCCATATATAGTCTTTGATCCATTTGTTAAAATTATATTAGACAACCACCCTTTAAGGCTGCCAGCGTTGTTAATGCCATTTTTAATTTTTTTAAGTTTATATATAAAGAGATGGTATATTAGGTTTAAGCCAAGTCCGTTAGATATATTATTGTTATTGTTTATCATCTGCATTCCTTTGAAAATTGCTTGGACAACCTTTTTGTCTATAATAATTTGTCTTTATGCAATCTCTTTAGACATACGCGACAGAAAATTCAAGATTAAAAATCTTGAAGGTTTACTTTTAACAACATTATTTATTCTTACGCTTATAATTGGAAGACCAACCAAGTTAAAAGTAATTGACAATCAATTAGCTTTAGTACTATTTGCAATTATTATTTGTAGTGGTATTATCAATGGACGAAAATTATCTAGTAGTTATGTCTATTTTTTTCTGATTTTAAATGCTTTATTTGTTACGACAGGCTTGTCGTTTTTACTGAATTTTAGTTCTGTTTTTGGGTTAAGTATTGGGGACTATTTTAATGAGATAAAAATTTATAGTGGTAATATTCGAAACTGGCTTTATTATGACCATGCTGTCTTCTTAACTTTCTTTGGTATTGTAGGATTACTGCCATTAAAATATGGTTGTTTATTTAAAAATCAAAAAACAAGTGTGGTAATTTCTTATCATTTCTTGTTACTAGGTACCATAATTCTTTTTGGTGCTAGGATTTCGCTATTAGTTTATCTTATCTTTTTAATAAATATTCTGATAGAAGGAAGTTTAAAGTGGCGAATTATTTTTAATGTTTCTGTTTTTTTAATTACCGCAATATTTTTGTTTTCCTTTATTGATTATTTTGATAGCAGTAGATTTGATTTGTGGACTGTGAGCTGGGAGGCAATTAAAGATAAACCTCTTTTTGGTTATGGGCTTGGTAGTTCTGATAATATCCTCCATACTCCAGAATTCATGCATGAAGGAAGAGGAGTAATACCTGAATCCTTAAATCATGCCCATAATCAGTTTATTACCTTTTTGACTGAAATTGGTTTTATAGGTTTATTGTTGCTCATTATAACGATTGGTATTTATTTAAGACGTATGGCTCAGAATAAAACGATGACGATGGTTTTATTTATATTTGGTCTTTGTTACGTATTTTTAACTGAGTCCATATTACAAACCTCAAAACCCTTGTTTGTGTTATGTTTTTTATTTATGATGTTGACTAGCATTCCAGCAAATGAAATTACTAATGAATTTGACAAAAAACCATGACCTATAATTTAACCGTATCTGTTGTATTATTCAATACAGATGAAGAGGAAATTTCAAATATTTCTGAGACAATATTGAGGTTAGACCTTAAAACTAAATTATTTTTTGTTGATAATTCACCAACCAATAAACTAGAGTTAGTAATTAAAAAAGACGATCGAATAGAATATATACATTCTGGTAAAAATGTAGGATTTGGATCAGGTCATAATATTGCAATTAAATGTGCGAAAGATATAGCAGAATTTCATTTGGTTTTAAATGCCGATGTAAATTTTGATGTTAGTATACTTAATGCTATTTATGACTTTATGGTAAAAAATCAAGACATTGGACTTTTGGCACCAAAGATTCTTAACCCCGATGGTTCTATTCAATATTCGGCTAAATTGTTACCCTCTCCCGCAAATCTTATTGTGCGGAGGTTTATTCCATCTAAATCTTTGAAAGCAAAAATGGATTTTAATTATGAATTCCATTTTTTTGATTTTAATCGTATTGTAGAGGTCCCTTACTTAATGGGCTGTTTTATGTTTATTAATACCAAAGTTTTTAAAATTGTCGATGGTTTTGATGAACGTTTTTTCATGTATCCTGAAGATATTGATTTAACGAGAAGAATTTATAAGCATTTTAAGACAGTATATTATCCTGAGGTTACTATAGTTCACCAGCATGGCAGGGGTTCTTATAAAAGTATTAAATTGCTATATTATCATATTACGTCAATGATTAAGTATTTTAACAAGTGGGGTTGGTTTTTTGATAAGGACAGAAAAGAAATAAATAAGAATGTGTTAAAGCAATTTAGAAACTAGTTTTATTACTTTTTTAGGTTTTCTTTAATTCTGAAATGTCAAAATAAGTTAAAACAAGGTTTTTAGGCAAGAATAATCTAATTTGCGTATCTAAAAATAATTAAACGTAACATGACCTGTCTTATGGTCATTTAAATCTAAATTTACAGATTTGAAGTATAGAAAAGGAAGATGGTCTAAGTTAATTAAACCTTTAATGTCTCTGGTTGATTTGGCTATACTTATTTATGGAGTATCGCTTTTTGAGATTTACTTAGTTAATCAATATTTGTTTATTGGATACGTTACACTTTCGTGGATAATTATAGCCGTCAAAAATGGTTTTTACGAAGTTGAACGGCAAACTCGTTTAATACAACTTTTTTCTCTGTTAATTAAACAGGTCTTAATGTTTATTGTGGTCTTATATGCATTTATAGGCTTTTTTAAGCAACCGCATGTTGGTAGAATGGCTTTAGCATCATATGTTCTTTATGTAACTACAGTCGTTTTTTTGTTTAAATATTTGGGCTTTTTCCTTTTAAAAAAATTTAGAGTTTTATTGAAAGGAAATGGTAGAAGTGTCATTGTAATTGGTGATAATGCAAAAACTAGACAGCTTATAAAAATCTTTCAAACTAAGTTAGATTATGGCTTAAACTTTAAAGCCAAATTTTCAGTAAGAGATAAGAATTTTTCTTTAATGAAGTGTTTGGAGTATGTGGTTGAAAATAATATTGACGAGATTTATTTTTCTGTTGCAGAATTGTCTAATGATCAAATAACACATCTAGTTAATTTTGCAGAAAATAACTTAAGGACTCTTAAATTTATACCAGATAATAAAGATATTTTCGCTAGGAATTTAAAGTATGAGTATTACGATTACATTCCTATATTGTCATTACGAAAAATAGCATTACATGATTCAATCAATGCTTTTGTCAAGAGAGCGTTTGATATTGTTTTTTCTTCTGTAGTTATATTGCTTGTTTTGTCTTGGTTAACACCGTTACTGGCTATTTTAATCAAGTTGGAGTCTAAAGGGCCAACGTTGTTTTTGCAAAAAAGACATGGTCTAGATAATCGTGAGTTTTATTGTTTTAAATATCGGTCGATGGCAGTTAACCGGAGTAATGATGCTTTGCATGTTACAAAGAACGATATGCGAGTTACTAAAATAGGAAGATTCATTCGAAAGACTAGTTTAGACGAAATGCCTCAGTTTTATAATGTATTCTTTGGTCAAATGTCTGTAGTAGGACCAAGACCACACATGGTCTCCCTTTCTGAAGTTTATATGAAGAAAGCCAATAGATATATGTTAAGACACAGTGTAAAGCCAGGTATTACTGGCTTGGCTCAAGTTAGCGGCTTTAGAGGAGAGATAGAGGCAGATACAGATATAATCAATAGAGTTAAATACGACATATTCTATCTAGAAAATTGGTCTTTGTTATTGGATTTAGGTATTATTATTCAAACTGTCACAAACTTATTTAAGGGAGAAGAAAAAGCCTACTAGAATTATTATGAAAAAAATATTAATTACAGGTGCCGCTGGTTTTTTAGGTTCTCACTTGTGCGACCGTTTTATTGCTGAAGGTTTCCACGTCATTGGAATGGACAATCTTATTACAGGAGATTTAAAAAACATAGCTCATCTTTTTCCATTAGAGCATTTCGAGTTTCATCACCATGATGTTTCTACCTTCGTTCATTTAGAAGGGAAGTTGGATTATATCTTGCACTTTGCATCACCCGCAAGTCCCATTGATTATTTGAAGATTCCGATTGAAACTTTAAAAGTAGGGTCTTTAGGTACGCTAAATCTATTAGGACTGGCAAAAGAAAAAGACGCAAGAATATTAGTAGCATCTACCTCTGAAGTCTATGGGGACCCTTTAGTTCATCCTCAAAATGAAGAGTATTACGGCAATGTTAGCCCAATAGGTCCACGCGGTGTATATGATGAAGCCAAGCGCTTCATGGAGTCCATTACAATGGCTTATCATAGACATCATGGACTAGATACACGTATCGTTCGTATATTTAATACCTATGGTCCTAGAATGCGTTTAAATGATGGTAGGGTTGTTCCTGCATTTATGGGGCAAGCGCTACGAGGCGAAGATTTAACCGTATTCGGAGATGGTTCTCAAAGTAGGTCATTCTGTTATATCGATGATCAAGTAGAAGGAATATACCGATTGCTATTTAGTGATTATACAGATCCGGTTAATATTGGAAATCCGCATGAAACAACTATCAAAGAATTTGCTGAGGAGATTATAGCTTTAACTGGTACCAAACAAAAAGTCATTTACAAACCGCTTCCTCAAGATGATCCTACACAACGTCAACCCGATATTACAAAAGCGAAGGAAATTCTGGGCTGGGAACCAAAAGTACACAGGGTAGAAGGATTAAAAATCGTATACGATTATTTCAAATCGTTGTCTCAAGAGGACTTACAGAAGAAAGAGCATAGAGATTTCTCTACTAAATAAAAATTTAAAAGAGCAAGGAATATTTTTGCAAAAATTGATAAAATGAATATTTTAATTCTAGGATCAGGTGGTCGCGAGCATACTTTTGCTTGGAAGTTGGCTCAAAGTAATAAATTATCAAAACTTTTTGTGGCACCAGGAAATGCTGGTACAGAAAAAATCGCAACAAACATACCAATTGGTGTAAATGATTTTGAAGCTATTAAGAAATTAGTTTTAAAGGAGAATATTGAACTTGTTATGGTTGGCCCAGAAGATCCTTTGGTAAACGGAATTCATGATTTTTTTCTTGGTGACCAAGAATTAAAAAAAGTGGCAGTTATCGGTCCTGAGAAATTAGCGGCTACTTTAGAAGGTAGTAAAGAGTTTGCGAAAGAATTTATGATGCGTCATGAAATACCTACCGCTCAGTATAAAAGTTTTACGGCTGAGACTGTTGAAGACGGTTTTAAATTTTTGGAAGAATTAAATCCTCCGTTCGTTTTAAAAGCTGACGGATTGGCTGCTGGTAAAGGCGTAGTTATTCTCAATGACTTAAACGAAGCCAAGGTTGAATTAAAATCAATGTTGGTTGATGAGAAGTTTGGTGCTGCTAGTGCAACTGTTGTAATTGAAGAGTTTCTTGATGGCATAGAGCTAAGTGTTTTTGTGCTAACCGATGGTGATAGTTATAAAGTGCTACCTACAGCAAAAGATTACAAAAGAATAGGTGAAGGTGATACTGGACTCAATACTGGCGGTATGGGAGCTATTTCACCGGTTCCTTTCGCAAGTAAGTCCTTTATGGATAAGATTGAGCAGCGAATTGTAAAACCTACGGTAGAAGGGCTTAAAAAGGATAATATGCCTTATAAAGGTTTTATCTTCATCGGACTCATAAAAGTTGGTGATGACCCTAAGGTTATTGAATACAACGTTAGAATGGGTGATCCTGAAACTGAAGTAGTTTTACCGCGTATTCAGAATGATATGGTAGAATTGCTACAAGCTGTTGCTGATCAGAAATTATCTGGTATAGATTTACAGTTAGATACTAGAACAGCTACTACAGTTATGACTGTTTCTGGTGGCTACCCTGGTTCATACGAAAAAGGAAAAGAAATCACCGGTATTGATTCTATTACAGAATCACTGGTATTTCACGCAGGTACTACACTTAAAGATGGTAAAGTAGTTACTAACGGTGGTAGGGTAATGGCGATTACTTCTTTTGGCAGTGATTTTAAATCAGCACTGGCGCAATCGTATAAAAATGTAGAAAAACTTTCCTTTGAAGGAATGAATTATAGAAAAGATCTAGGTTTTGATCTTTAATCAATAATCTGTTATCAGTTTTTAAAGATTAAAAACTGATAACAGATTTAATTTGATATTATAAGTAAGAGTGAGAAGTACTCGACTTATCTTCTTCACCATTATCGTTATATTTTTTCAATTGAAGCATCCAATACACAAATGCTACAGAACCTATTAGCATAAATACCCAGTTTAAGATATTTGCCAAAGCCCAGCTATCTGCAAAACGTAAAAAATCTAACGGTGCAAATAGTACATTTACGAACAAATCTGCGATACCTTCAAAAAATGATTTCATCTTATTACTATATTTACCAGCAAAAATATAAAAAGCTTAGATGATTTCAAGCATTTTTGAGAAAACAAAACCGGTGAATTTCATCATTCTTCTGGTTTTTTTGTTTCTTTTCTACTGGTCAGTCCAATTTTACTTCTTTGATTTATCGATGAGCAATGTGGAAATTGCCCCGTCAATCGGTATTTTGACCATTTTATTATTCAGTGTCTTTATTGTTGACTTTGTTGTTAAACGTAACAAACTTACGAGTACAAATTCTTTTGCAATTTTGTTTTTCACCCTGCTTTTTGTGGTTTTCCCTGAGACGCTAGGTGATAATAATGCCATTTTCACCAGTTTTTTCTTATTGCTCGCGATGAGGCGATTGCTAAGTATTAAATCTCTAAAGAATATTAAACTTAAAATTTTTGACGCCTCACTCTGGATCTGCATTTCAAGTGTTTTCTATGAATGGGCTTTGCTTTATTTGCTATTAGTTTTTGTCGCAATATATATTTATGAACCAAAAAACATTCGAAATTGGTTGGTAATCATATCGGTAGGCTTTTGTTTTCTCATTATACTGTATGGTATATTAGTTTTACTTGACAAACCTAATTTTATTCTAGAGCATTATGATTTTGCAATTAACTATGACGCTATATTCCCCATTAAATGGTGGACTAGCCTAAAAATGACATTATATGCCTTATTCAATATAGCTCTTGCTTTTTCTGCTTTTGTACACTTGAGTAAATCGGGTGTGGGTAAGGTTATTGTTATGAGACTTATTGCATTTTCGTTTGTAATAGGCTTGGTCGTTAACGTGCTAGTTACTTCTGAAAATAACAATGCCGTGATGATTACCTTTTTTCCTTCGGTAATTTTCATCGTCAACTATCTTGAATCTATTAAGAAACCCAAGTTTCTAGAATTAATTCTTGTTTCTAGTATTTTAATACCCATCATAGTTTTTGTTGTGAAACTTTAGGTTTATGCTTTAAACTTTATCTTTGTTAAAAACAGCTCATATGTTTAGCGAATTCGCATTTAATATCTTTAATATCAGTATTAAAAAATATCACATAGTAGATGATGTGTATCAAAGTTTTCATAATCCTTATTCGAAAGAGGATATAGAGCATTTGCTTTATCGCAAAAACTGGATTGATACCGTTCAATGGCATTATGAGGATATCATAAGAGATCCGGATATAAATCCAGACGACGCCTTGGTTTTAAAACGTAAAATTGATGCTAGTAATCAAGACAGAACTGACTTGGTGGAGTTCATTGATAGTTATTTTCTTAATAAATACCAATCGGTAGATGTTAAGGCAGATGCTACTATTAATACAGAAAGTCCTGCTTGGGCAATTGATCGCCTATCTATTTTGGCGTTGAAAGTCTATCATATGAATGAAGAGGCTACTAGAGCAGATGCTTCTTTAGAACATAGAGAAAAATGCCAAGCTAAATTAGAAATCTTGCTTGAACAGAAAAACGACCTTTCTTTAGCTATAGACCAGTTGCTTGCAGATATTGAAAGTGGTGTGAAATATATGAAGGTATATAAGCAAATGAAGATGTATAATGATGAGGAACTAAACCCCATCCTTCGTGGCAACAAATAAAACTATTCATATTCTGGTCATTCGACTATCCGCAATGGGTGATGTTGCTATGACCGTGCCTGTTATTATGGGTGTCATTAAAAAATATCCCGAAGTAAAAATCACCGTTTTAACAAAAGCCTTTACTGCGCCAATATTTGCCAACATACCTAATGTAAAGGTCTATAATGCTGATGTAAAAGGAAAGCACAAAGGCATTTTGGGTCTTTGGAAATTATACCAAGAATTAAAAGCGTTACAGATTGATGTAGTTGCAGACTTGCATAATGTTCTTCGTAGTTCTATTCTAAAACAGTTTTTTAAACTATCTGCCATTCCATTAATTCAAGTGGATAAGGGAAGGGCAGCTAAGAAAGCTTTGGTAAATCCAAAACGAACATCTTTTAGCCCTTTACCAACTACTTTTAAACGCTATGCTGAGGTTTTTAGCAAGCTTGGTTATCCTGTTACAATAAGTGAGATTGAAACCTTATCTAAAAAACCAATTCCTGAGTCTGCAAATAGCTTGATTAATTTTGAAGGAAAGTTGAAAATTGGTATTGCCCCGTTTGCGGCTTTTAGCGGGAAAATGTATCCATTACCATTGATGGAGAAAGTTTTAAGTGATCTTAACGCTTCCAATAAATATTCAATAGTTTTATTTGGAGGAGGGAAAAAGGAAATTGAGGTTTTAGCAAAATGGGAATCTCAATTTAACAATTGCTCAAATGCAGCAGGCAAATTGTCATTTTCAGACGAATTGAGCTTAATATCTAATCTTCAGTTAATGTTAGCGATGGATAGTGGGAATGCCCATTTAGCTGCAATGTATGGTGTGCCAACCGTAACAATATGGGGCGTTACGCATCCGTATGCAGGTTTCTCGCCTTTTAATCAGCCAGAGCATCATGCCCTTTTATCCGACAGAAAAAAATATCCTGCTATACCCACTTCTATTTATGGTAATAAATATCCCGATGGTTATGATAATGTAATGGAAACAATATTACCTGAAACAATCGTTCAGAAAATCAGTGAAATTTTAAGTGTTTCGGTTTAAGAATTTACGGGCTTAGCTTCTATACTTTTAAAGTATTGACGTATCTGAGACATAAATCGATATTTTTTAGAAGAAGGAGCTGCACTTGTCATTAAAATTCTTACTCCGAAATAAGAACTCATTATAAAAGTAGCTGCAGCTTCACAATCTGCATGGCGGTCTAAATAGCCATTAAATTTTCCTTTTTGTAGAGCAGTTACTAGATTTACCTCCCATACAGTAACAATCTCATTTAGATGACGCATAACAACATCATTCTTACCATTGAATTCGGCCAAAAAATTACTTAGAACACAACCATAATCCATTTCATTATGAACTGCGGTTTCCAAGGCATCGTCGAAACATTTTGTAATAAGTGTTAATGGATTATCATGACCCTCAATAGGTTCTATTAATGTGCTGTATATTTTACGTGCAAGAAGATTTTCTATAATTTGTATAAAAAAATCTTCTTTAGATTCGAAGTGATAATAAAAAGCACCTTTAGAAAGGTCTAGTTTTTTTAGAATATCATCTATACTAGTATCGTAATACCCTTGGGCATAAAACAATTCTAATCCGGTGTTCTGTAAACGTTGCATGGTTGCCATGCGCTTAAGGCTCTTGTTCATAATATGTAGATTTGGGTAAATCCGACCATGTGGTCTTTTTATACAACAGTTTACCTCCTAAGATTATTTATAAAATTGGATGAAATGCAATATTTTTTCGATGAATGTTTAAAAATTGGTCAAAGAACAACATTTTCAATATTAAAACAGACTAACAAGTTGGTATACAAATTATTGCATTAACCTACATAATGCCATATTAACCTTAAGATATTTCTTGAATAGGATTAAAATAAATCTTGTTTATAAAAGTTTATGATTCGTACCAAAACCAATAATCGACCATAAATGACCAACTCTTTCTACCCAACAAGTCCTACTGAAATCCCTAAAAAGCTAACTGGTTTAACAAGCAGCTATCAATTGAAATCATTTTTAGCTATACTGGCCATTGTATTATTTTTTGCGCTTTATGCTGCAATGGTAACAGCATTGGGTTATTTGCTTTACTATGCGGTCATCTATGATATGGGGCATATTAATAAGTTTACTATTATTCTTAAGGTAGGTGCAATTGCAGGGGCAGCAATGCTTTTTGTTTTTACACTCAAGTTTATTTTTAAGCTCAAAAACCATAAACCGGTAAACCGTATTAAATTGGTTAAAGAAAAAAATAAATTGTTATGGAGTTTTATTGATCAGATATGCAAGGAAACAGGTGCACCAAAGCCTAAGGCTATCTATATGGATCCTGATGTCAATGCTTATGTATCATATAGCAATATGTGGTTAAGTTTATTTTTACCAATAAGAAAGGAATTAACTATTGGTATGGGTCTTACAGATTGTCTTAACCTATCTGAATTTAAAGCGGTAATTAGTCATGAATTTGGTCATTTTGCTCAACGTAGCATGAAGATCGGGAGTTATATTATATCTGCTAATACCATTATTCATGACATGATTTTTGAAAGGGATAAGTGGGATGATGCTCTTGATCAATGGCGTGCATCTGACATTAGGCTTTCTGCTGCGGCTTGGGTAATTACACCAATGATATGGGTTATAAGACAAATTCTAAATTTGTTTTATCAGTTTTTGAATTTAATGTATTCTTCATTGTCCAGAGAAATGGAATTTAATGCAGATAAGGTTGCCGTTAAAACTTCTGGTAGTGATGCAATTATTTCCGCACTTTGGAAATTAGACGGAGGCTCAGAAGCATGGGGTATAACTATGAACAATGGTATTTTGGCGGGCAAAAAGAACATTTTCGTTAAAAACCTTTATGCCAATAACGGTTTGGCCAATAAAAGAAATGCTGTTGAGCAAGGTAAAGCACTTAAAGAATTGCCTACGGACATTAGAGGTGGTAAAAAGTATTTTTCTGCTTCAGAACATTCTAAGGTAGGCATGTATACTAGTCACCCGCCTAATGATAAGCGAGAGAATAGTGCTAAATCACCATATGTTTTTTGTGAAATTGATGAGAGGTCTCCTTGGAATTTGTTTGAAAGTAGAGAAGAAATTCAGATGGAAATGACTTTATTGCTTTATAAAATGTATTTAAACCAAGTTCCAAAAGAATGGCAATCATCTGAAGTATTAGAAGGGTTTATAAAGTCCGAAACCCGGGGAGCAGAATTGTTCAAAGAATATGAGAATACATTTTCTAACCGATTTTTTCAAATTCCCAATGCGGAAAAGTTATCAGCTGCGTTACTAGAAATTGGTACGCCTACAAAGAAGGTTTTAGCTAGCTTAAAATCTGAATTAAAAGATTTAATGCTACCAATTAATGAAATAGAAACTTTAATTGTCAAAGCTCAAAATATTGCTCAAGGTACAACTAAGGAAAAGACTTTTTCTTTTAAAGGGGTAGAGTATAATAAGAAAACATTAGAGAATGGATATAATTTTTTACTAAACAAAAGGGAGGAGCATTTTAACCAAAGCTTTGAAAATTGGGATTATTCTTTTTGTGCGTTTTTTATTCTGTTGGCTAGAAAAGATGGTAAAGAAGAGCAATTGCAACGACTTTATAAACAACATGAAACGTTATCTATGTTCTATAGAAATATGACTACTACCAAGAATACAATTTACAATCGTGTAATTGAGGTTCAGAATATTGGTGAAGTAACCAAAGAACATATACACTCTTTAACCGCAAGCGTAAAAAAATCATTTGATTCGTTAAACGAGGAAGTTAACAATTTAGATAAATTAGATTTTGTTCCAATGCCAAATATTGAATCTATTCAAGAATTAAAGGAGGCTTTGGTAGAAAATGGAGAATTAAAAAAAGAGCATGGATTAATTTTTGAAAACGGGGGTTTTAATAAGATGATGCAGCAATTAGAAACAGCTATTTTTAATTGTCAAAGAATAGACCAAAAAAGTATTAGTAGCATTTTACTGTTTCACAAACAATTAGAACTGTTTTTAGAGGAGTAGATATGTACAATATCTAGTAATTAAAACACCAAGCTAACGTATTAACCTGGTGTTTTTTGTTTTAAATGAAACTGCTTTTAAGATTAAGCAACAGTCCCCTGGCAACTACTACCGGCACCTGCTGTACAACCATAACAATGCTGTGATATGATAATGTTTCTATCGTTCAATAGATCTTCGTTATAATCTTTAATATGTTTCACCTTACTAGCTACTTTTAGGTCTAGCATTTGGTTAAAATCACAATCGTATAACCATCCATCCCAACTAATAGATATCGTATTGGTACACATTACATTTTCTACTGCTGAGGGATTATATGCTTCTACCAAAGCATACATATAATCTTCATAGTTTTCTGAGGCTATCAAATAATCTAAGAAACGTGCTATAGGCAAATTGGTAATTGCAAACAGGTTATGAAATTGAATATCAAAATCTTCTTTTAAAGCTTTTTTGAAATCCTTTTCCATAGCTGCTTGGTCACCTGGTAAATATGCACCTGATGGATTATAGACTAAATCCAGCCTTAAATCGCTACCTGGCATACCATAACCTCTTGCGTTTAGTTCTTGCAATGCTTTGATTGACTTATCAAAAACACCGTCTCCTCTTTGCTTATCTGTTTTACCACGTGTATAGTGTGGCATTGAAGAAATAACGTGTACGTTATGCTTTTTAAAGAAATCTGGTAAATGATAATATTTTTTATTTGCTCTTATAATAGTAAGGTTAGAACGAACAATGAAATCTTTAATACCTGCTTTTGCAGCTTCTTCTACGAACCATTCAAAATCAGGATTCATTTCTGGTGCTCCACCAGTTAAATCTAAAGTATGAGCTCCTGTATTTTTAATGACCTCCAAACATTGTTTCATGGTATCGCGAGTCATAATTTCTTTACGATCAGGACCAGCATCTACGTGGCAATGTTCACAAACTTGATTACACATGTAACCCACATTAATTTGTAAGATTTCCAACTTTTTAGGTCGTAAAGGAAAATGTCCAATTTCGGCAATTTTATCTTTAAAATAAGGAAGCTCGCCATCAGCAAAAATTCCTCCATTCAATATTTCTAATTGCTTATTGGAAACTGCTAAATCGTTTCCTGTCGCTTTTAATGATTTTGTAGCCATTTTTTAGTTGTTCGTTGTTCGTTGTTCGTTGTTGGCATTTTGTAAATGCTTCAAACTTTAACATGACAACAATTAATTTCTTATTCTTAACCGTGAATATTCGTAATGAATATTCCATTTGCAATTTTTTTTAAACTAGCTTTAATTTCAATGTATTGATTATTAAAGAAGGCTGCTACCAACAACCATCAACGAATAACCAACAACGAAATTTACATGGACAATTTATTATACTTATTCATCATCTGTACACCATGCACCAATGTTGCACCGCTTTCAATGGCAGCACCGACATGAACGGCTTCCATCATTTCTTCTTTCGTAATTCCTTTTTGTAATCCGTCTTTGGTATACGCATCAATACAATACGGACACTTAACCACATGCGAAACTGCTAATGCAATTAGAGATTTTTCTCTAGCACTTAGTGCGCCTTCTTCGAAAACTTTACCATAATAATCGAAAAATTTTGTTCCAAGCTCTTCGCTCCACTCTGTAATTTTTCCGAATTTTCTTAAATCTGCTGGGTCGTAATACGTATTTGCCATCTTTTTTTGAGTTTTAGTTTGTATTGAATCTTTTTGTTCTTTGTTAAAATGAATCGGAATTCCCTGTCCCATTTTTTCTATTTCAGGAAGGATTTCCATATTATCCCAAATGCCAGAAGTGAGGGTGTCACCATAAGCTTCAGGTAAGTGATTTTTGTACATTAATTTCTGTGCGGTTTCGGCTTCGTATACAAATGATTGATGATTGAAGGTTACTTCCCCATCAATAATATCCAATATCATATACCATACGCGAGTAGTGCCATCATTTGCTGGCATGCCAATAACGCCAGGGTTCAACCATAGATTATCATTATTAGTTTGATGAAAGGGTAAACCGCAATGACCTGCAATAATGATATCACTTTTAGTCTCTTGAAAACAGCGTTCTTTACTTTCTGTGGCATTTGACTTAAATACGAATTCAGAAGTATTTCTATAGTTTCCATGGACTACGGTTACTTTTTTACCAGCATAATCAAAACTGATGTACTCTGGTATTTCCTTCATCCAACCTAAGGACTGTTGAGATAAATGACCCTTAGTATACGGAAACCACATTTTTGAAAAATCGTCGCAACGGCTACCACTCTTAAAATCGCATCCACAATCTTCGCTATCGCTAGCCAATTGTAGCTCTACATTACCTGCAATGCTTAATGCACCCCATTTTTGAAACAGTTGTACGGTTTCTTCTGGTTGTGCACAATACCCGGTAATGTCTCCAGTGCTTATACAGTTTTCAGGTTTAATACCCTCTTCTTCAGCAATAGAAATCAATTTTTCTAAAGCTTGTAGATTGCTATACACACCACCGAAAAGCAATAGTTTTCCTTCTTTTACCCCAATATGTTTTATTTCTTTATCCATGTAGGTATTATATAAACGAATAGGCAACATATGATGCCCCAAAAATTAATCCAAAGTAAATTGGCATACTTGCCGGTTGTAAAAATTAAATTATCTGGAAACCAGTTAAAAATTAAAAGGAAACCAAATATCAATCCGATGAAAACACTTAAGTGAAAACTGATTTTAGGTGCTTTGTCTTTCCAAAATATAAATACAGGAGTAAGACCTATCACCATAGTTCCACTAATTGTCGTAGCAGATAATATCTCTGCATCTAAAAAAACGGGTATGGTACCTAACATAGCTATTGCTACCATTGACCAACGTCCAAATTTTAATGTGTTTCCTAGATTTAAATCTAATGCCAATAATTTTGAAAATGATGAAAAAGTAGAATCTAATGTAGATGCGGCAGAGGTGATCATGATGAAATTGATGACTAATAATATTACGGTTCCAAATGCTTTACCAACTTGTACTGCAGCCTGACCGTGCATACCTTGAAATTGTGCATATACGCCGATAATACTAAATAAGATGATACAGATTGCACCTAGTACACTTGCCCATAAAAAACTCTTCAATGTTACTTTCGGACTACTGATAAATCCTCTATCGGTTAACACTGGGTCATGAAAGGGATAACTAAAGGATTGTAGCAATGCAGCGAATAGTAAATTGAGCCCTGTTTCAAAAGACCAAATTCCAGAATTAACCACTTCGGTAGTGGTGATTGCATTATCCTTTCCAAAAATAGTGAACAATATTACCGCTAATAGTATAGAAAATAGCCCCATTTGGACAACATCGGTGAAAATTGAACTGCTCATGCCTCCTTTGAGTACATATGCCAATGTTAGTCCGGTAAATACTAAAATGGACCAATAATATGGGCTCGTACCCATTTCGCCAAAGTAAGATCCTATCACCATGGTGTTACTCCAAACTTCATTGAACAATCTAAATGCAATTAATATGGAGAATATAGTCACGGCAGATTTACCGAATTTTGAAGATAGAAAATGATGAATACTGGTGTATTTACCATGAAGTCTCAATTTGTAAATGACGATACCTGCTACGGCAAAAGACAAATAATACCCTGCATAAGCTACGCCACCAACGATACCAAAATCTAATCCTAAATTTGCCGCGTTCGTAATGCTCTTTGCAAAAATCCATGAGATAATTAAACTACCCATTAACATAAAAGTATTGGGCGCTTTCTTTTTTTGTACTGCTTTAAAAAATTGATTGGTATCTTTTGCCCATGGGGAAAGGAAGAACAACACCAAACTTGATGCTATTATTAATCCCCATTGCCAAATCTTTACTTCAGTCATTTTTTTGGTTTTTCCTAACTCCTAACTCCTAACTCCTAACTCTGTTACTCATCCCACCAAACAGCCACATTTATACTATTACCTTCCGTGTTATTTGAAGCTTCGGTATAATTAGCATTATTTAAAGCTTCTTCTTCTGAAGGATATGGCATGCGAATCGGAATTAAATTATTGTTCAAACTAGCGGAAATTGTTTTCAATTGAGGAAAACCTGTTCTTCTATATTCAACCCAACCTTCATAACCGTTTATACTATTTGCAATCCATTTTTGGGTGATGATATTTTCTAATGGATCTCCGTTAGCCAAGGTCGCATCAATCGTTAAATAATCGGCAGGTAAATCTACTTGCCAATATTCAAAAGCTTGTATTACTCCTGTATTATAAAGGGTTTCGGTATCAGCAGTAATCAATCCTTTTTGGGCGGCTTCCGCTAACAAGAAGTGGGTTTCCATGCTTGTTATGAAGTTGGCGTCTAAAAGTCCGGTATTCTCTCTAAAAATAGCACCTAGCAAAGAGTAATCAGCTAACGAGACTCCGGCAGAGGCATCAATTCCATTTAATAGTCCATTGTAACCGTCATCTGTACTATTTGCAAATGGTTTGTACATACGGCTAATACGTGGGTCGTTTAAACTTGTCAAAATTTCATCCATAGTTTCAGAAAGCACGTAATTATTAAAATCACCAACCCTAAGCTGTGCCAGTCTAAAACTATTTGGCTCGCCATCGGTAAAATTGAAAATGGCATTTTCGCTATTATCGTTAATGAAATTACCTTCGATTGCGATTGCCTGTAATTGTGAAGCGACATCTATTTTACCTGAAACACGCATTAGATATTTAATCTTCAACGAATTTGCAAAACGTATCCATCCTTCTAAATCGCCATTAAATAAAATATCACCTTCTAAGGCAATTGTACCTGTGTAGCTCTCAAGCGCAGCAATACCTTTATCGAGATTATCAAATATGCCACCTTCATCCATGTAAATGGATTCTTGAGAATCGTAAACCGGAGTAACGGTTTCGGTATCACCTTTGAATGCTTCAGTATAAGGAACATCTCCAAATAAATCTGTTAGTCCTGCTGCCATGTAGGCTTTCATTATTCTTGCAGGTCCTTCATAGACCGCAAAGGCAATATTTTCTTGAGATAAATTCAATATGATCTCATTGTCTCTTAGATTTTGATAGAATATAGGCCAAGGATTGCCTCCCAATTGTGGAGATTTCAAATCATGTCTATCAAATAAGTTGAAATCGAGAGCCGTACTATATTGACCTAACAGATTGCCTGCAGTAAAACCTTCATATGACATTTGTTCACCAAAATCATAGATTACTTGTCTTAACAATAGACTAGGTTGTACTGCTACAGGATCATTGGTATTCGTATTAATTTCTTCAAAATCTTTTGTGCAGCCAACGACCAGTAATAAGATTAGAATGTTATATATATGTTTCATCTTTTTTTCTTAAAAATTAAATCCGGCTTTGAAACCTATGCTTCTTGTGGTGGCGTATGACATATCTTCTACGCCGCTAATAAATCCCTGTCCTTGTACCGCTAATTGCTCCGGGTCAAAATGCGGATTCTCAGTAATTGCAAATAAGTTCTTTCCGATAAGAGATAAACTCAGCGTTGCATCTTGATTGAAAAGGCTAAGATTGTCAAACGTATAGCCAACAGATAATTGACGCAACTTTAAAAAGGAAGCGTCATAGGTGTTGTTTTCTTCATGGTTTCTATCATAGAACTGACGATAGTAACTTTCTGCTGAAACTGCTACTGTATTTTGTGCATAAACAGGATTGTCAGTAGTGCCTGTATTTACAACGCCTTCGGGAACAATACCGCCTTCGGGTCTAAAAGCTGTTTCAGCTAATTGACCACCAACATTACCTAAAGCCCTTGTTCTAGAAACTATGATTCCGCCTTGTCGCCAATCGAAAAGGAAACCCATATTCCAGTTTTTATAATTGAACTGGTTATTGAAACCCAACATAAAATCAGGATTGTAATTACCCAATTTTTGAAGTTCATTATCTGGTATGTATCTGCCTTCATCCGTAAGAATAAAATCGCCATTTTCATTCTTAAGATATCCTGTTCCGTATAGATCACCAACGCGACCGCCTTCTTCTGCCTGTAAAAATACCGTTTGGTTTTGACTGTCGTAGATTCTAGAGTATGCGAGTGTTAGTCGACCTTCGTCTTGTGGTAAACTTTCAACCGTAGATTTGTTGGTGCTAAAATTTAAGGTGCTGTTCCATTTTAAATTTTGACTTATTACTGGCGATATGCCTAAAATAATCTCCACACCTTTAGAGCGAACTTCGCCACCATTAACTACTTGTTGCGTATAGCCAGACGAGATACCGATAGGGAGTGAAATGATTTGATCTTTGGTCAATGCGTTATAGTAAGAAACATCGAACCGAACCTGGTCGCCAAATAAACGAACATCTGCGCCTACTTCGAATGATGATGTTAATTCTGGTTGTAGATTAGCGTTTGCAATGGTATTAGAATTACTAAAGGTTGGTTGACCGTTAAATGGTGTCTGCGCCACAAAAGCGCCTGTAGTTTGATACGGATTTGTATCATTACCAACCTGTGCCCAACTTGCTCTTAATTTTGCAAATGATATCGCCTTAGGTAAATCAACTACTTCTGATAATATAAAACTGCTGGATACCGACGGGTAAAAGAATGAGGTGTTATCTACTGAAAACGGAGTGGCTAAAGCACTAGACCAATCGTTTCTGCCTGTGACATCCAAAAAAAGGTAATCTTTGTACCCGAATTTTGCTAAACTGTAAAAACTGTTTATTCTTTTATTCGATTCAAACTCGAATACTTCAATAGGTGAAGCTGCATTCGATAATCTAAATATGCCTGGTTGTGCTAAGCTTGTGGTTTGCGCTTGTGAGGTGAATGCTTTTTGATCTAATCGATTACCGCCAAGCGAAATATCAACTTTAAAGTCATTGAATTGATTTGAATAATTTAATAGAAAATCGGTATTCACTTCTCTATAGAAAACATCATGCTCGGCATAAGCACCATTAGAGAAACGATTAGAACTATAAGCCCTTTTTAATTGGCGTAGTTCACTAGAATAATCCATTCCTGTTCGTATAGATGCCGTTATGTGCGCTGTAATATCATAGCTGGCTGAGATGTTTCCAAAAACACGATCTCTATTGAAAGAGTTGGTGTTTTCATTAAGAATGAAATACGGATTATCGAAAAAGGTGTAGTTATATGAATACTGTTGTATGCCTTCTAAACCTGGTTGCCAGTAGTTCTTTAAATTTTCAATATTTAAAGAACGCGGACCCCAAGCTACTAAAGAATAATTTGCGTTTTCAGATCCATAACCGTTAGATGGTCTGTTGTCACTATTAGAATTAATATAACTGATAGATGAATTAATGCGTAATTTGTCAATAGGTTGAAAATTCAAACGTGCACTTACAGTTTGCCGGTCAAGATTAACACCGGGTATAATAGATTCACTTCGCAAATCAGTAAACGAAAGACGATAGTTGCCTTTTTCAAATTCATTTGAAATGGCGATGTTATTAATTAACGTTGTTCCGGTTTCATAGAAGTTCTTCAAGTTATCAGGATTAGATTTAAACTCCGTCGGTGTTATTGCATTGCCATTGTAAAGAGCAGTATCGCCACCGCGAACAATTGTTCCGTCTGCTAAAGTCACGGGACTATCATATTGCGGAATAAGGTTACCAACATCTAAACGAGGTCCCCAACTATAGGTGATTAAGTCATTTGTTCCACCACCTAATCCGTCTACAAAAGCAAATTCTCCGGCATTCCCCTGTCCGTATTCATTTTGAAAATCGGGCAATTGAAAAGCTGAATCCACAAAAAAGCTCGTATTATAACTTACTCCCAATCCTTTAGTGTTCTTGCCACTTTTAGTTTCAATAATAATAACACCATTAGATGCTCTAGTTCCATAAAGAGCCGCAGCACTTGGACCTTTTAAAACAGATACTTCGGCAATATCATCAGGATTCACATCCATAGCGCCATTTCCAAAATCGATTTCTTGAAATCCGGCTGCTGCTTCATTGGTAAAGTTGAAGACCGAGTTGTTATTTATAGGTACTCCATCAACAATAAATAGCGGATTGTTATTAGAGAAAGAAGCTTCACCACGAATGGTAATTTTTGATGAAGATCCAACACCAGTAGCACCTTGGTTAATAGTTACACCTGCCAGTTTACCAGAGAGGTTGTCTAGAAAGTTCACTGATTTCACCTCGGTAACTCCTTTGGCGTCTAAACTTTGAACTACATAACCTAATTCTTTGGTTTCTCGTTTCAACCCTAATGCGGTTAATACGACTTCGTCTAAAACTTCAGAAGAATCTGCCAAGGTGATATTTATAGTTCGTCGATTGTTTATATTAATTATTTGAGTTTCATATCCTAAAACGGAATATTCAATAGCGCCTGAAAGATTAGGTACATTAATAGTGTATATACCATCTTCATTAGTGGTTGATCCGTTTACCGTACCAGACAATACAATGTTTACGTACGGTATGGTATTGCCATCGGTATCGGTCACAATACCTGAAATTGTTTCTTGAGCATTGACCATGTTCATTATAAACAATGTCAACACTAGTACTAAGTGTCTCATAAAAAGCTTTAAACTGAAGTTGTATTTACCCAACTATTGAGCAAAGAGGGAATTAGATAAATGAAACTTCAGGCGAACCCTTATTGTACATGAATCTGTCGAGAAACAGACGTAAGAAGTTTTGATTAGTGTAGTATAGACTTCTTTTTACTTTTAATAATCCTATAATCAACAACAATAATGCTGGAGAAAGATTTTTAGAGAACGATAATAAAGAGTGCAAATCTTTTTCGTTGTCTAAATCTCGTAAAACAGGAAGCTTAATTAATTCGGAGGACTCTTCATGTAACCACAGCGATATTTCATGATACAGACTATAACGCTGCCAAGACAAGTTTTGAAATGCTGCAATATCAAAATTAGATTTTTGTATACCTAGCAAATAAAATCCGCCATCGATTGATGGTCCTATTACGGTTTTGCCTAGCGCTAATTGTTTTGCTGTATGTTGAAGATGATGTATTTTTAAATGTGGAGTATCATTACCAATGGTTATGATATTAGAAAAACCTCTTTCAAAAACGTTGGCAATTGCATTGGTAAAACGTTCACCAAAAGTTACGCCAACTTGATTATTATCTGAAAAATGAAAAACAGGTAAACCTGTTTTTTTAGCCTTCTTAAGTGTAGTTTGAGTTAGAGTATCAAATAACTGTTCACCTTTAGGTATGTACTTATTTGCCAAATCTTGTTTGGCAGAATTGGCAAATACTAAAATTGCAGTAGTACCCTGTGAATTCAATTAAATTTTCTTTCTCGTTGTTAAACTTACGTAAAAATAAAGCAAAGGTTTTCTAAGTATATATAATTTATATGATTAAAATATAAGAAATATCTTACTTTAAGTCAAAATGTCAGTTTTAGACCATGTGGTCGGTTTTAAATAACTGGTTTGACCAATTACCTAATACAATCATCTGTAAAGTTGATCTTTAATAAGATAAACAGCACCTTTATGAACTTTAATCCACGCTAGTTTTAAGGTTACAGACTGGTTAGTCTAAAAAAATCCTTAAAATTTCAGTAAGTTTTAATTTTTTTTTAGCATTGACAGGCATGGGCATGGCATAGCTATTGACACTAGGGAGTTAGAAGAATTTTAAAAATAAATTATATATGAAATCAGATACAAATACCAGAAGCGCTTGGAAGGTTTACTTCTTCTCAGCGATTATTGCGCTTGCAGTGAGTTATGGCGTACTACATTTTAACAAACAAGAGGTAAAAGAATCTACCGGAGTAACTGTCGTGGAATCTGTGCCAGGTGCACAGGCTTTATATACGAGAGATAACGAAGGAAATATTAAGCCTTTAGATTTTACAGAAACTTCTAAAAAAGTCTTAGATGCCGTAGTGCATATTAAATCTACCCAAACAGGTTCATCAAACCAAAATCAAGCAGCGCGCGACTTGCCAGACCCTTTTAAAGAGTTTTTTGGTGATATGTTTAAAGGGCAATCTCCAGAAGGTACACGTTCGCAACCTAGAGTTGGCACGGGATCTGGCGTTATCATAAATGACAAAGGGTATATCGTTACCAATAACCATGTTATCGATAATGCCGATGAGGTTGAGGTAACCCTATATAATAACCAATCGTATAAAGCCACTGTTATTGGTACAGACCCAACTACAGATTTGGCACTTTTACAGATAAAAGCTGATAATTTAAAAACGATGTCATTGGTTAATTCTGATGATGTAGAAGTAGGTGAGTGGGTATTGGCAGTTGGTAATCCGCTTGGATTAAATTCTACGGTAACCGCCGGTATTGTTAGTGCAAAGGCAAGAAGCATTCATATTAATACAGATAAGTTTGCGGTAGAAAGCTTTATACAGACAGATGCTGCTATCAACCCAGGTAATAGTGGTGGTGCTTTAGTAAATTTAGATGGTAACCTTGTGGGTATTAACACTGCCATAGCAAGTACAACAGGTACATATACAGGATACGGATTTGCGGTGCCTAGCAACATCGTTACCAAAGTAGTCGAAGATTTATTGAAATTCGGTAACGTACAGCGTGGTATGTTAGGGGTTTCTATCAGAACTATGGACAGTAACTTAGCGAAAGAGAAAAATGTTGACTTTACCAAAGGGGTATGGGTAGAACAAGTTGGTGAAGATAGTGGCGCAGATTTGGCAGGTATGGAATCAGGTGATATTATCGTTAGCGTAAATGGTAAAGAAACAGGAACTTCACCAAGGCTTCAAGAAATTATTGCTGGTAAAAGACCTGGCGATAAGGTTACCATTGTTGTAAATAGAAATGGTAAAGAAAAAGAATTGGAAGTAGAGTTACAAAATTCTCAGGGTGGTACCGATATTATCAAAAAAGAAGAGAAAGAAGTTTTTAATCTGCTCGGAGCTGATTTTGAGAATGTAGATAAAGAAATCGCAAAGAAATTTGGTTTAGATGGTGGAGTGCAGGTAACCAAATTGTATTCTGGTAAGATTAAGAAAGAAACTCAAATGAGAGAAGGGTTTATTATTACACATATTGATGGTAAACGTGTAAACGATGTTGATGACGTTGCTGCTATTTTAGAGAATAAAAAAGGTGGAGTAATGTTAGAAGGGGTTTATGAAGATGGCACTAAAAATTATTATGCCTTCGGATTGGATTCATAGTCCGCTTTAATGACTAATTTTATGCCGAGTGGATAATAGTATCCGTTCGGCATTTTTTTTGAATTAATTCTAGATAGATGCAAATAGGTTCTAAGTCCGTAGGTTTGGTGCTTTCTGGTGGGGGCATTCGAGGTATGGCACACATAGGAGTAATTAAAGCAATGCAAGAGTTTGGTCTAGAAGCCAGCGTTGTTTCTGGAAGCAGTATTGGTGCTTTAGTTGGTGCGTTGTATGCAGCCGATAAACCAGTTATTGATATGCTCCGTTTTTTTAAGGAGACTCCGCTTTTTAAATACAATTATTTCGCGGTCGCAAAACCGGGTTTATTGAATAGCGAGAGTTATATATCTTCTTTCAAACAGTATTTTCCAGATGATAGTTTTGAGGCTTTGAATAGAGAGCTTCACGTCGTAGCCACCAATTTACAAAGGGGAGAAGAACTCTTTATAAATGATGGAGAATTAATAAAACCATTACTGGCTTCTGCCGCATTACCACCTGTTTTTAGTCCGGTAGAGTATAAAGGTGAATTATATGCCGATGGCGGAATAATGAATAATTTTCCTTCAGAGCCGGTTTTATCTAAAGTAGAATATGTAATTGGCAGTAATGTATCAGTAGTTTCTAAATTAGAGAAAAAGCATTTGAACAATTCGTTTCAATTGACAGGCAGAGTAACGGGGTTGATGATTTATGCTATTAACCGACAAAAGATTAATAATTGCCATCTTATCCTCGAATCGCAAGAATTGGAACATATCGGTTTACTTGATCGAAGAGGTATCGAAAAGGCCTATGCAATTGGGTATGAGACTGCGGTGAGAAAATTTGAAACTATGTTTCCAGAATAGTTATTAGATAAAAAAAACGTCATTGCGATGTACGAAACAATCTCACAGATAGTAACAACTATTCAACTGATTGCTCCACAGCGTTCGCAATGACGATTTTATAAAGTTTATTTAGTACTTAACTAAACATCATCATAGTCTACCTTAATAGTCGGTGTAGTAGGGTGTGCTTGACAGGTAAGAATAAAACCGTCTGCTATTTCTTTATCGGTCAGGATCTGGTTCATAACCATTTCTGCTTTTCCTTCCGTTACCTTAGCAATACAACTACTACATACTCCGCCTTGACATGAGTATGGGGCATCTATATTTTCCTTTAAAACAGCATCTAGTATTACTGTTTTCTTATCCATTGTAAACTGAAATTCCTCATCATCAACAAGAACGGTTATAGAAGTTTGACCATCTGCTTGTACAGGTAATTCTTCTTTTATTTCAGTAGGAGTAAAAAGCTCAAAATGGATTTTATCTTTTTCAACTTCATTCTCTACCAAAGTATCTTGTACCAAACGGATCATCTCTTCTGGTCCACATAAATAGTAGCCATCAAAATCAACATCCTTATGCTTATTTAATAATGCATAGTTTACGGTTGAGGTATCTATTCTACCAAATAAAGCCTTGTCTTCACGAGTCTGACTGTTAGTAAAGTACACAAAAAATCTATTGGCATATTCTAGTTCTAGTTTTACCAAATCAGTATAGAACATGGTCTCTTCATAAGATTTGTTACCGTATACCAACACGAATTTGTTCTTTGAGTTACTATCTAAAACAGACTTTACAATACTCATAATAGGGGTAATACCACTACCTGCTGCAAAAGCAGCAATGTTCTGAACGTCTTTGGTTGTATTGAATACGAAACGACCTTCTGGTTCCATTACCTCTAATGTATCGCCGACCTTTAATTCTGAGTTGGCGTAATTTGAGAATCCGCCATTATCTACCTTTTTTATACCAATGGTGATACCATCTTTTTCTGTAGATGAACTAATAGAATATGCTCTTCTAAGTTCTTTACCTTTAATTTCTTTTTTTATGGTGATATACTGACCTGCCGTAAAGGCGAAAGTCTGTGCCAATTCTTTCGGAATTGAAAATGTAACGGCAACAGAAGTTGGCGTTAATTTCTTAATGTGTTTTACCGTTAGTGGGTGAAAATGCGACATATGTTGGTTTCTTTAAATCGATTTACAAAATTAAGCATGCTTTTGCGATAAAATATGACATTTGTCAAAAAAGTATAATTCTCTATGTTATGTCGTGAAGTTTCAGTTTTAAAAATCCTTAAATTATCTTTTTGAAAAAATTATTCTAAAAATTGTCCCTAATTTGATTTCGGTAACGTCATTGGATAAACAATAAGAACTTAGAGTGAGTTCTATGTAAAAACTAAAACAGTTAAATTATGAAAGATTTTATGATGATTTTTATTGGTGCAGATTACCAAGAATTAGGTTTATCGCAAGAGCAATTACAAGAACGAATGGGGAAATGGTTTGCTTGGAATGAAAAAATGATGGCTCAGGGTATTGTAAAAGGTGGTGACGCTTTAGTTCCACATGTAAAAAGAGTTTCTGGTCCGAAGCGTACCGTAACCGATGCTCCTTTAATAGAGGGTAAAGAGTTGATTGGAGGGTATTACATTGTACAAGCGGAAAATGCTGATGCTGTGGTTAAGATTGCTGAAGATTATCCAGATTATGATTTGAACGGTACCGTTGAAATTAGAGAAGTAATGGTATTTGAGCAGTAAGATATATGGAACATAAAGTAGTTGACCATCTTTTTAGACATCATTACGGGAAGATGGTCGCTATTCTAACCCGCTTTTTTGGTCTCTCTTATTTAGAAACTATTGAAGATGCGGTACAGGATACGTTTATAAAAGCCACCTCTCAATGGCGAACAAAAATTCCTGATAACCCAGAAGCTTGGCTGAACCGAGTTGCCAAAAACAGAACTATTGATATTCTGCGGAGTATACAAGCAGAAAAGAATAGAAACCTTACTATTACTACAGGAGCTTCTTCGCTACAGATTGATGAACTTTTTTTAGACCATGAAGTCGCCGATAGTCAGTTACGAATGATTTTCGTTGCATGCCACCCAAGTTTGCACCCTAACGAGCAAATTGCTTTTGCACTAAAAACAATTTCGGGATTCAGTACTAAAGAAATTGCTGCGGCCTTGCTGACCAAAGAAGATGCAATTGTTAAGCGATTAACCCGTGCGAAGAAATCAATTCGAGAGAACAACATTCAATTTAAATATCCAAATCCTGAAGCTATTCAGGAACGGATGCTACGCGTTATGGAAGTTATTTATTTGACATTTAATGAAGGGTTTCATTCTACCAATCAAGACAAATTGATTAAGGAAGATTTGTGTGGCGAAGCCATTCGACTTTGCCAACTTCTTCTGAAAAAAGAGCAATTTAGAAGCGGAAGTTTGTATGCACTTTTTGCGTTACTATGTTTTCACTTGTCTCGGTTAGAAAGTAAAATATCTATTGATAATCAAATAGTTAATTTGCAGAATCAAGACCGTGCCAAATGGTATTTTCCGTTGATAAAAATGGGTAATAGTGCTATGAATAAGGCTGTGGAGTATGACGATACCTCTGTTTATCATTACGAAGCTGCAATAGCATCAGAGCATTTAAATGCCAAAACTTTTGAAGACACCAACTGGGAAAATATCTCTAATTGGTATGAACAATTATATATGTTCGAATCAAATATGTTTACTTTATTGAATCATGCAACGGTATGTATTCAATTGAGTGATTATGAAAAAACACTTCACTTACTAAATAGTATAGATGTTTCAGATTTAGGACAAAGAGCGTATTTGTATTATGGTTGTTATGCAGAATTATATATTAAAAAAGGAGAAAAGGAATTAGCGATTTCTTTTTTAGATAAAGCCTTGTTAGGGACCTCAAATATGCTAGAGAAGGAGTTTTTGACTATAAAGAGAGAGGGATTAATTGGTTAATTTTTTAGGTATATATAGTAAGGTATAAAATAAGAGCTTAATGAATATTTTGAAGTTTGTTTGTAACAAACTCAAGATTTTTCTTACTTATATTCTGAATACTAAAACCAACCGAATGTTTAAACGTTTTTCTTCATTACAATGGAAATCCTTTTTTAGGTCCTCTAACCTTGGTAAAAGTCTAGGGATAAAAATAGTGATGGGATTTTTTGGCATATACATGCTTTTATCACTTGCTGGTGCAGGAGCCGGAATGTACTTTATCTTAAAAGAAATATTCCCAGATCAAAGCCCTATGTGGAGTATTAGCCAATATTTTATTTACTGGATTTTAATTGAATTATTTCTACGATACTTCATGCAAAAATTACCGGTGATGGATATAAAACCATTCTTGACCACCCCTGTTAAGAAAAGTACCATCGCGCATTATATATTGGGTAGATCGGCAGCATCTATCTATAATTTATTAACGTTGTTCTTTATAGTACCCTTTGCAATTGTTTTATTGTTTAATGGCTATCCTGTTTTAAATGTGTTGCTATGGATAGTGGGTATAATGGGCATTATACTTAGTATTAATTATGTAAACCTGCTTGTAAATAAGAATGATAAAGTTCTTATTGGCATAGGAAGTATTCTTGCTTTAGGTTACGGATTGGATTATTTTGGAGTGTTCTCTGTTAAAGAGTTTTTTGCACCTGTTTTTCATGCGCTCTATGCATATCCAATTACGGTATTGATTCCGATTGCTTTTGCAGCACTTATATACTATGTCAATTTTAAATACTTACGAGATAAGATTTATTTAGATGCAAAGCTTCAATCGAAATCAGTAGAGGCAAATACTTCAGATATGTCTTGGACAAAGCGTTTTGGAGAAATGGGTTCTTTCTTACAGCTTGATTTAAAAATGATTTGGAGAAATAAAAGAACAAAGTCTCAAGTGTTTATTTCCTTACTTTTTGTTTTTTATGGCTTGGTATTCTATACCGTAGAAGTCTATAGTAGTATGATGCCAATGAAAGCATTTGTTGGTGTATTTATGACAGGAATTTTCTTAAGTAATTTTGGTCAATTTATCCCAGCTTGGGATAGTAGCTATTATAGTATGATGATGTCGCAGAACATACCAATGCGAAAGTATTTAGAATCTAAAGTTATTTTAATTACTGTAAGTGTTGTGGGTATGTTTTTATTGACGATACCCTATGTTTACTTTGGTTGGGAGGCTTTAGCTATTAATTTTGGTTGCGCATTGTATAATCTAGGAGTAAATATACCGGTCATTTTATATTTCGGTTCATTTAATAAAAAGAGAATCGAATTAGATCAGAGTCCGTTTGGTAACATGCAGGGCGCAAGTGCTACTCAGTTTTTGGTAATGCTTCCAGTTATGGTAGTTCCTATAATTATCTTTTCCATCTTTTATTACATCTTTAATATAGAAGTTGCAGTCGGAGTATTATCAGTTTTAGGCATTATTGGTTTTGCCATGAAGAACTACTTAATCGATTTGATCACGGAGCAGTACAAGAAAAAGAAATACGGAATGATTGCAGGTTTTAAAGAGAAGGCGAGTTAAGGTTTTTCATTTGACGCATTTCATTTCATCCTAAAAAATTAGAATAATAAGATTATGATTACAATAGAAAATTTATCAAAGAAATACGGTTCACAACAAGTACTAAACATCGAACATTTAAACATTCCAACGGGACAAAGCTTCGGGTTAGTTGGTAATAATGGTGCAGGTAAAACAACGCTTTTCAGTTTGTTGTTAGATTTGATTCAGCCTAGTACAGGTCATATCATTAATAATGAAGTTCAGGTAAACACCAGTGAAGATTGGAAACCTTTTACATCATCGTTTATAGATGAAACTTTTCTGATTGGGTACTTGACTCCCGAAGAGTATTTCTACTTCATTGGTGACCTTCGCGGGCAAAATAAAGCTGATGTAGATGGGCTTTTAGCACAATATCAAGATTTCTTTCATGATGAAATTTTAGGTCAGAAGAAGTACTTAAGAGATTTATCGAAAGGAAATCAGAAGAAAGCTGGTATTGTAGCTTCTTTTATAGGGAACCCTAAAGTGGTCATATTAGATGAGCCTTTTGCAAATTTAGATCCAACAACTCAAATTCGATTAAAGCAAATCATTAAAGAACTGGCAGAACAAAAAGATGTAACCGTTTTAGTATCTAGTCACGATTTAATTCATGTAACCGAAGTATGCGAACGTATAGTGGTATTGAACAAAGGAGAAGTAGTTAAAGACATTGAAACATCTGCTGAAACCTTGAAAGAATTAGAGGTTTTCTTTGGTGCAGAAAGTGCTCTGCCGGTTGCGGAATAATACGGATGTCTGTTCGTTCTAGGGCAGTGGAGAACTACAACTCGTTAAAAAATCAATGAGATTTCGACAGTGTGTGATTAGACGAACTACACTTTTAACTAAAAGCCATAAAAAAACATAAAACCGACCACTAGGTTGGTTTTTCATTTCTGAGTTTTATAAGGAGATAGATAAAATCCGATGAAGATGTATTTGATCAGATTATCTGCAGTTACCATATAAATTCTTGGTCATTTTAATTTAAAACAAACTACATAGTCGGTAAAAATTTGTGTTAGTGCTTTAGAAATGTTGCGAATGCTTAAAAATAAATATGCTGTTTACCGATGAACTACATAATAATGTGGCTGTTTTTAAGTTAAACATACATACGTAGATCAACTATTTTGAATCTTAGAAACAAACTTATTTTATCGGGTCTTTTGGTGAGTATGCTTTTTAATGCATGTTCTGTTAAGAAAGACAAGTTCGTAAACCGTAACTGGCATGCGCTCAATACCAAATACAATACCTTGTATAATGGTAACATTGCTTTTGAGCAAGGTCGAGAAACTTTGCACGATACCTATCAAGATGATTATTTTGAAGTCTTGCCTATAGAACGTTTAGAGGTTAGCGGCGAAATCAAACTTGACTCCGAAGACAACAATCCTAATTTTCTTATTGCGGAGGAAAAAGCTACTAAGGCTATTCAACGCCATAGTATGGATATTAAAGATGAAGAGCGAAACCCACAAATAGATGAAGCTTTTCTTCTTTTAGGGAAAGCAAGATATTTTGATGAACGCTACATTCCGGCATTAGAATCTTTCAATTATGTACTAAACAAATATTCTGAAAGTGATAAGCTAAACGAAGCTAGTATTTGGAGAGAGAAAGTAAACATCCGGTTAGAAAACGATGATCTAGCAATAAAGAACTTAAAACGCTTAATGAAATATGAGCGTTTAAAAGATCAAGAATATGCCGATGCAAGAGCAATGATGGCGCAAGCGTTTATTAATCTAAATGCACCAGATACGGCAGTTCAAAATCTTAAAATTGCATCGCACTACACTACAAAAAATCCTGAGAAAGGAAGGTACTATTATATTATAGGTCAGTTATATAATCAACTAGGCTTTAAAGACAGTGCTAATTACGCATTTGACAAGGTTATTGAATTAAATAGAAAGTCGCCACGTGTGTACATGATCAATGCCGAAATTGAAAAATTAAAGAATACCGAGGTTACAGCTGAAAATAAAGAAGAGGTACTGGAGTATTTGACCAAATTAGAATTGAACAGAGAGAATAGACCATTTTTAGATGGTATTTACAGACAATTTGCAGAGTTTCATTTAAAACAAGAATCTGATAGTTTGGCTTTGCTTTATTTCAATAAATCATTACGTGCTTCGCAAAACAAGCCCAAATTGAATGCCCTTAACTACGAGAATTTAGCTGAATATAATTTTGATGAAAGTGTGTATAAGCCGGCTGGTGCATATTACGATAGTGTATTGACCAACCTTAATGAGAACACCAAGAAATTTCGTTCTATTAAAAAGAAGCGAGATAACTTAGAAGACGTTATTAAATACGAAGACATCGTACAATATGCTGATAGCGTAATTACAATTTATCAAATGCCGAAAGATGAGCAATTGGCTTATTTTGGAAAGCATATTGAAGAATTGCAAAAGGCAAAAGAAGCTGCACAGAAAAAAGAAAAAGAAAGAATTACCGATGGTTTTGCTGCATTTAGCAATAGTAAAGGCGGTAAAGAAAACAAAGGTAAATTCTATTTCTATAATATAACCAGTTTAGGTTACGGTCAAAACGATTTTAAGAATCGTTGGGGTAATAGAGAATTAACCGATGATTGGCGTTGGTCAGACAAATCGTTAATCAATACTGAAAATGTTGCTTTACAAGATGCAACAAGTGCTAACGATAGTTTAAATGTAGTTAGTGAAGATGAGAAATTCTCATTAGACTTTTACATGGATCGTTTGCCAACAGATGTTGCTGTTATTGATAGCTTAAAAACAGAACGTAATTTTGCGAACTATCAATTAGGATTGATATATAAAGAGAAGTTTAACGAGAATCTTTTGGCAGCTGCTAAATTAGAAGATGTATTGGCATCTAATGCCGAAGAGCGATTGATTCTTCCCTCAAAATATAATTTATATAAGATATACGAAGAAGTTGATAGTCCTTTGAAAGAGACTATGAAGGCAGACATTATTGCCAACCATGCCGACTCTAGATATGCTGAGATTCTATTGAATCCGCAAGCGGTATTGGCAGATAGTTCCGATAGTCCAGAGAAGCGCTATGAGAGTTTATTCAAACAATATAAAGAGCAACAGTATTTACAGGTAATTACAAGTGCAGAGCAAAACATTAATAGATTTACTGGTGATCCTATAGTACCAAAATTTGAAATGCTGAAGGCTAACGCAATTGGTAGACTTCAAGGTTTTGAACCTTTTAAAGAAGCATTGAATTATGTGGCGCTGACGTATCCTAATAACCCGGAAGGTAAAAAAGCTGAACAGATGATTGCAGAGCAGCTTCCTAAGTTAGAGCCAAAAGAGTTTTCTCCTGAGACAGATTCAAAAGGAACATCGAACTGGAAAGTAGTTTTTCCGTTCAAAAGAAGTAATACTGAACAGGCTTTAAAGTTGATAGAATTGTTAGAGCAATCTATCGTAGATCTTAGATATAAAAATATAGTTTCTAGAGATATTTATAACCTAGAAGACCAATTTGTAGTAGTACACGGATTTAAATCTAAAGATTTTGCCCTTGGGTATGCCGAGCTACTAAAAAACAATAAGGATTACCTCGTTGCTGATGAGAATTTTGTAGTTTTATCGGAGAACTATAAGATTATTCAAGTACACAAGAATATTATCGATTATAGAAATACGCTTTTAACCCCAAAACCGTGAACAATGTTTTCAGACAAACAAAAACCTAGAACTATGAATGAAGTAGGAGGTCAACCTAACAGAATAGAGAAGAATACTAAGATTAAAGGAGATATTATATCTGAAGCAGATTTTCGTATAGATGGTAAGCTAGATGGTAATGTAAAAACTTCAGGTAAAGTTGTAATCGGTAAAGATGGTTACATTCATGGTAAAGTAGAATGTGTAAATGCAGATATAGAAGGCAGCTTTAATGGCGAACTTTTAGTGTCTGACTTATTATCTTTAAAATCATCTGCAGTAATAGAAGGTACCGTATCTGTAAATAAATTAGCTGTTGAACCAGGTGCTACGTTTAATGCTTCTTGTACTATGGGTGGCGGTAAAGGTGCTGCAGGTTTAAAATCTTCTAATAATGGAGCCGCAAAAGCCTCGTAATGATAATTCTGAGCTTTTAAGAAATGCCGCAAGCTTATCTGGTGTCGCCATACAAATGGGTGTCACTATATTCTTAGGTAATCTTTTAGGGGAGTGGTTGGATCAAAAATTTGAAAAAACGTTTTTAGAAGACACATTTACTTTACTTGCTGTATTTTTGTCTATCTATTTAGCCATAAAAAAAGTTATGGCGTTAAATAAATAAACGTTGCTAAAAAATATCATTTTATATATAGTCGTGTTCACTGTTGTGGGCGCGACTTCTTATTTTCTGCAAGATTTGGTCCTATCGACTGCACCGACTTATTTTGGTCCGCTTTTGATCAAGGCATACACTTTTCACTTCTTGTTTTCTTTAACATTGGTCGTCATATTCTTAATTGCCTCAAAAAACAATTCATTTTTTGAACAATTGGGTTTTATGTATATGGGTGTTCTGGTTTTTAAGATTATGGTTTTCGCGATATTGTTTTATCCATACTTGTTAGGTGAACTGATTATGCCTCAAATATATAGGGGTGCGCTACTTATACCGGTGATTATTTTTTTGTTTCTAGAAGTGTTTTTTATTTCGAAAATTATGCGCAAAAAAAGACTCTAAATTTTAAAGCTTTAAAATTGGGTAGATTATGCAATAATTAACTACTTTTGCGCAAAATTTCTAGGAGCTAAATTTTTTGATAAAGAACTAATGATGCAAGTTTCAAATACGATTAAAACCTTATTACAACTTCTAATACTTTGTTTTTCATTGCAAAGTTTCGCTATATCTGATACCGAACCAGAAGGTACAGTTAGTACTAAGGAACAGGTAGATGAGTATATTTTACATCACCTTAAAGACTCTCACGATTTTCATTTGTTCTCATATTCTAATGATGCAGGCGAAAGAAAGCACATTGGTTTTCCACTTCCTGTAATTCTTTGGTCGAACAATGGCTTGGCAACTTTCATGTCATCAGAATTTCATCATGACGATAATGGGCAGGTTATAGTTGAAAGAAATGGTTCTAAATTTGTAAAACTTCACAGTAAAATATATGAGTTAGATAATGGAGCAACATCAGTTAGTTTTGATGAAGAGCACCATGCAACGAACGCTCATAAAGCATTAGATTTCTCAATTACCAAAAGTGTTGTTGGTGTGTTGTTAGTAGGGTTGCTTATGTTACTGGCCTTTTCATCATTGGCGAAACAATACGGAAAGAAAAAAATACCTACTGGTTTTGGTAGAGTGTTAGAGCCTTTAGTACTTTATGTAAGAGATGAGATTGCAAGACCTAATATTGGCGAAAAGCATTACAGAAAATTTACAGGATACCTTTTAACAGTATTCTTCTTTATATGGATACTAAACTTAATGGGACTTACGCCATTCGGATTTAATGTGACGGGTCAAATTGCGGTAACAGCTTGTTTAGCAATATTTACTTTGGTAATCTATACAGTTAGTGGAAATAAAGATTATTGGATGCACATTTTGTGGATGCCAGGTGTACCTGTTTTCGTGAAGCCTATTTTGGCTATTATAGAATTAGCTGGTGCATTTATCATTAAGCCTTTCTCTTTATTAGTTCGTTTGTTTGCGAACATATCTGCAGGGCATATTGTAGTAATGAGTTTAATTGCGATCATGTTTACACTTAAAAAGAGTTTAGGTGTTGTGGGTGCAACAGGCTTATCTTTGGTTTTATCATTTTTCATCACCCTTATTGAGGTGTTGGTTGCCTTTTTACAGGCATATATTTTTACTGCGCTTTCAGCCTTATTTATAGGTATGGCGGTTGCAGAACATGATCACGAGCACGAGCATGATTCTCATGGTCATGAAGTGGCAGATGCTGAGGATGTAAGAGGAGATTTTATTTAACAAGAGTTTTTTTAATTTAATTATATAAATCAATTAGTATGGTAACTTACAATTTAATTGGAGCAGGTTTAATCGTTATCGGAGCAGGTCTAGGTCTTGGTCAAATCGGTGGTAAAGCAATGGAAGGTATTGCTCGTCAACCAGAAGCGGCAGGAAAAATTCAAACTGCGATGATTATCGTAGCTGCACTTTTAGAAGGTTTAGCATTCGGTGCTTTGTTCTTAGGAAAATAAGAACACGAAAACCCAAAGACATCTTCCTGTAACGGTTGGTTACAGGAAATGTTTTTTTAATTATTGATTTAGATTTTAAAGATTAGGATATGGAAGTTTTATTGAACGATTTTTCACCAGGTTTGTTTGTTGTTCAAACAATATTATTATTGGCATTAATTTTCTTAATGGTAAAATTTGCTTGGAAACCAATTTTGAATTCGTTGAACGAAAGAGAAGCTGGTATAGAAGAAGCATTGGCTGCTGCTGATAAAGCACGTACCGATATGCAGAACTTACAAGCTGATAATGAGAAGATGCTTCAAGAAGCACGTGCTGAACGTGAGGGGATGTTGAAAGAAGCTCGTGAGATTAAAGAAAAAATGATTTCTGACTCTAAAGAGCAAGCTAAGCTAGAAGGCGACAAAATGTTGAAGCAGGCACAAGCTGCAATCGAAAGCGAGAAAAAAGCTGCTGTTGCTGATATTAAGAGCCAGGTTGCAGAATTGTCTGTAGCTATAGCAGAAAAAGTATTGAAAGAAGATTTATCTAGCAATGACAAGCAATTGAAATTGGTTGATTCAATGTTGAGCGATATAAAACTTAACTAAAAGAAATAATGAGCGAATCTAGAGCTGCATTACGTTACGCAAAGGCAATATTGGATATGGCCAAGGAAAACAAAGCCTTGGATGCTGTTGAGAAAGATATGCGTTCAATCGCCGCTACTATTTCAGGTAGTAAAGAACTTAGAGATGTATTGGCTAGTCCGGTTGTTTCTGGTACTATGAAAAAGAATGCCTTACTTGAAATTTTTAAGGGCAGTCATTCTATTACAGAAGGTGCTATTAATATGTTGGTAGACAACAAACGTTTAGGGATGCTAAACGAAGTTGCCTTAAAATACATTATCATCAATGAGCAATTAAAGGGTAAAGATGTAGCGTATGTTACAACTGCTGTACCTTTAGATGCTGCAATGGAGAAAAAAATATTAAAGAAAGTTGCTGCGCTTACCGGTAATGAGGTTACCATTGAAAGTAAAGTTGACGAAAGTATTATTGGAGGTTTCATCTTAAGAGTTGGAGATTTACAGTATGATGCTAGCGTAAGCAACAAGCTTAATAATTTAAAAAGAGAATTTTCAAATAGTCTATAATAACTATATAGGGCTTCGGATGGTTACATTCATCGCCTAATATCTTATATCTAATTAAAAATGGCAGGAGTAAAAGCCGCTGAAGTATCAGCAATTTTAAAGAAACAATTATCAGGATTTGATGCTACCGCTACTTTAGACGAAGTAGGTACTGTATTAACGGTAGGTGATGGTATCGCAAGAATCTACGGATTAGCTAATGCTCAATACGGAGAATTAGTTGAGTTCGAAGGCGGACTTGAAGGTATCGTTTTGAACCTTGAAGAAGACAACGTTGGTGTGGTTCTTTTAGGACCTTCTAAATCAGTTGGTGAGGGTGATACCGTAAAACGTACGCAACGTATTGCTTCTGTAAAAGTTGGTGAAGGTATTGTTGGTCGTGTAGTGGATACTTTAGGTAACCCTATCGATGGTAAAGGACCTATTGCCGGTGATACTTATGAGATGCCATTAGAGCGTAAAGCTCCAGGGGTAATCTACAGAGAGCCTGTAACTGAGCCAATGCAATCTGGTATTAAAGCAATTGATGCGATGATCCCAGTTGGTAGAGGACAAAGAGAACTTGTTATTGGTGACCGTCAAACTGGTAAGACTACAGTTTGTATCGATACCATTTTGAACCAAAAAGAATTTTATGATGCTGGTGAGCCTGTTTACTGTATCTATGTTGCCATAGGTCAGAAAGCATCTACTGTTGCCGGTATCGCACAAGTATTGGAAGATAAAGGAGCAATGGCATATACTACTATTGTAGCTGCTAATGCATCTGATCCAGCTCCAATGCAAGTATATGCACCATTTACTGGAGCATCTATTGGTGAATACTTCCGTGATACAGGTCGTCCTGCATTAATTATATATGATGATTTATCTAAACAAGCGGTTGCTTACCGTGAGGTGTCTCTTTTGTTAAGAAGACCACCAGGACGTGAGGCTTACCCAGGTGATGTTTTCTACCTACACTCTAGATTATTAGAGCGTGCAGCAAAAGTTATCAATGATGATGATATTGCAAAAGAAATGAACGATTTGCCAGAGGTATTAAAGCCAATGGTAAAAGGTGGCGGTTCTTTAACAGCATTACCTATTATTGAAACACAAGCGGGTGACGTTTCTGCTTATATCCCAACGAACGTAATTTCTATTACTGACGGACAGATATTCTTAGAGCAAGATTTATTCAACCAAGGTGTAAGACCGGCAATTAACGTAGGTATTTCTGTATCTCGTGTTGGTGGTAACGCTCAGATTAAATCAATGAAGAAAGTTGCAGGTACATTGAAATTGGATCAAGCACAGTTCCGTGAATTGGAAGCGTTTGCTAAATTCGGTTCAGATTTAGATGCAGCTACGTTGAACGTTATTGAAAAAGGACGTAGAAACGTTGAAATATTAAAGCAAGCACAAAACGATCCTTATACTGTTGAAGATCAGGTTGCAATTATCTATGCTGGTTCTAAAAACTTGTTAAGAGATGTGCCTGTAGAGAAAGTAAAAGAATTCGAACGTGATTACTTAGAGTTTTTGAACGCTAAGCATAGAGGTGTTCTTGATACATTGAAGTCTGGTAAATTAACTGATGAGGTTACCGATACATTGACTTCTGTTTGTAAGGAGCTTTCTGCGAAATATAAGAACTAAAAAAGTACTGAGTACTGAGTAGTTGGTACAAAGTGTTATAATTGCTTAATACTTTGTACTACTTACTAAATACTGAATAAAATGGCAAATTTAAAGGAGATACGTAATAGGATTTCATCGGTTTCTTCAACGATGCAGATTACCAGTGCTATGAAAATGGTATCTGCTGCAAAATTGAAAAAGGCGCAAGATGCTATTACGGCAATGAGACCTTATGCAGATAAGCTGACCGAACTACTACAAAACTTAAGTGCTAGTTTAGAAGGTGATTCTGGTAGTGTTTATGCCGATAATCGTATTGTGAACAAGGTTTTAATTGTTTCCGTTACTTCTAACCGAGGTCTTTGTGGAGCTTTTAACACCAATATTTTAAAGCAATCGGTTAATCTAGCAGACAATGTTTACGCTGGTAAATCGGTAGATTTTGTTGCTGTAGGTAAAAAAGCAAATGATTTTCTAGGGAAACGTTTTAATGTTATCGCTAATCATAGTGGTGTTTATGATGACTTAACCTTTGATAATGTCGCTGATATTGCTGAGAGTTTAATGGCCCTTTTCACTGAAGGGGCTTATGACCGTATTGAAATTGTGTATAACAAATTCAAAAATGCAGCTACTCAAATTGTAATGACAGAACAATTTTTACCTATTGTTCCATTAGAAGAAGTTGAAGTAACTGCAAGTGCAGATTATACTTTTGAACCTTCTAAATTAGAAATTATTGAACAATTGATTCCTAAATCTTTAAAGACACAATTGTATAAAGGTATTAGAGATTCATTCGCTAGTGAGCATGGTGCACGTATGACTGCAATGCACAAGGCAACCGATAACGCAACTGAAATGCGTGATCAATTAAAATTAACATATAACAAAGCAAGACAAGCAGCTATTACTAACGAGATATTAGAAATCGTTGGTGGTGCAGAAGCATTGAATAACTAATACTTCTATTGTATTTAATGACTGAGTTGAGTAAAGTCATGCAAAGCTTGAAAATATATTGAATTGAAAACCCCACCTAAAAGTGGGGTTTTTGGTTTTATATCTTTAAGATTACTTTTTTTTGTCCGACTTTTGCTTTGACCATGAAATCCAATAAAACCGCCTTACTTTTTATTTTTATTACTATTCTTGTTGATGTAATAGGTATCGGTATTATTCTACCTATTATTCCCGAATTGATAATGGAATTAACGGGTGAGGGTAATCACATGGCAATTATCTATGGTATGTGGCTGACCACGGCATTTGCTGGTATGCAGTTTTTGTTTTCACCCGTGTTAGGTGAAATATCAGATCGATTTGGTAGAAGACCAATTCTACTTCTAGCGCTTTTGGGTTTAAGTATAGATTATTTAATACATGCTTGGGCACCGACAATTACCTGGTTATTTCTAGGTCGTTTCTTAGCGGGAATAACTGGTGCCAGTTTTACTGTTGCCTCGGCCTATATCGCAGATGTAAGTACCAAAGAAAATAAGGCGAAGAACTTCGGATTAATAGGTGCTGCATTCGGAATGGGATTTATTATCGGTCCTGGTATTGGTGGTTTTTTCGGGGAGATCAATATTCGACTTCCATTTTACATAGCTGCAGGCTTAACATTTGCCAACTTCCTTTTTGGGTATTTCTTTGTTCCAGAATCTTTAGCTCTAGAGAATAGAAGACAGATTAATTTTTCAAAAATGATTCCGGGAGTTTCTTTGTTTGCATTGCGAAATTATAAAGGCATCTTGTTATTGATATCTGCTTTCTTCTTGGCAAATCTTGCCGGCCAGGCATTACCTTCAACGTGGTCTTATTATGGTATTGAGCGATATGATTGGACTCCGAAACAAATAGGATTGTCGCTAATGGTTGTAGGCTTATTAGTTGCAATCGTACAAGGGTTTTTAGTAGGTAAGATTGTAAAGAAGTTTGGAAAACGAAAGGTAATTACATTCGGATTTCTGCTTTGGACAGTTGGTATGTTCTTATTTTCTTTCGCCAAAGAACCGTGGATGCTATATGCGTTCTTAATTCCGTATGCCTTAGGCGGTATTGCGGGTCCTACTGTGCAAGGCGTAATTTCAAACCAAGTATCTGAAAAGGAACAGGGAATTTTACAAGGATCAATTACCGGTCTAGTTAGTATTACTGCTATACTTGGGCAATTCATCTTTGCGCCCGTGTTTTATTATTTTATACGTCCTGAGGCATCAATTTACTTTCCTGGAGCACCATATGCTCTGGCGGCAGTATTTCTCTTAGCGGCTTTTATTTTAGCATCTACGGCTATAAAAAGAATGGATGTAGAGCCAGAATAATATCTTTTTTCAATTTAGGATGTAACATTTTTTAGTTTTTGAATCTAAAGGGCAAACAAACAAAAACTTTTATGATGAAAAGAATTAAAAAATTACTATTCGGACTACTTCTATTTACTGCCTTTTCTAGTACTGCACAATACAACTCTTTTGAAGTAAAAGTTACTGGCGAAGGAGATCCAATACTCTTATTCCCTGGATTTACCTGTACTGGTGAAGTTTGGAATGCGACCGTAAACGAATTATCAAAGAATTACGAATGCCATGTATTTACTTTTGCTGGCTTTGGAGATGTACCCGCTATTGAAAAACCATGGTTACCAAAAGTAAAAGAAGGTATTTTGGAATATGTTTCACAAAATAAATTAGAGAATCCTGTTTTGCTAGGTCATAGTTTAGGTGGTGCTTTGGCATTGTGGATGGCAGCAGATGGCAATTCATTTAAAGAACTGATAATTGTTGATGCTTTACCATCAACAGGTGCTTTAATGATGCCCGATTTTAAAAGTGAGTACATGGTGTATGATTCGCCATATAATAAACAACTATTAGTTATGAGCGACTCTGATTTTGAAGCTATGGCGCAGCAAATGGCTAATAGTATGACTAAAGAAAAATCGAATCAAGAAATAATTAAAAATTGGATGATTCAGGCGGATCGAGAGACTTATGTCTATGGGTATACCGATTTATTAAAGTTAGATTTACGTGAAGATTTGGCTAAGATAAATTCACCGGTTACTATTCTGGCCGCTACAGAACCTTATGGTTTAGAAATGGCGAAATCCACTTATGACCTACAATATAAAGCGCTTAAAGAATATACCATTGAGTTTGCTAATGGGTCATCTCACTTTATCATGTATGACCAGCCACAATGGTTTATAGAGAATCTTAAAAATGCGTTGAACGACTAATGGGGTCTAAAGAAATTACATATCAGCAGATCTATGAGGAAAACTACCCTAAAGTTATGCGATTGTGCATGGGGTATACGGTAGGTAACGAGTCTCTTGCCAAAGATCTGGCTCAAGAAACTTTTATTAAGGTTTGGCAGAATTTAGAAGGATTTAGAAATGAAAGCGGACTTTCAACTTGGATCTACCGAATTTGTGTAAATACATGCCTGGCTGAAATAAGACGAGAACGTAAAAAGGATAAAAACCTGCAAATTGATAATCTTCAGGTAAGCGATTCTGTTGACAACGCTACAGAAAAAGAAGATATGTTGGTTCAGCTTTACAAATGCATCAATAAATTAAGTAGTACTAATAAAGCTATAATCTTATTGGAGCTAGAAGGATTGCCACAGCTAGAGATTTCTGAGATAATGGGAATCAAGCATGAAGCCATCCGTACTAGAATACATAGAATAAAACAACAACTTACAAAATGTGTCCATAATGAATAATTTTGAAGATTTACAGAATAAATGGCAGAACCAAACTACAATTTCTGCCACCGAAGACGGATTTCAATCGCTTTTAAAAAGTGTAAAATTCATAGAGCAAAAACAAAGAACAGGAAATATAGTATTAACCATCACGATTGTCATTCTGGTTGCGTTTCTACTATATGTTTCTGGATATAAGAGTGCTACATTCATGCTTGGCATCGGTTTAATGATCTGTAGTTTAGTGGTTAGAATAGCTGTTGAGTTATATAGCTTAAAGAAGTTAAGAACTATTAATTTCAGTAAAGAATCAAATACTTTTCGTAGCGATTTAACCAGTTACTATAGTTTTAGAAAATATACACATTACGTAGTTACACCTTTGGCTGTTGGAATTTATACCGTTGGGTTTATAATTTTATTACCCTTATTTAAGGCTACTTTATCAAACGGATTTTATACCTATATTCAATGCTCATCAGTAGTATTTTTAATGGTCTTCTCTGTGTTTTTATACAAACAAGCAAAGAGTGAACTCTTAAAATTGAAACAATTACAATTGGAGGACTAAGCCATTAATTTGTGATAGCCATGTTAAATGACTTATTAAACCCATATTACTTATTATCTTTATAAGAATAATATGGGTCTAATGAAATACGTACTTAGTTACTTTTTACTTTTCTGTCTTTGTTTAACCAGTTGCACCTCGCAGAAAAAACTACAAGTAGAAACTCCGTTTGAGATTGGTAATGCTACATGTCAGCAGTATGCTGGCGGTCGAGAAGAAAGTGGCTCTGGGACTGAATTACGTATTCCGGTTTCATTACTTGAAAATTCTGATATCGAATTAAATGAAGTTTATTTTCGTGGTAAGCAGGTAAAGGCATTGGTGAATATGGTAGATAATCAAAAGATGATTGTAGTTAGAATACCTAACAACAATCCTGAATCATCTGAAACATTAGATTTAAAATTAAATACAGATGAAGCTGTTATAAGTTATAATGAAAATGGAGAAATGAAATATGCTAAAGTAAATGGCATAAAACAAAAGCAACCATTAATTTATAAGGGCGCACCCAAAAACTAACTTTGTAACTAGGCTTTTAATAGGTACTTTTATCGCCTGAATGTATAGTGCTTGAATCCGCTCAAAAAACTTTTTAAACAAACAGCAATCTATGGCTTGGCAACTGTCTTGCCTAGGATGATTTCGTTTTTACTTGTGCCCATTTATACAGATGTAATGGCACCAGGGAAGTATGGAGAGGTAACTCTTATTTTTTCTTGGTTTGCCATTTTCAATGTTTTTTTGGCCTACGGAATGGAAACCGCCTTTTTCCGTTTTTACAAGGAGTCTGAAAATAGGAAAAAAGTCGTTAGTACATCATTATTGTCCATTATGGGGTCTACAGCCTTATTGGTTCTAATTGGAGTCTTTTTTAAGGAAAAATTATCCCTAGCTTTAAATATTGATTTGCCTTTCATGAATTATGTGTTAGGAATTTTAGCACTAGATGCCTTGGCAATTATACCTTTTGCATGGCTTAGAGCAAATGAAAAACCAATGCGTTACGCAATAGTCAAAATACTTAACGTATCGCTTAACTTAGGTCTTACTTTATTTTTCTTGATTCTGTTACCTAAGATGGCAGAAGGTACTTCAGAAGGGTTTCTAGTATCTTTTTATAAGCCTGATTACGAAATTCCATATATCTTGATTGCAAATCTGTTTGCAAGCGGAGTTACTTTATTGTTAATGATTAGGGTTTACATTCGTAGACCTTATGTATTCGATAAAGATCTTTGGAAAAGAATGGTTCGTTATGCGATGCCAGTTATGGTTGCCGGCATAGCATTTACTATCAATGAGGTATTTGATAGGTATTTACTTTCTGAATTGTTGCCTGTAGATATTGCAAAAAGTGAAATGGGTAAATATTCTGCATGTTATAAATTGGCGCTTTTTATGACGCTATTTGCTACGGCCTTTCGTATGGGGATTGAGCCATTTTTCTTTAGCCACTCAGACACTAAGCATCCACAAAAGGCGTATGCACAAATAACGAATTACTTCGTTGTTATGGGTAGTGTAATATTGCTTACAGTTGCTGTCTTTGCAGATGTTTTAAAGCGATTTTTAGTGTTAAATGAAGCATATTGGGATGCAATGCCAATTGTTCCCTTAATTGTATTAGCAAGTTTCTTTCTTGGTATCTATCACAATCTTTCGGTTTGGTATAAAGTTACAGACCGTACAAAATTCGGAGCTTATATTTCAATGATCGGTGCTGTTTTGACTATAATTGTCAATCTAATTTTCATTCCGTATTTTGGATATATGGCATCAGCGGTAGCAACTTTATTAGCCTATGGCACCATGATGTTGCTTTCGTTTTATTTCGGGCGTATGTATTATCCTATTCCATATAACTTTAGAAAAATTATCTTTTATTTAGTAGTATCCATCTTGTTTTCTGCAATATCATTTTACATTTTTGATAGAAATCTTTTCGTCGGTATACCGCTATTACTATTATTTTTAGGCTTGGTGTATAAATTGGAGTTTCAGAATCTAAAAAAATTATATTTAAATAGATGAACATAAAAATCATAAATAAGTCGAATCACGACTTACCGCATTACGAGACAAATGCTTCTGCAGGTATGGACTTAAGAGCTAACCTTACCGAAGCTGTTACTTTACAACCTTTAGGGAGAGCCATTATACCAACTGGTCTTTTCATGGAGTTGCCTGTAGGTATAGAAGCGCAGGTAAGACCTAGAAGCGGTCTCGCCGCTAAAAAAGGAGTAACCGTACTTAATGCCCCTGGCACGATAGATGCTGATTATAGAGGAGAAGTCGGAGTGATATTGATAAATCTGGGTAGTGAAGATTTTGTTGTTGAAAACGGTGAGCGTATTGCTCAAATGGTCATTGCTAAGCATGAACGTGCTGAGTGGAATCTTGTCGATAATCTGTCTGAAACCGAAAGAGGCGAAGGTGGATTTGGTAGTACCGGCGTAAAGTAGTTTCTAAATTTTAGATATGAAGAAGTTGATTTTTTTGGGCTTGCTTGTGGGTGTTTGTAATACGCCCTTGCAGTCTTATGCACAAGAAAATCAAGAATTAGAAGTAGAACAAAGTGCTGAAGTATTTCTAGAAGAATATTCTGATACTTTTCAAGAGAATTTTTTCGAGGGATTAAAACAAATGGGAATAAGAAATTATGACCGTGCCATTACCTACTTTTTAGAATGTAAACGTCTACAACCACAAAATACGGTAGTTACTTTTGAACTTGCTAAGTTTCATTTGTATGATAAGCAATTTATACTCGCTCAAGAATATGCCTTAGAAGCATTGAACGGAGAACCGGAAAATTACTGGTATGCTGAAACTCTCGTTAATGTCGTTGATGCTAGAAAATCTGTACTAGAAGAGGTGAAAGCAGAATTACCTTGGAACAACTTTGAACTAAGAGGTAATTTGGCAGAAATCTATTTTTTAAACGCAGATTACGTTACTGCAAAGTCTGTTTTAAAAGGAATTAAAACGTCAAAAAAACAAAAGTACTTAGAGCAGAAAATTAACGACTCAATTGCTAAACAAGAAAAATTAGTAGTACCTGTAGCAAATGTAGAGAGAACAGAAACTACTGAAGATTTAAACGGTTTAGAAGGGTATAAGTCAAAAATTGAAACCTTGCTTACTGGTGGTTCTGACAATGATATTTTACTTATAACAACCGAAGAGGCAATGGAACGTTTCCCTTCTCAGCCTTATTTCTATTATGCCAACGGAGCATCTTTAAATAAAGCGCTGAAATATAAAGATGCTATTGAAATTCTAGAGACGGCATTAGACTACATAGTTGATGATGCTAACTTAGAAAATGTTATTTATAAAGAATTGGTAAATGCATATACGGCGACAAATAATACGTCTAAAGCAAATATGTACCTTAGTAAAATTAAATCAGGATTTTAAATGACGAAGTTTTTGAATATAATGAAGATAAAATATGTTTTACTATTGGTCGCGGTAGTTTTTATGGCGTCTTGTAAAAGTACAAAGGTGATTTCTGGTGGTACAGTAGATGCAAAATTGTCGTCTAAATCGGTGATAAAAGCACATTACCAAAACGAAGCTGGATTTAAGACCTTAGCGGGTAGGGTTAAAATTAATTATTCCGATGGCGAATCTTCTCAAGGTGTTTCGGTTAGCTTACGAATGGAAAAAGACAAAGCCATTTGGATGAGTGCTCCATTAGGTATTGTAAAGGCATACATCACGCCAAATAGAGTGTCGTTTTATAACAAATTACAAAACGAATATTTTGATGGTGATTTTTCATATTTAAGTGATTTGCTTGGGACCGAGGTAGATTTTTCTATTCTACAAAATTTACTAACCGGTCAGGCAATAGTAGATTTAAGAGATGAGAAATATGATATTGGTATATCTGAAGATAATTATAGGCTTACTCCAAAGCAGCAAGGTACTTTGTACAAAACCTTGTTTCAAATAGAGCCTAAAAATTTTAAAATGGCTTTGCAGCAATTATCCCAACCTGCAGACAAACGTTTGTTAGAAATTACCTATAAAAATTATCAAAGTATAGATAAAGAAGTTTTGCCCAATGAGATTATGGTAAAGGCTATAAGTAAGGATAAGATGAATACGATTGACCTGGAGTTTAAAAATTTAGAATTGAACGGAAAAGTTAACTTTCCATATTCAATACCAAAAGGGTTTAATGAAATAGAGTTGTAAGCAGATGTTATTCAAATTAAAATATGGTCTTTTTCTTTTAGTGCTGTTCACTGCGGTATCCGCCTTTGCGCAAACCAGTGAGCAAAAAGCTTTAGAGGAAAAACGTGAGCAACTGCAGACTGAAATACGGGATATCAACAGATTACTTTTTGCCGAGAAAAAGGAAAAAGGGAATGTTCTGGATCAGATGGAAGCATTGGATAAAAAGATTACTGTACGTCAACAATTAATTCGAGTTACCAATCAACAATCTAACTTGTTGAACAGGCAGATCAATACCAATATTAGAAATATAGGTAAATTAAAGAACGAACTGCAAGAAGTAAAGGACGAGTATGCTAAAATGATACAGAAGTCATATCAGAACAAATCAAAACAAAATAGATTAATGTTTTTGTTGTCGTCAGAAAGCTTTTTTCAGGCATTTAAAAGACTTCAGTATATGAAGCAATATACTGACTATAGAAAAGAGCAAGGAGCTCAAATATTAGCTAAAACAGAAGAGCTTTCACGGTTAAATTCAGATTTGAACGAAGAGCGTAAAGTTAAAGAGGTTTTGTTGGCTCAAAACAAAAAAGCAAAAAATCAATTATTTGCTGAAATACAGACTCAAAAAGCATTATTAGGTACTATTCGTAAAAACGAGAGTAAGTATACTAGTGCTATTGATAAGAAGAAGAAGGAATCTAGAAAAATAGATCAGCAAATTGAAAAGCTGATTAGAAGTGCTATTGCGGCATCCAATAAAAAAACGGGAAGTACTACCAAAAATTCAAGCAAATTTGTGTTAACTCCCGAAGCTACGGTTATTGCAAATAACTTTTCTGCAAATAAAGGTAAATTGATTTGGCCAGTTGAAAAGGGAATTAAAAGTCAAGGATTCGGAGTCTATGCTGATCCTGTTTATCCAGGAATTAAACACCAAAGCAATGGTGTAATCATTGCAACTGATGAGGGTTCTAAAGCACGTGCCATTTTTGAAGGTGAGGTAATTGCTATTTTGGCTGTACCAGGTGGTAATAAAGGTGTTCAGATTAAACATGGTAATTTTATTAGTACTTATTACAACCTTTCTGAGCTATATGTAAAAAAAGGGGATAAAGTAACTAGTAAAGAAGAGCTTGGTGTTGTTTACACCAATAAGAACAATGGTCAAACCCGATTAAAATTCTACCTATACCAAGATACCTCTCGTCTTAACCCAGAAGATTGGGTGTATCGTCTTTAAAACTTTATAATCATGAGTCAACAACACACTATATCAGATATTAAAGGAAGCTTTGAATTACGTAACGGGGTAAAGATGCCGTACTTAGGTTTGGGAACCTATCAATCAGATAATGACCAAGAAGTTGTAGATGCGGTAAAGAGTGCGCTTCAATTAGGGTATCGACATATTGATACTGCGGCAGCCTATAAAAATGAAGAAGGTGTAGGGCAAGGTATACGCGAAAGCGGAATAGATAGAAGTGAAATATTTTTGGTGACCAAAGTTTGGAATGCTGACCAAGGATATGATGAAACACTAAAAGCTTTTGATGCGAGTTTAAAACGTTTGGGTGTCGACTACCTAGATTTATACCTTATTCATTGGCCAGTTGCAGATAAGTACAAAGATACTTGGAGAGCTTTAGAGCATCTGTATGCTCAAAAGAAAATTAGGGCTATAGGAGTTAGTAATTTTCTAAAACATCACTTAGAAGATCTGATGAGCGAATGTACCGTGGTACCTATGGTCAACCAAATGGAGTTTCATCCGTACTTGGTGCAGCAAGAACTAATCGATTTTTGTACTTCGAACGGAATTCAATACGAGTCTTGGTCTCCTTTTATGCAGGGTAAGGTTTTTGAGTTGGATATTTGTGCAGATTTAGCCAGTAAGTATAATAAGAGTGTTGCACAGATTATTTTACGCTACAACCTTCAAAAAGGTGTTGTTGCTATCCCAAAGTCTGTTCATGCAAAACGTATTGCATCTAATGCTGATATTTTTGATTTTGAGCTGTCTGATGCTGATATTACTTTTCTAGATGGCTTGGAAACAGGAGAACGTTCAGGTCCTGATCCCGATAACTTCAATTTTTAGCAGCTAATTTTATCAATACTATTTTTCTGTTATTTAAATAATATGATTTCTTTAATTCTAAGTTATCATATTGATTTTCATGTTATTATGTGAGTGTTGGTTGATTAATTTTTCCGAATTTTACTGTATTAATTAGTAAAAAGGAACTATTATGAGCAACACAATCACTTTAAATTCAGAGTCTACTCAAAATAAATTAGAGAAGAATGCTAAATCACCAAGTTTTAATTTAAACTGGTCTCTAAAGCCAATTGTGGTATTTGTTGCTTTCTTAGCTATATGCTTGACTTTAGCCTACGGTGGACTAATTGCATATTCCATCTCCTTTTTCATAATAGGAAGCATTGGTCTGGCTGCACTTTATATTTGGAATAATGTAAACAAAATTGAAATGGACCTTTCTTTTGAAGTTGATTTAGAACAGTCTGAATTAGAAAAAGATTTGTACAGAGAGGTGGTTTAGTAATGTATAGTGAGAATCTATTCCATTATCCAGTTGATGATTTCTTTTTTGTCAATTATAGACCAACTATGCGGATGTCTTTCTCCGTTAGCTCGATATCCCATATTCTCTGTTGAGATATATTCTACTCGTTTAAACCCTAATTTTCTTAGGTCTTCAGAAAGGCTTTTTATGTAGTAACTGTTCAATTGGTCATAATCAGCCATTCTATTCTTTTTCCACCAAAGTGTGTCTGGTTCTGTATAAAGTCGAATTTTGGTATTTTTCAAGCCTTTTAGGTTATCGATGTTACTTGTTTCAGACGTATAGGAAGCAAGTCTCTGATATTTTAAGTATTCATCTTCTAGATTTCCTAATTGATTTTCAAAATTTTTAATTATCCAGGTGCTTTCTGTAATGGATACCTTAGAAAAATTTCGTTTTAGATTCTTTTTGGAACTCTTATAAAGTGCAACCAAGTCAATAGGTGAGTCTATAATAAAAACTCCTTTGGGCACTAGTTTAAAGTGATTATTTTGACTTAGAAATGAACCAATCAATAAAGAAACATTTCCGCCACTTGAATATCCGCCGATATAAACATCATTTGAAGGCAATTTGTTTTCTTTTAATATGCTTTGTAGTTGCTCTGCCAGAGCAATCTTTTCATTTTCTTCAAGCCACAATTTTTGATTGTAGTTCATGTAAATAACTGCGATCTTATTTTCTTTTGCGTACGTCAGAATTGTAAACTCTCTTTTTGTGTCTCCTGCGTTATGAGGGAATCCAGGAAAAAGAACTAAAACCTTTTTTGCATTCTCTGTAGGTTTAATTAGCTCGTAGTCTTTATTGGTTATTTCTTGATATTCGGTTTTTATTAGCGTTTCCTGTTTCTTTTTATTTGTGTTTTTACAGGAAAGTAAAGTGAAAAGGACTAAAATGAATCCTATGTATTTTTTCATGGATTATAATATTTTCAACGTTTGGCGTAGTTTAGCTCAAAAAAACTATAAACTATAAGTGTAACTTTTTTATAAAATTGTTCACTTTACTCGTTTAATCAAAATATTATTAAGAATAAATATTTTTTGATTTTTTACTGAAGAAAATAATAGCTATTCCTAAAATAATAAGTGGAATACTCAGAATTTGACCCATATTTAAAGATAGAGAATCTTCAAATTCAACTTGATTCTCTTTGACAAATTCAATGATAAATCGAGCAAAAAACATTAAAATAAAAAGCGCACCAACCATAAGCCCATTTTGTCTTTTTATTTTATTGGATTTATAGATGAACAAAAGCGTGACAAAAATCAGCAAGTATGCTGCTGCTTCATATAGTTGCGTGGGATGTCTTGGAATGAGGTCGTCTCTTTCGAAAATTACGCCCCAGTTTCCATTTGTAGGCTTACCGTATACTTCTGAGTTCATAAAGTTTCCGATTCGAATACAAGCAGCAGTAACAGAGGTGCCAAGGGCTACTCTGTCCATTATCCAAAAAACATTTGTTTTACTTTTTCTGGCATATAAGAGTATTGCTGTTACGATTCCTATTAATCCACCATGGCTTGCAAGTCCTTGAAATCCGGTAAATTCGAATGACTCTCCAACTTGGCAATAAAATTTCAAGTGGATTTTGAAAGTAGTATTGTGGCTCATAGAAAAAGCAATGCCCAAGACGCGCTCCCAAAAATGCTCCTACAATTATATACATTGTCAGTTGTTCTAAATTTTCAAGAGGGATATTCTCTTTTCGATAAATCTGCTTGACAATTAAAAAACAAAGAGCGCAGCCTAGAGCCCAAGAGAGACTATAGTACCTAATAGGGAAAGTGTTGAATAACGTAAAGATTTCGGGGTCAAGATTCCAGTTTATAATCCCGTCTTTCATTATAATTTTGTTTTTATTAGTTTGTACGAGAAATTGGACTTTGCATAATTCAACTTAAAGTGAAAATATAAATTGAGTGAATACACTAATTTAAAACTTTCTTTGTCAATTACAACAAACAAAAACTGTACTAACTTACGAAATTATAAAAATAAAACAGAGCCATTTACTTCGTAAACAATGCTTTAAGTTCGGTAGCGTCATCAGGCTTCATTTTACCTGCCAATACAAGACTTAACTGTTTTCTACGTAATGCACCTTCAAAACGACTAATTTCTAATGCAGTCTCAGGCGTTAGTTCAGGAACTTCAGTTGGTGTACCTGTTTCATCAACGGCAACAAAGGTATAGATAGCTTCATTTGCCTTAGTGCTCTTGCCGCTGTAGCGGTCTTCTATCCAAACATCTATATAGACTTCCATAGAGGTGTTATAGGCTCTAGAAACAGCTGCTTCGACAGTAACTACACTACCTAGCGGAATTGCTAAGTTGAAAGCCACGTGGTTTACAGATGCGGTTACGGTAATTCTGCGGCTATGTCTACCGGCAGCAATACTAGCTGCGCGGTCCATACGGGCCAATAGTTCGCCCCCAAATAAATTTTGAAGTGCGTTGGTCTCACTTGGGAGAACCAAATCGGTCATTGTAGTACGAGATGCAGCAGGAGTCTTTGCTTCCATTAATTAGAAATTTTGCGCAAAGATACGGGCATCAAGGGTACTAATAAAATGTGTGTAGGTTTATTTTTCGGTTAATAACCAAGCATCTTTAGACTGCGTACGTTTAATTTCACGCAATGCTTTTAAAGCATCGTTTGCATTGGTGTAACTATCAAATGTTACCATGTGAAGTCCGTAAGCATTCGTGCCATAATAGCCGGCATTAAATCCGTTTGCTTTAAGCTGTTCAATTTTTCTATCGGCATTACCTCTAACCCTAAAAGCACCGGCAACAATAAAGTGTGTTGCCTCATCTTTGTTGATGACTGGTTTTGCTGTTGAAGTTGTAGTAGCTTCAACGGTAACCGTTGGTAATTCTAATGGCGATAAGTCAAAGAAGGTCGCTTCTTGTATTTGTTTGTTTACAAATTCTTCAGCATCTTGTCTTGCAACTTGCTCGTTTGTATTTTTTTGTTGGTATGCACGATAACCGGTTATGCCTGTAGAAAATGCTAACATTAGAATAGCAGCATATTTTAAATAAGGTCTAAAACCTTTAGTTTCTCTACGTTCAGGACTAATAACGAACGGTATTTTTTCTTCTATTTCTACAATCTCTTCTTTTAGAACTTCTCTAGTTACTGGTATAGAGTTAAAATTAGAAAGACCGAATGAAGAGGTTAAATAGTTTGTTTCATTAGCAGGCTGAAACAATATTTTATCTTCCTGGTTTCTTGCTAAAGAACCTATATTCTTAAGGTTTAAAGAAGTTTCTTGAATCAAAACTTCTTGCCATATTTTCACTTGTTTTTCAATTTCAACCAATGCTGTTTCATAAGAAACCTTCTCTGCACTTGATACATAAGAAACCAAAAGCCCATCATTAGAGATGAGTTGTCTATTGAAAACAATAGATTTATTTGGTGCACTAAACGTATTGGTAACCACGTTTATTTTGGCAGAATTTTTTTGGGTAAGGAATGCTCCAAATCCAGGAACAACAACACAGTTGTACCTATAAAGTAAATCGCTTATATAGTGTTCTAAAACCATCGGATCACAAATATGAAGAAAATAATGAGGTATAAAAACACCTTCGGTAACTTTTTATTAACATATTTTTTTCGCTTATTTGTGAACAAGAAATGAAAACTACACAACATACTGCTGATGAACTTGTTGCAATACTTCGGTTACAACATGTTCCAAATATCGGAGATATCCTCTCGAAGAAATTAATTTCACATTGTGGGAATCCATCCGCAATTTTCGAAGATAAAAAGCAAAATCTTTTAAAAATTGATGGTATCGGTACCCATACAATCAGACATTTATTTGACTTAGAGCATTTAGAAGCTGCAGAGGCAGAATATAACTATGTACTCAAAAACGATATCAGTTGTACCTACTTTCTAGATGAAGATTATCCTAAATATTTAAAACATTGTATAGACGGGCCTATTCTTTTATTTCAGAAAGGAAATATTGATTTGCAGGATCGTAAATTGATTAGTGTTGTTGGCACTCGTAATATTACGAGCTACGGTACTGCTTTTTGTGAACAGTTTATTGAAGAAATAGCTCCGTTGAACCCAGTTATAATTAGTGGTTTTGCGTACGGAGTAGATATTTGCATTCAGCGTGAAGCTATAAAACATGGTTTGCAAACCGTAGGATGCTTAGCACACGGATTAAACCAAATTTACCCAAAAGTGCATGCTAAGTATCAAGCTGATGTTTTAAAGAATGGCGGCTTCTACACCGAATTCTGGAGTACTAGTAATCCGGAACGCGAAAATTTTTTGAAACGAAACCGAATTATTGCTGGTGTAAGTGAAGCTACGGTTGTTGTTGAATCTGCTGAAAAAGGCGGGAGTTTAGTAACCGCTGATATTGCGAATAGTTATAACAGAGATGTTTTTGCTGTACCTGGTAGAACTACGGATAAGTACAGTCTGGGCTGTAATAACTTGATCAAGCAACAAAAGGCTCATGTAATGACATCGGCGGCAGATTTAATTTATTTGTTAGATTGGGATATAGCAGAAAAACAAAATAAGACCATTCAAAGACAGCTTTTTATTGAATTAGATGAGGTTGAACAAAGTATTTACACCTATTTACAGAATAACGGGAAGCAGATTTTGGACAGTATCGCCTTAGATTGTAAACTGCCTATTTATAGAACGTCTTCTACCTTGTTGACTATGGAAATGAAAGGTGTAATACGACCTTTGCCAGGTAAATTGTTTGAGGCTATTTAAAAATTTTACAAACCATTTGGTTTGTAATTTCAATATTCAAAGTACAAAATGATATAAATAATCGCTTTATCGGTAAAATGCCTTTTCATATCGGAAAATTTGCCACGAACTCAGTATAAATTAAAACAAAAAACCGACCACCTGGTCGGTTTTTGATATTTGTGGTATTTAAAGGCTAGAAATTAATAACCCAGCTTTTCACGAACTCTTCCTAGTACTCCGTCAGCTACTTTTCTTGCTTTTTCTGCACCTAGAGCCAAAGCATCATCTATCTCGTTTAGGTTATTCATGTAGTATTCAAACTTCTCACGAGGCTCTTCAAACTTATTTACAATTACTTCATAAAGCGCTTGTTTGGCATGACCATACCCATAATTCCCGGCTAGGTAGTTGGCGCTCATTTCTTCAATTTGAGGCTGGCTAGCTAGAATTTTATATAAAGCGAATACATTATCATTAGTAGGATCTTTTGATTCTTCCATTGGAGTGCTATCCGTTTGTATTCCCATAATCTGCTTACGTAATTTTTTATCCGTCTGAAAAAGACTGATTAAATTACCCTTGCTCTTACTCATTTTTGCACCATCTGTACCTGGTATGTACATGGTTTCTTCTTGAACCTTTCCTTCTGGTAAAATAAAAGTTTCACCTAACTGTGCATGAAAACGAGAAGCAACATCGCGTGTCATTTCTATATGTTGCATTTGATCTTTGCCTACAGGTACAATGTTGGCATCATACAATAGAATATCTGCAGCCATTAACATCGGGTAGCTGAAGAGTCCGGCATTTACATCCTCTAACCTATCAGCTTTATCTTTAAAAGAATGCGCAAGCGTTAAACGTTGGTACGGAAAAAAACAGCTTAAATACCAAGCTAGTTCTGCCGTTTGCGGTACATCGCTTTGTCTATAAAAAACGGTATTTTCAATATCCAATCCAAAGGCAAGCCAAGTTGCAGCAACAGCATAGGTATTATGACGTAATTCTGCGCCATTTTTAATCTGTGTTAATGAATGCATGTCTGCAATAAAAAGAAAAGATTCGTTAGCCGGATTATTTGCCATTTCTATTGCTGGCTTAATCGCTCCTAAAATATTTCCTAAATGCGGAGTCCCTGTACTTTGTATGCCTGTTAAAATTCTTGCCATTTTCTTTATTATAAGAAAGCAAAGGTAAAACAAATACAAAAAAACTATCCTAAATAACTACTTTTGATTTATGCTTAAATTGGTTAAACAAACCGGTCAAACGATATACCGTATTTGGTTTTATATTCTAGTGGCCATTCCTATTCTACTCTTTTTCCCATTTCTTGTCCTTTTTGCCTCAAGGGAGGCTTGGTATCCTCAGTTTTTCTGGATGGCAAGAAACCTATGGGCAAGATTTATACTGTATGGTATGTTTTGCTTTCCTAGAGTGAAATATGACCAACGATTGGTTAAAAAGAAGAGTTATATGTTGGTGGCGAACCATACAAGTATGTTAGATATTATGCTGATGCTTGTGGTTAGTAGAAACCCTTTTGTATTTGTTGGCAAGAAAGAATTGGTTAAAATTCCTTTATTTGGATTTTTCTATAAACGTGTATGTATAATGGTAGATAGAGACAATACACAAAGTAGAACTGGTGTATATAGACGGGCGCAAAGAAGACTGCAGCAGGGTTTGAGTATCTGTATTTTTCCTGAAGGTGGTGTGCCCGAAGAACATATATTATTAGATAAATTTAAAGATGGTGCTTTTAAAATGGCTATTGCTCATAAAATACCAGTAGTACCCATGACTTTTTATGATAATAAAAAACGATTCTCTTTTACATTTTTAAGTGGAGGACCAGGTAAGTGCAGGGCTAGAGTACATTCATTTGTTGAAACACATTCAATACGACCAGAAGATACGGCAGAGCTAAGAACAAGCGTTAGGGAAACGATACTTAATGATTTGGTTAAGAATAGTTAGACCTGCATATTTATTGTAACTAGTTTGGTTTAGAACTTAAAGGTTAGTCCACTGTAAACCCCAACAGAATAAGGTCTAAAAGTACCGTTTACATCAGAAAAGGTATTCAGTTGGTATTTAAAAATAGGCTCAAAGTTAAACCGCACCTTTTGTGAAAAATTGTAATTAAGACCTAGCCCCATGTTGGCGCTAAAATTTAGGTCGTTAATATTATTAGCCTCTCCTATTTCAGTGGTCAGTTCACCAGAAGTCAAGGATACTGCATTGTCAATTAAAAATAAAGAACTAACACCACCAATAAGGTTAACGCCGAATTTTTTATCTATAAGCGCGTAATTTAATTCAACAGGTAATTCAAGATAACCGAACTGTTGCGACATGTAGCCATCTCTTGATGGACTTTTTGCAGTAACATCTAACGCTGAGCTCATGGTGCTAAATTTGTCTGATGTAACTATTTTACTCGAAATCGTTAATGTGTTAGAGGTCTCTGCATAGTCAATAGTACTTAATTGACCAGTGTTAGAAGCAAGAATTGAGGAGGATGAAAAAGATACGTCTTCCGTATCATACCCGTAATCAACTTTATTGATTCCCGAACGTATCGTCAACTTTTTGGTAACTGCGTATGCTACAGAGACTCCGTAACTCATGTTTACGTTTCCTGATTTTGCATTAGGACTAAAAATGGAATTTACAGGAGAGCCTTCGCCAATGGCATTAAAATATACGGGAGCAACATTTGGTCCTGCAGACCATCTATTACTAGCTAGTTTTTTCTTTTTCAGCTCTTCTTGGTCTTCTATTTCCTCAAAAATTGATTTCTTGTTCGATTCAAGTTCTTCGGGAACTTCTTCAATAGTACTATTTTCAGCGATTGTTCTCTCTAATTCTTTAGGGCTAAAGTCTAAATGGGACTTAGAATCCTTGTTTGTGGTTATTATTGATTCTTCTGTGCTCAACGTTTTATTTGATACGTTTTCTGAATTATAAGTATCAACTGCTTTTAAAGGGATATGTTCAGCAAGTAAAGCCTCGTTAGTAGAATTACTTTTCTCTGAAACATTTTTATTGTTTTCAGCTATAGGATTATTCTCAGGTTCAATATTCTTGTTGTAACTATTTTTAGTCTTTGGCGCTACAATCTTATTAGATTCTTCCTGATTGTTCAGTGCGTTATTTTTAGCACTGTTCGCTTCGCTGTCACTAACTATATTTTGTTCAACTACAGCATTAGCAGTAGTGTCTATAGAGTCAATAAAAATCCCAGTTTTGGTAGTTGGTTCAATATCATTAATTACTTCTGATTCATTTTCAGTGTCCACCAGAATTTTATTGTTAGTGTGTTCTTGTGTAAACGGATTAAATACAAATAAACCAATCATTATAGCGGCAGCAATACCTCCAAACGACCACCAAAATGGTATGACCCTTCTCTTTTTCCTTTTGTCCAATGACGCATCAATCGCACGCCAAACTTTATTGTTTGGTGTTTGCTTGAAGTCCGAAAGTTTATCTCGGAAAAATTCGTCTATATTCTTCTTCTGCATCTAGTACTGTTTCTGTCTATAATCACGAGGATTATAAAAAGTGTGTTGATATTATAATTAAGATACTTACAATTGATTGCGTGATCTTAGTTTCTATTTTTTCTTTTAATAATGCGCGTGCCCTAGCAAGATTAGATTTTGAGGTACCAATGGTAGTGCCTAACAATTCACTAATTTCTTTATGCGTGTAGCCGTCCATTACATATAAATTGAATGTAGCGCGGTATTTATTAGGTAATTCTTGAATGTAGCTTAACAACGTTTGCAAGCTGATGTCATCATAAACGTTATCTACGGTAACTTCTTCTTCTGTATTATCTGTTACTACATTAAGATATTCTTGCTTTCTGTATTTTTGTAGCGCAGTATTTACGGTAATTCTTTTCATCCAACCTTCAAAAGAACCTTTGTTTTTAAACTGACCTATTTTATCATAAATGGTCATAAAACTATCATGTAGGGTGTCTTCTGCCTGCGATTTAGATTTGGAATATTTTAGGCATATGCCATAGAGAGTTGTGGCATAGGCTCTATATAGTAGCTCCTGTGCTTTACGATCTCCTTTTTTGCAATTATGTATGAGTTCTTCTAGACTCACAAATGGTTGGTTGTTTTAAGGGTTGTTTACTGGAACGACAATTTCCATATATTCTGCCTCTCCGTCACTATTATCGCCTTTGTAAAATTTAAATGTATAGGGCTCGGTATATATTACCTGGAAGTTGAAGGACGCCGTTTCTTGAATTAATTCTTCCATACAATCATCAATATCAGTTCTTACTGCGCCAATGGCAACAACACTTCTTATGGTCAGGGAATCTTTAACAACGTCAAAACCTTCATAGTATGTACAACTATCGGGTTTTAAATAATTTACAGAAATCTTATAAGTCTCATTAAGAATAAAAGATTCTGGCACTTCTGCATCGACAATCTCCAATGCTGTAAAATGGAAATTGGCGTCATCATCATCAATAGAACAACCATTGCATATAAATGCTATGACCAAGGTCAACAGCATCAACTTATTTCTCATCATATAACTGTTTTGTTTTAAGATGAGAATGAAGTGCAATGGTTGCGTTAACTCATTTATGTTTAATTAAATAAAACTAAATTTAAGCATTTAAAGCAGCAATGGCTTCTCTAATTTTGCCATCTAATTCTTCAAATAATTCAGGGTTATCTAAAAGTAGGTTTTTAACCGCATCACGACCTTGACCTAATTTTGTATCACCATAGCTAAACCATGACCCACTCTTTTTTATTATTTCATATTCAACACCTAAGTCGATAACCTCACCAACTTTAGAAATACCTTCGCCATACATAATATCAAATTCAGTGGTACGGAAAGGTGGTGCTACTTTATTCTTAACAACCTTAACTCTGGTCTTGTTACCTTGAACATTACCATCTGTATCTTTTATTTGTGTAGATCTTCTAATGTCTAAACGAACGGATGCATAAAATTTAAGTGCGTTACCACCAGTAGTAGTTTCTGGGTTACCGAACATTACACCAATTTTTTCACGTAATTGGTTAATGAATATAACGGTACAGTTTGTTTTGCTAATAGAACCAGTTAATTTTCTAAGTGCCTGAGACATTAAACGTGCGTGAAGACCCATTTTAGAATCTCCCATTTCGCCTTCAATTTCACTTTTAGGTGTCAATGCCGCAACTGAATCTATTACTACAATATCGATTGCTCCAGAACGTATTAAGTTATCTGCAATCTCTAAGCCTTGCTCACCATTATCTGGTTGAGAGATGATTAAGTTGTCTATATCTACACCTAGTTTTTGAGCGTAAAAACGGTCAAAAGCATGCTCTGCATCAATAAATGCTGCAATACCACCATTTTTCTGCGCTTCTGCTATAGCATGTAAAGTCAAGGTTGTTTTACCTGAAGATTCTGGTCCGTAAATTTCAATTACACGACCCCTTGGGTAACCCCCTACGCCTAAGGCAATATCTAAACCTAATGAGCCAGAAGGTATCACTTCAACATCTGCAACAACACTATCTCCCAATTTCATTACAGCGCCCTTACCATAGGTCTTATCCATTTTGTCAAGGGTCAACTTTAATGCTTTTAATTTTGCTTCTTTTTCAGAACTCATTTTCTATTTTTTTGGAAAGCTAAATTACCAAATCTTTTTTGATTTGAATAATATTGAATCGATTACGCAACCATTTTAAGCAATTACTATCTTTTATAAAATAGAAGTTACTTCATTGGTTATAAATCGCTGTTTTTAGTGTCGGCGATTATAGGTGGCTATATCCTTTTTTTATTCTTTTAAGAATGTTATGAAAAAGAAAAGAATGGAATAGTCGATAAAGAGCCTTGTTAGAAGCAAGGCTCTTTTTTATGTTATAAAGTGGTAAAGGGTATTAAAATAGGTGCAATTTTCAATATTATAGTTATTTTTGTCCTTCAAAATTTTTCTATAAACCTTCTGCCAAATGGCAGACTTAAATTATTAGTATAGCATGCAACTGTACAATACGTTAAGTGCAATAGAAAGAGCGGCTTTAATTGAAGAAGCGGGTAAGGAACGCCTTACTATCTCTTTTTATACCTATGCACACATTGGTAACACCAACATTTTTAGAAACCACCTTTTTATCAACTGGAATGATATGGACGTTCTTGGGCGAATTTATGTTGCTCACGAGGGTATAAACGCCCAACTTTCCGTTCCGGCTGAAAACTTCAATGTTTTTAAAGAGCATTTAGATAGCATTTCTTTTCTAGAAAATGTGCGACTCAATATTGCCATTGAGCAAGACAACCTTTCCTTTTTAAAGTTAAAAGTGAAAGTGCGTAAGAAAATTGTAGCAGACGGATTGGAGGATAATTCTTTTGATGTCACCAATAAAGGTATTCATGTGGGTGCAGAACAATTCAATGAACTTATTGAGGATCCAGATACAGTTTTGGTAGATATGCGAAACCATTATGAAAGTGAAATAGGGCACTTTAAAAATGCCGTTACACCAGATGTTGATACTTTTAGAGATTCATTAGATATTATTGAACGCGATTTAGCAGATCATAAAAAGGATAAGAAACTGGTAATGTACTGTACTGGCGGAATTCGTTGTGAAAAAGCGAGTGCCTATTACAAACACAAAGGTTTTGAGCAAGTATTTCAATTAGAAGGTGGAATCATTGAATACACCCGACAAGTAGAGAAAAACAATCTTGAAAATAAATTCAAGGGTAAGAATTTTGTTTTTGATCACAGAAGGGGAGAGCGTATAAGCGATGACGTTATTGCCAATTGTCATCAATGTGGCGAGTCTTGCGATGAGCATGTTAATTGTGCTAATGAAGCTTGCCATTTATTATTTATACAATGCCCGTCTTGTGCTGAAAAAATGAATAATTGCTGTTCAGATACTTGTAAAGAAGTTCATGAATTGCCTTTTGAAGAACAAAAAGCATTGAGAAAAGGTAAGGTTGTAAGTAATAAGATATTTAAAAAAGGCCGGTCAGAAGTGCTGAAGTTTAAAAAGTAGTTTTATGTTTTCATAAGGTTTAGGTCATTAAACAATACGATACACTATAAAAAGGCAGCGTTTTTCGCTGTCTTTTTGTGTTTTAAAAAAAGGCTTGAGTTATTGGTAAAGTCACTATTTAAAACCGACTCCGCTAATTTCACTTTTATTTCACATTAAAAAAACTGTATCTTTACCTATAAGTTTTTTATGAACCTTTTTTGGTGAATTTTATAAAATTCGACCAAACCAATATATATAATATGAGTTGTAGTAGTTGTTCTACCGGTAAGGATGGACAACCAAAGGGATGCAAGAATAACGGTACTTGCGGTACAGATGGTTGCAATAAACTGACAGTCTTTGACTGGCTTTCAAATATGTCGCTCCCTAATGGGGAACGACCATTCGATTTTGTTGAAGTAAGATTTAAAAATAGTAGAAAAGAATTTTTTAGAAATACAGAGAATCTCTCACTTTCCATAGGCGATATAGTTGCCACACAAGCACAATCTGGTCATGACATTGGTATGGTTACCTTAACTGGTGAACTAGTACGTGTGCAAATGAAGCGAAAGAAGGTATCTTTTACTGAAGAAGAAGCTCCAAAGGTTTACAGAAAAGCTAGTCAGAAAGACATAGATATTTGGCAAAAATGTAGAGATAGAGAAGAAGAAATTAAAAAAAGAGCGCGTGAAATCGCTATTATCTTAAAACTTCAAATGAAGATTTCTGATGTAGAGTTTCAAGGCGATGGCTCTAAAGCTACTTTTTACTATACAGCCGATGAACGTGTAGATTTTCGTCAGTTGATAAAAGACATGGCAAAGGCATTCGGTATTCGTATCGAGATGCGTCAAATTGGGTATCGTCAAGAAGCACAAAGGCTTGGTGGTATTGGTTCTTGTGGTAGAGAGTTATGTTGCTCAACATGGTTAACAGATTTTAGGTCTGTAAGTACTTCTGCAGCACGTTACCAACAACTATCATTGAATCCGCAAAAGCTTGCAGGTCAATGTGGTAAATTGAAGTGTTGTTTAAATTATGAGCTAGACGTCTATGTAGACGCACTTAAAGATTTTCCTGCTCAAGACACAAAATTGTTTACAGAAAAAGGACTCGCTTTTTGCCAGAAAACTGATATTTTTAAAGAAATGCTTTGGTTTTCATATAGAGATGATCCTGCTAATTGGCATGTGCTTTCTAAAGATCAGGTAAACGAAATCTTAGAGAAGAATAAAAAGAAAGAGAAAGTAGCTAGTTTGGAGATGTATGCAATGGAAATTGCCGTTGAAGAAAAAGTAGTTTTCGAAAATGTAGTAGGGCAAGACAGTCTTACACGTTTTGATAGACCAAAAGGTGACGGAAACAATAATAAAAATAGGAATAAGAACAAAAATCGCAACCGAAATAAGAACAAGAACAGAAATCGTAATAGAAATCAAAAGGATGCGTAGTATATTTTTTTGTTTTTTAGCATTAGGGTTCTTTGCTTCTTGTGACAGCAATATTATTAAAACCGAGTACCGAACCTTAGAAGATGGAGTTTGGAACAAAGATAATGTTCTTGAATTTTCACTTTCTAAAATGGATACTATTGCGGCGCATGATATTTTTATCAATGTTCGCAATGACAATACTTTCCCATATAGCAATTTATTTATTATTGCATCTTTGACTACACCTGAAGGCGAAGTAACCAAAGACACTTTAGAATATGCGATGTCGTTACCAGATGGCACATGGCTTGGTAAGGGTAGTGGTAGCATCAAAGAAAATAAATTATGGTATAAAGAAAACATCGTTTTTTCATCTTCTGGCGTATATACTATAGAGGTATCACAGGCGATGCGTAAAAATGGTAATGTTTCTGGTATAATTGGGCTAGAAGGTATTACCGATGTAGGTATAGAAGTAACAAAAAGCACCCCGTAAACAATGGCAAAAGAGGTAAAGAAAAAAACAACGAATAGTTTTTCGAAATTCATATTATGGTTTTGGATCTTGTTTGGGTCAGGTATTGCTATTGTAGCATTAATTTTCCTTTCCGCTTCTTGGGGACTTTTCGGTGAATTGCCTCCTTATGAGTATTTAGAAAATCCGCAGACCAATTTAGCCTCACAAATCATCTCTTCTGATGGTAATTTGTTAGGTAAATTCTATTTAGATGATAACCGTACCGATGTAAACTTTGAAGAGCTGCCAGAAAATTTGGTAAATACTCTTATGGCGAGTGAGGATATACGTTTTATGGACCACTCTGGTATTGATTCTCGCGGTACATTGAGAGCATTTTTCTATCTAGGAAAAAGGGGTGGAGCAAGTACTATAACTCAACAATTGGCTCGTCAACTTTTTGTTGGAAGGGCAGCAAGAGGGTGGAAGCGATATACACAAAAAATTAAAGAATGGGTTTTAGCTATTAGGTTAGAGCGCAGTTATACCAAAGAAGAAATCATTAGTATGTATTTGAATATTTATGATTTTGGTAATAATGCAGATGGTATACGTTCTGCAGCTCGTATCTATTTTGGTAAAGAACCGAAAGATCTTAAAATTGAAGAATCTGCCATGTTGGTTGGTATGTTGCAAAACTCATCTCTTTTTAATCCATTAAGACGAGAGGAAATTACTTTTAAGAAAAGAAACATTGTTCTCGGACAGTTAGCAAGGTACGAGTACATCACAGAGGTAGAAAAAGACTCGCTACAGGCTATGAAAATGGATATTAATTATAATCCAGAAACGCATAGCGTAGGTTTGGCTACTTACTTTAGAATGTATTTGCAACGTTTCATGAAAGATTGGATAAATAAGAATCCAAAACCAGCAATCGGTGATGAGCCAGATAAGTACAATCTGTATTTAGACGGACTCAAAATCTACACGACCATTGATTCTAAAATGCAGGCTAATGCAGAAGAGGCAGTCAATGAACACATGACAAAATTACAAGCTGAATTCTTTCATCAGAATACACCAGATAGAAATAAAACAGCTCCTTTCTTAGATATTACTCCAGAGGAAACTAAAGGTATTATGGAACGTGCCATGAAGAATTCTGATCGATGGAAAATTATGAAAAGTGCCGGTAAATCTGAGAAAGAGATTCGCGAGTCTTTTGATAAGAAAACAGAAATGACTGTTTTTGATTGGAAAAGTCCGACTAAAGAAAAAGATACCATACTTACACCAAGAGATTCCATTCGTTATTATAAAACTTTTTTAAGAACGGCAATGATGTCTATGGAGCCACAAACAGGTCATGTTAAAGCATGGGTAGGCGGTATCAATTACAAACATTTTCAATATGACAATGTTATACAAGGTGCAAGACAGGCAGGTTCTACTTTTAAACCTTTTGTGTATGCAGCTGCAATAGATCAATTACGACTATCACCTTGTGAAACTCGCCCAGATACACAATACTGTATAGAAGCTGGTAAACATGGTAATGCTGAGCCATGGTGCCCAAGAAATTCTAATCTTAAGTATTCAGGTAATAGCTATACTTTAAAAAAGGCTTTGGCAAATTCTGTGAATACGGTTACAGCTCAATTAATAGATGAGGTAGGTCCAAAATCTGTTGTCAGTATGGTACGGAACTTAGGGCTTTCAGGAGATATTTTAGAAGTGCCTGCAATTGCTTTAGGTACTGTAGATGTGAATGTATATGAAATGGTTGGCGCATATGGTGCTTTTGCCAATCAAGGGGTATATGTAAAGCCAGTTATGGTAACCCGTATAGAAAATAAAGATGGTACTGTTTTATATGAATATGTTCCTGAAACTAAAGATGTATTGAGTAAAGATGTTTCTTATGCTATTTTAGATCTAATGAAAGGTGTTACTCAAGGTGGTTCAGGTACACGATTGCGTACTACCGGCTATAATAAGTGGAGACCAGAGTATGATGAAATTATTACTGGGTATCCTTATAAATTGACAAACCCTATCGCAGGTAAAACGGGTACAACGCAAAATAATAGTGATGGTTGGTTTATGGGTATGGTTCCTAATCTAGTTACCGGTGTTTGGGTAGGTGGTGAAGAAAGAGCTGTTCACTTTAAAAGTATTACATACGGTCAAGGGGCCTCTATGGCACTACCTATTTGGGGCTTGTATATGACTAAGAATTATGCTGATGAAGAGCTAGGTATATCTAAAGAAGATTTTGAGAGGCCAAGCAATATGTCTATCGAAATAAATTGCGATAAGTTTACGGCTGATATTAAAGAGGATAATGATATTGAAGATGATTTAGAAGATTTAGACTTCTAAGTATATTCTATGGTATTCATGAAAAGGTCTTGGTGCAAACCAAGGCCTTTTTTATTTAATCCATTTTAAATCGGTATTTTAGTGATTAGATAATTTAATAAAAAATGATACGTAAAACAGTAGCAAACGTAACCGATGCATTAGCAGGAGTAAAAGATGGAATGACCTTTATGTTAGGGGGATTTGGACTTTGTGGGATACCTGAAAATGCGATAAGTGAATTAGTTAAATTAGGTGTAAAAAACATCACTTGTATTTCTAATAACGCAGGAGTTGATGATTTTGGCTTGGGATTATTGTTGCAGCAACATCAAATTAAAAAAATGATTTCTTCTTATGTTGGCGAGAATGATGAATTTGAGCGTCAGATGTTAAGTGGAGAGTTAGATGTTGAACTAACACCACAAGGTACACTGGCTGAAAAATGTAGAGCTGCACAAGCTGGTTTTCCTGCTTTTTTTACTCCGGCTGGTTATGGTACAGAAGTAGCTGAAGGTAAAGAGGTACGCGAATTCAATGGTAAAATGTACATATTAGAAGAAGCTTTTAAGGCAGATTTTGCATTTGTTAAAGCTTGGAAAGGTGACGCTGCCGGTAACTTAATATTTAAAGGAACTGCACGAAATTTTAATCCGTGTATGTGCGGGGCTGCGACAATTACTGTGGCTGAGGTTGAAGAATTAGTGCCTGAAGGAGAATTGGACCCCAACCAAATCCATATTCCAGGGATATTCGTGCAACGCATTTTCAAAGGAAAAGATTACGAGAAAAGAATAGAACAAAGAACGGTACGTCAAAAATAAGCGCATGTTAGATAAAAACGGAATTGCAAAGAGAATTGCACAAGAAGTGGAAGACGGTTATTATGTAAATTTAGGCATAGGTATTCCTACCCTAGTTGCTAATTATGTTCGGGAAGATATTAGTGTAGAATTTCAAAGTGAAAACGGAATACTTGGAATGGGTCCTTTCCCTTTTAAAGGGGAAGAAGATGCAGATTTAATAAATGCCGGTAAGCAAACTATTACCGCGCTACCTGGAGCATCTTATTTTGATTCTGCAACGAGTTTTGCTATGATTAGAGGTAAACATGTTGACCTTACCATTCTTGGCGCTATGGAGGTTGCAGAGAACGGTGATATAGCCAACTGGAAAATTCCAGGTAAAATGGTTAAGGGTATGGGAGGTGCTATGGACCTTGTAGCATCTGCAGAGAATATCATCGTTGCTATGATGCATACCAATAGAGCAGGTGAGTCTAAACTATTAAAGAAGTGTAGTCTTCCTTTAACAGGGGTAGGTTGTGTAAAAAAGATTGTAACTAATTTGGCAGTACTCGAGGTGGTAGAGGATGGCTTTTTGCTATTAGAAAGAGCGCCAGGTGTATCTGTAGATGATATTAAAGCTGCGACTGAGGGTAACTTAATAATAAGAGGAGAAGTTGTAGAGATGAATGTTTAGTAGGGTTGGGTAAATCATCCATGAAATAGGCTTTTCATATTTTTCACAACAGGTTATCTTCAGTACACAACAATTATTGTCAAAATTCTGAAGAACAGATGTATCTTTAGACCTCAATGAAACCCATAACCTGATAATTGCTTAACCATCATGAATTCTCAAATTAATCACACTGCAAACGAACACAAAATTCAAGTATATAGAAATGACTTCTTTAGTGGATTTCTAAGACTTACTAAAAAGTTATTTATGTTATAAATTACTTTTATAAAATTAAAAAAGAGCGACTTATTAAGTCGCTCTTTTTTTTGGCTTTTTTTAGGGGATGAGAATTTTAATAACCTATAATTAAACTTTTAATTTTAAGGTTGATGAACTAACTTGTCTAGGTTCACAACAATTTTAAGAAGTTTTACCACAAATACTTTATTGTAAGAAAAAGACTACATATATTTGAAGTGTAATAAAAAGTGAATCCCAAATCGCTTTGAAAAACTTAACCTAAAATGAAGTATGTACTTAGTTGCCTAATCTTGTTGGTACTTGTTGCCTCTTGTTCAAAAATTGAAGAAAATAACGATCCTATAATTGGTATATGGAATCACACCGTGAAAACGGCTACCAATACAAATAAGATGGTTGTTGATAATGAAGAATGGATTTTCAATGATGTTTATTTAGGTCGCTTTCACGGTTATAAAGATGGTCAAGTTGTTTATTTGACAGATTTTAATTGGAGTGTTAATGGTGATGTATATATTGTTAGCTACCCAGGTACGGATTTCCCCGATGATTATGTTAAAATGCAAGAGACAGATGAAGGAACAATACTTATGAGAACAGAAGGTAAATTATTTGCCGAAAAACAATAAAAGTTCGCAAATGAAAAATGCCTACGAGCTATTGCATGTTATAAACATGCATAATTAGAGACAGAAAAGTTACCAAATCAACCATTTTATAAAATTTCCCCCGGTTAGGAGCAAAGTAATTTGCTCCTTTTTTTATTTTAGGGGTATGGTACTTACTTACACTTTATGTTCTTTTAAAGAACTAGATCAATTAAGGTCAATTTCAGAACAAACTTTTGTTACTGCCTTTGCTAAAGACAACGACCCTAAAGATTTTGAAATCTACATTAAAAAAGCTTTTGCATTGGAAACTATTAAAGAAGAACTTCTTAACCCTAACAGTGATTTTTACTTCGTATACACTAACAATGAAGTTGTTGGGTACTTTAAGTTAAATGTAAAGGAAGCACAGTCAGAACTTAAACAAGATGATAGTATTGAATTGGAACGTATATATGTATTACAGAAACATCAAGGTTTAGGTTTAGGCGAGCAATTTCTTCATTACATTAAAACTATTGCTAAAGAACGAAATAAGAAAATGTTATGGTTAGGTGTATGGCAAGAGAATAAACGCGCCATAAAATTTTATGAACGCCACGGATTTCAAAAATTCGATATCCATCCCTATTTTATTGGTTCAGATGAGCAAACAGATTGGTTAATGCGTTTCAATTTAAGTACCTTGTAGTTTCAAACTAACTTTCATGAAATTACATTTTATCACCTTAGTAACACTCCTTGGTTTTTTAAATCTACAGGGGCAAGAATATTACTTTCCAGAAAGAAATTCAGATTGGGAAATAAAATCACCAAAAGACTTTAAAATTAAAGATGCTCAGCTAAATGAAGCTGTAGATTTTGCAGAGGCAAATGAGTATTTTGGATCTCGAGATTTGCGTATTGCAATCGTAAAAGGTTTTGAAAAAGAACCTTTTCATAAAATATTAGGTCCGACGAAGAAACGTGGCGGTCCTGCAGGGATGATTCTTAAAAATGGATATGTAGTTGCTCAATGGGGAGATACCAAAAGGGTTGATATGACTTTCAGTGTTACTAAGAGTTTTTTGAGCACAATGGCTGGTCTTGCCGAAGACGAAAAGCTAATTACCGATACTAAGAATTTGGTAGGTGACTACATTTGGGACGGTACTTTTGACGGTGCCCATAATTCAAAAATTACTTGGGAACATTTATTGCAGCAGAATTCGGCTTGGTCTGGTGAGTTGTGGGGAGCAAAAGATTGGGCAGATAGGCCACCAAGTGAAGGCGATATTGATGATTGGAAGATGGCTCAGCCAAAAGAACCAGGCACTGTTATGGAATATAATGATGTTCGTGTAAATGTGCTTGCATATTCGCTTACACATGTATGGCGCAAACCAATGCCTTTAGTATTAAAGGAGAAAATTATGGATAGAATTGACGCATCTTCTACATGGCGCTGGTTTGGTTATGATGATGCTTGGACAGAAATTGACGGACTTCAAATGAAATCTGTAACCGGTGGCGGACACTCAGGAGCAGGAATATTCATTAGCGCAGAAGATATGGCTCGTTTTGGTATGTTATTCTTAAATAATGGTAAATGGAAGAATGAACGATTGATTTCAGAAAATTGGATAAAGAAAGCAACAACTCCTTCAATCCCAAATGCGAACTACGGCTACATGTGGTGGTTAAATAAAAAGGGTGCTAGACATTGGGAAGGATTATCTGAAAACATCTATTATGCTGCTGGTTTTGGTGGTAACTTTATTGTTATAGATAAAGAGAATGATGTGGTTGTAGTAACACGTTGGTTAGAGCCTAGTAAAATTGGTGAATTTATGTCTAAGGTAAATGCTGCTTTTTAGTAAGTAGGTGTTAGAGCTTGCATAGAATTTCAATTGCTTTTTCTAAAGTTTCCTGTTTTTTGGCGAAGCAGAATCTCAACATATGATCATTTCTGTTATCGACATTGAAAGATGAAATTGGTATAGATGCTATTCTGTTTTCAGTAATTAATCGTTTTCCTATAGCTTCATCTTCTTCATTTGAAATATGGGTATAATCCAATAGTTGAAAATATGTGCCTTTGGATGGTTTAAACTTAAATTTGGACGATTTTATTCCTTCAAGAAAGAAATCTCGTTTTTACTGGTAAAAATTGTTCAAATCTAAATAGTGTGATGGATTCTTCAAATATATAGCCAAAGCACGTTGCACCGGATGGTCTACACAGAAAACCGCAAACTGATGCACTTTTCTAAACTCAGCCATTAATTCAGCAGGTGCTGCACAATAGCCCATTTTCCAACCGGTTACATGAAATGTCTTTCCGAATGATGCGCAGACAAAACTTCTATTGGCTAAATCTGGAAATCGCGATGCACTTTCATGCACTTGTCCGTCGAAAATAATATGCTCATAAACCTCGTCGCTCAAAAGAATAATATTGGTGGGTTTTAATATCTTTTCTAATTGTTCCATATCCCATTTGGTAAGAATTGTTCCGCTGGGGTTTTGAGGCGTATTTATAAGCACCATTTTTGTTTTATCGGTAATCTTATTTTGAAAGGCTGTCCAGTCTATCTTATAATCTGGAGCATCCAATTGAACATAAATTGGTATTCCACCATTTAAAGTAATTGCGGGCTCATAACAGTCGTAAGCTGGTTTTATTACAATTACCTCGTCACCTTTGTTAATGAAGGCTGTAATAGCCGTAAAAATAGCTTGTGTGGCGCCAACGGTTACCGTTATTTCACTTTCAGGATTATACTGACGATTATGTAGCGTTTCTATTTTGTCTGATATTACTTCTCTTAGTCCGTAATACCCTTGCATTGGCGCATATTGATTATAGCCAATATTAATTGCCTCGTTTACCAATGACTTTAATTTGCTATCAGCCTTAAAATTTGGAAAACCTTGAGATAGATTAATAGCCTTATGTTTACGTGCTAGATTGCCAACGGTTGTAAAAATTGTTGTCTTTACTTCTGGTAATTTAGAGGCTTTGGTAAGTGGTGTATAATCCATAGTAGTAAATGTATGAATTTTAAATACGGACATAAAAAAAGCCCAACCTGTTGGTTGGGCTTTTCATTTCAATTAAAATGAATTATGCATGTTGCATTTCATGCATACCTTCTTTTATTTCCTCAATTAATTTGGAATTAAAAGCTGGTAAATCATCTGGATTTCTACTTGTTACAAATCCTTCATCTACTACAACCTCTTGGTCTACCCAATTGGCTCCTGCATTTACTAAATCATCTTTAATGGAATTAAATGATGTCATTTTTCTTCCTTTGACTACACCTGCACTAATTAATGTCCACGGTGCATGGCAAATTGCTGCTACTGGTTTTTTCAGTTTAAAGAAGTCACGTACAAAATTCAAAGCCGTTTCTTCTCTTCTTAATAAATCTGGATTAATTACTCCACCAGGCAATACCAATGCATTATAATCTTCCGCTTTTACTTCACTTAGTGTTTTATCTACTTTATAACTGTTAGACCAATTTTCGTTTGCCCAACCTTTTATTTCTCCTTTTTCTAAACTTACAATTTCCACATTGAAGCCTTCTTTTTCCATGGCTTCTTTTGGAGATTTTAATTCACTTTCTTCAAATCCATTTGTAGCTAATATTGCTATCTTCTTCATATTATATAGTTTTAAACGATTAATAATTTGTTTGATAGTAATTTACAAATCAGTTAGGGTGAAAGTCGTTAAGGCTATATTAAATAGGGGCTGACAAGGGTTAAACATTTATTAAATGAACTTTATAAAACTCATTTTGTGCTCATTTGAATAGCTTGTAAATGTTTTAAAGTAATCGCTAAGCATTCGTCAAGATTTTTTTTGATTTCCGATTCCCAAAATCTAAATATTGTATACCCTAGTCTCTTAAGTTCATGGTTTACTTCATGGTCACGCTGTATGTTTCTTTCAATTTTAGCAATCCAGAATTCTCGGTTGGTTTTCACCTTTGGTTTTCGTTCTGCCCAATTTTTACCATGCCAATATTCCCCATCTATAAAAATGTCCGTTTTGTATTTGGGTAAAGCGATGTCTGGTTTGCCTATTAATTTTTTGTAATCTATGCGATATCGATATCCGGCAGCGTACAATACTTTTCTAAGGGCAAGCTCGGGTTTGGTATTCTTCCCTTTTATTTTGCTCATAATCTTTGAGCGCTGTGGGGTAGTGTAGAAACCAGATTTTTCATTGAACCTAGGTACTTTAATTCTTTCTTTAGGGTAGTCTTTTGACATATGTTAAAAATAAAAAATCCCGAACCTTTATGGTCGGGATTTTTTAAAACTTTATGATTGTTAAGCTTAACCTTTAACGTTAGCACTTAAGAACTCGCGGTTCATTCTTGCGATGTTTTCTAAAGAAATTCCTTTCGGGCATTCTACTTCACATGCTCCAGTATTGGTACAGTTACCAAAACCTTCTAAATCCATCTGTGCTACCATGTTTTTAACACGATCTACAGCTTCTACTTGACCTTGTGGTAATAATGCGTATTGAGATACTTTAGCACCTACAAATAGCATAGCTGAAGCATTTTTACAACTTGCTACACAAGCTCCACAACCAATGCATGTAGCGGCATCCATAGCCTCATCTGCTGCATGTTTAGAAATCAGGGTAGCGTTTGCATCTTGTGTATTACCTGAAGTGTTTACAGAAATGTAACCACCAGCATGCTGTATACGATCGAATGCGCTTCTATCTACTACTAAATCTTTAATTACCGGAAATGCTTTTGCTCTAAATGGCTCTATTGTAATAGTGTCGCCATCTTTGAACATACGCATGTGTAATTGACAAGTGGTAACACCTCTGTCAGGACCATGAGCTTCACCGTTAATATACATAGAGCACATACCGCAAATACCTTCACGACAATCATGATCGAAAGCTATAGGTTCTACACCTTTATTGATTAATTGTTCGTTAAGAACATCCATCATTTCTAAAAAGGACATGTGTTCAGATATTTCTGTCACTTTGTAATCGACCATTTTACCCTTGTCGTTCGCATCTGTTTGACGCCAAATTTTAAGTGTTAAGTTCATGATACCTTCTTTATTTATAACTTCTTTCTTTAACTTCTATATTCTCGTAAACCAATTCTTCTTTATGCAAAACTGCATCTTTTGGTTCTCCTTTATATTCCCATGCCGAAACAAATTGAAACTCTTTAAGTCTTTTTGCTTCACCATCTTCTGTTTGGTGTTCTTCTCTAAAGTGACCACCGGCAGATTCTTCTCTTACCAATGCATCTTTAGCAAATAATTCTCCCAATTCTAAGAAATCTGCAACTCTGCCAGCTTTAGCTAGTTGTTCGTTGTATTCTGTAGTTGTTCCTGGAACATTTACGTTTTTCCAAAAATCTTTTCTAAGCGCAGATATTTCTTCAATTGCCTTTTTAAGACCTTCTGCATTACGTGACATACCACACTCATCCCACATGATCTTGCCTAATTTCTTATGGTAGTAATCTACAGAATGCTCTCCTTTATTGTTTATAAAGAAATTAATTCTATCGGTTACTTCTTTTTCAGCAGCATCAAACTCAGGTGTATCTGTTGGTATTTTTCCAGTTCTAATGTCGTGTGATAAATAATCACCAATTGTATATGGCAGTACAAAATAACCATCAGCCAAACCTTGCATTAAAGCAGAAGCACCAAGTCTGTTTGCACCGTGATCAGAAAAATTTGCTTCACCAATAGCGTAGCAACCAGGTATGGTTGTCATTAAATTGTAATCTACCCAAACTCCACCCATTGTATAATGTACCGCTGGGTAGATCATCATAGGTGTTTTGTAAGGATCTTGATCAACGATCTTCTCATACATTTGAAATAGGTTTCCGTATTTCGCTTTTACGATAGCAGCACCTAATTCATATAATTTATCTGCTGATGCGTTTGTAATATTGTGGATTTTAGCTTGCTCAATACCGTAGCGTTTAATTGCTGCGGCAAAATCTAAATACACTGCTTCACCGGTTGCATTTACTCCGTAACCAGCATCACAGCGTTCTTTTGCAGCTCTCGAGGCAACGTCACGTGGTACCAAGTTACCAAATGCAGGGTATCTTCTTTCTAAGTAATAATCTCTTTCATCTTCAGACAAATCAGTAGGCTTTTTCTTGCCTTCGCGAATCGCCATTACATCATCCATATTCTTAGGCACCCAAATACGACCATCATTACGTAAAGACTCAGACATCAACGTAAGTTTAGACTGATAATCTCCTGAACGAGGAATACACGTTGGGTGAATTTGAGTATAACAAGGGTTTGCGAAAAATGCTCCTTTTTTGTGTATTTTCCAAGCAGCGGTAGCGTTCGATCCCATTGCATTTGTTGAAAGGAAATAAACATTTCCGTATCCACCAGAAGCAATAACTACGGCATGTGCTGAGTGACGTTCTATTTCACCAGTAACCAAGTCACGAGCAATAATACCACGAGCCTTACCATCAACCTTTACTACATCTAACATTTCATGACGATTGAACGGGGTAATTTTACCACGTGCAATTTGTCTGTTCATTGCAGAATAAGCACCTAACAATAATTGTTGGCCAGTTTGTCCTTTAGCATAGAAAGTACGAGAAACTAATACACCACCGAAAGAACGGTTATCTAATAGTCCGCCATAATCACGTGCAAATGGTACACCTTGGGCAACACATTGGTCAATAATATTTGCAGAAACTTCTGCTAATCTATATACGTTTGCTTCTCTAGAACGATAATCACCACCTTTTACGGTATCGTAAAATAAACGGTAAGTAGAATCACCATCACCTTGATAGTTTTTTGCAGCATTAATACCACCTTGTGCAGCAATAGAGTGAGCTCTTCTTGGAGAATCTTGGTAGCAAAATGTTTTTACATTATAGCCTAATTCTGCTAAAGTTGCAGCAGCAGAACCACCTGCCAATCCTGTTCCTACAACGATTACATCAATATTACGTTTGTTAGCAGGGTTAACTAAATCTATATGGTTCTTATAATCGGTCCACTTCGTTTTCAATGGACCTTTAGGTACTTTTGAGTCTAATACAGACATAAGTAATAGGTATTAATGATTAAAATGATGAAAAAGTGCAATGAAAATAAAACCTAACGGAATTGCGATCGAGTACACTTTAGCAAACAATTGTAGTTTTTCTTTTCTCATGCTAGATGCACCGGCAGACTGAAATGCAGAACTGAAACCATGCATAAGGTGTAGCGATAAGAAAATGAAGGCAATTACATATGCACCAACACGTAATGGATTTTCAAATTTATGAGCAAGTTCCTCATAGTATCTGAATCCTTCACCGTTCGGTAGCAAACCGGTCATGTCTCCATCAATAAATTTGGTGTTGATTTCTGGAATCCAGAAATCGATAAAGTGAAGTACTAAGAAAGCCAAAATAGCTAATCCGCTGTAAATCATATTACGGCTCATCCAAGATGAATTGGCAGCACCATTGTTTTTTGCGTATGTTTTTACTCTTGCACTTCTGTTTTTAGCTTCTAAAATGAAACCCATCACAAAGTGATAAATAACACCGAAAATTAAAACAGGCTGCAAAACATATTGTACGGCCCAAAAAGTACCCATAAAATGCGAAGCTTCATTAAACGCATCGGGACTTATCACCGATAAGATGTTTATTGCAAAATGCTGAAGTAGAAAAAACATTAAAAAGAAAGCAGAAAGCGCCATTGCGTACTTTCTACCAATCGAAGATTTAAAAAATCCGCTCATTAGTTGTTAATTTTATATGCGAATTTACATCACAAGCTAGTTATTAACAAGGATTATACAGTTTTAGTATATCTATTTAGATTGATTTTAAAATGAATTTTTAAGATGTTTAAGTTTTTTATCCAGATTTTGCCTTAGAGATGTAAATCATTGAACAATTATAAAATCAATTTTTGAGTAAAACACTTAGTTTTTTGTCAAATTTGTCGCCCATTCCACAGCTTTGTCCAAATTATTGAACTTAATAATACTTTTCCGAAAGAATAGACGCTCTAAAAATAGACTAAGAAAACTTCCTCTTGTTTGACCTACAACTGCATAATGATCAATATTGTATCGGTTTCTGTAAAATTCTAACCAGTAAAGTGGAACTACATAATATCTATTCACTCTGTTGGATATATAAATTATAGGAAGTTCAACACCATAAATTTCTTTTGCTGCGGCGATTACCCTTTTGGCATGTTCCCATCTAAATAGGACACCTTCATTTACCTCTGAAATTATTACTCCTTTTTTGAAAAAGTAGAATATACCAAACTCAAACTCTCTTATCTCTTTAATTTGGTTTAATAATTCGAGTTCTCGAATTCTTTTCATGCCTTCTTTTTAGCGGACGGCAAAGATATCGGATATTAACTTAATAGCTTATAAAAACATCGACGAACGGTAAGGTTATTAGTTGGAATTCTTTACGTGATGTGTGGTCATTATTTCTCCATATCCTTTAACTGAATTTCTAAGGCTTTGGTCGATAATTGAACTTCAATCAATGAAAGTATTAATGAGATCATGAGTGCAAATAAGCTTATACTGAATACTAAGTTTGCCCAAAAAGTAAATTCAGCATAGATTAAGGTCATAGTAATAACAGCCAAGAGGAAGCTTACAATAGCAGTTGCCTGCATATTTTTTATAATAGTAAGTCGTTTTCTTAATTTTTGTACCTGTAAACCAACGGATTGCGATGCCGTTTCTTGATATTTTTGATGTAATTGTCTAATTAATGCTGCAATGGCTAAATAACGTGCATTATATGCTAGCATCGTCAATGAAATAGCTGGAAAAAGTAGTGCCGGTATTCCTAATGTTAATTCCATAATTGGTTTTTCTTAATCAGTTGCAATTCCAAAATAGCTCCAAGTGACATCTTTGTCAAAAGGATTATGCTGGCCATGAATTTCGCCGGGTTCTATGGTTATGCAGTTTCCTTGGCTTACAACGTATTCTTTACCAGAGATAGTAAAAACTGCTTTACCTGTTTGTATATGAAATACTTCGAACATCGTATCATGTTTGTGTAATTCTACTTGTTGACCTGGTTTAAAAATGGCAGTGCCATACATCATCAATTGCGGAATTTCATCACGGTTTATTAATGTTCTTTTCTTTATATCCGCATTATGACTTACTCCTAAATCGGGAAGTGTATTCCAATCTACTATCTTCATTATGCTACTCTATTTCGAAAGTTATGTTTTCGCTTGTGCCGTTTCCTTTAATTTCAACAACGTATGACCCTTTAGGTAAATAGGTACTTCCGTTATCAGCTTGTTTCAATACGGTTTTGTGTTTTTTAAGGTAATTCAGCTTTCCAATTTTTGAAAAAGCTAGGTCATATGACAGAATGTTCAATCCTTTATTTGCTATAATTTCTGTTTTACTAACTACGATGTCGTCAGATGATTTTATCTTAGCTTGGTATACATCATCGCTGTCAGAATAGAATGTAATATCTAAACCAGGTGTGCTTGCTTTTGACCACGAGCTTCGAGAATTCCCCCAACGCGACGAATACTTAATGTTTTCTAATGGATAGGTGTGCAATGCCTTTTTTAATACTTCGGTAGTCATCGTTTGTAAAGCTGAAATATCTGCTTTATAAATGCTTCTGCCATGTGTACCTACTAACAAATGTTTGGCTTCTTTTTGAATTACCAAATCGTGTACCGCGACATTTGGCATTCCGTTTTGAAAAGATTCCCATGATTTACCACCGTTTAAGCTTACATATAAACCATTGTCGGTACCTACGAATAATACCTTCTCATTTTCGGTGTCTTCAATAATAACATTTACTGCAGCAGTAGGTATGTTTGCTGCAATGCTCTTCCAAGTAGCGCCTTTGTCTTCACTTACATATATATAAGGTGTAAAATCATCTGAGCGGTAACCGTTTAATGTAGCGTACACTTTATTTTTTTGATGTGTTGAAGCAACTACTCGACTTACCCATAAATTTTGAGGTAGGTTTTTAGAAATGACCTCCCAGTTTCCGCCACCATTTTCTGTGCGTTGTATGAGCCCGTCATCACTACCGGTGTACATCAATCCGAATTTGAAGGTTGATTCTGAAATGGTTGCTAAAGTTCCGAATGCTACGTTACCCTTTTTACCGCCTTGGGTTAAATCACCTGATATGGTTTCCCAAGTATCACCTTGGTTTAATGAACGATGCAACTTATTGCTTCCCATATATAAAATGTCTTGATTATGGGGTGATAATAGGATAGGAGATTGCCAATTGAAACGATACGGAGTCTCACCTAATTCATGTTTAGGTTGAATATAAGTGCGGTGGTCATTTTCTAAATCAATTCTGAAATAATTGCCGAATTGATATCCCGTGTAAACAATTTTTGAATTGCGACTATCTACTTGTACTTGCATTCCATCGCCACCCATAATCGATTTCCAAGGGTATTGACCTGTTTGTTGCCACCTCGTATTTTCTTCTGCGTTATTTGGGCCCATCCAAACTCCATTATCTTGAAGACCGCCATATATGTTATATGGTTTTTCGTTATCTACGGTAATGGCATAAAATTGACCTACTGTAGGTGAGTTGTTCTTAAACCAATTTTTTCCGTCGTCATAACTTGTATTTACACCGCCATCATTTCCATTGATTAGGTGGCCTGCTAAATTGGGATTTACCCATAATGAATGGTGATCAGAGTGTACGTTATCTCCATTAATCGAAGTATACGTTTTACCACCATCTTTTGATGAAATAATAGGAACGCCAGATAAATAAATTGCATCGACATTATTAGGGTCTACGGTAATTTGAGCAAAATAGTAACCGTAGCTATAGAACAAATCATCGATATATTCTTCGTTTTGCTTTATCCATGTGGTGCCACCATCATTGCTACGATATACTTCTGCACCGATCACGGGCGTATCGAATAACATAGAATTCGCATTTTCTAAATACAATGCAATGTCTGCTGGTTGTACCGCATTACTACGTACCATTTGTTTTACGTTGGCTGCTCTATATTTTTCTTGAAAGTTGTTCGTCTTGAGAAATTCGTTCAGATCTTTATCGTTCAAATCTAAAAACTGTTCTTTCGACAGCGACTTAAAGTCATTTTTCGTTAAACCATTTTGCTTCTCTTTCTTTTCGTTGGAGTTTTCTCTTCTAAACTGACTGTCATGAACAGCATAAACAGTATTATCATTAAAAACAGCTAAACCAATTCTACCTACACCTTCACCCGTAGGAAAACCACTTGCGGGAGTTGATATTTTTGTCCAGCTTGATCCTGCATCTGTACTTTTGTAAATACCAGATCCTTCGCCATTACCAATAAAATCCCAAGCTTTTCTATCTTTTTGCCATGCAGCGGCATATTGAATGTTAAAATTATTAGGTGAAACGGCTATGTCAATAATACCTGTTTTGTCATCTATGAATAAGGTGTTTTTCCAAGTTGTACCACCGTCTGTAGTTTTGTAGATGCCACGTTCTTTATTATTCGAATATAAATGCCCTATTACACCAACGGTAACCTCATTTGCATTATCCGGATTTACGACTATACGCCCAATATGATGCGAATCGCTTAAACCCATGTGTTGCCAAGTTTTACCATTGTCGGTAGATTTTAAAATTCCGATACCTGTATACGATGAACGAGATGAATTATTCTCGCCAGTACCTGCCCAAATTGTTCCACTTTGCCAATGAACGGCGATATCTCCAAGATTTTGAGTTTGGGTTTCATCCATCACTGGGGTAAAAGTATTACCATTGTTATTGGTATACCATAAACCGCCAGAGGCATAAGCGACATAGTATTCTGTAGGGTTACTTTCATTAACTGCTAGATCAACAACACGACCGCTCATCACAGACGGACCAATATTTTTCAATGGAATGTTTTTAACTAGAGAATTAGTTTCCATTACTTTTTTTGCAACTAAAGATTCTTCAACTTTTTTTGAAGTAGTTGGTTGAATTTGTGCAGATGCAATGGTAATACTGGCTAGAAATAACAGGAAAGATTGTTTCATTTTCATTTGTTTGATCATACTGATGGTAAGTTACTGATTACTTAAACCCTTGGCAAATTGTACTATGATGCCAAATAGGTTTTTATTTAAGCGTTTCTTTCAATTCACTCGATTTTTGCTGTATTTCATTTTGGGCATTTGAAATGGCTGTTTTAACTTCAGAATCTTTATTGGTGTTAATGTCGTTTATAGAACTAAGAGATTTAACATACCAATCTTCCCAAGAAGAAATAATTAGTTTTTCTTCTTTAATGGAGCTTCCATTTTTAAGTGCTAATACACTTAATTTTGATTCATCTTCTAGTCGAACAATAGCCTGTTCTTTTAGATTTTCAATCTGTGCATGGACAAATACATCTGATGCATTCACTAATTGCAACCCACTAACCAACGCAGCCGTGCCCACATTTTTCAAGGTTTCTTGAGATACCTTGTCAATGCGATCATTATCGGTATGGTAAAATTGGTCTGTAAAGTGCCACAATAACAGACCGGGAATATTTGCTTTTAAAAACGGAGTGTGATCACTTCCGCCTTCGAAAGGGTTCGTTTCGACTACCCAATTAGCATATTTGCCTTGTTCTTTGAACGTAGAAATTATAAAATCATTCAGGTAATGCGGTTTCATATCTTCTAATTTCAAAACCTCACCGCCCCATTCGCTATGTTTATCTTTTCCGCGAGTCCAAATAGCACTTGGGTCTGGCATTTTTTCAATTAAAAATGTTCCGCCTGTTATTGCTGTGTTTTCACCCACCATGTCTAAACTAATTCCCCACTTAATGTCTTTGGCTCGTTCTGGATTTTCTTGAATATACCGGTTGGTAGAAACAATTTCATCGCCCCATAAAAAAGTCATGGTTCTTTTGAATTCTATTTTGTTTTCAGCAAATAGTTTTGCGGCCGTTTTAGCCATTTCTAATTGAGCGCCAACACCGGTTGCATTGTCATTTGCACCTGGTTCTTGAATATGTGCACTATATACCAAACGCTCATTTGGTAAATCATTACCTCTAATATTGGCAACAATAGTTAGTTCTTCGGATGGATATCTTTTGGTCTGAATATTCACTAGAACTTCTGTTTTTCCTTTTTGAAGCTGTGCTACTAATTTCTCTTTTGCTTCGAAGGATAAAGCAATGCCCCAGAAATCAGCATCATCTTGAGAAGGAAGACTTCTAAATTGAATTGAAGTCGTATTTTTCTCTGGTTGTAAATAGGCCGGATTGTCATATGTAAGAATACCAATGGCACCTTTGTCAACCGCTGTTTTATATAATTTACGAGCACTCATTTCAGAAAAAAGGACTTTACCTTTTAAAGAATTGGACTCTAAGTCATCAATAGTTTTTACCCAAGCTACTTCAGCTTTAGCTCCTTTTTTTTGTGTTGATGCAGAATTTAAATAGGTCATATTCCTATTTGTTTTTGAAAGTAACAACGGTTCAGGTGCGCCTGTAATTTGTAATGAAGCAGACACAGGTTCCCAAGTATGGTTTGCCATCTTTCGCTTTTCAATACGATAGGTTAGTCGGTCATTAATGTTAGCTTTCTCTTCTAAAACATAACCAAAAGTTTCTAAACTATCTGCGATGAGATAAATTGCTTTATTAAAACCTGTATTGCCCACAACGCGCCAGTAATCCTCTATAAAATCTGTTGTTTCGTATGCTAGTTGCCCCGTAAATTCTGGCCTGACAACATCAAAATAGTCTATTGACTTTTCTTCAGTATGCTGGGAGCATCCTGTTAAAAAAGAAAAGCAGAGTAATGCTGGTACAAGACCCTGCCTTTTGATAATTTTTTTAATTGAAATTACTCTTCCCATTTCCACTCGTTACCAATAATCAATTTCTCTTTTAAGTTATTCTTGATCATAAATTCTTTAGTCGTTTCACTATCCATTTTAGTTGCAGGTAATGTTTCTGCATTTGCTACGGCATATAACATCATAGTCCCAAAACGAGCGGTGTTTTTCATGTGGTCTTCATTTACAAGATTAAAGTCATCACAATCAGAATGGTAACAACCATAAATAGAACGGTCTAAATTGCTGTGTACAGATAAAATTGGAACACCTTCTAACATAAAAGGTTGGTGATCGCTATGTAAACCAGATTTGTTAGAAAACGTATTTTGGTAGATGGTATCTTGTTGTTGAATAGCAGCACCTAAATCTGTAAAGAATTTTTTGTCATCTAATTTTCCGCCAGCATTCATACCTATTGGGTTACCAGACATATCTAAGTTCATCATGTACTTGATGTTCTCTATAGTGTTATTTTCAATAGCTTGCTCCACTAAATATTTAGAACCAAGTAGTCCTTGCTCTTCACCCATGAACATCACGAATTTTACGGTACGCTTTGGGTGCAGGTTATTTGCTTTAAATGCTCGTGCAATGTCTAGAACTGCAAAAGAACCAATACCATTATCAATAGCCCCTGTAGCTAGATCCCAAGAATCTAAATGACCTCCAAGTACAATCTCTTCTTGCGGAATTTCTGTCCCAGGTAATGTTGCGACTACGTTTCTTGCTTTGATGACGTCACTTGTATTGGTCATATCAATTTTGGCAGTTGCTTTTTTAGTTTTCAAGGTTTCTTTCAAAGCCATACCATCTTCTTTGCCAATACACACAGCAGGGATCGGTATCAACTCTCCTGTTACAGAAGCAGTACCCGTCAATAAAACACCATTATCAACTTGGTTAATTATAATAATACCAATAGCACCATATTTGATGGCTAAAGCCGTTTTTTCACTTCTGTGTAAATTGGTAAGTCCCTCTTCACTTTCTGGAAGAATATTAATGTATACCAATGAAATTTTTCCTTTTACTGCATCTGGGTTAGCTGCGTAATCTGCATCTAGGCCATTACCCATATCTACAATTTCGCCGGTAACGTGTGCTTCTACAGGTGCGTGACCTAAAGTCACTACTTTAATGTCTTCATCGTTAATTTGTAAAGAAACATCGCCTCTTGCCCAAGCTTCTACTTCGAAAGTTTGGTACTCAACATCTTCGAAACCATATTCCTTGAATTTATTATAGGTATATTCTTCTGCTTTTGCTCCGTTTGTAGATCCCGTTAGTCTATGACCAATAGTTTCTGTTGCTTCTTTTAATGTGCTGTAACCTTTTGAATTTGCTTTAATTTCGGTATCAATTCGTGTAAATAATTCAGATTGCGTTTCCTCTTTTTTAGTTTCTGAACAAGCCTGTAGGCACAAAGCACCTATTAATAGGTAAGCGATTTTTTTCATGATTTGTTTGAGTTTGGTTTAGGTATACAAGTTAGTTAAATTGTATTGAATTAGTAGAGAAGTGGTTTATGTTAATCTTGTAATTCCATGCCCTATTTTTTAAGGAAACAACACATAATGCTTAATTTTATAACAAAATAAGAATTCATGAAATACGATCAAATACCTAACTCCCTGTTTATAAAGAATCGCAAGAAGTTTATGGACCGCATGCAGCCTAAAAGCATAGCTATTTTTAACTCTAACGATATCTACCCTATTGGTGCTGATAGCGTTTTGCCTTTTGAGCAGCATAGAGATATTTTTTACCTATCTGGAGCTGATCAGGAAGAAACTATTTTAGTGCTTTTTCCTGATGCTATTAATAAAAAACACCGCGAGGTTCTTTTCGTTCGCGAAACAAACGAGCATATTGCTATTTGGGAAGGTGAAAAATTAACAAAAGAGAAGGCTATAGAAGTTTCGGGTATTGAGACGGTTTGTTGGTTACAAGATTTCGAGAAAATATTTTTTGATTTAATGACCGAAGCAGAGACTATATATTACAATACCAATGAGCATTATAGACAAGCGGTAGAAACACAAACGCGTGAAGACCGATTTATTGAAAAATATAAGCATCAATATCCAGCTCATAAGGTTGCTAAGAGTAACCCTATTCTTCAAGAAATTAGAGGGGTGAAGGAACCAGAAGAAATTGCTATTATGCAAACTGCTTGTAATATCACCGAAAAAGGATTTCGTAGGCTGCTTAGTTTTGTTAAACCGGGGGTGATGGAATATGAGATTGAAGCAGAACTATTGCATGAATTCGTAAGAAATAGATCTAAAGGTTTCGCTTATCAGCCAATTATTGCTTCTGGTAATAATGCCAATGTACTTCACTACTTAGAGAATAATAAATCTTGTAACGATGGCGATTTAGTTCTAATGGATGTTGCTGCAGAATATTCCAATTATTCTAGCGATTTAACTAGAACCATACCTGTAAGCGGAAAATTTACCAAACGCCAAAAAGAGGTGTATAATGCCGTCCTACGCGTTAAAGACGATGCTACTAAAATGTTGGTACCAGGTACGCTTTGGGCAGAATATCATAAAGAATGTGGTAAACTAATGACTTCTGAACTTTTAGGTTTAGGTTTATTGGATAAGGCAGATGTGCAAAATGAAAATCCTGAATGGCCTATGTATAAGAAGTACTTTATGCATGGAACTAGTCACCATATTGGTTTAAATACGCATGATTACGGAGCATTGAAAACGCCCATGAAAGCAAATATGGTATTTACCGTAGAGCCAGGTATTTACATTCCTGCTGAGAATATGGGTATTCGTTTAGAAGATGATGTGGTCATTCAAGAAAAGGGAGAACCTTTTAACTTGATGGCTAATATTCCTATTAAGGCAGATGAGATTGAGGAATTAATGAACAAATAAGACCAAAGAATGAAATTAGTATCGTGGAATGTTAATGGAATAAGAGCTTCTGTAAAAAAGGGCTTTGAAGATATCGTGAAAAATTTTGATGCCGATGTTTTCTGCGTTCAAGAAACAAAGGCGCAAGATGACCAGGTTGAAGAAGCACTAAAAGATATTTCTGATTATGTGCTATTTAGTAATAGTGCAGAACGAAAAGGATATTCCGGAACTGGAATTTTATCTAAACAAGCACCTGTAAAGTTCGATAAGGACATGGGTATTGAAGAACATGATTTAGAAGGAAGGATAACACATTCTGAATTTGAACATTTTCATTTAATCAATGTATATATACCTAATAGTGGTAGCGGATTAAAAAGATTGGATTACCGTGCCGGATGGGATAAAGATTTTACCAATTACCTAAAAGAACTTTCTAAGTCGAAGCCTTTGATTATTACGGGCGATTTTAATGTAGCGCATACCGAGAACGATTTGGCAAACCCGAAGAGTAATTATAATAAAACATCAGGATTTACACAAGTTGAAATTGACGGATTTGAGCATATGCTGAAAGAAGTAAACTTAGTAGATAGCTTTAGAAAATTACACCCAACTACGTTCGATAAATATACCTTTTGGAATGCACGAGGTGGTGCACGAGGGCGAAATGTAGGATGGCGTTTAGATTACTTTTTGGTAAGTGAATCTATTTGGGATAAGGTGAAGTCTGCAAAAATACATGACCAGGTAATGGGTAGTGATCACTGCCCTATTAGTTTAGAAATAGAGTTTTAGAATATGGGGTTGTTAGTATTGATTCAAGATGCTTCTGAGATTAAAGAGAAGATTCAGAATGCACCTAGCAACGCATATGAAATAGGTGTAGCTATTGGAACTTATCTGCCTTTTGTGGTGATAGTTCTAATAGCTTATGCTTTTTACTATTATTCTAAGAAGAGAAAGAATCGATAATAGGTATTTCAAAATTTATTGAGGTTTTCTGCTACCTATTACATTGATTGCCAAAAAGACAACGAAAGAAGGTAAAACCCACCCTAAGCTATACTGTTGAAGCGGAATCCATGAAAAAGTATCTGCAGCAGGGGCTAATGTGCTTATGCTGCCTAAGAAATCTGGAATACTAAAAAGTATAGTGGTAATCGTTACCGCCCTAAATACTAAAGATGAAGCATATTTATCTGGCACGACATTCAATAAAATAAGGATTATAGTAATTGGATAAATAAACATTAATGATGGTATGGCGACAGCAATGATATATGCTACATTAAACTGACCCATTAATACACCAAGCACACTTCCAATAATTGCCGTTGTTGTGTATACCGATTGCAAATTATTAAATCTAGAGGCTACAAAATCTGCGGTACCTGTCACAATGCCTACTGCTGTGGTAAAACATGCTAGGGCTACTAGAATACTCAGAAACAAATTGCCAATATTACCTAGACTTTGTTTCGCCAAGCCAGATAATATTTCTGTTCTAGTGGTCTCTGCATCAAATACGCTATGCGATAGTGCTCCAGAAAGTATTAAGCCCATATAAATTAAAAACAAAGCTAAACCGGCAAACCAAGCGGCATTACGTATTAGTGTTTTCTTATCGTCATAAGATGCATTTACATACTTGAGATTGATAGAGATTATAATTACCCCACCTACTACTACCGCGCCAATGGCATCAAATGTTTGATAACCTTCTAGTATTCCATTTGTGAATGGACTTGCAATAGCCGTGCTTCCAAATTCGAAAGGGAAAGAGAAAACGGTTATTCCAATCACTAAAAGTAGAATTAGAATTATGGCAGGCGTTAATATTTTACCTAATATGTTTAAAATTTTAGAACGGTTCAATGCAAAGACTAAAACCAACCCGAAATAAATACTGCTGGTAAACCAAGATGAGATATCCCAATAGGGCTGAATGGCCATTTCATGTGTTACCGAAGCTGTTCTAGGGCTAGGCAGTGCAATAGCAATAGCATAAATGAAAAAGGCATAGATTAAACTGAACGTTGGCGAAACTTTATTACCAAAATCTATTAATGTACCCTGCAGTTTTGCATGGGCCAAAATGCCCAATATGGGTATTGCCACTGCAGATAGGCCGAAACCTATGGTAACTATGAGCCATTGGTCGCCAGAATTGAAGCCTAATAATGGAGGTAAAATAAGATTGCCCGCTCCAAAAAAAAGAGAGAATAATGCAAAGGCTGTAACTAGGGTTTCCTTCTTTTTAAACATGGTTGCAAATTAAGTGAAAGATTATTAAATAACAGGTAGGGCAAGGTTTTTCATTTTCTGAAACAGCAAAAAAAAGGGTGTTGACAACAGGTTAGGTAAAACTCACAACAATTACTGGTACAGGTCTTTAATATGCTGTACTTTAACCAAAGGAAACAAAACGCATGTTAATTTCCTTGAAATTCAAACTAAAATATAATCGCATTTTCTCGATTACCCAAATCGAAATTTTTGCATAAAATCCTACAGCATGAAAAAAATATTCTGCAGCATTTTCGGTCATCACTATTCAATTTCTAAAAAAGTGACTTCTCATATTAAAGAGTACAAATGCATTCACTGTCAAAAAGAAGTAACTACCAATGTAAGTGGTAACCTTTCTGCTTTAACACCAGAATTACAAGACATCAATAGAACTTTAGAGCATATTTATCAAAGAAGACATACTACCGCTACACAACAACAGCAACAGGTAGCATAATTCGTCCTATTCTAAGTAAAAGAATTCCAACCCTGTGCGGTTAATGGAATCTTTGTATTACTCCTTGAAATTAAGAATGCACCTTCGTCTTTTCCTGTGGTATGACCAATAATGGTCAAATTTGGATTGCCTTTAATTTTCGGGAATTCTTTTTGGTCTATCGTAAACAATAATTCATAGTCCTCTCCGCCACTTAAAGCAACAAGAGTGCTATCCATTTTAAACTCTTCGCAAGCTGAAATAACGGTAGGGTCTAAAGGAATTTTGTCTTCGTACAAGTCAATCCCTAATCCACTACTTTTACTTAAATGTAGAATCTCAGATGAAAGTCCGTCACTAATATCAATCATTGATGTTGGGTGAACATCTAATTTTTTCAATAGTTCAGGAATGTCTTTACGAGCCTCTGGCTTTAATTGTCTTTCAACAATATAAGAATACGGCTCAAGATCTGGCTGACTATTTGGGTTTACTTTAAAAACTTCGTTTTCACGTTCTAATACTTGAAGCCCCATATACGCGGCACCTAAATCTCCGCTAATAACCAAAAGATTGTTTGGTTGAGCACCTGAGCGGTAAGCGATATCTTCTTCATTTGCGATACCAATTGCGGTAACGCTAATCATTAATCCTGTTTTAGATGAGGTGGTGTCACCACCAACTAAATCAACATTATATGCCTTACATGCCGTTGCCACACCTGCGTAAAATTCTTCAAGGGCTTCTAACGGAAACCTATTTGAAACAGCAATAGAAACTGTTACTTGAGTTGCAGTAGCGTTCATTGCATAAATATCAGAAAGGTTGACCATAATAGATTTATAACCTAAATGCTTTAGGGGCATATAGGCAAGGTCAAAATGTACCCCTTCTATTAAAAGATCTGTACTGATAACCGTTTTTTTGTTTTCAAAATCTAAAACTGCAGCATCATCACCAATACCTTTTACAGTAGATTTTTGTTCGATTTTAAAATCTTTGGTCAGGTGTTCTATAAGTCCGAATTCACCTAATTTTTCTAACGATGTTCTTTCTTGTTCTTTATCTTCTAGCATGTTGCAAAAATAAGAAGTAAAACTAGATGAATGGTATAAAAAAATCCGAAGCTGAAAAGCTTCGGATTTACTATTGAAATTGTAAATATGTTTTGGTCTTATCCTACCGAATACCCATCTCTGTAGGTGCGTTTTACGTATTTGTTTGCAGGTTCGAAGTTGGTAACTTTCATATTTGCTGCATCCCATTGTAAACGTTTTCTGCCATGGTATTGTTTTCCGCCACCCCAGAAACTTTGATTTTCAACAGTTGGGTCTACTTCAAAATATGATTTCAATGCCAAGTTTCCTATTAGTATGCTTTCTGTAAACGGACCAGCATAATCAAAAGAAGAACTAGTTTCTGCATTTCCGTAACCTGCCATACATGCATTTACCCATTGTAAATAATGACCTTCTGGTACACGTGCAATAGTTTGTTCCACTTCAAATTGTTCGTTAAGGGTTAATGGTAATAACCTTGGGTTTGCACCGTAGCAATCTGCCATTAATTTTCCTTTTGTACCAATGAATAGTACACCACCATCCCAGTTTCCTAAAGCTTCGTCATCGCCTAATTCTTCTGGTCTTTCAGGTAGCAATCCGCCATCCATCCAAGTAACTTTTATTTTTCCTTTACCATCCGTTCTTGGATAGCTTAAGTGTATTTTACTAGAGTTTGGGAAACTTTTTGGGTAGTCTTTGTACTGAAAATTACCGCTGAAAGAATCAGAAACACTGCATTCTACAGTATCAGGATATAAGATAGGTAGTATTCTATAGACAGGATCCATAATATGGCAAGCCATGTCACCTAAAGCTCCTGTTCCAAAATCTGACCAACCTCTCCAATCAAAAGGTAGGTAAGCATTATTGTAATCTCGCATTGCTGCAGTACCTAACCAAAGATCCCAATTCAATCCTTTTGGGACCTTGTCTTTTTTAGTCGGTGTTTGTAATGCTTGCGGCCAAATGGCTCTATTTGTCCAACATTTTACGGTGTGTACCTCACCAATAATTCCCGTATCGTAAATTTCTTTCATGGTACGTACACCATCGCCAGAACCACCTTGGTTGCCCATTTGTGTAACTACTTTGAATTTTTTCGCTGCTTCGGTCAGCATTCTTGCTTCCCAAATATCATGCGTCAACGGTTTTTGAACATATACATGTTTTCCCATTGACATTGCTTGGTAAGCTGCTACGGCATGGTTGTGATCTGGTGTAGATACAGATACGGCATCAATATTTTTTCCTTCTTTATCTAGCATTTCCCTAAAGTCATTGAAATAACTTGCTTTTGGGAATGCCTCTCTAGATGCAATTGCTTGTCTGTTATCTACATCGGCAAGTGATACGATATTTACATTCGGACTTTCGGCAAAAGAAGCAATGTCGCTTTGACCTTTTCCGCCTACTCCTATACCAGCAATGTTTAGTTTATCGCTAGGTGCAATATAACCTGTTCCCCCAAGAACGTGTCTTGGTACAATCATAAAACCGGCTGCTGCCATACCGGTATTTTTCATGAATTTGCGGCGAGTGTTGTTTTTGTCGTTTGATTTGTTGTTTGACATAAGTTGTTGTTGTTTGATTTCGTATTGAAGATACTTGAATTCTAGCAAATTGCAGGTGAATATTAGGTTTTATAAAGTTTTTCTAATAGCAATTTGCTGTTTTAACCGTTGACTATAAATTAATTACGATTTAGTTGTGATTAGTATTTAATATTCACTTTGCTTTATTACGAACTTCAAATTGATTTAAAAAGATTTTGAAAGTGCGAATTAGAACTCGATTGCCTAGGGTGAAAATTGATGAAAGGTTGCTTAAATTTTACCGTATTTACAGCCATAGGCAGTCGCAGCTATAATAGATCTTTAAAGATGATATAGGTAAATTTTAGGAGTAAAACTTGTAAAATAAACTTGTATTTAATCGATCATATATTTAAATAACTGCTTTACATTTTCTTGATAGTATTTCTCTATGAACTTATACTTTATAATAATGTTAGGTTCTATGGAAAAAACCTACTTATAACGTATATTTGTAAACTATTTAGATTAAATCTAGTTAATTATGATTCAAGTATCAGAAACGGCTAAACAGAAAGTAATCAACCTAATGACAGAAGAGGGTTTTGATGCTACGACGGATTATGTACGTGTAGGTGTAAAGAGCGGCGGATGCAGTGGCTTGTCATATGAGTTAAACTTCGATGATAAGAAAGACGATGCTGATAAAGTATTCGAAGACAATAACGTACGTATTATCGTAGATAAAAAAAGCTTTTTATATTTAGTAGGAACGGTGTTGGAATACTCTGGTGGATTAAACGGTAAAGGTTTTGTTTTTAACAATCCTAACGCTCAAAGAACTTGTGGTTGTGGCGAGAGTTTTTCATTGTAAAAAATAAGTTTTGAATATGTAAAATGATAGGTGAGTAAGTTTTAACTCATTTTCTTTTTACTTATTACATAGAATATATGGCATATACAGAAGAAGAATTAAAGAAAGAATTAGAAACCAAAGAGTATGAGTATGGTTTCTACACAGATATTGAATCTGATACATTTCCTGTTGGTTTAAACGAAGAAATTGTTATTGCAATTTCAAAGAAAAAGGAAGAACCAGAATGGATGACCCAATGGCGTTTAGAAGCTTTTCGTATTTGGGAAAGTATGGAAGAGCCTACATGGGCAAATGTGCATTATGAAAAACCAGATTTTCAAAAAATCAGTTATTATTCTGCGCCTAAATCTGCTGACCCTAACAAGACGTTAGATGATGTAGATCCAGATTTGTTAGAAATGTATCGTAAGCTTGGTATTTCTGTTGATGAGCAAAAGAAATTACAAAATGTAGCTGTTGATATTGTTGTTGATTCTGTTTCTGTAGCAACGACTTTTAAAAAGACACTTGCAGAAAAGGGAATTATTTTTATGCCTATTTCAGAGGCTATAAAAGAGCACCCAGAGTTAGTGAAAAAGTACATTGGTTCTGTAGTGCCACAAAAAGATAATTTTTATGCAGCTTTAAATTCTGCTGTATTTACAGATGGTTCTTTCTGTTACATTCCAAAAGGGGTAAGATGCCCAATGGAGCTTTCTACGTATTTTAGAATTAATCAAGCAGGTACAGGTCAATTTGAGCGTACGTTGCTAATTGCAGATGAAGATAGTTATGTAAGTTATCTTGAAGGTTGTACAGCTCCATCAAGAGATGAAAATCAATTACATGCAGCCGTAGTAGAGCTAATTGCTCTAGATGGTGCCGAGATAAAATATTCAACCGTTCAAAACTGGTTTCCTGGTAATAGTGAGGGTAAAGGTGGTGTTTTTAACTTTGTTACGAAAAGAGCTATTTGCGAGAAAAACGCTAAAGTTTCTTGGACTCAAGTTGAAACAGGTTCGGCAGTAACATGGAAATATCCTTCTTGTATTTTGAAAGGAGATAATTCTATCGGTGAATTTTATTCTATTGCTGTAACTAACAATTACCAACAGGCAGATACAGGTACAAAAATGATTCACCTTGGTAAAAATACCAAGAGTACTATTATATCTAAAGGTATTTCTGCAGGTAAATCACAAAACAGTTATAGAGGTTTGGTACAGATTAATAGCCGTGCCGATGGAGCGCGTAACTTCTCTCAATGCGATTCTTTATTAATGGGTAACGAGTGTGGTGCACATACCTTCCCGTATATTGAAGCAAAGAATAAAACGGCAATGATAGAACATGAGGCTACAACTAGTAAAATTGGTGAAGACCAAATTTTCTATTGTAACCAAAGAGGTATCGATACCGAGAAAGCAATTGCATTAATTGTAAATGGTTTTAGTAAAGAAGTATTAAATAAATTACCAATGGAATTTGCTGTTGAGGCTCAAAAATTATTGGAAATTAGTTTAGAAGGTTCTGTAGGATAAAAAGTAATTAAGATTTTAGTAAAACGCCATTGGCGCCACAATATTTAAAGTAACACATTATGTTGAAAATTAAAGATCTACATGCTAGCGTAGACGATAAGGAGATATTAAGAGGAATAAACCTAGAGGTTAAAGCAGGTGAAGTACATGCTATAATGGGACCTAACGGTTCTGGTAAAAGTACATTAGCTTCTGTAATTGCCGGAAACGAGCGTTTTGAGGTTACTCAAGGTTCTATTGAGTTAAGTGGTGAAGATTTAGAAGAAGTTTCTCCAGAAGAAAGAGCACACAAGGGTGTTTTTCTTTCTTTTCAATATCCAGTTGAGATCCCGGGTGTTTCTGTAACTAACTTTATGAAAACTGCTATTAACGAATCTCGTAAGGCTAAGGGTCTTGAAGATATGCCTGCCAAGGATATGTTGAAGCTGATTCGTGAAAAATCTGAGTTATTAGAAATTGACCGTAAGTTCTTATCTAGATCATTGAACGAAGGTTTTTCTGGTGGTGAGAAAAAGAGAAACGAGATTTTTCAAATGGCAATGTTAGAGCCAAAGGTTGCAATTTTAGATGAAACTGATTCTGGATTGGATATCGATGCTTTACGTATTGTTGCTAGCGGAGTTAACAAACTAAAGAGTAAGGATAACGCAGTTATCTTAATTACGCACTACCAACGTTTATTGGAGTATATCGTACCTGATTTTGTTCACGTTTTACATAATGGTAAAATTGTAAAATCTGGTGGTAAAGAACTTGCTCTAGAGCTTGAAGAAAAAGGATACGACTGGTTAAAGCAAGAAACGGCGGTGTAATTAAGTATACAGTATTCATTGGTAGTAATCAGAGATTGCGAACTGCCAACTGCTACTGTAAACTGGCAACTGAAAAAATATGGATTTAAAAGATAAATTGATTTCCTCTTTTATGGCGTTTGAGAACAACGTGGATGTTGAACATCCGGTACACGACGTTCGTATGGCAGCCATAAAAAACTTTGAGGAAAAAGGATTTCCTTCTAAAAAGGAAGAAGCTTGGAAATATACTTCATTAAATAGTTTACAAAAAATAGATTTCAGCATCTTTCCAAAAGAACAGAATGCGTTGGAATATAAGGACGTAAAACCTTATTTCATTCACGAGATAGATACCTATAAGATTGTTTTCGTAGATGGAATTTACAGTTCTTACCTTTCAGAAACTACGCATGATGGGGTAGATATCTGCTTAATGAGTGCAGCGCTTACAAAGCCAATGTACAAGCAGGTTATTGATGTATATTTTAATAAAATTGCATCTAAAGATGAGTCGTTAACTACTTTGAACACTGCGTTTAGTAGAGAAGGGGCTTACATCTATATCCCAAAAAATAAAATGCCTAAAAAACCAATTGAGATTTTACATTTCTCTACGGGTAACGAGGCCTCTCTTTTATTACAACCAAGAAATTTAATTGTAGTAGAAGAAAATGCTGAGGTTCAAATTATTGAGCGTCACCAGAGTTTAACATCAAACGACACACTTACTAATGCAGTAACTGAAATATTCGCTGCAAAAAGTGCTATTGTTGATTTTTATAAAATTCAGAACGATGCGGCTACGGCTTCATTAATCGATAATACGTATGTTGACCAAAAAGACAAAAGTGTTGTTAACGTTCATACTTTCTCTTTTGGGGGTAAATTAACGCGTAACAACCTTAACTTTTATCAAAACGGTGAGTATATAGATTCTACCATGAATGGTGTTACTATTCTAGGGGAAAAACAGCATGTGGATCATTACACATTAGTGCATCATATGCAACCTAATTGTGAAAGTCATCAAGATTATAAGGGTATTTATGGCGATAGCTCTACTGGTGTTTTTAATGGTAAAATTATCGTAGATAAAATTGCTCAGAAGACAAATGCTTTCCAAAAGAATAATAATATTCTCATTAGTGATAAAGCAAGCATTAATTCGAAACCTCAGTTAGAGATTTTTGCCGATGATGTAAAATGTTCACACGGTTGTACTATTGGTCAGTTAGATGAAGATGCTTTATTCTATTTACAGTCAAGAGGTATACCAAAGAAAGAAGCAAGAGCATTATTGATGTATGCATTTGCTAATAATGTATTATCTACGGTTCGTATTCCTGAACTAAAAGCTAGAATAAATAAATTGATTGCAGAAAAACTAGGGGTAAACCTTGGGTTTGATTTATAAGATATTCATTATTTTATTCAATTAAAATTAACGGTTCGTTAGGTTATTCTTAACGAGCCGTTGTATTTTCTTACATTACTAATAAGTTATTTTCGTCTTATAAATAATTAACTTGAAATTTATGAAACGACTTTTACTTGTCTCGGTTTTAGTATTTACTTCTATTATTTTACATGCTCAGGACCAGAAATGGAGTGTTGAGGCTAATTACCCATTCACATTAGATGATGGTGCATTCTCTAATAATGATGGAGCAATTGATTTAGGTATAAAATACCGCTTTTTTAGAACAGACTTAGTTCGTTTGGGTTTAGACCTTAATGGTGGTTTTGTATATGACAAAGCAGGTAAGAATAATGAAGATACGTTCAAGTCTAAAACATATCTTTTTCAACCGAAGGTGTTTGCGGAGTTTAGTGTGCCATTTGCACCAAAATGGCATCCTATGGTCGGTGTTGGTTATTCTGTTGTGAGTAATAATTTTAGTGGATCAATTTCAGGTACAGATTTTTCAGATCGCAGTGGGGCTGATGGAGGATTCAATTTTGATGTCGGAATCTCCTATGATATATCAAAAAGATTCTTTTTACAATTAAAGTATGATATGATATTACTTCAAGTTAAAGATGAGGTTGTATTTGATGATGAAAGAATAAACATTGATTTTAGAGAAAATATAGATCGCCTAAAAATAGGAGTAGGATTTAGATTCTAAAATAACATATTACAATACCCTTCATACCCGATATGTTTTCATTATCGGGTATCTTTGTATATAAGAAGATTGACTATGTTAGATATTAAAAAAATAAGAGAAGATTTTCCAATTCTTAAGCGTGAGGTGAACGGTAAACCATTAGTCTATTTAGACAATGCCGCTACTTCGCAAACTCCGCAGCAGGTTATAGATGTAATAGTAGATTATTACCAGAACTACAATGCCAATATTCACCGTGGGGTGCATACACTTTCGCAAGAAGCAACCGATAAATATGAACAAGCTAGAATTAAGATCCAGAAGCATTTTAATGCTGCTAAATCTTATGAAATCATATTCACATCGGGAACTACCCACAGTATCAACCTTGTTGCAAACGGATTCGCTTCTTTAATCAATAAAGGAGATGAGGTTATCGTTTCTGCTATGGAGCATCATTCTAATATTGTGCCGTGGCAAATGTTATGCGAACGTACGGGTGCTATTTTAAAAGTAATTCCTATGAATCTAGAAGGGGAATTACGAATGGATGTTTATGAGGAACTTCTAAACGACAAAACGAAATTGGTTTTTTGCAACCATATTTCGAATGCCTTAGGTACTATTAATCCAATAGAAGAAATTATTGAAAAGGCTCATAAAGTAGGTGCTGCCGTATTAATTGATGGTGCACAGGCTGCTCCTCATTTAATAGCAGATGTTCAAGCTTTAAATGTTGATTTTTATACTTGTTCTGCACATAAAATTTGTGGTCCAACAGGTGAAGGTATGTTATATGGCAAAGAAGAGTGGCTAAATAAATTACCACCGTATCAAGGTGGTGGCGAAATGATAGCAGAGGTTACTTTCGAAAAAACGACCTATGCCGATTTACCTCATAAATTCGAAGCTGGTACACCTAATATCTGTGGTGGTATCGCTTTTGGTGCTGCATTAGATTATATGAATGCTATTGGCTTTGATGAAATTGCAAAGTATGAGCACGAATTGCTAGAATATGCTACGCAAGAATTACTGAAGATAGACGGACTCAAAATTTACGGTACGGCTAAAAATAAGACTTCTGTTATTTCATTTAATATAGAAGGTATTCACCCGTATGATATGGGTAGTATTTTAGATAAATTAGGGATTGCAGTGCGTACAGGACATCATTGTGCACAACCTATAATGGATTTCTTTAAAATTCCTGGAACGGTACGTGCTAGTTTTGCTTTCTATAATACCAAAGAAGAAGTAGATGTACTTGTCGCAGGTGTTTTGAGAGCTAAAAGTATGTTGTTGTAATACAAAGTTTAACAGGTAATGTTAAGGTTTGAAATCCTTCAATTGTTATCGTATTTTTGCATAAAATAAAGCAATGGAAATTAAAGAGATACAGGAAGAGATTATAGATGAATTTTCTATGTTCGATGATTGGATGCAGCGCTATGAGTACATGATCGATCTTGGCAAGTCACTTCCATTAATTAACGAAGAGTTTAAGACTGACGATAACATTATTAAAGGTTGTCAAAGTAAGGTTTGGGTACATGCCGAATTAGAAGATAATAAATTGGTCTTCACTGCAGATAGTGATGCTATTATTACCAAGGGAATTATTGCCATTCTAATACGTGCATTTAGCAACCAAAAACCGCAGGATATTTTGGATGCCGATACGCAGTTTATTGATGAAATTGGGTTAAAAGAGCATTTATCGCCTACAAGGGCAAACGGTTTGGTAAGTATGATCAAACAATTAAAGTTATACGCAGTAGCGTATCAAACACAAATTGAAGACTAGAAGATTATGAGTGATGAAAATATAGCTGAAGACAGCGCAGAGTTAGGAGAGAAAATCGTTAAGATTTTAAAGAGCATATACGATCCAGAAATTCCTGTAGATATCTATGAACTTGGATTAATCTATGATGTTTTGGTAAATGAAGATAATGAAGTTAAGATTTTAATGACACTTACATCTCCAAACTGTCCGGTTGCAGAAAGCTTGCCGGCAGAAGTAGAGGAAAAAGTAAAATCATTAGACGCTATTAAAGATGCTGAGGTTGAAATTACTTTTGATCCTCCTTGGACACAAGATTTAATGAGCGAAGAAGCAAAGTTAGAATTAGGACTTCTTTAAAAACAGAAGTTTCATTCCGATTCAAAATACGCCGGTATGCAAGATGAAATCGTAAATAAAGTTGCCCAGAGTAAACTGATTACTTTTAACCTAGAAGATCACTATCCGAAAGGGAATAGAGTAGTTTTAGATATTAAAGACTGGCTATATGAAGGTTTTATTCTAAAGGAAAAGGAATTCAGAAGTTTTGTAGAAGCGCATGACTGGTCTCAATATGAGGGTGCTTATGTTGCTATGCAATGTTCTACAGATGCTATTGTACCCGGTTGGGCATATTTGCTATTAAGTGTAAAGCTTAGTGGTATAGCAAAAAAGGCAATTCAAGGTACTTTGGTAGATTTAGAAACCAGTATTTATCAGTCTATAATTGACAATATTGATGTTTCTGAATATCAAGATCAACTAATTATTATTAAAGGATGCAGTAAAAAACCTGTACCTGCTAACGCATATCTGTTTCTCGCAGAGCGTTTAAAACCGGTTGCAAAGTCTATTATGTATGGTGAAGCTTGCTCTTCTGTGCCATTATATAAAAGAAAATAACATAATCGTGCTAAAAGAAGTTCTCAAGTATTATTACCTTTGCGCCACTATAAATTATAAACATTAATTATTATGAAGAAAATTGTATTAACACTAGCCCTTGCATTTGTTGCAACTGTTGGTTTTTCTCAAACAGAAGAAGAACTAAAAGGTCAATTAGGTGCAGCGAAAGATTCTATTGCAGCTATTCAAGGAAGAGCTGACGCTATTCAAGGTGAAATAGATGCACTACCAGGTTGGAAAATTGGTGCATTCGGTACTATTGGTGCTAACTTAAGTAGCTTTAACAACTGGTACGGTCAAGGTACTCCAGATTTATCTTCTGGTAGCATTGGTGTAACAGTAAATGCTTTTGCTAATTTGAACGAAGAGAAGTTCTTTTGGAGAAACTCTGGTAACTTAAACTTAGCATGGGTAAAATTCGACGACAAGAACGACGATACTGATGATGACAGTTTCAAAAATGGTACTGATGTATTTAACATCACGTCTCTTTACGGTAGAAAGCTTAATGAAAAATGGGCTATTTCTGGTTTAGCTGAGTACAGAACTACAATTCTAGATAACTTTAATGATCCAGGATACCTTGATTTAGGTGTTGGTGCTACTTGGACTCCTATTGCTGATTTAGTTGTTGTAATTCACCCATTAAACTACAACTTCGTATTTAGTAACGGTGATTCTGTATTTGAATCTTCTTTAGGTGCTAAAATCGTTGCTGATTATACAAAGCAAATTGGTGCAATTAATTTTAAATCTAATCTTTCTATGTTTCAAAGCTATGAGAGCGGTGATCTTTCTAATACTACTTGGATCAACTCTTTTGGTTACACATTATGGAATGGTATTGGTTTAGGTTTCGAATTTGGTTTACGTGATAACAAACAAGAAGCATTAAATTTCGCATTAACTGATACTCCTACTGAAACGTTTGATACAGTTGATAACAAGTTACAGACGTATTTCTTATTTGGTCTTAACTACTCTTTGTAGTCTTAGATAGTATTTTAGAAAATAACATATAATAAAAAAGCCCTCTATATAGAGGGCTTTTTTCGGTTAAGTAATTATCGTAAAATTTGGGTTTTACTTTTTAGTTTTCATAAGTTAAATATCGATTTGGGGTCAAGACTTATCTTAAGTACACTGTAAAATTAACTCATATGGTCTTGTTGCAAAGAATTTATGTTGTGAACTAAAGCCATATTGTGGTGAGATTTACCATCGGTTTAATTTCATCGATGAACTACATAAATTTGATTGTAATTGAAGTCTAATACTCGTCTAAATGCTCTGGGTATAGAAAATTATTATACGGAAAACGCGTAACGTGAATATCTCTTACCTCGTCATAAACACGTTTTCTAAATTCATCTAGATTTTCTTTGTTTAGTGCTGAGATAAAAATGGCACGATCGCCCACTTTTTCCATCCAAGTTTGTTTCCAATCATTAATGGTAAAATGTTTTCCTGTGCGTTCGGTAATTAAATCATCATCATCTATGGTATCATGCTCGTACTGATCAATTTTATTGAAGACCATGATTATTTTCTTATCTGAACTTTTGATTTCAGATAATATATGGTTTACAGACTCTATATGCTCTTCAAACTGTGGGTGAGAGATGTCTACAACATGTAATAGTAAATCTGCTTCGCGTACTTCATCTAAAGTGCTTTTAAAGCTTTCTACTAGCTGTGTAGGTAGTTTTCTGATGAATCCTACAGTATCACTTAATAAGAAGGGAAGATTGCCTATAACAACTTTTCTTACCGTAGTATCTAGTGTAGCAAATAATTTGTTCTCTGCGAATACATCACTTTTGCTAATTACATTCATTAAGGTAGACTTACCAACATTCGTATAACCTACCAATGCAACTCTAACCAAAGCACCACGGTTACCCCTTTGGGTTTCCATTTGGCGATCTATCTTTAAAAGCTTCTTTTTTAATAGGGTAATACGGTCACGAACAATACGTCTATCTGTTTCAATTTCGGTTTCTCCAGGTCCGCGCATACCAATGCCACCTTTTTGGCGCTCAAGGTGTGTCCATAATCCTGTTAGTCTTGGCAATAAGTATTCATATTGCGCAAGTTCAACCTGTGTTCTGGCATAACTTGTTTGTGCACGCTGTGCAAATATGTCTAAGATCAAACTGGTACGATCAATAATCTTACAACGTAATTGTTTTTCAATATTACGTTGTTGACCAGGTGTAAGTTCATCATCGAAAATAACCGAGCCAATTTCATGCTCTTCAACATATTTTTCGATTTCTTCCATTTTCCCAGTTCCAATCATGGTTTTTGGGTTGGGTACGTCCATTCGTTGGGTAAAACGTTTGTATACTTCTCCACCAGCGGTATACGTTAGAAATTCTAGTTCATCTAAATATTCCTTAACCTTTTCCTCATTTTGATCTTTATTGATGATACCAATAAGAACCGCTTTTTCATAATCTATACTCTTCTTTTCTATCATAAATTCCGTAAAGTGTAAAATTAAGCATTTACCGATAAGCTATTTCGTATTTTTATTGACTCGATAATCGAAATTATGGGCTCTGGAGCTTTCTAAGGAATATTAAATTAATTTTTCCCGAATGTCTCTTTGCTTCTCTAGAATTAGTTTCTCCTTAAAATAATACATGCGATTTCCATTCTTTAAAAAAAAGACAAAAAAACAGCGTTATACGATTGCATTCTACAATTTAGAGAATCTATTTGATCCAGAGCGTAATACCAAAATTTTAGACAAAGATTATACGCCTAATGGGGCAAAAAAATGGACTGTTGAGCGATATCAACGTAAACTAGATAAACTTGCAAAGACTATTGTTAAAATAGGTGATGAAGACCACTCTTACCCACCTGCATTAATAGGTGTTGCCGAAGCTGAAAATAATAGTGTTTTTAAAGCATTGTTAGATACCGATGCTATGGACGATTTGGATTATGGGTTTGTACACTATGATTCACCAGATGAACGAGGTATAGATACAGGTCTTATTTACCGAAAGCGTTTTTTTAAAGTATTACATTCAGAACCATTAACCTTATTGGTTGATAATGCTGGCGGAGTTAGAGATACAACCAGAGATATACTATATGTAAAGGGAGAATTAAATAAAGAATTGGTACATGTTTTTGTCAATCACTGGCCCTCTAGAAGAGATGGTGGTGTAGAGACAGAATACAAGAGGGTTATTGCTGCCAACGAAATAGTTCAGAAAATTAAAATAATAAGGGAAACTGAATTGGATCCCAATATTATTGTAATGGGCGATTTCAATGATGATCCCTCTTCAAAAAGTCTTCAAACGATGACAGAAGGGTCTGGTCTTTTTAATCCGTTTGAGATAATACATATACCCAATAGTAAAGGCTCGTCTGTATATGGTGGTAAATGGAATATGTTCGATCAAATATTGCTATCCAACTCTTTTTTCAATTATGAAAAAAATACACATAGTTTTGATAGTGCGGCAATCTTTGATCATAAGTCTTTAAAAGAAAAGAAGGGTAAATATAAAGGTACGCCTTACAGAACATTTGTGTCTGATCGTTATATGGGTGGTTATAGCGATCACTTTCCGGTTTATGCGCTGTTCACCTTTAATTCTTAAAGTATCGTATATCGAAAGAAAAGTCTTACACATCATAAATTGATGTTTTCACAACAGGTTCAACATAATGTTTAAGTATTTCATCGAATAAAAGAGGTCATTCACCGAACCCTCCATTAGGTTTATATATTTGTAGTCCAAATCTTACAAAAACAATCTAAGGATGAATACGTACAATACCACCTACCGTACATATAGTTTTTTAATAATACTATTTTTTGTGTTCTCAGCAGTAAATAAAGTTAACGGTCAAACTTCTCAAGAACGTTTAAAAATTGCTGCTAATAATAAGAAGACTGAATTGGCAAATTTCAAGTCGAATTTGGTTTCTGAATATGCTCTTGAAAGAACTCACCTTAAAGAGGTAGCAAAACTGAACAATTGGAAAATCAAGGAAACCTTAGCAAACGGTAAAAAAATTGAATTGCAAGATATTGGTACAGATGGTAGTCCTTTATATTATGAAACCTATTCTGATTTGGCTGGGTTAGTTTCTAGAGCAAGTACTTTGAATACAGATGGTTTAATGGGACTTCACTTAGATGGTGATGGAATGAAAGTTGGTGTTTGGGATGCTGGTGTTGCCTTAGAAAATCATATCGAATATACATCTAGGGTTATTATTGGTGATGATAATGCCGAGGTTGGTACCCATGCTACGCACGTTACAGGAAGTATAATTTCTACGGGACTTAAAAGAGATGCTAAAGGTGTAGCCAATATGGCTCAGGTAATATCTCATGACTGGACAAGAGATAAAATTGAAGTAACCGAAGCTGCTGCTGACGGACTTCTACTTTCTAACCACTCATACGGTATTAAAGCTGATCGCGTGCCAGACTGGTATTTTGGTGCTTACACTAAAGTAGCTCAAGATTGGGATAAGATTATGTACAATGCTCCTTACTATTTAATGGTAACAGCGGCAGGTAATGCACAAAAGAGCAGAGATAACTTAGAACCAACATACGGTAAAACAGCTGATGGTTTTGATGTATTGTTAGGTTTTACCATTTCAAAAAATAATATTACTGTTGCTGGTGCAATTTCTAAGATTGACGGAAACGGAGATTTGAAAAATGCAGATGTTTGTAACTATAGTAGCTTCGGTCCGGTTGATGATGGTAGAATTAAGCCAGACATCGCTGGTAACGGTGGTGCTATTCTTTCTACAGATGCCGCTAGTAATACTAGCTATGAAACTTCTTCTGGTACTTCAATGGCTACACCAGGGGTTACCGGGTCATTATTATTATTACAACAGTACAACAAAGAATTATATGGTGAGTATATGAAAGCAGCGACCTTAAAAGGTTTGGCTTTACATACTGCAGATGATATTGACGATTTAGGTCCAGATTATAAAACGGGATGGGGCATTATGAATTCGAAAATTGCTGCTGAGGTATTGAACAATAAAGATTTTTCTAGTCATATTGCTGAAGAAACATTAGAAAACGGAAACTCATTTTCATTTGATGTAACAGCAGAAGAGAACGAAACATTAATCGCTTCAATCTCTTGGACAGATGTACAATCTAGTTTTATTAATTCTGGTGAAATTAACAATACAACTGCTACATTGGTAAATGACCTTGATATTAGAATCACTAAAAACGGACAAACTTTTTTGCCTTGGAAATTGAATCCTGCCCAGGCTGCTAGCGCAGCAACGAAAGCAGATAATAAAGTTGATCCTTTTGAAAGAGTTGAAATACCTAATGCAAATGGCACCTATACGATTACCGTTACCCATAAAGGTGAACTTGTAAACGATATGCAAGATTTTTCATTGATTGTTTCAGGTGTTGCTATGACTACATGTTCTATAAATGCACCAGAAGTTGGTCTTGATGAAGCTGAAATGTCTACTATAAAATTAGCTTGGAATGCTTCAGAAGACGCACTTTATGAAATTCAGTATAAAGAAGTTCACCAACAAGAATGGTCTACAGAGTATATTTCTGTAAATAACTTTAGCTGGAAGGGATTGTTAAGTGATACTACCTATTCTTTTAGATTAAGAACGTTCTGCTCACAAAACATCGCTTCTGAATTTAGTAATGTGGCTACGTTTACTTTTAAAGGTGAAGAGACAGCGTTAGAAATCTTACATGCTTTAAATGAAGATTCTAATATTCCGTTTAGCGTTTATCCAAACCCTGCGGTAGACGAAATACAGTTGAATGTAAAAACGTCTGATACTACTACCTATAGAATAATGAGTACAGGTGGTGTAGCATTGAAAATGGATAAAGCATCAGATGCTAGAATCAACGTTTCAGATTTACCTTCAGGTTTGTATATATTACAAATTCAAGATTCGAATATCAACAAAAGCACGAAATTCTATAAGTACTAGAACCCTATTTTATTCTTCTAGATTGTGTAGTAAATGAGAGTCCTTGTTGGCCAACGGTAGAATTCATAATACCTTCAAATAATGGCTCTGGGCAATCTTTTGGTGCTTGCCATTCAAAAATAAAGTTAGAACCGGTACCACCTTCAACATCCATTTCGTCAATAATAATTTCAGCCGTTTCTAAAGGAGCCAAATAAATAGGGTGGCTAAAGTAATTTCTTAATGAAACCCCATGCGTGTCAAAATACTCAGCTTTAGAAAGGTAAATAGTATCGACATCACTTGTATTTCGTAAGCTCACCATAGCGGTTAAATTATGGGTCTTATGCTCAGAGCTACTATAGATTTGAGAATAGATAGACAGGTAAGACTTACCAAACTCTAAAGAATCTTGAACCTTCATGGTAATTTTTCTCTTAGACCAGTTTTCAGGGTGTATAGAGCTTATTTCCTTTTCTTGTAAACAGCTAGCCAGTAATACAACTACAGAGAATAATAAGATGATTTTTTTCATAGATATGGCTCGTTTTAAACATATGTCGTTACTAACAAAATTACATCATTAGTCCTGTTTTTATATGGATGGATGCTAATTTTAACGTGTTTCTATTCATTAGCTACTTTTTTGACTTCACTATCTTTTAGTAATTCTTGATTTCTTAATCTTAAATAGACCTGTGCAGTAGTCAATACGTCTAATTCGCAATAGGTAACAATACGGCTTAAATCGTTTTGCTCATAATATACTACACGCACCATACTGCCATCTATATCTTCTTTTGGTGAAGGTATGCCCAGTACATGTGCCATAAGTTTTAACGAAGTAAAATGTTTGTAGTCACCAAATTTCCACAGCTCCATGGTGTCTATGTGCGGAACTTCCCATGGTTTTTTGCCAAATAAGTCTAGTTTTTGAGGTAGCGATATACCGTGAATAATCATTCTTCTAGCGATATACGGAAAGTCGAACTCTTTACCATTGTGCGCACAAAGTACGTTTTTAACGTGGTTAAAATGCTCATCTAGCAAACCTTTGAAATCTTGTAAAAGTGTAGCTTCTTCGCCATAAAAAGTGGTTATTCTAAAACTACGCACTTCTTTTTGAAACGTAAAATAACCTACAGATATACAAATAATTTTACCGAACTCTGCCCATATTCCGGCACGCTCGTAGAACTCTTCTGCAGTTACATTATCTTTTCTTTGGTATTGAGATTTTTGCGCCCACAATTCTTGTGTAGTTTCATCTAACTGGTCAAAAGAACTTTTTTCAGGTACGGTTTCTATATCTAAAAACAAGATATTTTCAAGATGTATTTTATCAGGCATAGAAAGGTAAGATACTAATAAGTAGGAAATTATAACAATTTCGCTTTTGACTTACTTAATGATATAGGAAATTTTAATTTCCTATATCTGATAAAACCAGACAATTTTAATTGATGTTGTGAGGGATTTATTGTGTTTTAAATTTTTAAGCATATTAGGGTATACTTAGCTAGGTAATAAAGCACGTCATTCAGCAAATTAAAACTGAGACAATTAACTATTCATACCGTGGTCATTGTTTTTTTGATAAAATCTATTGCCCAAAAATATAAATGGTATTATTAGTAGAAGGAAATACCAATTACCTGATGGCATTTTTTGATTTACATTAAAATGATTTATTGCTTTTGAGGTTTTATACGTTTTTTTACTGATTGCTAATTTGTTGTAATTGACTTGATTGTCATAAACGTTAAACATAATTGTATTGGTAACTTCAAATAAATCACTACCGCTAAAAACTATTAAATAACTGTTTTGATTAGAATGGTCGTTGTTTTCTAACTCCTTATAATTTTGAAATTGAAGTAGCTCTCCAGATTTATTTTTTAGAATGAGATTTGCTTTAATGTATTCTATAAAAGTATGCTCAAAATCTTTTTTGCTTGCCGTATTTTCAAGGGAAGGATTGTATGCTATCAGAGCATTTCTCATTGTCCAAGGGAATCCGGCTTTAATTTCAATGGTGTTCTCTTTCTGAGTAATTACGAAAAAGGCTTCATTTGTTTCATGTGCTACTACTAAACTACTGTACAGACATACAAAACAGCATATCAATATATTTTTCATTTACGCACCAATTTTAAAATCATTAGAAGGTATTCCTTTAAAATATCTTGGGATGCTAGGGAATTCATCAGTAATTACATAATAATATGTTCCTAATGGGTATTCTGGCGTAACACCAGTTCTACCATTGGCTTCATCTAAAGTCCCTAAACCTGTACTGTATTCATAATCATTAGAGTAAACTCCATTGTACGTATCGCAAGGTGCAGTTATTCCATCTCCTGTTCTATTGCCCGTTTTTAATTGGTAACTTGATGTCATTTCAATTATAGAAGATGAATTATCCGAAGCGTCTGTAAATGCATATTTATAGTAAATAGGAAATCCGTCTGCCGCATATCCAACTAAAGTCATTTGATCATTTGGAATATTTAAATTCTGTAAATAAAGGGTTGGTGAACCATGATAATGATATTTTCCTGTGGGTTGTACATGTGCATTGTTACAGTCTAAACCTAAGTTAACATTTAAAGCCTCTAAATTCCATTCCCAATTTACATTAGCACTCATAATTCCTTCGTGCGGGAAGGGTTCGGCAGCCACAGGATCTAATTCCACCCCATTTAATAAAACGCCAAAAGAATATTGCGGACCTACATTTGTACCTACGCCAGTTGTAGAAAGTAAAGGAGTAAAGTTTGAAGCAGCAGTTGGATTTAGAGTGATGTTATACGTTTCAGATTGTTCTGAAATAGCATTGGGATTTAGCGATCCAGGACCTCCACCAAAAATCCCCACCAAGTGTTCAGGAATACTATTTGCTGTGATTGTTCTTATACCACCTGACATGGACTCCTCAAATTCAGAATTAAAAGCCAAAGTTGTATTGCAATCGCCTCTTGTATCGTCTAAGACTTGGTCTGAAAAACAAGTTGCTGTTGCTGTTGTTGTGTTTTGGTCATCACTACTACAGCTAATTATAGATGTAAAAGAAAAGATAACTGATACTGATTTCAGAAAATTCATGGGGAAATGGTAATAAGTTATTACTTAGACCTTCTATTTATTAAAAGGTTTAAGTATACTGGTATAGATTAAAATCTTAACCAACTATTAATTAAACGTAAATAAGTGCGTTAAAATATATTTTTAGAAGAAATATGGTAATCCACGAATAAATTTAAGTGTGACTTACGGTTCGGCTGATATTTTCTAAGGATACTACTAATCTAAAATTAGGTTTAATTAGTCACGAAGTGCTTTATAAAGATTATTACCTTATAATTAACGAACCGACCAACTGGTCTGTTTTTTATAATCAAAATGTCCGCAAAATTCTTGAGACAAAAGATAGCCTTCACTATTTTATCGATAAAATGCAAAAAGTAGGAAGTTAAATGAGTGTTTCAGGAGCCAAACAAACCAAGTGGTTTGTTTTTTGGTATTGAAAAGAGAGGTTAGAATGATCTATTTCTTACTATAAGTTATGAATTTAAGAAGATTTGCGTTTTATGTTTCTGCTCGCAGACACGTAAAACGCAAATCTTTCATTATGAACCTATATCCGTTGTTGTTAGGGTTACTGTTTTATTTTTATGAAATAAGATGCACAGTGAATATCTAATCAAGGTAGGTGATGATGTAACTAGTGTTTCCAGTTATCATTATGCCAATCCGTAGTAAATACAAATCAACGATATGGTATCAAAAAAACCATGTACGGCAATTACAAACCATAAATCGTATTTGCGTAGGTAGAATATCAATGCTATGAGCCCTCCGACGGTACCTGCGACTATTTGTCCGGTAATTCCTTGGTAACTATGCATGAAGCCAAAAAAACAAGCCAACAAGACGATATTAAGAACAATACTGAATTTGCTTTCTCCAAAGAATTTTACAAACTGTCTCATGAAATAACCACGAAAAATAATTTCTTCTCCAAACCCAGCAGTAGCCCAAACTACTACTAAAGCAATTAAGCAAGCGGAAAGATTTCCTTCTAATTCTTTAAAACTAGAATAATCTATAGGAACTCCTGTGAGTTTTGTAATTCCAGGAACCAATAAAAAGACATAAAAAGTAAAGAGACCTAGTGCGACTAATGGCGCTTGTACGAAGATATTTTTGACTGTGAATTTTTCACGTTGAAAACCTAGCGCTGAAAATAGCTTTTTTTTGTATTCTATATAATTTGATAAGATGATTATTATAGAAACAACGATGTTTTCTATATAACTAAATTGTAGTGGTCCAAACCATATAAAGCAGATAACTGCAATGGTAATTAATGGAATTACTATTTGGCGTAAGGTAACTTTGTTCATTATTTTTGGTTTTTAAATTCTAAACGAATTAATGAACAAAAACGCTGAAACCCCTTTTAATTATTGATGTTCTTACTGAGTGGTAGTAAATTAATTACTGAATAGTCGGTGTTTATTATTGAAACCAATTCAAAAATTCTTTTCGCTTGTACCGACTGATATTTATTTCTTTAATAGCATCATTTTCAATAGCTGCTTTTAATTGAATACGTAGTTTACCATTTTCAATTTTTTCTATTTCTTCTACAGCATCTTTGTGAACTATAATTTGCCGGTTGGCTCTATAAAACAATTGATTGTTTATTTTTTCTTCCAGCTCATTCAATATAAAATCGGTGCTTATTGTTGTGCCATCATTTTTAACAGCAAATACTATTTTATTTTCACTAAAAAAACATGCAATATTTTCATAAGCGAGTTTTGTGGTTTTTGCACCGCTTTCTATGGTTACAACAGCATCTTTTATAGATGACTTATATAAATTGTAAATGTCTTGGGCATACGACAACCCTATAAGAATAAAACTCAATAGTAAGGTAATGAGTAAACCTATTAGTAAATAATAGAACTCTATCTCTCCATCTACGACTAGACTAAAAATAAAATTTACAGGAATATACATGAGTGTAATATATCCTAAGGTTGAAGCCATAAACCATATAATAGCTGTGATTTCAACTTTTTTATAGAAATGCTTTTTCTTGTAATATTGAAAGTTAACCTCGGTTATGATGCCTATAAGAATACACAAAACAATAGATGCCAAAAAACCTTCAATGGGGAATCTATAAGTATCACCATCAGGAAAACTTTCTGGTGTCGCTAAATGGTTTAGTACTAAAGAGAAAATAATCAATACTACTACTTTCTTAAACCAACGCCCTGCAGAACCATTCATAAAAGTGTGCCAGTCGGTTTTTAGGGTGTTTTTGGTTGTTGGTACGGTGCTCATTAATTAGAAGCTCTATTTTTTGGCAGTTAACCTATTTTTATACCGTGTAGTATAAAAATAGTAGTAGATTAATATGCGCTAACTTTTCAGTTAAACACAGGCTTTTATAATACTTACTTTATTCCATTATATACATTCGGGTTATGTTTCTCCATATAAAATTCAGGATGAGGTATTTCCGTAAACCCAAACTTTTTATAAAGCCATTCAGCTGTATCAGTTAATAAAATCCAGCGTCTTAATCCTTGAAGATTGGGGTGTTCCATTATTTCGTTGATCAGCCATTTACTTAATCCCTTTCCTCTATGTTCTTTTAGAATATAAACATCTCCTAAATATGCAATAGTTGAATAGTCAGAAATTATTATAGCAAAGCCAATTTGTTGGTCTTTGTAATAAAGACCAAAATTTAAAGAATTTTCAATAGATGTTTTTAAAGTATTGAGTGGAATTCCGTTAGCCCAATCAGTTTGGTTTGCAAGAAATTTGTGAATGCTCGAGATATGTAATTTATTCCTGTCAGTTGAAATGGTGTACTCATTTCTATGTGTCTCTCTAATTTCCAATTCAGTTTTCTTAATTAATACCTCCTTCTACACACGAAGCTAAAGCTTTTTGTTTTAATTTTTTTCTAACGCGAAAATGTCAAAGGTTTAGAGACATATTAAATATATACAGACCTTTGGTTTTGCCCTAAAGTTTGTTTTATGTTTAGGTATTGTTATAGCCAGTTCTTTATCCATGGCTTTTTAGTCCATTTGCTCAAACTGACACTTGTTTTAACTTTTCCATTTATTTTTTTTTTGTCCGCAACCATTGAAAAAAGGACAGACCACGGATAAGTACTTGTTCCAATTTTTTCAGAGTTATATTCTTCGAAAATTTTCAATTGTCCAATAACCTCAATTTCAGGATTATCTCTTTTGAACGATAAGGCTGAAAATCCGCCAATATGATGTCTGTCCACTAAATTTTCGTGTATTTGATTGTTTTGTACGCTGACTTCTTGCGAGCGAGTACTATAAACTCTGCCATTCTTAAAATCCTCTAATGTGGGTTTGGTCGCCTTGTCAATTGTCGTAATTGCAATTTCGTTTGCCCCGACTTCGGTCGATTTTTCATCTGTCAACACAAATGCTCCGCCATAATTTCCGTTGTTCATTTTGTACACTAAACAATCTCCTTTGTAAAAGATAGAATTGTAGAGTTTCTTCTTCAACCGTTTTTCGAGGTTTTACTTTTTCAGTTTTGATTTTTTCAAGAAACTTGGTTAATACTTGTTCTCTTTTTTTTATGTCCGATTGTGTGCTGTCTAGTTCTTGCCATATTTCAATGTCCATTCCAGAATTGACAATCTTTTCAACCTTGGAAAAAATTTCTTTGTCCAATTCCTTACACTCCCATTGTCCGTTGGCAATAGCGAACCAAAAATTTGATGAGTCTTCTCTTGTACTTATTGTTTCTTTATTATCAGCAATCAATTTTTTGGTAATTTCTGGTATAGAAACTCCATCATTGTACAGGTCGATAAATTCTCTATAAATGTCCGAATAAGTATCATTAGAACTTATTCCTGTTCCCCAAGTTCCCATTTGCAATTTTTTTTAGAATTGGCAATATCGGTCTAGTGTATGATTTCGTTGCGAGTTTAAGCAAAAAGTTAGCAAATGAATTACAGATAGAAACACCTCGTGGTCTTTCGTAAGTAAGCCTTAATTAGCAATAAATTATTTAAACTATTGGCACCAGTTTTAATTACATAACTTTTCAAGTTTCTCAAAGTCTTCATCAGCTTCGAAATGCTTATTCTTTTCAAGGTCTAACTTAAGTGCTTTCTTAAAATCTTTACAAGCATCTTTTTCTTCATCAAGTTCCAAATAAATACCAGCTCGATTGAAAAGTCCTATATCATAGCTTTTTTTCAACTTCAAAGCTAAATTGATTTTTGATAATGCTTCTTTTGGTTTCTCAATTTCTCTATAAAGACTTGCCCAATTGTTATAAAGAATGTGAAGGTTTGGCTGGTTTGGAAATTCAGTCACTATCTTTTTATAATCCGCTAATGCTTCATTATACAATTCTAAATTAGTTTTTATATTTATCAGATTCGCTAATGATTTGAAATCTTTTGGTGTTATTTCTAATTGTAATTCTAAATCTGTTTTGGCATTTTCATATTTCTCTAACCTTATATTTGCATAAGCTCTATCAAAGTAAATATCAGAGAAAGAAGGTTTTTTTTCAATTACTTTTGAATAGTCAGATATAGCCATTTCAAACTTTCCATTATCCATATAGGTCTTAGCTCTCGAATAACGGACACTTAAATTATCAGGATTTAAATCTAATGATTTAGAATAATCAAGAATTGCGAGGTCATATTCTTTTCTCATACGATAAACATTTCCTCTGTTTGAATATGGTCCTGGGGAATCTGGATAAAGTTTTATTGCTTTTTCAAAAATTGAGAATGCGTTGTCTATTTTTCCTTTTTTCGCAAGTACAATTCCTTTTGAGTTAAGTTCTTCCGCTGTTTGAGAAATTAGATTTTGAGTTGTAATCAATAGAATTGATATTACTAAAAATTTCTTCATTCTGTTTTTTCTAATTGGTCCTAACCTTCATATAAACTGACCACGGTACGTTTATTTCCTGTTTTGGTGGTTAAAGACTATTTAGCGAATATACTATTTAAGAATAAACCTACAATTTACATGTTTAATTCTATTTCGAAAATCTATAATTGCTATAAATTTTAAAAGATTAACTAGTCATTATTTGAACTCAAAAGAGAATTGCCTTAAAAATAAAGAACCTACCAAGTAGTGTGTTTTCACTAGTAAAATGAGTGTTTTAGGTCGCTGTTTTGATGCTCATTAATTAGAAGCTCTTTTTTTGATAGCTGAAGTATGTTTATAGTAGCTATTTTGCCTCAGTGTTTTGTTAGAACAGATGGTATGAAAGATTGTAAATCGTTATTTATAACATCATTAAGATGCAATAATGCTTTCTAATTATAAATCTTCAAACCAACGGTAAAAACACCGTTGATTTGAAGATAGAAAAAGTTTAAGTGGTTAACCTAAAATTGCTTTTGCATTTTTTAAGTTGTCCCATATATGATGTTGACCAAAGTACATTTTAGGAGGCTCAATAGACGGGTCTATTAATTGGTTAATAGCTAATATAGCCCCACGAACACTATATTCAGTCGTAAAAACTATACCGTCTGGTATTTCTACAAATTGCCCTAACAACGCAAAATTTTGCGAGCCTTTAGGTACAACATGTGGTCTATCACCTTCGGTTCTAGGTAAAAACTGAGAGATGCCGTAGGGTAGTCTACAAGGTACACAGTAAGATGTTTCTAGAAGTTCGGTTTTTTCGTTCTCGTCTAGATCGCCCCATAAATGTCCTAAAAGCTCTTCTAAAATTTCTTTTCCAGTACATTCGTACATTGGTTTTTTTACAAATTGACCAATATTATCCCCACCTAATGCAGAAACCCAAATTACACAAGTATCTGCCGCTTGACCGGGGAAAAAAGGTTGACGATAGGTATGTACGTGCAATATCCATGGAGATTGTGTTAGAGGTAAGGGACTTTGTACTCCCATTGGTCGTTCAACTAACCATTGAAATTTTCTTTCAAAAAGGTTTCCTCTAAAAGTTACCGTAAAGTGCATCATTCTAGAAAGTGAAACGTCACGTAAATAACGGTCTGGTCTGCCTAGGTCTGCTTGTTTAGATACTATGTTTTGCCATAATTCGTAAGCTTCGCCTGGTTTTTTAACCGGTGTTGTAGATACAGGCTCATCATGAGAACCATAAGAGTAGTTTGATACAATTGAGCCAATTGTCAAGAATGCTTTGTCTTCTGGTCTAACCTCTATTGCATCTAAGGTCTTACCTTCTGCATTTCTTAAATGTAGGCGTTCTACCCAACGTTTACCATCACTTTCTTTGAAGTCTACATCAGTAATGCTAGTATTATAATGTATTTTAACTCCTTTCTTTGTGATGAGTTTAATGGCAGGTAATACGAAAGAGTGGTAGTTTGTGTAACGTGTACGTTCTAAAGAGGTCATTTTCTCCATATCAGACATACGGTGGTAGAATAGTTTCAAGTAACGTTTCATCTCTATCGCAGAGTGCCATGGCTGAAAAGCAAATAGCGCACGCCACATGTACCAGTAATTACTTTTGAAAAAATCTTCACTGAAATAGTCGGTGATTTTAGCGTCTGCCGGAATCTTTGATTCTGGTATCTCTATTAATCTAGCCATTTCAAGTGCTTCTCTTGTACCTAATCCAAGGTCGTGTCCAGAATCTTTCTCGCCGTTTGCATGTAGTAGTCTAACCACAGTGTTCATATTGCATTCTGCAGCATTACGTTCATAGTCGTCCAAACAAGACCCAAGTTCGTCATAAGGTATTAATGACCACAGTTCTTTTGTGCAACAATATACCTTGTCTTCGTACATACGACTTCCACGCATAAGGTAAACAGGCTTGCCGTCGATCATTTTAACAGATGCATCCATTGATCCTCCAACTAAATCAGTTTCTGGGTTTTTTTCAAAAATGTGAATATTTTCTGGGTTAAAACCGGCTTTCTGAATTAAGTAGACAGCAACTGATAAAGAACTTAATCCTAAGCCATTTAAATAAATATTAGAATCCTTCATAATTTAAAATTTTGTTGATTAAAGTGTTACTATGTTTAAGAGTAAGTGGTAGTTTAAATTTCGATTGTTTTGCAACTAATCTTGTATGAACAAACCCGACCTTAAAGAAATTTGTATGGTTTTCTGAAAAACACAGAATCAAACAATTAATTAGATCCCTAGTCGTATTACCGTACTTTATTTTATACAAAATTAGTTTTAGTTCAAAGGATAAAGAATGACTTAAGTCAGTGTAGTGTAATAAGTATATGTATGTAGAAATTTGCCTGTTTGTTTTAGCAGAACACCAGCCCTATGTTTTTTACAGCTTAGTTTGATTTCTATTGAAATAGGTGATTTTAATTATTAATTAGAAAGAACAAAAGAGAGCATTTTTTGCTATTCGGTAAGTATATTTTGTTTGTAAAAGAGACGTGTAAACGCTGTATTATAAGCCAATAATAGAATTCAGAACCTAATTACCTTAAAAATAAAAAACCGACCAAGTAGTCGGTTTTTTACTTATAGAATGTGTTTATAATTGTTGATTGTAACGACAGTAATCGCAATTGTATCGATTAAAGGCAAAGATTACGAAGGTAAATAGGCGTTTGGAGCACTAAACAAACCAAGTAGTTTGTTTTTTGGTTACACAAACGCGCTGTTTTAGAGTTGTTATTGGTGTTTTTTATTAGAATTAGCTAAATAAAAAGTTTAATACTCCCATATAATAAATAAGGGTAAGTAAATATGGTTCGGTTATAATATACCTATACCCAAATAGGGTATAGGTGTGTCATTTTATTTGTTGTACAGCAAATTCTCAATTAAAGTTGAATTATTTCGACCCCTGTATTTATAGAATTTTCAGAAGATTTACTTAAGGAAATTATTCTCTCACCATCTCGTATTATAAAAATTGGAAATCCTTTTGTCAAAATTTCATCGTCTCTGGTTAAAGAGGGGTAATGTCCTATTTGAATTGACTTTCTATTACTTGTTGCGGCATAAATGATTGTACCATCATCACTAAATGCAAAATCTGAAAATTGCAAGGATCCGTGTTGAAGCTGCCCCTTGTATTCCATAGAAGTATTTGCTAAATATACCGCGCCATCTTTTGATGTTATTGAATAAGTTCCATCATCGGAAACTCTAAAAATTCTTGGATTTAAGGGAAAATCACTATGATATTGGTCATCTTGATGTATTTCTATTTCACCAGTACTTCCAATTTTGAAATATTCCATGTCTACAGGACTAACACTTGTCGTAATTGAAATTATCTCATTCTTACCAGGAATCATTCTTAACCTATCTCTTTCATGATCTCCATTACCGTCAATATGTATTCCACTATCTCTTGAGTAGGTACGTACAGGTTGCTCCCACCAAGGCGAAGGTTCTACAGAGGCTATTACATGCCCTAGACCGTTTACTACAACGCTTGCAGTTTTTAATCCTGTGTTTATAGATGTGGTTTCACTTAAATCATCTGCACTGTAAACATAAATCCATCCGTCATCACTAGGTGCATAAATCTCAACACCAAAGCCATTGTCTCCAATATCACAATAACCTATAGTTCCTTGAAGATTTGTTTCACTGACTACTTCTAAATTTAGGTAATCAAATTTTATCAATTTCTGACCGGCTTGGTCTATTAGGTAGATGTAATCTTCTGTTGGATGCTTTAGCATATCATATGCCTCAAAATTGAATATGTGTCCGCTTGGTGTATCAACTGTTTCTTGATTGCTCTTTCTAGAATTATTCACATTATTTGTTACTTTAATAAAGTAACATACTTGAAATTCTAATGGAGGAAATTCGTCGGTAAAGTTTAAAGTTCCCTTTTCAGAAACGGTTCCTACTAAAATTTGATTTTGTTCAGAACAATTTCCGTCCGTTCTATAGATTTCATATTTTAAAAAGTCTGAATTTGAGTATTCTGTCCATTCTAAAAGAACTTTCCCTTCATTTTTAATGGGCTCTAATAATGTTATTGCACTTGGAGACAGGGTACTTATTTCAATTGATGCGCTTGAACTATAGCCATCAGAATCTTCTGCTGTTATTGTAATTTGATGTGTACCTCTAGATAGTGTGTTTGTTGTAAATATGACATTTCCATTCATATCTGGAGAATTGGTGTTCAATTCTCCATCTAAACTACTTTCCCAAACAATTTTTAAGTCTTGGTAAGAGGTTTCATCATCAAAAACATCTGCACTGAATGTAATTTCTTCTCCTTCTGAAAATTCGGCATATGTTTCAGGCAAGATTATTTGTATTGATGGAGCAAGTCCTTCATTTATTCCTGGTATTATATTAATAGTGGTTTCTGATAATTCACTTGTCTGTATGTTGACTACAGATTTACCGGTCCCTATATTCTCTAAACTTGCAAATATCTCATAACTACCCTTTTCTAAATCAGTTAGTAGCACACTGCCAAAATCATCTGTAGTTCCCTTCTTTGATGGAGGGTTGGTATATACCTCTGCATTACCAACAGGTTGGTTACCGTTTAAAACTACAATGACATTTAAATCTCCCGTCGTAGTTGCTTCATTTTCGTCTTTACTACAACCTATAATTCCAATTACGAATATTAGAAATAGAATGCTTATTTTTTTCATGTATTAGCTTTTGATCGGGTTTTATTTGGTAGAACGTATTTATTATAGAATAGTTGTATCGTTTATTGGTTAACTTAATAAGTACTTTCCAAATTAAAGATTTGTGTTTTTTCTAAGATGTAGACGAGAATAATTAACTGCGTTGAACTATTGTAATTAGTAGTCTTATTCAATAGAAATGGTTAAAACACAAACCGACCAGTTAGTCTGTTTTTTACTGCTGAAATCTGTAGTAAATCATTGAAAATAGCGACAGCAATCGCAATTGTATCGACAAAAAGCAAAGTATATGAAGGTAAATAGGCGTTTGGAGCACTAAACAAACCAAGTAGTTTGTTTTTTGGTTGGATAAACGAGTTGTTTTAGAACAAACTTTGCTGTTTAAACGAACTCTTATGGTTCAACAACCACTGTTTTCAGTAGATTTAGTTTGCCATATCAAGGTTATTAGCATAGTTTTCTTTCCAATCTTCAATGTTTGAATAACTTTCTAACGGCCACATCTCAGAATAATTTAGTTCTAGTTGTTGAACATATTCTATAGTATTGTTTGAGCAGTTAAGCATAGATAATTTACCTATTAATTTATTGGCATTTAGTTTTCCCGAAAATGAAAAAATATGTACATCAGATTGTTGCCAATCCTTAAAACCTTTACTTTCTTTAGTCCATGCCTCAATGTATAGGCTATCATTAGTAGCCAAAGAGCCGCTTGTTATGACGCCACTTCTATCAGGTTCAAGGCTGCTTTCATAGACGTTGAAAAAACCTAGTATTTGCTCTTCTAATTTCCATAGCTTTAATGAGTAACCATAAGTATGGTCATTTGTATTCACAATATTTTCATACAAACCAATTAGCTCTACTGGTGCATTAGTATTACCCATTGTGTCAAAAGTAGTTTTACAAGCGCTATTTTCTAGTTTTCTTGTAATTGGGTTTTCTTGAATTAGGGTTTCATTTACTTCTTTTTTATCAATATTTTCTCTGCATGAATTTAATATCAATAAAAGCATTAAAGCTTGGAGTAGTAATAAATGTTTCATGGTTTTAAAAGGTAGTTAATTACTAGATATATCACAGAAAATATTGAGCGGTTGAGCTCGTATGTTTGGTTCTTAGTTTGAATGTACTATAATTATATAAACAAAGGAGAGACATATAGAGGTTGGGCTAGATACAAACTTATTGTTTAGTTTTATTTTTTCTGGTCCAAAGCTAAATCCATAAGATTTAGCGACTTTATAAATATACATAGACCTTTCGTTTTTGCCCCAAAGTCCGCATTATGTTTAGGCATTCTAAGTTAGTAATCTGTTATCTTTTATAGTTTAACAAAAGAACAAAAGAACAAAAGAGCAGAGTAAGGTTATATTAGATTTTTGAATATGCCTTCCTCACAGCATTTTCACCATATTTACGCTCCAACCTTCTTAGTGTAAAGTGTGAAGTAGCCATTTTCTGAAAATGATTGATAAAAATAAAGTTCATAGAACCGCCACCTAGTGCTCCGGCAATTGGAACAGCTTGTGCCATAAACTTCTCGCTAATTAATACACTAAATCTCGCTGCTATTTGGGTGATGAATTTATTCATAGCACTAGAACCAAAAACAACTGAACTATTTGCAGCAGTCTTAATAGCCGCTTGTAAGCTAGCGGAAGTAAGATTCTTTAAAGTTGATGACAAAGCAGCGCGTGCTACATAATAGCTTGTATCCATACCATCATCATCTTTTGACTTGCCTCCTAACGCAAATACTTCCATACATTGCATTTGCCCTTCAAGGGAATAAATATCCTCACCCTGGCTTCTAGCTATATCCATAATACTGCGTAAAATGTACTTTGTGGTAATGGTCATTTCAGAAGCGAATATGGCTGTTCCTATGCCAGTAGTAGAACCAAAAAAACCACCAACTGTTCCTGAGCCAATAACTATAGCTTTATACGTAATACTAGAAGGTTCTTTTAACTGTTTGTTTTTAGAAATGGTAAGGAGATTAGCCTTTAATAATCCCAACAATATTTTTTCTGTAGATTTTTGAAGGATATTTAACGCTTTTTCAGGAATAAATCTAGCCCCTGTTTCTAAAGAGTTTCCTATAATATTAACTCCTTTTATACCCCAACCTATATGCTCCATTGAAGCTTTACACTTTTTAATGGTTTCAAGGTCTTCTCTAGAAAGGGCATTTTTGACGAGCATATTATTTATCGTTAATTTGAACTTAGGGGTGTTGACATGTTAAAAGCTCTTACCTCTCCTTCAGGTACGCAAACAGGTCCATTTTGACCTGGTAATTCTATATACCCTTCTTCACAAGGTAGCGAGTCAGTTTCGCAACCTAAGAACGCCACTCCAAAAATAGCTATCAATAAAATTCTTTTTAATATCATTCTTTATTTGCAGTTTGATAACGCTTAAGCTAAAGCTTATTGTTTAGGTTTATTTTTTCTTGTCCAAAGCTAAATCCATAAGAATTAGCGGCATTATAAATATACACAAGCCTTTTTGTTTCGCATTAAAGTCTCATTTCGTTTAGGTTTTTAGTCATTCTTGGAAGAGCTGCTGCACTTCTTCTTTTTCTAATAATCGATTGTATATATAAATGTCATCAATGGCTCCATTAAATCCACTTAAATTGGAACTTGTTAAACTTTGCTTTCCTATTTTAAAAGGTGCGCCAGTTCCAAGTGCGGCTGATTCAGAACCTAATTGTAGTGTTGTATCTACAATTCCATTAATATATATTGAGGTCATTCTATTCTCGTAAGATACTATTATATGAGTCCATTCATCTATGGGTATATTGTTTGAAGACTCCAAGATATTGTTAAATACGTTCCATCGTATTTTGCCGTTTGAAGGGTTTAGTCCAAGATAAAATCGACCATCTGCCGACGGTTGCGGTCCCGTAAAATACTGATTTAAAATGGTGTCCCAATCTAATTGGTTTCCATTGGGTTTTATCCAAACAGATATTGAAATAGAAGAATCATAGTCGAGTTCTAAGTTTTCAACATTACCAAAGTCGATATGTCCTTCATCTTCACTAAATATCATTGCTTTATTTTCAATCCCGTTTCTATTTTCCGTCGGATTCAATATTCCGAAAATTTCTCCATCAGTTAAATTTCCAGTTGAATCAGATGTATTATTGTCAAGTAATATTTTTGCAATTAATTCATTTGATAAAGTAGATGTAATCATTGGCTCATTTTCATCGTTGTCAGTACATCCTGCCAATAAAGATATCATTGAAATTGCGAAGATTTTTATTGTTTTTTTTCTCATAATTGGGTTTAATTAAGCAAAACGCTTCGGCTAAAGCTTTTGGTTTCGCTTCTTCTTTTTTTGTTTAAAGCTAAATCTATAAGATTTAGCGACCTCATAAATATATACAGACCTTTCGGTTTTGCCTTAAAGTCGGACTTACGTTTGGGTTGTGTTGCCAATTGTTATTTTTTTTAGTCCAGTCTGGGTAAGTATAAAATCTTCAAACCATTTTAAGTCATCCTGAACGTATTTTTCACTTTCATCATGAAAACGAAGGATATGGTGAAGACCATTATTATTATCTATAATGAACAAATTCCCTTCATACGTTTCGTTATCCAAAAGTTTATTGGTAACCCTTATTTCCATTATCGTACCCTCATCAAGTTTATAGTCCTCTAAAGGAGTTCTCACAATAATTTTATTTTCTTTAAATATTTTAGGAAATGTATTGGCAAGTTTTTTTCTTTTATATTTCCGTAAATTAGAAACTCCAATTCCGATTAAAAAAAGAGCAGCCCCAGACATCTGAAAAATACCAATTCTGAGGTTTTTAATATTGATTATAAAGAAAATAATAATTCCAATCCCAATTAAAACCGGAACGACTCCAAGTCCAAAATAATCTACTATATCTCTTTTGGCCTTTCCAATAATTATTTCACCATTTTCTTTCGAAAAAGAGATTTTGTGTCGGTTAAGTTTTGATTCTAAGATTGAGAGATTCATAATTGTTGGCAACGGTATTGTATATGAATTGTAGCGTGCAAACTATCTTTTAATTATCGGTTGAGCACAAGCTAGATTTTTAAATTTAACGAATTTCCAAATGTGCCTTAACTTCGTTTAAGCAACTCATTAGCTATGAGTTATATACGTTGTCGCTATTAGTTTTTATTCCGCAATCCAATTCAATAACATTTTAAACGGCATTGTAAGAATAGCAAAAACAAAATCCATTAAAAAACCAACGATTGGAAGGATTAAAAATATCCACCATTTGTATCTAAATTTTGTCGTAATTCCGCTCGTTAAATTTTTCCAAGCAATAATAACTTTGTCTCTGTAATAATATAAAATTAATAAATCAGCTAAAATCATTCCACCAATTCTAATGGGTAGTGCAAAACCTTGAACACCTGTTGTAAAAGCTATGTCTATAATTAATATCTGAGCCAAGATTGATAAAACTAATAAAGCCCCAATCAATACTGTTCTGTTAAATATCAGTAGTATTCCGCCTATAATTTCCAAAATTCCAGTTGCAACATTGAAAAAAGTACTTCTTCCAAATAGATGCCAAGCAACATAAAAACTATCAATATCCTTAATAGGATGTTCCAATATTGATGGGTCGTAAACTCCAAACTGGCTTAGAGTTAATTTACTCCAACCATATTTAATCATATAGAAAACCAAATACCAGCGTAACGCTAATATTCCAAATTCAATTATCTTCTCTTTTGTCAATTGGATGATGATTTTTTCTAATTAATGGCAATGTTCTGTGTATGGTGCGTATCCCGAAGGGTATGCATAATACACCTTGTTGTACTTAGTTTTTATTATTTACAGAATAGATTATAATATAAATGATGTATTTCAACGTATTTATAGTCATCAATAGGTAAAGTATGTTTGGAAATAAAATGAGAATCGTTTATTTTTTTGAACCCTGATTGGTAACTGTGATGCGACTTGATAATCGATTCAGCATCTTCAATAACTTTAGTGAAATCTTTATTTTCCGAGAAAGTGATCATTATACCATAATTATGTCTCCATGATAAGTAACCCAATAATTGGTCAATTGTATCGTGATATAATTTTTCCCCTCCATAATATTTACACTCAGAAACGAGAATGTTTCCTTTATCAATATTTAAGTATATGTCCGATTTGCCTTTGTTATTAAAAGTTTCACCTGTCGCTTTTCATTCAAAAACTGAATTTAAATTCGCTAGGAGTAAATCCCTAAGGTTTTCTTCACCAAGTTTTTCATAAGTCTTTGGGGTTTTTTCGAATTGCAAACATTGATTGTTCATCAGTTGAATAATATCAACTACTTTTTCATGGTCAAGCTGATAGTCTTCTTCAGGAGTTTTAGGTTTAATTTTCTTTATAAATGGTTTTGTATTAACCTTGATCTTTTTAACAGTTTCAGAATCCTTTCGTGCAAGTGGAATTTGAGTTAATTTCATGATGTTTGATAATCTAGACTTATCGCTATCCAATTTCTGTTTTCGTTGTTCAATAAACTGAGATAAATTTTGCTCCAGTTTTATATTTTCAGATTTTATTTCAGAATTCTTAGAACTTAAAATTCCTTGAATATCTCCTTTAATGCTCTTAATTTGTTGAGCGATTTGTTCATCACCAAGATTCTTACCATATCCTTTAATTTCAATATTAATTACCACATATGAACCTTTAATATTTATGTCAGGTTTTGGAGACATTGATATTGAATTAGTCCTTAAACTTAATACTTGCTGTACATTACTATTTGGGACGATAGGTAATTTAACAATAATGTTTTCTGACTCTACTTTTAAATCTCCTTCTTGTTGATATCCAAACTCTCTTTCATGCGCATAAATTGTTTTTATCGATTTATCATGACTCAATACCTCTTCCTTTGAATCATCAAATTCAATTGGTTGTAATGACTGACCCAAGTAATATTTTACTAAATCTTCAGTAGGATTAGCAATTATATAATCATCCTGTTCCTGCGCAATTTTAATCTTGAGACTGTCAAACAGTTCAGAGTAATATTGTTGGTATGTTTTATCTCTTAATCTATTCATGGTTTAATTAAGTACAAAAATTGTGTATGTGAATAAATTCACATTTTCCCCAATTTTAAGGAATATACATAATAGTTAATATTTCAGTATATTAAATATACCACTAAAGAATAAACCTACAATTAACATATTACATTCCATTACGGAAAACCATAATCACCATAAATTATTTAAGTCCGCTTAAGAAATGACTAAAAACAACGAACCGACTAAGTAGTCGGTTTTTTACTTGTAGAATGCATTTATAAATGTTGATAGTAACGACAGCAATCGCAATTGTATCGATAAAATGCAAAGCTTATAAAGTTAAATAGATGTTTTAGGTACTAAACAAACCAAGTGGTTTGTTTTTTAGTTGGGTAAAGCAGCTGTTTTAGAACAAATTTGCTGTTTAAACGAACTCTTATGGTTCAATAACCACTGTTTGCTGTGCAGTTTTATAATCCTTAATACAAATTATTAGATGACTTCATAGTTTTAAAAAGGAACAAACATGTACTAGTCTTCAGTGAGAGTTTTAAAACCTTCCATCACATAGATTAACTTACGTTTATCTTCGAATCCCGGATATTCTTCATCTGTGAACATTGATGGTAAAAAACTCTTATATTCTGTGTAATTTTCGCCTTGGTATAAACCGAAAGTATAGGTTTGTCCACCACTTATGGCGTTTTTCCATGAGTTAGCTTTTTCTCCTAAGGTCGCTAATTGACTTTGATCTATATTGAATTTTCCTTCGCTAACACAGAGATTCAAAAATGCCCAATACGCTGAATACTTTTTTTTCTTAACACGTATTCTCTTTATTTTGGTGGAAGCCATTGGTTGGGCGGACTCATTAATTCTATAGCGCCTTACCTTACCGTTTTTGAAGTAAACGATATAATTTGATTCTGGTTCTATATGTGGCAGTATAGAGTAGGCGAGGCGGACCACCAATGCTTCTGCATCTTTCAAGCCAAATAAATCAACATACCTGTTTACTTCTTCTGCATTCGTTTTAAAGTCGATTTTTGGTATTTCAGGTGCTTGCGAAAAGGCTAGAATGGGTATAATGTTTAGTAGGAGTAGGAGGTTTTTCATTTGGTTGGTATTCTATAATATTGAGCTAATTTTATTTGTTTTTCAGCTCAGTTCTTTGTTGTGCTTAGTGTTTTTAATCCAGTTCTAAACCCATAGAATGAGAGTAAAACAACTATATATAGTGAGAAAACAATTAATTGTTCTTATGTATAGCTTTACTCGAATAAAGATTTTATTCCATTTTTAAGCTTGTAAATAGATTTTACTTCATTAGCATCTAGAGTCTTATCAAAAGCGGTAAGCTCATCCATTAATCCAACATAACTTAAACCTAGCATGATTTTTGCGTTTTCCTCTTCCCATGTAAATGGATCGTTAACATCTTTTACAGCACCTTTGAGCTGACCATCTACATATAATTTGCATATAGATTTATTTGTGTTTACTTCGGAATAAGTAATGACAACATGTGTCCATTTTCCTGACTTAAAAGGTGGGTTTATGACTCTAACGAGTCGTTTTTCTAACTCAGCATCATTAATTTTATTTTCCTTTTTTCGTATATCTAAATCTCCCAAAACACCTAATCTAAATTGTCGTGGTTTATCATCTTTGGTGAAATCCACCCACAAAGCAGCGTCGTCGTATCTAACATCTGTAAGGTTTATTGGGTCGCAATAGCCTGGTTCTAGGTCCGTGTCAGGATCCAATTGCAGCCAAAACGAAAAGGAACCACTCCATGATTCAGAACTGTAACCCAAATTTTTATAACCGCTAAAATATATGGCAGTTGTGTTTTTCTTTTTAAAATGAAGAGCATCTCCCGTAAGGCCTTTGTTTTTGGCTAAAACAACATTAGGATTATGTAAGCCAGGTTTGGCATCATTTGTTTTTTTATAGTTCTCAGCTGTGTAAATTAGTGAATCTCCGACAGATATATCTGCTGTTGTTTTTCCATTAAAAGAACTGTAAAAAAGGATATGATCTTTTAATTGCTTGTTTTGTGAAAAAGTAATACTTGTAATAAAAAAAAGAAGTAATGAGAATTTAGAAAAAAACATATTTTTTGATTTTAATTATTATAAGTCTTTAATTAAAGATATCCTTACGGGTTATATAATAAAAAGGCTGGTCTTTGATTTAGTATTGTTGTCGTTTTTTGTTTTAATTATTTTAAATTTAATTGGTTTACTAATACCTCATCATTTATATATTTATATTCAATACTTATTGTTTTAGTTAATACATATTTCAGGACGGGTTAGCATTAAGCACAACGTTTAGTATAAGAAACGTAGGGCAGTTAATAAGCACTTTCGTTTCAGTTAATTACTTAGCTAAATATAAATATTTTGCTTTTATCTTTTCTATTATAAACGCCAAATTTTATTTTTAGCGGACTTAGTTAATATTCACAGACCTTTCGGTTTAGCACAAGCGCCCTATGTTTTTTATACATTGTTATGCCCTGGCTTTTTTTTAGTTCATAATGTTTTCAATAACAGAAACCATAGTTGTAAATTCTTCAAGTTCTATCGGGTTTTCATTATTCTCAGTTCCATTGTGCATTTCTCCTCCAGATGCTCTGCCGTGAATATTTTCGAGTTTGTCAATTGTTTCATTATCATTCTTTAGCTTTCTGAGTTCTGCCCAAGCTATTCGACTATTTTTATTACTATATTTTGTTGGTAGTTGATTATTAAATACGACTTCATCTATTACACATTCAACGGTTTTTCTTAATAAACTAGCTGTTTTCATTTCTTCTTCAAACGGAGAGTTTTGCAACAATCTTTTAATTTCCGATAAATGCTCTTTTGCCTTGTTAGATTTATAGTTTCTTAAAACCCCCTTTATATTTTGACCTTCACTATTGACTTGATATACTCTTATATGTTTCCCTTTAGATTTATTACAGTCTGAATCTATAGTTTTACATATATGGTTTTCTTTTGAAGTTTCAAATGCATCAAGGAATAAGCGATTATGATTAAATAAAATTACTTGATTTTCTAAATTCAATAATCTTTGAGCGAATTTTCCAGCTATTCTATGGTCAAGACTATTGACCGGGTCATCAAGTATTATTGGGTTTTTACTTTTTTGAATTTTTGCTTCCGCAATAAATAATGCTAATACAACTGCCTTTTGTTCTCCCTCACTTAATATAGTTTTAATATCGTTACTTTTCGAAAGCATTAATTTAGTACTTGAAGTTCCTTTACCGCCTTGAGCATTCTCTATTTTTACTTTTAAATTATTATAACCAAGAAAACTTAACTCTTCTTTAAAACTCTCTTTAAGAGTTTCTGTTAATAGTTGACTATGTGCTTGTTTGGATAGCTCTGTAATACTTCTAGTGTTAATTTTTGAGGCTTTTTTTCTTATTTTATTTTCTAAAATATCGGCTTCAAACCATTTTTTAACGTTCTCTTTCTGTTTACTTATAGATTCGTTTTCTTGAAGTTTTTTTAATGAGGTTTCTAATTTTTCAATCCTACTTACTTTTTTAGTGTTATCATCCGATAACGTATCAATTTCTTTTTTTATCGATACGGAAATAGAATTTAGTTTGCTAGTGATAATTTCAATAGTAGGTAAGTCGTTTTCGGGTTTGAAATTTCCAATCTTAATTTGTTCGATTAATTTCTCTCTCTCTATAGTGAATTGAGTATTTGTCTTTATAATTACACTGTAAAACGATTCATTATCTCCTTCAAGTTTGTTTTTTTCTAAAATATCTTGAATATTCTTTTTAATTATCAATGATGTAGAGAAAGCTTCAATATTCTTTTTTAGTTGATTTATTGATTTTATAGAATTATTTAATTTTTGTTCAGATTCATCTTTTAAATAATTGCCATAAGCTCTAATTAATCCCGTTGCATTATCGTCTCGTAAAGTTTGACGACAATAAATACATACTTTATCACTATCTTCTACTTTTGATGTATATTTTTCGCCAGATTTAATAAATTCTTTCCATTCAGAATTATCACTATTTGGGATTGTCGATAAAATTTCAAATTGTTTTTTAGCTAATTCGTTAGCTTCCTTGTGTTTTGTTATTGATTCTAATTCAATTTTAATATTACCACGAAATTCAGATAATTTTTTGTGAGTATTTTCTATATATGTTTTAATGCTCTCAATATCTGATTTATCACTCTGTTTAAGTTTGATTTTATCTTGAATATTTATTTGTTTTAAATCTTCAATTTCTTTTTTCACTTTGATTAGATTATCAGTACTTTCTGCTGTAAAATCAAATAAATTTTCAATCTGTGTTTTTATTGAATCAGAAATTTGATTATTTTCAAATGAAGTCTTTATTTCATTTTGAAAATATTTCAGCTCTAGTGTTGGTTTTTCTAATCTTTTCTTGTTAGCATTATCATTCAGTTGTCTTTTAAATTTATCAATTAAAACTACCAAGCTTGAAAAGAGATTTAACCCTAATGGTTGTATTAAAGTGCTGTCAGCTTTTCGAGTTTCTAATAAACCGTTGAGATATGAAGAGTCAAAAACTTTACATTTGTTTAAGATGTCAAGTGAGCGAGTATTTCCATTCCAGTTTATTGTTTGAATTGATTTGTTCTTTTCTTTAAAAGAGATATTTACATCAATTGTTATTGGGTTGTCTAAATATATGTTAGAAGAAACTTTCTTCTTTTGATTTCCACCTACAATTTCATTCAAAACCTTAAAGTAACTACTTTTTCCTGCTCCATTTAATCCATACAGTATAGTAACATCATTGTGGAACTTAATAGTTTGAGATTGCTTTAAAGCATTTACACCTTCATTATGTTCTAATGATATTATGCGAACTTCCTCACTAGAATTATTATCATTGATATTAGGCTCATTAATGGTTAAAGTTGAGCCATTTGTTAAATTACAATATACTTCTTGTTTTTTATCATCAGAAATATTCCCATTAGATTCAATGACTTCATAAATTAAGAACTTTAACCAATCAGGTTGTGATTCAGCAAATTCCTTTAAATATTCTTTCGCATTAATTTTCATAAATATGTTCTAGGTTTTTGCTTGGGCATAACAATTGTATATGTGTACAATTGCACATATTCTCCAATATAGAGGAATATATGTAATTGTTAATTTATCAGTATACTAATATACTACTAAAGAATAAACCTACAATTATCATCTTATATTCCATTACGGGAAACCATAATCACCATTAATTATTTAAGTCTGCTTAAGAAATGACTAAAAACAACGAACCGACCAAGTAGTCGGTTTTTTACTTATAGCATGTGTTTATAATTGTTGATAGCAACGACAGCAATCGCAATTGTATCGATAAAATGCAAAGATTACGAAGGTAAAATGATGTTTTAAGCATAGAACAAACCAAGTAGTTTGTTTTTTGGTGAAATAAGTGAGCTGTTTTAGAACAAACTTTGCTGCTTAAAGGGACTCTCATGGTTCAATAACCACTGTTTTCTATGCAATCCGCCAGCGTAACCGGTAAGTGAACCATCGGTACCAATAACTCTATGGCAAGGCACTACGATCCATAACGGATTTCGGGCATTTGCGGAGGCGGCAGCTCTGGTGGCATTGGGGTCTCCTAATAATTTTGCTAGCTCTAAATAAGACTTCGATTTTCCGTAAGGTATGTTCTGCAACTCTACCCAAACCTTCTTTTGAAACTCGGTTCCTTCAGGATTTAGTTTTAGATCAAACTGGGTTCTTGCCCCTTCAAAATATTCGTTCAGTTGATAAACGGCATCTTCTAAAGATTCAGGGATTACATCGGTAAGTGGCTCATCAGAATTTAAAACGGTAACAGCCGAGAGTCCGTCAGCATCGCCAATAATTTTGGCAACGCCTAGGGGTGTATGTATGTAAGCAACATCGGACATGGTATTACGTAATGTTTATTCGTCTGGTGACGTAGGCTTTTCAATCACTCCCGTTGCTTGAGCGCGTTTTTCCCAATTTTTACGAGCAAGACTCTGCAAATCGGCAACATTGTCGCTCTCATCCATTATTTCGAGCCCAAGAAGGGTTTCAATAACATCTTCCATAGTTACAATACCACTTACAGAACCGTATTCATCTACAACAAGTGCAATTGCTTCACGTTTTGCAATGAATATTTCAAATAAGGTGGGTATTGGTGTACTTCTACGGGTTACTAAAATTTCGCGTTTAATATCTTTCAGCGGAATGTCTCCGTTCTGGTTGATCATTTCTTCCAAAACATTATCCTTTAAAACAAAACCGGTAATATTATCCATATTATCGGTATACACAGGAATTCTAGAAAAACGTAATTTAGGGTTATCAGCAAAGAAATTAGCAATCGTTTTCTCGTCAGATGCTACTTTCATTACCGCTCTAGGCGTCATAATATCTTTCACCAATACTTCATCGAACTTCAATAAGTTTTTAATAATCGTAGATTCAGACTTCTCAAAAACACCTTCTTCATGTGCCATATCGGTCATCGCATGAAAATCTTCGCGACTTAATACACTACCATGGTGTTTGCCACCGCCTACCATTTTGGTAAACAAACGTAGCAACCATAACAGACCCGTATACTTTAAGCCCAAAACCATAATATTTAAAGCCTTGGTAGAGAAATTAGCCAATTGTTTCCAGTACGTAGCACCAATAGTTTTTGGTATAATCTCTGACGCTACCAAAATAAGAATGGTCATAATGGTAGAAACCACACCGACCATTAAATCTTCGGTAAAGGTGATGCCTAAAAATGATTTGGTTTCGCTACCGTATAATTCAGCATAGGCAACTTTCGCTTGCACACCCACCAAAATTGCACCAACGGTGTGGGCAATAGTATTTATAGTTAAAATGGCGATTAACGGTTGGTCAACATCTTTTTTAAGTATCTCTAGTTTTTTGGCATAGGCATGACCTTCGTTCATTTTTACATTAATGAATGTTGGCGTTATGCTCAATAATACTGCTTCTAATATAGAACACAGAAAAGAGAAGAAAATAGAAATGAATGCGTAAAAAAGTAGTAAGCCCATAGGGTTGTTTTATGAATCGAAGATATTAATAAAAATGCTAAGGTTGGTGCTGTTTTGCGTTATCAAATGCCTGATAAAATATTTGTTGGATGGATGATCGGATATTTAAGTTGTAAATATTGCGATTTTCTCTCGTAGGATACACTCTATTTGACAGAAATATATACACTAATTTGTTTTCAGGATCTGCCCAGACGAAAGTGCCGGTAAAGCCACTATGCCCAAAGCTAGATGCGCCAACTTCTGGTGCAGGGTAGGCATCGGCAATTTTGAAGGTATTATTTTCTAAGTAAGGTTTGTCAAAACCTAAACCTCTTCTATTATCGTTCTCTGGATATTGAACTTTTGAAAATTCTTTAATCGTCTTTTCAGAGATGTATTGCTTACCGGCATAAAGGCCGTTTTGAACAAACATCTGCATAATAATCGCCAAATCATCTGCAGTACCAAACAGACCTGCATTACCAGAAATACCACCCAGTAAAGAGGCGTTTTCATCATGTACCCAACCTTGGGTTAGCGTATGTCTGTACATAGTATCTACTTCTGTAGGGACTATTTTGTTTGTAAAATTTTTGGTGCTCGGCAGAAAACCGAAGGTTTTCATACCAAGTGGTTTGTAAAATTCCTGCTCCATATAATCTGCATATGGAACACCAGTAATTTGCGTAATGAGCTCAGGAAAAATTAGAAATGTGAGTCCGGAATATTTGTATTTTTTATCTGCAGAAACTTCAGAATGATTTATGATTCTGTACATTTTTCGGTTAAATCTATTTTTTACATAGATACCTTCATAGGCTTCTTTGCTAAATCTGTTATTCGGTTTACTACGGATGAATCTCTTTTTAAACCGACCGTTATTTTTTAAGGTTTTAATTAAGAATACAATGTAAGGTTCTAAACCGGCTTGATGTGCTAAAATCCCGCGAAGCGTAATGTTTGCTTTGTCTTTATGACTTCTCCAAGGTTTCCAATAGGTGCTAAAAGGAACATCTAAATTAAGCTTGCCTTCATCAACTAATTTCATAATTGCAGGTAGCGGACCTAAAATTTTGGTGACCGAAGCCAAATCATAAATGTCATTTAATGCTACCGGCTGAATACTATCATACGTGTGAAAGCCATAAGCCTCATGAAAAATAATATTACCTTCTTTCGCGATTAACACCTGAGCACCCGGGAATGCGTTATTTTTTATACCAGTTGTTACAATACTATCTACTTTACGATATACATAAGCGGAATCTAGCTCGTAAGAAGCCAAAGAAGATGCTTGCAAACTAGAACCCACCGGAAGCAAAAGAGTTTTGTTAGTTGTCTCTTGTGAAACAGCCAAACCACTAATTAAACCAAATAGTATAAAAGATATTTTATTCATGAATAGTAATTCTGTTGATTGACTATCCTAATAATTTTACGGCATCTTTAGCGAAATAGCTGGCAATGATATTTGCACCTGCGCGTTTTATTGCAGTCAGCTGTTCCATCATTACGGCATCATGATCTAACCACCCTTTTTCAGCGGCAGCTTTTACCATGGCATACTCCCCGGAAACTTGATAAACGGCAACTGGCACATCTACCTCATTTTTTATTTCACGTACAATATCTAGATAGCACAATCCTGGTTTTACCATAACGATATCCGCACCTTCATCAATATCCATTTGAGTCTCACGAATAGCTTCAAATCTATTCGCATAATCCATTTGGTAGCTCTTTTTATCCTTAGGTACATTTTTAATATCTACCGGAGCAGAATCTAATGCATCTCTAAACGGACCGTAAAAAGCACTGGCATATTTGGCACTATAGGCCATAATACCGGTGTTTAAATATCCCTCATCTTCCAAAGCCTCACGAATGCTAAGAATACGACCGTCCATCATGTCGCTAGGCGCAACAAAATCGGCACCTGCATTGGCATGAGAAACACTCATTTCGGTCAAGAGCTCTACACTTTCGTCATTAAGAATTTGTCCGTCAGCAACAATACCATCATGACCATAAGAAGAATAGGGGTCAAGGGCAACATCTGTCATGACTAACATTTCTGGACATGCATTTTTTACCGTTTTAATGGCCAGTTGCATTAATCCGTTTTCATTCAACGCTTCAGAACCTTTATTATCCTTTAAGTTATCTGGCACTTTTACAAAAAGAAGCACCGAGCGTAAACCCATTTTCCAAAGTTCTTTAACCTCTTTGGTTAAATTGTCTAGACTAAGGCGGTAGTAATTGGGCATAGAAGGTATTTCTTCTTTAATGCCTTTGCCCTCAACAACGAACAACGGTACTAAAAAATCACTTGGCGAAATAATGGTTTCACGAACCAAACTTCTAATGGCTTCATTGCTACGTAATCTTCTTGGGCGTATAAGTGGGTACATAATGCTATATTTTATTGCTTATTCAGATTCCTGACTTTTTCTAATGATTTCTTTCAAGCGTTCTTTTCTTAACGCGGCTTCTTTTTTCAATTTGTTCTTCTTTCGATCCATTAGCTTGGTATGCTTTGCTTTGTTCACCGTATTTTTAGCCTTGCCTTTTTTTGCCATACCTGAATATTTATATTCAAACGCTTTATCGCTTTTCCGCTGTAAAGTCTAGACTTTACGTAATCAAAACATATGTATCTTGAAGTTATACAAAAATAGGGGAATTTGAATAATAGCTATTGCCGATAGTACTTATTTTTATGGGGGTAGCCGCTAAATGTTTCTTGATACAAAAGTTCAAGGAAATTTTATTACACAAATATACCTAACGTTACTAGCAACAGTAGTTTTAGAAGGTTTTCTAGATTGTATAAAAGAAGAGCACTTATAGGTTATAGCGCCACTTGGTTTAGTTTTTTTATAAAGTTAAGATGATACTATTAAAATGCCCTTTTTCCAATTTAGATGACTTTATTTTTTAATTGATTTGAATTCGACCGAGAATAAGAATAATTACCGCTATTTTATAGGTGAAATTATAGGATGTAAATAAATTTCTTACCTCCTGATGTAACTTTTTCAAAATTTTAGACACGTATTAGACATCTGAATACTAACCTTGAAAACCGATTTAACTATGCTTTCGATTACAAATTTGAATAAAACGTATCCGAATGGAACGCAAGCCTTAAACAATGTTAATTTGGAAATTGGCACCGGAATGTTTGGTTTACTCGGTCCTAATGGGGCAGGCAAGTCCTCTTTAATGAGAACTATTGCCACCTTACAACAAGCTGATAGTGGTAATATTAAATTCAACGATATTGACGTTTTCGCACAACCAGATGAGCTTAGAAAGGTATTGGGTTATTTACCTCAAGATTTTGGAGTATACCCAAAGGTATCTGCAGAGATGATGCTAAATCATATTGCAAAAATAAAAGGTATTCAAAGTAAAACAGATCGTAAAGCATATGTTGCCGATTTATTGAACAAAGTAAATCTCTACAAGTTCCGTAAGCGTAACCTAGGCGATTACTCTGGTGGTATGAGACAACGGTTTGGTATAGCACAGGCATTAATTGGTAATCCTAAACTGATTATTGTAGATGAACCAACAGCTGGTCTTGATCCTTTAGAACGTAATCGTTTTCATAATTTATTAAGTGAACTAGGAGAAGATGCTGTGGTTATCTTGTCTACGCATATTGTTGATGATGTTATTAATTTATGTACCAACATGGCAGTGTTTAATGAAGGTAAGGTAGTTGTTCAAGGGCATCCTTTAGAATTATCCAATACCTTAAATGATAAAGTGTACCGTAAAAATATTTCTAAAGAGGAAACTGAATTGTACCAATCAGAATACAATGTTTTGTCTACTTATTTACGTAGTGGTAATCTGTATATAAATGTGTTCGCAGAAGATGTACCTGGTGAAGGATTTGAGCTAGTTGCCAATAATTTAGAGGACTTTTATTTCTATAGTATTAACCAACCACAAACTGTTTAATATGAAAGAAATATTCTTATTTGAGCTAAAGTATAGGCTTAGACGACCGGTCACTTATATCTACATATTTATCATGTTTTTAATACCCTTGCTTCTTGGGGTATTTTCAGAATCTGCTACTGCGGAATTCACCAATAGCCCTAGTGCTATTGTAGGAGTCCTTGGTGGTTTAAGTACTATAGCGTTATTCTTTTATGCCGCTATTATGGGTGTGCCCGTGTTTAGGGATGAGGAGCATAAAACTGCCCAGACCTATTTTACTTTTCCTGTTTCCGAAAAGAATTACATAATGGGTCGTTTTTGGGGTAGTTTTACAATTGTTACCATAATGAACATTGCAGCGATGTTTGGCGCTATGTTCGGTTTTGTACTTGGTGCCTTGTTAGATAGGCCAGACTATGGTACGTATACCGATTTTAACTTTTGGTCGTACTTCTTTCCATTTTTATACTTATTGGTTTTTAATTCTTTTTTTATTGGTAGTCTTTTCTTTTGTTTAATGACATTTTTTAAGAGAATGCCAATTTTATATTTAGGAGGTATTGTAATATTAATAGCTTCCATATTATCCGGACAGTTGTTATCTAGCTTAGATACCGAATGGCTTAGTATCTATGTTGATCCTTTTGGGGAATCTGCTTATGGGTATTTGACCAAATACTGGTCTGTAGACGAGTTAAATACCAACCAATTGGCTTTAACGGGTAAGTTTATGTTAAATCGTCTATTATGGCTGATTTTGGGAATATTAATATTTGTCTTTACACTTTTTAAATTTTCATATAAAGGATTCTTATCCTCCAAGAAAAAGAAGAATGTAAAAGAAGATAATGATTTAATAGCATCTTCAGAAACAATTAGTGTTGTTCAAGAATTTAGTAAAAAAGCGCAAAGGCAAAATTTATGGTCTTTAAGTAAAATAGAATTTTTATCTATCGTTAAAGAACCTGTATTTCTTGTCTTAATTATTATAGGGGTTATAGTAGCTGGGTTTATAACATATCAAAATAATCAATATAATGGTACGCCGTCATTACCGCTTACTAGGTTTATGGTTGCATATGTTTCCGCTGGAATAGCATTATTTTCTACAATAATTCTAATTATTTATTCTGGTGAAGCAGTTCATCGTACAAGAAGTAATAAGACTTTTGAATTTTATGATGCGCTACCGGTAAGTAATACTACACTATATCTTTCAAAGATTATTTCGCTTATTGGTGTTGCCGTATTGCTAACTCTTATTAATATACTGGTTGGTATTATGTATCAAACAGGTAATGGCTATTTTGATTATGAATTGGGTATGTACCTTACCTATAATTTTACGTCTCTATTTCCTTTATATGTTGCTACATTGTTATTGGCATTTTTTGTTCATGTGCTAGTAAACAATAAATTTTTAGGTCATTTTATTGTCATTATAGTTTATGTGGGAATACCAATTTTGGTGAGTTTAGTGCTGAAAACAGATAACCCACTTTTAGCTTTTGGAGAGACTACACCCGGTTTTATAAGTGATTTAAATGGATTTGGACATTACTTAACTGGTCAATTTTGGTTGAACTTATATTGGGTTCTTTTTACAGGTACATTGGCTGCTATTGGTAGTGTATTCTGGAGTAGAGGGTTTTATTCTTCAGCAAAAGAGCGTTTAAAATTAGCTAAAAGTAGATTTAAGGGTAAAACGGTTGCATATACCTTATTTTTCTTATTTGCTTTTATTTCTGTAGGTGCTTATAGCTTTTACAATATAAAAGTTCTGAACCATATGGAAGATAGCGATTCTAGTGAGAAGCTTTCTGCAGATGCTGAAAAGGCATATGGTAAGTATATAGATAAGCCCCATATTCAAGTTATCGATTTAAAAGCTGATATAGATATTTATACAGATACACGTGGTGTAGATGCAAAGGGTGTGTTTACAGTTGTTAATCCTTCAGAAGAGCCAATAGATACCGTTTTAATGGAAATTAAGTTTCCTACTTATGATACCAAGATTACAAAGGTGGTTTATAATGACCAAGAGTTAAAACCATTTTTAAGCGATTCATTGTATCGTTTGTTCATTTACAAGCTACCAGAACCTTTACAGCCGAAAGACACTGCTAATTTGGTTATTGAAACTAAGGCAAGAACACATGGGTTTGCTATGGATAGGGAAACTGCAGTTTTGAATAATGGTTCTTTCTTTAATGATGCTATTTTTCCAAGTTTTCATTATGATATTGCTTTGACAGAGAATGGTGCTCGTGAAAAATACGGTTTAGAGAAATTAGACTTTCTTTATCCGCCAAGAACAGATAGCATTGCTTTGAAAAAGAACTTATTTAATGAGGATAGCAATTATATGGATTTTGAAGCTACAATTAGTACTTCAAAAGGGCAAACTGCTGTTGCGCCAGGTGTATTGGTTGAAACATGGGATAAGGATGATAGAAGCTATTTTAATTACAAATTGGAAGATAAATCTGATTACTTCTTCAATTTTGTTTCTGCAACTTATGATATTGAAAAAGATGTTTGGATTGCACCTAGTGGAAAGAAAGTGACTATTGAAGTGTATCACTCTCCGAAACACAAGAAAAACTTAGCTTCATTTATAAAAGGGGTTAAAGTTTCGTTGGATTATAATTCTAAAAATTTTTATGAATATCCATATTCTGTAATTAGGATAATTGAGTTTCCGGCGCACACGACATTTGCACAATCTTTTGCGACAACGATACCTTACTCAGAAGATTTTGGCTTCGTAGCAGATTTTTCTAACGAAGGAGATTTTAATTATGCTTTCAGGGTAACAGCTCATGAAATTGCACACCAATGGTGGGGTCATATCGTTACGCCAAGTAAAACAAGAGGTGCAAACATTATTTCAGAAACTTTAGCGGAGTATGTTTCGTTAATGGCTTTAAAGCATGAATATGGTGAAAATGGTATAAAAGGATTTTTAAAACCTTCTTTAGATACCTATTTGTCTAGAAGGTCATTCAGTTTTAAACCAGAACGTTCGTTAATGGATGTCGAAACTGGTCAGCACATTTGGTACCAAAAAGGATCCATGATTATGTATGATTTGCAAGATGTCATTGGAGAAGAAGTTATAAATGCGGGACTTAAAAAATTCTTGAATGAATACAAGTATTTTGAAAAAGGGGTTTATGCCACTTCTGAAGATTTCTATAAAGCGATTTATAATGTTACTCCAGATTCATTAAAATATAAGGTCGATGATGGTTTTAAAGAGATAGTTCTTTATGAAAATCGTGTGATGGATGCTAAAACCAAAAAGCTAGACAATGGCAAATGGGAAACAACATTCACGGTAAATTCTAAGAAAATTTATTATGATGATACGGGTAAAGAGAAATTGATTGATGATAAGAAGAACCTGGTAGATGTTGGGCTCTTTGGCGAAGATATTACCGGTGATGATGGGGTAACTATCAAGAACCCATTTTACTTTGAATTAAAGTGGCTTTCTGCAGGTGATAATACATTTACTATCGTTACTGATGAAAAACCTTTAAAAGCAGGTATTGATCCGTATAACAAGTTAATTGATCGTAATTCTGATGATAATTTAGAGTCAGTAGAAGAGTAGTTTTTTCAATTTAGTTAGTGAACTCATCTTGACTTTTTGTTTGGAACCGAGAATTATGGCTTTTGTGCCGTAAGGAAGTCATTTTTTACTTGCATAGCTATAGCTACGGAACTCAAAAATGACAAAATTAGGGTGCAAAATGTATAATTCGTAGGTAAAAGAAAAAGTTAAGAAGAGTTCAGTTATACCTGTTCGTTATTGGCAATTGCCATAAAACGGACAGGTTTTTACTTTTAGAGGGCTTTGGTAAGCGGCTGTATTAGTTAAATAGATTGTTACAGAATCTAAATTTCTATCTCACCTACTAAATAACAAACCCCATTACCCGATATTTTTACGCGGCCACCAAGATATTCGCATTGTATATCGCCACCACGTTCAGATAGTTGTTTTGCAGTTAGTGTTTTCTTATTCAATTTCTCTGACCAATAGGGTGTAAGTGTTGTATGTGCTGAGCCGGTTACTGGATCTTCAGGAATGCCACATTGCGGAGCAAAAAAACGAGATACAAAATCTACATTGTTACCTTTTGCCGTAACAATGACTCCTCTACAATCTAATTCATTTAATAAATGAAAATTAGGAGCAATTGCTTCTATTTCAGCCTGAGATTTATAAATAAGCATGTAGTCAGTTTTGCCTTTATAGGTTTCTAAAGGTTGTTTTCCTATTGCTTTTGTGATGTTAGTTTGTTCTGAAACAGGCGTTACATCATCTGTAGGGAAATCCATAATTAACAGTCCCGATTCACTTTTTTGAACTAATAACTCTCCACTTCTTGGAGAAATAAACCGAAGAGTATTTTCATTGTAACCATAATGATTAAATATGACAAAGGCGGTAGCAAGGGTAGCGTGTCCACAAAGATCAACTTCTATCTCTGGGGTAAACCACCGTAACTCATAATGGTCATTATTCTTCACCGCAAAAGCTGTTTCAGCCAAATTATTCTCAGCGGCTATTTGTTGCATTAAATCGGTTTCTAACCAACTTTCAAGAATACAAACCGCTGCCGGATTTCCGCCAAATAGTTTAGAGGTAAACGCATCTATTTGATAAATTTTTTGCTTCATGAAATATAGATTTACTCGATAATCGAGATTATACTGCTTCGAGGCTTGACTGTAAAATTACAGTTATTCTAAAACGAATGCATCGAGCGATTGCTTTGCTGTTGTTTATTCAATCCCTAATTTACGACTTATCTCATCGGCTTTTTGAATCCACTTTTTAGGAGCATCAAAACGATAGCCTACATAAAACTCAAGAAAACTTATAGAATCATCTAAAATGAAGTTCTCATCTGAAGTGTGACTTAATAGTTGTGTATTAATATTTACACCACTAAAGAAATTTTCAGAATTATAGCCGCCAGTCATTCTAAAAATGAGTTGTGCCAAACCATTAAACGAGGTATTTCCGTCTGTACTAGAATAGTTAAAGCCCAATCCGCCAGTTGCACCAGCAGAAACGAGGTAATTTTCATCGAAAACCCAGTTGTAATAATACCCAGGACCAATAGCAACCTTCAAAGATTTCTCCAATTGATTATCTAGTATGGGGTCTTCTAATCTAAACTTGGTGTAGTAGTAAGATATGCTTGGAATAAAGCTACCTACACTTTGTTTTTGCCATTCATTTTGAAACCCAATAGCACGAAACGAAAAATCTGGATTGAAAATATAGCTAGATGTTCCACCTATTTTAAAGGTTCTTAAATCATCGATAGGCAAGGTTAAATCAGCAGTTCTAACAAAGAATCCTTTTTGCTTATAAATGTCTAAGGTCTGCATATATTGACCAAAAAACGTGCGTATGTTGAAAGTGATTAATTTAGAATCTCCATTGTCTTTATTTTCCGATAGGAAGTTGGGTGCATACCCAAAATCAACTTCTAGAAAACGAAATAGAACAGAGAGACCTAAATAACTTTTGTCGTTGGGTATAAACTCTGTTTTAGCGCGTGTTATCTTGTCTCTAAGCGTAAAACTATTCGAAGTGGTCTGTAAAGACAGCCTAACGGTTACTTTATCAGGAAAGGCTTCTTTGTAGTGTGAATTTTGCGCAATACCTAATTGTGTAAAGCATAGCATGCTCCAAAAAAGAATGATTCTTACACCCATTCTTTTGGTTTCATCAATATAGCTATTAACCGTTCTTCTTCGCTACCTTTTTCTGGTTGATGGTCATAAACCCATTGTACATGTGGTGGAAGACTCATTAATATACTTTCAATTCTTCCGTTTGTCTTTAAACCGAATAAAGTTCCCTTGTCATGAACTAGATTAAATTCTACATATCGTCCTCTTCTAATCTCTTGCCAGTCCCTTTGTTCCTTAGTGTATTCTAAATCCTTTCTTTTTATAACAATCGGTACATAACAATCTAAAAAGCTATTGCCTACTTCGGTTACGAAGTTGTACCAGTCTTGCATATCCATTTCTGGTGTTTCCTTACAATAGTCAAAAAATAAACCGCCTAGTCCGCGAGCTTCGTTTCTATGGGTGTTCCAAAAATACTCATCGCAACGTTTTTTATAGGTGTCGTAGAATGTAGGATTATGTTTATCGCAAGCTGTTTTGCAAACTTCATGAAAATGAACGGCATCTTCGTCAAATAAGTAATATGGAGTCAAGTCTTGACCGCCACCAAACCATTGATCTACAATTTCGCCGTCCTTGCCATACATTTCAAAATAACGCCAATTGGCATGAACTGTAGGTACCATCGGATTCTTTGGATGTAATACTAAACTTAATCCGCAGGCAAAAAAATTAGCATCTTCTACTCCAAAATATGCCTTCATACTATCCGGAAGCTCGCCATGTACTCCGGATATGTTTACGCCACCTTTTTCAAAAACTGCTCCGTTTTCAATAACTCTTGTACGACCACCACCACCTTCTGGGCGTACCCAAATGTCTTCTTTAAAAGTAGCTGTACCGTCTACTTCCTCTAATTTAGAAGTAATCGTATCTTGAAGTTGTTCTATGTAAGCGTAAAATTTATCTTTCATTCTGTAAAACATAAAGTTCCATATCTAACGGTTCTTCGTTAGGCGGAGTGTGTTCTTTTAATAGTGTTTCTTTCCAAAGATAACCACAATTTTCTGCTACCTTAATACTGCCAAGGTTCGTTTTATGAGCTATGATTCTGAGTAGCTGTAAATGTTGTTCGCTGAAACCCCATTCTGAAATGGATTTAACAGCGGTAGAAGTAATACCTTTATTTTGGTGTGTGTAGTCAATACAATAAGCAATTTCTGCTTCTTTTTCGGCTCGTTTTAGTTCTTTAAGATAAACTAAACCGATAATCTTTCTGTGTTCTGATTCTTTTAAGGTAAACAGATACTCTTTACCGGATAGAAAATCTGATGCTTTCTCAAGAACAAAAATATTGGATAAGGTGGGATTAAGATTTGCAGCTACCGTTTTAGGAAAGTATCTTTTTATATGGTCTGCATTGGCAGATATAAAATCGCACAAACGCCATCCATCTCTCTCTGAAATCGGATTTATTTCGAAATCTTGAAATTGAAATGAATTCATTATGCGATTATTATATCGGCTACTTTAATTCTCTTTAACCTGTTAGGGTTAATCTTGCTTGTATTCTTTTACAGCATCTATAAATGCCTTGGCATTTTCAACAGGAACATTTGGTAGAATACCATGGCCTAAATTAACCACGTAACTGTCTTTACCAAATTCATTAATCATTTGGTGTACCATCTTCTTGATTTCAGAAGGCGGAGATAACAAACGAGATGGATCAAAGTTACCTTGAAGGGTAATTTTGCCACCACTTAAATAACGGGCATTTCTAGCAGAACAGGTCCAGTCGACACCTAATGCAGAAGCGCCTGATTTTGCCATATCACCTAGTGCGAACCAACATCCTTTTCCAAATACAATAACCGGAGCTTCATCTTTTAAAGCATCGATTATTTGCTGAATGTATTGCCATGAGAATTCTTGATAATCGGTAGGTGATAACATGCCACCCCAAGAATCAAATACTTGAACCGCATCTACGCCTGCAGCAACTTTTGCTTTAAGGTATGCAATGGTTGTATCTGTAATTTTCTGAAGTAATTCGTGTGCAACAACGGGTTGCGTAAAGCATAACTCTTTAGCCTTATCAAACGTTTTGCTTCCTTGACCTTGTACACAGTAGCATAAAATCGTCCAAGGCGAACCTGCAAAACCGATTAACGGAACTTCGTCATTCAGTTTTTCTTTTGTCGCTTTAATGGCTTCCATTACATAACCCAATGTTTCATGAACATCTGGTACAATAACACTATCTAAATCTTTTTGATTACGAATTGGGTTCGGTAAATACGGACCAAAATTCGGCTTCATCTCCACATGAATGTTCATTGCCTGTGGGATTACCAAAATATCACTAAACAATATAGCGGCATCCATACCGTATCTACGAATAGGTTGAACCGTAATTTCTGATGCTAATTCTGGAGTCTGACATCTGGTAAAGAAATCATATTTTTCTTTGATGGCCATGAATTCAGGTAAATATCTACCCGCTTGACGCATCATCCATACTGGTGGTCTTTCTACCGTTTCACCTTTTAAGGCTTTTAGAAATAAGTCGTTTTTTAAGCTCATATTCTTGTAATAGCTTTTAGCTGCTAGCCCTTGGCTTTTAGCTATTTTTTATTTTACTAATTAGACTATTAATCATTTTAGATTCTATTGAAATCAATTCAAAAATGGATTTCAACTCTTTACTATCTAAAAATTTCAATTCTTCTGATATTACTAATTTAGTTTCCACTTCAAAAAGAGAACCTAGCGCAATCTCTAAAAATCGTTTAAATTCAACTTCACTATTTCTGCTGCATCCTTCAGCAATATTAGAAGGAACTGAAACAGCAGCTCTTGAAAGTTGACTTTTAAGTCCGAATTTTTCTTCGCTTGGCAATTTTTGAACTAAACTATAAACATGCTTAACTATGGTGATTCCATTTTTCCATATTTCAAGCTTTTTAAAGTCTCTCATAATTTATTAAAAAAGCCAAAGGCTAGCAGCCAAAAGCTAAAGGCGATTTATTAATCTTTATAATCCGCATTCACCAATTCAATAACACTTTCTACAGTAGGTATTTTGGCAACTTTAACTTCTTTGAAATGTTCTCTTGCTACTTTTGCAGTGGTTTCACCAATACAATATGCTACTCTATCTGTAGAATTCTCTTTTAAATAGCTTTCTACGTTCGACGGACTAAAAAATAGAATCCCTTTTGCGCTTGCAGGTATTGCTTTGCCAGAAAGTTTAGTTCTGTAAGCTTCTATGGCGTTTACCTCAATATTGTTTTCTTCTAAAATACTTGGTAGTTCTTCTAAACTTAGATTACCATGAAAATAGGTGACTTCAGTACCATCTATAAATTCAACTAAATGTTTCGCTAAATCTTTTGCATTATTTTCATAATGTGTCACTTTACCGAAAGTATTTTTTATTAATCTACGTGTTTTTCTACCAACACAATAGATATTTTCAAAATCTAACTCAGCAACATCTCTACTTGCTAATACTGCTTCTACCGCATTTTTACTGGTGAAAACAACATTTTTATGTGGCTGTTTCAAAATAATGGGAGAAATACGATTTGGATTTATTTTTATAAAATCATCTGAATCGGCATTAATCGATATGTTTAGCATTAATTGTTGTGGCGGAGTCAGTTTCTTAGTGGAGAAAACATTGACCTCTAACCCGGCGTTTGCCAGTTCGGTCATTAATCGTTTACCACCTCTGGCCAAAATACTTTTAGCACAGTCGATACCCAGATTTTGATGCTTACCAAGTGGCGCCGTCAATTCTGCTTCCAGTTTTTTACTTCCATCAACATTTAATAGTACCCCTTTAAGCGTAACAATATTTTCTTTGTTGATATATGATAATGCTCCGATTGGTGCACTACAACCACCTTCTAATTCTCTAAGAAATTCTCTTTCTAAACTTACACAGGTATCCGTTTCTTCATGGTTTAGTTGTGCGCATGCTTCACGAATTTCTTCATCTTCTTCCATAGCAACTACCATGATAGCACCTTGTGCTGGGGCAGGTAACATCCAAGTAAGTCCGATTGTATTTTCTGGTTCTAAACCAATGCGTTCTAATCCGGCAGCAGCGAAAATTGCACCGTTCCATTCATTTTCGTACAGTTTTTCTAAACGTCTATTGACATTCCCTCTTAAATCTACAACCGTATGTGTTGGGTATCTATTTAGCCATTGTGCTTGTCTACGCAAGCTACCTGTAGCAATTACACCATCGCGAGAACCTAAGAATTCTTCATTGTCTTTAAACGCTAAGATGTCCATGTAATTACCACGCTTTAAAACTGCAGCTTTTACAATACCTTCTGGCAAGGCGGTAGGTACATCTTTCATAGAATGTACGGCAATATCAATATCACCATTGATCATGGCAACATCTAATGTTTTGGTAAACACTCCCGTAATTCCTAATTCATAAAGAGGTTTATCTAAAATTAGGTCTCCTGTAGATTTTACAGGGACTAATTTTACTTTATGACCTAATGCTTGAAGTTGACTTTTAACGGTATTCGCTTGCCATAGCGCTAATTCACTATCGCGTGTTCCTAATCGTATTACTTTACTCATTGTTCGTCCAATTCTAATTGAAATACTTTTTGGATAAATTCTAAACTTGAATTGGAATCTACCGTGTCATCTTTGAGATGATTTGCAAATTGTTTGGTTATTTTTTGAATGATGCGATTGGTTACCACATCTGCTTGGTGCGAATTAAAATCGACCGTTTTTTTAGATTGGTAGTCTAACTCTTCGTCCTTAATAGTTTTCAATTTCTGCTTTAGCGCCTTAATTACTGGGGCAAATTTTCTAGTTTCTAACCATTGGTTAAAATCATTTTTTACCTCTTCGTTTATAGCCTCTGCATCTGGTATAAATTGTTTTCTACGCTCTAAGGTTTCATCGGTCATTTGAGATAAATGATCTAAATGAATTACCGTAACATTGTCCATTTGTGAAATAGAATCATCTACGTTCTTTGGAACGGAAAGATCTAATATCAATAATGGTTTGTTCGTATAGATTAATTCTTTGGTAATCGTAGGTTTTTGTGCACCTGTTGCGACTACCAAAATATCTGAAGTTCTTATTTCTGTTTGTAAATCGCCATAATCTTTTACCTTAAGGTTGAACTTGCCTGCTATTTGCTCAGCTTTATCTTTAGTTCTATTGATTAAGGTGATATGCGGATTTTTAGTGTGCTTTATTAAATTCTCGCACGTATTACGACCAATTTTTCCGGTTCCGAATAAAAGAATATTCTTGTCGGTAACATTTTCAACATTACGCATAATATATTGTACAGATGCGAATGCTACAGAGGTTGCGCCAGAAGAAATTTCAGTTTCATTCTTAATACGCTTGCTCGCCTGTATAATGCTATTACAAAGTCTTTCGATAAACGGATTGGCAATACCCAATTCTTTTGAACGCTTAAAACTTTGCTTTAATTGACTGATAATTTCAAAATCACCAAGTATCTGGCTATCTAATCCTGTACCTACTCGGAACAGGTGATTAATAGCTTCTTTATTTTTATACACATATGCTACTTCTTGAAATGCCTCAACGGTTCCGTTAGAGTGGTCGCATAATAATTTTATCAGTTGAAATGGATGTTGCGCAAAACCATGTAACTCTGTACGGTTACATGTTGATGTTGCCAATAACCCGTCAATACCCTGATTTTTAGCTTCTATTAAAAGTGATTTTACAGCCACTTCGTCTAAACTAAATTTACCACGAGCCTCAGCATCAGCCTTTTTGTAATTAAGACCAATGGTATAAAAAGAATTATGTTTAGAAATATTATAGTCCTTCATAAAGCGGATACAAAAATATGAGCATCCATTCAATAAAAACAACGCTAGCGGTACAATTAGTATCGTCTGCCGAATTTTTGGGCAAAATATGATAAATATCAGTTTATTAGCCATAATTTTATGGTGGTTTGAATGAATACGGACTATTTTATTTAGATGCTTTCTAAATAGATATAAATTTGATTTAAGAAAATGGATGGAAAAAGTAACGCTCAAGGGTCATACGATGAGGTTTTAATTGAAGAAGGATTTTATGTGCTCAAATTTCAGAACGAAGAAGATCACGTAGTGCATTATACCCGTGAAATCAATAAACGATTTATTCAAATTCATTTTTGTTTAAGGGGTAGTGGTAGCTATAACTTTAATCAAGGTAATTATAGTTTAGATGTCAAAGAAGAGAATTCTTTGTTGCTGTATAACACGCAGTTAGACTTGCCTTTGAATTTAAGTCTTAGTGCAAAATCATCGTTGGTTTCTGTTGTTATGACCCTACGAAAATTTCATTCTTTATTCACTGCAGAGGCAGATTATATTCCGTTTTTAAGTTCAGATAACAAGGAGAAAAAGTACTATTCTCAAGAACCATTTTCACCTTCGATAGCAGTTATTTTGAGTCAGATTGTGAACTATAATTTACATCCTTCTATAAAATCGCTTTATGTAAAAGGTAAAATTTACGAGTTGATAGCCTTGTACTTTAATAGAAGCCCCAATGCAGATATTGAACAATGCCCATATTTAGCAGATGAGGAAAATGTGAAAAAGATTAAAAAAGCTAAAGAAATCATATTAGCTAACATGGCAGAGCCACCAACTTTGGCTGAGCTGTCAAGTGAAATCGGTTTGAGTTTAAAACGCCTGAAAGAAGGGTTTAAGCAAATTTATGGTGATTCGGTCTACAGCTTTTTATTTGATCATAAAATGGAATATGCCAAGCGTCTTTTAGAAACCGGTCAGTATAATGTCAATGAAATCGGACTAAAAGTAGGGTATAGTACTTCTAGTCACTTCATAGCTGCCTTTAAGAAGAAGTATAATACAACACCTAAAAAATACTTATTGGCGTTAGCGGGTAGTTAGGAGGTTAGAGTGGTCTTGCCACCATAATACCCGTGTTACTCTTTATGCCTTTTAGATAATCTGCTAACGGTAATTTAGAAACTTCAACTTCCATTGATCCGGTCGATGCATGTAGTAAGTGAATTCTACCATCTTTTTCGCGCGTAGCAATACCGGTATGTGTAACATCTAATCCGTTTATAGAAGTGGCAAGTGCTATGATATCTCCCGATTGAATTAAATGCTCGTTCTCGGCAATTTCGTCTTGTGCCAATACACAAATAGCCTGACTGTTTAAATAGTTTTCAGAAGCTTTAATTTTTGAGTAATTCATGTCATCAGCCAAAAACGGATACAAATCTCTATGGGTACTCATGAAATTAATATCCTTCTTGATTTCTGCACCACCAATTTCACCAGTGATATCTTTTAAAAGTCCTTTCTTGGCATTATTGGCAATCCATTCAGAAAAGTAATGTAAACGCGATGCGTAGCCATCAAGTTCGCCATCTTTGTATCTAATAACTTCTAAGTTTTTAGCGAATGCATCAAATGAATGATCTTCTTGTCTTAACAGCCTAGAAAGGTCCAATACATTCTCAACGAATGTGGTACAATCTAACCCATGAAGATTTACGACCAATGTTTCTGTATCTCCAATTTCAAGTGTCTTTGCTACATAAGGAGTCTTCATAAACGTTTTACCAATGCTTACCATGGTTTCACCGAAATTACCCTGAAACATTCCGTCGATTTCTGCTAGCTTATTTTCAACAGCTGCCTTGTCTTTTGGTGAGCAGGTGATTTGTTGTGAGAAGATAGTTGCTACGCATCCAAAGAAAAAAAGGAATAGAAATGTATGTTTCATAAAGCTAAATTATGAATTGTTGTGTTCATCGAAAGACTTTTCCAACAAAACCCTATTTCTTGCGATACTCTCTGGGTAGTTCTGTTGTAAAAATATAATTAATTTTTCACGAACAAGTACACGCAAATCCCAAGCGGTAGGGGAATCTTTTGCGCTCATAAGGGCTCTAATTTCTACTGAATTTTGTTTGCTCTCCGTTACTTGAAGTACATTAACCTCTTTGTCCCAGAGGTCTGTGCTTTCTAGGATTTTGGTCAATTCTTCTCGTAAGGCATCAAAAGACACGTTGTAATCGGTATAAAGAAAAACAGTCCCTAAAATATCAGATGAAGTCTTGGTCCAGTTTTGAAAAGGTTTTTCAATGAAATAGGGCGTGGGTACAATCAGCCTTCTTTTATCCCAGATCTTGACCACTACGTATGTTAGCGTTATTTCTTCGATTCGACCCCATTCTCCTTCAACAATTACTACATCATCTATTTTAATAGGTTGTGCAATAGCAATTTGAATACCTGCCAAAACGGTACCTATCATTTTTTGCGCAGAAAAACCAATAATAATACCTGCTACACCTGCAGAGGCAAAAATACTGACACCTAATTCGCGAATACTTTCAAAACTCATAAGAACAGCACCAGCCGCTAATATGATTATGGTAATCATAAAAATGCGTTCTAGAATATTGAACTGTGTATATATTTGACGTGCTTTTAAGTTGTTTTCAACATTGACATCATAATTATTGACAATAACGGTTTTTGCTATTTTCAATAAGTTCAGTAATAGCCAGGTTACCGAAATTATTAAGAGAATAGTACTTGTTTTTTTAAACCAATATTCGTGAGGCTCAACTTGTAATAATGTACGTAATGACTGTGAACGAATTAATATGGAGAGAAATATGAACAGTATAGGGCGGCTAATTTTTTTAAACGCGCCATTCGGTAATAGGTATTTGGGATCCTTGCCATACTTCTTAATGAAATAGGAAACGATCCAATAGGCAATAAGAATACCTAAGGTAGAAGCTATAAAAAAGTAAAGAGCGCTTATGGGTACGGTATCAAAAAAAGTATTCATAAAAAATTCTTTTATAGTTTTTGACGAATTACAACTTACTAAAATTAAACAGCACTAAAAATTATTTGATCAGTTATTAGATTGCTTTATGAGAGTATAGAAAAAGTATTGCCCAAAATTAAATTATCATCGATTTGCATGTGTTATTTTTGCAATCGAATAACAAACACATACGCTATGAAAGGAGTATTATTGGTCAATTTGGGTTCTCCAGAAAGTCCTACTGCAAAAGATGTTAAGCCCTATTTAGATGAATTTTTAATGGATGAGCGTGTAATTGATGCTCCTAAATGGTTAAGAACTATTCTGGTAAGAGGAATAATTTTGCAGACTAGACCTAAAAAATCTGCTGAGGCGTATGCTAAAATATGGTGGGAAGAAGGTTCTCCGTTAGTGGTTATATCAGAGCGTTTCTCCAATAAATTAAAAACACAGACCGAAATGCCAGTGGCTTTAGGTATGCGTTATGGTACCATGTCTATTAAAAAGGCAATGCAAGAATTGAAAGATAAGGGAGTTGATGATGTTCTTTTAGTTCCGCTTTATCCGCATTATGCAATGTCTAGTTTTGAGACGGTTGTTGTAAAAGTGTTAGAAGAGCAAAAAGCAGGCTTCCCTGAAATGAAAATTACTACGTTACCTGCTTTTTATAAGCATCCGGAGTTTATTAAAGCACTCTCAGAAAGTATAAAAGATGGGCTAGAAGGTTTTGACTACGACCATATTTTGTTTTCATACCACGGTATTCCTGAACGTCATATTCGTAAAAGTGACCCTACTAGTTTTCATTGTAAGATTGACGGTACATGCTGTAACGTAAATTCTGTTGCACATAATACATGTTACAGACACCAAGTTTATGATACTACCGAAATGGTAAAGGCATATTTAGGATTAAAAGAAGAGCAAGTGAGTTCTTCGTTTCAATCGAGATTAGCTGGTGATCCATGGTTAAAGCCTTATACCGATTATGAATTTGAGCGTTTAGCGAAAGAAGGCAAGAAAAAGTTAGCTGTTATTACTCCTGCATTTGTGAGTGATTGTTTAGAAACATTGGAAGAAATTGCAATGGAAGGTAAAGAGCAGTTTATGGAAGCCGGTGGTGAAGATTACAAGCATATTCCATGTATGAACGATAATGACACTTGGGTGAAGGTAATGGCGAAGTGGGTTAATGATTGGCAAACTACTGATAAGTTAGATGTAGCGCCAAGTACATAAAAATTATAATTCTTAGAAAATCACTGCTATGAAAATCGAAGAAATAGAATTTATTCTAGAACCATTAAGAGAGCAATTAAGAAGCCATGAGCTTTACAATGAATTGAAGTCTTTGTCTGATATTCAAATATTCATGGAGAGCCATGTGTATGCAGTGTGGGACTTCATGTCTTTATTGAAAGCGCTTCAAATTAATCTAACATGTACGACATTACCTTGGAAACCAGTTTCTAATACAAATACCGCACGGTTTATTAATGAGATTGTTTTAGAGGAAGAAACAGATGTTAATGAGTTGGGTGTTTTAAAAAGTCATTACGAAATGTATTTGGACGCTATGGTTGAAGTAGGTGCAGATACTACTAAAATATCTGAGTTTCTTAATGGGGTCAAAACCTTAGATAGTATTCTTGAAGTTATTGAAAATTCAGATTTAAACATTGCAGTTAAATCTTTTTTGAATTTTACTTTTGAAACTATTAATTCGCAACAACCACATAAAATTGCCGCGGCTTTTACTTTTGGTAGAGAAGAATTGATACCTGATATGTTCCTAAAAATTGTTGACCAAGCGGGTAAAGATGCGTACCCTAAATTGGAATACTATTTAAGAAGGCATATTGAGTTAGATGGAGATGACCACGGTCCGCTATCGCTAAAAATGATTCAAGAATTATGCGGAGATGATGAGACTAAATGGCATGATGTATTAGAATATTCTGAAAAAGCTTTGCAACAACGCATCAATTTATGGAACCATATTGCCACAGCAATTCAACAAAATAAAGAGATTACGGTTTAACATTTTGATCTAGGCATATAATTAATTAAAAACCACACTAATGGCAAACGTTTCCGCAGAACAATTGGGCACGGAATCTATATCAAGTTTGCTTATTAAACAAGCTTTGCCTGCTAGTATTGGTATTCTTGTAATGTCGCTAAATGTTCTGGTCGATTCCATTTTTGTTGGTAATTGGATTGGCTCAATTGCCATTGCGGCAATTAACGTGGTGTTGCCTATTTCCTTTTTTATAGGTGCTTTGGGTATGGCTATCGGTATTGGTGGTGCCAGTATTATTTCGCGTGCATTAGGTGCTGATAATAAAGAAAAGGCACTGCGAACATTTGGTAACCAAATTTCGTTTACCATACTAATCACTGTAATTATGGTGGCAGTGGGGCTAACTTATGTAGATACCCTAATACCTGCATTTGGTGGTAAAGGCTCCATTTTCGAGCTTGCTAAAATCTACTATGTTATCGTATTATATGGTGTGCCATTTTTAGCACTTAATATGATGGGCAATACTGTAATTAGGGCAGAAGGCAAGCCTAAGTTTGCCATGATAGCGATGATTATTCCGTCAATTGGGAATTTGATCTTAGATTATTTACTGATTAATGTTTTAGATTATGGTATGGAAGGTGCTGCCTGGGCAACAACGATCAGTTACTTTTTATGTTTTAGTTATATTCTATACTTTTTTCTTTCTAAAAATTCCGAATTAAAACTGAATGCACAGTATTTCAGTATCGACTTTTCGATTTTAAAGGAGATAAGTTCGCTTGGTGTCGTGACCTTATCTAGACAGGCAGTAGTAAGTATCATTTACTTGCTTATGAACAATATTCTTTTTGATTTAGGGGGTGAAGCAATGGTGGCTGTTTACGCTATAATAGGTAGAATGTTGATGTTTGCGCTTTTTCCCGTATTCGGTGTTACACAAGGTTTTTTGCCTATTGCAGGGTTTAATTATGGTGCTCAAAAGTATGATAGGGTAAAGGAGTCTATTTATACCGCCATAAAATTTGCTGCAATGCTAGCTACTATAGTTTTCACGGGACTCATGATTTTCCCTGCAGAAATCGCGGGACTCTTTTTAAGTGATAAACCAAATATGAGTGCGCTAGAACTTACTACGAATGCATTTGTTATGGAGAATACACCATCTGCCATGCGATGGGTATTTGCAGCTACTCCTATTATAGCACTTCAGTTAATTGGTGCCGCTTATTTTCAGGCGATTGGTAAGGCTGTACCAGCTTTGCTGTTGACATTAAGTAGGCAAGGCTTTTTCTTTATTCCCTTAATTTTAATACTACCTAATTACCTAGGGGAATTGGGAGTGTGGATTTCCTTCCCCATTGCAGATGTTCTGGCAACTATTGTTACTGGGTATTACTTGAGAAAAGAAATCAAAAAAAATTTGGTTTAATCTTTTTAAAAACCAAACCTAAGAAAACCTTTTCCGTAAGTAGCTTTAGAAACACTAAAGAATACTGTTATGAATTTTATCTTATCACAATTAATTGCCGTTGCTATATTTCTATTAGCATGGAAACTTAAAGAATTGATAAACAATAAAATTACCTATTTGAAACTGCTTAAAGAAAATGATTCTAAGTTTGTAAAATATGACCAATCAGCTTAAATCTGATTGTCTTTATGAAATTCTATCGAACCTGATTAAGTATCGATAGAAAGTAGTTTTTTGTTTTTGCTTTTGATAATTAATGATTGAAAAGATAGTTAGATCGATAATTTGATAAATGTACTTCTTAAGCACTCCCAATAAAATCTTAAAATCAACATTTTTATAACTATTTGTTTAATTTTAGGAAAGACTAATATCAAACTATCAAAATGAAAAAGCACCTTACCAATGCTGGCATTATCATGCTGGCATGTTTTCTATTGCCATTATCCTTACTATCTCAAAGAAGGAGTAAATCTCAAAACAACGCACCGACGTATCCAGAAGAATTATACTCTAGTTTAGAGTATCGTTCCATAGGACCGTTTCGTGGTGGGCGTTCTGCCGCAGTAACAGGTGTGCCTGGTGAGCCTAATTTATTTTATTTCGGCGCAGCTGGTGGTGGAGTATGGAAAACCTTAGATGGTGGGCGTACTTGGGACAATATTTCTGATGGATATTTCGGAGGAAGTATTGGTGCTGTTGAGGTTGCTAAAAGCGACCCGAACGTAATATACGTTGGTGGAGGCGAAAAAACATTAAGAGGTAATGTATCTTCTGGCTACGGAGTTTGGAAAACAGAAGATGGTGGTAAAACATGGGCTTCTGCAGGTTTAGAGAAAAGTAGACATGTGCCTAGACTTAGTGTGCATCCTACAGATTATAATACTGTTTACGCTGCCGTACTTGGGGATATTTATAAACCAACTAAAGACCGTGGAATTTATAAAAGTACCGACGGAGGCAAGAATTGGAAACAGGTGCTTTTTGTAAATGAACAAGCAGGTGCAGTTGATTTAACTTTTGATCCTAATAATCCTAGAATTTTATATGCATCTACATGGCATGCGCAACGTACGCCTTATAGTTTAATTAGTGGTGGCGACGGTTCTGCACTTTGGAAGAGTATGGATAGTGGTGAAACGTGGACAGAGATTTCTAAAAACGAAGGTTTTCCAAAAGATACCTTGGGTATTATCGGCGTAGCTGTTTCTCCAAAAAATTCTGAAAAAGTTTGGGCTATAGTAGAAAATAAAGAAAAGGGCGGTCTGTACCGTTCAGAAGATGGTGGTAAAACATGGTCTTTGGTAAATGAAGAACGTAAAATTCGCCAACGTGCTTGGTATTACACAAGAGTGTTTGCCGATACACAAGATGAAGATGTAGTGTATGTGTTGAACGTAAATTATCATAAGTCTACAGACGGTGGTAAATCTTTTAATACATTCAATGCACCTCATGGCGATCATCATGATCTGTGGATATCTCCAGAAGATTCGCAACGTATGATTATTGGTGATGATGGTGGTGCCCAAATTTCTTATGATGGTGGCGAAACATGGACTACGTATTACAACCAGCCTACAGCTCAATTTTACCGTGTAACGACCGATAATGCATTTCCGTATAGAATATACGTTGCGCAACAAGACAATTCAACCTTACGTATAGATCATAGAAGTGATGGTCGTACTATTGATGAAAGTAATTGGGAACCAACTGCTGGTGGTGAATCTGCGTGGATCGCTGTTGATCCTAAAAATGATGATATTGTTTATGGTGGTAGTTATGACGGATTTTTAACGCGTGTTAATCACAAGAAGAAAACTGTAAGAGGTATAAACGTTTGGCCAGACAACCCAATGGGTGCTGGTGCAGAAGCAATGAAATATCGTTTTCAGTGGAATTTCCCTATTCTATTCAGTAGACATAATCCTAAGAAATTATACACCTTTTCTAACTATGTACATGTTTCAGAAAACGAAGGTCAAAGCTGGAAAGTACTAAGTGGAGATTTAACTAGAAACGATCCAACAAAATTAGGTTCTAGTGGTGGACCAATAACTCAGGATAATACGAGTGTTGAGTACTATTGTACCATTTTTACCGCAAATGAGAGTCCGTTAAAAGAAGGGATTCTTTGGGTAGGTAGTGATGACGGATTAATTCATATTTCTAAAGATTCTGGTGCAACTTGGGAGAATGTTACTCCGCCAAATATGCCAGAGTGGAATATGATTAATAGTATTGATCCTTCTAATTTTGATGAAGGTACCTGTTATGTAGCCGCAACTAGATATAAGTTAGGTGATTTTCAACCATACTTATACAAAACAACAGATTACGGTAAAACCTGGACAAAAATAACGAACGGTATCCCGTCAGAACATTTTACAAGAGTAGTTCGTGAAGATCCTAAAAAGAAAGGTTTGTTATATGCAGGTACAGAAACAGGTATGTATGTTTCTTTTAATGACGGAGCTAGTTGGTCTCCTTTTCAAATGAATTTACCAATTGTACCTATTACCGATTTAACCATTAAAGATGATAATTTAATTGTGGCTACTCAAGGGCGTAGTCTGTGGATTATTGATGACTTAACCGTGTTGCATCAGTTAGATGAAAGTAAAAAGAATGCGAATACCATTTTGTTCAAACCAAAAGATTCTTATCGTACAAAAGGTAGGGCAACTAAAAAGCCTTCTAAAACATCAGGTCAAAATTTAGAGAATGGTGTAATCACTCATTTTCTAATGAAAAACTATTCTGAGAAAGATTCGGTTCAGTTAACGTATACAAGTATGGCTGGTGATACATTGGCAAATTATAGTACTTCTGCAAAGAAAAAAGACAAGAAGTTAGAAGTAAAGAAAGGCGGTAATACTTTTGTTTGGGATACTCGTGGTAAAGGAGCTGAGAAACTAGAAGGAATGATTTTCTGGTGGGCAAGTTTTGACGGTGCTAAAGCAGTACCTGGTGATTATAAAGTCCATTTGAATGTGAATGGAACTAATAGCAGCGAAACATTTACCATTTTGCCAGATCTAAGAGCAGAAAGTTCAGTAGCTCAAATGCAAGAGCAGTTTAATTTTATTACTGATATCAATACAACCATCGAAAATGCGCATCAATCTATAAAGAAGATTAGAAATGTTACCAAGCAACTGAATTCATTTACTGAGCAGTATAAAGATGATGACAGAACTAAAGATTTGGTCGAAAAGGCAAAAGCCATGAAAGACAAACTTAGCGAAGTAGAAAAAGCATTGTATCAAACTCAAAACAGAAGTGGTCAAGATCCATTGAACTTCCCTATTAAATTGACCAATAAATTGGGTCATTTAAATAGTTTGGTTTCCATTGGTGATTTTCCTCCAACAGAGCAAGATGTTGCTGTTAAGAACGAATTGACAACTAAAATCAATAAAGAGCTGGAAATTTTTAATAACGTAATCTCGTCAGAACTTCAAGAGTTTAATAAAGGTTTTAACGAGCTTAAATTGAATTACCTGTTCATTGACGATAGTAAGTAAAAACAGAATTTTGTCATTTCGAGTGAATATTTGAAGTTTGAAAAAATTAGTATCGAGAAACCTTTTATGTACCAAAGGTTCTCGATACAGTTTTTATTTACGTTTTATTCCAAGAAAATCCACTCGAACTGACAATATAAATATCTAAAGAACATTCAAACTAACTATCATGAAAAAACAACTAGTCTTGTTTATGGCGGTAATTGCAACTACCATAACTTTTGCGCAGACAGCCAATGATTATTTTAAACCTTTAAAATTTAGAAATATTGGTCCGTTTAGAGGTGGACGTTCGGTAACTGCTACGGGAGTTATTGGTGATCCCATGACGTATTATATGGGTACAACCGGTGGCGGAGTTTGGAAAACAGAATCTGCTGGCCAACGTTGGGAGAATATTTCAGATGGGTTTTTTGAATTAGGGTCGGTTGGCGCAGTTTCTGTGTCTGCGTCCAATCCGAATATCGTTTATGTAGGTATGGGAGAACATGCACCACGTGGTGTAATGACATCTTACGGAGACGGAGTATATAAGTCTACTGATGCGGGTAAAACTTGGAAGAAAATGGGACTTGAAAAAACCCAGCATATTTCACGAATTATCATCCATCCAACAAATCCTGATATCGTTTATGTTGCTGCGCAAGGTGCACTTTTCGAAGGTAATGCCGAACGTGGTATTTATAAATCAATTGATGGCGGTAAAACATGGACAAACACTTTGTTCGTAAACAATCTTACCGGTGCTTCTGAACTTTCTATGGATGCTAGCTATCCTGAAATTATGTATGCTGCCATGTGGGAACATCAACGTAAACCGAATATGGTGGTTAGTGGTGGTGTCGGTAGTGGATTATATAAATCTACCGATGCAGGAGATACTTGGAAAAAAATTCATGAAGGTCTACCAGAGGAGAAAGGAAAAATGGCGATAGCTGTGAGTCCGTCGAATTCCAACAAAGTATATGCATTAATTGAAAGTGATTCAGATGCCGATAAGGGTGGCTTATTCGTTTCTAACGATGCAGGAGAATCTTGGACAATGGTTAGTGGTGATAATAGATTAGTACAACGGGCTTGGTATTATATTGAGGTTTTTGTGGATCCTAATGATGAAGACACAGTATATGTTTTAAGTGCACCAGCGCTACGCTCAGAAGATGGTGGTAAAACATGGGAGAATGTTGAGGTTGCCCATGGCGATACGCATGATTTATGGATAAACCCAAACAATTCTAAAAATATGGTTTTAGCAGATGATGGTGGTGCTTCAGTATCTTTTGATTATGCTAAAACATGGTCTACACAAAGCAATATGCCTACTGCACAGTTTTATCGTATTAGTGTAGATAATCTATTTCCTTATAATATTTATGGTGGTCAGCAAGATAATAGGTCTGTTAAAATAGCTAGCTTATCTGCAGGTAGTCGTAGTATTACGACTAGAGATTGGACAGATTCTGCGGGTGGTGAAAGTGCCTTTTTAGCATTTGATCCTGATAATCCACGTTATGTAATGGGTGGTCAATATTTGGGTACTGTTGAAATAATGGATATGGAGTCTAAAGCGGCAACTCAAATTATGCAAGCGCCTATTCAATATTTAGGTCGCGAAGCTAGAGATATGAGATACTTGTTTAATTGGAACGCACCGATTATAGCTTCTACACATGAACAGGGCACCTTTTATCACGGAGCGCAATATGTATTTAGAACCCGAGATATGGGTCTAACTTGGGATAAAATTTCTGATGACCTTACTCGAGATATCGATGCAAAACAAGGCAATGGTGGTGGACCATATACGAACGAAGCAGTAGGGGCCGAGAATTATGGTACGCTGGCTTACATATTAGAATCTCCGCATGAAAAGGGATACATCTGGACAGGTAGTGATGACGGATTAGTCCACTTAACTAAAAATGGTGGCGAAACTTGGGAAAATGTAACCCCTAAAGGATTAAAAGAATGTTTGATCAATGCAATTGAGGTTTCTCCGCATGATCCAGCAACTGCTTACATTGCTACAACAAGATATAAATTTAATGATTACACACCTGGTTTCTACAAAACAACCGATTACGGTAAAACTTGGACGGCCATAAACTCCGGAATTCCTTATGGAGCTTTTACGCGCGTAGTTCGTGAAGATGAGTTTAAGAAAGACTTGCTATATGCGGGCACAGAAAAGGGAATCTATGCATCTTGGAATGGTGGTAAATCTTGGGAACCTTTTCAATTGAATTTACCAAAGACTCCAATTACAGATTTAAAAATGCATAAAGGCGATATGGTAGTGGCTACTTCTGGTCGTTCGTTCTGGATTCTTGATGATGTTGTTGCTCTTGGTCAATATCAACCTTCTAAAACGGGACTCCAAATTTTGAAGCCTAAAGACGCCTACAATGGTTCTTGGGGGAGTCCGTTGAGTGGTAATTCTGATAAATTTACCGGTAGTGATACTTTTGAAGGTATTAACCCTGCTAACGGAGTAGTACTATATTATGAGCTACCTAAATTAAAAGATAGTACTGCAATTACCTTAGAGATTTCAGATGCTAAAGGAAAGGTAATCAGGATAATTAGTTCAGAAAAAGATCCAACCTACAAGCCACATAATGGAGGTGGTGCACCACCAGCACCAGTATTGAATAAAAAAGAAGGGTTAAATCGCTTTGTTTGGGATATGAAAAACGCGATAATGCCGGGTATACCTGGCGTATATATTGAAGCTGGTTTTAGCGGACATAAAGTGTCTCCTGGTACGTATACTTTTAAATTAAAAGTAGATGGACAAACAGTTTCTACTACAGGTACAATTAATGAAGTGCCAACCTATGAAACAAAGCCAGGACAATACGAAGAATATGATGCTTTTATGACGATTGCAGAAGCAGAGTTGACTGAAATGCACAATATGGTAAATCAGTTATATGCAGCTCAAAACGATTTAGCTGAAGTCTTGAAAAAGGTAACCGATCCTACGGCTAAAGCTGCTGGTGAAAAGCTATTGGCAGAAATGAAAGCATGGGATGGTGATATGGTACAACGTAAATCACAAGCGTATGATGATGTAGAAAATTTTACTAACAAGTTTTCTGCAGAATATATATTTATGATTAACCAGACGAATAGTGGTATTCCAAGATTGAACAAGGCGAGTAAAGACCGAAAGACTGAATTAGACGTACAATGGGTAGGTTTAAAAGCAAAAGGAAAGCAATTCATCAACACGGCTATACCTGCTTACAATAAGACTTTGTGGGAATCAGGAGTTGGTGCCATAAAATTATAAAATAAGTTCTATCCGCTTTTACTAACTTTGGGCTTGTTTAAGACTAGAATTGAGAATTGAGTTTTGTACTTGAACTTGTTTCTTGCTCTTGAACTTGTTTTTATAAGCCTTATGACAGAATATTACAACTATATAAAATCCCTGCATCTCATCTTCGTAATAACGTGGTTTGCAGGGCTTTTTTATATTCCAAGATTGTTCATTTATCATATAGAAGCCAACCAAAAGTCATCACCTGAAAAAGAAATTCTTTCTAAACAATTGAAGTTGATGACCAAAAGGTTGTGGTATATCATCACTTGGCCATCCGCTGTATTGGCGGTGTTTTTTGCTATCTGGTTGCTTGTTATTTACCCTGGTTGGTTGTCACAACCGTGGATGCACATAAAACTTGGTTTCGTATTGTTACTGATTATATATCACCTTAAAAACCATCAAATTTTCAAAAAATTTCAACGTGATGATATTCAATATACTTCTAAATTCATGCGTATATGGAATGAAGGTGCTACGCTGATTCTATTCGCTATTGTGTTTTTAGTGATTTTGAAAAGCTCCTTTAATTGGATTTTTGGAGTGGTAGGTATTGTAGTTTTAGGTATACTTTTAATGCTAGGAATAAAGCTATACAAGAGAATTCGAAATAAAAATCCGGAAGCATAACTACTTGAAAATTAAAGTTTAATTCTAATTTTTCAGAATTTAAGATATAAGTGATTTTCTAGCATTTTGTGCTGCAGTTTTAGCTTTTGGAAGAACTAGCTTAAAAGTAGCTCCTTTTCCTTCCCCTTCTGATTCTGCTATGATGGTGCCGCCATGCGAATTGGCAATTTGTTTTACCATATAGAGCCCCAAACCTGTACCTTTTACATTATCATGAAAACGTTCGAAAGGGGTGAATAGTTTTTTTAGAGCTCCCTCATTCATTCCTGATCCATTATCAATGACCATAAAGCTGTTTGTGTCACCATTATCTTCGTACGTGACTATTATTTTTGGGTTTTCTTGGTCGCCCATGTACTTAATAGCATTATCAAAGAAATTACCAAAAACTTGAATTATTCTATTGCGGTCACCAAAAATATCGGGCATATTTTCAGTAATTGTAAGCTCTATATTGAGCTGTTTCAATTTGCCCTTAATTAAATTTCTTGATAGATCTAATAATTCGTTGGTTTTTAGCAACTCATTTTTGTTGTCGATTTTACCCAGTCTGGCAATTTCTGTAATATCAGAAATTAATTCGTTCATATTGTTGCAAGAAACATCGATAAGGCTCAAGTATTCGGCTAGACCTGGGTGGTCTTCTAAAGAAACTTCTAAAGGTATTAGACTTGCAAGACCTTTGATATTTCCTAACGGACTTTTTAAATCGTGAGAAACGGCATACGTAAATCGTTGAATTTCCTCGTTTTTGGATGCTAAGTTGTCTGCAGCTTCTACTAGTTTGTTTTTTTGGTATTGTAATTCTTTAGTACGTTCGTCAACTTTCAACTCTAGACTTCGTTGATTTTTTCTAATATTTTGTAGTTTAATATGTTGTGCTATATAGAATAACAATAATACTAAAGCAATCATTAATGCCTTAAACCACCAAGTTTGCCAATAAGGTGGGGTAACTGTAATATGGAGATCTATTTCGTTATCAACCCAAACACCATCAGAATTAGTAGATTTTATTCTTAATGTATATTCTCCGGGATTTAAATTTGTGTATGTTGCTGTAGGATGGTTGCCAACATAATTCCAATCTTTTTCAAAACCTTCAAGGTAAAATGCATAATTAACACTTTCTGGGTGTCTAAAAGTAAGGGCTTTAAAATCTATATTTATAACAGATTGATCGTAGTTAAAGGTTAGGGAGTCTACTTGACTGATATCTTTTTCTAATATTCCAAAGTCATCATTTGGTAAAACGGGTTGATTAAAAAGTTTCAATCCAGAGACAAATAACGTAAGTGTGTCTTTTCGTTTTTCAACATCACTTGCAGTAAAAATATTAAAGCCATTAATGCCACCAAATATATATTCACCCTTTTTAGTTGTTATTGATGAACTTGCAATAAATTCTTTTGCCTGAAGACCATCACCAACATCGTAATTAATTGTTTCTCCGGTTTTGTTGTTATATCTAATGATTCCTTCTTCGGTGCTAAGCCATAAGTGGTTGTTTTGATCGTCTATAATACCTTTAATAGCGTCGTTTTTTAAGCCGTCAGCCTTGGCAATCACTAAAAATGAATCTGTTTCTGGGTTATATTTGTTAAGTCCACCTTGTGTACCTACCCAAATGGTATCTTCGATATCTTGAATAATAACATTGATAAAACTATTGCTTAAAGAATTTTTGGTATGATAATGAACAGTTGACCATTCGTTGCCATTTTTTGTTAGCTTAAACAAACCTGTGTTCAATGTTCCAATCCATATATTACCTTGGTTGTCTTCAAAAATCTGGTATATGGAGTTAATTATACTGCCGTCAATTTCTGATTTAAGCGTTATATTTTCATGTGTTTTTGTTTTGGGGTCATACACTTGTACACCTGAAAAGTAGTTTACTATCCAAATTCTTTCTTTTTTATCTTTTAAAAGATCAATAATTATATTTGATTTTAAAAATGAATTTTCTGAAGTTAGTACACTGGTTTTTTTGGTTTTTGTATTAAGTATAGCTATACCATTTGTCCATGTTCCTGCCCATATTTCGTCATCTTTGGTCTGTAATATTGAAAGAACTACATTACTGGGAAATGTTTTATTCCTTAATGAATAATTGTTAAATGTATCTGAAGAACGGTCCCAATAATCTATTCCTCCGCCATCCGTACCAATCCAAATATTTCCTTTATTGTCTTCGCTAAAACAATTCACTAATTTATTACTGAGCGACTTTGGGTTGAAAGGGTCAGAGTTTATATGATTAAATTTATAAAATCCTTTATCATAAATATTTAACCCGCTTTTATAAGGGGCTATCCACATTGTACCATCTCGTGTACATAATAATGCCCATATAGAATTACCAGAAATGGAATTGGGTCTTGTTACACTGTACTCAATATGTCTTATAAAATCAAGATTTTTATTGTAAATATGTAAACCGTTATTTTCAGTACCTATCCATAATTCATTGTCTAAATTTTTCTCTAAAGAGCGTATACCAAAACCTGGGCTGACCTCTTTTTCTTTTGAGATACTAATTGAATTTTCTGCTATGTCCAACTTAAATAGTGAGCCAGTTGCAGAACCTATTAATAAACTATTTTCTGATGAATTTATGCCGGTGATGATTGCCTCTGTCTGTAATACTTCACTAATAATCTCCATCTCATAATTAAGTATTAGGGTATTATAGGTAAAAACAACTAGAATGCGGTTAGCATCTAAAACATCAATTTTAACAACTTTATTAAGTCGAGGGTTATCAATAGTTACGTGTTTATTAGGAGGAGGAAAATGTTTTACTTTACCAGTTTCTAGCTCGTAACTATAAAAACCTCTAGATTCTGATCCCAGCCAAAGTATACCGTCTTTTTTAACTATAATCTCAAAAACTGCGTCTTTGATGGTTTCACCTTCATTGATAAACGGATACGGTGTTATAATATTTAAACTACGATCATAAAGGCTAAGCCCCTCATTTGTGCCGATGATAATATTTTGGCCATCTTCATGTAATGCTACAATATATTCATGCTTAAGACCAGTTTTACCATCTAAACTTTTAGTGTAGATTTCAAAATCTTTTCCATCATATCTGTTTAATCCATTTCTGGTTCCTATCCATATAAAACCAAAATTATCTTCTAAAAGTACCGTAGCGCTACTTTGAGACATACCTTCTTGAATATGCTGAAAGGTAAGTGGTTCCGAATATTGAGAATGTAGTGCTATAGGGGTGCCAAAAGCAATGAATATGGTAAATAAATATAATAGTGATTTATATAGCATTCCTATATTTTATAAAAAAGATAATTACAACATAGTATTAACGCAAAAATAAGTAAGAAATTACTTTCATTTTTAACTTGTTTTAAATTTCACCTTTACATATCAAAATGATTGCACTTGAAAATGAATTTTTTACGTTAAATAATTTGAGATTTAATTAACCCAGTTGATACAAAAAAACTATGATTCAAATACGATTAGGTGTTTGATAAAATCTGTTCAACTTTTACAAGTTGTTCTGTGGGATGTACAAGTGGACCAAATTGATTGAAAATGGCAACATCGGCAGCGTCACGACCGAAGCCGAGGATAACATACCCACCAGGCGAATTTATTTGTGTTGCATCAAATGTATACCATCGATCTCCAACATAAGCTTCAAACCAAGCATGCATATCCATAGGTTCTAAGCCATAAAGATAACCTACAACTATACGAGCAGGAATGCTTAAACTGCGGCACAGGGCAATACCCAAGTGAGCAAAATCTCGACAAACACCAAACCTTCTAATATTAACCTGACTTGCAGATAGTGGCTGATTATTGCTTCCTGGTAAATAGCTAATATTGGCTCGTAACCAATTGGTAATTGCAGAAACTTGATTATAACCGTATAAATGACCATTAGTTATACTTGAACTCATTTCATAAAAGCAATCAGATTCGCAGTATCTGCTAGGTAATAGGTAACTAAGAACAGCGTCTGGTAAATTCTGTATATCTACAAATGATGCGCCAAAATCCTGGTCTATAAAATTTGAAGTTACAATATCTGAAGAGGTAGATATTAAGAACTGGCCTGGTTGAGCAATTAATCGTTGGCATAGGTTACCGTAGTTGTCGGTAAACTCAATAACTGGAATACTCGGGGTGATTTTATATTCCTCTCTTTCTACCCATTGTTGGTTGCCACTGCGTGGTCTCAACATAAGAATAAATGGTGTTGGTTCAGAAATCTCGAACTTTATATTGCAAGTGGTACGTAAACGCATATATCTAAATTTTTGAATACTTTAATTATGGCGCCTTGACGAACTTAATATTGAAGATAGCATTTAAAGTAACACCTTATACTTCTTGCCATAAAACCTTAAAAGCATATTTGATATTTTTGGTGCGATATTTGCTAACTTTAGACGAAATAGTAGAATCTTGTTAACGAGAGTATCTTTACGGTCACGCATTTTCTTATCCATGATATTTTTGGTGCTTATTGCATCTGTATTGATTGCAGGTGTTACGGTGTATCAATATCGTGAGCAATCTAAAGATTACCATGAAAATAGAATGGAGCGTAAAGAGGAACAGATACGCCAAAGTATTGACCTTGCCATTCAGAAAACTACATACCCGGTAACAACAGAGAACCTTGATTTAATTTTCAAAAATGAGATTTATGAGATTGCCGTGGTGCAAAACATGAATTTTAATATTTATAGCTTAGATGGCGAGCTTATAAAAAGCTCTCGTCCAAAATTTGCCAATGATTCTATTTCAATGTGCTTGGATTCTGAGATATTGAATAAATTGGAGATTAGTCCCAATAAGCATTATGTACGCGAAAACGCTTTGGCAGGTGATAAATACAAAGCATCTTTTTCTTATATCGCCGATCAAAAATTTAAGCCTATAGGTATTCTTAATCTACCTTATTTCGAAGATAATTCATTCAACGACTATGAGTTAAAAGAGTTTTTATTTCGCCTATCTGGTGTGTATTTATTGATGTTGCTCATGGCAATTGCTTTTGCATTTTTTATCTCTAAATATATAACTCGATCCTTAGAAACGATTTCTACAATGATGGGTCGAACCAATTTAAATAAGCAGAACAAAAAGATTTATATAGATAACCCTGGGGAAGAGATTGAAAAACTAATTGCCGCGTATAATGCTATGATTGATGAGCTTGGTCAAAGTGCTGTGAAATTAGCACGTAGCGAGCGTGAACAGGCATGGCGTGAAATGGCAAAACAGGTTGCACATGAAATCAAAAACCCGCTAACACCCATGCGATTGACTGTGCAGAGTTTTGAGCGCAAGTTTGATCCCAGCGATCCCTTAATCCATGAAAAACTAAAGGAATATTCAAATACCTTAATTCAGCAAATAGATACCATGAGTAGTATAGCTTCTGCTTTCTCAAATTTTGCTGAAATGCCGGCGCAACAGAATGAAACCTTAAACGTGGTCAAAATTGTAAAATTGGCAATAGATATTTTCAATGAAGATTATATACATTTCATAGCCGATGAAGAAGAAATAATTGCGAAATTAGATCGAACACAGTTAATACGTGTGGTAACCAATTTGGTTAAAAATGCCATACAAGCAGTGCCAGATGTAGTATCACCTAGAGTTTTGGTCAGCGTGGCATCAGAAGGAGATATGGTTAAAATATCGGTGGCAGACAACGGTTATGGTATTGAAAAGGATAATGAAGAAAAAATATTTGAACCTAAATTTACTACTAAGACTAGTGGCATGGGGTTAGGATTAGGAATGGTAAAAAATATTGTGGAAACTTATAAAGGGTCTATCAACTTTACTTCTCATTTAGGTAAGGGTACGGTCTTCTGTGTAAAGTTTCCGAAAGAGAATACATAAATCAACAAATCAACAACTATGTCATACAATACAATTCTTATAGATAGAGAAGAGACAACGGCAATTGTGACGATTAACCGTCCGAATAAATTAAATGCTTTAAATAAAGAAACCATTGGTGAATTACATGAAGCTTTTAAAGATTTACAAAAGGATAAAAACGTTAAAGCTATCATCTTAACCGGTAGCGGTGAAAAGGCCTTCGTAGCAGGTGCAGATATTTCTGAGTTTTCTGATTTCAGTGAAAAGGAAGGGAAGAAGTTAGCAACGAAAGGTCAAAAACAATTATTCGATTTTGTTGAAAAGTTAGATACTCCCGTGATTGCCGCAGTAAATGGTTTTGCACTTGGTGGCGGATTAGAATTGGCAATGGCATGTCATTTTAGAGTTGCAAGTGATAATGCCAAAATGGGATTACCAGAAGTCTCTTTAGGTGTTATACCTGGTTATGGTGGTACACAACGTTTGCCGCAATTGGTTGGCAAAGGTAGAGCTATGGAAATGATTATGACCGCAGGTATGATTACTGCAGAACAAGCGCATGCTTATGGTTTGGTAAACCATGTAACTACCCAAGAAGAATTAGTGCCGTTATGCCATAAAATTATCTCTAGAATAACCAATAACTCATCTGTAGCCATTGCTCATGCAATAAAAGCAGTAAATGCTGGTTTTAAGAATACTGTAAATGGTTATGAGCAGGAAATTGAGGCTTTCGGTGCCTGTTTTGGAACAGATGATTTTGCCGAAGGTACTACTGCATTTTTAGAAAAAAGAAAGGCAAATTTTCCGGGTTCATGACATAAACCAAATTGGTTATGTTTAAACGTAGCGCATTCTTATTCTTGTTTCTGGTTAATGTAGTTAGTTCTTTTGCTCAAGAAGAACTTGTATCATATACTATTGGCGAAAAATTTCATGATAAATATAGGTACTCCAATATGCTTGCTATCGCAGATGATGGTAGCGAAGGTACTGTTGTGGTCCGTGCATATTATACAGGTATTGTATTAAGACCTAAAGGGTATTTTATTGAACATTACAATAAAGATTTAGAGCTAGTCTCTGAATATAATTATAAACTTAAAAATGCCAATTTTATAGACGCCTATGTTCGTAATGGGCAGGTTTATTTGTTGTTTTTAGAGTACAACTATAATACTAGAAGTTATCAGTACGAAGTGCATAGAAGCCCGTTTTCTCAATTTCAGTTTACAAAAGAAACCCTGCTATCAATAGCTTCTGAACCAGTAGAACAGCCTTTGGATCGAAATTTCTATAATCGAAACTTTTCATCTGGGTTTACTACTTCTATTTTATTCAATGATGATAAATCAGCTTTTGCCATAACTACACACTATAAGAAAAGAAAAATTGATCAGCATACAATTCATGTATTCAATGCCAACTTAAACAAGTTAATGGAGCATGATTTTTCTGATGAGGTAGAAGAAAAGAATTATGCATTTGAAAATATAGCCTTCTCAAAAGATTTGCAGAATGTGTATTTGGTAGGTAAGGCATATTTTAAAAAGAAACGTTTTAATGCTACAGAGCGTAAGTTTCAATATGAAATGGTTCGAATTTCGAATACCAGCAGAAGCGTTCAGTCTTTTTATACTCCGGGTAAATTTCCTGAATCTTTGAAACCTATTTTTAGAGGTGATGAATTGCTTTGTATCGGTTTTTATGCGGATAGAAAAGATAATCGTTATAACGGAATTTCTTATTTCAACTTAGATTCGAAAACTTTAGAAATGAAGACTGAAAAATTTAACCAGTTCTCTGAACAGTTTATGATGGATAAGTTTGGGCGTGAAGATGATAAGGCCATAAAAGATTTAGTGTTTAAAGGTATGGACATTACCAATGAAGGGAATATTCTATTTAATGCTGAAGAGTACTTTACAAGTAAAAGTGTACAGTCTAACTCTAGTGGTGGGCGCGTTGCGGTAACTAGATATCACCATAATGATATTATTAGTGCAAAATTAAGTGCAACGGGAGATTTAATTTGGGCAAGAAATATTAACAAGACCGAGGTAACACAAGGCGATGGTGCTTATGCCTCATATAGTGCTTACACAAAAAACAATACAACATACTTTTTTATTAGCACATCTTCAGAGAATCCGCAACAACTTAGCGATGATCGTATTATGTTCAAACAAGGTTTAAGTAGAAACAGAAATGTGTTTTTAATTCGTTTAGATGAAAACGGACATATGAAATACAGTAAGGTTATTGATGATACTGAAGCTCGTTTGCCGTTAATGGTATCTGTACCATACATTGATCACAAGAACGATGAATTAAGGTTCTACGCTAAAAGAGGTACAAAAAAGCAATTGGTTCAAGTGGGTGTTAAATAATTATAATATTAGGATTTATTCCATATTTTTGGATTAAATCCTAATATTAATGAATTCTAATTCTTCGGTTAAAGGAAGAGGAGCCCAAAAAAATACCAGCAATAAATTTTCTGCTTATAGTTATGAAACTAGAGATGATTTTCTCGAATTCTGCCGAGTAGAAGGCGAAGTTGCCGATAGAAATAAGACCCAATATCTTCCTATTTTTCCAAAAACGATAGTTAATAAAGTAACTAGTCCAGATGTGGGTATGAGTTATTCTATGAATATGTACCAAGGTTGTGAGCATGGTTGTATTTACTGCTATGCTAGAAATGCTCATGAATTTTGGGGTTATAGTGCAGGATTAGATTTTGAGCGAAAAATTTTGGTAAAACACGATGCGCCCAAACTGTTAGAAGCTAAATTAAGAAGTAAAAGCTGGAAGCCGAGTACAATTGTGCTTTCTGGTAATACAGATTGTTATCAGCCTGCAGAGCAAGAATTTGAAATAACCCGTAAATGCTTAGAGATTTTTTTGAAATATAGGCATCCGGTAGGTATTATAACCAAAAACGCTTTGATTTTGCGTGATTTAGATATTCTAAAAGAATTGAATGAATACGGATTAATCGGAGTCAACATTTCTGTCACTTCTTTATCCGAAGAAACAAGAAGAATATTAGAACCTAGAACTACCACCATTAAGAAACGACTAGAAGCTATACGTGTATTATCTGAGAATGGAATTCCTGTAAATGCAATGCTAGCACCCATTATACCCGGTATTAATAGTCACGAGATTTTGAACTTGGCTAAAGCGGTTTCAGAAAATGGTGCTTTATCTATGGCATTTACCGTAGTTAGACTAAACGGAGCAATAGGTGAAATATTTACAGATTGGATCCACAAAACGTTGCCCGACAAAGCAGAGAAGGTATTACATCAAATTCAAGAATGCCATGGTGGTAGACTAAACGACAGCAGGTTTGGTTTAAGAAGTAGGGGTGACGGTATAATAGCCACGCAAATTCATGATATGGTACGTTTGGCAAAGCGTAAATATTTTGAAGGCAAAACATTCCCAAAGCTAAATACTACTCTGCATGAATCTTATAAGGATGGACAATTAAAATTATTTTAATATCTCATTGAGGGTTTAATTCTCCTAGGCTTACGCGCAGTGGTAAATTTCGGGCGGGCTTCGAAATAAAAAATATATCTTCAGAAGCATACTTGGCGGGCTTAGGTCGAGGTAGTTAATTATTAATCCATTTTTCTTGGGTGTATAGATTGCCCTACAAGTTTCCAACTGCCATTAATTTTCTCTAGAATTCGTATTTTGTAAGTATAATTTGTTACTCCGTCAATAGTAGTAGATTCCTCATCATGAGTAACCCAAGCGTTATTACCATTTATATTCATCTTATAATTAGAATTTTTAGACCCACCACCTTTACCTACCATATGTTCTGGAGGATTGATCATCATTGCCGGTGGTACATCCATACTATTTCTATCTGGCATAGAAATAATAATTCTACTATAGGGTTGAAATGACCAGCAAGAAGCATGTGCTTTTATATCACCTGAACGCCATGTGGAAGATTCTTTCTTTAAAAGAGAAACAATTGCCTCTTCATCAGTTTTTGCGTGGCTATAAGAAATGGCAAACAGTAGTAATAGAAAAGCGTATTTCATGAAAATTTATTTTAGTTGTTTAATATGGTTCAGATATGACTATTTCTCAAATACTTAGTCTAACTCTATGAAAACGAGATAAATATTATAAATAATTCAAAAATTTAGGGTTTTAAATTAGCAGGTGAATATTAAAAAGCGTGCAATAGTTGTTGGTAAAAATTTTCTTTAATAAGTTTTGTTAAAATAAAATCCAAAAGATACTTCTAAGCGTACATAGGAAGAAGAAATAAATACGAGGACTATTTCTGAAAACCAAGAATACTACCAAAAACGAAATGAAAACATTAAAAAACAATACCGAAAAAACTGAAAAGAAGCCTTTCTTTTCAAGAATTAAACATCTAATTGAAAATGCCAATGCATGGGGCATTTTTGTAATGGGAAGCACATTCGTGCTAATGTTTGGTTCAGCTTATCTAGCTTACATACTACAGAATGACTTTACTCAATTACATCTAGAAAGAAGAAGCACCATGATCGGGTTAATTTTTATGATTGTAGCCGCTGCCTTTTTTGTGTTTAAATTGAGTTTCTTTATTTACACATTTATAAGATTTTTAAAATACAAGGCAATACCATCTGTTTCTGATAAAGAATTACCAACAGTTACGGTTATTGTACCTGCATATAATGAAGGTAAACAAGTATGGGCTACGTTAAAGAGTTTAGCTGAAAGCGATTACCCAGAAGAAAAAATTCAATTATTGGCTATCGATGATGGTAGTAAAGATGATACTTGGAATTGGATGCTAGAAGCCAAGAAAGAATTAGGAGATAGAGTTTCTATTTGTCAGCAACCAAAGAACATGGGTAAGCGTCACGCATTGTACAGAGGTTTTAATGAAGGAACAGGTGAGATATTCGTAACCGTTGATAGTGATTCTATTGTAGACAAAGACACCTTAAGAAATTTAGTAAGTCCGTTCATTATTGATGAAAATTGTGGTGCTGTGGCAGGTAACATTCGTGTATTAAATAATGACAAGATTCTACCTAAAATGCTAGACGTAAGTTTTGCACTTAGTTTTGAGTTTGTACGTTCTTCTGAAAGTACATTGAATTCTGTTTTATGTACTCCTGGTGCTTTAGCAGCTTACAGAGCCACTGCGGTTTTTGGTTGTTTAGATGCTTGGATCAATCAAACGTTTATGGGTCAAGCTTCAGATATAGGTGAAGATAGGGCTATGACGAATATGATTTTAAAGCAGGGTTTTCACGTTTTATTCCAAAGAAATGCATTTGCGTATACTAATGTTCCTGAAAAATATAAAGGGCTTTATAAAATGTTTATTAGATGGGGTAGAAGTAATGTACGTGAGAATATTCAAATGTCTAAATACGTATTTACCAACTTTAGAAAAGGACCAAAAACAGGTACAAGATTATTGTTCTTTAGCCAATTCTCAAGAATAGTGTTATGCTACCCATTTGTATTATTCATGTTGGTATTTGTAGTTACACACCCATTATTATTCTTAAGTTCTACTTTTGTAAGTATATTGGTTTTATCAACTTTTCCAGTATTGTTCTATGCTAAAAGATACTCTATATCTGAGTCTGTTTGGGCATATTCATACAGCGTGCTTTTTACGTTCGGTTTATTTTGGATTACGCCATATGCAATTGTAACGGCAAGTAGAAGCGGTTGGTTAACAAGAGAGTTGCCACAGAAATAGTAGAAAAATATATAAAATACAAAAGGGTCTCAATGTAAATTGAGACCCTTTTTTAATGGTTTGATGTTGTTGAATTGTTCTGTAAACTTAACTTAAATTTTTTAAAGGATTCCACTCTTGATAAAATTGTTCTAGAAAATCAATCATATATTGGTGTCTTTCTTCTGCCAATCGCTTGCCTGTTTCTGTGTTCATTTTATCTTTAAGAAGTAAGAGTTTTTCATAGAAATGATTTAAAGTAGGTGCTTCAGATTTTTTGTACTCTTCTTTACTCATTTCTAAATTTGGAGGTATACTTGGGTCATAGAGCGTACGATTTTTGAATCCCCCGTAATTGAACGCACGTGCAATACCAATAGCACCTATGGCATCTAAACGGTCGGCATCCTGTACTACTTTAAGCTCTTTAGATGAGAATAGCTTCTTCTTCATCTTACCATCTGTTAAACTGGCTTTAAACGAACTGTATTTGATGATATTGGTTACATGGTTAATCGTTCTTTTAGGTACACCAAGACTTAATAAAAAGTTCTCGGCCATTTTAGGACCTAAAGATTCATCGCCATCATTAAATTTAGCATCTGCAATATCATGTAAAAGTGCACCTAGACTAACGACCAACAGGTTTAGGTCATCTTCATCTTTTGCAATTAACATGCTATTATTGAATACCCGATGTATATGAAACCAATCGTGCCCACCTTCTGCATTTTGTAACGTTTCTTTGACGAAAAGAATGGTTTCTTCTACTATTTCTGAATCGGTCATTTAAAGGAATTTATTCCGCTAACTACGGATGCTTCTATTTGTGTAATAAGTTCGTCTAGGTTGCCAGTGTTCTCTAAAGGCTGTTGAACCTCTAATCGAACCTTGGCGCCTAATCCCATCGGAAATTGTCCGAAGCGAACCAATTTCCATGAATTATTGATACTAATTGGAACAATCAATGCAGACGGAGCTTTTTTAAGTAGCATTTTGAGTCCCATTGGTTTAAATGGCTTTGGGTGTCCATCTCTACTTCTTGTACCTTCCGGAAAAATTACGGCGCTTCTTTTGTGTTCTTCAATATAAGAGCCTAGTTTTCCTATTTCCATTAATGCCGATTTGCCATCGTTTCTGTCAATTAAAACAGAACCCCCATGAACAAGGTTGAAAGATACACTAGGTATGCCTTTACCTAATTCTTTCTTACTTACAAATTTTGGGTGGTGTTTACGCATATACCAAATAAGGGGCGGTATATCGTACATGCTTTGATGATTGGTTACAATGATTAACGGTCTGTCTGTTGGTAAATCGAAGTTATTGGTAAACCGGTAGGTGGTACCTAAAATATTGGTACTTCTCATTAAGCAAAAGTTCAATTTACTTACTACTGGTTTAAGACCATTATATCCAAAAAGCTTAAAACCTAGCCATTGAATGGGGTGAAATATTCCAAGACATAGACCAAATGCTAAGAAAAAGAAGGGGGTTAATATATAAGAAAGCAATTTCTGCATGCTACAAAAATAAAAAACCGCTCAATTAGAGCGGTTTTTTAATCCTATTATTTTGAAAGAATATAGCTTAAGCTATAAAACCTAGCAAAACTCGTCGTAAGCCTGTGCTAAATTCTGAGCAATCATTTCAGCTGGTCTACCTTCAATATGGTGACGTTCAATCATATGAACTAATTCTCCATTTTTAAATAAAGCCATAGAAGGAGAAGAAGGAGGGAAAGGAACCATAAGGTTTCTTGCCGCATCAACAGCCTCTTTATCTACACCAGCAAATACAGTTACTGCAAAGTCTGGTTTTTTATCGTTCTGCAAACTCATTTTAGCTGCAGGTCTTGCATTTGCCGCTGCACAACCACAAACAGAATTTACAACCACTAAAGTTGTTCCTTCTTTATTGATGGCAGTTGCTACTGCATCTGCTGTATATAATTCTTCAAATCCGGCAGAAGCCAGATCATCTCTCATTGGTTTTACTAATTCCGCAGGGTACATATTGTTATTATTTTAATTAAACTATTACAAAGATAATCAATTAGTCGCAGCAGTGCTTCAGACCTTAACTTTTCATTAGTCTAACTTTCTATTCCTAATAATTTATCTTTGCCAAAATTGAGAATACGAAATGATTAAATGGTTGGGGGCTGTAGTCGGCTTTTTTTTGAGAGGTTTATCTGGAGCGGTTTTAGGCTTCTTTGCCGGTAGTGTTATAGATAGCTTTTTTGGATCTAATAAAGGTAGTGCACGTAGTGTGTTTCAAGATTATACACGACCAAATGTAACCGCAGCAGATTTTGAGCTGAACTTACTATCGTTGTGTTCACTTGTTATTAAGGCAGACGGACAAGTGAGTCAGTCAGAAATGGATTATGTACGGCAGTATTTTGTTAGTACCTATGGTAAAGACAAGGCGAATGCTATTTTTAGAAGTTTCAATGAAATAAATAAGAAAGGGCAAATATCTGCCCAAAACGTTTGTACTTTTTTAGCACAACGAACCCGTTATGAAGTTCGTTTGCAGTTACTGCACTTTTTATTCGGTATTGCACAAGCAGATGGTAATATTAGTAATCCCGAAATTCAGAAAATTCGTGAAATAGCAGGTTACTTAAGAGTTTCTCTTAATGAATTTGAAAGTATAAAAGCTATGTTCGTGAAATCGGCGAACAATTCTTATAAAATTTTAGATATTGAGAAATCGGCAACAGATGCTGAGGTAAAGAAAGCGTATAGAGAAATGGCTAAAAAATATCATCCAGATAGGGTGAACACAAAAGATGAAGCCATTAAAAAAGGTGCTGAAGAGAAGTTTAAGCAGGTGCAAGCCGCTTATGAGACTATTCAAAAAGAGCGCGGGTTAAATTAGAAGGGCAATTATTTAGATGTATTAGTATGCAAGAATTTTGGTTTTATATAGAATTAGGTCTACATCATGTTTTAGACATAAATGCGTATGATCACATATTGTTTTTAACTGCACTGGTGCTTCCTTTCACGTTTAAAAGTTGGCAGAATGTTTTGCTTTTAGCTACCGTTTTTACTTTTACGCATTGTTTGGCGTTGGTATTCTCTGTTTATGAGGTTTTGGTAATAGAAGCAAGCTGGATAGAGTTTTTGATACCGGTTACCATTCTCGCAACCGCTATTTTTAATTTGGTAGATAACAAGGCTCAAAAGGAAGATAGAGCTATTTTGTTTCATGTCTTGGCAACGGGTTTTTTTGGACTAATACATGGATTTGGATTCTCTAATTATTTTAAAATGATGATTATGGGAGAGGAAGATAAATTAGCACCTTTATTAGGTTTTGCTGGTGGAATCGAATTGTCTCAAGTAGTCATTGTCCTTTTAGTATTGATTTTAGCTTATGTAGTTCAAGGCATTTTAAAAGTAAAGCAAAGCTTGTTTATTACAATTGGTAGTATTGTCATAATACTTATTACTCTACCGTTGTTATATGAAACATTTCCTTTTTAGATTGTTAAAGTTTACCCTAAGATGTAGTTGGTACTAATCAAAGCAGGTACCTTAGGGTTAAGTGCTTATATAAAGCGTAGTGTAAATGAAGAAAGAAAAGCAATTAAAGTATGATAGGGCCTATTTAAGAATGGCCAAAGAATGGGGTAAGCTTTCTTCATGTAAGCGAAAGCAAGTAGGTGCCATTATCGTAAAAGATAGAATGATTATTTCTGACGGATACAATGGTACACCAACCGGATTTGAAAATTATTGCGAGGATGAAGAAGGGTACACGAAATGGTATGTTTTACATGCCGAGGCCAATGCTATTTTAAAAGTAGCAGGTTCTACCCAATCTTGCCAAGGTGCTACTTTATACATTACGTTATCGCCCTGCAGAGAATGTAGTAAGTTAATTCATCAGTCTGGCATTAAACGTGTAGTGTATCAAGTAGGATACAAAGATGATTCGGGATTACAATTTTTGGCAAAAGCGGGTGTTGAATTACAACATATGCCAGAAATAAATGTTACTATCTAACGTTTACACTAATGATGAATAAAAAATACAGTGCTCTATTTCCTTTAATTATCGCTATTGCGCTCGCATTAGGGTTTTTTATAGGCGGAAAACTGAATTTTAATGACTCTCCAGAACGTCTTTTTTCAACCAATTCTAAAAAAGACAAACTCAACAGACTTATAGATTACATTGACTATGAATATGTAGACGATGTAAATACAGATAGCATTGTTGATATTACTGTCAACAGTATTCTTGAAAAACTTGATCCACATTCTGTATACATTTCTGAAAAAGAAATGTCGGGCGTGACTGAAAATATGAAAGGCGATTTTGTGGGTATCGGTATTAATTTTTACTCTTATAACGATACTATTGCGGTTATAAAAACCGTCAAAGACGGACCAAGTTTCGTAAAAGGAATTTTAGCAGGTGATCGTATTCTAATGGCAGATAACGATACGCTGTACGGTAAAGACTTCCCCAGTGAAGTTATTGTAGAGAAATTAAAAGGAAAAGAAGGTACTTCTATTAACCTTACCGTATTTAGAAAAACAGAAAATAGAACGTTCAATGTAAAGGTGAAGCGTGGCATTGTTCCTTTAAAAAGTGTAGATGCCTTTTATATGCTTAATAAAGATATCGGCTATATAAAAGTAAACCGCTTTGCTGAGTCTACTTATAAAGAGTTTAAAGATGCTTTGGTAAGATTACAAAAGCGTGGAGCTAAAAAGCTTGTTCTAGACCTGCGAGATAACCCTGGCGGCTATTTAGGTATGGCTGAAGAAATGGCAGATGAGTTTCTAGAAGATGGTAAGCTTATTTTGTTCACAAAAAATAAAAAGGGAAAAATCAATAAGAGCTTTGCGACAGATGAAGGTAGTTTTGAAGATAAACCTATTTATGTTTTAATAAATGAAAGATCTGCCTCAGCTAGTGAAATAGTAGCGGGTGCACTGCAAGATAATGATGTAGGCACTATTGTTGGTCGTCGATCTTTCGGTAAAGGATTGGTACAGCGAGAAATGGCTTTAGGTGATGGCTCGGCAGTTAGACTTACAGTTTCTAGATATTACACCCCAACAGGTAGAAGTATTCAAAAGACATATGCTAATGGTACTAAAGATTACTACCAACGTTTTACAGATAGATTCCATAGCGGAGAAATGATTTCTGTAGATAGTATTAAAGTGGCAGATTCGTTAAAGTTTACAACTCCTAAGGGAAAAGTTGTTTATGGCGGTGGCGGTATTATACCGGATGTATTTGTACCCATAGGGAGCAATGAAGAGGAAGCTGTTGAGAGTATGGATAATTTAGGTTTCTTGTCCTTTTTTGTATTTGAACATTTAGACGAGGATCGAGAAAGGTATGCTCAATACACACAAGAAGAATTTGTAAACGATTTTAAAGTTGACGATATTCTCTTTGAAAGATTTGTACAGTATTCCGTAGATAGAAATCTAAGAATGAATTTCTATGATTATGAACAGAGCATCAAACGATTTTTGAAAGCTAATATCGCAGAACAACTATTCAATACTAATATACACGCCAAAATTAAAGCAGATGAAGATCTTATGCTTCAAAAGGTACTAGAATTAGATGGCGGTGGAATTCAACAACAAGAATCTGGCGAAATCAAAGCCAATAATTAATCCTTATTTATTTTATCTTGAATCTTTCTGCTGGTAACGAATACCAAAAGAAGTACAATTGCACATAGTGAAGCCATAATCCCAATTAATGCTATTGTGCTATTCTTCTCAAAAGGGTCAGCAAAATTCACTAAGGTTACGTTATAGGCTATAAGTGCTACTGCAATTACTATGAAAATTATGGATAATTTCTTGCTCATAAACTTGTTTTTATAAAAGTACAACCTTCTTACGGTCTAGAAAAGCTCATTAATGTTAGCTGCGAATAATTTAACAGCAATTGCCATAAGAATAACCCCAAATACTTTTCTAATTACATTTACCCCGTTTTTGCCTAGCATATTTTCGATTTTCACAGATGATTTAAGTACAATGAAAACGAAGACAATGTTAACAACAATAGCTATAATAATATTTTCAACAAAATACTCTGCTCTTAACGAAAGTAAAGAGGTAAGAGTACCTGCACCAGCAATTAATGGGAAGGCAATAGGTACAATAGAAGCACTTTCTGGTTCATCATCCTTGTATAATTGAATACCTAAAATCATTTCAATAGCTAAAAAGAATATGATGAATGCACCTGCTACGGCAAATGAATTTACATCAATACCGATAAGATTTAATATTTCTTCACCAAGAAACAGAAAAGCTACCATTATTACAGCAGCCACAACAGATGCTTTTTCAGACTGAATATGACCTACTTTTTTTCTAAGCCCAATAATAATAGGAATACTGCCTAAAATATCAATAACGGCAAATAGCACCATACTTGCGGTTGCAATCTCTCTTAAATCAAAATGAAACTCCATACTTCAAATTTTTTGCAAATTTACGTTTATAAATATGCACTTAGATGTTTATTCTTAAAATTTTCTAAGACCAATACTTTTTAAAAAATGTATCTTGTGCCCTTTAAATTAGATCATGTTTCAATTAGGGAAAACCATAGTATCTGAAGAGATTATAGAAAACGATTTTGTTTGCAACCTTAGTGCGTGTAAAGGTGGTTGCTGTGTCGATGGCGAAGCTGGTGCGCCAGTTGAAGATTCAGAAACTGAAATTATGGTCGATATTTATGCTAAGGTTAAACCATTTTTAAGACCCGAAGGTGTTGCTGTTATTGAAGAACATGGTGCTTTTGTTAAGGGTGAAGATGGTGAGTGGGAAACCCCATTAGTAAATGGAAGTGAATGTGCCTACGTTATTTTCGACGATAAGAAAATAGCAAAGTGTGGTATAGAAGAGGCTTACAACCAAGGTGAAATAAAGTGGAAAAAACCTGTGTCTTGTCATTTGTACCCAATTAGAGTACGTGAGTATACTGAACTAACTGCAGTTAACTATCATAAATGGCAAATTTGTGATCCAGCATGTGCTTTAGGTGATGAACTAAAAGTACCTGTTTATAAATTCGTTAAAGAAGCTTTAATTAGAAAATTCGGTGAACCTTGGTATAACGAATTAGAAGAGGTGGCTAAAGACCATCTTAAATAATAGGTATATATATTACTATCTGTGTGCCTATGGGGTTGGTGTCATCGTCAAACTTATCAATGATATCTACATGAAAAAAGTTTTCATAGTCACGAGAAAAGTTTGCTAGTCGTTCTTTGGTAATATCAATACCTACCGACTTTCTTTTAAGAACCTTACTATCCTTTATTTTTTCTGCAGCATCTCTACCCACACCATTGTCGGTAATGATTATTTCAATAAAGCCACTTTTACCCTTTTTTACTTCTAAGGCAATGTTTTTTGCTCCATCTTTTGAAGATAGACCATGCCATAAAGCGTTTTCTAAAAAAGGTTGTAGTATAAGCGAAGGTATTTTTATGTTATGAGTATTTATGTCGTCTTTGATATCAATTTTAAAGTTAATTTCATTAGAAAACCGTATGTTTTCAATATTCATATACAGCGCTACTGTTTCTAGCTCATCTGCCAAAGAGATTTCTCGTTGAGACGACGCCTCAAGTATTTTTCGTACTAATTTTGAGAATTTATTTAAATAATGAACAGCATTTTTTTTCTCATTATTAATGATATATAATTTAATCGAGTTTAGAGAATTGAATAAAAAATGTGGATTCATTTGACTACGTAACATACTTTGCTCTAATGTCAAAAGTTTTTTCTCTGCGTTTAATTGACTCTGCCTATAAAGAATATATAAAATACCTACAAGTAAAATTAAGAAGATACCAATGATAATCAGCATAGTCCTATTTTTCTTTAACTTTAAACGTACAGATTCATTTTCTTTTGCTAGTCGGTCTAACTGGTTGGCTCTCTTTTGAGATTCGTATCGTAAAATCATGTCATTTACGTACCGTAGATTAAGAGAGTTGGTAATGCGTTCTTCGTATTTTCTAGATTCTTTAAAATAGCGCATACCTTTCTGGTAATCATCTCGCTTGATCCAAAGCTCAGATAAAAATTTATTCGCTTCGGCTATTTCCGCATAGAAATCGTTAGATGTTGCTAAGCTTAAACCAGATTCTAAATTGGTTTCTGCAGGGTCATAATCGCCAAAACGTATCAATGACCATCCTAAGTTTATATAAATAGTAGTTATAATTTTTTGGTCACCAATAGAAATGGCTTTTAATAAATTGTTTTCTAAAATAGAAATCGCTTCTTTTATTTTACCCATGTGCACATACACGTGTGCTATACTATAATTGCAGATTATTTTGCCGCGATTAGAATCAATTATCTCATTGTAAACAAGTGCTTTTCTAAAATTTTTTAAAGCAGGCTCAAGCTCTCCTTGATATTCATAACACTCACCTAAATTTTGATGGCTAATGGCAAGGCCTTGTTTGTCGTCCAATTCTTTTTGAAGAATCATGGATCTTTCATATTTCTCAATAGCTAGATCATACTGTTCTAGCATTTGATATATTCCACCAATACTGTTTAGAGATACGGTGATGCTTCTTTTTAGGTCACTATTGGGTTCGGTAACGTTTTCAGCCAACTCTAAAGCCTCTTGACTTTTATCTAAAGCAGATTTTATAGCATCAGTACGCATATAAACCGTACTGAGCATATTTAAACTCTGTACTCTAAGTTCAATGTTATTGGCCTTGATAGATGCTTCTATGGCGCTTTGATAAAGTTCTATGGCTTTCGGATAAATTGATAAGTCGCTGTAGAGGTTTCCTAATTGGTTTAAAGCGTATGCTTTACATAAAAGATACTTGTTAGTTGTGGCCCTTTTTTCTATATAGCGTAACGCAATACTGTCATTGCTATAGGTGACTAATACCGAATGTATTTCTTGATATTCTTTTGGAGGCTTAGATAATAGACTATCTACTGTTTCTTTTAAATTCTCAGGTATATCTTGAGAATAACTATGGTGTTGCGGTACTAAAGTATACAGTAGGAAAAATAGAAATTTGAACTTGAATTTATACACTATAGAATTTAAATATAAGCTTAAGATTTGTTATTGAACATATGATTGTAAAGCTACAACATATCTAAAAAATCAGATTTTTTTTGTCTTGAGACAGGTATTTTATGATTAGATTTTAATACCACGTAACCATCAGTCTTTAAAAATTCCTTTATTTTATTTAGATTGATGATATACGAATTGTGAATTCTAAAAAAAGAATCTGCCGGAAGCAACTCGTTTACTTCTTTTAGTTTTTTGGTGAGTACAATTTTTTGACCATCGGTTAAAAATATAGTACTATAATTACCATCAGATTCAGCATATAGAATTTCGTCACTTTCCAAAAACAACAATTTACCATCGGTGTTTAAAGTAATGCGTTTATGTATAGACCTAGAGTTATAATTTAAGAGCGCCATTTCTAATTTTTCAACAGAAAAATTCTTGCTATTAAATTTTTTGATCTTTACAATGGTTTCTTCTAAATCATCGGTATCTATCGGCTTTAATAGATAATCTAAAGCTTGACTTTTAATAGCTTTTAGGGCATATTGATTGTAAGCGGTGGTGATTACAACAGGGAAATTCTTGTTGGTAAGTTTTTTAATAAACTGAAAACCATCCATAGTGGGCATTTCGATGTCTAAAAAAAGACAATCAGGAGTATTTTTTTCTAAGTATTGAAGCGCTTCATTTGGATTAGTAAATGAGGCAATAACGTTGATTTCATCACTGAAGTTGGTAAGCTCCCATGTTAGGCTCTGTAGGGCTTTAATTTCATCATCAACTATTACAGCTTGTAACATAAAAGATAGGGTATCAAGTTAGGAAGTTATGAAAAATTACGGGTTTGTAGGGCTTTCATAAGCGAATTTGTATCAATGGATGATATTTTAGTGTAATCGGTAAATTAAAGTAATAAAGGTGTGAAAATTTGTAAACCCTTCTTTTTAGAAAGAAAAAGACTACAAATTGTTTTATTTATTAATTATGCTAGAATCTTGTTTTCCGATTATACATAAAAGAAGACAGGTTATACAATATAGACCTATGCTTTTTCAGCTTAAAATTATCTTTAGCAAAGAACTTCAGTCTGTTATAAATCAAATTGACATGAAAAAGTGCGGTCTAATGTTAGCATTGTTTATTGTGGTCTTAATGGTCGCTTCGCAATTTATGAAAGATGAAGAAGGAGTAAATGAGAATATGACGATGGTAATGGAGGTTCAGAAACGGAATATTAACAAACCATGACTATAATTATTTCTTACAATTATGTTTAAGATATTTCAGTTTATAGCTAAGTTTTTAAAAATATTTTTTTTCGGAATAATGCCTTTTGTTTTGCTTTCAGGTGGATCAAAAAGTGATTTTGAAAGCATTAAAATTGAAAAAGGTGTATGTAGTTTTAATATTGATGGAGAAAGAAATTTTCATTTAAATGGTAAAGCAACCTTTTCAAAGAAAATTGAACAAGACAGATTTGGTAATACAATAGGCAAGTTGTTGTTGAGTTTCACTTCAATTAATGAAGGGGAGAAGCAAACTTTGGAGTTTATTATCGCTTCTGAAACAAAAATGAATCATGGTATACCTGTTGGTATACATAAAATAAAGAATTTAGATCGTTTGCTTCATAAGTTTAACGGTGTATACGGTTTTGCAGATTTCGGTGGTATTAGTGAACTACCTTTTTTTATTAAATCGGGTGATGTTACAATCATTGAATGTTTTTCTAACAATGTCAATGGTAAGTTAGAAGTACAATTAGAAAATGCTAACGGAGAATCTTTGAATGTTGAAGGTTCTTTTAATGCAGATATAAAAGTTTAAAATTTAGTACGGTTCTTTATAAGATAGTGTATGTTATCTTATATCTAATGTTTGAGCGCCAAAATAAGTATAACTACGATTCGTCGTATGATTACGTTCTAAGAAAAGGTTTCGGGGGAACTACCTTTATTAGGCTTGGTGGGCATTTTTCATAATAGAAGCATTAGTGGGGCCGTACATTTTTTATATCTAGTGCCCATTCACCTACCCAATTTTATTCTTCAGTTTGTAGTAGTATTGGTTATTAATATTATTGTTGTTTCTGAAATTTAGCTTTAAATTTTATTCTTTTTATTTCTAAATTGAATATGAAAGAAATTTGTATTAATCCTGTTTTTATTTAAAATAAATTAATTTCTAAACCTTAAGATTGGTTTCAGGAATATAATTACTTAGTATGATCTTTATAATAAGAGAATAAAAAAGACCTCGTTGATGAGGTCTTTTTTATATACGGCTAAGCCGAGGTTAAGTAAGGGGAATTTTATTTATCGTTTTTTATATACGGCTTTAATACAGTCGAAAATAATAACGCTGCCGCGTATATCATCAATATTGTTATGTAGTTTTCCATAGCTTAAGTATTAGAGTATAAATTATATACGCATGAAAACTGATTTTGGATTATGGAAAATGGATAGTATCATTAAAAAGGCTATGATAAGTCAATTTAATGCTGCTTTTAAAATTATACCATTTATAACGTAGTCTCATTTGAAATAAATCAAACGAATTTGACTTTATCTTTTTATAGATATAAAAAGATATTTTTGATGCCAAAAGCAAACCGGCATAGACGAGTAATGTGTGTAGGTATTGGGACATATACAAAAGAACGAATAAGTAAGTAAATTCTTACTTTAGTAATATGCATTTCATCGAATAGTTGTTGCATTTTCGATGAAATGCATTTTTCGTTCTCTTATGATTGTATTTAATGTTGATTTTAGGATTAAAGAAAATTGTCTACTTTCTTATAGGCTTCTATTACGGCGAGTTCACCTTCTTTTCCTTCTCTTGAGTTTCCGTGCTCCATACCAAGCACACCAGTAAAACCTTGTTTGTGTATCCATTTAAAAACATTGTGGTAGTTAATTTCACCTGTAGTTGGCTCATTTCTACCGGGGTTGTCACCTATTTGAATATATGCGATTTCTGACCAAGAGGCTTCCATATTCGTAATTAAATTTCCTTCTTGAATTTGTTGATGATAGATATCAAACAAAATTTTACAAGAAGGCGAATTAACCGCTCTGCAAATTTCAAAGGCTTGAGGGGAGTCGGTCAAAAATAACCCAGGGTGATTTTTGAAATTCAATGGCTCTAACACCATGGTAATATTATATGGTTCTAATAAGGCAGAAGCTTGTCTAAGGCTTTCTACTACGTTGGCTGTTTGGTAGCCCATTTTTAAATTAAGATCCACATGACCTGGTACTACGGTCATCCATTTTGCATTTACTCGTTTAGCTACTTTAATTGAACTTTTTATATCATTTAAGAACTCTTCTCTTTTAGTTAAATCTCCAGATGCTAGATTCGGTGTTTTCCAATGAATTTCATGTGCTACAAAAACACCCATTTCAATACCACGTTTTTTCATTGTAGCGGCCATTTTTTCTTGTTGCTCAATTGGGCGTTTACGTATCTCGTTATCTTCAAAGGCGGTATAACCTTGATCTGCCATAAAGTTTAATTGGTCTATAGGGTCATCTCCGGCAAGATGTTTAAACATACCTAAGTGAGGTGCATATTTTAAATTGTATTTATGCGCTATTGTATTGTTGGTTAATGTATTGGCAAATGATACGCTACTAGCTACTGAAAGTGCGCCTGTAGTTAATGCAGATTTTCGGATGAAACTTCTTCTTTTCATGAGTAGTGTATTTAAATGAAAATAGCCAAGAGCGATAATAAATCATGCTCTTGGCTATTAAATATTAGAATATTATTTGGTTATAAGGACCATGCCTTACCGCCAGTAAGCTCTTGTAGGTCACCACAAGGCACATATTCTCCTGGTACAGGTAAATAGGCTAAAACTTCTTCACCTACATATTCAGAAGCTTTGTAGCCCCAAATGGTCATACCCCTTAGATTATTAGCAAAAGCAAATCTTGAAACTTCGTCATCTAACTCGGCAGTACCGCCTTCAGCAATAGCCTTTGTGTAACTATTAATAGACTCAAACATTTCTGTCTGTTGATCTTTGTTGTATTTCAAAGAACTTGCTAAAACTGGTTCTAAATCTTCAGCAGTTAAATCTTCAGCTTTTTCTTTACTAGAATCAGCCAAGGCTTTATCTATAAATTTTGTCATAGACATTTTAAAGAAATCTTGTTGTTCCTTTTCCATCACATCTTTGGCAAACCTGTCGATAAATATATCAACTTGTACTTCTGTTGCAGAAGGAGTATCTGTTTTAGGTAAAATAAGATTCACCAATTTTGAAAGTACAGATCCTTCATTTTGAGCTAAAAATTCAGGTGTCCAAGTAAGGGCTGGTTCACTTTTACAACTTTGAACAATTGACAATAAAGTTGGGGTGGCCACCATATATCCAAGTGACATACCCATATTTTTTAATACGCGTCTTCTATCCATTATATGTTTCCTTTTTTAAGTTCTTTAACTGCATGGTCTGCAGCTCTGGCCGTAAAAGCCATATAGGTTAGTGATGGGTTTACACAACTAGCAGATGTCATAAACGAGCCATCTGTTACATAAACATTAGATACATCATGTAATTGGTTATTTCCGTTCAAAACAGAAGTTTTTCTGTTTCTTCCCATACGGGCAGTACCCATCTCGTGAATACCCAAACCTAAAGCACTTTCATTATCATATCCTTTTACATCTCTAAGTCCGGCTTTTTCTAACATATCAACAGCCGACTCTAAAATGTCTTTACGCATTTTAAGTTCGTTCTCTTGAAGCTCGGCATCAAAAGTAACCGTTGGTAGGCCCCAATCATCTAATTTGTCGTAGTCTAATGTAAATCTGTTGTTTTCGTATGGTAGTACTTCTCCAAAGCCCATCATACCAAACGTCCATCCGCCGGGTTTTAAAACAGCATCCTTTAATTCTTTACCGTGAGAAAGTTCGGCAATAGATTCTTCCCAGTTACCTCTGGAAGCACTGCCTTGGTATCCAAATCCTCTCTTATATTCTCTATCAGAATCTCCTCCTAAGTTTCTAAATCTAGGAATATAGATTCCACTAGGTTTTCTTCCTTTATAATATTTATCTTCAAATCCGTCAAATTTACCAGAAGCTCCTACTTGAAGTTGGTGGTCCATTATGTTACGACCCAATTGGTCAGATTCATTACCCATACCATTAGGGAACGTTTCAGATTTAGATTGCATTAATATAGAAGTAGATGCAATTGCAGATGCACATAGGAAGATAACTTTTGCCTTAAATTCAAAAGTTTCTTTCGTATTTGCGTCAATTACCTTTACACCGGTAGCTTTCTTTGTCTTTGGGTCATAAATTACTTCATGTACAATAGAATCTGGTCTAAGTGTCATGTTGCCTGTAGCTTCTGCTGCTGGTAGAGTAGAAGATAAACTACTAAAATAAGCTCCAAAAGGACACCCTCTAATACATCTATTTCTAAATTGACATTTGCTTCTTCCGTCAAATTGCTTGGTGCCTGTAATGTGTGCTGTTCTACCAGCAGTTACTACACGACCATCAAAATTCTCTGCTACTTTTTCTCTGAATTCCTGCTCTACACAATTTAGATCCATCATCGGTAAAAATTTACCATCTGGTAATTGCTCTAAGCCTAGGTTTTCACCACTTACGCCAATATACTCTTCAACCTTATCGTACCACGGTGCAATATCTTTATAACGTATAGGCCAATCTACTGCAATCCCTTCTTTTTTGTTAGCTCCAAAATCAATATCGCTTAAGCGATAACTTTGACGACCCCATTGGAGTGAGCGTCCACCTAGGTGATACCCTCTCATCCAATCAAATCTTTTTGTTTCGTTGTATGGGTGCTTTAGGTCATTTACAAACCACATGTTACTTGCTTGGTTTGTAGTGTAGCCTGTTCTATTTTGCTTTGGCTGTTGCGCTATAATTTCTTTTGTCGGTTCACCCGCATTCGGAAAATCCCAAGGGTCTTTGTTCGCAGTCTCATAGTCATTAATGTGTTTAACCATTCTGCCGCGTTCTAAAACTAGGGTTTTAAGGCCTGCCTCGCATAGTTCTTTTGCGGCCCAACCACCACTTATTCCAGTACCTACGACAATTGCGTCATAGGACTCCTGTTCTTCGTTATAATAAAATTTGCTCATAAAAGTTGTTTAATCTCTAAATTTATTAAATATAAAATTAATTCTATACATTTAAAGTCCATTATTCTTGCGAAATTCGCTATTACTAACGTTAAGTTAGATTAATGTATTAAGTCATAATTTTAACGTCAACAGTTAAGGTTATATTTCAAACAACAACAAACTACCAAAAATGAAAAGAAAAAGTTTTATTCGAATTGCCTCTATCGTAGGTATTGGAATCTCGTTATTAGGATCTTACGCTTGTAAGGAAACTAAAAAAGTAAAAGTGGAAAATTCTGAAGTCGTAGTAAAAGACAGTAATGTTGAGCCATTTTTTAAATTATCTCTAGCACAATGGTCAATGCATAAAATGATTAGAGAAGATGGGGTAGATCCATATTCTTTTGCTGAAAAAGCTAAAAATTGGGGATTTACAGGATTAGAATATGTAAGCCAGCTTTATAATCCTGAATTAGAAGAAGCAGGTTATTCTGAGGAGGCTATGGCAAATTTCGTTGCAAAATCTAACGCAGAGGCTGAAAAATACGGAATGAAAAATGTTTTGATCATGATTGATGGTCAAGGAAATTTAGCGGTTGATGATGAAACCGAAAGAAACGAAACTGTAGAGAAGCATAAAAGATGGGTAGATGCTGCAGCTGCAATGGGTTGCCATGCTATTAGAGTTAATCTTAATGGAAGTAATGTGCCAGAAGAATGGATTAAAAACTCTGTTGACGGACTTACCAAATTAGCCACTTACGCAAAAACTAAGAATATTAATATTTTGGTAGAAAACCATGGCGGATTATCATCTAACGGTGAACTACATGCTCAGGTGATGAAAACCGTTAATATGGATAACTGTGGAAGCTTACCTGATTTTGGAAATTTCTGTATTGAACGTAAACCAGACAGTTGGGATTGTTTAAAGGAGTATGATAAATACAAGGGTGTAAAAGAATTAATGCCATATGCTAAGGCGGTAAGTGCAAAATCTAACAATTTTGATGCTGAGGGATATGATACTGGTATCGATTATGTACAAATGCTGAAAATTGTAAAAGAAACAGGTTATACTGGATTTATTGGGGTGGAATACGAAGGTTCTGAAATTAGTGAAGAAGCAGGTATAATTGCTACTAGAGATCTTTTGATAAAAGCAGCAAAAGAAATAGAATAATCAAGAGTATGATTTATGGAGACTTTTTTTAATGAAATATTCGATTATAATTTTCACTGCAACAAGAAACTGATAGAACAGTGTTTGGCGCTAGATGCAGTGCCATCAGAAACCAGGCGTTTATTTAGTCATATATTAAATGCGCATCACCTTTGGAACGCTAGAATCTTAAATAAACCTAGTGATTATGAAGTTTGGCAAGAACATGATCTCAAAAACTGGGCAGATATTCATTATGAAAATCAACGTAGTTCGTTCGAAATAATTACTAATGCCGATAATTTTGATAGGCGTATAGATTATGAGAATACCGAAGGACGATTGTTTACCAATACCTTGCAAGATATTCTTTTTCATATCATCAATCATTCTACAAGTCATAGGGGGCAAATTGCCTTAGATTTTAGAAGCAATGGCGAAGTTCCTATAAGTTCAGATTACGTGTATTATAAGAGGTAGATGAAAAATAAAGTTAGAGTCCAGCTTTGCTTCATGATGTTTTTAGAATTCTTTATTTGGGGTGCATGGTTCGTAACTCTAGGTACATTTTTAGGAAATAATTTAAAAGCAACAGACGGTGAAATAGCCTTGGCATTTTCAACACAATCATGGGGAGCTATAATTGCTCCCTTTGTTATTGGTATAATAGCTGACAGATACTTTAATGCAGAAAAAATTTTAGGGGTTTTACACCTTTTTGGTGCGGTACTCATGTACTTTATGTACCAAAGTTCTGCTTTCGATGATTTCTATATGTTGGTTTTAGTATATATGATTTTATATATGCCCACTCTAGCATTGGTAAATTCGGTCTCTTTTAATCAAATGAAGAACCCAGCAAAGGAGTTTTCTATGGTTAGAGTATTCGGAACTGCAGGATGGATTATTGCCGGACTCTCAATTAGCTACATTTTTAGTTGGGACCAAGGTGAAAATATAGGGCAGGGTTTATTGAAAAATACTTTTTTAATGACTGCTATAGCATCATTGATTTTAGGATTTTTCAGCTTTACGTTACCTAAAACTCCGCCAAAAGCAGCCAGTTCAGAAAAACTTGGATTGAAAGAAATTTTAGGTTTAGATTCTTTGAGCTTATTCAAGAACAAGAATTTTTTAATATTCTTTATTTCGTCGGTTTTAATATGTATTCCACTGGCATTTTACTATCAGAATGCGAATCCGTTTCTGGTAGAAATCGGGATGGATAACCCAACAGGGAAAATGACATTAGGTCAAATTTCTGAAATTGCCTTTATGTTATTATTACCATATTTCTTTACCAAATTCGGATTTAAAAAAACTATTCTTGTAGCTATGGCTGCTTGGGTGGTGCGTTATTTATTATTTGCATTTGGTGATGTCAACGAACTTGGGTTTATGCTCATCATCGGTATGGCACTGCATGGTATATGTTATGATTTTTTCTTTGTATCAGGGCAAATATATACCGACAGTAAAGCAGGTGAAAAGTTTAAAAGCTCAGCCCAAGGTCTTATAACTTTAGCAACTTATGGTGTGGGTATGTTAATAGGGTTTTGGATTGCAGGAAAGATTTCAACGGCTTACCTTTTAGATGACGGAAAACATGTTTGGGAAACTATCTGGATGTATCCGGCTGGTTTTGCGTTGGCTGTATTTATTTTGTTTGCCATTTTCTTTAAAACCGAGAAAATAGAATATCAGTCTTAGATAAATTCTTTAATTTAAACGCCTGAAAATTGTGATTCATAAAATACTTTAGGTGTTCTTTAGTAGATAAGTAGAATATTTATTTTCAAATATTAAAACAAATATAAATCCGAAGGGATTTTAAACAATACTAATTTCAATTACAAACAACAAAAACAACAACAAAATGCCAAAGAAAATACGATTAGGAATATTAGGTGGAGGAGGAGATTCGTTAATAGGTGTGTTGCATAGAGTAGCATCGTTTATTAATGATAATTATGAAATTACAGGAGCTGTTTTTAACCCTGATTATGATGCCAGTATAGCTTTCGCCAAAGAAATAGATGTGCCGTTAAACCGAATCTATAAAGATTTTGATACGTTAATTGAAGAGGAGTTAAAATTGCCAGAAGATGAGCGTATTCAAGTATGTTCTGTATTAACACCTAACTTTTTACATTACCCAATGGCTAAGAAGTTGTTGGATAACGGTTTTCATGTCATTTGTGAAAAACCTATGACCACTACTTTAGATGAAGCAAAAGACTTGCAGAAATCTCATGAGAAAGCAGGTACGGTTTTCGCTTTAACGCATACTTATACTGGTTACCCAATGGTACGCCAAATGCGCGAAATGATTAAAGCTGGTGCTTTAGGTAAAATACATAAAGTTGATGCCGTGTATTACCAAGGTTGGATCAATACTATTATTCATGACAAAGAGAAAAGATCTTCTGTTTGGAGATTAGACCCTAAGAAAGCTGGTATTAGCTCTTGTATGGGCGACATAGGTGTTCATGCTTTTAACCTAGTAGAATATACTACTGGGCTTAAAATAAACGAATTGCTGTGTGACTTCAACTACCTTTATGAAGATAATCAAATGGATGTTGATGGTACTGTGCTTATACGTATGGGAGATTACGTAAAAGGTGTTATTAGAGGTAGTCAAGTAGCTACAGGTGAAGAAAACGGATTAGCCATTTCAATTTATGGTGAAAAGGGTGCTTTTAGATGGGAACAGGAAAAACCTAACTTTTTATATAAGTTGAGCGATACTGAACCAACACAAATCTACAAGCCAGGTCATGCTTATAATTCTGCCCTATCTTTAGATGGTACTAAATTACCTGCAGGTCATCCAGAAGGTATTTTTGATTCTATGGCAAATATTTATAAAGGTGTAGCAAAAGCAATTAGAGGTCAAGAATATAATAGTGGAGAGTTCCCGACCATGATAGACGGTGTTCGTGGTATGAACTTTATTGAAGCAACTGTAGATTCGCATAAAAGTGGAAATACTTGGGTAGCTTTAGAAAACTAAAAAACAATTATTGAATAAAAAAAGAGCCGCAATTTGCGGCTCTTTTTGTTTTATAAATTTTAAATTATATTTAAGAATTTACTACTTTAAATTGCTGGCAAACAACAATCATACTTTCTCTGGGTTCTCTTTTGAATTTTTGTAATTCTCTAGTGAAAAAGTTCCAATGATATTTTTTCCAGTTGTCTAATGATTTATCTCCATTTGCTTCTAATTGAGCATAAGTCGAATCAATACTAAAATACGGTTTAAGAGAAACGGCGGTGGTAGCTACTATACATTGCGCTTCACCACTCCAATTCGTGACTACTATATAATCTCCTATTTTGGGTAAAGGCTCATTACGGTTTTGTAAACCTAGTAAAGAGTGTGAAATTGCCTTTCTAGCTCCGCTCTGTATTAATCTAGCGTTTTCGTTGGCATCTTGTTCATTGTCGCCAAAATACATCGTTTTAGGTGTCTCGTGAAAGACATCTTCGAGATGATTTTTTAAATAATCACCCCACATATTTCTGGCTGAAGCATTTTCCATAAATTGATATTTTCTTTAAGCTATAGAATTCAATAAACGTTATTATCGGTAATTAATTTTAACGTTTAGCGAATTTACCTGCTTTTAATTGTTCGGCTGCATGATTTGCTGCTCTTGCCGTAAAGGCCATATACGTTAATGATGGATTTACACAGCTAGATGATGACATAAATGCACCATCTGTTACATATACATTAGGTACTAAATGTACTTGATTATTTTTATTAATTATCGAAGTCTTAGCACTGTGTCCCATTCTTGCACCACCCATTTCATGAATACCTAAGCCTGGTCCGCTAGGTTCATCATAAGAAGAGACATTTTTAAAACCAGCTTCTTCGAACATCGTTACTATTTCTTTTTTAATGTCTTCGCGCATTTTATACTCGTTCTCCTTAAATTCTACATCAAAAGCCAATTGCGGCAATCCCCATTTGTCTTTTTCAGTAGGGCTAAGGGTAACTCGGTTATCGTCATATGGTAAGAACTCGCCAAACCCAGTTACGCCTATGGTCCAGCTACCTGGTTTTAGTACAGATTCTTTTAGCTCTTTTCCGTAACCTAGTTCACCAATTTCTTTCGACCAATCTCCTCTACTTGCAGTACCTTGGTAACCGAAACCACGTAAATACCCTTCTCTTTTTGTTTTCTCGTTCAAGTTTACAAAGCGAGGTATATAAAAGCCGTTTGCACGTCTTCCTTTATAATACTTATCTAAGTAACCATCAACTTTAGCAGTTGCTCCTAGTTTGTAATGGTGGTCCATAATTCCTCTTCCTAAAGCATCAGAATCATTACCTAATCCGTTAGGAAAACGTTCAGATTTAGATTGTAATAAAATACCCACTGATGCCATGGCCGATGCGCAAAGAAAAATCACCTTTGCCTTAAATTCTATTTTCTCATTGGTTTCAGCATCAATAATTCTTACGCCTGTTGCTTTTTTCGTGGTATCATCATAGATGATTTCATGTACAATCGAATTTGGTCTTAAAGTCATGTTGCCGGTACGTTCAGCAGCCGGTAACGTAGATGAGTTACTACTAAAATAACCACCAAATGGGCATCCTCGCCAGCAACGGTCTCTATTTTGGCATGTACCACGACCTTCAAAAGTTGCATTTGGGTCTGTAATGTGTGCCGTTCTACCAATAGTTACCAATCTACCATCATCAAACTTATTGGCAGTTGTTTTTTTAAAATCCTCCTCAACACAATTTAATTTCATAGCAGGTTGAAAAATACCATCGGGCAATACATCTAAGCCTAAAGCCTCACCACTTACCCCAATATATTCTTCAACTTTATCGTACCAGGGCGAAATATCTTTATATCTAACCGGCCAGTCTACCCCAATACCGTCTTTTTTATTCGCTTCAAAATCAATATCACTCCATCGGTAACTTTGTCGCCCCCAAGTAAGTGATCTACCCCCAACTTGATATCCGCGTATCCAATCAAAACGTTTTGTTTCTACATATGGGTGTTCAAGATCATTCACAAAAAAGTGCTTTGAGTCTTCTGTCGGAGCCCAGTTTACACGTTTTTGTACGTGATATTTTTTCTCATCCTCCTTAGATAATTTACCTTTTAAAGGATAATCCCATGGGTCATCGTTCATCGTGGGATAATCTACTACATGCTTTACCATTGGGCCACGTTCCAAAACAAGTGTTTTTAAGCCCTTCTCTGTTAATTCCTTAGCAGCCCAGCCACCACTTATTCCTGTTCCAACAACAATTGCGTCGAATATTTCATCTTGATTCATGCTTGAAATTTTATCTTTTTCTGATGGTAATCCCTATATTTATAGCAAATCTCCAAGGTATTGAGAAGAACCTGATACAATTCTTAAATATAAGATTTTTTGAGAGATGTGACAGCTCAAATTCAACAACAAATTCAAACAACAACAGATAGTATATTTTTATGAAAACAATCAAAGGACCAGCCGTATTCTTGGCACAGTTTGTAGACAGTAAAGCTCCATTTAATTCCTTGGACGGAATGTGTAAATGGGCTGCTGATCTAGGATATAAAGGAATTCAAATTCCGACGTGGGAAACTTTTTTAATTGATTTGGATAAAGCAGCTGAAAGTCAGACATACTGTGACGAGCTTAAAGCTAAAGTAAACTCTTACGGATTAGAAATTACGGAACTTTCTACTCACCTACAGGGGCAATTGGTTGCAGTAAATCCAGCATATGATTTAATGTTTGATTCTTTTGCTCCTAAAAATGTTCATGGAAATCCAAAAGCAAGAACAAAATGGGCAATAGAAACTGTAAAGAAAGCAGCAACTGCTAGTAGAAGATTAGGGTTAAAAGCACACGCAACTTTTTCTGGTTCATTATTATGGCACACTATGCACCCTTGGCCACAAAGACCAGCTGGTTTAGTGGAAATGGGTTTTGAAGAATTAGCAAAGAGATGGACACCGATTTTAAATCATTTTGATAAAGAAGGTGTTGATGTATGTTATGAAATTCACCCTGGTGAAGATTTACATGATGGAGATACTTTTGAGCGTTTTCTAGAAGCTACTGGTAATCATAAAAGAGTGAATATTCTTTATGATCCTAGTCACTTTGTATTGCAACAGTTAGACTATATCACGTACATAGATCATTATCATGAGTTTATAAAATCTTTTCACGTGAAGGATTCTGAGTTTAATCCTACAGGTAAAAAAGGTGCTTTTGGTGGTTATAATGATTGGGGCGATAGAGCTGGTAGATACCGTTCATTAGGTGATGGACAAATAGATTTCAAAACTATATTTTCTAAATTAACACAATATGGTTGTGATGTTTGGGCAGTGATGGAATGGGAATGTTGCATTAAAAGCCCGGAGCAAGGTGCTCGTGAAGGAGCTAAGTTCATTTCAGATCATATTATCGAAGCAACTGAAAAGACTTTTGATGATTTTGCAGGTGCCGAAATCGATAAAGCAATGTTGAGGAAAATGTTGGGACTTTAAAATAGAGGATGAAAAAATATATAGCAAGTGTTGCTTGTTTATTAGTTTTCATGGCTTGTAAACAAGAGAAAAAGGGCACAGTTGAAACGGCAGTAGTTAAAGAAGTTGCCGTAGTTGAAAATGATTGGGAAGTATTATTTGATGGTACGTCTTTAGATAAATGGAAAGAATTTAAAACTGACGGAATAAGTGATACCTGGAAAATAGAAGGTGATGCTTTGGTATACACCCCACCGGCTGAAGGTGAAGAGAATAAAAACCATGATTTAGTTACTAGAGAAGAGTATACCAATTTTGTATTGACATTAGATTGGAAAATTTCTGAAGCAGGTAATAGCGGCGTGTTTTGGGGTGTTAGTGAAGATGGAAAATTTGGTACAGGCTACCAAACAGGTCCAGAGATTCAAATTTTAGATAATGAAAAACACCCAGATGCTAAAGCAGGTACAACGCATCAAGCTGGTGCTTTGTATGATATGGTTTCACCAGCTACAGATGTTACTAATCCTGTTGGGGAGTGGAACACTATGGTAATTACTGTAGATCACAATGCACATATAGGTAGTGTTACTTTAAACGGTACTGTAATGGTAACTTTCCCTGTAGCTAACGAAGAATGGGATGCTATGGTTGCAAAATCTAAATTTGCTGGTTGGGACGGATTCGGAAAATATACTACAGGTAAAATCGGATTACAAGATCACGGCAACATAGTCGCTTTTAGAAACATAAAAATTAAACAACTTTAATTGCATTCAGGTATGAAAAATAGATACTCATTAGTACTGTTAGCTGCTTCTTTGGGAGTAATATCTTGTCAAGAAAAAGTAACGGTAGATGCTGATAGTCGCATTAAAGCGGTGAAAGATAGTGTAATCGTTTATGAAGAATACATGGGCGAAGAACCAACTACCCCTGAGGGCACTGAGTTTTATGAGCCAAAAGTTGCCGTTGTTAAACCTGCAACTTCTAATTCTGCCCCAAGTGATGCCATTGTACTTTTTAATGGTGCGGGCTTAGAGAATTGGATTAGTACAAATGATAGTACAGCTGCCAAATGGCATTTGAATAAAGATGGTAGTATGACGGTAAATGACAAAACCGGAAACATACAGACCAAGCAGAATTTTGGTGACGTTCAGTTGCATATTGAATGGAAATCTCCACTGCCAGTGCAGAGAGATAATCAGAATAGAGCAAATAGCGGTGTATTTCTAAATGGAATATATGAAGTTCAAATTTTGGATCAAAATGATAATCCAACATATGTAAATGGTCAAGTTGGATCTATTTACAAACAACATGTGCCTTTAGCTATGGCTTCTGTACCAACGGGTGATTGGAATACATATGATATTATTTACCATGCACCAGTATTTAATGTTGATGGCGGAAAAATAAAATCAGGTGATATTACTGTAATCCATAACGGAATTTTGGTTCAAGATCATGTGGAGCTTAAAGGTACGACCCCTTATATAGGCTGGCCTAAAAACCCAGCTCATGGTAAAGGACCATTAATGTTGCAAGATCACGGCGACGATAGTCGTGTTAGCTTTAGAAATATTTGGGTTAGAGAACTTTAATATTTTATCAGTTAGAATTTAAGGAGTAAACAAGATATTTTTCTGTTTGCTCCTTTATTAATTACGTAAGGTGAGATGATTATCGTTGAAATTTTCATTTACCTTACCTTTGTCTTAATCTAAAATGTATTTATGATTCAATCAATGACCGGCTTTGGAAAGCATGTAGTTCAATTACCTAATAAAAAGATTACGGTAGAAATAAAATCGCTTAATAGTAAGAGCATTGATTTAAATGCACGTATGCCTTCTAGTTATCGCGAAAAGGAATTAGAACTAAGAAAATTGGTCGCTAATTCATTGCTTCGTGGTAAAGTAGATTTTAATTTATATGTAGAGCTTACTGGTGATACTACTTCAACTCAAGTAAACGAAGTTGCCGTAAAACAATATATGAATCAGTTAAAAAACATTGCCGATGGCGATGATTTAAGATTGTTAGAAATGGTATTGCGTTTTCCTGATGCTATGAAGACGGATAAAGAAGATATAGATGAATCGGAATATGAAGCTATCAAAGAAGCATTGCAAGGTGCTTTGGTAGAAATTAATGAGTTCAGATCAGAAGAGGGTAGTGTATTAGAAAAAGATTTTCTAGAAAGAATATCTTCTTTGAAAAAATTATTAGAAGAGGTTATAAAAATTGATCCTGATAGACAAGCTACTATTCGTGAACGTTTAGAGAAGGCGGTACAAGATTTAAAGGCAGATGTCGATGCTAATAGATTTGAGCAAGAACTTATTTACTATTTAGAGAAATATGATATTACTGAAGAAAAGGTACGCTTAGCGAATCATTTAGACTACTTCAGTAAAACATTACAGTCAGACGATAGTAATGGTAAAAAATTAGGCTTTATTTCTCAAGAAATTGGTCGTGAAATCAATACGATCGGTTCTAAAGCAAACTTTGCGCCAATGCAACAAATTGTTGTGCAAATGAAAGATGAGTTAGAGAAGATTAAAGAACAAATGTTAAATGTATTATAGATGAAAGGTGGTAAGCTAATCATTTTTTCTGCACCCTCAGGAAGTGGGAAAACAACCATTGTGCGCCATCTATTGGCTCAACCAGAATTAAATTTGGCTTTTTCTGTTTCTGCAACTTCACGCCCGAGAAGAGGAAAAGAAAAGGAGAAGGAACATTATTATTTCATGTCAGTTTCTGAGTTCAAAAATCATATTAAAAATGATGATTTTTTGGAGTGGGAAGAAGTATATAGAGATAACTTTTACGGGACTTTAAAAAGTGAAGTAGAACGACTTTGGGCAGAAGGCAAGAATGTCATTTTTGATATTGATGTTGTAGGGGGTTTAAGAATCAAAAAGAAGTTTCCTGATCAAACACTGGCTGTTTTTGTAAAGCCACCAAGTGTCGATGAACTTAAGATTAGGCTTAAAAAGCGAAGTACTGAAAGCGAAGACAAAATAAACATGCGTATCGCCAAAGCTTCTGTAGAATTGGCAACAGCACCACAGTTCGATAAGATTATTAAGAATTATGATCTTGATGTTGCTTTACAAGAGGCAATAGACTTGGTAGCCGATTTCGTATCTGAAGATAAAGAATAACTGAACATGAAGAAGGTAGGATTATATTTTGGCACCTTTAACCCTATTCACATCGGTCATTTGGTTATAGCGAACCATATGGTAGAGTTTTCTGATTTAGATGAGGTTTGGTTTGTAGTAACACCTCAAAGTCCGTTTAAAGTCAAGAAAACGCTTTTAGATAATCACCAAAGATTCGAAATGGTATATGAGGCAACGAAAGATTATGAAAAGTTGAAACCTAGTAATATCGAATTCAATCTGCCGCAACCAAATTACACGATAAATACGCTTGTTCATTTAGGAGAAAAGCACCCCGAAGGATATGATTTTTCATTGATTATGGGCGAAGACAATTTAAAAGGCCTTCATAAATGGAAAAATTATGAGTCTATTTTAGAACTTCATCATTTATATGTGTATCCAAGAATATCTGAAGGGGCTATTGAGCATCAATTTAAGGAGCATGAAAAGATTCATCGTGTAAATGCCCCTATCATGGAAATCTCTTCTACGTTTATTCGTAAAGAACATAAAAACGGTAAAAATATCAAACCATTATTGCCACCAGAAGTTTGGAAATATATGGATGAGATGAATTTTTATCGTTAGTTAATAATATTCGCTTTACGAAGATTATCTGTTGCAAGAAATACATCCCCTTTGTTATAATACCACTTACGTACTTTAGGTATTTTGATTCCGTTTACGGTAATCATTTCAGAAAGTAGAATATATTCGCCGTCATTTTTACTTTCATCATGAAAGAACTGATAAACCTCCATCGCATAAGTCTTAGGGTCGAAATAGAAATACCAAGTATCGTTACCGACTTCTTTTTCATAGGTAGCTTTTAAAACCAAATATTCTTTTCCTTTAAATGTCTTTTTAACAACCTTGTCAGCTATTAAAGTGCCTGGGTCTTTTAATTTCATTGGAAGGCCGTATAGGTACGTGTAGTAGTTTTTCATCATTTTGGCGCGATCGCAGCTAATGTTTAAACTATCTTTTATCTTAGGAAAGATAGAAGTACTACCATTTAATTTTAGCGTACACGCATCTTTGTTCAATTCAGATTCAATAACGTAATTGTCTTTGGTTACTGTGGTTTTGAAATAATTGTTAGGTAATTTCATTTCCACAACAGTTCTTCGTGGACTACTTTTCGGGTTCTCCATCTCTATGAGCATTTTACCTTTAAAGGAAGACCAATTGTTTTCTGGGTCATGAAATGCTATTGCTTGTTTCAATAATTCATTACCAGTTATTTCTTGGGCGTGATTATAAATTCCTGAAAGTAGAAAAATAAACAAGACTAAATATTTCATAAATGTATTTTAAGTTTAATAGAAAATGAGGGTTAATCTAAGGTTGCCGGGGTAACATCGGCATCATGTTCTTTATAATAAAGTTCTAGTAAATTCATTGTTGCGGTCATTAAATCTTTTGTCTCAAGCAAGATTGTGAAATACAATGTTGTGTTTTTCGGACTTGATTCTTCTGACCTTGTACGCTCTACTTGTAGACTTATTTTTTGGGAAACCAAATCATATAACTCTTGCTTATTATTTAGAATATTACCAATTTTTTCAAATGACCTTTCTTCAAAAGCATGGTAGGTATTGTCTAAAATCTCAGCTAGTTTAATATCTATCTGTTTAAGCTCTTTTATTTGATTGTATTTTAATTTCTTGTGGTTGTTATTGACATGCTTGTGGCTCACTTTACCTATATATTCCAATGATTGTGAAATATCGGTTAAGTGACCCATGGCATTAATGTAGAAATTACTTGCACCAATATGAGCTTCTTCTAGATTCTTAATAAAATAGAAGGTATGATTTCTTAAGTCTTCAATCTCGTTTGCCAATTTAGCGCCCTGCTTCTTGTTTTTATGAAGCGAGTTGAGATCTTGTTTTGCTAACCCGTTAATAGAATTTGAGTATATTTTACTTGCTCTTTTTACAACGTTGGCGATGTTCTTTGCACTTTCTTCAATTACACCTTGAATAGAGCTACTTTCTGCACGTTCTAAAATCTCTTCTTCTTTGGTTTCTTTTAATTTCTTAGTATGAGATAAGTAGTTTTTACCAATTAAAACAAAAGCAAAAATTAGTAAAGCGCTAATCGCCCAAATACCGCCTAAGTGTATTATGTAAGCTATTATAGCGGCAGCCACGAAAGCTACGATTGCGGTAAAGAACCATCCACCTATTACATTAAGTACACCTGCAACTCTATATACGGCACTTTCAGAACCCCAAGCTCTATCTGCTAAAGATGTTCCCATAGCTACCATAAAGGTTACGTATGTAGTAGATAGCGGTAGTTTTAATGAGGTTGCAAGAGATATCAGTACACTAGCAACCATTAAGTTTACCGAAGCTCTAATAAGGTCAAAAGCCGGTTGGTCTTTTGCCTTTGCCTTTTGGGCATATGAAGTTGGCTTTACAAATTGGGTATTAATTCTATTTTGTAATGAAACAGGTATTAACCCGTTTAAATTTTCAGATGCTTTAATAGAAAATTTCACAATTTGTCTAGAAAGATAGTTAGGCTCAAAACGTTCATCACCCTCGTCTTGTCTAGAAAGGTCTACACTGGTTTTTACAACGTTTTTCGCTTTCGAAGAAAACCATAGTGTAATTACCATGATTACTCCAGATGCTAATAGTAAATAGGTAGGTGTTTGTACTGCAACAGCCAAACCTTTCATATTATATTCAGAAGCCAATTGACCAGAATCTGACCAGCTTAAGAAAGATTCGTAAGCTGCTAGTGGTACACCAATAAAGTTTACTAAATCATTACCTGCAAAAGCCATAGCCAATGCAAATGTACCTAGAATAATAATGATGGTATAAATATTCCATTTCATAAAAGTAGTTGCCAGCCATGATAGCGCAAACCATATTATAAAATTACCTAATAGAAATAACTCAGGATTGTCAGAGATAAGAATAGCTGTTTCTGGGTTTATGATCGAGGTTCCTTTTAGACCTTTAATAAGTATGAAGTATATGATAGCTGTAATAGCCATACCTCCAAAAATTGCACCGACCCATTTTGGTTTATCGTTGAATTTGAAGGATAATAGAATTCTGGTAAAAAATTGAACAATGGCACCAATAGTAAAGGCTATGACCACAGAGAGTAGTATGCCAATAATAATTTCAGTAGCCTTGTCGGTATTTATATAATTTGAAAGATGGGTAAAATTACCGTCTCCTGAATATATTTTAACTAATGATATAGCAACGGCTGCACCTAATAACTCAAAAACGATAGATACCGTGGTTGAAGTAGGCATACCCAAAGTGTTGAAGAAATCTAGTAAGAGAATATCGGTTATCATAACAGCCATAAAGACAATCATGATTTCAGCAAAGACAAATTCTGATGGATTGAATATTCCTTTTCTAGCTACTTCCATCATTCCGCTTGAAGAAACTGCTCCGAAGGCAATACCTACGCTGGCTACAAGCATGATTGTTTTAAAAGAAATTGCTTTTGAACCTATTGCCGAATTTAAAAAATTGACAGCATCATTACTAACACCAACAATTAAATCTGTTATTGCTAAAACTGCTAGAGCAATAATCATGAATAAATATATGTTCTCTCCCATCAAAAAATTAAATAAGGAACAAAAATGATACTATAAATTATCATTAAGGTTAAAATAAGGTTATGAAGTTAATTTCGTAAAAGTTGTAATGATTTTAAATTATCACAAAGAAACTAAGTTTAGTGGATGAAAATACTAATTTCTTTTCGAAAAAGGATTTTTTCTGCTGTAATCTAGGGGCTTTTCTAAATGAAAAACTTGAAAGGTACCTTATGGTTAGAAAAATGAAAGGTTACTTCGTTTTATTTGCAGCTAATTCTAAGGTGCTTAGCGCATCTTCTGTAGTGGCACTAACTTTAGCGGTAGAAGGCATTGGTAGGCTTTTAGCATAAAGGGTTTCAAAAATTTCAGCTTGTTCTCCTTCTTTAACTGTTATTTCTAGGTGCATTGGTTCATACCCTACAAATTGAACTAAAATTTTATGTGTGCCAGGTGCTACCTCATTAAATTCAAAATTACCTCTAAAATTCGTATGCGTAGTAAGAGCGGAGTTGTCTATAGATACTGAAGCCATTAATAATGGTTCATTAAAAAACTCGCCGTCTAAAACCTTACCTTTAATAGAACTGGTCTCTTGTGCAAAAGACAAAGAGCAAATCATTAAAGCGAACAGAATGTAAATTTTCTTCATAAGTAAAATAACTCCTGCAAAGAAAAGGACTCAAGGTTAAGATAAGGTTACCTAAGCTTTATTAATATATGTTTTAAAGGTTAAGGTTCTAGCGCATAATATTTTACTGTAATTAATACTAAGGTTATCAAAATGGGCAAATGCCGTATCTTGCAGGCTTTAAAATTGATTAGCATGAATTGGGAGCAATTACTTTCTTTACGAAGACAAGGCGATAAAAATAAGAGGTTACGAAATGAGCAAGATGAAACCCGTTTAGGCTTCGATGTAGATTATGACCGTATCATATTTTCATCGGCTTTTAGAAGTCTACAAGATAAGACCCAAGTAATACCCCTTTCAAAGACCGATTTTGTACATACTAGATTAACCCATAGCCTTGAGGTTTCTGTCGTCGGTAGAAGTTTAGGTAGATTGGCAGGAAAAAAGATTATAGAGAAGCATCCGTATCTAAAAGAGGTTCATGGCTATCAATTCAATGATTTTGGTGGTATTGTTGCTGCAGCTGCTTTGGCACATGATATTGGTAACCCACCTTTTGGACACAGTGGTGAAAAAGCTATTGGTGAATATTTTAAAACCGGAAATGGATTTAAATTTAAGGAGTTACTTTCTGAAGTTGAATACCAAGATATTATTGATTTTGAAGGTAATGCTAACGGATTTAGATTAATGACCCAAGATAGGGCTGGGGTTTCTGGCGGACTGCGGCTTAGTTATGCTACGTTAGGTGCTTTCATGAAATACCCGAAAGAGTCTTTGCCTAAAAAACCTAGTAACCATATCTGTGATAAGAAGTTTGGATTCTTTCAGAGTGAAAAGTACATATTTGATGAAGTAGCCCAAGATTTAGGATTACCCACTAGAAGTAATAACGGTACTATTTCTTATGGAAGACATCCGTTGACATTTTTGGTGGAAGCTGCAGATGATATTTGTTATACCATTATTGACTTTGAAGATGGTATTAATTTAGGACTCATTTCTGAAGATTACGCATTAGAATACCTAATAAAATTGGTTAAAGACACCATTAATACTAAGAAGTATAATTCTTTGGAGTATATGGAAGATAGGCTTAGCTACTTACGAGCTTTAGCCATTAATACGCTAATACAAGATGCAGTTTCTATATTCATTGAGAATGAGGAAAGCATCTTAAATGGCACTTTTGAAGTCTCTTTGTTGGATAAAAGCGGATTTAAAGCCCAAATTGAAGATATCATTAGCTTAAGTGTTCAGAAAATATATCAATCTCAAGAAGTGGTAGAAAAAGAGATTGCCGGCTATACCATTATTTCTGATATTCTAGATGTTTACATCGACGCTTTAATTGGTAAGAAAAACAATGCTGCATCTAATTATCATGAACTAATTTTGCGAACCTTACCTGGCTTTTATCAGCAAACCAATACTTCGCTTTATCAAATAGTATTGAATACTTGTTGTTACGTTGCTAGTCTATCTGATAGTGCTGCAGTACATATTCATAATAAGATAAAAGGTAGACAGCTTTAAAAGCCGTAGAGGATACCTACGCCAAGCACTTGCTTAAACTGTATTTTAGGTACGCCAGGGTTTATAATGGTGCCATTATCATTTTTAACAACATCAAAGAGGATATCGTCATCATAAATCATTTGGGTACCTAAACTTGTGCTTATAAATTTATTCACTTTCATATTAATGGTAAGTTCCCAATCAACATCAATGTTACCAAAGCTTTTTAAATAATCGGAGTAAAGATTAAGTCTGCTTTTTAATTCAATATTATCTGCAACGGTATAATTGAAATTGTTGGTAATAAGTATACCGATTTCAAGTAAATGATTCTCGCCAGGTGTAATTACATTGCCATCTGCATCTAAAATGGCTTCTTGAACACCAAAAGATCCATTATTAGCTAAATCTTGATCTAGTACAAAGGTTGATTTTTGTGTCAATGGAGATAGATAAAGGTTGAATTTTTCATCTTTACTAATATATGATGTACCCGCACCAAATAGTAAATAACCAGGTGCCATAAATCTTGAAATAGGCGTGTCTCTATCAGGGTATTTGTAACCGTTAGAGAACTGTGTGTTAAAATTTAGTTGTACCGAATAGAACCATCTGCTATCATTGTCTTTCTTAAAACCTAAATTAGAACTCAAACGAATAACATCTTCCGTTTTTCTAAGTTTTTGACCTTCTTGAGCATTTAAACCGTAACGTAATTCTAGATTATTATCCCATTGAAAATTGCTGAATTTATATTTTCTAGCAAATTTTAAAAATCCTAAACCACTAATAGCATTATCACCACCCGCATTCCAGTTTACAAAAGCAACTTCACTAATGTTGATACCAAAGCTATTTTCTGTTTCCCAGAATGACGGAACTCTAAAACGTTGAAAACCTTTTTGTAATGTTTTTGTTTTTTTGAAGTCAATTTTTGGTATTGACAGGTTTACGTCTTTTCTAGGCGAATAAATTTTATCTACCGTTCTACGAATTACAATAGTATCTACTGCAACACTATCTACAGTAACACTGTCTACGATAATAGGTGCCGGGATGGTATCTTGACCGAAAGAAAATATTGTTACCAAAAGAAGTAACGGAAGTATGAATTTAAGCAATTTTGAAGCCATTATTTTTTATAGAAATTGTTGTACATATTGTTTTACGGACATCTTATCTATCCCTGCTTTTATATACAGTTTTTCGGTAGCACCGTGTGTAATAAAGGCATCAGGAATGCCAAATATCTTAATTATTTTATGGATTCCAATATTATTTGCAAATTCTAACATAGCACTACCAAATCCACCAATTGCAGAACCATCTTCAATTGTAATAATATGCTCAAATTTGTGTAAGATTTCTTTTAATAAAGTTGAATCTAAAGGTTTTATGAACGGGAAGTTATAATGGGCTATTGCAGGGTCGTTATCCAATTCGTTAATCAGTTCTGATACCATATTGCCAATGGGTCCTGTACTTAGAATAGCAACTTTACTTCCTTCTTTTAAAAGTTGACCTTCCCCAATATTGAGTTTTTTCATTTGTACTTGCCAATTCACTTCTTTTCCACGTCCACGTGGATACCTTATCGCAATAGGATGGTCTAAACCTAACTGAGCCGTGTACATGATGTTTCTGAGCTCAATTTCGTTTAAGGGTGAGCAAATAATTAGGTTAGGTATACATCTTAAATATGAAATATCGAAAACCCCATGGTGTGTTGGTCCATCTTCACCAACTAAACCTGCACGATCTAAGCAGAAAATAATGGGTAGATTCTGTATAGCTACATCATGAATTACTTGATCATAGGCTCGTTGTAAAAAAGTGGAGTATATATTACAGAAAACAACTAAACCGTCGGTTGCCATACCCGCAGCCATTGTTACTGCATGCTGTTCGGCAATACCAACATCGAAAGCTCTATCTGGTATAGCCTTCATCATAAATTTTAAAGAACTACCTGTTGGCATTGCAGGAGTTATTCCTACTATTTTCTCATTTTTCAGGGCAAGTTCTACTAAAGTTCTACCGAATACATCTTGAAACTTAGGCGGTTCAATGGTGTTAGTTTTCTTTTGTAGCTCACCAGTTTGTTTATCAAACTTACCAGGCGCATGGTAGGTAACCTGATTTTCTTCTGCCTTTTGTAACCCTTTTCCTTTTGTGGTGATTACATGTAATAATTTAGGACCTTCTATACTTTTTAAACGCTCTAATTCTTTAACCAAAGTTGGCAAGTCATGACCATCTATAGGGCCAGTATAATTAAAATTAAGGCACTCGAAGATATTTTCTTCTTTTGCAGTACCTGTTTTTACGTTGGTCAAGTATTTTTTTAATGCACCAACGCTTGGGTCTATACCCATAGCATTATCATTGAGTACGACAAGAATATTTGCATTGGTTACACCAGCATGATTTAAGCCTTCAAATGCCATACCACTTGCAATAGATGCATCACCAATAACTGCAATGTGTTGTCGTTTTAATTTTCCTTGTAATTGTGCTGCCAAAGCCATGCCTAACAAAGCTGAAATAGAGGTAGAGCTGTGCCCTGTGCCAAAAGCGTCATACTCGCTTTCTTGCATTTTTGGAAAACCACTTATGCCACCTAATTGTCTATTAGTATCAAAAACCTCTTTTCTGCCGGTCAGTATTTTATGGCCGTATGCTTGGTGGCCTACATCCCATATTAGCTTGTCTATGGGTGTGTTGAACACATAATGTAATGCTATGGTCAATTCTATAACCCCTAAACTGGCGCCTAAATGTCCTTCTTTTACAGAAACAATATCAATAATGAACTCACGTAATTCAACAGCCAGTTGCTCTAAATCCTTTACTGATAAAGTTTTTAGATCGTTAGGTGATTTGATATGTTCTAGAATTGATTTCAAATTGCATCTATAATGGGCACAAAAATACTTTTTTAAAAATGAAACTATCGTATTTTTGAGGCTATGGTTTTACCTTACGATGATACTTATTTTATGAAAAAGGCACTTCAAGAAGCAGAATATGCATTTGAAGCTGGCGAAGTGCCTGTAGGTGCTGTAATTGTAGTGCAAGACAGGATTATTGCAAGAGCTCATAATTTAACCGAAAAATTGAATGATGTTACGGCACATGCAGAAATGCAAGCGATTACTTCTGCAGCTAATTTTCTAGGTGGTAAGTATTTAAAAGATTGTACGTTGTATGTAACCTTAGAGCCGTGCCAAATGTGCGCTGGCGCGCTGTATTGGAGCCAAATTGGTAAAATCGTTTATGGCGCTACAGATGAACAGCGCGGTTGCCGAGTTATGGGAACTACTCTTCACCCTAGAACTAAAATGATTGGTGGTATTCTGGCTGATCAAGCTTCTAGTTTATTGCTTCAGTTTTTTGCGAAGAAAAGAAAATAGGGTATTGAGCATAAATGAAAAACCACGCAAGAGCGTGGTTATCTAATTTTTTTAGTGAGAAAGACTATTTTTAAAGTACCTGCACTTGCCCGGCAACGGTACCTTTTTTTCCTTCTTCCTCTTTGTAGCTCACTTTATCACCTTCTCTAATTTCTGTTCCATGTAAAGCGGTGGCGTGAACAAAAATATCTTTTCCAGTTTCTTCATTGGTTATAAATCCATAACCTTTAGATTCATTGTAAAATTTGACGGTACCAATCATTGTATTGAAATTTTAATGTTAACATTCTAATTTACAATATTTTACGATTCATTGGTAAAGAATTGAACTATTATTTTTTCGGAGTATCTTGATTATCAGTCTTTCTAGGTGCTTTACCTTGCATTTTTCGTACATTTTCATCTGTCAGCATATAATCATTAAATTTTTTACCCTTGCTCTCTTTTATTAGAAAAAGTGGCATGGCAATTAAAAATAGCAATAAGGTGCCTGAACCTATATATTTATGAGATAGGGCATCTTCACTAGCATCTAAATTGAATCCGTAGATAATTAATCCGATTGAGATGAATACTATGGCGATAATTACATATTTCATAAGTTCTCTTTTACTCTATAATCGAGATTTAAATGCTCCGAGGCTTGTCTCGAGATGTTATTGTTGTTGTTCTAAGAATGTCTCTGGGCTTGCCCCGAGGTTGATTACTTAGTGAATTTTATAAGTTCTCTTCTATAAGCGGTCAATAGTTTTGATTTTGAAACAAACCCCATGTATTTTCCGTTTTTGACGACGGGTAAATTCCATGCACCACTATCTTGAAATTTTTGCATTATAATTTGCATGCTGTCCAGCCCATAGTAAATATGATCCGGTGCCTTATGGGTAAATGTTTCCACTTTTGTAGTGTCATACAATTTGGTGTCGAACATGAACTCCCTAATATCATCTAATAAAATAATGCCTAAAAACACGTGATTTGCATCTACTACAGGAAAAATATTTCGTGTTGATTTAGCCACGGAATCATGTAGCATTTCACCCAAAGTCATTTCAGGATGTACGATTTTGAAATTGGTTTCTATAACCATATCAATGTTCATAAGGGTAAGTACAGCGTGATCTTTATTGTGTGTCAATAAATCGCCACTTTCAGCCAATTCTCTGGTGTAGATCGTATAATCTATCGTGTTTTTTGTGATGATGTACGATATAGATGCGGTAATCATTAAAGGCACAAAAAGTGCGTAGCCTCCGGTTATTTCAGCAATAAGGAAAATTGCCGTCAACGGAGCGTGTTGCACACCCGCAATAAGACCTGCCATGCCTATTAGGGTGAAGTTACTTTCTGATACCGAAAATCCCAATCCCGAATTGTTGATTAATTTCGCAACGACATTACCCAAGGCACTACCCATTACCATTGTTGGTATAAAAATACCACCTGCGCCACCGGCAGCTAAAGTAGTGGTCATGGCTACTGCCTTAAAAATTGTGATGCCGAATAATAGAGCAATTACTACCCAAATATTACCAATGTAGGCATCGAAGGGAGTTTTGCCTAAAGCTTGAATATGGTCACCTTTCAGCAAGTTGTTTATAAATGTAAATCCTTCACCGTACAATGGTGGAATCATATACAGCATAATACCAATGGCTAGACCGCCAACCAAAAGACGGTATTTCGGACTTTTCAATGGTTTAAAAAGATTAATGATACCAAAATACATTTTTGTGAAGTAGATAGATGCTACTGCTGTACCTACGCCGAGAAGAACATAAAATAAAGTATCCTTCACTTCAAATGGCTCACTAATGGAAAAATTGAACAATACCTCGTTACCCATGAAGAAGTAGGAGGTAAGCACACCACTGATCGATGCCAATAATAATGGTAACATAGAAATCATAGTAAGGTCTAGACTAAATACTTCTACTGCAAATATGATGGCGGCAATTGGCGATTGAAATATAGATGAGATTGCACCAGCCGATGCACAAGCAATTAATAAAGAGCGCGTTTTAGAATTGATATGAAAGAGCTTACCTAAATTAGAGCTTAATGCGGCACCTGTTGCCACTGCCGGACCCAATAACCCTACTGATCCACCAAAACCAACAGTTAGCGGTGCAATAATGAGTTGGGTGTACATTTGCTTGGCATCGATATTTGCCTTGTTTCTTGATAAGGAAAATAGAATGGAAGAAACGGCATGCTTTAATTTCTCTTTATGAATATATTTTACATAAAGATATACCAGGGTAAGACCTATAATAGGCAGAATAAAGTATAATTGGTTACTAGAAAAAATAATTCCCTTTTCAAGAGATGCCTCAATAAAATAAGTGATGTTTTTTAGGGTAACAGATGCCAAACCAGCCAAAAGCCCAACGATTACACTTAAAATGTAAATGAAGGTTTTTTGAGAGATATGTTTATATCTCCATTTGTAAATGCTTTTTAAAATTTTATTTCTTTGGATGGGCATGGTTGAGCCATATCAATGATAGGGTTCAAAGGTATTTAATTACTTGCTATGATTTTGGATTTAAGTTCTTCTAAATCTTCAAGATAAATTTGGCGTAAGGTTTCCACATATTCTCTATTGTTATAATAGCCATTGTTAAAATCTACAATGGCATCGTCAATCATTTTTAGCGCAGCTTTTTTATTTCCGTTGTCTAATAAGAGCTGCGTTTTGTAATATTTTGCATCAGCAGAGTTGGTAAAGTACTGAATAACTTTGTCAAAATTCTCATTTGCTTTCTTCATATTGCCAGATTCAAAATAAGCAATACCCCTGTAAAGAAAAGCTTCTAGCTCTACCCAATCTTCACCCGTATCTTCAGTTTCTTTAGTAATATGTTTGTCCCAATAAGCAATGGAGTTATCATAGTCTTTTGCGCCTAAATACGCAATGCCACGCCAAAAATCCACACTATGCCCCTGTGGATAATCTAAATATGGTGTCAATGAATCTGATGCGTTAAAATCGGCTATTGCTTTTTCGTAATCTCTGTAGAACCACAAGTAGAGATAACCTCGCCAAGGCACCCATGTCGCTGGGTCATGTTTTACTGCTTTGTCAAATCTTGCTTTCCATTCAAGTGGAATTCCCCTTTTTAGAAAAGGAATGGAAATCTCCCTTAATGCATCTGCATTCGTACTATCTAAAGCTATAATTTTATCTAGAAGGGTCATCGCTTTTGGTGTTCCTTGAAAACTACCATTGAAACCGTGCTTACTATTTTCAGTGTCCCAAATATCTTTTGCTATTAGTTTTAGATTTTCTGATGATTCTTCATTTAGATTTTCAATCTTACAGCTTAATGATATTAATAGTAAAAAGCTAAGGTAATATTTCAACAATTTTTCCATCTTCTAGTCTAAAAATCAAGTACATATATTTGTCATTATCCGATATGTTATTTGAAATAACCCAATTTTCCTTTTCGACCGTTAATTGAATTATTTCTTCAACCAAATCATTGTTGAGTTTTGTTATTTGATAATCTTTATTTAGCTGGTTTACCTCCATATCACCGACTTCACCTTTGCAATTAATAATAAAGCGAAGGTTAAGTATACCACTATCATCATAGCGCTTACTATTGAAGTTAGATTGAATAAATTGTCTAAAATGTGCTTTGCTGTTATCAAAAACATTAAATCCTACACTAGAATAATATCCTCTTAGATGATTATTACTACATCGTTCAAAATTAGGAACAAAATCACGATTTTTAGGTGATAAATAACCGACATCATGCTGATATTTTTCAGAATTTACATCATACTTCCATTCGTATTGATAATAACCGTACCCGACAATTCCACAAAGAATTAGCACAATTCCCAATAAACTATACAATACTATTTTAACCCATTTTTTCATGGCTCTAAATATAGTAAAATAATAATTTTCTTACATATCGGAGAGGGTGACCACATTATTTTTATTGCAACCGCTTTTCTTGAAATCAATAAGTTAGGGTTAGGTAAATCGTTGCTACTTTCTTCAATTACTTGCTATGATTTTGGATTTAAGTTCTTCTAAATCTTCAAGATAAATTTGGCGTAGGGTTTCTACGTATTCTCTATTGTTATAATACCCATTATTAAAATCTATAATGGCATCATTAATCATATTCAAAGCCGCTTTTTTATTTCCGATGTCTAATAACAGCTGCGCTTTGTAATATTTTGCATCTGCGGAATTGTTGTGATAGGTAATTACCTTATCAAAATTTTCTTCTGCTTTTTTTGTCTCACCAGCTTCATAATACGCAATACCTCTGTATAGAAATGCTTCAAGTTCTACCCAATCTTCACCAGAGTCTTCGGTTTCTTTAGTAATGTGTTTGTCCCAATATGCAATTGAATTATCATAATCGTTTAGACCTAAATACGCAATACCACGCCAAAAATCGACACTATGCCCCTGCGGATAATCTATATAGGTGGTTAAAGAATCTGATGCGTTAAAATCTGCAATGGCTTTTTCATAATCTCTGTAGAACCACAGGTATAAATAGCCTCGCCATGGTTGCCAAGTTATAGGGTCATACTCAACTGCACCATCATACCAAGATTTCCATTTATGTGGAATACCTCTTTTTAAATAAGTAACTGAAAGTTCTCTATATGTTTCTGCTTTTGTAGAATCTAATTCTAATGCATAGGCGAATGCATTCATGTGTAAACGATTACCTTGATAATGCCTAAAGCCTACATCGTAGGCATCTTGTACTTTTTCTTCTTTGGTTTGGCAAGAACTTAAAAGAAAAACAAAAATAATACTAAGGAATAATTTCTGTGATTTCTCCATTTTCTATTCTGTATGATATGTACATATATGAATCCCTTTCTGCACCATACATGTAATTAGGTTTCCATTTTTTTAATTCAACTGTAATGTTTAAAAGTTGAGATACTAAGTCTGTATTAAATTTTTCCGGATGTAAGTCTAAATCATTTTCATAAATAACATAAGCGCCGGCTTCACCTTTGCAGTTAACTATAAATCTAAAATTTAAATAGCCAGAATCTTTATAATCTCTATTCACGTATTTAGATAATACTTCTTTTCTAAGACCATTTTTATTAGTAATATACTGAGTTCTTCTATGTATAGAATCACCTGGGGCATAATTGTAATAGTCCACAATATGGGTGCTATCACAAATTTTAAAATTTTCAGAAAATAATGCTATTTTAGTATCTATATAAGCAACTCTTTTCTTGTATAGATCTTTTGAAGGAACATACTTTACTTTATAAGTATAGTATAGATATCCATATCCTGCTGTGGCAATTAGAAGCAAGCTACTTAAAACTATCACGGTAATTTTAACCCATTTTTTCACAAAGTGAATTTAACAAAAAATATCTTACTTAGTGTGGTGGTTGATTTGTAAGGTGTATAATTGAAGTGGAGCGCAAAAAAAAAATCCTGCACTGGGCAGGATTTTTGATTATGACTTTGTGAAGATTAACTATTCTTGAATATCCAACTTCAAACTCAATTCTTTCAATTGTGCATTATCAATAGGTGCAGGAGCATCAATCATTACATCACGTCCACTATTGTTTTTAGGGAATGCAATAAAATCTCTAATGGTTTCTTGTCCGCCTAAAATTGCTACCAATCTATCCAAACCAAATGCTAATCCGCCATGTGGTGGTGCACCGTATTGAAAAGCTTCCATTAGAAATCCGAATTGTGCTTTTGCCTCTTCTGGTGTAAAACCTAAATGTTTGAACATAGTTGCTTGCATATCTTTATCGTGAATACGAATAGAACCACCGCCTATTTCGTTTCCGTTCAATACAAGATCATAAGCGTTTGCACGTACAGCACCTGGATCAGTATCCAATAATTCTAACTGACCTGGTTTTGGAGAAGTAAATGGGTGGTGCATTGCGTGGTAATGTCCAGTTTCTTCATCAAGCTCCAATAATGGGAAATCAACAACCCATAATGGTGCGAATTCGTTTGGTTTTCTTAACCCTAATCTAGTTGCCATTTCCATTCTTAAGGCGCTTAACTGTGTTCTTGTTTTATTGGCATCACCAGAAAGTACACATATAAGATCACCTGGTTTGGCGCCTGTTGCTTCTGCCCATTTGGCTAAATCGTCTTGGTCGTAAAATTTATCAACGGTCGATTTAAAGCTTCCGTCTTCATTGCATTTTACGTAAACCATTCCGTTAGCGCCAATTTGTGGGCGCTTAACCCAGTTGACCAAGGCATCTAACTCTTTTCTAGTATATGAAGCAGCACCTGGCACAGCAATACCAACGACTAGTTCAGATGAATTGAAAACTCCAAATTCTTTATGTTTTGCAATAGCGTTTAATTCAGCGAACTCCATTCCAAAACGAATATCTGGCTTATCGTTACCGTATTTAGCCATAGCATCATCATACGTCATTCTCGGGAAAGAATCGATCTCAACACCATTTACCTCTTTTAAAAGGTACTTGGTTAAGTTCTCGAAAACATTAAGAATATCTTCTTGCTCAACGAAGGCCATTTCGCAATCTATCTGCGTAAATTCTGGCTGTCTATCGGCACGTAAATCTTCATCTCTAAAACACTTTACGATCTGAAAGTATTTATCTAAACCACCAACCATTAGCAACTGCTTGAATGTTTGTGGCGATTGCGGTAGCGCATAAAACTGACCTTCGTTCATACGGCTTGGTACCACAAAATCGCGAGCACCTTCTGGAGTAGATTTTATTAAATACGGCGTCTCCACTTCTATAAAACCTTCGCCAGATAAAAACTTACGAACGGCCATAGTTACCTTACTTCTAAAAATAAGATTGTTTTTTACAGGATTTCTACGGATGTCTAAATACCTATATTTCATACGTAGGTCTTCACCACCATCGGTTTCATTCTCAATAGTAAACGGCGGAGTCTTAGATTCGTTTAAAATTGTCAATTCGGAAACTAAAACCTCAATATTACCTGTTGGGATGTTAGCATTTTTTGAAGCTCTTTCAATAACCTCACCCTTTATTTGAATAACAAATTCTCTACCTAAATTTCTTGCCTGCTCTAATAGCTCAGCATTTGTGCGGTCTTCATCAAGTACGAGTTGTGTAATACCATAACGATCACGTAAATCTACCCAAACAACGAAACCTTTGTCTCTTGTTTTGGAAACCCACCCAGATAGGATAACTGTTGTACCAATATGTGATTCTCTTAATTCCCCGCAGGAATGGCTTCTATACATAACATGTGCTTTAATGAAAGGGCAAATTTAAGAAGTCTATTTCATTATAGGTCTATATTAAAGACACGTTTTATAGGATGACCGGTTTGGTTGATATTAATTTGAATTTTACTTAACTATCTTAAAAACAGGTAAATACAATTTCAATGTAAATTTAATGTTATGTAAAAGTTACCTAAACATTGATTAATTGCAAAATAATTGTATCTTTATCTCGTTAGAGTATTGTAAAATAATAATCCCAAAAAAAATATATCATGAAAAAATTCTTAATTATAGCTGTAATGGCATTGTCGTTCGGAGCTTATGCTCAAGTTGATTCTACTTTTGAAAAAGAAGGAGATAAGGTAAAAGCAACGTACTTTCACGCAAATGGAGAAAAATCTCAAGAAGGTTACTTTTTAAATGAGAAGTTAGAAGGTGAATGGAAAATGTTCAACGAAAAAGGAGATAAGATTGCTATGGGTAACTATGAGAACGGTGTTAGAACCGGTAAGTGGTTATTTTGGGAAGATGATGTAAAAAGTGAAGTAAGTTTTGATAACAATAGAATAGCAAGTGTTTCTAAAGCAAATGCAAAAGATCCTGTTGTTAGTAATAAGTAAACTAACTAACTCAATTAAAAAGCCCGTATCAAAATTGATACGGGCTTTTTTTATGCAATTAACTTAAAGTGGATTAGGCTACACTTTCAAGTTGTTCGTTTTGATCATTTCTCTTATTACCAAAAGTGCTGAACTTAACCTTAATTCGATATACTATGTTGAATAGTACTGGTACAATTATTAACGTTAAGAAGGTAGCAACCAATAAACCGAAGATTACAGTCCATGCCAATGGCCCCCAGAAAATTACGTTGTCACCACCTATATAAATATGTGGGTTAAACTCTGAGAACAGGGCAAAGAAATCAATGTTTAGACCAATAGCCAATGGAATTAGTCCTAATACCGTGGTTATGGCAGTTAATATTACTGGACGTAATCTCGCCTTACCACCTACGATCATTGAATCTGTTGCATCATCCATGGTTAAAAGATCACTGTCTTCTATACCAAGACGTACTTTTTTACGATCTATTAGAATTTGGGTGTAATCTAGGAGTACCACTCCGTTATTTACTACAATACCGGCTAATGATATAATACCCATCATGGTCATCATAATTACGAAAGACCATCCGGTGATCATCAATCCTCCAAATACGCCGATAAAGCTTAAGAAAATGGCGATCATAATGATCAATGGTTTAGATATACCACCAAATTGGAAAATTAGAATAAGCATAATCAATCCTAATCCTGAGAAAAAGGCACCTACTAAGAAAGCTTGTTGCTTAGCTTGTTCTTCTAATTGACCTGTATAATCAATTTTAACGGTAGCGGGAGTTCCATCAAAACTTCCCATTTCATTTTGAATTTCGGCAACAATTGCACCGGCATCAGTAAAGCCAGGTTTTAATCCTGAATATATAGTTACCACACGTTTACCGTCGCGGTGTTTAATAGCACTATAACCAGATGTATTTTTCTCGGTTGCCACTGCAGAAATCGGAATTTCCTTAATTTGTCCGTTAGAAGGATCTCTAAAAATGATATTCTGATTGAATAGGGCACTTTTATTGTATCTCAAATCTTCATTGAATCTGATGTTGATATCATAATCTTCACCATCTTCTTTGTAAACACCTGCTTTTTCACCAAAAATAGAGCGTCTTAACTGGTTACCAACTTGACCAACGGCAACACCTAATTCACCCGCTTTTTCGCGATCTACAATCACTTGCATGGCTGGTTTGCCCTTGTTTACATCTATCTTCAATTCTTCAATACCAGCAATATTTTTAGTATTGATAAAGTTTTTAATGTCTTCGGCAGTATTAATCAGCTCATCATAATCATTACCTTCAAGCTCAATGTTAATTGGGAAACCTGCTGGCGGACCGTTGGCATCTTTCTCTACCGATATGGCAACACCAGGATAAATGCCCTGTAATGCAGCTTGCACACGACCACGAATATCTTCGGTATTTAAACCATTACGAAATTTATACTCGCTAAAGTTTACGGTTACCTTACCCTTATGTGGCATTTCGGCAGACGAACCACCATCGGTAAGTGGATTACCGGCACCTTCACCTACTACAGAAACAGCAGATGCCATCATAAAGTTTTCACCCTTTTCATTCTTGTACATATCATCATCCATGATTGCGTACACCTGATTTTCTACCTGTTTAGTAATCTCATTGGTCTTTTCAATAGAAGTACCTTCAGGGTATTCTACATATACATAGATTTCATTTGGTTTATTATCTGGGAAGAATTCAATTTTTGTACGACCGCTACCAACAGACATACCAAATAGCATAAATACACCGATCAACATTAAAAAAGTGATACCAAAATACCAGTATACATTGCTGCCTTTTAGTGCGTGCTTTAAACGACGCTCATACCAATTTTCAAAACGTGCCATTGTATTCTTTTGGAACTTAATAGCAGAACCTTTAATAATGTATTTATATGCCCAAAACATGATGGCAGTAAGTATAAGTACAGAACCTAAACCACGCATTGCTCCACCAAAAATTAGTATTAATGCTCCTAGACCACCTAGAATAACACTCATTCTAATCAATTGTTTTAAAGTAAGTTCTTTTTCATCGGTACTCATGAATTTCGATACCAACATAGAATTCATGAAAATTGCCACGAATAATGAAGATCCTAAAACCACAGAAAGAGTAATAGGGAAGTAGATCATAAACTGCCCAAAAATACCAGGCCAAAGCCCTAATGGTACAAACGCGGCCACAGTTGTGGCTGTCGATATGATAATTGGGTATGCTATTTCACCGATACCTTTTTTTGCAGCTTCGGTTCTTGACAAGCCTTCATCCATTAATCGGTATACATTTTCAACAACTACAATACCGTTATCTACTAGCATACCAAGCCCCATGATCATACCGAAAAGGATCATTGTGTTTAAGGTATAGCCAAGCCATGATAATATAACAAATGACATGAACATTGACATCGGTATAGCGAAACCAACAAATAGTGCATTTCTAAAGCCTAAGAAGAACATTAGTACGGTTACTACTAGAATAATACCGAAGATGATGTTATTTACCAAGTCATCTACTTGATTCAGTGTTCTAGTAGAAGAATCATTGGCAATGGAAATATTTAAATCTGGCGGAAAGTAATCGGCTTTCTCTTTCTTTACCAATTCTTTGATTTTATCTGCGGCAGAAATAGAATTTCTACCTGCTCTCTTTTTTACATCGAGCATAACCACATTTTCGCCAAATTCTCGAGCATATGTAGTTTTGTCTTTTGCTTGAAAGTTAATGGTCGCAATATCTTTTAGATATACAGCACCATTTTCAGATTTAACTACGAAGTTGTTCAATTCTTTGGGGTCCTCTACTTCTCCTAGAATACGAATGGTGCGTCTTTGCCCTACGGTTTTTAAATTACCGGCAGACATCGTCATATTTCCATTGCTAATAGCACTGATTACATCTTGGAAACTGATTTTTGCGGCCATCATTTTATAGATGTCAACACCAACTTCAACTTCTAGATCTTGTGCACCACGTATATCTGCTTGCTTAATTTCTGGTAGGTCTTCTACTTCATCTTGTAAATATTCGGCAAACTCTTTCAACTTTTCCACAGGGTAATCACCTGTAAAATTGATATTCATTATAGGCACTTCTTCAGAGAAATTCAGGTCGAACACATTTGGTTCTACCTTTGCACCGTTAAAAGTAGGCCAGTCTTCACTCGCTTTTTCACTGTCTACTTCGTCTTTTACTTTTTGCTTGGCCTGTTCAACAGTAATCTCTTCATCAAATTCAATGGTTAAAATAGCGTAATCTTCTTGAGAAGTTGAGGTAACTTCTACCACATTACTTATATTCTTTAACCGATCTTCTAAAGGGTCTGTAATTAGCTTTTCAATATCTTCAGCAGTGTTACCTGGGTAAGGTGTGCTAATGTAGATTTTGGTCTCTATGATTTCAGGAAAATCTTCTCTAGGCATTGCCATATAGGCGCTAAATCCTAACCAAAGAAAAATGGCAATCATCACATAAATAACCGAAGGGTTATCAATGGCCCAAGACGATAAACCGAATTCCTTATCGGCGTTCTTTTGTACTTTGCTCATCGATCTTTATTTTTTGATTTTTACTTTTTGACCATCTTTTACACTTCTAGCACCTTCTTTAATAATTTGGTTGCCATCTGCTAAACCAGATAATACTTCAATATTCGCACCTTGTGTTTTACCAGTAATAATTACGCTTCTTTTTACCAACGCCTCACCATCTGCATTAGGCTCTTCTGCAACGAATACATACTGCTCACCATCTGCATTTTCTGAAATTATACTAGTCGGTATTAATATAGCATCTTCACTTGTATAGTCGTTAATAGCGACCTTGGCAGAGAGATTCGGTTTAATCTTACCTTCTTTATTCGGTACAGGTATTTCAACTTCGAAAGATCTATTCGAAGGATTGATAAAATTGCCTGTCTGTCTAATTTTAGTAATGATGCTATCACCTAATACTGGAAAATATACCAAAGCCTCTTTGCCTTTTGCGACACTACCTAAATATGATTCTGGCACTTCTACCTCAATATACATATCAGATAGATTTACGATACGAAATACCTCTGAACCTGGACCAGGGGCAACTACAGTACCTTGATCTTTAATTACATTGTCAATAATACCCGAGAAAGGTGCTCTTATAGTTGATTTCCCCAATTGGCTCTGCGTTTGAGAAACCATATTTTCTGCAGCTTCATAATTGGTTTTAGCTTGTAAAAATTGAATTTCTGAACCTATATTCTGATTCCATAAACGCTCTTGACGCTCAAAAGTCGTTTTTGCTAAAGCAGCTTGAGATTTCAATTGACTTACTTGGCTGGACATACCGCCATCGTCAATAGTGGCTAATACCTGCCCTCTAGAAACTTTGTCACCTTCTTTAACATAAACTCTTTGTAAAGTACCCGCCATTTCTGGGTAGATCAATACATTTTGTTTGGTAGATACATCACCCTGTAATTCTAGGTAGTGGTTAAACAGCTCTTTTTTAGCTGTCAATGTATTTACCAACGGTAATTTCTCTTCATTACCTAAAACGGCTATTGCAGAATCTAAAGATTTTAGTTGTGCATCAATCAGTTTTTGTTGTGAGGTAATATCATTTTTTTTAGCTCTTATCGCCTCAAGGTCTTGCTGAGCTATAATATCTGTTACTGATTGCTCACCACCGCCACATGAGTATAAGCCAATGGTCGCAATTAATAAAACTAGTATTTTCTTCATGATTGTATTTTTAATGATTGATTATTTAGTCTTTTGTATTTAAAATGGTTTCTAGTTCGGTCTTATTATTAATTACCTCTACCATTGATTGTAAGTATTCTTGTTGGGTAGTGTATAATTGTGTTTGTGCTTGTCTTAGTTCAAAACTTGTAGCAAGACCTTCTTTATACTTGATTTGATTTTTGTTTTCTATACGTTCAGATAGTGTTAGGTTTTGCTTTGCAGTTTCGTAATTATCAATCGCCAGTGTATAATTGTTTTTAGCATTTTCTAACTGTAATCTAATTTGTTGTTCAGCTTCGGTTAATTGTGTTTTTGCTTTTTCTAAAGCAATTTTAGCACGTTGCGTACTTGCACTTCTTTTGAATGAACTGAATATTGGTATGTTCAAGTCAAAACCTAAAATAGAAGAATCGAACCATTGTTGATCTCCGCTGAAGAAATCGAAGCTTTCTGAGTATGCAGAACTGCCATAGTTTATATAGGCATTCAATGTTGGTAGTGCACGACTTCTCGCTAATTTCCATTCAAAAAAGCGTTGTTCGTTTAAATTCTCGGCAAGTTTGTAATCTACATTATCATTAATATTAAAGTCGACACCAAGAATACCTAAATCCATTTTTGACATGGTAAGGTCTTCTAGGTTTTCTTGTAATTGTGTTGGTGCATTTAGGTCTAGACCCATACTTACATTCAACATTTGTAATGTAATATCTTTTAGTCTAAGCCCATTTTGCAATTGATTCTCTATAGATGATAAGGTAATTTGAAGTTGATCAACACTTTCTTCTTCTCCAAGGCCATTTTCAAATAACTTAGAAGTCTCAAAGAGATTTTTTTCGAGAGTGCTTTTATTCTTCTCTAAGATTTCTATACTTTCTTCTGCTAAAAGTACATTGCCGTAAGCTTCAACAACTTGTTTTCTAACATCTAATTCTGTTTTCTCTTTGTTGTTGTCGCTGTAACTTAAAAATGCTTTTGTTGCTTGTACACCTACAATATATGAGCCATCGAAAATTTGTTGGGTCAATGTTGCGGTAGCCGTTGCTGATTGTGGTTGAGAGAAAACTACAGGTATAAATTCACCTGCTGTACCACCTACCAATTCTGCTGGTAATAAAGTAACAGGTTGCTTTAATTGATTTGAGTACCCAACCGATCCGTTAATTTGAGGAAGTCCGCCTGCTATAGTTTCCCATTTTTGCTTTTGGGCATCTATGATATCTCTATTTGCATTTATCGCCGAATAGTTATTTTCTAGCGCAAATTGAATCGCTTCTTTTAACGTAAATGAATAGGTTTGCTCTTGTGAATATCCTAAACTAATACTTAGAATAGTGATTAAGATTAATAATTGATTTCGCATTTATTCTTGATTTGAATTGATGATGTTATTTAATATGGTTTTTCCTTTTGGTGTTACAATACCCCTAATATGATATTCTAAAAATGAGTCCATTAGTTTCCCTATTGGAAATTGTTCTAATGGAAACATGTTTTGGTCCTTTATACTATTTAAGCCAGTAAAATATATACGAGCAACAAATTCCGGATTTATATTATCTCTAAACAAGCCTTGTTCTAAACCTCGGTCAACATTCAATAATATGCATTTATGCATTTTATCGAATTGCATTAACTTCAGGTTTTTATGAATTTTCGGATAGTATTTCATTAATTGGAACTGAGGAGAGCTTTTTTCATCATTTAAATGAGACATTACATACTTTTTAATCTCATACAATTCTTCAATAGCGTTTTTCTCCATCGCTATAATTAGGTCAATACCATCGCTTAAATGACAAAACTTGTTCATTACGCAATCTTCTACTAACGAAGTCTTATTACTGTACTCGCTGTAAATGGTTTTTTTAGACATACCGATTTCATTGGCGATATCGTCCATGGTAATACTCTTAAAACCATGTTCCAAGAAAAGCTGTGATGCTGTATCTCTAATTTTTTCTTTCATAACGGCTGCAAATATACATCAGGAAACTTTAAAAACTTAAAAAGTTTCCAAAGTTTTACAATTTTTTAATGTTGCAAGATTATATGAATCGTTTTACACCGTTAGGAGATTATTTTGGTTCTAATGATTTTTTAAAAGAAACGTTTATAAAATACGACGTATTTTTGAAAAAAATTGCGAGGAATGCATACTATTACTGAATATAGAGAAGAGTTTATTGCGTATTTGGACTCAATGAAAATTACAAAGGAACCTAGAAACCTTTATGAACCCATTACATATATTCTTGGTTTAGGCGGAAAACGCTTAAGACCAGTTCTGGTATTGATGACCGCTGAAATTTTTAAAGGTGATTTTAAGAAAGCTTTAGATGCTGCAGTAGCTATTGAGGTGTTTCATAATTTTTCTTTAGTGCATGATGATATTATGGATGATGCACCTGTTCGTAGAGGGCAAACTACCGTTCATGAAAAATGGGATATAAATACTGGTATTCTATCTGGTGATGCGATGTTAATTATGGCATATCAACTTTTTGAAAACTATGAGCCTAATATATTTAGAGATCTTGCCAAATTGTTTAGTAAAACAGCATTAGAAGTTTGCGAAGGGCAACAATATGACGTCGATTTTGAAACAAGAGACGATGTAATGTTACCTGAATATTTAAAAATGATCGAGTACAAAACCGCTGTTCTTGTTGCTGCAGCCCTTAAAATGGGAGCTATTGTAGCGGGTGCTTCAGATACTGCGCAAGAGCAAATGTATAGTTTTGGACTAAATCTTGGTATTGCCTTTCAATTACAAGATGATTATTTAGATGTATTTGGTGATCCAGAAACGTTCGGTAAACAAGTCGGTGGCGATATTATTGAGAATAAGAAAACGTATTTATATCTAAAAGCATTGAATTCTGGTTCTGAAATAATGAAACAAGAATTAGAGCATTTATACTCTATTCAGCCAAAAGAATCAGAATCTAAAGTAAGTGCAGTGCGCTCAATTTTTGAAAAAACAGAAGCAGATAAGGCTACTAAAGTTGCTATTTCAGACTACACCGCTAAAGCATTTGAAGTATTGGATGAAATGGAAATAGAGCTTGAAAACAAAGATTTGTTAAAACAATTCGGCGAAAACCTTATGAATAGAACGGTTTAAAATAATCTTCTAAATAACGCTTTTATAAATGGAGTTTTAGGACAAGAATTTATGTAAATGATATCTTCTTTTAAACTTGTTATTTCATCAAGAAATTTAAATACCATTTGCGGTTTTAAAGATTTAAAAATAGACTCGAAAATGGCATGTCCGTTACCATTATTATGATGCAAAACATCTAAAAAGAGCATGTCATAAAACCAGAACTTATTTTTTAATTTCAGTTTTTGAAGCGGCTTCCCTTGTTTTATAAGTTCAATTAATTTCGGAATCTTATTTGCAGTACTCATTAAGGTGTAGCCTGTGCTTGGTTTTGCCCATCCGCCTGCGGTACCTATATATCTAATTCTATTGGTATGGTGCTTTCTAAAGTCATAAGCTGTCATTGGTATGCTACCCGCTTCCTTTTCAATAATCTCATAAGTTTTACATTGAAAACGTTTTACTATATATTTTTTTATAGCAGCTTCATATTCGGCTTTAGGTAATAATTGTTCTGAAAACAATGTGTATTCAATTAACGCAGTGTCATTTGAATAGGGTAGTACATACATAAAACGGGTATTTCCTTTTTGAGGGATGGAAAAATCCATGTAAGTAACTTCATTGGCATTGAAAATAGGCTTTTCAGTTTTAATCACCCATCCCACAAAATGCTGCTGCAATACCGGATATTTTTTTTGCCCAGTTGCCATTTTATAATCAAAAAGACTATTGAATATGTATTTACCAGAATACGTGTTATTCGTAGTTTTTACAGTAACCTCAGTGGCGGACTCCTTTATGTCTACCATACCTTCTTGAACAAAAGTGATATTAGATGATTCTTTGATTCGACCTAAATAATGATCGTAGAAATCAATACTCCTGATCATTTTATAGGAATACGGATTGATATCTGTTCTTTTAAGAACGTCTTCACCTTGAAAGTGAATAGAATGCCATCTTTTATGAACGATAGTTTCAAACTGACCATCGCCTTCTTCCCAAAAACACCATGTTCTATCATTGCTGTTTTTGGGGTCTTTGTCAAGAAGTAATACCCTCTTATCATTAAAAAACGAATCATTAAGCATGGCATCAGCTAGTAGTAAGCCAGATGCGCCTGCGCCAATAATGATATAATCGTATTCGGTCATGTATTTTTTAACTTTGCTCAGGTATTAAATACTGAGAATTTCAAAAATACGAAATAGCAGTTGGTTTTTGTGCTTAATTCAACGTGTAACGTAACCCAAAAAATGATCTTATACCTTGGTTAGGTCCGTAAACGTATGATGGGTCAAAAGTTAATGCATTTGGGTTGTTTGGTGTCGCAACTGCATTACCATTGGTATCAAAAGTAACTTCTTTATCAAATGGGTCATTTGCACGTGCTATTATAAACGGATTTCCTCTATTAGGGGTCCAATCTAATAAGTTTTTGACTCCGCCATAGAACTCGAAATTCTTTAATCCATCATAGGTAAATTGAATGTTTTGAATACTCCACGCTGGTGAAAAATCGCTTCTAGGATCACTTTCGCCTAAAGTTGGTAAACGCATCGGTCCGTATAAATTTCCTGTATAATCAACTGACAAATTCCAAGTACGAATATCATAGCTAACACTCCAGTTTGCAGAATAGCTTTCCGTAAGAATTTGCCTTTCTTTTACTCCGTCTTCAGTATTGCTCACATTCTGTAAAGTACCACCTACCATGAATTTTAATCCGTTGTAGAAAGCCACGTCTAGATTGGCACTTATTCCTTTTGAAATTGAAGTTCCGTTTAAATTATCATATATGATCTGATTAGGATTGGTGTCATAATCAGGGATAATCACATTCTGAAAATTTGTATAAAATACAGAGGCATCTAAGCTTACAAAAGTGCCATTGTCAGCATAAATTTTCTTTAAGTAATTTAGGTTAACATTAAACGAACGCTCTGGTTTCAATTCTTCTGCGATAATAACATCTCGCGATCCCGTTAATGCAGCGTGATCTTCGGTAAATAGATTAACCACTCTAAAACCTGTACCAGCGTTTAGGCGAATTATATCATTATCGGTGAATTTAAAACGATATGCACCTCTGGGTGTGAAAATGTTACCGTGTCGGTCATCATAATCGTAACGACCACCTAAAAGTAAAGAATGCTTTTTATCAAAGGCTATTTCATCTTGTACAAATAAACTCGGTATTACAACTTCGTCTGGCTGGTTGCCATTACCATCGACATTTAAGGTTGCCGGGGTGTTGTCATCGTAATAATTATAACGCAATGCAGTACCTGCTAAAAGGCTATGTTTACCTACGGTTTTGTCCCATGTTAATTGTGTAAAACCTATACGTTGATCTGCTAAATAGGGCACATCTCCATAAACAGAATTTTGTTTGTGGTCATTGTATGAAAAAGAAAGCATCATGTTCTCTTCGGTAGGTAATTGATACTTACCTAAAACTTCCCATCTACGGGTGTAAATGCTTTCTCCGTAAATTTCATCTCCTCCTCTAAATTCTGGAGTCCATTGCATTTCGCCACCCCATCTATCTTCGTAAAAAAAGCGTCCGGCTAACGAAAGAATTCGAGAGTTTTTTCTAGTGAAATTCCACTTTTGAAAAACTGAAATTCGCTCTTGTAAGGTTAGGTCTGTAAAATTATCTCCGTTATTATCAATAGGGTTGTCATACTTGAAATAGTTGGCTCCTAAGAGCACATTAGTTTTTTTACCAACATTGAATTTTGTTCCAACATCTAAATTAAATTCTCCCCATGAGGTAACAAAACTATCCGCGAAAAAATCGGGTGCAGACAGGTTATTTTTTGTGATGATATTTATGAGTCCGCCAACGGCTTCACTACCATATAATGTAGAAGCGGGTCCTTTTACAACTTCAATTTGGTCAATTAGGGAGTTGGGTATACCAGATAAACCATAGACAGTTCCCAAACCACTAACAATGGGCATACCGTCAATAAGAACTAAGGTGTACGGACCTTCTAAACCATTAATATGAATATCACCTGTATTACATACATTACAATTAATTTGTGGTCTAACACCATTTACGTTTTGCAAAGCTTCAAAAATACTAGCCGTAGGGTTTTTCTTGAAAAAATTTGGTTTGTATACTTCTACGGGTACGGGACTTTCTAATCTGCTTACAGGTTTTAAGGTACCGGTAACGACCATTTCATCTAAAGATTCGGTAGACGGTGATAAGCTGATATTATGTATTTGATCTTCGCCCTTAGCAATTGTAATAGTTTTGTAATATTTCTCGAAGCCAATTGTAGAAGCTATTAGCGTGTATTTTCCTGAAGGAATGTTTTTTAAGGTGTATTGACCGTCTTCATTTGATGCAGTGCCAATTTCGGTTCCTTTTAAGTAAATATTTACATATGCTTCTGATCCGTCTTTTGATGAAACTGTGCCAGATATGGTAGAATTTTGCGCACTTATAATACCGAAAGATAAAATAGAGCAAGCGAAAAATATAATTTTAATCATCTAAATATAATTTTAGACAAAGCTAAAAAATTGTTTTTACGTATAAAAATGTATTTTTGTGTTTATATTGTTTTAACATGACATTATCTGAAGAAGATTACATTAAAGCTATTTATCATTTAAGCGAGTTCAATAGTAAGTCTGTTGCTACTAATGCAATAGCTGAGCAGATGAAAACGAAACCGTCGTCAGTTACCGACATGATTAAAAAGTTGGCAGAAAAGTCTTTGGTGAACTATAAAAAGTACCAAGGAGTGTCACTTTCTGAGAAAGGAAGGCTGGTAGCACTCTCTATAATTCGAAAACACCGTTTATGGGAAGTGTTTTTGGTAGACAAATTAAATTTTTCTTGGGATGAGGTACACGTAGTGGCCGAACAATTAGAACATATAAAGAGTGATGCTTTAATAGATAAATTAGATGCCCATCTAGGATTTCCAAAAGTAGATCCGCACGGAGACCCGATACCAAATAAAGACGGAGTATTTACTAAATCTGTGAAGAAATTAATTAGCGAATTACCTGTGGGTAGTCAAGGGGTTTGTGTAGGAGTCAATGATTCTTCGGCAGCTTTTTTAAAGTTTTTAGATAAGAATAAAATTGCCCTGGGCGATACTTTTAAAATATTGGAAATCGAAGAGTTTGATGGTTCCGTAACTATTTCTACACGGTCAGGGTCTATCAGAATATCCAAACAAATTGCAACGAATTTATTTTTAGAGATAGTAGATGAAGAGTAGTTTTTAACTGAATAATTTTTAAAATTATGGATGAAATTATAGCGTATTTTGAATCGATAGACCCAGTTTTGGCTGCGTTTTATGCGACATTATTTACATGGGGACTAACTGCAGCCGGTGCCGCTTTGGTTTTTCTCTTTAAAACAATGAACCGTGCTGTCTTAGATGGAATGTTAGGTTTTACTGGTGGAGTTATGGTTGCGGCTAGTTTTTGGAGCTTATTGGCACCGGGTATAGAAATGAGCCCTGGTGAAGGTTTTGTAAAAGTGATACCTGCGGCGATTGGTTTCTTTCTAGGAGCCATGTTCATTTTCGGATTGGATAAAATTTTACCGCATTTACATATCAATTTTAAGGAAAGCGAAGCAGAAGGGGTGAAGACGCCTTGGCACAGAACCACTTTGTTAACATTAGCAATTACGCTACATAACATACCAGAAGGTTTGGCGGTAGGTGTTCTTTTTGGCGGAGTAGCCGCTGGTTTTGACGGTGCATCTATTGGTGGTGCCGTTGCATTGGCACTAGGTATAGGTTTACAGAATTTTCCAGAAGGTTTCGCTGTAGCTATGCCATTACGAAGACATGGTTTAAGTAGAACAAAGAGTTTTATGTTTGGTCAGGCATCTGCACTTGTAGAACCTGTTGCTGCTGTTTTAGGTGCATGGGCAGTCATGACTTTTCAACCTATTTTACCTTATGCACTTTCATTTGCTGCTGGCGCAATGATTTTTGTTGTAGTAGAGGAGGTAATACCAGAAACACAGCAAGATAAATACACTGATATTGCCACTATGGGCTTCATTGGCGGCTTCATAATCATGATGACCTTAGACGTTGGTCTAGGTTAGGGTCAAAGTGTTTTTGCGATGTAATAATTTAATACCAATTTTAGCGTTTAAGGCAATAGTATTCTTAACTTGATACTTTAAATTTTTATGCATTCTTCTAAGAAAAATTGGATCTGGACAATAACGTTAATATTAACGATTATAGGTTGTGCAGCCGTTTTAATACTTCATGTAAAGAACTGGGTAACTAATGATGAAATAAGTCTTGGTCTACGCTCGGGTTTTTATAATATTGAAATTCCCCTAAATGAATTGGATAGTGTGGTATTTGTAGAAAGAATTCCGCCAATGCAACGCTTACATGGTTTCTCTGCCTTAGAAAAAGAGAAAGGTGTCTTTAGAGAATTTAAAGATTCTTTGACGGATAAAAAGGTACATGTATTTGTAGATAATATCAATCAGAATAAAGTAAAGTTGGTTTATAAAGATTCGAGTTATGTATACTTTAACCTAAAAGATTCCGTTGAAACTGTTCAATTATTTCAGAAACTTAGCGCTAAAACAAGTGCTTTAAGTGAACCCAATTAGAACAGCGTAATTAAAATTTATAACATCGTTGAAGTAATAAAACTTTTTTTGATTTTAAATAGCACCCATGATTAAAAAGAATCTATTCGTATTATTGATTATATCATTAATGTCTACCGGTCTTTTCGCACAACATAATCTTAGTTTAAATATTGACGGAGTTGCCTCTGAAAAAGGAAATATCTGTTTTGCTGTTTATAATGATGAAGGTTCTTTTTTAAAATTCGATAAAGTCTACAAATCTGGATCGGAGAAAGCAGTGAAAGGCAAAACAGCTTTTGATATTACAGATTTACCTGAAGGTGATTATGCTATCGCTATTTTTCATGATGCCAATGGTAATAAGAACCTAGATACCAATATGCTAGGTATACCAAAAGAGCAAATTGCTTTTTCAAAAGGGAAAATGAAAATGTTCGGTCCTCCAAAATATACAGAATGCGTATTTACTGTAAATTCTAATATGGAGATGAATATTAGTTTAAATTAATCACAATTAATAACTCGTTATCTTAATTACCCCATTAGAACCCTGGGTTCCGTACCCTGCAGCATCTGCGCCAGATAGTATAACTATTTTCTTCACATTATAACTATCTATCAGTTCGTTGACCGAATGAAATGAATTTCCAATTATTTGATTATTTAAAACATATAGTGGTTCTTGATTTCCGCCAGAATCGAATGAGTTTGTTGTTTTATTCAAAATGGGAACATTGTTCTGTAGCACCACCCCTGGCTTTTGCCTTATGCGTTGCAATAGCGAAACATTAGCTCTATTCTTTTCTCTTAATTCAGTATCTAAAGATGATTTGTCTTTCGTGGTACTTTTCGCAGAACCACAACTACACAATAGAATTATTCCTATTAAGTGAAGAGATAGATACGTTTTCATTTTTATTCAATAATGGTTTCTGAAATTTATGAATTAAAAGTAGATGACAGTATCTTTGAAATAAAAAGTTATGGTTTTAGTAGCGCAATTGGTAGGAGCTTTGTTGGGTTTGTTAGCTGTAGTATTTGGTGCTTTTGGTGCACATTTACTTAAGAAAACATTTACAGCGGATCAATTGAATAGTTTTGAAACGGGAGTAAAATATCAAATGTATCACGCGCTATTAATTTTAATGCTGAGCTTTAATCTTAATCTAGAAACTGGTCTAGAGAAAGCTATTATCTATTGTCTAATTATTGGAGTCATCTTATTTTCTTTTAGTATCTACGGATTATGTATATCTGCATCCAAAGGAAAAAAAATAAAAATCTTAGGTCCTATAACCCCTCTTGGCGGACTCTTTTTAGTAGTAGGCTGGGGGTTATTATTCTATAGTTTTATTAAGAACTTGATTTAACTTACTCTGCAGAAGTAGCTGTAAATTCTTTAATCGCTGTATTCGGTTCCATAATGGCATACCCTTCCCAGAATGTTGGGTCATATTTAGGCATGTAGATGGGTAGTATGGTATTATTTTCTGTAAATCCATCAAAAGTAGCTTGACTAATATTTTCTGATTCAAAAACGATTATTTCATTTTTCACAACATTTATAAATACGAAATCCATATCTCCAGATAATTCGTTCTGCTTATTTCTACCTTTTACAATTCTATTTTTTTCAAAAATCTTTAAAGGTCTTTTTATACCAAAACGTTCGCCTATCTCAGATTCGTAATAGTGTAAACTGTAATGACCATTGGCGCTTTTATTATATATTATTTTTCCTTTAGATAAGTATTTATTGGTCGAGATTCCTAATAAACTAAGCTTACTAACGGGTTTTACATTGCTGTAATCTATTTGTATTACAGCGAAATCGTCTGCATTGATATATAATGTACCTTCAAAATCTGCTGATCCATCTGGTTTAAAAGATATTACATACACAGCGTCATCGCCTAAATAGGTGAATTCATTAAGAGTATAGTTGTATTTTCTAGATTTGAGTATAAAATTAAGATCGCTACCATCTTGAGTGGGTAATCCATTTAATATGGAACCTAAATTGTTCCTTTTCCAAGATGCAAAGTTTTTTTGCCGTTCTTCTTTATCTTTTTTCTTTTTCTCGAGTTCTGCATTTAATGCAGCTACATCTGTTGAGTCTATGTCTTCTTTAAAAAGTTCATTGACTTCATCAGCATCTATTTTAAAGGATAATAATCCGGATTTAATTTTGAAATAAGATCCAGGCTTTACATTTTCCTTTAGTATGGAGTTAAATTTTTCTTCCATCTTTTCTTGATTAAGAGTGGTGTTTTTATCGTACAATTTAGACGCTTTTAACAAATCTAATTTTTGTGATTCTTCATCATAATTACCATATAAATCACCCACTAATTCTTGATAATAAGCATCATTTTTAGGTATAGTCGAAATGATGCTATCAATAAACTGTTGGTTTAAGACATCTATAGAAGATTTTTTAACCTTAAAATTACTTTTGGTCCATCGGTCAAAATATGATGATCGATGAAATAACCTTTTTTTAGTGAGATTATTGGTATAGTTCTTTTCTAAATTATCTTCAACGAAATCCATTATCTCATCGGCCGTATAATTTTTGTTTGATACAATAACCTCTCGTAATTCAATCGATTTAGGCGCTAGTACTATTTTTGTATTAGTAAATTCAGATATGGGTTTGGAAACTGCTTTATAACCAATAGATGAAATAGTTAAGGAGTCAGACCCAGTAATAGTTTCGTTTAAAAGGAAGTTGAATTTACCTTCTTCATTGGTAATTACACCTTTATCTTTTAGTTGTATAGTGGCAAAAGGTATAGGTTGTTGGCTAACACTATCTATAACGGTTGCACTTAAGCTCTGTGCATTGGCGTTAAATAGGTTAAAAATTAGAAATGTAAAAAAAGCTAGAAAAGGTAATTTAGTGTTCATAGGTTCGATTATTCTTACGCAATCTAGACGAACCAATGTAAGTAACGTTACAATTTTAGAAACTGTTGTGAACGTTTTAAATAAATTTTAACAAAAATCTAAAGCCTAATGACAGCCGCAACCATCTTGACCGCAAGCCTTTGAACTTTCTTTTTTGCTAGACCAAATAGATTTTGGAATAAAAAATTTAGTAACTATATAACCAACAGAAATAGCTAAAGTGATGTAAACTAAGATGTGTTGTATCATGTGTTTTTTATTTTAATAATTGATAAGCTATTAAAGCTACAATATAAGCAAATAGGCTCATAAATACTAGCTGACCCGCTGGCCATTTCCAAGAATTCGTTTCTCTTTTTACTACAGCAAGTGTACTCATACATTGCATTGCAAATGCATAAAATAGAAGTAGCGAAACACCAGAAGCCAAATTAAATAGTGGTTTTTGAGTTCTAGGGTTTACTTCTGCAGCCATTCTGTTTTTTATGGTTTCTTCTTCATCATTACCTACGCTGTAAATAGTTGCCAATGTGCCAACAAAAACTTCTCTAGCTGCAAAGGAGGTGATGACGGCAATACCAATTTTCCAGTCATAACCTAAAGGTCTTACAATAGGTTCTATTGCTTTACCCATATGACCCATATAAGAATGCTCTAATTTATACCCTGCTATTTCTTGTGCTAAAGCACGTTCTTCAAGTTCTTTTTGTTGGTCTGAAGCGTTAGGGGCATTTATATCAAAACCATCTTGATGGGTTTCAAAATATATTTCACTACTAGTACTGAAACCTTCTTGTTCTACGCGGTTGGTTACAATGGTCTCTGCGTTTTTAAATTCGTCAGAAGATCCGTTAGAACCTAAAAACCAAAGTATAATTGAAATTGCCAAGATTATTTTACCTGCTCCGAAAACAAAACTTTTAGTCTTTTCAAGAACGGTATAGCCAACATTTTTAAGTAATGGTAATTTGTAATTCGGCATTTCAACAACGAAGAAAGATTTGCTCTTAATCTTAAGAATTTTGTTTAATATTACTGCCGATAAAATAGCTGCCCCAAAGCCCATTAAGTACAATGACATTAATGTAAGGGCTTTATAGCTCAAACCTAGAAAGCTGCCTTCGGGTATAACCAATGCGATGATAATTAGGTATACCGGCAATCGTGCAGAACAGGTGGTAAACGGAGTTACCAATATGGTAATTAATCTTTCCTTCCAGTTTTCAATGGTTCTAGTGGCCATTACTGCAGGTATGGCGCAAGCGGTACCCGATATTAACGGAACAACACTTTTACCGCTTAAACCAAATGGACGCATTATCCTATCCATCAAAAACACAACTCTACTCATGTAGCCTGTTTCTTCTAACAAGGCTATAAATAGGAACAAGAATGCAATTTGCGGAATGAAAATAACAATACCACCAATACCAGCTAAAATACCTTCAGCAATTAGATTAGTAAAAACCCCTGGTGGTAAGGTGTCTTTTACCCATTCTGTCGCCGATGCAAAGAATCCGTCAATTAAATCCATTGGGTATTCGCTCCAACCATAAATCGCTTGAAATATGGTCAATAGTATTAGAAAGAAAATAAGGTAACCAAATACTTTATGGGTTAATACTTTGTCTAAAGTTGCTCTAAAACCTTTTGCGGCATTAACATCAACTTTATAAGTTTCTTTTAAAATACCATTAATAAACTGGTATCTTAAAATTGTTTCTTTTTGTTGAAGACGTTTTAATTCAGATTTAGATTTAGTGGCAAATGAAGAGGCGTCTTTAAATAGCGTCTTCTCAAGAGGCATAAAATTGACATCTTGTGTTATTACCAGCCATAATTTGTACACATCTTCTTTTGGGAATGCGGTAGCAAGTTTTTCAAAATATTCTGGCGCAATTACAGAAATATCTACATTTTGCGTTTTAGGTAAATTCTTGTAATCGGCAATTAACTCTCTAAGTTTGTCGATACCCGTTTCTTTACGGGTACTAACTAATGCAATTTTTGAGTTTAATTTCTTTTCTAATAATTCAATATCAATGGTAATACCCTTGCGAGACATACGGTCAGCCATGTTAATGACTAGTATGGCGGGTATTTTTAAGTCTTTTATTTGTGTAAAAAGTAGCAGGTTTCTTTTTAGGTTCTCTACATCAGAAACAACAATAGCGACATCTGGGTGATCCTTATCATTTTTATTAAGAAGCAATTCGACAGCAACACTTTCGTCTAATGAAGTTGTGTTTAAACTATACGTACCTGGTAAATCTAATATATGGGCTTTTACACCTCGTGGAAGTTTACAGATTCCTTCTTTTTTCTCCACCGTTATACCTGGGTAGTTACCCACTTTCTGGTTTAACCCGGTAAGTTGATTAAAAACCGATGTTTTACCGGTGTTCGGGTTCCCGATAAGGGCTACATTAATTTGTTTGCTCATATAACCGTATTATCTTCAATAATATCAAGTGCTATATGTAATGCCATTTCTCTTCTAATGGCAATATGTGATCCGTTAACATTGATATAGATAGGGTCGTTTAGTGGAGCTACTTGCACTAATTCTACAACGTTACCCGGTAAACAACCTAGTTCTAGTAGTTTTATAGGTAGTAGGTTTTCAGTGAATTCTTTTATAATTCCCTTTTGACCTCTTTTTAAATGTGCGACTGTAGTTTCCAATCTTTATTTAGATTCATTATAAGTAAGGCAAAAGTAATGGAAATAATATTATTCCCTATACTTTTTAGAATAATTAACGGCTATTGTTAAGGCTAGTAAACGGTTTTACAAGTCAATGCCGTTGTAGATAAAAATCTTTGAAATATTATCTTAACTATACCGTTGAATATTTGTGTTTTATTAACATATTAATCAACGACTGCCTTTTTAATGAGATATTCCATATTGTTTTTTTTACTTTTTGCAGGTTTATGTTCAGGACAAAACCCGAACAGTTATAATTTACAAATTCATCAATATAATTATCCCAGCAACCCATTACCAAATAGTTGTGAGGTTTATGGTGTATCTGCAGCAGTTGAAAATAAATCAATTATCACCTACGACTACAGGGGGGATAGGTTGTCGCTTAAAGATTTAAAACTTCGTAATTTAAGCTATAACCCCAGTAATAGTCCTCTAATACCTAAACTATATGCTTTTAGTAAGTACCATAAATCTGAAATTCCTTACGAAAATGGATTTTTATTAAAGTTAGATATGGATGATGTAGTACTATTTCATGAGTATACTGGTAAAGAAGGTATCTATAATATTAATAGTGAGTATGAGATTCGTTTATCTGTATCGCATAAAGACAAGTTGATTGTAACAGATACTTTACGGTTTGGTAAAACTGTAGGTTCTTTTACTTCAGAGTTACCGGCAGAAGATGTTCACATTATTGCCACAAATAAAGCTAATGAACTGGCTTCTAGTTTAACAGATAATATAATGTCGAGTGCCATTGGTAACTTTCATCAGTTTTCGAAGAATCTGGTCGATTTAAGCTTTACCAAAGATTTTATTAGATTCTACGGAATTTCTAAGCAGAAAAAATTAATTACAGGAGAGGAAACGAAAGTGGTTGAAAAAAGAATAAAAAAGCTAGAACAACTTGATAAGAACATTTTAAAGCGTGATGCATTCAATAATGAGGTAAAAGAATTGACCGCTATTTTTATGAACTTTAAGACAACGGAGGATTATAAAAACCATGAAGGATATCGATTTTATGTACAAGCCAATTTAGCAAGTCTATACACCTTGGGCGAGATATTCGATAAAGTACCTTATCATTATAATTTGGCTTTAACCCATACAGAAAAGTCTCGATTTAAAATATGGATCAATGATGAGCTTAATAAAACGATGAGGAGAAAAGAAAACAAATCGTTGTTGTTCGATGGTAATATGAAATTCAACGATGGCTACAGTGCTAGCTACCTTGAAATCTACAATACAAGAAAAAGAGTAATCAACTAAATTAAGTACATAAACAATCAATTATGAAAAAACCATTACTAGTATTGTTTCTTTTTGGAACAGTGACCATTTTTGCACAATCTACAAAAAGCAAGAATATTAAAGTGGCTATTCCTAGTTATGCAAAAAAACCAGTTCCCCAAAATGTAAATACATATATGGGTGCTTTTGCAAATACGACGAATGCAGTATTGCCCTTTACTGAAGATGAATTTAAAAATGCTTTACAGTTTCAAGACTTTACGCGCTTTTCATCAGATACAGGTACACCAGACTTTCTTTTTGCCTTAAACGGGTTATCCGTAAGAGATCTAGATTTAACAATATCTAGGAGTAAAGCCAATGAAACCTATAGTGTGTCTATTGTTCCTAAGTCAGATGCAGCTATAAGTGTGCTGACCATGTTAAATGGAGAAAGTGTACACTACAATCGTATTCCGGTACTTCCAAAAGCAGATTCACAGGGTACAATTATTCCTGTAGTCATTGATTTTAAGTTTGCTGAAGAAGAGAAATATTTGGTCACCAATGATAATGATCAGGCGAAAGCAACACCTTATTTGGTTCAAGAGTATTTAAAAGAAAACCTTGGCGATAATTTTTTGACCAAGAAATTGGCACCTATACTTTATGAAGATTATGATATAAGGTCAAATTCTGAATTTGAAAAGTTCTATTTTATAAAAGATAAAAAGACAGAAGGTTTAGAAGATGAGACTAAAGCTAAGGTTCTTGCTTTAGAAGAAACGGCAGCTGCTTTTACCAATTTGGAGCAATTAAGAGCAGGAAAAGAGCAATTACAATCTTACAGGACATACTGGGAAGAGAAATTAACTAATTATGACTTATCTAGTAAGTCAGGTAAAAAAGTTGGTTGGGGAATTGTAATGAACTTGTATAATGTAGCCTTGATGCAAGAAGATTTTGAAGCAGCATCGAAGTATATAAACATGGCTTTAGAGACTGAAGAAAAGAAATGGATAACGAAAGGGAAGAAAAATGCATTTGATAAACATTACGCAAGTTATGTTTTAAATTATGACAAAGATTCTGGAGAGCGTATTTATTCTGAAGGGTATACCGTTGATCCTATTTTGGCAAAAATTGCAAAGAAAGAGGCTATTCAAGGTAATAATATTGATAAAGTATCAGGTTATGTTATTACAGATGATGGTGAAAAGATGGAAGGTAAAATTTCTATGCGTTTTTCTCCTCAAGAACAAGAAGGCGGTAATATTATGGATGTTAGTGGAGACACCACTGCAAAGAGGGTTACGGTTACTTATGTAAACGAAAAAGGTAAAACCAAAAACGCTTCATTGAAGTGTAAAGAGGTATCTGAAATCGTTATTGAAGATAGAATTTTTGAGCCTGTAAACCCTAAAAAAGGTGTTCTTAAGACATCTGACGCTGGCTTGTCTGGTTTTAATTTGAACAATACTATTTTTATGGAACGTGTACATAGTGGTACGGGCATAAAACTATTTAAAGACCTTACTGGTGTTGATACGTATTACTTTGCTATAGATGGTGTTAAAAAGGCTGAAACAGCTAATGCAGAATTTTTTGCGAGTTGTGCAACACTTTCAAAACGTATAGAAGATGGTGAGTTTTCAATATCTGAAGAAGATCAGATAAAAATTGCAAAAGCTTATTCTAACGAGTGTAAATAAGTTCGAAAGGCTATAATTATAAAGTCCCCTGTACAAAATATGTATAGGGGACTTTTACTTTTCATGAGATTCTTGAAGTACTTTAATATCTTTCAATAATTTCTCAATATCCTCCTTTTTTGTTCCGTCATAGAAACCTCGAATTCTTTTTCTCTCGTCCACTAAAATGAAATTTTCGGTATGGATCATATCAAATGGTCCGCCGTCACCATCTGTTTTTACGGCTAAATACGATTTACGGGCTAGGTCATAGATTTGTTTCTTATCACCCGTAACTAAATTCCAATTACTATCGTCAACTCCTTTTTCAAGGGCATATTTTTTTAACTGGGCAACAGAATCAATTTCTGGTGTTACCGAGTGCGATAATAACATGACATCAGAATCTTTACCAAGCGATTGTTGTAGATCTACCATGTTTTTGGTCATAATCGGGCAAATGGTAGGGCAAGTGGTAAAGAAGAAATCTGCTACGTAAATTTTACCTTCGTAATTATCTTGGGTAATAGTTTCGCCATTTTGGTTCGTCAAAGAGAAATCTGCGATCGTATGGTATTTTCTAACATGCTGTATTTCTTCAGACACCAATTCTGAATTTACCATAGCAGGCGAATATACCGGTAACAGCTTTACAGGTTGTAGGGCGTTGTAAAAAAGATACATGATAACTGCAGAAATAGGTATCAGTACCAGACCGAATATTTTGAATTTAGCGAAAAAAGACCGCATAAGAATTTTTTACAAAGGTACGCTAGGGCTATTTACTTTTCAAGTAAATTCACCCTGTTAGCTGATAAAATATTCATAAAATACCACTCACTCAGTGTGTTTCTTTTTTTTAGCGGTTGTAAAAATGTACTTTTGTGCGATTTTAATTTTCAGGAAAAAAGAATGAGCCCTATTATAATAAAGACAATACAATTTTTTTTAAGCCTTTCTATACTTATAGTACTACACGAGTTAGGGCATTTTATACCAGCAAAATATTTTAAAACAAGGGTAGAGAAATTCTACTTATTCTTTGATGTTAAGTTTTCGCTTTTCAAAAAGAAAATAGGGGAAACTGAATATGGTATTGGTTGGTTGCCTTTGGGCGGATATGTAAAAATATCTGGAATGATTGATGAGAGCATGGACAAAGAAGCCATGGCAGAAGAACCGAAGGAGTGGGAGTTTAGAAGCAAGCCGGCTTGGCAACGTTTAATTATAATGTTGGGTGGTGTTACGGTTAATTTCGTTTTAGCAGTAATTATTTTTATTGGTCTGGCCTATGCTTACGGAGAACAATATATAGCGAATGATAGTTTAAAAGACGGAGTTTGGATTACTGATACTACTTTAGGTAACGCATTAGGTATACAAACAGGAGATAAGGTAATTGCGGTGGATGGTAAAAAAATAGAATCTTTAAATACTATTTTGCCAGAAGTAGTTTATGGTGAGAATATCACAATTGAACGTGATGGTAATACTATTGAAAAGGAAATACCAGTTGATTTTATTGAAACTATATCTAATAATAAGGAAAATGCTAGGTTTATTAAGCCAAGATTACCTTGGATAATTAGCCAAGTACCTGAAGATTCTCAGAATGCAAGTGTAGGGTTTGAAACTGGTGATGTATTAACAAAAATTGCAGGTACCCCTGTTAAATACCAAGATGAGGTTTTTCCTATTCTAGAAGCTAAAAAAGGAACTACAGTTGATGTAATTATAAATCGTAATGGAAGCAATGTTCCTTTGAAAGCAAAAGTTTCGGAAGAAGCAAAGTTGGGATTGATGATTGGTTTGACAACGATTGATGCAGAGGAACAAGGGTATTTGAAAATAAATACAACAGATTACACTTTCATAGAATCTATCCCGGCCGGATGGAACAAAGGCGTTAAGACACTTACAGATTACATTAAAGGGATGAAGAAAATTTTCAATCCTGATACTGGTGCTTATAAAGAGGTTGGTGGTTTTGCCGCTATTGGTGGTATGTTCCCAGATACTTGGAACTGGCCTCAATTTTGGGGCACAACTGCGTTTATATCCATTATTCTAGCGTTTATGAATATACTACCTATTCCAGCATTAGATGGCGGGCACGTTATGTTTTTGCTTTATGAAATAATTACAGGAAGAAAGCCAAGCGATAAATTTTTAGAGTACGCTCAAGTAACAGGATTCTTTATTTTAATAGCACTTTTACTGTTCGCGAACGGTAATGATATCTATAAATTGATATTTAAATAAAAAAACTTAATTCTTTGTTTGGAGACTTTCAAAAAACTACTATATTTGCACCCGCTTTAGGAAACTAAAACGGGTTATTTTCCTCCTTAGCTCAGTTGGTTAGAGCATCTGACTGTTAATCAGAGGGTCCTTGGTTCGAGCCCAAGAGGGGGAGCAAAAAGCGAAATCCAATCTATTTATTTAGGTTGGATTTTTTGTTTTTGGTCAATACTGGCAGGGCTTCGTGCTGTTTAGGCAGAAATACTATTTTCAAATACAAGTATCTCTTTCAAAGTAATTATAAGAAATTCGATGTGCTATTCGGTATACTACTAAAATTTGCGAGTACCCTATTATTCAAATCAGAATTTAAAACAATAGTTTCTCTTGATTATTAAAAAAAAGGTAATCATTTAGGTCTAAAGTTTTTAAATAGAAGAAATAACATACAATAAAGAAGGCTACTTAATTTTAAGTAGCCTTCTGTCTTATTCTATAAATAGTGTTTTAATTTAATTACATGGTAAACCAATCTGTTACTTCTTCAATAATCTTCTGGTCACCGTTATTTTTAAAATCAAATTCATTGCTTTTTGGGTTGTAGACGTAATCTTCGCCCCATTCTTTAAAATTTTGTGCAACTTGATTTACTGCGTCACAGATATATACTAGGTCTTTGTTAGAAGTAATTGGGTGTAGTGATAAGCGAACCCAACCTGGTTTATCTGTTAAATTACTATTCTCAATATCTTTGGTCATAGTAGTAGACGAGTTCGTATCCATGCTAAATAAATAATGGCAATAGGTACTTGCGCATGACCAGCCTCCTCTAACTTGAACGCCAAATCTGTCATTTAATAAACGAACTACTAAGTTGTAATGCGCCCCTTTTATTCCAAAGGAAATAACACCTATACGTTTTGCGTCATTTTCTCCTAAGACAAACAATCCATCAATTTTATTAAAAGCTGTAAAGCATTGCGCTAATAATTCTTCTTCGCGTTTTTCAATGTTGGTAGTTCCCATTTTTTCTTTAAGACGTATAACAAGCGCTGTACGCATTACTTGAAGAAAACCTGGAGTTCCACCATCTTCTTTAGTTTCTATGTCTGTATGGTAGCTGTATGCGCCCCATGGATCGGTCCATTTTACATTTCCACCACCGGGTACATCAGGGCAATCTGTATTGTAAAGATTTTTATTAAAAACTAAAACTCCACATGTACCAGGACCTCCTAAAAATTTATGTGGCGAAAATAGAACGGCATCTAAGTTTGCTTCTGGGTCTTTAGGGTGCATATCTATTTCTACGTATGGCGCAGAAGCAGCAAAGTCCATAATACAAATTCCTTTGTTTTGGTGCATTACTTTTGCGAGTTCATGGTATCTAGAAATAATTCCCGTAACATTAGAACAGGCTGTAAAAGCTCCTATTTTTTGAGGTCTATCTGCGAATTTTTCAACCTCAGCTCTTAATTTTTCAGGACAAATAAGGTTATTTTCATCGCAAGGTACAATCACTACATCTGCAATAGTTTCCATCCAAGGGACTTGGTTAGAATGGTGTTCCATGTGAGAAATAAAAACAACAGGGCGTTCATGCTCTGGTAACTTTATGTTGTTTTTGATAGCGTCTGGCCACCTTAGTCCCATAATACGCTGAAGTCTAGAAAGTACTCCCGTCATACCTGTACCAGCGGTCACCAATACATCGTTTTCATTTGCATTTACATGCTTTTTAATTATTTCTCTTGCATGTCTGTAAGCATAGGTAGAGGCTTTTCCTGTTTCGCTTGAGAATGAATGCGTATTGGCAATCATCGGACCAATTTTGTTTCTCATCGTATCTTCAATGGGACCATATAATCTACCACTAGCGATCCAGTCCGCATAAAGCAGATTTTGAGTGCCATAAACCGTCTCAAATACCGCATTTTCACCTACTACGTGAGATTTAAATTTAGCGAAATGATGTTCAAGAGAAGATTGCTTTGCGCCTTTTACAGAGTTGGCTGAAGTCATAATAAAAGTATTTAAATGAAAACTGAGGCGAAAGATACTAAGGGTAGTACAATTACATTGGCTAAGTCAGCATTTTTTTGCCTTTCTTAAGAGTATAAATATGCTGGTTTCGAATTGTATAATTATATAAATCAATAAAGAGATAGACATTTTTAAAAGGTAAAAATCATCGCCAAACTTTTTCAATATCTTTGGTAAACACTATAAGTTGTTTTATAATATAAAATATGTCAAACTATTTAATTACCATAAACGCAGAAGAACTACACTTTAATAGTAGCGATGTCGATTCTTTAGATAGCATTAAAGTGAATGCAAAAAACCTTCATGTTTTAGATAATAATACTGCTTTTGAGGTGGAGATAGTGCATTCCGATTTTATGAACAAGACGATGACATTGTCCATCAACGGAAATATTTACGAAGTTAAACTAGAAGATGAATACGATCAACAGGTCAAAAAAATGGGATTGTTAGCAGTAACAACTCAAAAGTTAAACGAGGTGAAAGCTCCAATGCCCGGATTAATTGTTGATGTAATGGTTAAGGTAGGTCAAGAGATTGTAGAGGGTACTCCCTTAATAGTTTTGTCTGCAATGAAAATGGAAAATATTATTCTTGCCCAAGGAGAGGGAGTTATTAAATCTATTGAGATTAAGAAAGACGACGCTGTAGAAAAAGGACAAGTGATTATTGAAATGGAATAGTAAATAACAGGATAACTGTGATTGGAGAAAGAGTAAATTACTTAGGATGAGACCTTTGATACACGCTTAAGAGAAAAATCTTATAATATTGAGGTCCGCCCAATCCTGCGGGCGAGCATGCCTCAGAAAATTAAACCCTCAATGAGGGATTAAATCTCGATTATCGAATAAATTAAGTTTTTAATGAAGAAAATACTTATAGCCAACCGCAGCGAAATAGCTTTAAGAATAATGAAAACTGCCCAGAAAATGGGTATAAAAACTGTTGCTGTTTATTCAGAAGCCGATCGTCATTCGCCACACGTTAAGTTTGCCGATGAAGCAGTTTTATTAGGACCTGCACCATCATCAGAATCTTATCTGGTAATGGAAAAAGTTATAAATGCAGCAAAGGTTACCGGTGCAGAGGGTATTCACCCAGGTTACGGATTTTTAAGTGAAAATGCAGTGTTCGCCCAAATGGTGGAGGATAATGGTATTACTTTTATCGGCCCTAAGCCACACGCTATTAAAGTGATGGGAAATAAATTGGCAGCCAAAGAAGCGGTTCGTGATTATGATATTCCAATGGTGCCAGGTATTGAAGAGGCTATAACCGATGTCGAATTAGCTGAAAAGGTAGCTAAGCAAATAGGATTCCCGATTTTAATAAAAGCTTCTGCAGGTGGTGGTGGTAAGGGAATGCGTGTTGTTGAAAACTTGCCAGATTTACCAGAGCAAATGCAACGAGCTATTAGTGAGGCACAAGCTGCTTTTGGCGATGGTTCTGTTTTTATAGAAAAGTATGTCGGTTCGCCTAGGCATATAGAAATTCAAATACTAGCTGATACGCATGGTAATATGGTTCATTTATTTGAACGTGAATGTAGTGTTCAAAGAAGACATCAAAAAGTAGTTGAAGAAGCTCCGTCAGCAGTTCTTACTCCAGAAATTAGAAAAGCCATGGGTGAAGCTGCAATCAAAGTAGCGAAAGCATGTGACTATGTAGGGGCGGGTACGGTTGAGTTCTTACTTGATGAAAATAAGAATTTCTACTTCTTAGAAATGAATACTAGACTACAAGTGGAACACCCGGTTTCAGAGTTGATATCAGGTATCGATTTAGTAGAACAACAAATAAAAGTAGCTCGTGGCGAAAAATTGGCTTTTACCCAAGAGGATTTGAAAATAACAGGTCATGCGCTTGAAGTACGTGTATATGCAGAAGATCCGTTGGTTAACTTTATGCCGAGTATCGGTACGTTATCTACTTATAAAACTCCCGTTGGTGAGGGTATTCGTGTTGATGATGGTTTTGAGGAAGGTATGGAGGTTCCTATTTATTATGACCCCATGATTTCTAAGTTGATCACCTATGGAAAAAATAGGGAAGAAGCCATACAGTTAATGATAAAGGCAATTGATGGTTATAAAGTTGAAGGTGTTGCAACAACCTTGTCTTTTGGTAAATTTGTATGTGAGCATGAAGCTTTTACATCAGGAAATTTTGATACTCATTTTGTCAAAAACTACTATTCTCCAGAACATTTAGAAAAGCAGTATGCCGAAGATAGAAGAATAGCAGCTTTAGTAGCTTTAAAGTTGTATTTAGAAAATGATAAAATAGTAAAAATTCCGGTTAAGGTTTCTTCGAATTGGCAGAAGAGTAGAACTTAGAATTCCAAATTGATTTGAAAAATTAGAATGAAAGATAATAAACAAATACTAGCAGAGAAACTGGCATTGGCTAAATTAGGTGGTGGTCAAGAACGTATTGATAAACAGCACGTCAAAGGAAAGTTAACTGCTCGTGAACGTGTTCATTTTTTGTTAGATGAGGGCTCATTTGAAGAAATGGGCGCTTTGGTAACTCATCGTACTAAAGATTTTGGTATGGAAAAACAAGTTTTCTATGGGGACGGAGTGGTAACAGGTTACGGAACTATTAACGGAAGACAAGTTTGCGTTTTTGCACAAGATTTCACGGTTTTTGGTGGTGCGTTATCTGAAACCCATGCCGAAAAAATCTGTAAAATAATGGATATGGCTATGAAAATAGGCGTGCCTATGATTGGTTTAAATGATAGTGGAGGAGCTCGAATTCAAGAAGGGGTTCGTTCATTAGGCGGCTACGCCGATATTTTTCATAAAAATGTAATGGCATCGGGAGTAATTCCTCAGATTTCTGCCATAATGGGACCATGTGCCGGTGGTGCGGTTTACTCACCTGCAATGACCGATTTCACTTTAATGGTAGAGAATTCTAGTTACATGTTTGTTACAGGACCGAATGTGGTAAAAACGGTAACCAATGAAGAGGTAACCTCAGAAGAATTGGGTGGTGCGTTAACACATGCTACAAAATCTGGAGTAACACATTTGACGGCTGCGAATGATATTCAATGTATCAATCAGATTAAGCAGATGATTAGCTATATGCCTCAAAACTGTGAAGATAAGCCGATAGACTTGCGATTTGAGCTTGGTAATGAGGTGCGTGATGTATTAGAGGATATCGTTCCTGAGAATACAAATCAACCTTACGATATGCGTCATGTAATCAACGGAATTATCGATCAAGATACGTTCTTCGAAATACATGCGGCTTATGCAGATAACATCGTTGTAGGTTTTGCAAGATTAGGTGGTAAAAGCATTGGTATTGTTGCCAATCAGCCTATAAATCTTGCAGGTGTTTTAGATGTTGATAGTTCAAAAAAGGCAGCACGTTTTACTCGTTTTTGTGATTGTTTCAATATTCCCCTTTTAGTATTGGTAGATGTACCAGGGTTTTTACCGGGTACAGATCAAGAATGGAACGGGATTATAACTAACGGTGCAAAGTTATTATATGCTTTAAGTGAAGCAACGGTACCTAAAGTAACGGTTATTACAAGAAAAGCATACGGTGGTGCGTATGATGTAATGAACTCTAAACATATTGGAGCTGATTTAAATTACGCGTGGCCAGGTGCAGAAATTGCAGTAATGGGAGCAAAGGGAGCAAGTGAAATTATTTTTAAGAAAGAAATTAGTGCAGCTGATGATCCTGTGGCGAAATTGGCTGAAAAAGAAGCAGAATATGCAGAATTATTTGCAAACCCATATAGCGCAGCACAAAGAGGGTTTATAGATGAGGTTATTCTACCAAAAGACACTAGACGAAAATTAATAAAAGCGTACACTATGCTAGAGAATAAAGTGGCTACTTTACCAAAGAAGAAGCATGGTAATATTCCGTTGTAAGCACTCATAAAAAATAAATTTTATTTATGAATTGCGAATTTTATACATCGTAGGTTTTTACTTAAAATCATTTTATAACGCTTAAAAAACAAGAGTTTGCAAACGTTACCCATAGGTATCGATTTAATAAATGTTCAGAGTTAATATTGATAGAATAGATTTTCGTATTTAATTCAAACCTGAGTTACTCACTTTAATTTCCTTAATCATATGTAATGGTTTACCATAAGAGGTAAATCCGTTTAAAATAACCTCATAAGTTCCTTCTACATCTGAAGTGAAAAATTCAAAATTATAAGAGATGTCCTGATAATCTATATTAGGGTTCAGATATAAAATAAATTTATAAATTGTATGGGTTTTAGGTGTGTACTATTCCTGATTCATTACTTATCAGTATTTTATTACTATTTTTAACATAAATACGTGTTAAAATTAATAAATTGAGTCAATACCCTAATAATACTAACTTCTGGAAAGGCATCACCAAATATTTATTGAACAAACTCCAACGGCAATTGCTATGTTAGATACTAACATGGTGTATTTGGCAGTTTCAAAAAGATGGATAAAGGATTTCGTCTTTGAAGATGAGGATATTGTAGGAAGGTCACATTATGATATTTTTCCAGAAATAGGGGACGACTGGAAAGAAAAAAATCAACTATGTTTAAAAGGGGCTATTGATATATGTGACGAGGCACCTTTTTATCGTAAAGATGGGTCCATTCAATGGATTTATTGGGATGTAAGACCTTGGTATAATGCTGAAGGAGAAATTGGCGGACTTTTAATGCATACTGGAGATATTACAGAGCAAAAGGAAAGGGAACTTGAGAAAAAACGTGCTGAATCTATTTTAAATGATACCAGCGAGATTGCACGTATATCAACCTGGGAGATAAACCTTTCTACTCAAGAACTTTTATGGAATAAGATGGCTTATGAAATCTATGAAGTTGCAGATGATTTTAGACCAACAGTAGATGCTGCATTAGAATTTTTTAAATATGATGAAGATAGACAAGCTGCTAAAGTTGCTATTCAAAATGCAATTGATTATGGTTCTGCTGTTGATATGGATGTAGAAATGCTTACTGCAAAGGGAAACAGTATTTGGGCGAAAATTACAGGTAAAGTAGAAAGTTTATCTGGAGTGCCAACAAGATTTTATGGAATTTTGCAAGATGTTAGTAATATTAGACTTACTGAGCAACGCCTTAATAGAGCATATACAGAACTTGAGGCAATTTTTAATTCTAAATCTACCGCTATAATTACTACAGATAAAGACGGAATCATTAATCGCTTTAACAAAGGTGCCGAAAAATTGTTAGGGTACACCGCCGATGAAATTGTAGGTTTAGAAAAACCTGATATTTATCTTTTAAAAGAGGAGCGTGATAAATTTGAAAATGATATTACCCTTTTATTCAGAGGAGATTCTTTTATAGCAGATGCTCAGTATAATTATCGTAATGAAAATATAAACGACACCAGACAATGGACGTTTCGCCGAAAAGATGGTTCTATGTTTTCGACCCTCACTTCAATTACGGCAATTAATAGTAGTGAGGGTATAAATGACGGATTTATCTCAGTAGTGACCGACATATCAAAAATAAAAGATGTCAAGAATGAATTGAGAAAGAAGAATGACTTATTGAATTTTGCTGAAAGACTTAGCCTAATAGGTCATTGGCAATGGAATACCGTTTTAGATAGAGTGCAATGGTCAGAGAATCTTTATACGATTTTTGAGCTTGAAGAAAGTGTTACTGAATTACAATTTGATACGTATTTCAATTTTGTACATCCAGAAGATAAAGATTTGGTAGCTGAATACTTTAAAAAGTCAGCTAATGACAAAAAATTCTACAGTTTTATCCATAAAATTATTACAGTTAATGGAGTTGTAAAAACAATACATTTGGTTGGCAAGGCAATAGCGAATAAAAAAGGAGAAATTTTCGAAATGTTCGGTACTTGCCAAGATGTTACCGAATCGAAAGAAGAGGAACTAAAGCTTATAAGGGCTAAAGAAGAATTAGAAATTGTTGCCCAAAAGCTTGCGTATCAAAACAAGCAACTCGCTGATTTTACACATATTACTTCACATAATTTGAGAGCACCTGTTGCTAATTTAAACTCGTTAATGGAGATTTATAAGCTTTCAGATGATGATGAAGAACGCCTAGATATATTCAGTAAATTCGATACTGTAATTGATCGACTGACACTAACATTGAATACGTTGATAGAGGCATTAAAAACCAAAATCAGCGATGCTCAAGAAGAATTGGAAAGTGTAGATTTAAATGAAATTTTTGAAGATACGATCCAAACACTAAGCGGTTCAATTCTAACTTCAGGTGCTGTTATAAAAGGAGATTTTAGAGAACTTTCAACTATTACCTATAATAGAATATATATGGATAGCATTTTTCTTAATTTAATTGGGAATGCCATAAAATATAAGGCAAAAGACAGGGCGCCTGAAATAATAGTAAAATCTAAGGTTAAGAATGGTAGAAATATCATTACATTTAAAGACAATGGCTTGGGTATTGACCTTGAAAGACACGGTCATAAATTATTTGGACTAAACAAGGTTTTTCACAGACACCCAGATGCAAAAGGTGTTGGTTTGTTTTTGACAAAAACTCAAGTTGAAGCTATGGGTGGTACAATTACCGCAACAAGTGAAGTCAATGTTGGCACAACTTTTACAATAATTTTTTAATTAAGCTTACTATGAATAATGTTTTAAAAACATGTATTGTTGATGATGATTCCATTTACCGTTTTACAATGGTAAAAACACTAGAATCAACGAAACTGCCTATGGAAATTATGGTGTTTCCAGATGGTGAAGAGGCTATTGATTTTATGCTTGATAATCTTGATCAAGATTCTGTTTTTCCAGATGTTATTTTCTTGGATATTGACATGCCAGTAATGGACGGATTTCAGTTCATGGAAGAATACGTAAAAATTAAACCTAGGGTAGGTAAAAAGATTACTATATACATGGTGTCATCTTCTTTAGATCCTGTAGATATTGAAAGAGCAAAGAAAATAAGTGCTATTTCAGATTATATTGTAAAACCAATTGGATTAAATAGATTAAAAACTATTATTGAAGACTTATTAGAAGAACGAAAAGATTAAATTATAAAGAGGTGTGTTATTGTTTTTAGGTCATTATACTATTGAATGGAGTTAAGCTAAACGGCTTAACTCTAGTATTTTTGGGTGAACCTAAAAATTAAAAATATGTCATTACTCACTATAATTTTAAATATATTATTACCACCATTAGCTGTTTTTCTAAAGCATGGTATTGGCACAACATTGTTAATTAGTATACTATTAACGATGTTAGCATGGCTACCAGGTGTAATTCATGCTTTTGTTGTAAATCAAGAATAGCTATTATCACATATATAGTCTTGTCTTTTACTAATTTTAGTAAAACAAGTAAACCGCACTAATCATCAACATGTATTGATAGTTAGTGCGGTTTCTTTTTATAACTAGTCTTCTTCTATGTTTGGAAATCAGCTCCTTATTAACATTAATTATGATAATCTACCTACTTAACCATTCTTTTATATAATAACTTTGGTGCGTTAGGTATACATTTCATATTGGACTATTATTTTTTCAAATCAATAAGTGTTTAATAGATATTTATCATCCATTTTAAATTTTATCCTTTATAATATGAATAAGTTTTTAAGAATTGTTTTCGGAATTATTTTTTTATCGGTTGTTGGTTGTAAAGATGTTGATAAACGTGGCAATAGCGAAGGGCAGAGTGAACAATCTACGCAAGAGTTAGATAAGGAAAGCGCAGAGGTAATAGTACAAAATGCTATCAAAGCACACGGTGGAAGCCTATATGACAGTGCTAATTATGAATTTGTGTTTAGAGATAAAGTATACATGTTTAATAATGGTGATGAATCTGCTTATCGTGTTAATTTTAAGGATAGTCTAGGCAATAGAATTGAAGATAATTTTAAAAACGGTTCATTTAGTAGAACTATTAATGACAAAATAGTCGACCTCTCTGAAAAGGATATTTCAATACATAGTAATGCTTTAAATTCGGTTATCTATTTTGCTACATTACCACATAAACTAAACGATAAGGCAGTTCATAAAGAAAATGTTGGTGAAACTGTTATTAAGGGTGAAGATTATGATGTTATAAGGGTCACTTTTGGTAAAGAAGGTGGTGGTAAAGACCACGATGATATTTTTATGTATTGGGTAAATAAAAAATCAAACTACATTAATTATCTAGCATACAGCTATAGCACTAATGATGGTGGTGTACGTTTTAGAAGTGCGTATAACCCAAGAACTATAGATGGTATTCGTTTTCAAGATTATATTAATTGGGCAGCTCCCGTAGGTACTCAGTTAAAAGAACTTCCGGCCCTTTTCGAAAAAGAAGAGTTGAAAGAGTTGTCTAGAATAGAAACAGAAGATGTTCGTAGCCTTAATACCAGTGCAGTATTAGAATAGGAACTTTTTAGAACACAATTTACTTATCGTATCTTTGAAAGACTGTGTTTGATACATTTTCAATGCACATTAAACGAACTTGTTTTTTTAATTAAACTCCGTCTTGTATGAAGGGTAAGACCTTATTTGAAAATTTCGATCCCGTTTCTGAAAAAGAATGGAAACTGAAAATTCAATATGATTTAAAGGGGAAAGATTATAACGAAGAAGTGGTTTGGAATTCTCCTGAAGGTATTAAGGTAAAACCTTTTTACCATGCCGAAGATTTAGAGCATTTAACAGTTACTTCTTCTCTTATTACTTCTTGGAATATTGGTCAGGTTATCTACGCTGGTAATGCTATAATGGCTAATGAAAAGGCGCTAAAATATATAGACAAAGGAGCTGAAGCTATTCGGTTTGTTATTCCGACTGATGAAGTAGATGGTTCGGTTATTTTGAACAATATTGATTTAAATGCGGTCAATGTCTATTTTGATATGCAATTTTTGTCTCAGGATTATATAACTAAAATTCTTAGTAGGGTTACTGAATCTAATAAAATACATTTTCAAATTGATCCAATCGGTCACTTGGCAAAATCAGGGAACTGGTATGAATCTATGCCTTCGGATATTAATCTTGTTAATGATTTAGCAGCACTTAATATTGACAACTTATTGAGTGTAGATGTTTCTCTCTATCAAAATGCTGGTGCAGATATGGTGCAACAATTGGCAAATGCCTTATCTCATGCCAATGAATATTTAAATATTTTACAAGAGAGCGGAAAACTTGCTAATCTTAAAAGTATTGATTTTAAGGTAGCAGTAGGTGGTAATTATTTCTTTGAAATTGCTAAGATAAAAGCGTTGCGTAATCTTTGGAGTGTTCTTGCCCAAGCATATGATATTTCTATTCCATGTCACATTACCACGCAACCTTCTAGACGAAATAAAACCATTTACGATTATAATGTAAACTTGCTTAGAACTACTACTGAATGTATGTCTGCCGTACTTGGTGGGTCAAATTCGGTTTTTAATTTAAATTATAATTCAGAATATAAAAAGGATAATGATTTTGCAGAACGTATAGCTTTTAATCAGCTTATTCTATTAAAAGAAGAAAGCTATTTTGATAAAGTAGAAAACCCAACAGATGGTAGTTACTATATTGAAACAATAAGCACACAATTAGCTGAGAAAGCGTTGATTTTGTTCAAGGCAATTGAAAAGGATGGCGGATTCTTAAAGCAACTAAAAAATCATACGATTCAGAATAGAATTGCTGATAGTGCTCAAAAGCAACAAGAGAAATTCAATGCAAAGAAAACAGTTTTGGTAGGTTCTAATGCATTTCAGAATGAGAAGGATAAAATGTCGCAAGAAATAGAACTATACCCGTTTGTAAAAAAGAATCCTCGAAAAACATTGATTACTCCGATTATCGAAAAACGATTGGCAGAAGAACTAGAGCAAAACCGTTTGTCACATGAGTAGAAAAGATTTGCAACATATTCAATTGAATGATTCGGTATTACCTGGTAATATTCATAAGAATAGTATTTCAGAAACAGAAGAATCAACATTTACTACGGCAGAAACAATTTCATTAAAAAAGAAATATGCTAAAGAGGATGTAGATGATATAGAGCATTTAAATTTTGCTGCAGGTATACCACCATTTTTACGTGGACCATATTCAACCATGTATGTATTACGCCCATGGACTATTAGGCAATATGCAGGATTTTCAACGGCTAAAGAAAGTAACGAGTTTTATAGAAAAAATTTAAAAGCAGGTCAAAAAGGATTATCGGTCGCCTTTGATTTACCTACCCACAGAGGTTATGATAGTGATCATGAAAGAGTAGTAGGCGATGTTGGTAAAGCAGGTGTTGCCATAGATAGTGTTGAAGATATGAAAGTACTCTTCGATGGTATTCCCCTAAACGAAATGTCAGTTTCTATGACCATGAACGGTGCGGTATTGCCAATAATGGCATTTTATATTGTGGCTGCTGAAGAACAGGGTGTTTCATTAGATAAGTTAGCAGGTACCATACAGAACGACATTCTTAAGGAATTTATGGTTCGTAACACCTATATCTATCCCCCAAAACCTTCTATGCAATTGGTGGCAGATATATTTGAGTATACCAGTAAACACATGCCTAAGTTTAATAGTATTAGTATTTCTGGGTATCATATGCACGAAGCGGGTGCCCCGGCTCATTTAGAGTTGGCGTATACACTTTCTGACGGATTGGAATATATAAGAACAGGAATAAAAGCAGGGTTGAAGATTGATGATTTTGCACCGCGACTTTCTTTTTTCTGGGGAATAGGGATGAATCACTTTATGGAGATTGCCAAAATGCGAGCAGCAAGAATGCTTTGGGCAAAAGTGGTGAAAGAATTCAATCCGAAGAACGAAAAATCATTGATGCTAAGAGCACATTGCCAAACTAGTGGATGGAGCCTAACCGAGCAAGATCCATTTAACAATGTAGCAAGAACGACTATAGAAGCCTCTGCAGCCGTTTTTGGAGGTACGCAAAGCTTACACACCAATGCATTAGATGAGGCAATAGCGTTGCCTACAGATTTCTCTGCACGTATTGCTAGAGAAACGCAAATATATCTACAACAAGAAACGAATATAACCAAGACCGTAGACCCATGGGCAGGTAGTTATTATGTAGAGAAACTTACGCATGAGTTGGTGCATAAGGCTTGGGAGCTAATGGAAGAGGTTGAGAGTCTTGGTGGTATGACCAAGGCAATTGAAACAGGTATTCCTAAAACTAGAATTGAAGAAGCTGCCGCTAGAAAACAGGCACGAATAGATAGTCAGCAAGATGTAATTGTGGGCGTCAATAAATATCAATTGACCGAAGAAGATGAACTTCAAATTTTAGAAGTTGATAATAAAGAAGTTCGTAGACAGCAATTACAGCGATTAGATGAAATAAAGAAAAGTAGAAATACAGATGTAGTAAACGAAAAGCTGAAGGCATTGACCAAGGCGGCTAAAAGTAAGCTAGAGGATGGTGAGTCGCAAGAAAATTTATTAGCTATAGCAGTAGATGCCGCAAGAGAAAGAGCCACTTTAGGCGAAATCAGTAGTGCTCTTGAAGAGTCATTTGGCAGACATAAGGCAATTATAAATTCATTTACAGGCGTGTATTCAAGAGAAATAAAAGATGATTCAAGTTTTAGAAAGGCTCAAGAGCTAGCAGATCAATTTGCAGAAAAAGATGGTCGTAGACCACGTATTATGGTCGCCAAAATGGGGCAAGATGGTCATGATCGTGGAGCAAAAGTGGTGGCTACAGGGTATGCCGATCTAGGATTTGATGTAGATATTGGTCCGCTTTTTCAAACTCCAAAGGAAACGGCTAAGCAGGCGGTAGAAAATGATGTGCATATATTAGGAATTTCATCATTAGCTGGAGGACATAAAACCTTGGTGCCAGAAGTAGTTAAAGAACTTAAAAGCTACGGTCGCGAAGATATTATGGTTATTGTTGGGGGAGTAATACCGAAACAAGATTATGATTTTCTAAAGGAAGCTGGTGCTACAGCAGTATTTGGTCCAGGTACTAAAATTAGTGATGCAGCCATACAATTGTTAGGATTACTTTTAAAGTAAACACTGATATTAAATCAAATAAAAAATGCCGAGCAATTCAATTGCTCGGCATTTTTTTATGTCAATTGTAGTGGTTACGCAGCGGCAACTTCTACATTACTTTCTTTATTCTTTAACCAGAAATATAAAATGGTAAATAGAACTATTAAGATAGCCGGAAACAAAACCATAGTACCTAAGGTTTCTTGACCAGAAACTAATTCTAATTCATCACCTGTAAATCCTTGTGCTTCAGCCGTTGCTCTGTCAGCATCGATCCAACCACCAATAATCGGTTGGAAGATAGAAGATGAGAACATACCTATTGCGCCAATGATAGACATACCTAAGGCACCCGTTTTTGGTGTTTTTGTTGCAGCTAAACCAATCATGTTAGGCCAGAAGTAAGCGACACCCAATGCAAATATTACAGCAGCAACATAAGCCATAGCTCCTGTTTGTGTGCTAAATAAATAGATTCCTAAAGTTGCTAAAACAGCAGAACCTAAAAGAACTCCGGTTTGGTTGAATTTTGCTACCATGCTGCCTCCAAAGAAACGTGCTACAGCCATTAACCCTGCAGTCAATGCTAAAATTAAAGTTGGTTCAGCACCACTTTTAGAAAGAATAAGACCCACCCATTGGTTTGGTCCAAATTCAGAAATTGCAGTAAGTGCCATACATATTCCTATAAATAAGAATAGGGGAGTAAACATACCTTTTAAGTTTCCGCTAATTGTTGCAGCTTCTTCAATTTTAGCTTTAGGCCAAGTTTGGCCATAAAATAAAAACGCATAAATAATAGCCGGTATTAATAGCAACCATACTTGGCTCTGACCAATGATGCCCATATCTGTCATAAAACCAGATAACAAGCTACCTACGGCAATACCGCCAGGAAACCACATGTGAAACCTGTTAAGCATCGTACTCATTCTATTGCCTTTGTAAGCATCTGCAATCATTGGGTTACAAGCAGCTTCTGTACACCCATTACCAAGTCCTATTAGTAAGTTAGCTACTAAAAGTCCCATATAACTTCCAGAAAAAATCAAGAGTAAAATACCAACGGCATGCGCAAAAAATGCAAACTGCATAATTACTTTACCACCTACTTTATGATAAATCAAGCCACCTATTACCATGGCAATAGGGAAACCTAAAAACCACATAGAGGTTATTAGTCCCGCTTGACTAGCGCTTAATTCTAATTCTGTTTTTAATTGGTCTAATATACCTGCCGCAATGGCAAAAGAGAATGCCGTGGTAATTAATGCGAAACAGCTGGCATAAAAGAGCCTATTCGCATTTACTTTAGAAGTTGAGTTAGAACTGTCCATATTTAAATTGATTTAGTTGTTGTTTTGCATAATTTGCTAAACTAATAAAAATGAAATAATATCAATGCTTTTTTAGTAAAATGATACCTTAAGTACGGCAGAAAGCACAAAAAATAGTATTTATATAATTTTTAGTGTTTTTTATGCAATGTATAGTAGGTCAATTTTAGAGGTATTATGTTGATAATGAACTATTAGGTAACTTGTAGTCTTAATAACCACCTTTAATTTGAAAAATATGAAGTATTGTGTTTTAGTGCTTTTAACCGCTGTTATTCTGAGTTGTGGTGATGTAAACAAGCCAGCCAAAGAGAAAAATGAAACCACGAACGCTAAAGTAGACGCTAATTACAACCCAGAAGCTGTTTTAGATAGTTTAGGGATTGTGTTACGCGATCAAGGTATACCAGTTGCAAATTATGTACATGTGGCAAGAACAGGCAATCTTTTATTTTTAGCGGGTAAAGGACCAAAACAAGCTAATGGTGAAAATATTATTGGGAAACTAGGGGATAGCTTAACTATTGATCAAGGTTATCAAGCTGCTCGTGAGGTAGGTATTAATCAGTTGTCGGTTTTGAAAGCGGAACTTGGCAATCTTAATAAAGTAAAAAGGATTGTAAGCGTACATGGCATGGTCAATGCCTCACCAGATTTTAAGGATCACTCTAAAGTTATTAACGGATATTCAGATTTAATGGTTGCCGTTTTTGGCGAAAAAGGAAAACACGCACGCGCTGCAGTAGGTATGGGCTCTTTGCCCGGTAATATGGCTGTTGAGGTAGAGATGGTTGTTGAGGTGTATGAGTAAAGTAGTTAGCTTGGTTTGTTTTCATTCTAATATAGTTTAACAGTAATGTTGTAACAGATTTAAACAGTAAAAACCGAGGATTAACACTCGGTTTTTACTGTTTAAATGAGAATGTATCGGGTTAGATTAGACGACCATTATGTGATATGGCAATAGTATAGTACACTGTTTTTGTATTATTAGATTGTGTTCCGGTTATAAAATATCCGAATCGTTCTTTTGTGATTTTTACATTAGAAAGTTCTACATTCTGACCCCAAGTATGAAAATACATTTTTACTTTCACATTGCTTCCGGAAGATGAAATTGATAAGCTTTCTACGGTCTTTTTACTTTGAAAATTGTTTCGATCATTAAAAGCGGTTTTCACATTGTCAACTGTAACCACATCTCCTTTTTTCAAGTTTAAAGACCCTGAGCCAAAAGTTGTAAACGGTAATTCTACGTTGCCATTTTTTTTAACTGTTGATGAGCTTATATGTGCGTTAAAAATGAATCCCTCATTTATTTTTGAGACCAAACGTTCAAAAACGGCATTGTCATACGTTAAATTTTCGCAAGTAACAGATGGTTTTCTTACTTCTGGATTATCTGCAGCCTTGGTAATGTTGAAAGAGCATACTGTTAAGGCGAATACCCCTAATAAAATTGTTTTCTTGTAATGTTTCATAATTTCTGTTTTTATAGTTTATTAAATATTTATTCTAGCCAAATTTTTGATATTGCCATGTTACAACCGGTTTTACTTCTAGAGTCGAATTGTAACCTTATAAAATCAATATCAGAAAATGTAAAATCATTGCCAGTTGGTTTTATTTCTGAAAACGGAATGGTAAAGACGAACTTACCTTCACGAGCCGGTACATGTTTGCCGTATGCGGCATAAGTGGTATTTGTAAAAAGATTCAAGTTGATACCGTTAACCGTACTTTTAGCCTCAAATGCTACTTTTAAAGACTTGTATTTGCTGGCGTCTATATTTAGTGGCGCATTTCCATTTTTATTGACTCCGTAATTTATATAAGTTGTTCCCCTAGTGTCATAACCATAGCTCATAACGAGTAGCCCTTTTTTTATACTTAATTGCATGTTGTGTTCAAAAGGGTTTTGATTGAGCTTTGCAAAAACTTGCCGGTGCTGACCTATGATTTTTTTGCCTGTTTGTGTTTTTCTGTTTTCATTCATATCGGTAAATGTCAAATTGCTGATTTCACCAGTAGTAAAATCATCAAGTACTAGTTGGGCATTTATGGTAATAGATGCTGTACATATAAATAGGAGGGTCGCTATTTTCATTTTGTTTTGGTTTTTGGTTGCAACTATTCATGCTAATGGAAAGAAAAGGTTAACATTCACTTTAATTTTTTACTTTTAAGTGTTAACTATTTATCCGTAAATGCATTAAATGGAAAATCATTCAGATGAAACTTTATTTCAAGCGCTTAAAGAAGGTTCTGAATCTGCTTTTAAAAAGGTATATGAAGAGAATCGTGAGCTATTCTTGAATTTTGCAAGAAGGTATTCCCTGGCAGATGAAGAGGTGTTAGATGCTTACCAAGATGCTTACGTTGCACTTTATGAAAATATTCAGAATGGAAAATTAACAACCTTAAAAAGCGCTTTAAGTACGTATCTAATTAGTATAGGTAAGTATAAGATTATGGAGCGATTACGAAAGAGAAATAAGCATACGAACAATGAATTATTATTGAACAATGTAGAGGAAATAGATGACGAGATCGAAGCGTTTGATATTGACAACGATGCTTTGTCAACTGAACAAAAATTATTGAAAAAGTACTTTGATACTTTAGGAGAAAAATGCCAAAAAATATTAAAGCTATTCTATTACCAACAGTATAACATTAAGGAAATTATGGCAGAAGGAAACTATAACAGTGAAAATGTGGTAAAAAGTCAGAAATCCAGATGTTTGAAAACATTAAAGGAAGCCATTAAAAATTCCCCCCAATTATGATGGATAAAGAGCAATTATTATTAAAATATTTTGATGGTTCATTGACCCCAGATGAGAAGGTCAATTTTAACCAGTTTTTAGAAAGTGATGCAGAATTTAAAACGCAGTTTGAATTTGAAAAGGATGTAAAATCTGTTGTACGCAAAACTGAAAATAACAGTTTTAAGAAAATGTTACAAGGTTTTGAATCTGAATTAAGTGGTGCACCTAGTCAGGAGAAACAAAATTTCTGGAAACCATTAAGTATAGCTGCTAGTATTGCCGTATTAATAGGTGTAAGCTGGTTTGTATTTAATTCTGATGTGTTTAATGGAACAGAAGAATTGTATGCTTCCAATTATGAGAAATACCCTAATACGGTATATACAATTACACGTGGCGATGCAACTGATGAGTCATTGGAGCGTTTAGCTTTTGAAGCTTATGAAACTGATGATTTTGAAACTGCTATTACCTACCTCTTTGAGTTAAAGGAAAAGACTAGACTAGATTATGTAGATTTTTATTTAGGTCAAGCTTATCTTGCCAATGGAGATTATTTAAAAGCGACAGATAAATTCCAAGAAATTATATCAATAAATAGCGAGTTTAAAGATGAGGGCTATTGGTATGCAGCTCTTGCAAACCTAAAATTAGAGCAGGAAGAAGAAGCTAAAAAATTATTGGAGAAACTTATAAAAATGGGAACATATAAGAAGAATGAAGCAACAGAATTACTTGAAAAGTTGAACTAGTCTTTTTCTGTTCAAGAAAATAAGAAGAACCGAGATTACAGCAAACACATACCATTGCCAATGCGAATAGGTAATTAAGGGCTCGGTGTTTCCTTGAATGATATAACCTGACCAATAGTATGGGTGTGCAAGTCCGTTTTCTTTGTTCTTTTGTAAGAAGGATAGTTTAGCTTCCCTTAAAGATGCATCTTTTGGTTTTCCATTAGCTAAATTCTCATAAAACTCGCCCATAAGCTCAGAAGATGAATTGTCGTTCACTTTCCATAACGTACTTGATATACTTGCTGCGCCACTGTAGAAAAATCCTCTAGCAAGGCTTAAAAATCCTTCCCCCCGTTTAAGTTCGCCAATGCCACTTTCGCATCCACTTAAGGTAACGAGACTGGCATTTAAGGTTAAGTTATATAGGTCTTTTACAAAAAGTAAATCATCAGATTTTGATTTTGGAGTAAAAGCTAAATAAGAATATTCTGGATTCTTATCATCAAAAACGGCATGTGTTGCCAAATGTAAGACCGAATAATCAGATAATGTTGCAGTGAAATTTTGTAGCGTAGCTTGGTCATTAATAAAAGATTTACCGGTAAAAGATGTCAATATCTGCTGAACTTCATTTCTGTTATGCGGTAAATTGCCTAATATTTGAGAACGCGTGCCGTCTGAAGGTACATTATTATCAAAACTAGGCGCAAATGCTAGCAGGTTAGCACTGTTTTGTTCTATGCTATTTAATTGAGCCCATAATGTAGCTGAGTTCACATAACTGATGGTTCTATCTTCTATCAAGTAGCGATGCTCTGTCTCATTAGAAACCAGACTGCCAAAAGGGATATAGTTTAATAAACCATCTGGGGCAAGTATAATTTTTTCTTGTAGATGTAATTCTAAAATTGGACCTAATAGTTTTTGATACAGTTTATGACTCAGCTTAGAAAGTGAATCTGGGTTCGATTTAGGGTTCGAGAGCATTGAGTGTAAGTCGCTTATATTTTCTTCAAGTTCATCGGTAATTCTAATACTATAAAAGAACTTATCATTCTTAGAAATAGCGATTGTATAAATTTTCTGGTTACCGTAGAAATAGGAAATGAAGAGTTCGTTTTCTTTTAAGTTACCTTGTACTTCTGGTAATGTTAGTATTTTATTATTGTACTTTAAATTATAGTATGCTGGGTAGTTGGTTTCTATATCAACTACCAAATTACGAAGTTCTTGTTTTAGGCTAAATAGCTGATCTTCTAAACCTTCTTCTAAATTTTCTGAAACGGCAATTTGTTTTTCAACATGTGTAATCTCTGCTTTTAATTGAGTTTCTCGTGATAATGTTTCTTTTGGGATTTTAGCAAATTCTGTGGCTTTAGAAGATAATAAAGCTTCTAGCAATAAGACGGATTTACTATTTTCAGAGAATTGAAAAGCTTCATCTATATAGATATCATTGTTAGTTGACTTATATAAGTGTTGAGATGATGCTATGCCAGATTCGAAAATTGGATAAGCATTTTCTATTAGAAATAATTTATCGGTAGAATTTTTAAAACTTGGTTTTATTTGATTAAGAAAAATTGTGGTCTGTTTTACCACCGCAGTTGCCTTTAAGTAAGATTCATTATCTCCGTTTAAATTTAAAGTCGTAGCCTTGTTTTTAAATAGTTTTAGCGCGTTTGGATCCTTATCCTTTTTGTCTAAGGATGTTTTAAGTGCTAAATCGAAATTTATTAATGCCTTTTCGTGAAAACCCAGTAGGTTTTGAAGTAGCCCTTTTTCATTGTAAGCAATTTCTAAATCAGAATTTTTTTGTTTTTCAAAATTGTGTTTGATACTATTTATAGCTGAATCTATTTCAATTATAGCAATTTCATATTCCCAATTAGATTTATGGATAATCGCTTTTTTTAAATGGTATTTTACTTGAAATATAGGTTTGTTTTGAAATAATTTTTTAGAGTCATTTAAAAATAAAAGGGCACTATCTTTTTGTAATTGATAACCATAGTTTTCAGCAATATGAAATGCATTGGAAATTGCAGAATTGGTGTTTTTTTCTTTTTTATTATAGGCATATGCCTTAAGTAAATATGTGTTCGCTTCTTTATATTGTTTTTCCTTTATTAATACTTCGGCAAGCAAATTATAATTACCGGTTAAGGCTTCTAAATCAACATTTTCTGATTTTTGGATATCTCTTATGTTTTTTCTGTATAACGACTTGGCGTCGTCGTATTTACCCTCTATCATATAAAGTTTGCCAAGGAAACTATAAGCTGCAGAGGCTAAACTTGTAATGGTTTCACTTTTTGTAATTAACGCGTTATTATTTTGGATAATCTTCTCAAAAGCTTCTCGTGATTTGGAGTATTCTAATAATTTAAGATGATAGTCACCTTGGTAATACAGTAGAATATTTAAGTTGTCTGTATTTAAAATGGTAGTACCAGAAATTAAAGAATCTAGTTGGCTAAGATTGGCGCTCATTCTACTTAAGTCATAATGATAGCTAGAAACCCCCGTAGAATTAAATAGCGACTCTATAAGTATAGAATCGCTATTAATTGTTTTTGCAATTTCTTTGACCTGGTCAAAATAGAAGTAGGCAGAATCTTTTTCGTAATAATAGAACTGTTCTGCTTTTTCATTCAACGAATCTACTTTTGAAAGCGTTAATTGTTGTGACCACAAACAAATGGGACAAAAGCAAATTAGGTAAATTATTTTTTTCAACACAGGCATAGGGCTTCTTGAATTTTGGAGCCATTACACTAAAATACTAAACCTGTTAAAAACCTAAGCTCTGATTGTAGATTAAAGTATCTCCTAATTCATCAGTTTTTTCAATTTGAATATTAATTTGATTACCAAAACCCTTGGCATTGATTTCTAAATATTGTAGATCAGGTTCCCCCGGTAATGGACTCAATTTGTCTATAGTTGTTAATAATTCTCCATTAATGTTACTTATAGTACATTTTATTAGAGAAAATTTACTGCTGAAAATAAAGTATTCGAACCTTACAGGAACGCATTTACCATTAGGCATGTCACAAGGTACGGGCCATCTTTTCATTACTTCATCAAAACTAGAAATTTGGGCATAACGTTGCTTTAATTCATCTTTTACAATTAGCAATTCAGTAGCTTCTTCTTCCGTGGCATTCTTTAACTTAATGTCTATAAGTTGAATTTCATTATTTATATAATATTTTTCTAGGTCACCTTCATAAATATAATTTTCACTGGTAAGTTCAATTTTTTCTTTGTTTGTAATGGTTCCTGTAAAGTCTTTATCGCAGGCGCATAAAACAACACTGCACATTACTATTAATAATAGTTTTAATTTCATAATATAGAAATTTTAAATTTTAATAAATAGATTTAGTTATAGTTTAAAAATCAGTTGGTTACACTTAAAAATATGTGATTTACCAGTTAGAACCTATAAAACATGTAACAAGTGCCGTTTGTAGTGTAACACTGGTATGTTTTATAGTATAATTGCTATTATTTAAGTTTTTTCAGCTTTAAGAAAAAGTACTTTCAAACTTTTTTGATCTAGCTGTATCTGTAATAACATAATTGTAACCTGGAGTGTTCGTAAAATTGTTTTCATCTTTCGTGTTTTAATTATTATTTACAATTAATGCAGATAGGTGAGAAAGGTTAACAATGTTTAGAAAAATAGTTCAGGAGTTTGTAGATCCTACAACGTTTTTTCAATGATAAGACTATTGTTGTCGTTTAGTTTGAATGCAGCTTGATTAAAAAATGTTTCAAACGCCTGTCTTAGATCTTTCCTAAAATATTTGGAGTACTCTTTATGGATTGGTTTTTGGTCTTTTCTTGCAAATTTTCCACTTATGGTTATACCCTGTACCTTAAATTGAATGGTATCGGCAGTTTTTATTGGGTTTAGTAAGAAGCTGATATAGGTGTCCCCAGACCATTGAACTATATGTGGTGACGAATCTGAAGTTCTGTGAACACATGAGAAATCATTTAGTTGACTTCTAATGTTTATAGTGTCATGCGGATTAAATTTTAAAGTCAAAAAAACATTACCGTATTTATTAGCTCTAAAATTGGCTTCAACACTTGTGGCAGGCTCAAAATTGTATTTGAAGTATATTGGACCAGCTTGTCTATTTTTCGTTTGTTGTATTGGTTTTTTTATTGTGGTAGAGTCAATTTCTGGTGAAATATCTAGCTTATTTTTTATATGAAGGGTAGTTATGAAATTATACCAATTTAATTGAGCTTTGTTTTGTGTAAAAGTTAGTTGAATGTTGTTTGCTGTTTTGTTATTTAAAATTTCAACAAGACTAGTAACTTCGTTTTGTGTCATTGTTTGACAGTAGCAACTAGTAGTTAGCAATATCAGAAGTATATGGTATATTATATGTTTCATGAGTTAATAACTTTCTTTTTTTAGTAATTGGTCAATTTTCTCTCTAGTATATATCCTTTGGTATACATGGGTAAATCCATCATGTATTTCATCACGTACATATAATTTTTTGTTGTTAACGGTAAATGAGCCCCAGAAAGGGAATTTATCTTCTATTTGAATATGGTATACACTATCTGTACTGCTATATATTGATTTGGATTTTATTAAATAAAAATTTGCTGAAGATTTTAATGAACCTTTTAAATATGCTCTGAATTTACAATCAGATGAAAATATAATAGCATTGTGATTAGGATTTGAATGAGCATACCCTCCTATACCACCACTAATTTGTATAAGTTTCCAGCCTCCAAATAAACTGTCTGGTGAAGATTGTGAGTATACAGATTTTATACACATGAGGCTTATTATTAAGCCTATATAAAAAATTGGTTTTGACATTTTATACTATTTAGATATTAATTGGGTAGTATAAGCACATCAACTCTTCTGTTCTTGGCTCTGTTTTCTTCGGTGTCATTTTCAACTAAAGGTTGCGACTCTCCAAAGCCTTTTTCTTTCCAACGAAAACTACTACTTTGAATTAGTTTTTTTAATTCGGCAGAGACACTTTTGGCTCTGGATAATGATAGTTTTTGGTTGGTTTCTGCGCTTCCTATATCATCTGTATGACCTTCTACTATAACATTACCTTTTTTAAGTGCGGCTATATTTTCCGCAAGCTCTTGTAAAGCGACTATTCCTGCCGGTTTTAAATTAGATTTACCCGTTTCAAATAGAACTTTGCTGTCAAGATTTAATCGCATGGCTGCACCAATTGCAGCTATGGCATCTACATCTGCACCTGGTAAGCCACTTTCCATTTTTAAATCTGTAAGGCGTACATAGTAAAATAGTTCGCCCTTTTCTACAAAGGGTGAAATATCTACTTCGGCAACACCTCCATCAATTTTACCAACATGAATCCATTCTTTGCCGTCCTTGGAAATTTCTAAATTAGTCGGCTCAATTTGTCCGATTTCAAAAATGTACAGATCAGGACCATTTACATCGGTCAATGCGTTATCTGTGAACTGTACAGTAATGGTACCACCTAAGCCAAGACTATGAATTCCGGTGATGTCTTCTATATCGAAACCTTGTAGTACATCTGGTTCTCCTATGACATTATTTACTTGTTGGGTAAGTAATAATGGGTGGTCGGAAGCTACTACTGCATCAGCAAAAGATAGCTCTCCTAAGGGCAGATAAACTGCTTTTTTCATATGCCCAACATACGTTTCTCCGGCTTCATCACCAAAATAGAGATCAGGATTTAATTTCTGGAATTTATCCTTTGCTGCTTTAGCCTTTCTCTCGAAATCTCTTTGAAATACTTTGACTATTTTTTTACGATATTTTATGGTTTCTTGATATCTAGAACTTGCTTTTAACACGCCAGAGTTGATTTCGTTTTCACTTTTTTCAAGATCAGCTAAAACTTTATCGGCTTCTTTGACGCTATGTAATTGTCCAGTTACTTTCTTCAGCACTTCAATTTTCTTGGTTTCTTCGACAGTAGGTGGTTCTTCATTTTTACGTTCAATATCACGAATAACATAGCCTGCTTCAGTCAAATCCAATTTTTCCATGACATTGGTGCCCGCTAAAGAATCAATAGTCTTTAGTTTTGCCATGGTAGCTTCAGGACCAGATTCTGCTTGGACCATTAAAATTGCCTCTTCAAGTGAAACTCCCGTTGGTGTATTTTTAGAAGTCAACTGTTCTTTTGATAGTTTACCTTTTAATTCTGGTTCATTATAAAGTTCAAGCTTTCTACTCTCAATTGCTGCTTGAGCTAAAACTTTTAGACTGTCTGGGTTATTTATTAGTTTTTGTATTTCTTCCCTAGACACTCCGCTTGCTTCTATCAAATCAAGTATAGCATCTGATTTTAGCATATCACCAAAAGAACCTAGGTCTTCTGAGCCTTGGCTATCAGTCCCGCTCATTTCTAATAGCATCTTTAAAGCATTAGCTTCTGGGGAGTCATTATCAGAGTTCACATCACTATTGCTTATATCAAACAGGTCGCCTAATTGCTCCATAGATTTTTCTAGGTCATCTGATGAAAGTTGTTTTTCATCACCATTTTCGTCAGATTCGATTTCTAAGGTTTCATTTGAAATTTTATCAATTTTAGAGTTTTCACCACATGAAGCAATGAGTACAGCTGCGGTGATAAATAGAATTATTTTTTTCATAGTATTTAATTAAAATGTAATTCTTGATGTTCGCATATTGGCTAACATAATTGAAGCCTGAGTTTTAAATAAACTTGTAGTTTGTGAATGTGTTGCTAAACAATTCTCGATTGCATTAATATCTAGGCTCATATCACTTAAATATTGATTAAATTTTTTGTCGTATTCTAATTTTAAGGTTTCCATTGCTGGTCGTACTTTGTGTAACCGAATATTAGACCAGCCAAGACCAGCACCTGGCACAGAGGCTAGTGCATCAGCACTTGCTATTCCTGCATTAAGATCTGATCGCTTTCGGTAATAGAAACGTTGTAATTGCATAAAATAGGTATGTCTTTTTCTAAATCTATTAAATGGCTTTATTGCACAATTCTTGCAATCTTGTTTATCCTCACAGTATACAAGTATCGGGGTTTCCTCACCTTCCTCTTCATCTTCATCTTCTTGATGTTGATCTTGTTGTGATAATAGATCGACCTGTGCTTGTAATCTTCTAACTTGGTTTCTTAGTCTTGCCAGTTCTTCATAGATTAAATCATCAGGTAATATTCTCGCATCACTTTCTGTTGGTTCACCAGGCGAATCTGCTCCATAATCTTCGTTAAACTGCTCATCTGCCTCTCTAATTCTTCTTTCAACGGCGGCCGCAGCGTCACCTGATAATTCTAAAGAACCTTGATTAGGTTCTAGTCTAATTACGTGAGTTGTTCCATCATCTCCTTCTAAATGTACTGTGCGATCTTCTGCAGGACGGTAATCTGGACTCTTAGAATTAATAAGCACTTGATTACTTACATTCTCTGACCTATACTCTATAAATACCGCTGGTTCTTTATCGGACATAGGAACCGGTCTTGGTTGACTGGATTGAGCATAGGTGTTTGCAAAAGAACATATGCCAAAAATTATAATGGACAGTTTTTTTGTTTTTTGTTTTTTAAAAATGAACAAAACGAATAAAATTATGATTACTATTAAAAGCCCAATAATGATGTACATTAGATTGTTTTCTTTTTCTTTTTTGTATGTCAATGAGGTTTCAGGAGTTTCCGAAGTTTTTTGAGTCTCTAAGGAAATGATGTCTCCAGACACCCCCAGTGTTTTCGCATATTGGTTATACTCTTCAATATTATCAGTAAAACGAATTAATGATTTGGTGGAGGGAAATTGTAAACCGGTCTTTACGGTTAATAAATAAGGTATTCCCGCTACTTCAGAATTAACGCCAATCCCGGCAGTATTCATAGTCCTAAAAATTTTATCGACAAATTTCTCCCCACTTGTTGAAACTTTCGATTCCACTTTTTCCCAACTTTCTTTATGAAAACTTAAGTTAATATTATGGTCTGGAGCTTTTGAGATTATCCGTACCATAACAGGTGTTTTAATATCTAAACCATTAATTATAAATTTTTGTAAAGAATCTCCTCCACCTGTAGTCCATTCCATGGCACCAGCGTAAGTACCGTCATCTAGCTTGTTAAGTTTAATTTCATGGACAATAATTTTGCCGAAGAAGTCTGTTAATTGAGCATTACTTAAGTTGGTAAATGCAAGAAAAATTATAATTAGTATAGTTCTCATAACCTTATTATTTTCTATGTTTTTGCAATAAATAGTTAGCCAAATCGGTCATTTTAAGACGTAGCTCTTCATGTTGCTCTTTGGTGCGATTGGTATTTGCACTTTTAATTCCGTAGTGTATTAAGAAGGCGTGGTCATAATTTTCATTGTAAATTATGATCCTACCATGAGCAGGTTGTTGGGCTATGTAACAATCGCCGGTTTCAGCTAACTCTATGTCCATCCCCATAATTTTTAGCCTAGCTTCTTTACGTTCCAAATAACTGGCAATTTCTTTTTTGTTCTGTTTTTTTGAGCTTGGGGTTGACCTCCATGAAATTCTTGAGTCACCATCTAAAGTATTTGTGCCAAATCCTTTCAAATCAAAAGAACATTTGTTTCCTCCAATTTTATCCAACTTATTTAGGTTTGATTCTGGTACTTTGAGCACTTCTGCCAATTCAGCAATACTCATATCACAATCGTTATTATTAAATAGAGAATTATAATTACCTGAGGAGTTTGAACTATTTTCTTCTTGTTTTGACGAAGCCGATACACTATCTGATTCGCTGGTACTCTGTTTTTTAGGGGTTTCGGTACATGCTATAAAAAGAAAGAGGAACAAGACTGCTATTGTGTGTCTCATACTGAATGTTTTAAAATGGTTTTTCATAATCTAAAGTGTTAATGCTAAAGTCTTTCTCTATTAGTTGTGTACAGATCATATGAACTGGTTTCGCATTTTTTTGCGAATAATCGATCATATCCATTTCAAGTACCAAACCGTCTATAATACTTAACCACGATGGGTCAATTCCCTTTTTTATGTTTTTAAATTTCTTTGTTCGTAAACTTGAATATGCGGTATGGAATGAAATATCTGCATCTTGGGTTATCCAAACATTACCTGATAATTGCGGTCCGGTTACTTGGTACTCATCACATTCGTACCCTAAAATATCTTTTGTTTGACCTGTTTTCGAAATATTATAGTCGTCATTGTTCATAGCTAGTTCAGGTGCATCTTCTAAATCTAAGCGTACTGAGTTTGTTGTTCGCTGACCACCCATGTTCATAAAGGTGTGAATAGCCTCATTGGGTAAATCCATTACGGTTACGAATTCTGAAGCATCTTTCATATTAAAAGAGCTTCCTATATATTCATCTTCATTGGTTAAATAGTAGGTGATGTCGGTCGTGCTTCCATCACTCTCTATTTCCATTACATACTCGTGGCTAAATGAATAAAGCTCTAGCTTTTCGGCTTTTTTGTTTTTAAACATTCTACCTTTATTGTTAAAGACAGTGTCGAAAGATTTTTCTGTTTCACGCTCTGTTTTTTCAGCTACTTTTCTCTCTATAGTTTGTGCTGCAGCTTCCTGTGCACGTTCTTTAAGTTTTTTTAAAAATTGTGCGTTAGCATTGGTAGTTATGCTGAATACAAACAAAATCGCTATTAGTTTACATGTTTTCATGATGTTCTTTTTTAGTCGTTTGTCTTTTAATGACACGATTTAAAAAAGGTTAACATCAATCTTTTTTCTGAACAACATTTTTTAATGTTTTTCTTTGAAATCTTTAATTGAGCCTTTGTGACTTTAGTAGTTTTTCATTAAAGTCAGTTTGACTTTGACCTTGGAAATACAGGAGATCGATTAATTACGAAATGAAGACGTGTACAAATAGTGAACAATTAGTTGTGTAACTATATGTTTAGTAATAGTTTATTATAGTATGGATTTGAACGAAGAAATTTGTTCTGAGGATGTACAATGACAAACTTCGTTATAACATTATACCAAGAATATAAATGAAAATTTTGCTTTTGTATATAGTAACATCAATTTAATAACAAACGGTTGTTGTTTACATCACTTTTCAGCAGACTTAGAACTATAATTTTGCAGTGCCCTTTAAAAAGGATACGTTCATAATTTGAGTTAGTTTAGTAAAGCCGATTTATACAATCGGCTTTACTTTTGCCATATAGTGAAGACCAATGCCTTTATATATAGTTGATCTTGTTGAACTAATTTTTGTTTTCGCTAAAAAGGAATACCACTAAAAAGGCAACTATTAAACAAATTGCGAAAAATCCGAAAAGATTAATGTAATTAGACATAAGTAGGAATTTTCAGCTAAACTATAAAAAGTATGGCAGGGCAACCTTCATCTAAAGTTATTTTCGATAAACGGTGTCCATTCTATAGTTTGATAATTATAAACCAGTAATCATTGGCTGAATTATTGGGTTATCCATCATTAAATAGTCCTGTTTTCTTTATGAACCAGTTACTATTCTTTTGCTCCATATTTCATACATAGGCTCCCCTTTGCTGTTTTTACCTGTATGGTGCCAGTCATCACCTTCAAGTTTATAATTAAATTCTAATTGTGCGCCAACTCTAGTATTGTCTTTAGAGAAGAATTCTATTTGTTCTTTATATATCCCATTTACGGATGAGTAGGTACCGCCGCCAGTTCCTGAAAATCGAAAAGATTCGGTGTCATAGGCTATCCATTGAAATGTATTGTCCATTAAAAATTTTAATGTTTTTCTTGAACTTTGTTCATCTCTTCTTTCTTGCCCGGTATCAGGTCCTCTAGTTGCAAAAAGCCAAGCGCCATCTAAATCTTGAGTTGTAGCGACAAGAGGTGTTAAAGTTAGTTTTTGATCCCAATTCATTATTAGATTTTTACCGTTTATTTCTACAGGAATAGATAATTGTCTTAAAGTATCATTCTTATAATTAGAATTGAATTCTAACAATGCAACCAATAAGGTATTCGATGCTGTTTTTTCAATTTGAAAAAATCCACCTACTGTTTTAATAAAATTTGCTGGTTCAATTTCATATTCATTGTAAACAAAATAGTCGTCGTTTATCTTTAGTTGATGCACTATTTTTTGACCATTATTTTGAACGGTGTCTGTATAGATTCCTGGCGAAATTTGACCGTAAATTGTCAAGTTGATTGCAAAAAATAGAAATGCAAACGCGTTAAACCTTTTTGTATGTACTTTTTTCATTTTTAAAATTTCGTTTTTGTTTTTTAATAGGCTAAAAATAAATAAGTTACGAGTTGTGGAAAAATAAAATTCATATTAAAATCTTAAATTTAATCTTTTGTCGTAAAAAAAATAAAAAGCCTTGTTTTTTCAATTTTTTTGATTTCATTTGTCCTGTTCTAATTCACTATTTTGTGTGTTAGATATTTCAAGCTTTTAGCTGAACATTATGTATCGTTATTCTATGTTCGGGTTTGAGGGAAATTGGAAGTATTTTTCTCAAATGGCTTATAAGATAGGTTGCCGATTAGTTAAGCAAACTTCCAAATCATTTTCTACTATCATGCAAAGTCAGCATGATTACTTCTTTATTCCTACAACTCAGAAGCAAATTCTGGTGTGATATCCTACTTAAAAATAGTTACGTTTTCTTAACTTTAAGTCTATAGGCTAGTTACTACATTTATCATAATCATATTTCATTATTATTTAATATTCAATTTCATGAATACCAAATACATTGATCTTATTGATCAAACTTACTATTTCCCTCAAGAAGAGTTTAATTTAGATGGTGAGCACTTACAATTTCACGGAATTCCGTTGAACGATTTGGTTCAACAATATGGCAGTCCGTTGAAATTTACATACCTCCCAAAAATATCAGAGAATATTTTGAGAGCCAAAAATTGGTTTGCAAATGCAATAGAAAAGAATAACTATAAGGGTAAATACCATTATTGTTATTGTACAAAAAGTTCTCATTTTCAACATGTAATGCATGAGGCTCTTAAGAATGAGATTCATATGGAAACCTCTTCTGCTTTCGATATTAATATTATCGAAAAACTAAAAGCAGATGGTAAGTTGACGGATCAAACATATGTCATCTGTAACGGTTTCAAACGTGAGAAATACATTGACAATATTGCTAGATTAATTAATAACGGTCACCAAAACTGTGTGCCTATTATTGATAATTATGAGGAGATAGATTTACTTTCAGATGCAATTAACGACACCTTTAAAGTTGGTATTCGAATAGCATCGGAAGAGGAGCCAAAATTTGAGTTCTATACTTCTCGTTTAGGTATCGGTTACAAGAATATTGTTCCGTTTTATGAGAACCAAATAAAAGATAATGACAAGGTTGAACTTAAAATGCTTCACTTCTTCATTAATACTGGTATTCGTGATAATGCGTATTATTGGAACGAGCTTGTAAAATGCTTAAAAGTATATGTGCGTTTGAAGAAAATGTGCCCTTCATTAGATAGCTTAAATATTGGTGGTGGCTTTCCAATTAAAAACTCATTGGCTTTCGAATACGATTACCAATATATGATCAATGAGATTTTAAATCAGATCAATATTACATGTTCAGAAGCAGATGTGCCTGTACCTCATATTTTTACTGAATTTGGTAGCTTTACTGTAGGGGAAAGTGGTGGTGCTATTTATGAGATTTTATACCAGAAGCAGCAGAACGATCGTGAAAAATGGAATATGATAGATTCGTCTTTTATTACTACGTTACCAGATACTTGGGCAATCAATAAAAGATTTATCATGTTACCAATTAACCGTTGGAACGATGAATATGAGCGTGTATTGTTAGGCGGATTGACATGTGATAGTGATGATTACTACAATAGTGAACAAAACATGAACGCAATCTATTTGCCTAAGTATAAAAGGGAGAAACCATTGTATATCGGCTTTTTCAATACAGGTGCCTATCAAGAATCAATAGGTGGGTATGGCGGTTTACAACACTGCTTAATTCCGCAGCCAAAACATATATTGATTGATAAAGATGAAAACGGTAACTTCACTTACAAACAATTTAGAGCTCAGCAAAAGGCAGAAGATTTGCTTGGTATTTTAGGGTACGATGTAACTGCTGACGATGAATAAAAATAATTTGGCTGCAAAGACCGATACAGATAGAATTACGTATATAGAATTAAAAATAGTACTAAAAAACCACTTAACAATAGCTAATATATCATGAGTATATCTAAGAATTATGCCGGTATTTCCGATGAATTCGCACAACTAGAAAAATCGAAAATTATCTTGATACCTGTTCCTTATGATGGAACTAGTACTTGGGGTAAAGGAGCGGACAAAGGTCCAGAAGCTTTTTTAGAAGCTTCTGAAAACATGGAATTGTATGACATTGAAACTGATTCTGAGGTTTACAAACAAGGTATTCATTTAACTGAGCCTATAACCGAAAAAAGTTCGCCAGAGGCAATGGTTAATGAAGTTCATGCTGTTACTAAAGACTTTATTAAACGTAATAAATTTGTCACCCTTTTTGGAGGTGAACATTCTATTTCTATAGGATCTATTCGTGCTTTTAATGAATGTTTTGACAACTTAACCGTATTGCAGATAGATGCGCATGCAGATTTAAGAGAATCATATGAAGGTACCAAATACAATCATGCTTGTGCAGTATATGAGGCAAGCCAAACTACTAATTTGGTGCAGGTAGGTATTCGTTCTATGGATATTATTGAAAAAACGGTAATGGATGAAGAAAAAACATTCTTTGCACATGAAATGGTAGCCGATGAATATTGGTCAGATAAGGTAATTGAAGCAATGACAGAAAATGTATTTATTACGTTTGATCTAGATGCTTTTGACCCTTCTATTATGCCTTCAACAGGAACTCCAGAACCAGGCGGATTACTTTGGTATGAAACTATGGAATTCTTAAAACAGGTTTTTGAAGATAAGAATGTAGTAGGTTTCGATATTGTAGAACTTTGTCCGAACAAAAATGATAGATCGTCAGATTTCTTGGCGGCTAAATTATATTACAAAATGCTTAGCTATAAATTTGCAGGGCAAGAAATCGATCAAGAGTATGATAATACTTTTGACGTTGATTATAAAGCAAACACAAATTCAAGATTCGAAGATGACGAAGACTAAAGGTGCGATCACTAATTTTATAGAAAAATACTATTTACACTTTAATGCTGCTGCATTGGTTGATGCTGCAAAAGGTTATGAAGAGCAATTAGAAAATGGAGCCAAAATGTTGGTTTCATTAGCAGGTGCTATGTCTACTGCAGAAATAGGTAAAATCTTTGCAGAGATGATACGTAAAGATAAGGTACAGATCATTTCTTGTACAGGTGCTAACCTAGAGGAAGATATCATGAATTTGGTAGCCCATTCTCATTACAAACGTGTGCCTAACTATAGAGATTTGACTCCGCAAGACGAGTGGGATCTGTTAGAGAAAGGCTTGAACAGAGTAACGGATACGTGTATTCCTGAAGAGGAAGCTTTTAGAAGATTACAAGAGCATATTTTCAAAATTTGGAAAGATGCCGATGATAAGGGAGAGCGTTTTCTACCTCACGAGTTTATGTACAAAATGCTACTTTCTGGCGTGCTAGAGGAATATTATGAAATAGACCTAAAAGATTCGTGGATGTATGCTGCTGCAGAAAAGAACCTACCTATCATTTGCCCAGGTTGGGAAGATAGTACTATGGGAAACATCTTTGCATCATATGTAATGAAAGGTGAGTTGAAAGCCAGTACTATGAAATCTGGTATTGAATACATGACGTTCTTGGCAGACTGGTATACAGCTAATTCAGAAAACGGAATAGGATTCTTCCAAATTGGTGGAGGTATCGCGGGCGATTTCCCAATCTGTGTTGTGCCAATGCTTTATCAAGATATGGAGCGTACAGATACGCCTTTCTGGAGCTATTTCTGTCAAATTAGTGACAGTACTACCAGTTATGGTTCTTACTCAGGTGCAGTACCTAACGAGAAAATAACATGGGGTAAATTAGATATTAATACACCCAAATATATAATTGAAAGTGATGCGACAATTGTTGCGCCTTTAATTTTTGCTTACCTATTAGACATGTAATTATGGACAAAAATGCACATTTAAACAGAGTCATTGTTGACTTTAAGAAATTAACGCCAGAGGTTCTTAAACTTTTGGTAGAAAGATATCCAGATGGGTATGATGATCGTAATATTATCTCTTTCAGAAATTCTCAAGGAGAACGAATAGAGGCTGTTGAGGTTTTAACTGAAGACACTAAATATTTAGTAAAAATCAGTGCCAAGCTTGAGTACACGATGGAGAATTATGATGTGGATGATTATGAAGATTTCGATGATGATGATCCAACTGCTGTAGTAGAGCCAGATCCTGAAGATATGGTTGATGGTGCAGACGAAGACTAAGTTTTCTAGTCCATTATCAAGATTTTACTTAAAGATTCCGGTTTGCTTTTAGTAAGCCGGAAAATGAATCACACATAAAAATTAAACTAAATATCGTTGTGCTTACAACAGATAAATGAAAATTGACGAAATTGAAAATATTGAATTAAAGTTTTTAGACCTTGATGATTATCAGGAATTAAAAACAGCTATGATTTCTGCTTATGCCAACATGCCTGGGTCATATTGGAAAGAGGAACATATAAAATCTTTGATCGATAAATTTCCTGAAGGTCAGGTTGTTATTAAGATTAATGGTCAATTGGCAGGTGTAGCATTGTCTATAGTTGTTGATTATGATTCATTTGATGACAGCCATACCTATGAACAAATTACCGGTAAGTTCAGTTTTGATACTCATGATGATGAGGGCGATGTACTTTATGGTATCGAAGTTTTTATAAAACCAAGCTTTAGAGGTTTGCGCTTAGGTAGACGTTTATATGACTATAGAAAAGAGCTTTGCGAGAAGTTGAATTTAAAGAGTATTGTATTTGGTGGTCGTATGCCTAATTATCATAATTATGCGGCAGAGTTATCACCCAAAGAATATATTGACAAAGTTCGTCGTAAAGAGATTCAAGATCCCGTTTTAAATTTTCAGATCAGCAATGATTTTCATCCTGCTAAGGTCATGAAAGGCTATTTAGATGGGGATAAGGCATCTCAAGACTTTGCTATTTTAATGGAGTGGGATAATATCTACTATCAAAAACCTTCTAAGAAAGCTGCGACTAAGAAAACCATAATTCGTTTAGGGTTGATTCAGTGGCAAATGCGCCCTTATAAAGATTTAGATGAGCTATTAGAGCAGGCAGAATATTTTATTGATGCTGTTTCTGGTTATCGTTCAGATTTTGCATTGTTTCCTGAGTTTTTTAATGCACCCTTAATGGCGGTAAATAATCATATGTCTACGCCAGATGCCATTAGAGAGCTAGCAAAACATACACAGGCAATTGCACAGAAATTTTCAGAATTTTCGATTTCCTATAATATCAATATCATTACGGGTAGCATGCCTGAAATGATAGATGGTCGTTTGTACAATGTCGGTTACTTATGTAGACGAGATGGTAGTATGGAACGCTATGAAAAACTTCATGTTACGCCAGACGAGGCTAAAGTATGGGGTATGCAAGGTGGTAACCAATTAAAAGCCTTTGATACAGATTGTGGTAAAATAGGTGTATTGGTGTGCTATGATTCTGAATTTCCAGAACTTAGTCGTTTATTGGCTGATGAGGGTATGGATATTTTGTTTGTACCTTTCTTGACAGATACACAAAATGGCTATTCTAGAGTGCGTAATTGTGCTCAGGCAAGAGCAATAGAAAACGAATGTTATGTGGCTATTGCTGGTAGTGTAGGTAACTTACCTAATGTTCAGAATATGGATATTCAGTTTGCACAATCTATGGTATTTACCCCGTGTGATTTCTCTTTTCCGACCAACGGAATTAAAGCAGAGGCTACACCAAATACCGAAATGATTTTAATTGCTGATGTTGATATTAGTTTACTTCGAGAATTAAATCAGTTTGGGGCAGTACGTAACCTTCGCGATAGAAGAACAGATTTATTTGAGTTAAAAAAGAAATAAGAAAGCTCCTATATTTAGGGGTCAAAAACAAACAAAATTGGATAATTTAAAGATAGTAGGTAGTGAAGAGTGGTGTGTGTTTAATGATTTGGGTATCCCAGCGATAAAAGCCAGGGTTGATTCTGGGGCAAAAACATCTTCCATACAAGCTACCAATTTAAAGATTGTTACGAGAAACGGACAAGAATGGGTAAAGTTTGAGGTAAGTCCGCTACAAGAAAACCGTAGTATAGCTATAGAATGTCAAGCAAGATTGGTTGCTCGCCGTATGGTAAAAAGTTCATCGGGTATATCTGAAGAGCGATTGGTTATTAAAACACCGGTGACTATTGGTGAAGATACTTTTGAGATTGAACTTACCTTGGCGAATAGAGATACGATGGAGTTTCGTATGCTGTTGGGTAGAGAAGCTTTAAATGAACGTTTTGTTGTAAACCCTGCTGTTAACTATCAGTTACAAGAATTTAATGATAAGGAGATAAATACTTTGTACGCTCCTTACTACAAAGAGAAAACAGGTTTGAAAATTGCACTTTTAGCCAGTAATCCTAATTTGTATAGTAACAAAAGAATCATGGAAGCTGCAGAGGCTAGAGGTCATGAGATACATTTTTTGAATGTAGAACAGGCTTATATGAAGCTTGATGCTCATTCTCCTGAAATTAGATATCGTGGTGGTATTATTTTGAAGGATTATGATGCGGTTATTCCACGTATTAAACCTTCTGTAACTTTTTATGGTTGTGCCTTAATTCGTCAATTCAATAATTTAGGAGTCTATTGTCAAAACTCATCTGAAGCAATTACTCAGTCTAGAGATAAGTTGTTCGCTTCTCAGTTATTTTCTAATCATGATATTCATATTCCTATTACGGGATTTGCAAAATCACCAATGGATACCAAAGACTTGATTAAAATGGTTAATGGTGCGCCTTTAATAATTAAGCTTCTAGAAAGTACGCAAGGTAAAGGTGTTGTTCTGGCAGAAACTAATAAGGCTGCAGAAAGTGTTATTAATGCCTTTAAGAGTGTTAATACCAACATTTTGGTACAAGAGTTCATTAAAGAAGCAAACGGACAGGATATTCGTTGTTTCGTAGTAAATGGTAGAGTAGTGGCTAGTATGCAACGCCAGGCCCAAAAAGGAGAATTTAGAGCTAATATTCACCAAGGTGGTATTGCTTCTATTATTAAAATAACTGCAGACGAAAAGAAATTGGCTTTAAAAGCAGCCAAAGTATTAAACCTTGCAGTTGCCGGTGTAGATATTATTCGTTCCAATAAAGGACCGTTATTGTTAGAAGTAAACTCTTCACCAGGTTTAGAGGGTATAGAAAATGCTACAGGTAAAGACATCGCCAATGCCATGATTATGGCAATTGAAAAGCGTTTGAAATTTATCAACTAAGTTCTAATTTCAGAAGTGTAAAAACAAAAAAAGAGGTTACCTGAAAAGTTAACCTCTTTTAATTTTTATAGTTGAACCTTGATAGTGGTTCGGGCATAATTTATAGGATTATCCCATAAACATTAAACTTGATATAATAGCCCAAACACCAAGACCAATAGCTGCTATACCAAATTTGCCTTGTAATGGTGCAAGTTTAGCTTTTAGCTCTTCTCCTTTTTTCATCGCTTCTGCATTTTTAGATAAAAGCATTTCTTGAATCATGCCATAACCTAATAAGAAGCCTAATACTGCAGTAACAATACTAACAGCAATCCAGGTAATCCACCAAATTGGAAAACTACCAAGCATACCGAGGTTTAATACTGCGCTAATGATACCCCAGATACCCCAGATACAGAAAATTAGACCAATCCAACCTTGATATGGTGTTATTTTGTCTAATAGCTCTTTTGCATTTGGTTTTTTTGATAAAAGCAATGAAGGCACTGCTAATATTCCAAGAATAATTAATGTAAGTCCGTAAATCATAATTTTAAATTTTAGGTTGGTTTCCTGTGAATAACGGATTAATATACTATAAAGTATAAAATTGAAAAATAAGAATACCTAAAAATGAGTTACAGTTTTTTTTAAATGACATTAATTTTCGTTTGTGACTACTCCTTCAAATTTTCTAACATTACTTTTGTAGTTTTTTGAAGGTCGAATTCCGCCTTCCAACCCCAATCGTTTTGTGCAGTCGTATCATCAATACTACTTGGCCATGAGTTAGCGATTTCTTGTCTAAAATCTGGCTCGTAGGCTATTTTAAATTCAGGAATTACAGCTTTAATACTTTCCTCCATTTCCTTTGGCGTAAAACTCATAGCAGCTAAATTGTAGGCAGAACGTTCTTTAATATTCTCTTCAGATGCTTCCATAATCTGCAAAGTGGCACGTATGGCATCGTCCATGAACATCATTGGTAATTTAGTGTCTTCTTCTAGAAAGCAAGTGTATGAACCTTCAGAAAGTGCTTTGTGGTAGATTTCTACTGCATAATCTGTAGTTCCGCCGCCTGGCATGGTTTTCCAACTAATAAGCCCTGGGTAACGAATGCTTCTTACATCCACATTAAACTTATTAAAATAATACTCGCACCAGCGTTCTCCACTTTGTTTGCTTATACCGTATACGGTACTTGGCTCCATAATGGTATTTTGTGGAGTATCTTCTTTTGGAGTGTTCGGACCAAAAACGGCAATACTCGATGGCCAGAAAATCTTTTCTATTTTTTTGTCTTTCGCTAAATTCAATACATTGAAAAGCGTATTCATATTCAGGTTCCAAGCACGCATGGGGAATTTCTCTGCAGTAGCACTTAACATTGCAGCCATTAGGTAGACCTCAGAAATGTCGTAATAGGCGATTACCTCTTCTAAAGCATCATAATTGGTAGCATCTAAAATTTCAAACGGGCCTGATTCCATTAACTCATCGTTACCTTCTCTAATATCGCTAGCTATAACATGTTCGCCACCGTGTTTTTCTCTTAGGGTTAAGGTTAGTTCTGTACCTATTTGACCACAGGCCCCAATAATTAATATGTATTTTGGCATTAAAATTTGCGTTAAATGAATTTGAGATAAAGATACCTTTTCTTAAAATTTGTACATTCGCTTATGTCCAAAATTATCTCTTTTTTAATATTAATTATATTGGTTTCTTCTTGTAAAGATGCTGTACAAGAAAATAATGCTATTCATGAAACTCGTTGGGAAGAAACAACAGATAGCCTACCAGCTAAAATTCGCGTTGATGCTAAAGCACAAAAAATCTTAAATGATTGGAAAGAATATAGTGCATTGGAAAAGAGTTTTGATAAAATCTACACTTCTGAACATATAGAAGATTTTCAGTTTTTGATTGATGAGTTGATAGAGAATCAGAAAAAAATGGAAGAGAGCGCGTATCCAGAAAAATTTAATATTCCACAGATAAAAGGGAGACAGAAATTATTTAAAACCTATGTTTTAAAAACTAAGGGTGATTTGGAGTATATGCAAGATCCTAAGGAATCTATGAAACAAATGATTACTGCTTTTAATGATTTAAGAAACCAGTTTAACGTAGTGGTCAAAAATACTTTGCCAGATGAATTACTTAAAAATGAAGACAATTAGTCTAATCTCATAAATTTCTAGAATGTTGGTGGACAAAGGAAAGTGATAGCTTATGTATTGTCGAAAAGCGTACTAAATGATTTGCTCTTGAAAGCCCAAAAATTGAGTAACAAAAAAGGCGAATCTGTAAGATTCGCCTTTTTTGTTTCAATGACATTTCATAATTATTTTTTCTCTTCTGGAGCTTCTTTTCTAGAAGTCAAAGCTTGTTTACTTAAACTAGCCAAGTTAAAATTAGGGTCAATTGCCAATGCTTCGTCTAAGGTAGCGATTGCTTGATCAATATTTCCTTTATCCATATTATACTGAATAAGTGCCTTCACGTGAATAAAAGCTGCTTTTAAGGGAACCTCGTAAGGTTGCTGACGCTCGTAAAAAGCATATTTCATATCATCTGTAGCATTGGTAATACCATATTCTACATGTTTCATTGCACCAACGTTATCACCTGTTTGTACTTTAAGATCTGCCAATTCATAGGCAAGGTATGCATTTGGCTCTCTAGCATTTAATGCTTCAAATTGCTCTAAGGCTCTTTTTGGCTGATTTAATGCTTTCAATGAAACCGCTTTTACTTGAATAGCTAAATTAGAATCAGAATCTACTTTCTCGATTCCTATAATGTTTAAGGCTTGTAAATGTTGATTGTCATTTGCATAAATATAGGCAAGGGTATCATTACGTTGTTGAGAAGGGGATAAGATATTTAAGTGCGTCAAAGCATTAATTACACCATCGACATCTCCTTGTAAACGCATTTGGTCATAAAATGCTTCGTAATGCGTTAGTAATTCTGATTTGGTCTGTGAGTATCCATAACTACATGAGAATAATACGGCAGCTACAACTATTAAAACTGATTTTTTCATCTTTCTTGTTCTTTTTAAAGTGCGCTAAACTATTAAAATTATCTGTATGATCCTGTTAAGGAAAGGTTTAAATGTTAGAAATGAAAAAAGGTGCCCTACAGGGCACCTTTTTTAAACTTCAATAGTTTGTAAATTCTTAAGCCAATTCTAATCTGTTATTAGATTTTCTAAAAGAATTTAAAAGCTGTGTATAAAAGCCAATACTCTTATTGTCTTTCTCAACACATGAAATTAGAAACTTACACAAGTTGTTAAATAGTAAATTCGTGTAAAATGTTGGTAAATAAGTGTTTACCGTTTTAGGGTCATATAGGCTATCGTCTTCTATAACCTCCATTTTAATTCTATGGCGATGATAGTCTATAGTTACACTTGTTGCATTATAGTATTTTTTCAATAATGCAATATGTAATTCTTCGTACTTTTTAGAACCGTTCGGGTTCTTGCAACTTAGGGAGATGAGCTTCTCTAATTCAACTAAAACCCTCTCCCGTAATTTATCTTTCTTCATAATATTATGGTTTTATATTGTTAAACAAAGGTATGTCATACGTCGATAAGTAGTTGAAAACCAACAATATATTAACGCTGTTTTTAGGTATTTGTTGTGAAAGGGAAGCTAAGTGTTGTGAAGGGTTAGTTTATAGATGTAAGAAAGTTATAGTTATTAATAAGAAAAATACTACAAATTGACACTAATTTTTGATTTTTGCCAGTAGCAGCGTATTTTGGCGCTGGTATGCCTCTTTTAGCTGCTTGTTTGGTATAATATTCTTTTTTCGTTGGATGGTCAGGATAAACGGCATTCAATACATCATTATAATAGTCGCATTCAATAACCCTTTTTATAATACCAATGCAATCATCTAAATGAATTAGGTTAACAGGTGCGTCGCCACCACTAAGGTTTTCTCTTCCCGATAACATAGTTACAGGATGTCTGTTTGGACCGATCAATCCGCCAAAACGAATAATGGTTGTATTTAACTCTTTATCGTTTTTTAAAAGGTCTTCGCACTGTACTAATTGTATGCCAGATTCAGTAGTGGGTTGAGGTACCGTTTTCTCGGTGACTGTACCTTCTGTATCACCATAAACTGCCGTGCTACTTGCAAATATGATATTTTTTACTGCCGATTTTTTAATAGCCTCGTGTAGTAATGTAATCTTTACGATGTAACTTTCTTTAGGGCCTTTTCCTCTTAATTTGGGAGGAATGTTTATAACAAGCACTGATACCGAATCAAGAAACGCATCGATATCACCGTTAATTTCATTCTCGGATAAAGCTATTTTGAACGGTGTGATGCCTCTTTCTTTTAAGACCGATATTTTCTCATTAGATGTGGAAGTTCCATTAACTGTATAACCGCTAGCTATTAAACTTTCAGCTAATGGTAAACCCATCCATCCACAACCAATTACGCCTATTTTCTTATTCAAATTTCACTTTTTGTATGGTTAATATGGCGTCGTTCAATACAAATGGCATTGGTATTTGATTTTCTTTTCGCTTTGGTATGGTGAATAATCCATTTGTAAGTAAATCATTAGAAGCTTCATATATGGTAAGTTCCAATTCTTGTTCCACTGGTACTTCTAGCATAATGTCCGTGTAATTTTTATCACTGATATAATGTGTAATCAGTCTACCTCCATATCTATTTTTAAGAAAATACTCAGACAGTTCTATTCCGTTTACATCTGCCTTTAAAATATCAACATCATTGGTGAAAACTTCCAACCGGTTTATAGGTCTATTTGGAGTAATACATAAATGAACTGCACGAATATTATTTACTATAGTATCTAGTTGCACCTCAATAGTTGGTTTTGGTACATTCTTTAATGGAGCTTCATTTGTAAACGTAAAATTAGAGCCGTATTTGCTGCTTATTGTCTTTTTTGAAAGAAGAGTATCTGCAGCTTTTTTGGTGATGTATTGCGAAGTCCAGTCAGAAGGTCGATGCTCATAAGTTGCCCACTTCGCTTTATTCTCATCGGTATCTAAAACATATAGTAAGCTAGTTGGTTTCGGTCTATCGTTAGTAAAGCCAGAGCTCATATGCGCAGATGCCATAAAGCCTGCAAACAACAAGAAACTTAGAAATGCCAATGCACCTTTTTTTCTGTATTTTGTAACCAAGGGAAGTAATAAAAAGAAGATTAATGTCGTCAATAGGGTAGTAGCTACCAACATTTTAAGACCTAAGCCAACCGGAAACATTTTCACGAAGGGTGCGAATATAAATAATGCCGGAATGCCAAGAAATACCAGTAAAAATGGATTCGGATTCTTTTGATTTATATGCACGTAAAAGGCAACCAAAAAGCTATATAAAGGTATAATGAAAAATGCGGCACCTTGTAAATACACCGCTAATAGTCCGCAAATGATAATCCAAATTATGAACGGGGCAACCAATAAATTTGCAGTTTTAATCACTTTAAATTTATAGTAGGCATAAAAACAAGTACCTAATGAAAATAGGGTGAATGCAAAGATATAAGCATGGCCATTATAAGTGAAGCCGTGTAGAATATCTTTATAGCCTGGGTAGAGCCATTTTAAAAACTGCCAACTAAAGTACCCTACAACTCCGTTAACTATTAAAGTAAAAAGTACGGGAATAAGTCCCTTTAAAATATCTTTTCCATTCAGGACTTTTTTTCGAAATCCAGATATTAATAATAGTATAAAAAAGAGAATGGCAATTACTAGCATGGGCATAATCCAACTAAATGGATATGACACCATTTTAAAGAAAGGTACATTGAAATATACGTTATCGTCAAGACTTTTTAAGTTGCTGATGTCAGCATTACTGAAATAGGTTAATAATGGCATTAGATAGCTACCTTGGTGAGCCAGCGTGTTTCTGTCTAATCTTTCATAATTATCTATTTGTGTGTGGTAATCGAAGTGGTCATCAATAAAAGCAAAATTGTAACCTTCTATATCACCATCTTCTCTAAATACGGTTAGATCCGTGTCATTGGGTAACATTTTATAGATGCTATAGGCAAGTGAATTTGCTACAGGAAACTCAGGATTTGCAGCTATAAATTCAGAGATTAATTTGCTATTACCTCTATTGGTTTCCATCAGCATATAACTTGGTCCGCCACTACCACGAGCTTCAAAATTTAAAACTAGGCCAACATCTTTCAGCCATTCATGTTTATCTACAAATAGATCTGCACCGTTAAGGCCTAATTCTTCAGCATCAGATATGAGAATGATAATATCGTTTTTAGGTGTGGTATTTGTTTTTAAAAAAGCCCTTACGCCCTCTAAAATTGTAGCAACACCACTACCTGCATCACTAGCACCTAACGAAGAATGCGGATTGCTATCATAATGACTTAGCAGTAATAAGGCCTTACCAGATTCGCTTCCTTTAATTCTAGCCAATACATTTTCTGCTTTGCTTAAATTACCCCAATCACCAGCGGTATACCCTTCTTGTAAAGAAGTTTCCAAACCTAACTTTTGGAGTTCTGCAGTAATATAATTACGGACAGTCTTATGTGCAGGAAACCCGACACCATGTGGTTCTTTTGATATTTCTTTTACGTGTTGTAAGGCTCTATCTGTAGAAAATTCGGTGTCTACTACTGTTTCACCCTCATTATATTGTGGTAGAAGTACTCTAAAACTCCAATATGTGGCAAGAATGACTAGAAGTAAAGTTAATACGGTTGGCGTTTTTCTCATGATTATGATATTCTTTAAAAAAGTCCTAAAATACTGAGTATATACAGGTATTCATCGAAAAATATTAGTAAAATTCGTTTTATTTGTTATCTTTAGTAATCAACCTCTAAATAAACTATCATGGGAATCAAAAGCTTTCAAGGCGTTAGAAAAGTATTTAAAAAGGAATTTGAAGCCCCAATATTGGTCGCTGATTACATGACCACTAAGTTAATCACTTTTTCGCCAGATGATTCAATTTTAACCGTAATGGAAAAATTTGCAAAACATCATATTTCTGGTGGACCCGTTTTGGATAAAAATGGATTTCTTGTAGGTATCATTTCTGAAGCCGATTGTATGAAGCAGATTTCTGAAAGTAGGTACTTCAATCAACCTATTTTAGATAAGAGTGTAGAAAATTTTATGACCAAGTCAGTTGAAACCATTCCTCATGATATTTCAATTTTTGATGCAGCAGGTATTTTTGCCCAACACAATAGAAGAAGATTACCCGTAATGAAAAATGATATTTTAGTTGGTCAAATTAGTAGAAAAGATATAGTCGTGGCTGCACTTAAATTAAGTGGGCATAATTGGAAATAGATTTTATTAAGTACAAAGTATTAAGTAAGAAGTTAACTTATAAGAAAATCTCCTTTTAAGGAGACTTTCTTATATAATGTTCACAACCAACAACCAACTATTCTCTCTTTACAATCATATAGAAATCATTGTCTAATGGTAGGTAGCCTAAATCATATAGAAAGTAATATGTTGTGCCTTTTTTTGTGGTGTATAAATTGGTAATAAAGTCAAAATCGAAACCTTTATCTATTAGCCGCATACGGGTGGTTTTCGTTTTGCCGTCTTTTAATTTATAACTGTCAAGAATACGGTAGTTTTTGCGAAGCTTATTATTGATATTTCTAATAAGGTTTTTGCTGTCTGGATTGACTTTATTGTTATATGTATTGCGACAGTAATCATTACAGAACTTTTTGTCGACTCTGCCCATGACCTCTTTTCCGCATTCTAAACATTCCTTTTTCATCTATTGCCTGTGGTAATTAAAGGTAACTTCGTTAGATGTTCCGTCTTCTTCACCAACCTCAACATACATGTTTATTTCTTTGTCAGAGATACGCTCAATAGTAAAGTCATCAAAGTAATATTTGTTCTCTTCTATTTTAACTAATCTAAATTCTATATTTTCATCTCGTTCTTCCCAACCACTTAAATTAGCATCAAAATGTTTGAGTTGTAGAATTAGCGTACCGTCAATTTCTATAAGATGTCCGAATTCATAAAAACTTACTTCACCTTTATCGAGTAATCGAAAAGAGAACATCATGGAACCATCTGCAGGTGGACTCCATATTTCCTCTGCGATTCCGCCAAAGGCTTCTCCTTTCCAATGTCCTGCAAGCCATTCTATATTGTTTAATGTTGCGGCGGGACTCATCATTCCTTCTTCAAAAGAAACGGTATTTTGTGACTGTAGTAAATACGTTGAGGAAAGTAAGATAAGCAGTAAAAATTTCATGTTCTAGTATTTTTAACAAGATACAAATTAAACGTTTACAAACGGCTTCACTTATTTTTCATAAAACTCTATAGGTAAGTCATCTGGATCGGCAATGAAAGTAAAGCGCTTATGGGTAAACTCATCGATACGAATAGGTTCAGCTATTATATCGTGTTTTTTACAATGTGCAATAATTTTTTCTAAATTGTCTACTTCAAATGCTACATGTCTTAATCCGCAAGACTCTGGTCTAGACGGTCTTTTCGGCGGATTAGGGAAAGAAAACAATTCAATTATATAGTCACCTTTTAACGCCAAATCTAATTTGTAAGATTGTCGCTCTTCTCTATAAACTTCTCGAATAATCTCTAAGCCTAAAACTTCGGTATAAAATTGTTTAGAAACCTCGTAATTAGAGCAGATGATAGCGGTGTGGTGTACTTTGTTCATTGGTTTCAATTTAGAACTATTTTTCTAAAAGCATTTTGGTTGGAAAATTTATAAATCAAAAAAAGGGTGGTTTACAAACTTGTAAACCACCCCTGTAATATTATATAAAGTGTTCTTATAATTTATAAGTAATACCAATTCTACCTCCACTTACAACATTTCCGCCACCAACTTGAAGGTTGATTGCAAAGTTGTCATCGAAGAAATAGCGACCACCAACTTGTAAACCTATACCGAAACTATCGGCACCACCATAATCAACAGTACTTCCGTCAATTTTAGTAGACCAGCTATAATAGGTCAAATTAGCTCCTGCATACAAATCCCACTGACTTGGAATTTCAAATACCTCATTAAAGTGATAATTACCATTTCCTGTAATTCCAAAAATAGAACTCTTAAAATCGCTGCCTAAACCACTACCGTGATTGTAAGTTTGATAAGATAATTCTCCACCTACAGAAATATTCGGTGCTACACCATATTCTAATCCCGCATAGATAGGAACTCCCCATCCTGAGAAACCAATTCCTGCATTTGCTTGTAAAGCTCCTTCTTCTAATGGTGATTGTGCGTACGTAAAGCCAATTGTAAATAAGGCTAATAATAAAGTGATTTTTTTCATGGTTAATGTTTTGATTAACAATCAGTTAATTAATGTTGTTTGTGATAATTAAATTGTAAATATCTGCGAAAGATAATTAATTATTTTAATTGTTAATATTTATTAATTATCTAAATGTATGTATTGTAATTAGAAAGTCAATAGGGTGCTATGACTTGCTCAATTATAAATTTCAGTCATTACAACCAATCTCTGAAAAGTTTTTGAATAAGTGAATTCTAGGTTGTATGCTTTTGTTTAGTCAATTTTAAGTTTGACCTATACTTTTTCCAAAGTTGGAAAACTCCAATAAATAAGCCGACAATACCACCAAGATAACTGAAATTATGGACCGTTCCTGCTCTCAAAAATGCATGTGAGTTAGTCATGTTTTGAAGGGAATCATCAATGATTTCTCCGTAACTAGGAAAATTAACGGCTTCATAATATCTTTCCGGTTGCCATTGAATGTAAGCAACCAGAATTCCAATTATACCAAGCGTTATGGTAGTTATGAGAACTGTACCTAAAGCTTTAAATCTATCTCTAATTGTGAGTATGTCATTCCATATCCATACAGTTCCTAGTATGACCCCGATAATAAGTCCCATCCACCAAGGGAATTCCAGCCAATTATACTAGCACCTAATCTAGCAGGTTTAATATAATATTCAGGTAGATGATGTTGAATAAATTTAAAAAGGGTAAAGTACTCACTTGATATGGTATATGTAATTTGATTGTGTATAATTCCATACAATCCAGAAATGACAATAGTTGAAACTATAAAGAGAAATAAATAAGTAATTTTTTTCATTGTAAGTAGATCCTAACTATTCCCGACCCTCATATAATTCAATTGCTTTCAAATAATTCTGTGCTCCAGTCATAGTCATGTCATTTACAAAACCATCTAGTTCAGGATGATTTGTTTTGATATAATTTACTAAAGAATCTTTCTGTTGATTCCAATTTTTCCAATTTACACCAATGTAATCTAGCTCTTCCAGTTTTGTGATTTTGCCTGAAGCAAAAGAGAATTTAACGTTAAGCTTTAGCTGATTGTTCTTTAAAAAGGCATTGCGGATATTCTTTTGACTGATAGTCGCAATAAGGTGATTATTATCTTCAACCAATTCAAGTATTTCATATGACGGCTTAAAAATGGAATCCCATTTATAAAATTCATTGAAACTATCCTTATCAAACGGCATTACAAAATCACCGGAAATTAATGTAATACTATCATGAATTACTGTTTTTAGCTTTTCGAAGTCGCCAGAACCAAAAGCTTTATAATATGTAGTAACAGTTTCTTTACGACTTAACTCCTTATTGCCGCAACCGAACAATAATCCCGTTACGAATAGAATTAGAAATGTGTGTTTCATTATTTCTTTAGTTTAACGATTCTACCATCTCTTTGATCTTCACCGCTTTTTCAAAATGGTCTAATTGATGTTCTAAAATCCACCATTGAGCTACTTCCATCAAAAGTTCAGGATTGTCGTTTTTGTTCTTGAAGAATGCATAGAATGAAAGTCCTACGTTCTCTCCTTTAGCTACGATTTTGGCATCACAGACTTCAATGATTTTTGATTTTATTTCTTTGTTCATATAGTTATTTCAAAATCTTAAGCTTGTGTTTCTGCAATAACCCTTCAAGGTTATCTTTTGAAAATATAGCCCCTGTCATTTTATTATTATCAGGGTCAATACTGAAATTTGTGGCCGTACTAAAATCTGCTTTTTGCAAATTGGTTCTCCCAAATAGAGCTCTTTTTAAGTTGCAATCGTCAAATTTTGATTTGCTTAAATCGCAATCGCCAAAATCAGCTTCCTCAAGTTTGCAAGATATAAATGCTTGACCTACTAACTTTAATTCTGTGAAAATTGCAAAACTCAAATTGGAATCAAAAAAAGATAAGTCCATTAAAAAGGCATTACAGGTATTAAAGGCTAAACCTATGAGTTTACAATGAGAAAATTTTACTTCTTTGAAAGTAGAGTTTACAATATTGGTATTACTCAAATTACAGTCTATAAACTCGCACTCCAAAAAAATCTGATTGTCTAAATATCCTTTAGAGAAATCGCAGCTTTCAAAAATGCAATTTTCGTATTCCGCTCTAGCCAATCTATTAGCAGTGTAATTTTCTCCTTTAAAGTTTTGATCTAGTATTAATTTCTGCACAATCTCTTTTAGTTTTGTTTTTCAGATAATATGATTGCCGGAATTTCTAAGCTTTGAAACAAAGCATTATAGGACTTCATTTCTGTATTTATGATGGCATCATGCTCTATTTTAAATGTATTCCACATTGCTAATAGGTCTTTTAATCGCTCTTTTGCGCCAGCGGTAACCTTTGGTTCTGCTGCATCGATATAACCTCTTAGATTCAATAATTGTGAATTCAGTTTATTTTCAAAATTAATCACATCTTGAAAGGTTTTCTGGTTAGGCTGAATTAGATTTTCTTGCCAATTTGTAATGCGTTTAGTCAAAGAATCGCCTTGCGTTAATAACGCTTCTGCTTTCTCATTATCTGCAAGTAATTTGCCATATTGTTTTAATTGCGATTTTGCCGATTGCATATCGTTTACAGCAGTATGTATTTCTACTACGGTAGCTTCAATGGTTTTCATCATTGTTTGTTGTTCTGCATAGTCTGCCATGCTGGCCTTTACTTTTGGGTGTGGTAAAATAGTTACGGTAGTTTCTGCTGTTTTCTCGCCTAAAGTTAATTTCAACCTATAATCACCAGGACCAACAGTAGAACCGTTTAATCCGCCAAGTACAAAAACCTTGTGCACAGCAGGTAAAGGCTTTCTTTTAAAATCCCAAGTAAAACGGTTATATCCTTTTTTTGAAGCTAGAATAGCTGGCTTTGCCGGACCGCCTGGCCAAGATTTGAATTTCTTATCTTTTTGGTTGGTTATGGTTCTAATTATCTCACCATCTTTCAGTACTTCCAATTTTAATTCGGTGCTGTCTTGTGCTTCGCTTAAATAATAATCGAAAGTTACTCCGCTTTTTGGATTGCTGCCCAAACCAGGAACTTGTTTTTCACTAGAACCTCCAATAAACAAATACGTGTCTTTTGGTTTAAAAATATTTAACTCTTGTTTTGTGGTAGTGCTATTCTGTATAGCTGCTAAGTCATCTAAAATCCAAAATGCACGACCAGCCGTTGCAGCAACCAAATCATTATCTTGAATAACTAAATCATTTATTGGCGTCAAGGGTAAGTTTAATTGCAATGGCTGCCAATGCAAGCCATCATCTAAGGAAACAAATAAGCCAGTTTCTGTACCTGCGTAAAGTAACCCTTTTACTTTTTTGTCTGCACGTACAACTCTCGTGAATGTATTATCGCCTATTATGCCATAGGTAATTTTTGTCCAAGTGGTTCCGTAATCCGTTGTTTTGTAGATGTAGTTGGCAAAATCCATTGACTTATATCGCGTCAAAACAATGTAAGCTGTTGCCGGATCATGCGGAGACACTTCAATACTGTTTATGATACCTTCTTTTGCACCTGCGGGAGTAACATTTGCCCAATTCGCTCCGCCGTCTTTGGTTACATGTACCAAACCATCATCACTACCAGACCAAATAACACCCTCTTCATGTGGAGATTCTGTCAAGTAAGTTAGGGTGTTATATATTTCACCACCAGCAGCTTCATTGGTAAACGGACCACCACCAAGACCATGTTTGTCTTTTTCGTCTCTCGTTAAATCTGGACTTATAACCGACCAGCTTTGACCTTCATCTGTTGATTTGAAAACAACGTTACCACCATGATAAATTGTTTTTCTGTCATGTGGCGAGGTGATAATCGGGGCATTCCAATTATAACGGTATTTTGCATTTTCTGGTGATACACTCAAACCTAATTCAGGGTATTCTTTAATAGGTTTAGATTCTTTGGTATTTGCATCCCATTTATCAATATTACCTTGGTATGTTCCACCATATATCAATTCTGGATTATCTGGGTCAAAGGCTAAAAATGCGCTTTCGCCACCAGCAACGGCATACCAATCTTTCCAGTCGATACCACGATCATTTGTTCTAGAAGCTATTGCTACGGTAGAATTATCTTGTTGACCACCGTATACATTATAGGGTACTAGATTATCTGTAATTACCCTGTAGAATTGTGCTGTATTTTGGTTCTCTTGTGTACTCCAACTTTTTCCACCGTTATTAGAAACATTCGATCCTCCATCATTAGAGTTGATCATACGTTGATTGTTCAAAGGGTCTATCCATAAATCGTGATTATCACCGTGTGGTGTTGGTAGGGGTGAAAAAGATTTTCCACCATCTATTGATTTTGTTACAGGTGCATTTAATACGTAAACGATATCTTCGTTTTGGGTGTCGGCAAAAATCTCCATATAATACCAAGAACGTGTAATATTGATACGGTCTTTGTTAATGAGTTTCCATTTTTTGCCGGCATCATCAGAGCGGTATACGCCGCCTTTTTCTCCCTCTGCTTCAATAACAGCAAATACACGCTCTGGGTTGGCTCTAGAAACGGAAATACCTGCTTTACCCATTTCTTTAGGTAACCCTTCTTTTAATTGTTCCCATGTTTCTCCACTATCGGTCGATTTGTAAATGCCTGAGTTCTTTCCACCAGATTCCATCGTCCAAGGAAAACGTCTGTGTTGCCACATAGCTGCATATAAAATGGTAGGGTTGGTCATATCCATAGATAAAGCAGAAGCCCCGGTTATGGTATCAACGAACAATACATTTTTCCAAGTGTAACCGCCATCTGTAGACTTATAGATTCCTCGTTGAGAAGAAGGTCCATATTGGGCACCTTGTGCGGATACAAAAATGATATTGGGGTTGGTAGGGTCTATAATAATATCAGATATATGTCTAGTTTCATCAAGTCCCATATGTTTCCAGGTTTTACCTGCATCGGTAGATTTGTATACGCCGTCGCCCATAGAAGTCATTACACCACGGGCTGCATGTTCGCCCATACCTGCAATTACAATGTTAGGGTTGCTTTCAGATACGGAAATGGCACCTACAGTAGCGGTTTTTAAGAATCCGTCAGAAATATTCTTCCATGTAATTCCGTCATCCGTAGTTTTCCATATTCCGCCACCAACGGTTCCCATGTAATAGACCATGGGCTGACCTAAAACACCGGTTGAAGCTACACTTCTTCCACCTCTAAACGGACCAATATTCCGCCATTTTAATCCTGTAAAAAGAGAGTCTACTAGTTTAACGGTGGGTTGGGTGATTTTACTTTTTCTTCGTTGAGATTGTAATGCTAACGGTGCCATAATGACGAGCACGAGCAAAAGTCTGATGATTTTCATGGTGTGGTCTGTATTAGTTGTTGAATAGGGAAGATAATAAAAGGCTGTGTAAAATGATAGTCTATAAATTGAATTTGGTTATTCTAAGTTTAAGGGGGTGAATTTTATGGTTTTAACCAATATCAAATTGCTAAAATGACAAATTGGTTTTAATGTTGGCAGTCCTTTTTTTTTCGCTTTTATCTGGTTAAGTTAGGAGGAGTATGATACACCAAAATAGAGTTTTAAAGCAAGAAATAACTACTGAAAAATTAAAAGAATATTTCCCGAACGGAGCGTTGAAAACATACGCTAAAGGATATGCTATCAGTTATATTCATAAAAAAGTAAGAACGTTTAGATGGCTTATAGAAGGTAGTGTCAACTATTACATTTCACTTGATAATCCTGAAAGTGATATTCTCGTTTGTCAAAACTCAGAACCTTTTTCTACTATTGGTTTAAATGGCTTCAATACTCCCAAAAGATTTACATATAAAGCTACTGTTGCTTCACCAAAAGCATCTTTTTTTGAAATTCCATTTCATGAGCTAGATACGTACTTGAAAAAAGGACATCAGAATATTTTGCTTAAGAATATTGGTTCAAAATTGTACCGTGTATTGCATACTGCCTTAACGAAGCAAACTGAATTATTGAGTCCCGTAAGGTTTCAGCCTTTTGTTGAAGACCAACAGTTTTTTATTTCTCCTGCTGCCGAACAAGAAGAGATTGTTTCATTAATGCGACGCTCTCCATTTCTAGATTATTTTGAAGAGAAAAATTTAATGGCTTTAGCTGCGTTGGCAGAACGTAGGGAATATGAACCCGATGAGGTTTTATATGTACAAGACGGTTCTAGTAATGGTTTGTTTATTCTCATTCACGGAGAAGTTACCATTAAGCGAATAGAGAATTCAATCGAAATTAAACAACGATCTATTAAGAACTCAGGGTTTGTATTTGGGTGGTCATGCCTATTGAAGGAGAAAGATATTTGCTCTGCAATTACCAACACAAAGACTTCTGCTTATTTTATTCCTGAAGGCGATTTAATGAAATTGTTTCAAATTGATGATGCTTTTGAAGGTCAATTTTATCAGCGATTATTGTGGCTTGTGGGCAATCAGCTAAATGCTGCTTTTGTACGTTATGTTGGCTTGTTGGGCAAGCACAATTTGCAGGCCGTGTATCAATTGATAAAGAATAATAAATCGCGACTATTATTATCATCACCATTGCACCAAGTGCCACATCTATTAAAAAGTAATACCACCAAACAGTTTGCTTATGATGCCTTAACAGGTTTGGTTAAGAATGGTACTGCTCTTGAACGCCATATTGCCTCATTAAGTTTAGAACTGCTGGGCGAAGATCAAAAAGAGCATGAGTTTATAAGCGGTTTACAGCAGATTTATGAGAATGTAGCAGAAAAGAACAGTAAAGATGCTGAGCAAAATAGAAAGGTTTGCGCTGAGTTGACCATGAAGGTGTTTAAAAACGTACCCTATATTATTGAAGGATGGGATAATTTGCCTAATGATACCGGTAATATTTTTATTTATAACCACTTAATCAATGACCCACATTATACATTAAATAATAATTTTCAGATTACCTTAGATTCTCATTTTCTAAGTGCCATGGTTTTGTATAAAAAATACGAGGAACCTGGTATTAGAACAGTTAGAATAGGGCAGGGACAAGAATACGGTCATCAGAATTACTACGACAACCTTGGCTATATAAATGTGTATACCAAAGAATCTTATGAAACTTCTAGTAATAGAAAAGAAGAGGCAAGAAGTATTTTTTACAGTGAAGCGTCTAAACATTTAAAACAGAAATACAACTTAATTATAAGCCCTGAAGGCACCTCTTACAGAACAGACGAATCTCCCGGTCCTTTTAAAATGGGCGCTTTTAAGTTGGCATTGCATACGGAGCCAGAGCCGTATATAATACCTGTAGTTATGGTAAATTTTGATCATAGAATTGGCAAATCTTTATATTACTGTGCCATTAAAGAACCTTTTTTACTCAGTGAAAAAGTACCTTCTAAAAGCAATAAAGATTTATATGCTTTTATGGAGCAATATCAAGTAGAATACCAAGGCTATGTCAAAGAAGCTATTGAAAGAGCTGAACAGTTGAACGTATCTAGTTCAGGTGCTGATAATTTAGAAGAGCCACCTGCCATTTGGTGCAATGAAATAAAACGACTTAAAAGACGAGTAGCTAAATTACCTACCCAAGAAAACTTGATAGCTTTCTACGGAAGTTCATCGGTACGTTTATGGGTAAATATGAAGCGAGATCTAAGTCCTTTTAATGTGGTGAATCTTGGTTTTGGTGGATCTACATTCGCTTGGTGTATTCATTATTTTGATGAGATATTTACAGAAGCTAATCCGTCTAAAATAGTACTGTATGCAGGAGAGAATGATTTAAATAATGGTAAAACTCCGCAAGAGGTTCTTTCTGGATGTATGGAATTAGTAGGATTGATTCAAGATAAATATCCTGATGTAGAATTGGCATTAATCAGTCTTAAACCAAGTGTAGAGCGTGAAGCTTTAATTCCACTGATTATGGAGACCAATTTAATGTTGTCCAAATATTTCATCACAGAATTAAATGCGCAATACATTAATGTTTTTGCACAGATGATTACCACAGATAACAGACCGATACCAGAATTATACCTTTCTGACGGATTGCATTTAAACAAACAAGGCTATGCACTGTGGAGTACTGCAATTAAGAAAGCACTACAAGCAGCGGATAGCCTTGAGCTTGAAAATCAATTATAGATTAATTATTAGTCTTGTCCACCTTTGCGTTGTGGTGTTCTTGGTGTTGGCCATTCTCCTTTTTCACCAGATCTAGGGTTAATACCTAACACTGCTTTTTCGCGTGATGTTTTCTCTGGATCTTCACAAGCCATATACGTAATAATAGCTGTTAGAATAGCATTGTTACGTACGTCATCAAATACTATCTTGTCATACGTATCTAGATTGGTGTGCCATGTGTAATTCCAATAATCCCAACTAAGAGAGCTTAAAGAAAAAGCAGGTGCACCAGCAGCAACAAAAGAGGCATAGTCAGAACCACCACGCCCAGGTGAACCCGGGAAGGTAGTTTCTATTTCATTTTTATACGTTTCTGGTACGGCTTCTAACCAACGCCCTAAATAATCATAGGCATGTAGAAAACCTTGTCCCGATAAACGAACAACACGACCGGTACCATTATCTTGATTGAAAACGGCTTGTACGCCAGCTACAATTTCTGGGTGGTCTTCAACAAATGAACGAGAACCGTTTAAACCTTGTTCTTCACTACCCCAATGTCCTATCAATATCGTTCTTTTCGGATTCGGATATACTTTTTTAAGAATTCGAGCAGCTTCTAACATGGTAATTGTGCCAGTACCGTTATCAGTTGCTCCCGTTCCACCATCCCAAGAATCGAAATGAGCAGAAAGAATTACATATTCATCTGGGAATTCAGTGCCAGGTATGGTTGCTATGGTATTGAATGTAGGTACCACGCCTAGGTCTTTAGATTCCGCTACTATTTTAATCTTAGTATCGGCACCATGTTCAACCATTCTGTACAGCATTCCATAATCCTCTAAAGAAATATCCACTGCAGGAATTTTATCAGTACCTGCACTAAATATTTTGTTAGCGCCAAAACCTTCAGACCATCTTGACTGTGCAATACCTACGGCACCTGCTTTTTCAAATGCCGAATTGATATTTCTACTTGTGTAGCCTGTATTGTTAATATTCTGTCTCCATATTTTTTCGATAGAATCGCGCTCCGTTTTCATTTTCTCGAAGGATGATTTTGTTGCGTATTCTTCCCAGTTTTCATCTGGTCTACCTGTAGGTTGCAGCATGCTAATCATAACTATTTTCCCTTTAACATTAGGAAGCCATTTTACAAATGATAAGGAATCTTTGAAACTTGGCAATGTTATTAAAGATGCGGTAACACCTTTAGAGCCTGTGCCTGGGTTCCATGCCAATTGTGTGGCGTGAAGCGAAGCTACACGTGGCGATACCATATCTACATGGGTAACACCTCTTTGCCAGCCTTTCCAGGTTCCCCATTGTTGGTTTTCGGCAGAAATACCCCATTTTTTATAGGTGTTTATTGCCCAGTCATGTGCTGTTTTCATCTCTGGCGTACCCACTAAACGTGGTCCGTTGAGGTCCATTAATTCGTAGGCTAATTGCTCTAATTGCGAGTTTTCAACGCCTTCTTTTTCAATGGCATTGACAATGTCTTCTGTAGTTTGCGAAATTGCGATGGTAGTGCATAGAAAGTATGCACAAATGAGTAGTCCTTTTTTCATGTTCAAGATAGTTTGTTAGTTGAACTAAGGTACTCATTTAAGGGCGTAAAATAGGTGTTAAAATTTGTCGGATTTCTGAAGGAAACGAGGTAGACTTTCTTTAATTGGAAAAGCTCAATATTCTTCACCGCTTTATTTTTAAGTGCGATTTAATTATGGAGTTTTGGTTAGCTTAAAATATATGATTCATCGATAGATGAATGATTTTTTAAAACTATTATTTAAGCTTATCGTCCAATGCCAAAATAGTCCGCAATAATACATTGGCACCATTTGCCATGTCAACGGCAGAGGTAAATTCTTTAGGAGAATGACTTATTCCGTTTTTACTTGGTACGAATATCATTCCCGTTGGTGCAATAAGTGCCATGTCTTGGGCATCATGACCCGCGCCACTTGGCATTGACTTGTAACTAAGTCCAAGAGATTGAATACTTTTTTCAATTTCAGATTGTATGGTTGAATCCATAATTGCAGGGTCTGCTGTGGTATCTAGTTTGTTAAAAATGATTTCTACGCCAGATTCATTACTAATTTCTACAGCTCTTTTTTCGATAGTAGTATATATCTCTTCAATAACTTCAGAAGACAAATCTCTAATTTCAAGACTAGTAACAACATGTCCGGGAATTACATTAGGTGCTCCTGGTTCTGACTTTATTCTACCAACGGTTGCAACTTGTGAACCATCAAAACTTTTGGCAACCTCATTGACTGCAATGATGAATTTTGAGGCTGCTAATAATGCATCTTTTCTGGCATTCATTGGTGTTGTACCTGCATGGTTGGCAAAACCGTTGAATTCAACATTCCACCATTTAAGTCCCACAATTCCTTTGACAATACCAATCTCTAAATTTTCTTTTTCAAGAGTGCCTCCTTGTTCAATATGTAGTTCTATAAAGGCAGCAACGTCTCCTTTTTTACGAGCCACTTCTGCTAGTCTGGTGGTATCTCCACCTAATCTCATCATACCTTCGCCAATGGTGTACCCTGTTGAATTTTTAACGCCAAAAGCACTTTTATTCAAATGACCGGCGATTGCTCTACTACCTACAACACCACCTTCTTCATTAGAAAATATGATAATTTCTAAAGGATGTTTGGTTTTGACTTTATTTTCATCAAGCACTTTAAGAACTTCTAAAGAAGCCATACTACCAACACAGCCATCATAATTGCCACCATGCGGAACGCGGTCTATATGTGAGCCAAATGAGATAGGTTTCATATTTGGTTTTGTCCCTTTTCGTATTCCAATTACGTTGCCAGCATAATCGATATGAGTTTCAATATCCATAGTTTTTAATTGCTCAATAACCCATTGCTGGGCTGCAATATCGGCATCACTAAAAGCAACACGTTCGGTTTCACCATTTTCTTGAATGCCAAATTGGGCAAGATCCATAATGCGTTTTTCTAATCGGTCTTGATTCACCGAGATTTGAGCGATACCTAATAAAGGACTAACAATTAAAAGTAAAGTAATTATATTCTTATATTTTTTCATGATCCTTTATGTTAAAGTGTTTATATGTCTCTGTCAATATTCCAAATATAGGTGTATACTTTTGAGATGTAGTATACACCTCATAACTTATGTATTAGAATTTTGATTGGTTATCCTATCCATTCTATTTTTCTGTGCGATTCATCGCAAAATGGTTTGTTTTCTGAAACTCCGCAACGACAAAAACCTGTAGTTCCTTCTTTTGTAACAATTTCGGCCGATGCTAATTGAATTTGTAATTTCCCTTTAATCTTTAGCGGTCTGTTATTAGTTACAATAATATCTGTAGTGCATTGGTCTTTGTTTTCTTCCTTAGTTTTTTAATGTATTATAATAATTTATAAAAAGTGAAATAACATCCTTTATTTGAAAAGTACAAGTTATCACAATTTTAAATTGAAATTTGAGGTTGTATATTTATTGCTGAATAAAACTGATTAAAACCTAAAATCAAGGTCAACAAATAGATGAAAAAAGAATTAAATATAGCGAATTGGAATAGGGCAGGTCATTTCAAGTTTTTTTCGCAGTTCAGCGAGTCTTTTCATGGGGTAACCGTAAAAGTGAATTGTTCTAAAGCCTATGATTATGCGAAACAATCTGGCAACTCATTTTTCTTGATTTATTTACATAGAACTTTAAAGGCTGCTAATGCCATAACTCCGTTTAAATATCGCATTGAAGATGGTAAGGTGTTCGAGTATGACTGCGTACATGCATCGCCAACCATTGGTAGAGATAACGGTACGTTCGGTTTTTCTTATGTCGAGTATAAAGATTCGTTTACTGAATTTAGAGATGCTGCCAATAAAGAAATTGAAAAGGTTAAGATTTCTACGGGATTAGAATTGCCCGAATGCGGTATCAACGTATTACATTGTTCAAGTATGCCATGGCTAGATTTTACTTCGGTTTCTCATGCTCGGCATTTTGAATTTGCAGATAGTTGCCCAAAAATTTCATTTGGTAAAATGACTGGTGAAGGTGAGCATAGATTTATGCCAGTATCAATACATGTGCATCATGCTTTAATGGATGGTTATGAAGTAGGTTTATTTGTAGCCGATTTTCAACGATTAATGTCGCAAGAAGGAGAGGTTTAGAAGGAGAATTAAATAATATGTCTGTTAATTATATTTGAGGTGCTACTTGCTCATTTGTTACGGTTTTGAAGCTTAAAATGAACTCTGTGCCTTTATTTATCTCGCTTATACAGCTGATTGTACCACCGTTCATTTCTACGAAATCTTTGGTAATCATTAAACCAAATCCGGTTCCTTTCTCACCAATTGTACCTTTCCTTACTGTTGGTCCACTATTAATTTCAGATGTGTTTTGCCAGTCGGTATTCATTCCCAATCCAAAGTCTTTTACTCCTATTTCAACGATATTAGAAGTGCATTTAGATGACAATATTATTTTTTGACCTTTCTCGCTAAACTTGATAGCATTAGAGGTTAAATTACGAAGAATGACCTTTAACATGTTTTCATCAATAAAGAGTTCTCTACAATAAATTGCCAATTCTATGTCTATACCCTTATCATTCGCCATTCTTTTAAACTCCTTTTTTATGGAAGTGAACAGTATATCTAAGTCGCATATTTTTTTGTCTAAATTGACACCTTCTAGTTGATTATACGACCAATCAAGCAAAACGTTAACCATAGAAATTCTATCGGTTACTTCGTTTTTTAATTTTTTTGTAATCTCTTTTAGTTCACTTTCTTCTAGCTGACTTTCAATCATTTCTACAATGGTACCCACATTATTAAGAGGGCCTCTAACATCATGGGTTAGAAGCGAGAATAATTTATTTTTAAGTTTATTTACTTTTTCAAGTTCCTCATTTTTATATTCTAATTCTTGCTTAGCGACTTGTAAATGTTTGGTTTGTTTTTCAACTTCTGTAGTAAGTTTACTATTGGCTTCAACCTGAATTTTTATAGTATTGTCTTCAATAGATTTATACTTGTAGCCAACCAAAATTGAGAATAAAATTAATTGAAAAGTCACAAGAATTGAGGTTATTAGTATTATAAGGTCTCCGTCGACATCGTAATATTTTTGAGTAAACCATGCTCCTACATAAAGAATTGAAGCAAGAAGGTAGGGTGTATAGGAATATAAATAATACTTATTAAATTTTTCAGCTTTATATAATCGTATACCTGAAAATAGGCTTAGAAGTGCTGTTGATAAGGCCATGATCGCAGCTAACATTATTAAAGAGCTGTCTAACCATTCTATTTTAGCGATAACATTGTTTAGAATATATAAAATAGGTAAGCAAACTATGATTAATGCAAACGCTTTATAGATTATAGCTAAATTTGTTTGGTTGTTTACAGAAATATTGAGGTAGCTTTTTGTAAACATTAATAGCCCGAAAGTTGATATCATTGCTGTGATAAGTGTAGCTTTATTAGCCATTAGTATAACCTGATCACTGTAAAAACCTTTGATAATAAGAGATAGACTCCAGTGTAAAGTCAGACCGAAAATTAGAATAAAATAGTACAGAGTAATTTTATGTCTTAAAACAAGAAAAGAGAGTAGGTGGTATATGCCAAAAACGCCAAAAATAGACGCAAAGACAATCGTTGTTAAGTATCTAAAATCAATGATATCCATTTTGTAGGTATGAATTTATTAAGTAGCGAGATATAGGTCAAAAATGTCTTTTATTATCCCTGCTCTTTGAATTTATAAATTTTTATTGAGAATCTAGTAAGCTTTTGGAAGCATCTTTAATATCGTATATTTTTAATTCATTTTTTTAAATTTCTAATTCATAAGATGCACAGTTGGTTTGGGAATTAATAATTTGCGTAAGATTTGATTCGCATTAAAATGGTAAAATTAGAAGAACAACTTAAAAATCCGGTTTGGTATTCATTAAATGAGACACATAAAAAATTTGGTGTTGAATATGACGGAGTGCGATTTTATGATCAAGAGGTATGCACTTTTGGGTCTTTTTTTGATGAATCAAAAACCGAAAAAGCTTCTAGTCAATATATAAAAACGACAGATAGTTTCTTCTTCGTATCAGAGAATCAAACCCCAATTATAGATGACGCTAAAATTGTTTTAGAACGAAAAATTGATGGCTGCCAAATGGTTTTAAAGCAACTGCCAGAAGTTTCAATAACAGAGGATATTGTCTTATTGACCAATGAATATATTGATGAGGTGTATGACTTAATCTGGTTGGTTATGCCTGGTTATTATCGTAGAAGAACTTTTGTAATGGGTAATTATTACGGAATTTTTAAAGACGGAAAATTGGTTTCAATAACCGGTCAGCGAATGCAAACGAATCTTTTTATAGAAGTAAGTGCCGTTGTTACTCACCCCAATTATACCAAAAGGGGATTTGCAAAACAACTCATCGTGCACACTACAAAAGAGATTTTAAAAGTAAATAAAACACCTATTCTACATACCAATAAAGGAAACTTGGCTATACCTCTTTATCAGAAATTAGGATACGAATTAACCAGAGATATGAATTGGTGGACGTATCGTAGAATTGATTAATCCCACTTTTTATGGTTAATATTTTTTGTTTTATTCTGCATTCTATTATGGTTCAACAGTTTAATCCCTTTTTTATTTCATTTTAAATAATTTTTAAATATCTGTATATAGGTAACTATATACAACATTACACCGATATGTAGGAAAATATTTATTATCTAATAATATTTTATATATTTGAGTTTGACCTAACCAAACCTATATGTATTTAAATATAATACTCCAAACTGAAGGAGGTTTTGAAAAATGGTTCGTTTTGAACCTTGAGACTATAATTATTACTTTAGTCTTTGGTGTTATTGCAGGTGTAATTTCAGCAGTAACCTTTTATTACTTAATGAAGTTAATAAAACCAAATATTGAAATAAGTGAACATATTGCTAGAAGACAGATAAATAACAATGGGGTAACTGAATATGAGTATATTATTAAGATAATAAACCATACATCTTCAAATGTTGAGGATGTATCTTATCAATTATTTATTATGGAGGATTATTTCCATGGAACAGGCAAAAATTATTCTGCAAGAGAGCTTGAATTCAAAGGAGCTAATTCAATGAAGTTTTTAACAGGAAAAGAAGAAAAGAATGATAGTTATCATGATAATTGTCGACAAATAAGAATAAAGGGAGATTTAGAAGGAGAGTGGGACAAGAAGAAAGAATGGTTACAGTTTCAAATTGTTTCATATCATTCAAAATCAGGAAGTAGGCATGTTCACAAGAGAAAATATACTAATCCATCAGTAACTATAAAAGATGGTATATTTGATTCAGGAGAGACTTTTAATATATTGACCGAATAACGGATTTAATGCAATTTTAACTTGTATTACACGTTTTTCAATAACTTACTACATATATTTGTATAATCATTAAAGCTAAAAATCATGAAAGCAACAAACGATATTATTCACTAAATTTATTTATTAACCCATTATACGAGAGCTTCTTTAAAAGAAGCTCTTTTTTTTTGATTAAAATTTAAATTAGCACTTAATTACACCAAATAATTAGGATTGGTGTAATTAAAGTATTATCTTAGTAGTGTAATAATACCACTATGATTAACCAAGACTTTAACTCGATAATAGATTTAATCAAAGCCTTTCCAACTCAACAATCTTGTATTGACCATTTAGAGCAATTAAGATGGAACGGAAATGTTGTAAGTCCTTTCGATGCTGAATCTAAGGTTTATAATTGTAAGGGGAACAAATACAAATGTAAGAATACAGGTAAATATTTTAATGTAAAGACCAACACTATTTTTGATAATACAAAAATTGAACTTCAAAAGTGGTTCTTAGGTATATGGTTAGTTACTTCTCACAAGAAAGGTATTTCATCTTTACAATTAGGTAGAGATTTGAATATCACTCAAAAATCAGCTTGGTTTATGTTATCTAGAATTCGTCAATGTTTCGGTATTGATAACGATACTCAATTAGATAACGAAGTTGAAGCAGATGAAACTTTTGTAGGTGGTAAGAACAAAAACAGACACGCTAATAAAAAGACTAGAGGTACTGCGGACGATAAAACACCAGTTTTAGGAATGGTAGAAAGAAGCGGTAAGGTAATCGCTAAGAAAATACCTAATACTACTTACGAAACTCTATCAACTGAAATACTTAAAAGTGTAAAGGAAACTGCAAAACTTTATACTGATGAATACACATCATATAAGCGTTTAAAAAGAGTTTATGATCACCAAGTAGTAAAGCATAGTAGACACCAATACGTACAAGGTAGAGTGCATACCAATACAATAGAAGGTTTTTGGTCTTTGTTAAAGAGAGGTATTTTTGGAATCTATCATTTTACTTCTAAAAAGCACTTACAATTATACGTTGATGAATTCGTATTTCGTTACAACTCAAGAACTTCTAGCGAAGCAATGAGATTTAATTTATTTTTACAGAACACCGAGAATAGAATCACTTATAAAGAATTAATTAATGGATAATTTACCAAAGGCAACCCATGAGGGGTTTTTACCGATAGCAGGGAATCAATTAAAATGTGCTGTTTTAGATAACGGTGTAAGAATTCTATCTCAAAGTGCAGTATATAAGGCTTTAGATAGGACAGCAAGGAGTAAGAGTAAAGTCGGTAATAGGGCTGATCAAATGCCTAGTTTTTTAGATGCAAATAACCTTCAAGAGTTTGTTAATGAGGAACTTATGCAGGTGATCAACGAAGTTGATTATATTGATTTAAACGGTAAACCTGCAAGGGGTTATAATGCCCGAATCATTCCAAAAGTGGCTAATGTTTATTTGGAAGCTAGAAGAGCAGATAAATTAACCAAAAAACAATTACCTGTTGCAGAAGCATCCGAATTGTTAATTTCTGTTTTAGCTGATATAGGAATTACAGCTCTCGTTGATAGAGCTACTGGTTTTGTTCAGTTAAAAGATAAAGCTAAAGATAATGTTGTTTTATTTTTAGAAAGATCACTCCATTTAGAACCTGCTAAATGGGTTAAAACATTTAATGATGAATTTTTTGAAATGATATTCAATATGCATGGTTGGAACTGGACTAAGACATCTAAGAGACCAGGAGTAGTGGGGCATTATATTAATGATTTAGTATATTCTAGGATTGCACCTAATTTTTTAACAGAATTAAAAAAATTAAATCCAAAAATTGGGAAGGGTAGAAAAAATAAACATCACGATTACGCTACAAGAGAATTTGGACATCCAGTAATAAAAGACCATATAGCTGGACTAATCGCATTAGGAAGAGTTAGTAATAATGATTGGAGTTTGTTTAAGCAAATGGTTGATAAAGCATATCCTGTATATGGTCAAACATTGAAATTAGATTTTGCAATTGATTATGACACTAAATTAATTGCTGAGAGTGTTGATGAAAATAAAGAATTATCTAATTTAAATAAAAATTTAAAACAAGGATTGAATTGGAATCCTAATGAAAATAAATAGCATCGGTTTTGACCGTACAGTCTTGGAAACGTCATAAGAAAACGATTCATTGACAATGCAACACGCTCATTGAAATTCGGAATATTTTTAAGTGAAAAAAGTTATGCTCTGCTATATTGAATAGTGATATAGCAATCATAATACAAGTAACTATTAATCAACCGAAAAAAATACAGGATATAGCATCCGAAATTAAACTTTCCTTTTAAGTGTAAACAAGTATATAGTTACCTGTATATAAGCATTATAAAAGTTTATAAACGACTGTAAACGATAACAAACGACAGTAAGTGTTTACATACCGATTAAACTTTCAATGCTGTTCTAGGTTTGCAGTGTCGAGTCGTAATGACTTGATAGTATGAACTGTTAAACCATAAAAATTAGTAAGATGAACGCATTAAAAAACAAAGTACAGTTAATTGGAAATTTAGGGCAAGACCCAGAAATCGTAAACTTAGAAGGTGGTACCAAATTGGCGAAGTTTTCTATCGCCACAACTGATAGTTACAAAAACGCAAAAGGTGAAAAAGTTGATGATACCCAATGGCATAATATTGTAGCCTGGGGAAAAACAGCTGAGATTGTAGAGAACTATTTAACCAAAGGAAAACAAGTTGCAGTGGAAGGTAAACTTACCCATCGCTCTTATGAAACAAAAGAAGGTGAGAAAAGATACATCACAGAAGTTAGATGTAATGAGCTGTTGATGTTGGGGAAGTAGATGAAATCTTTACGAGGAAGTACAAGGAAGTAATCTGTTAGTTTGGTACACGAATTTGGAAGATTACTTCTTGCCTCGTAAAAATCTAATCCTGTGAAAAGACCAGCTAAAGACATTTTCAAACACTATTTTTGCAAAACATGACAGCAAAAGAAAAAGACCTAATACCATTATTAAAAAAGCATTTTGGTTACGATTCATTTAAACCGAATCAATTATCAATAATTGAAGATGCACTTAGTAAAAAAGATGTGTTGGCGATTATGCCAACTGGTGGAGGTAAGTCCCTTTGTTATCAGCTGACGGCATTGGCTCTTGAAGGAACTGCGATTGTGATTTCTCCGTTAATTGCTTTAATGAAGGATCAAGTAGATGTTTTAAAAGCTAACGGAATTGCTGCCGAATATTACAATAGCTCTCAGACTCAAGAAACACAGCAAGAGATTCTAGGAAAATTGGAGAGAGGGGATTTGAAATTATTCTATGTGGCTCCAGAAAGTTTGGGCTTTTTTAATAACATTCTTGGGAATTTAAAAATAAGCCTGTTCGCTGTTGATGAGGCTCATTGTATTTCTTCTTGGGGACATGATTTTAGACCTGCATATACTCAGCTTGGCGGATTAAAAAGAAGGTTTCCGAATATTCCGATATTGGCACTTACGGCTACTGCCGATAAGACTACCCAAGACGATATCGCTGATCAATTGCAAATTCCGAATGCTGAGCGTCACTTGGCATCTTTCAATAGGCCTAATTTATATCTTGATGTAAAACCTGCTCAAGATAGAATTAAACATATTCTTGATTTCTTGGATGACAGACCTAACGAAAGCGGAATTATCTATTGCCTTAGTCGAAAAAGTACAGAATCTATTGCTGAGAAATTACGTAATGCGGGTTTTAAGGCCAAAGCGTATCACGCAGGTATGTCTTCAGATGAACGCTCTACTGTTCAAGAAGAATTCATTACCGATAAGGTGCCAATTATTGCAGCAACCATTGCTTTCGGTATGGGTATCGATAAAAGTAATGTGCGTTGGGTCATTCATTATAACCTGCCAAAGAACATAGAAGGGTACTACCAAGAAATTGGTCGTGGCGGTCGTGACGGATTACCTGCTCACGCCTTATTATTTTACAGTTTTGCCGATGTCGCTCAGTTACGTAGGTTTATTACACAAAGTGAAAATGCAGATGTTGAATATGCTAAATTAGAGCGTATGCAACAATTCGCAGAGGCATTAAGTTGTCGTAGAATCGCTCTACTAAATTATTTTGGAGAGCAAGTTACAGAAGGTTGTGGAAACTGTGATATCTGTAATGCTCCACCTGCTTATTTTGATGCTACACTGTTGGCGCAAAAAGTTTGCTCTGGTGTTGCTCGTTTAAAAGAACGCGAACCCATGGGTATGGTTATTGATGTTTTAAGAGGTGCGCAGAATGCTCAAGTTCTAGAAAAAGGCTATCAGAATATCAAAACATATGGTGCCGTAAAAGATGTCTCTTGGTTAGACCTGCAGCAATATGTTATTCAGTTATTAAACCAAGGGGTACTAGATATTAACTTTAGGGAAGGTGCAAGACTTGGGTTAACTGAACAGGCGAAAGAGGTTTTATTTTTAGGTAAAAAAGTTCAGTTGGCAGTATTACAAAAGGAAACAGAAAAGACAAAGGCTGTCGCAAAATCACGAACCAAGAAAACTAATTTATTCGAAAAGCTTCGTTTACTTAGACAACAAATTGCAACAGAACAGAATGTACCTGCCTATGTCGTTTTTGGGGATGCGAGTTTGAAAGATATGGAGGCTAAACTTCCAAAAAACAGAGAAGAGTTTATGCAAGTCTCTGGAGTAGGGCAGGCTAAATTAGAAAAGTATGCGGATGTGTTTATTGCTGAAATAACTAAAAATGCTCCTGCTAAGAAATCAAAAAAAGCAACTCACGATCAGACTTTTGAATTGTTCAGTAAAGGGTCAACTGTTTCTGAAATAGCTACGTCAAGAAATTTGTCCGAGAATACGATATACGGACATTTAATGAAAAAGCATGCCGAAGGTGAAGACCTAGATTTAAATCAGTTTGTTGATACTAAGGAAATAGCAGAAATAGAGAAGGCAAAATCAGAACTAACAGAAGCTACAGGTCTTAAAGACTATTTTGAATTTTTTGAGGAGAAAATGCCGTATTGGAAAATTAAGTTTGCTTTGTATATGTTAGACTCTTAGAAATGGATAGTTTTCCGTTTTAAAAATTAACGGTAACACCCAATTGACCTGGTCCAAAATTAAGATTCCAACTTACCATTTTTGTTTGGTCGTTGTATTTCTCTTCATATCTTTTATCTAGATACCTATCAATAGATTCTACAGTTGCAATACTAATGGCAAAGGCAAATACCATATCGCTTAAATAATGCTGGCCATCCCAAACTCGAGAAATACCCGGGATAGCCCCCAATGTGTAAATACCTGCTTTTACCCACGGATTTTTAAATTGTTTTCCAATTGCATAAGCATTTGTAAAAGCCAGTAAAGCATGCCCAGACGGGAAAGAATGAAAGTTTCTGCTTGAGTTAAAAGGGTCAAATGTATCCTTGCCTAAATCTGCCAAAGGTCTTGCCCTACCTACTACAGATTTTAATACCTGTTGTAGAAGTCCGGCAGAAGTAGCTGATGATACCAATAGTACTCCTGTTCGTCTTAGTTTTTCATTTTTGGTAATTAAACCTACAGCATATACGCCAGATGTTGCTAAATAATTATTCTCTGGACTACCGTAAAATTCACCATAGTCACGAACAACCTGTGGTATGCCTTCTCTGTTGTTTCTAATAAACCGTGATGTTTCGTCATCTGCTAAGTACACTAGCCCTGTACCAGCTACTACAGCCCCAAATTGAGCCCATTGCTCCCCTTTCCAATGGAAAGGACGTACATATGAATGTCCAACTCCTAGGAACATGCTACCTACATCATACTTCAACATATTCCATCGAGTTTCGGTCGAATCTTTACTAAAATCTTGGGCGTTTAATGAAATGCAAAATGTTATGCCTAAGAGGATTATTAGATTTTTCATATTGCAAATTTAAAGTTCTGCTGGTTTTAATTATAACCAAAAAGGTATTTTATTTTGCTCTAAAAACCTTCAATTGTACTAAAAATACAGTTTCTGTGCCAATCGAAATGTATTGGCATGGGCTTCAACTATAATTTTGATATCTGGCGAGTAGCCACCACCCATACTACAATGTACAGGTATATTCGAATTATGACATGTGGTTAAAACAAATTCATCCCGTTTTTTACATCCTTCTAATGTCATGCTCAGGGTTCCAAGTTTATCACTATCTAGTATATCAACTCCGCATAAATAGAAAATGAAATCTGGCTGAACTTTAGCTATTAATTTGGGTAAATTTTCCTTTAGAATTGAAAGATATGTTTCATCAGTGGTTCCTTTTGGCAATGGAATATCTAAATCCGATCTCTCTTTCTTAAACGGATAATTACCTTCCCCATGAATAGAAAATGTAAAGACGGCATCATCATTCTGAAATATTTCTGCTGTTCCATTACCTTGATGAACATCTAAATCTATAATGAGAATTTTCTTTGCAAGATCTTTATTCAATAAGTATCTAGCACCAATGGCTTGGTCGTTCAACATGCAAAATGCCTCGCCGTGATCGCTATAGGCATGATGTGTTCCACCGGCAATATTCATGGCAATACCATATTCTAAAGCAAAATCACATCCTTTTATCGTTCCATCGGCAATAATACGTTCTCGCTCTACTAGATCTTCCGATAGGGGAAAACCTATTTTTCGAGCCATTTTGGACGAAATCATCATATTCAACAAATCATAGAAATACTCGGGGTCGTGAACAGCTACAATATGTTTGTCATTTGGGATGTCTGGTTCAAAGAAATTTTCTTCGGTGCAGGTACCTTCATAAATTAATTGTTGCGGTAATAACTCATATTTTTCCATAGGAAAACGATGTCCCTCTGGTAACGGATGTTTATATATAGGGTGATTCGCTATTTTTAGCATCGGTTCAATTATTTATGCAACTTTAATTGAATACGTTTTCTTTGAACATCAACTTCTAAAACTTTTACAATAATTTGCTGATGTAAATGTACATGTTCGTTTACGTCTTTTACAAATGAATCAGATAGGTTAGAAACATGAATTAATCCGCTTTCTTTAATACCAATATCTACAAAGCAACCGAAATTGGTGATGTTATTTACAATGCCAGGTAACAACTGACCACTATGTAAATCAGTAATCGATTTAATGGTTTGATCAAATGTAAACACCTTTGCTTTTTCTCTACGGTCTAATCCTGGTTTTTCTAACTCTGAACGAATATCTTCTAAGGTAGGTAGCCCGACTTCATTGGTGCAATACTTTTGTAGATCAATTTCTTTAAGTACAGTTTTATTACCAATCAAAGATAATATTTCTGTTCCTTTATCTTTTGCCATCTGTTTGACTATACCATAACTTTCGGGGTGTACGGCAGAGTCGTCAAGCGGATTTTCAGCATCTTTTATGCGTAAAAAGGCTGCTCCTTGCTCAAATGCCTTACCACCTAATCGTGGCACATCCATAATATCTTTTCGGCTTTTAAAAGCACCTTGTTCTTTTCTTTGAGCAACAATATTTTCTGCTAATTTTGGGCCAATACCAGAAACATAACTCAATAACGGAACGCTAGCGGTGTTGATATTCACTCCTACAGAATTTACACAACTTTCAACAACGGTATCTAAAGAATTTTTTAATTTAGATTGGTCAACATCATGTTGGTATTGCCCAACACCAATAGATTTTGGGTCAATTTTTACCAGTTCGGCAAGTGGATCTGCCAAACGCCTGCCTATAGATACGGCACCACGAACAGTAATATCGTAATTTGGGAATTCATCTCTCGCAATTTTAGAAGCTGAATAAATAGATGCTCCTGCTTCACTTACTACAAATACTTCAACAGGATTATTGAAAATTACCTTCTTTACTACTTGTTCTGTTTCTCTTGATGCTGTACCATTACCAATAGCGATAGCTTCTATTTTATATGCATTAGCCAATGAACTCAATTTTTTTATTGCACCAGCAACATCATTTTGTGGCGCATGCGGATAAATAGTTTCATTATGTACCAAGTTGCCTTGTGCGTCTAAGCAAACCACTTTACAGCCAGTTCTAAAACCCGGGTCTATGGCAAGAATATTTTTTTCCCCTAATGGAGCGCCCAATAACAATTGTCTTAGATTGTTAGAGAAAACTGCAATAGCTTCATCATCTGCTTTTTCTTTGGCTACTTTTAATAGTTCGTTGGATAAGGATGGAAATAGCAACCTTTTGTAAGCATCTGCAATGGCAAGTTCAATTTGCTTCCCGCAGGCATTATTTGTTTTTATAATTCTGTTTTCAATTCTGTCGAGTAAACGTTCGTCATCTAGCTCAATTTTAACCCGGATAAATTTCTCTGATTCTGCACGTAAAATAGCAAGCAATCGGTGCGACGGACATTTATTTAAAGGCTCGCTCCACTCAAAATAATCTCGGAATTTCTGCGCCTTTTCATCATCTTTTTTTGTCCCTATTACTTTGGTGCTAATAATAGCAAATCGTGCTAACTGAGACCTTATGGAACTTCTTATATCTGTACGTTCATTGATCCATTCAGAAATAATATGACGGGCACCTTCTAAAGCATCATCTTCATTTTCTACATCTTTGCTAAGGTATTTAGAAGCCGTAAACTCGATATCATCATTGCGTTGTGCCATAATGATTTTTGCCAATGGCTCTAATCCGTTTTTACGCGCAACTTCAGCTTTTGTTTTTTTACTTTTTTTGAATGGCAGGTATAAATCCTCTAACTGAGTAAGGTCTTCAGAATTTTCGAACTTTTGTTTTAGCTCAGCCGTTAATACGCCTTGTTCGTCAACAGCCTTTATAATGGCTTTTTTTCTCTTTTCTAATGCTTCAAACTGTTCTTTAAATTGAACGATAGCACCAACTTGTACTTCATCTAAATTGCCCGTACGTTCTTTACGATACCTAGAAATGAAAGGTATTGTACAATCTGCATTTAAAAGCTCAATAGTATTTTGAATTCCTTTTTCTGGGAGTTGGGTGTGTTGAAGTATGTAGGCGAGTACTTTCTTATTGTTAATTCCCATTGTTTTTTAAATAGTTGCTAGTGTTTTTAAGTTTGGTTTTAGCGTAAATATCATCGGGATTTCTAGCTAATTCCATTTCATAAAATTTAATTGCTTCCTGAAATTTTTTCAATGCAAACATGGAATCTCCTATATTTCTATATACAGTTTTATAATTTGGATTAATTTTTGCTAGAAACTTCCATGTTTCGCAAGCATCTTGGAATTTTCCCGTTTCAAAAAAACATTCTCCTTTTACTAAATAGGCAATTTCATAATCTTTGTCAATACTTATTACTGTATCAAATTCAGCTATAGCTAAATCATATTTCTTTAAGAGTTTAAACGTGGCTCCTCTATTAAAATATGCTCGCGTATACACTGGATTTAATTCAATGGCTCTAGAATAAAATTTTAAATCTTCTCTATAATCTCCTAGACGTGTATAAACTAATCCTTTATTGAAGTAGTAGAGCGATTTTCTTGGCTTTAAGTTAATAGCTTTAGAAAAATCTGATAACGCTTTCATTAATGAAAGTTGATCATTATTGGAATGACCCAAATTGGAATATATTACTCCACGGTTATTTAAATAGTAAGAATCATTTGGGCTATTATTGATAGCAAAATTTAAATCAATTAGGGCTTCTTTATATTTACCTTGATATTCATAAAGGGTACCTCTGTAAAAATATGCATCTATTAAAGTTGGAATTGTTATAATAGATTCACCAAAGTCTTTAATCATCTTGTTTAGACTATTCAAATTAACTTTCTTGGTATAGTCATAATATATCTCTGAATTGACCCTAGGGTTAAAATTTTCTTGATATAGTGTTAATCCCCTGTAAAAATAAGCCTTGCCATTTTTTTTGTCTAAACTTATTGCTTCAGAAAATGATTTTAATGCTTTTGAGTAATCCAATAAATATAATTCAGCAATACCTGTATTAAGTTTTGAATTGGAAAATTCCGTTAAACTTTTAGCAAAAATGTCTAATTGCTCTTTTGTAAATTTTTTTGCTGTATTGTCTAACTTGTTTCTACTCAGTATTTCCTCTACTAAAGCATCGATTTTCACACCATTTTCAACAGATTGTTCATATGCTTTTCCTGCATCGTTTGAAAAAAAAGAATAATAGGTGGTTATACCTGGGATTATAGTGAAAATTAATAACCACAATATGGTTGAATATTTAAGCTTATGATAGTGACATCTGTAAAAAAATTTAAGTTTCCCTTCTCTTTTACAAGGGGTGTTTTTACTATTTTTTCCAAGACATTTCATTAACTTATACCTTCACCATTACCCACACTATCCTCATCTGGGTTAACGAATACCAATTTACCATCGGCATTTTCTGTCATTAGAATCATGCCTTCACTATCTACACCACGTAAAGCTCTTGGTGCTAAGTTTACCAGTACAGTTACTTTTTTACCTACGATATCTTCAGGTTTAAAGCTTTCTGCAATACCAGATACAATAGTTCTAACGTCTAAGCCAGTATCCACTTTTAAGACTAAAAGCTTCTTGGCTTTTGCCATTTTTTCAGCTTCGATAATAGTACCTACACGCATATCTAGTTTAGAAAAATCATCGAATGTTATGGTATCTTTTTGCGGCATTAGTTTTTTGTTTTCGTATTCGTTCGCTTTTTTAGTTGCTTCAAGTTTATCTAGCTGGGCTTGAATTTCGCTATCCTCAATTTTTCTAAATAATAGTTCGGCTTGATTGATTTGGTGATCAGCTGATAATAAAACTGAATTGGTAGATACGTCGTTCCAGTTTAAGTTTAAATCGATATTTAGAATATTCTTTAGCTTGTGAGAAGTAAACGGTAAAAATGGTTCGCTTAATACGGCTAAACCAGCCGCAATTTGTAAAGCAACATTCATAATTGTTTTTACACGTTCTTCATCTACCTTAATTACCTTCCAAGGTTCTGCATCTGCTAAGTATTTATTACCTAATCGAGCAAGATTCATTAGTTCTTGACCAGCTTCTCTAAAACGGTAGCGCTCAATAGAACTAGAAATGATTACTGGATATTTTGATAATTGTTCAAGTGTCTCGTTATCTACATCGGTTAAGCTTCCTGTAGCAGGTACTTTACCTTCGTAATACTTGTTGGTCAATACCACGACTCTGTTAATGAAATTACCTAAAATGGCTACTAGTTCATTATTGTTACGTGCTTGAAAATCTTTCCAAGTGAAATCGTTATCCTTAGTTTCTGGTGCATTTGCTGTTAATGTGTAACGCAGCGAATCTTGCATTTCAGGAAAATCTACCAAATACTCATGTAGCCAAACAGCCCAGTTTTTAGAAGTAGATAGTTTGTTTCCTTCTAAATTCAAGAACTCGTTGGCCGGTACATTTTCTGGTAGAATATAACTGCCTTCCGCCTTTAACATAGATGGGAAAATGATACAGTGAAAAACGATATTATCTTTCCCAATGAAGTGAACTAATTTTGTATTTTCATCTTTCCAATAGGGTTCCCAATCTTTTCCTTCACGGGCTGCCCATTCTTTGGTAGATGAAATATATCCGATAGGTGCATCAAACCAAACATATAGTACTTTGCCTTCACCACCTGGTACGGGTACTGGTATGCCCCAATCTAAATCTCTGGTAACGGCTCTTGGCTCTAACCCGCCATCGATCCATGATTTACATTGTCCGTATACATTGGGTTTCCAATCGTCTTTATGACCTTTTAAGATCCATTCTCTTAAAAACTCTTCATATCTGTCTAAAGGTAAAAACCAATGTTTTGTTTCTTTAGTTGTAGGTACAGTTCCGGTTATAGTTGATTTCGGATTTATTAAATCGGTGGAATTTAAACTAGACCCACAATTTTCACATTGATCACCGTACGCCTCTTCATTACCACATTTAGGGCAGGTTCCTATCACAAAACGGTCTGCCAAAAACTGTTGTGCTTCTTCATCATATAATTGAGCAGTAGTTTCTTCAATAAAATCGCCTTTGTCATAAAGATTTATAAAGAATTCTGAAGCCGTATCGTGATGAACCTGAGCAGAGGTTCTTGAATAATTGTCGAACGTTATACCAAAATCTACAAAAGACTGCTTAATTATTGCATGGTACTTATCAATTATATCTTTTGGGGTAACACCCTCTTTTTTTGCTTTCATTGAAATGGCTACACCATGTTCATCGCTACCGCAAACAAAGGCAACATCTTTACCTGTTAATCTTAGGTAACGAGCGTAAATATCTGCTGGCACGTAAACGCCTGCTAAATGACCAATATGAATTGGACCATTTGTATATGGTAATGCAGCAGTAATCGTATATCTAGAGGGTGATTTAATATCGGACATCAAAATAAATTAAGCTACAAAAATACTGAATTTGAAGGGAGAATTACTAATTACTTAAGATTAGTAGTAAGCTACTAGATTAAAATTTTAACCGTGTCTAACTATGTCGTTCATGGATATTTTATACTAAAAACATTTAGAATCTGTTATAATGTAAGAAAATACCTATTTATAAACTAAAACATAGATGTTATGGCTGTTGGTAATTCAAGAAAGTTAAAGCTTGATGAAAGCATAGAGAAATTTAATGAAGGAATAGAAGATGCACAAACAAGTAAAGAAGATGTTGTGCGGCTTTACAAAGACAAGAACCATAGAGTAAAAAAAGAATTGAGGTTTGAGTCCAAAATGAACAAATCGAAATTGGTATAAAATAAAAAGCCTTATTCAATTAAATTGAATAGGGCTTTTTACATAGTGGGAAACAGATTAAACTACCATCACTGATTTACTCATTTTTTGGTTTTGTACATTAATACGATAAATGTACTTACCTGTTGATAGTTGTTCGGGCATGCGCTCTCGTATATTTATTTCGGTAGAACCTTCAAACATCATTTCGTTAAAAACGGTGCCGACTTTCTGACCAAGAATATTAAAAAGCTCAATATCTACATGTGCCGAAAATGGCATTTCTAAATAGATGTGTGGAGTACTATCCGTTGGATAAAAAGGTTTATGTACAACAGCATTTATTAAGTCTGGGTTAAACGGAGTCTCTGCTTCTTCATCAGGATACACAGGTGGTGTTACTTCGCCATCACTATATACAATATCAGGGAAAGCCTCTCCACTACAACTAAAGCCTAAGTCTACCGGTACATACGGTTTGTAGTTCAATAAATGTGCTTCAACCAATGGTATGTCTACACATAGCCATTCTGCTAGAACGGTAGCATAGAGATCTCTAAAATCCATTGTGTATTCTAAGTTTCCGCGTCCATCTGGGTCATCTAACGTTGGGTGGTCGCCAACAAATGCACTACCATTTAAACCTGATCCAAAAAATAAGGTCGGTGTTGCTTTACCGTGATCGGTACCATTAGAACCATTTTCAAAAATTCGTCGTCCAAATTCAGAGAAGGTCATGCTTAGTACTTTATCGTCTTGCTGGGTAAAGGCTATGTCTTCATAGAAGTTGTTTACCGCAACAGATAAATTAGTCATTAAATTGGCATGTGCCTGTGGTTGATTACCATGGGTGTCAAAACCGCCCATTGAAATCATATACACCTTTGTGCCAAGGTTACCTTTTATTAATCTTGCTATAAGTGCCAATTGGCGTGCAAAACTATTGTCTTGATATTCTACTTGATTTTGCCCACGTGTGTAAGCATCATGTATAATACCAGAATATTCATAAGTTGTATTGGCTACTCCTCTCAAAAATTTCAACTGATCACCGTACATACAGTCATTGAATAAGGTATCATCTAAACCATAGACAACGCCAGATTCTGCAATTTCCTCTAGTTGATCAACATTAGAAGTTACAAATGCATAATTGGTTTCATCTCCTTGAAATACCAAACTACCAAACTGTCCAATTTGTATGGCAGCTGGTGCCGCTGGGGGATTAACTAAATAATCTGGGTACATGTTTTCAAAATGCCTACCCATCCATCCGGTATTTAAACCGCTAAATCCTGTAGTTTCTATGTCGGTGTTGGCAAAAATATCTGAACCTGTAAAGTGAGATAAACTTTGTCCTTCATAACCTACACCATGCACTGCTTTAAACTGACCTTCTTCCCACATTGGAGCTAAAGAACTCATGTACGATGGTACACCAAATTCATCGGTCAATTTTAAAACTTTACTTTCTGGTATATAGATATTTGGTCTTGCATTGGCATAACTATCGTATTGTTCTATAGGTATAACCGTACTTAATCCATCATTACCACCAGACAGGCGAATAAGTATTAAGATATTATCTGTTTCTGCAGCTGATATGCCCGCCGATAATGGAGATGGGGCAGAAGCCGATAACATATTTGCACCTAGCATCATTGAGCCTGAGCCCGCAATGCCCATTGCTTGTAAAAAAGAGCGTCTGCTCCATGTTTTATGTTCTTCATCATGACCTTCGTGTTGAAGACCTTTAAATGGGGAGTGGTGTGTGTTGCACATAAGAGTAGGTGTTATTTTAATTGAAACTCAGGTTGTCTAGCTAAATATTGAAAAAGGAGGTATACTTGAAACGGACCTTGTTGCCAAGTAGCCAGCGTCCATGATTCTTGATTACCACCATTGTAGTAAACATCTTCTACATCACTTCTGAATATGGCAAATGCTTTGGCATATTCTTCTTCGTTTAGAAGTCCCTTAGTTAAAACGAAATCTATAATTAGTCTAGCAACCTCGTCGGGGTTTGAGCTTGTTAAACCTGTATTTCCTGATATTTCGAGTCCAAATGTTCTAAATTGCTCATTGTCGGCCATATAGAATTCTTCTAATATGCTTTCAATGGTAAGCCAACGCCCAATCATAAAATTGGTGTTGATCCAAGACCTGTCTCTTTGCCAACCGGCAACATCAAAAGGTTCAAATATTTCTTGACTTAATAAGGCACTGTAATTGACCATTTCGGCAACATTCGTGTCTGTATAACTAAAGCCCGATTCGTTTAGGGTGTTAAAATAGAAATCTACCGGACTCTTTATAATTACTCCAATAGCTTCATCGTCGAAAAAGTGCTGGCTTTTAAATAATACTCTTAGGACTGGTGCCAATTCAAAGTCATTAGTTACTAATGTCGCAGCCAAACCATCGATAATTATTTGTGCGTTATTTGCATCATCTTTAGAATCTGGGTGTACAAAAAATTCATATAATTTACGGCAGATGAATTCTGCTATCTCTGGAGCTCTTTGTTCAAAGAGTATATTAATCACATCATCATAACCCCAATTACCTGTTTGTCCAAGTATGGTTTTGGAACCTTCATCATGCTTAGTAGCATCAAAGGCTACAGCTGAACAACCAACTTCGCCTCGTTCTACATAACCACTTAAGGCTTTTGCTGTTTCTATAATATCTTCTTCAGTATACCCATTGCCTTCACCCAAAGTAAATAGCTCATATAATTCACGAGCATAATTTTCATTAGGGTTGTTGCCGTTATTATATACACCATCTAAATAATACAACATGGCATTGGTTAACCCAATTTCGCTAGTAAAGGTTTTAAAATTACCTAAAGAGTTGCGTTGAAGACAGTCTATATATTGATATAAAAAAGAATTACAGTTATAAACTTCTAATTCAGTAACAAAATGATTGCTCCAGAAAAAGCTTAGCCGATCTCTTAAATTGTTATTTAAAAGACCATTGGCATAAGCCAATTGAAATTCAGATTTTTGCTCTCTTTTTAGTTGATTACTTGCATCACTATCTGCAGGGTAGTTGTCATTGTTCCAATTTGCCCAAGCAGGTGTAGCTATTTCAGGCATATTCAAAGCTTCATCTACCAAACTATCTACCAATGCACTGGCAGATTGACCCGTTGCTTGGTTAATAGTTGCCACTGAGGCACTAAAACCTAATCGGCGGTATAAATGAGCTGCTCTTAGCTGATCTAAATTAGCTGTATATGGAGCAAGAGTAGAAGTATTACAATTAATGAAATATTCCATATTCTTAAATAGGCATTTGTATTACGTTCGTAGAGTTGGGGCTTCTATGCTAAACGTTTCGAAATTTGGTATAGTATTTAAAACTATCTATTTTCGATAATAAGATTTCAAATAACGAGATTTATTGATAAAAAGGCGATGAAATTCCTGTTTTTTCGATGAATTACACAATCTACGTACTACATCATGGGGAAACACAATGAATTTGGTAAGGAAGGGGAGCAGATAGCGGTAGATTATCTCAAAAAAAACGGCTATGTCATCAAGTATAAAAACTATAGATACTTAAAGGCCGAAATTGATATTATTGCTAAAACAGGTGATGTGTTGGCAATTGTTGAAGTGCGTTCAAGAAGCTCAAATTTTATTGAGAATATTGCTGAGACGGTTACACCTAAAAAAATTAAGCTATTGGTTATGGCAGCCGACCACTATGTTACTGATAATAACTTAGACGTTGAGGTACGTTTTGATATCATAACTATACTTAAAAATAAGAGCGAGTTTGAGCTAGAACATTTAGAATCTGCCTTTTATCATTTCTGAGTAATCTACTAAAATAGTAGATTTATTAAAAAACATTTTGTTTTATTTATAACAAGTTGTTATATTTGCACAACAATCATATAGTAAAATGAAAACAATATCATCAGTCGTTGAAGAGTACATTAAGAAAAAGCCATTTTTACAAAGTGCTCTAGCACAGGGCATCATCAATCTTACATCGCTATCTAGAATAGTGAAACCAGAGATTGAGCATGAATTAGGTAAAGACATTCGTAATGGCGCAATTGTAATGGCATTGAAACGCCTGTCTGATGATTTGGAATTTAGGGCAACCCATAAAATTCTAAAAGTATTGAAGAATATTGGTGAGATCACCGTAAGATCTTCGCTTACCGATTATACTTTTTTAGCATCAGATAAAATATTGGTACATCAAGCTAAGTTGCTTGAAGAGATCAACAATAATCAAGATGTTTTCTATACCTCTAGCCGTGGTGTAAACGAAATCAACATAGTAATTAGCAATGTGATGGATAAAACAGTTGAGAGACTGTTTAAAGATGAAAAGTGTACACAAAAAGCAGAAGAACTTTCATCTATAACCGTAAAACTACCTGCTGAAAATGTTTCGGTACCTGGTATTTACTACTTTATTTTTCAGAGGTTAGCTTGGGAAGGCATTGTTCTTTACGAAGTAATTTCAACAACAAATGAATTTACAATTCTAGTAAATGATGCTCAAGTAGATATGGCATTTAAAACCATAAAGGATTTAAAGGCGCTTTAGTTTTCTAAAAACTCTACGACTTCTTTATCAGATTCTGGTTTTGCCAAAAATCGTTTTTCACTATCCAATATAAAATAGGTAGGTGTGCTTTGTATGCCAAAAGTATGTGCATACTCACTTTCCCATCTACCTAATGCTATAGCGTGATTAAACCCTGGTAATGTTGCAGAAACTTCTTTCCAATTAACATCATCATCTTCTAACCCTATAGCTATTATTTTTAGATTGTCGTACTCTTTAACTTCTTCATGTAATACAGGAAGCTCTTTTAAACAGTGCGAACAGGTGCTGCTCCAGAAAACCAGTAAATAATTCTCCGCTTCTTCCATGGCTAAAAGCGATTGTTTTTTATCATTTGCCTGCCAAGTAATATCTGGCGATACTGCTCCAATTCTCAATCTAGATGCTAGTTCTAGCTCATCGACCAATTTTTGATTATTGTTAGCTATTGCTAATTTCTTCAAATAGTTTTTAAAAATATAATCTTGAACGCTGGGCATATCATTTACATCAGCTATTTTCCATAATTGATGCATAGACCTTTCTTGAAAACCGATTGGAGTAGTTTTTATAAACTCAGCTGTGGTCTTTACGTTTTTGTTGATCTCAATTGCTAATTGCTCTTTTGTAGTGATATCGGTGGGTAGTGCCGAAAAAACATAACTAGAGAATTTATCGGTTAAGAAATTAGAACCTTGTAGAACTGGGTCGTTAATTGCTAAATGGTCAAAATGATGTTGCTTTTTATTTTTAAGAAATGTTTCTAAATCTTCAAATTCTGACGGAATGTAACTTCTGTTCGCCTTAATGAATTTATGGGCAATAGTTGTAGCATGCTTTTCTTCAAAAGTGGTCTGTATAGCATTTAATTCTTTTATAATGCTTGTATACTCTTTATTCGACTCGTTATTGTTTTCATAAAACTCTATAAGTTTATCTTGCGCAGCTGTTATCTTAGAAAAATATTCTCGGTACCACTTATTTTCTTCAGAATTGGTAACGGTCAAGCCATCTTTAAGATTGAAATTGAATTTTACATCTTCTTTCTTATTGTAAATGACATCGATATAAAACTCATCTTGTGGTACGGCATATACCAGTCTATACATTCCCGCTTGGGCGGTTAAAGGCATTTCTAGTTCAAATGACCCATCTTTAACGGCGCTGTCAATGCTATAACGTTCACCATTCGGGGTTAGTTCATAGGCAATCAACCATTTGAAATCTTTAGGAGGGGAAAAGTTTCCGGCAATGGAACCTTGGGCTTGAATACTAAATGAAATGAATAAGAGGCAAATACTAATAAGAACTTTCATACTTTTTTTAAAACAATTATCGGACCAATATGTATAATGTTAATTACAAAGTGAACTATTATGTTTCTTGAAATTCACATAAAGTGCTGTTGTAATGGAGTGTACTATAAAGTCAATAAAAGTAATATTCAGAAAGCAATTGTGGGCTTTAATTTTGAAAAGCTTATGAAAATACTTTTTTGATTTCCATATGACCAAGAGCTTCAGTTATTTTTAGAAGCTCCTTATCGTGAACAAAACCATCGGAAATAGCTACTTCGTTTAAAAGTTTGGCTACTTCTCTCTTTTTAGGTAAAGACATTAAACTTAGAATCTTAAAAGCTTTTTCCTTATTTAAATTTCTTGCTTGACCAACAAAGAAACTATCAAAAGAAAAACGGTCCATTAGCTTGGTAAGGTAGCGCATTTCAGCAGGGTCAACTCTGCTATCCGCCAGAATAACATAGTCTACCATTTTTACTACAGCTAATTTCTCTTCTTTTGTAAAATCTATCATACTTTTAATTACTCTGTTTCTTCTCCAAGTCCAATATTAATGAATGTTTCGATGATTAAGTCCATTTCTTTTTTATGGATATCACCATCAGATATAGCAACTTCATCAAGGATCTCTGCTAAGGCTTTCTTTTGTCCGTGTGGTAAATTGTAGAGTGTGACTAAAGCATTATCGTACTCTAATAACTTTGCGCGTTCTAAAAATGCATCGTCAAAACCAATTTTGTCTTTAAGTTTATTTAAGGTTTCTAGCTCGCCAGGGTGAATTTTACCGTCAGCCGCTATAACTTCATAAATCATCTTTACAAAGGCTGCTTTTACAAATTCTTCAAACTCCATACTATTTATTTTGGAGTTGAAAGATATGAAAAACAACACGATTTTTAATAGTCTTTAACACTAGTTGTTCAAGCATATTTTAAATGCATGATTTATACTGTTAAAATGGGTGCGGACCATATACCGCATCTCTAAATTCTTTATGAAGGTTAATTTGATCGTATGGAAAAAGCTGAACAAATAATACAGCAGTCAATTTATTTACTGGGTCTACCCAAAATAGGGTAGAAGCAGCACCATCCCAATAAAATTCTCCCACGACACCATTATTCTCATCTGGAGTTTTTGGTGGTGCTACACGAACAGCGAAATCAATACCAAAACCAACCTGCCCTTTGCTTGGTAACCAAGAACGTTCTTTAATGCTGTCCGCTAATTGATTGGTTGCCATAAGTTGAACTGTTTCTGGTTTAAGGATTTGAACGCTATCTAAACTGCCTTCATGTACCAGCATTTGAGCAAAACGCATGTAATTATCTAAAGTGGATGTAAGACCGGATCCACCTCTAGTTAATGGCCAATGTTCTGTATAGTTACTATAGGTGACAGAATCTTGTACTAACTTACCTTCGGCTTCCCTAATATATAACTTGGCAAATCGGTCTCTGTCTTTTTCAGGTATGTAATACCTGGTTTCGTTCATTTTTAAAGGTTCAAGAACAAGTTTTTGGACATAGTTAGCATACGGAATTCCAGAAATTCTTTCTACTAATAAAGCTTGGACATCTACACTTGGTCCATATTCCCATTGGGTGCCCGGTTGAAACCATAATGGTGTTTTTCCCATTTTTTCTGCCATTTGTGTCAAAGTGTTTTCTCTGTTCAGGGCATCTGCATCTTGCATTAAAGTACTAAGGCCGGGTATATCATAGCGGTTGGGAAAACCTGCAGTATGTCTGGTAATATCTCTAATGCTTATTTCTCTTTGCAAAGGTTCGGTACGTACTTTATTGTTTTGGTCTACTCCCGTATACACGGTCATATTCTCAAATTCCGGAATATATTTAGAGATAGGGTCGTCTAGTCTAAATTTGCCTTCTTCAAACAGTGTCATTAATGCTGTTCCCGTTATCGGTTTGGTCATGGAATATATTTGAACAATAGTGTTCCTTTCCATCAGTTTATTCGCAGCAATGTCTGCATAACCAAATGCATTGTAGTATACTTCTTCACCTTTTTCGAAAATTAACGCTGAAACACCGGCTATGTTTTTTGCTTCTACAAAGCTTTTAAGGACAGAATCTATTCGTGTCTTTGCAGTTGTAGTAATAACTTTTGGTTCAAAAACGACCTCTTTTTTAGTAGATTCTTTACATGAGGTTAAAATTAAAAGTAGCGAAAAGAAACAAAGTAATTTTTTCATGTTTGTAAGATTAAGAATGAGTGATTTGAAAGTATGAATTTAGAACAAAAGAGATTCAGTCTAGTTTTATAAGTTAAGTACTTGTTCCCATATTTTAGAATTTACCACCATGCCTTCTTTTTGATTTTTTAATCTAGTTGACAAGGTTCGTTCTCCTGGATAGAATGTTTTGTCGCCTATTTTCATTGGTGGACCATCATGGGTAAATTGGATGATTTCGTTTAGTAAATTTTCTTGGATATGGGTATCTGAGAAATTGGAAGGGTCTATACACATGAAAACCTGTGATAATGCAGTTTCGTTTTTCTTTAGTCCAATTTTATAAGTAGAATTACCGGCAGAAAGTAAAGTTGCCAGCATATCTAAAATCATAGAAAGTGCTGATCCTTTCCAATACCCTAAAGGTAATGCTCTACCAGATTCCATAATATCTTTAGGGTTCTTACTTAATTGATTATTAGAATCCCAACCGCCATCAAAAGGGAGCTCTTCATTTTTTAAATCTAAACTTTGCATTTTTCCAAATGAAAATTGAGATAACGCCATGTCCAGTACTACATGCCCTTCTTTTCTAGGAATGGAAATGACCAAGGGATTATTGCCGATTCTATTTTCTTTGCCTCCCCAAGCTGGCATATTAGGTATGGTATTAGTAAACATAATTGAAATGCAACCTTGTTCTGCAGCTCGCCAGCCATACGTGCCACCACGCATCCAGTGGTTAGTGTTTCTAAGAGCAACTAAACCCATGCCATGTGCTTTTGCCAAGTCAATTGCCCTATCGGTGCATTTTAGCGCGTTTAATATGCCTGAACCTAAGTTGCCATCCCAACGTTCTAAACTTCCCATAGAAGCCACTTCGCTTGCTATGGCGTCTATTTTCATTAAACCTTTGTTGACGTAATCTATAAAAACAGGGACTCTATTAATACCATGCGAGTAAATACCATCGATGGTACTTTCAGTATGAATTTTAGCTAGTTTTTCTGCTTGTACTTTGTTGAAGGAATATTTAAGAAACAATTTGGTTAGAACCAATTTCATTTCCTCAGATGAAACTTTGATTTCGCTCAAAACGATGTTTTTGAATTGATTTAACCGTTAAGATACGTAAGAAGTTTTTGCTTAAGAATTTAAATGGACCTAAGCCTTTTTAGAAAGCCCTATTTCAAAGAAAACATGTCGTATAACATCACTTTCTTTCTCATGAATATAACCGTCAGATATGGCTACGTCTTCTAATATTTGGGCTAGTTTACTCTTTTTATCCTCAGACATACCTTTTAAGATATTGACACTTTGTTCTATATCGATGCTTCGTGCCTGAATCAAGAAATTACTATCAAAATCAATGATGGTCATCAATTTTGTTAAGGCATTAATTTCGCCGTTATGTACTTCGCCATCGGCTACAATAACTGAATCGATTAAATGAACCATCGCCAATTTTTCTGATATTTCAAATTCCATTATGCAGTTGTTTTTTCTTTAATTTCAAAAGGCTTTAATGCCAAATATGCTCTATCTGTAGATCTTATATTTTCAAAAACTAATAATAAGCGTAAACCGTTTCGAGTCTTTTTTTCTTTGATTTTACATTGTTGGGCATGCGATTGCACATATTGTAAAACTCTAGTAAATGTTGAAGTCTGATAAAATTCTGATTGTTGGTCGCTTATAAAGTACCCAATCATTTTACCTTGTTTCATCACTATTTTCTCTAAACCGATGCTATTTGCTATCCATTTTATACGAACCGAGTTGAGTAAATCTGCCGCCTGATCTGGTAATTCACCGAAACGATCTACTAATTGAGCTTCGAATTTTTGAAGCGCTGCTTCGTCTTTTACCTGGTTCAGCTCTGTATATAACGTTAGTCTTTCTGTTATATTATTGATATAATCATCAGGAAATAGCAATTCGAAGTCAGAATCTATCTGTGTTTCTTTTACAAAAACCTTCTCATGTTTACCTTCAACCTCCTCATAAAGGTCTTTAAATTCGGTTTCTTTTAATTCGTCGATGGCTTCAGCTAATATTTTCTGATACGTTTCAAAACCTATTTCATTGATGAATCCGCTTTGCTCGCCACCTAATAAATCTCCTGCACCACGAATTTCTAAATCTTTCATTGCAATATTGAATCCGCTACCTAATTCGGTAAATTGTTCTAATGCTTCAATACGTTTACGTGCATCATTGGTCATTACTTCGTATGGCGGAGTAATAAAATAACAAAATGCTTTTTTATTACCACGACCTACACGACCACGCATTTGATGCAGATCGCTCAAGCCAAAATTGTTGGCGTTGTTTATGAAAATGGTATTGGCATTTGTAACATCCAGCCCACTCTCAACAATAGTTGTCGATACCAAAACATCAAACTCACTATTCATGAAGCCAAGCATTAACGCTTCTAGTTTTTTACCTTCCATTTGACCGTGACCAACTGCAACCTTGGCATCTGGCACCAAACGCTGGATCATACCTGCAACTTCCTTGATGTTTTCAATTCTATTATGGATAAAGAATATCTGGCCACCACGTTCAATTTCATAGCTAACGGCATCTCTTATAATTTCTTCATTGAAACGTACTACCTGACTTTCTATAGGATACCTGTTTGGTGGTGCCGTTGTAATCGTAGAAAGATCACGAGCAGCCATCAAACTAAATTGAAGTGTTCTAGGTATTGGCGTTGCTGTTAATGTAAGTACATCTACATTTTCTTTAATAGACTTTAATTTGTCTTTTACGGCAACTCCAAATTTCTGCTCTTCATCAACAATTAATAACCCGAGATCTTTAAATTGAACATTTTTGTTTACCAGTTGATGGGTACCAATAATGATATCGACCTTGCCTTCGCCCAATCGCTGTATCGTATCTTTTTTCTCTTTTGCAGTTCTAAATCTATTTAGATAATCTACCGTTACCGGCATATCTTTTAATCGTTCTGCAAAAGTACGATGGTGTTGAAAGGCTAATATAGTAGTAGGTACTAAAACTGCTACTTGTTTGCCATTATCAACGGCTTTGAATGCTGCCCGAATAGCGATTTCCGTTTTTCCGAATCCTACATCACCACAAATTAAACGATCCATAGGTCGCTCACTTTCCATGTCTCTTTTTACATCTTCGGTAGCGGTACTTTGATCAGGAGTGTCTTCGTAAATAAACGAAGCCTCAAGTTCATTCTGCAAATAACTATCTGGGTTATATTGAAATCCCTTTTCTAGCCTTCGTTTCGCATAAATTTTAATAAGGTTAAACGCTATTTTCTTAACTCGAGATTTGGTCTTATCCTTAATTTTTTTCCAAGCTCCAGAACCTAGTTTGTAAATCTTTGGCGGTGCACCATCTTTACCATTAAACTTTGAAATTTTGTGTAATGAATGTATGCTTACGTATAAAATATCACGCTCACCATACATCAATTTTATAGCTTCTTGCTTTTTGCCTTCAACATCTATTTTCTGTAATCCGCCGAACTTACCAATACCGTGATCAATATGGGTTACGTAGTCACCAATCTCTAATTTGTTAATTTCCTTCAATGTAATGGCTTGCTTTTTTGCATAACCATTCTTTAAATGGAATTTATGGTAACGTTCAAAAATTTGATGATCCGTATAGCAAACGAGTTTTTGATCATCATCTATAAAGCCTTGAAATAGCGGAGAAACAATAATTTGATAATGCACATGTTCGTTAACCTCTTCAAAAATGTCATGAAAACGTTTGGCTTGCTGCTCACTGGCACAAAAGATGTAATTGGTGTAGCCTTTGTCTTTATAGCTATTTAAATTCTCAATTAATAAATCGAATTTTTTATTAAAAGAAGGTTGTGGTTTAGAGTGGAATTCGACAAAGTCGATAACATCTCGCTTAGCATCTTGAGTTAAAAGTGTAAAGCCAGATAGTTGTTGTCTAAATTCTTCGCCACCCATGAATAACTCTTCGGGTTCGGCATGCTTAATGTCTTTTGATAATTTTGTAAAAGCTTCTTTTGCTTTTTCAAAGAAATCGTCCAATCTATCATATAGATAGTCGGTATTTTTTGCAAAAACAAGTGTGTTCGATGCCACGTAGGTCAAAAAACTTTGTCTTTTATCAATCAAAAACTTGTCGGCCATGTTCGGCACAATTGTAATTGATTTCACCTTTTCTTTAGAAAGTTGTGTTTCTACATCAAAGGTTCTAATGCTGTCTATTTCATCGCCAAAAAACTCTATTCTATAAGGCTCATCATGCGAGAAAGAATACACATCTACTATGCCACCACGAACCGAAAATTCACCTGGTTCGGTAATGAAATCTACTCGTTTAAATTTGTATTCGAATAAAATTTCATTTAAAAAATCTAAAGAAAGTGTATCCCCTAATTTCATTTTTAGGGTATTCTTGTCTAATTCTTTTCTTGTAACTACTTTTTCGAAAAGTGCATCGGGATAGGTGACTATTACCGCTGGTTTTTTTCTAGAGTTGATTCTGTTTAAAACTTCGGCACGTAAAAGTACATTGGCATTATCTGTCTCTTCTATTTGATAAGGTCTTCTGTAGCTACCTGGGTAAAAAAGTACCTTGTCTTCGCCAATAAGGCGTTCTAGGTCATTTAAATAATAGGCAGCTTCTTCTTTGTCATTAAAAACCGCCAAGAATGGTCGGTCTTCTGCATTGAATATACTGGTAAGCACAAATGAAAGTGATGACCCTACTAGACCTTTTAATTGAATGTTTTTGGATTCTGATTTTTCAGAATCGGCAATAGTATTTTGCAGTTTCCCTATCTGGGGAGACTGATTATACCGTTGTTGGATAGAAGAATGACTCAACAGTTTAAAATTTTTACAAATATACGCATACCTAAGAAATGGATAAGACTCATTATTATCGAATATGGGTTACAGATTGCCTCTAAAAAGTTGCACCTTGGTGTGTAGCAGAAAAAGAAAAGTGATATGGAAGATAATGAGTTTGATGTTTTTGTAATAGGAAGTGGTGTTGCGGGGCAAACAGTTGCTAAAGCCTGTGTGGCTAAAGATTTAAAAGTTGCCATTACCGATAATCGTGAATTTGGTGGCACTTGTGCAAATAGAGGTTGTGATCCTAAGAAAATATTACTTGGTGCAATAGAAGCCTACGAGTTCAGTAAAAATTTAAAGGGAAAAGGCATAAGTAGGACTGCGAAAATTGATTGGAAGCAATTGCAAAAGTTCAAACGAAATTTCACTTCTAATATACCTGCTTCTACAGAGCATAATTTGATAGAATTAGGAATTACGTTGTTTCATCAATCTCCTACTTTTTTAGATAAGAATACTTTATTGGTAGAAGGTAAAAAAATCATCGCTAAGAAAATTGTCATTGCTACGGGCTTGGTGCCAAGAACATTGACTTTACCTGGAGCGAAACATTTTAAAGAGAGTGATGATTTTTTAAACCTAAAAAAGCTACCGAAGAAAATTGTTTTTGTTGGCGGAGGTTATATTGGGATGGAGTTTGCTCATATGGCGGCAAGAGCTGGAGCTATGGTTACGGTAATAGATACCGGTAAAAGACCTCTGCATGCTTTTGACGAAGATTTGGTTAATGAGCTTAGGAAATATTCTGAAACACTTGGGATTAATTTCATTTTTGAGGCTACAACTAAGGCATTGAAAAAGAAACGTAAACAACTGACACTAACCTATGAGTCAAAAGGGAAGGAGAAGACTATTGAAGCCGAAGCATTTTTTAATACCGCTGGTCGTGTACCCGCATTGGCTAGTTTAGATTTAGAAAAAGGCAATGTTGATTTTAGCGATAAAGGTGTAGAAACAAATGCGTACTTACAAAGTACTAGTAACGCAAATGTTTATGCTTGTGGAGATGTATCTGATAAGAACTTACCGTTGACTCCGCTTTCTGGTAGACAAGGTTATGTGGTTGCAGAGAACATTATAAATGGAAATTATAAAGTGTTAGAGGTTCCTGTAATTCCATCTGTGGTATTTACTTCTCCAAATTTGGCTACTGTTGGGTATTCTGAAGAAGAAGCACGTAGCCGTTATAAAAACATAAGAGTAAATTTTGAGGTTGCAACTGACTGGTATAATGCCAAGAGAATAAATGCACCTTTATATGCTTTCAAAATTATCATGAATGATAGAACAGGCGAAATTGTTGGTGCACATCTATTAGGACCTGATGCTGGTGAGACCATCAATATATTTACTTTAGCTATCACTAATAAAATGACAGATAAGGATATAAAATCTACTATATTCTCTTATCCGTCTTGGGGTAATGATATAAAAAGTTTGGTTTAAGACTTTTCTTGTAATCGTTCTTGTAGCTTTTTAAACGGACTAGTTTCTCGATTTTTGAAGGCATGAAAAGCAATGGCAATAAATAGAATTACCGTGCCCGTCATTGCTGCGTAAGCAATGTAGATATTCGATTCGTTATGTCTTACATAAATGGCGAATAATGCCCAAATGCCTACAAGGGCGAATTCTCGCATATTTCTTTTCCAAATCATTAGTAGATTTATGATGGTGGCTGCTACAATCATATTTGTCGTCCAGGCTTGTTCTGATAATACTCCCCCGTTCCAATCTAGTTTGCTTAAAAAAGCAGAAATGTTTGCAATGGTGGCTACAGTAATCCATCCGCTGTAAAAACAAATAGGCCACCAAATAAATGCAATGACCGAAATAGTAGCATCCCAACGTTCCATATTGGTGTTTAGAATAATCTTAATTAATGAAAGCAGTATTCCGAACATAATTACTACTGAAAGTCCGGTGTAATTGTACATGAATGCAATTACCCAGCAACAGTTTAAAATATTCGCGAAGACAAACCAGTAGCCAGTTTGTTCAATAAAATTACTAGGTTTATCACTGAAAAAAGCTCTTTTTACTTGAAAAATACCATAAGCAAGTAATCCTAAAAAGATTGGGCCCCAAATAGCAAAAGCATATGATGCGGGAGTAAACAAGTTTGCATATTGAGCACTCATCTCACCAATGGTAGTATCATTGAGAGAAAATGCTTGTGAAATGTAATTAACTACAATTACTAGAATAACAGATGCCAAATTAAGAACGGATAATTTCTTTTTCATAACTGTAAAGCTATTGTGGTTATATTATAAAGTTATGCTCTTTAGCGTATTAAAGGAACTATTTTCGGTAATTACGCTTCTTTTTTACCGCTTTTATAGGAACTGGCAGTACAGCGTCACCTAAAAGGGCATAAATCTCACATCCATCGCAAGGTTCTAAAGTGTAAGTGCCAGTAAATTCTCCAAATGCCGGTACTATCATTTGATGTTCGGTTTTGTAAAAACAAGGCAATCGAACAGATTGTCTTCCTAATCCGCTAAGTTTAATTGCAGGATGTATATGTCCTGAAAAGTTGAATAGACCATCTCGTTCTTCTGGGTGATGGGTTAGTAGAAAAGAATCTATAATCATTTCGGGAATTACTTTAATATGTAATTCTTCATATTTCAGCGGAGAAATAATATCGTGATTACCGCTTACTAAAATTATTTCTTGTGGAGTAGCCTGTACCCATTGTTCAAAAAGAAGCCATTCTGTGTTTAATGCAGAGTGAAATAAATCACCTAAAAAAACTATCGATTCTGGTTTAAAATGATTCACTACCGAGGTTAGTGTATCAAAATTTTGCTGTACAGCTTGTTGTGGTACAGCGGCACCGTATTTTCTAAAATGTGATACTTTGCCTAAATGAACATCACTGATCATTAACATTGATTTCTCTACCCAAAAAAGAGCGCCAGAGAAGTGCATTTCAAAAGTTTGATTATGAAGGATAATGGAATGGGTCATCGATGCAAAATTACCTATTTCTTCATCAATAGTGCAGCCATTTTTTTAATTCGGTCAGCCAATTTTTCGCTTGATAATTTTTCACGCCCCACACGCTCGGTAATTAAAGGGAAAGAAAATGGTGTGGGTTGATTGCACGCCTTCCAAACGATTTCTTGTGTTGCAATACGTTCTAATGAAAGTCTTAAACGTCCTTCTTCTAATTGGTGTTCAAAAGTCTCGGTAAATGCTTGTTGAAACAGTAAATTGTCGGGCTCGTAATCTCTAAAAACATCAAATAATAATTGCGAGCTGCTTTGTAAGTGTTTCATTTTAATACCTTTTTTGGGGTATCCGGTAAATACCATACCGCTAATAATAGCAACATCTCTAAAACGTCGACGCGCCATTTCAGTGGCATTCAAACTTTTTTGCAAATCATCTAACATAAAATCTGTGGTGAACAAATCATTATCTAAAACTTGTTGAATGTCTATGGGTTGATCTGATAGTAGCTCAAAACCGTAATCATTAAACGCCAATGAAAAAGTAATAGGGGAGAGTAAACTAATGCGATACCCTAGTAAGCTGCCCATTGCCTCATGTACAAAACGACCTTCAAATGGATAAAACAGGTGATGGTACCCATCGCGTGTTTTAAAGGTTTCAATTAGAAATTCTGATGGTTTGGGTACAATGCTATCTCTTCGTTGTCGGTCAAAAAGAGGTTTTAAAGCTCGTATTTCTGCAGATTGATTTTTAATAGGTTCGCTAGAGCTGTATAATTCATTTCTAAGTAACTCTGACATTTGAGCAGATAAGGTAAGTCTACTACCCATCCAACTCGAAATTTTATTGGTTTTTTTGTTCGAGTTTTTCACCTGAACCGTCATTTCTTTTATCCGAATGAATTCTAAATTTCTGCCCGCAAACGTAAATACATCACCTCTGTTTAATTTTGAAATAAAGAACTCTTCAATAGAACCAATGTAGCCACCTTTTTGGTATTTAACGGATAAATTGACATCACCGACAATAGTCCCGATTTGAAATCGGTGTCGCATCGCCACACCGCGATTATTTACCTTGAACTTGCCATCTTCTTCAATTTCTACTTTTTTGTATTCGTCATAGCTCTGTAAACTTTGACTGCCCATTACCAAGAAGTTCAATAACCACTGCCATTTTTCTTCGGTAAGGGCTTGGTAGCAGAACGTCTGTTTTATTTCTTGATAGATTTCTTTAGGATAGAATCCGTCAGAAATCGCCAAAGTGGTTAAATACTGTAATAAGACATCATAGCTGTTGAGGTATGGCATGCGATCTTCAACCGTATTCTGCTTTACTGCTTTTTGTAATGCCGAAGCCTCTATAAGTTCAATGGCATGCGTGGGTAGAAAATAGATTACACTTTCTTTACCTGGACGGTGACCGCTACGCCCTGCGCGTTGTAAAAATCGGGCAACACCTTTTGGTCCTCCAATTTGAATAACGGTTTCCACTGGGGCAAAATCAACCCCCAAATCTAAACTTGAGGTACAAACAACTGCCTTTAGTTGTTCATTGCGAATGGCATTTTCAACCCAAACCCTAGTTTCTTTATTTATACTACCATGGTGCATTGCCATTTCACCGGCATATTCTGGGTGTTTTTCAAGAATTTTCTGAAACCAAATTTCGCATTGACTACGGGTATTGGTGAACAGCAATGTGGTTTTACTGCTGTTGATAATAGGTACAACTTCTTCTAACAAATGAAGCCCTAGATGACCACGCCAGGGGAAGGTTTCCATCTTTTTTGGAATGATACTTTTTACCGTAATCTTCTTGTTTATGTTAGCTTTAATGAGGACGGAATTCTCAAGTGCTTTAGACTCAATACCCAATAACACATCTCTGGCTTGTTCTAAGTTACCTATGGTTGCAGATATGCCCCAAATTCTTAATTGAGGGGATACATTTTTAAGCCGTGATAAGGCAAGTTCCATTTGTACACCTCGTTTTGTGCCTAATATTTCATGCCATTCATCAACAATTATAGCTGAACAATCTTTGAAAATTTTATCGTACCCCTTTGTAGCCAATAATAATTGTAGACTTTCTGGAGTGGTAATTAGCAGATCAGGCATTTGCTTTTTTTGCTGTGCCCTTTCTTTTGTTGAAGTATCGCCAGAGCGAATGCCAACGGTCATTTGTGTGCCTAAATCTAAAGTAATACGTTCAGCAGATTGTTTTATTTCTTGAGAAAGTGCTCGAAGCGGAGTAATCCAAATAGCCTTTAATCCCTTTTTGTGTTTAGTTTTATAGTTAGGATTGTTCTTAATGTAATTCAGTACAATAGGAAACCACAATGCATAGGTTTTACCACTGCCTGTTGGGGCATTTAACAGTCCATTTTTACCCTGTAGAAAGGCCTTCCAAGTATCCTTTTGGAATTTAAAAGGTTTCCAATCTTGTTCTTGAAACCAATTTTCGGCGATATCGTAAAGTTCTTGTCTTTTTACCATTGCGAGCAAAGCGAAGTAATCTGTTTATAAAAGTTAGTTTTTGGATTGATTAATTAGGTATTAGTGATTTTAAATCATCCAAGGTATTCGCTTCATGAATATTCTTGTCTTTCCGCCATCGTAACATTCTTGGAAAACGAGTGGCAATTCCGCTTTTATGTCTCTTTGAAAGTGCTATGCCTTCAAAAGCAATTTCAAAAACGTGATGTGGAGTAACACTACGTACTGGTCCAAATCTTTCTAGCGTATTTTTCTTTATCCAGGCATCAAGCTTTCTGAATTCTGCATCTGTTAATCCGGAATAGGCTTTGGCAAACGTTACCAGTTCTTTTTCTCCTTCTTCATTATCCTTCCAAAGTGCAAAGGTATAATCTGTAAAAAGATTACTTCGCCTACCATGTCCGCGCATCGCATATGTTAATACAGCATCTATAGTTAATGGGTCTACTTTCCACTTCCACCAATCGCCTTTTTTTCGTCCTACTAAATAAGGAGAATCGTTTCTTTTGAGCATGAGTCCCTCACTATGCATTTCGCGAGAACGGTCTCTTTCTTGAGCCAATTCATTCCAAGAATTAAAGTGCATTGTTTCAGAAAGGTAAAGAGGGATATCACTTTGGCTAAGCTCATTGACCTCACTTCGGCTCCGCTCAGTGACCTTACCCAATTCTTGGTTAGTAGATACATCTTGAAACATGTTTTCTAATATACGTCTACGCTCAATAAAAGGTGTTTGGCGAATATCTTTTCCTTCCCACTCTAGAATATCATAAGCTTTTAATATAACCGGGACTTTTTTTAATAATGCTGCGGATATATTTTTGCGACCAATTCGAGTCTGTAAATCATTGAAAGTACCTATGGTTCCTTCAACATAGGGTAGAATTTCACCATCAATAACAGTTCCATTAGGAATAACACCAACGAACTTTTTAAATTCTGGATACTTATCGGTCACTAATTCTTCACCACGGCTCCACACAAATATTTCATCGTTTCTAAGAATTACTTGCGAACGAATACCATCCCATTTATGTTCTGCAGACCATTCATTAATATCGCCAAGGTCTGACGCTTTACCCACTATAGCATAAGCCAAATAAAATGGGTAGGGTTTTGACAGGTAATCGCTCTCATTTTCTTCAAGTACCAATTGTTGAAAAGAAATAGTGTTAGGGTCCCAATTACCCATAAGTTTGTAAGCTAAAATATCCTCATCTATCTCGGTTGCTTTTGCTAATGCTCTGGTCATCAGTTTTTGGCTAACTCCAATTCTGAATCCGCCAGTAATGAGTTTTGTAAACACAAAGCGTTCATAATAGTTAAGCACTTTCCAGTTTTCATAGAGATATGCTTTTTTATCATCGTCGGTTTTCTTTTTTAAGGCAATCATTTCCTCAAGGAAAACCGTCAAACTCTTGTCTGATGATTGATTTGCCGCAGGTATGACCAAAGCAATGGTTTCTGCTAAATCACCTACAATATGATAACTCTCTTCAAATAGCCATAAAGGAATATTCGCCAATTCTGATGCCCAAGTTCTTAGAAGGGTAGTGTTCACTGGTCGTGGCGGCCTACGATGAGATAATATAGCAATTGTCCATACTTTGTCGGCATCGTTAGCCTTTAAAAAGTAGTTGGTCAGTGCCTGTACCTTAACCGTAGTTTTATTGGTACTGTCTAATGTTTTTATAAGGAGTGCGAAGTTTTTCATGCTGTTATAGATGATTTTGAGGCTACGGCAGCTTCTATTTCTTCCTCTCCATATTGTGTTGCTTCGGTGCGTGCGTCATACCCTTGTTCACGTAAATATTTAGAAAATATATCGGTGTATCCGTGTGTAGAAATAATTTTTTCTGCTCCCGTTGCCTCAATACTTTCTAGAAGTCCCGGCCAATCGCAGTGGTCACTTAAAACAAAACCTTTGTCAATTGCCCTGCGTCTTCGGGCACCTCTAAAGGTCATCCATCCGCTTGCGGAAGCGGTTACATAAGGTACCATTTTTCTTATCCATGTGCTGCCGTGTGCACTTGGCGGTGCCAACACTATATTGCCCAACAATTGTTCTTTCTTCGTTTCTCTAGTAATAAGAGTGGTTTTTGGAAAATCTACTAAGGGTCGCAATACCTCCGTCATATTCTCAATAGCGCCGTGAGTATATATTTCACCAATATCAGTATTTAAATATTTTAGCAGCCGCTGAGCTTTTCCTAAGCTATACCCGAAAAGAATAGATGTTTTGCCTTCGGCTTTATTTTCTGCCCACCAATTATTAATGTTCTCTAGCACCTCTGCTTGTGGCGTCCATTTAAATGCTGGAAGTCCAAAAGTACATTCGGTAATAAAGGTGTTGCATTTTATGGGTTCGTACGGAGTAGAGATTCCATCGTTTTCAGTTTTGTAATCACCTGTAAATACCCAAACCTCGCCTTTATGTTCTACACGTATTTGTGAAGAACCTATTATATGACCTGCTGGGTGAAGACTAAATTTTACATTATTGATAACAAAAGACTCTCCCCATTCTTTTCCTTCAACATTAATTTCACCTAATCGATGTAGAATAATTGGAACATTTCTGTGGTGGGTAATATACTTTTTATGACCGTACCGACTGTGGTCTGCATGCCCATGCGAAATAATGGCATGGTCTACTGGTTTCCACGGGTCAAGATAAACCTTCGCTTTTTCACAATAAATGCCATTGTTTGTAAATTGTAATAGAGGAGTTTTCATAGCGACATCAAGTTACAAATTTTGCATGCAAACAAAGTTGATAACAAACTAAACTATGACCTCTAAAAAAATTATATTTGCTCAATAATTAAAAAATAAGATATGTCTTTTGCAGATTTATATAGTAGCGGTGAGCACAGAAGAAACTTAGCTCATTTTGCAGCTTTGGCAACTTTAGCATCTATTGATGGTGAAATTAGTACTGAAGAAAAAAAGTTATTAGATCGTTTCGCTACTAAATTAGATATCACTGATTCTGAGTATTTAGAGGTGTTTAAGAAAGAAAATAAATATCCTATCGATTCTACGCCAGATTCTGAGAAACGATTAGAGCGTTTATACGACTTGTTTAGAATCGTGTATTCCGATCATGAAATTGATGATGAAGAAAGACTATTAATTAAGAAGTATGCTATTGGTCTTGGCTTTACTGAAGAAAAAGCAGATGTTATTATAGAACGTTCTGTAGCTATTTTTGGTGGTAGAATAGATTTTGATGATTATCTATACTTAGTAAAACATTAAGCTTTGAAAAAAGTAAGAATAAAAAAGGGAGCAATTTGCTCCCTTTTTTTATTAATGATATTTATTTAAAAATTCTTGTAGTTTTTCGACCATGTTTTTGCTTCCGCAGAAAAACGGAACCCGTTGATGGAGTTCTGTTGGTTGAATATCCATAATACGATTTTTACCGCCAATTGCTATTCCGTTTGCTTGCTCGGCTAAAAAAGCCATAGGGTTACATTCGTATAACAATCTTAGTTTACCGCTTTCACTTACGCTACTTTTTGGGTACATATATATACCACCTTTTATCATGTTTCTATGAAAATCAGAAACTAAGGATCCTATGTACCTAGAGGTATAAGGTCTGTCGTCTTCTTCCATTTGGCAATACTTAATGTAATCTTTAACCCCTTGGTGAAAATGTACATAGTTTCCTTCGTTTACAGAGTAGATTCTGCCATTTTCAGGAAACTTCATATTTGGGTGAGATAGGTAAAAAGTACCTAACGCAGGGTTTAAGGTAAAGCCATTTACACCATCACCAGTTGTATATACTAACATGGTAGACGTGCCGTACACTACGTAACCTGCAGCAACCTGTTTATTACCAGGTTGTAAAAAATCTTCCATAGTAACTGGTGTGCCTACGGGAGTTATACGTCTGTAAATTGAGAAAATAGTACCTACCGAAACATTGACATCAATGTTGGAAGACCCATCTAAAGGATCTATAAGTACTACATATTTATTTTGATGATTGTCGTCATTACTATTTATACTAATGAAACTATCTTCTTCTTCAGATGCGATACCGCAAACAATTTCTCTGTTTTTTAAAGTCTGAATAAATTTATCATTGGCAAAAAGGTCAAGTTTTTGTTGATCTTCACCTTGTATGTTAGTTTCGCCAACTCCACCTAAAATATCGATTAGACCTGCTTTGCTCACCTCGTGGTTAACAACTTTAGCGGCTAATCTAATGGCATTAATAAGTTTTGATAATTCACCTGAGGAATATTGAAATGAATCTTGATTTTCAATAATAAACTCCCCTAGGGTCTGATTTCTTTTTGGAGACATCTTTTAGTTTATGGTTTATACAAATATCGTGTATTTTGTTAAACGTTCAATTTTGATTTTAATTACATTTTTTAAATTTATAACTTTGTGTTTTATTTGTAACAATTATGGATTATACAATTAGAGTTGCCCAGAGAGAAGATATGAGCCAAGTGCTTCATTTAATACAAGAATTAGCCTCTTTTGAAAAGGAAGATGATGCCGTTGAAGTAAGTGTGCAGAACTTAGAGGAAGATGGTTTTGGTAAACAGAAATTGTTTCACTGTTTTGTTGCAGAAAAGAATGATAAAATTGTAGGTATGGCTTTGGTTTACCCTAGGTATTCTACTTGGAAAGGCCCTGTTATTCACTTAGAAGATTTAATTGTTACCGAAGAAATGCGTGGTAGTGGTTTAGGTACGGCACTTTTAAATGAGGTCGTTAAATATGGTGATGAGTTAGGTGTAAAAAGAATAAGCTGGGAAGTGATCGATTGGAACGAACCTGCAATTGGTTTTTACGAAAGTAAAGGAGCCAATGTAATGAGAGATTGGGATGTTGTTCAGTTAGATGAAGCAGGCATGAAAGAGTATTTAAGCGCGTTAGCTTAATTGAAAAAGAACTATAAAATTTAGATAGCAATAACATATGAGAGTTTTTAAATTTGGAGGAGCATCGGTTAAAGATGCAAATGCGGTTAAAAATGTAGTTAAGGTTTTAAAAGAAGTAGGGTATGAAAATACGCTATTGGTAGTATCGGCAATGGGTAAGACCACCAATGCTATGGAAGATATTATAAACGCTTATTTTAATGATAAGAAGGAAATACCTTCTAAGGTTGCCGAGATGGTAGACTATCATCATGGTATTATAAAAGACTTATTTCCTAATGCACAGCATGCTATTTATAAGGATATAAAAATATTGGTCGATGAGATCAACGGTTTTTTAGTTTGGAATAAATCGCCCAATTATAACTTCGTATATGATCAAATAGTCGGCTACGGAGAATTGATTTCTACCACTATTATCAGTGCCTATTTTAAAGAAATTGGCATCAAAAATAATTGGTTAGATGTTAGAAACTTTATTAAAACAGATAGTAATTATAGAGATACCACGGTAGATTGGGAGCGTACTCAAAAGAACGTAACTAAAATTGATCAAAAGGTATTGAATATTACTCAAGGTTTTTTGGGTAGTGATGACAATAACTTTACTACTACATTGGGTCGTGAAGGTTCAGATTATTCTGCTGCAATATTAGCCTATTGTTTAAATGCCGATTCGGTTACTATTTGGAAAGATGTACCAGGCGTTTTAAATGCCGATCCTAGGTATTTTAAAGAAACGCAATTGCTAAATAATATATCTTATAGAGAAGCGATAGAATTAGCATTTTACGGGGCATCTGTAATTCACCCAAAAACATTACAACCTTTACAGCGAAAAGAAATTCCACTTCATGTAAAATCCTTTGTAAATCCAACAGGTAAAGGAACTACTGTTGGTAAAGGTGTTGGAATAGAGCCAAAAGTACCTTGCTTTATAGTAAAAAAAAATCAGGTTTTAATGAAATTGTCCTCACTTGATTTCTCTTTTATAGTAGAAGATAGTATTAGCGAGCTATTTAAATTGTTTCATCAACATAAAATTAAGGTAGATTTAATTCAGAATTCCGCTATTAGTTTTTCTGTTTGTATCGATAATAAATTTGGCGGATTAGAAGCGCTGCTACAACAACTAAAAAGTAAGTTTAAAGTTGCTCATCATGAGAATGTTTCTTTATACACCATTAGACATTTTAATACTCAAGCGTTAGAATCGTTGCAGAATGGTCATGAGTTATTATTAGAACAGCGTGGTACAGAAACGGTACAGTTGGTTGTGAAGTAATGCAAAGGTCATTTCAGTAATTTTTAATAGGTAGCTACAAACGCTATTTTCCTATATTTACAGTCTAATCGATGTTGATTTATGGGTTTAGTTACCGCAAAGGAAATTGCCATTGCTATCAATCTCTCTAAATATGGGGTGTTTGGTACTTTTATTGGCTGGGTACTACTGAAGGTGACGCGTTTATCTCGTATAAATAGAGATTATGATAGCATTGCCCATTTAGAAGGTGAAGAGTATGCCAATGCTATTCTAAAGCTTTACGAAATTGACTACGAAATTCCTGAAGAAGACTTTAGACGTTTGCCGAAAGAGGGTCCGTATGTGACTATAAGTAACCATCCGTTAGGTGCTATTGACGGTATTTTGTTGTTCAAGTTAATGGTGAAACAACGACCCGATTATAAGATAATGGCTAATTTCTTATTACAAAGAATGGCGCCGCTAGAGCCTTTCGTTCTGCCTGTTAATCCTTTCACTGAACATAAAGATGCTAGAAGTAACTTAGCCGGATTCAAGAAAACTTTAGAGCATTTAAAAGATGGTCACGTATTAGGGGTTTTTCCTGCTGGTGAAGTTTCTACACATAAAGATGGTAAGCTCATTGTAGATAAACCTTGGGAAGAAGCCGCTTTAAAATTGATTAGAAAGGCAAATGTACCTGTGGTGCCTATTTATTTTCATGCCAAGAACAGTTCGTTGTTTTATCGCATTTCTAAATTGGGAGATTCGTTACGAACAGCAATGATTCCTTCTCAGGTATTTTCGCAAAGAAATAGACCAATAAAGGTGAGAATAGGGCAGCCTATTTCTGTAGCTACACAAAAAGAGCAACAGAGTTTAGAAGAATACACTGATCTTCTGCGTCGTAAAACGTATATGCTATCTAACGCATACGAGAAAGAACGTTTAATAGATCAAATACCTACTTCCCTTAAAATACCTAAGCAACCAAAGAAAATTGCAGATGCAGTCCGTAAAGAGGTTATGGAGGGTGAAATTGAAAAACTTAGGGAGAAAGACTGTCGTTTACTTCAAAGTAAAAATTATGAGGTATTTCTAGCGAAGGAAAAAGACATGCCTTTTATTTTGAAGGAAATAGGAAGACAACGTGAAGTAACTTTTAGAGCCATTGGCGAGGGTACGAATAAAGCGATTGACCTGGATAGTTTTGATAGCTATTATCATCATCTTTTTTTATGGGATGCCGAGGCTAAATGTATTGTAGGTGCTTATAGAATGGGAATGGGTTCTGAAATTTTCCCTGAACATGGTATTGATGGTTTTTATCTTCAAGATCTTTTTAGGGTAGAACCTGAATTGTATGATATGATGGAACACTCTATTGAAATGGGTCGTGCCTATATCACTAAAGAATATCAGCAAAAACCAATGCCATTATTTTTACTTTGGAAAGGGATTGTGCATACTACTTTACGATTTCCAGAACATAAGTACCTAATAGGTGGGGTAAGTATCAGCAACCAGTTTTCAAACTTTTCTAAATCGTTGATGATCGAATTTATGAAGTCTAATTATTGGGATCCTTATGTAGCGCAATACATAAGACCAAAAAAGGAATTCAAAGTGAAGCTAAATGATGCTGATAAGGAGTTCGTTTTTGATGAAACCCAGGCAGATTTAAATAAGTTTGATCGTTTAATTGATGAGGTAGAACCTGGTAATTTACGTTTACCGGTTTTAATTAAAAAATACATCAAGCAGAATGCGAAAGTGGTAGCATTTAACGTAGATCCATTGTTCAATAATTCGGTAGACGGATTAATGTATATTAAGATTGCAGATTTACCTGAGAGTACAGTAAAACCTGTAATGGAGGAGTTTCAGGCAGAATTGGAACGTAAATTACATGAATCTCAAAATCCTGAAACGGAAGCGTAATTTAGTCTATACCAACAACACTACTTCGTCGTTCAAAGAGCACATTATCTACCCATTTGCCATGCAGTTTGCCAATGCGCTCGCGTTTGCCGATCATTCTAAAACCGGTGGTTTCGTGGACTTTTATACTGCTATGGTTTGCGGGGAATATACCTGATTGTAGCGTCCAAACACCTTCTTTTTCGCTTGCTGTAATTACATGTTCTAATAATAATTTACCCAAGCCCTTTCCTCTACTATTTTTAGAGATATAGACACTTATTTCTGCGACGCCACCATAAACACATCTATTAGAAACAGGGGAGAGCGCAACCCAACCCATAATTTCAGTTGTGCTTATAGCAACAAAACGGCAGGTGCTCATATGTGCTTTGTCCCAAGCTTTATAGGTGGGTACATTGGTTTCAAAAGTAGCAATGCCAGTATCAATGCCTTCTTTGTAAATATTAGCAACGAATTCCCAATCGGTCGGTAACATTTCTCTAATTGTTATATCATTCATATTGAAGCTTATTAACAGCAGTTGTTTTTAGTAGTGTCAAAGAAAGAATTCAGTAAAGTTTGTATCTCTGTCCATTTTGCTAAGTTGATGCAATAGCATACTTTTTTACCTTCTATTTCACCTCTAATTAAATCAATACTTTTTAGTTCTTTTAGGTGCTGTGAAATAGTAGGCTGAGCCAAACCAATTTCATCAACGATGTCATTACATATACATGCATCTTGCCGACTTATATATTGTAGAATGGCAATACGTGCAGGGTTGGACAATACCTTAAATATAATCGCCAATTGATTCTGCTCTACATTAAATATTTGTGTTTTAGTAACTCCCATTTCATATTTATATATTGCTATATTACGATAATAATAAATATAAAAAAAGCCAGCTGAAATCTCAACTGGCTTATAGATTTATAAACTTTTAAACCAATCTTGGAAATATTCACCCAAAACAGGCGTCGGTACTTGTTTTTCATTAGCAGCATTAATTAAACTCATAACGACTAAAACCAGGCATATTATAAAAGCAAAACAACCAACAATAGGTATCCAGCTTAATACAAGAGTCAAAATCCATATTCCTAGAGTTTGCCTTATGTAATAACTACCTAATTCAGTTTTATTGCCATTGTTCATAATAAGAGCAACTATCCATCCTATAAAGGTTATATGCGAAATTATAGCAACAGATTTTCCATTGTCTACATTACTGTTTTCGAAGGCTTTCTTAGCATCATCAGAAAACTCTTTTGCTGATTCTTTAGCACTGTCAAAAGCATCTTCTGCTTTATCTCCAAAATCTTTATTCTCGTCTGACATTTTTTTGTTGTTTGGTGGTTATTATTAAGGGTTAAATGTAGCAATTATTTAAACATCATAGAAATGCTTTATCAATTGGTTCCCAAAGTTCTAGCTTATTTCCGTCAGGGTCTAAAATCCATCCGAATTTTCCGTATTCAAATTCTTGCATCTCACCAACAACCGTAACTCCTTCTTTCTTCAGAACTTCTAATAGTTCTACAAGATTTTCAACCCTAAAATTCATCATAAAACTAGATTGGCTAGGTTCAAAATAAGTGGTATCGTCGTTCATGGGGCTCCATTGTGTTGAGCAATCATTTCCTTCTTTGTCTTTCCACCAAAAAGTACAGCCATATTGATCTGTATTCAGCCCTAAATGCTTGTTGTACCAATTTTTTGATTGGTCTGGATCTTTGGTTTTAAAAAAGAATCCGCCTAAACCTGTTACTCTTTTTTTCATATCGATTTATTTTTTGATATTCTTCTCGTATAAACTAATCCATTCTGTCGGAGTCATTTTGGTGCATAGTTCTGCAATGAGCTCGTACGGAATATCATCCATACTTTTAAAACGAACGCAACTTTTGCCCATATCTAGCTTACGTTTGCAATGAATAGGGTATTCGTTCTTGAACCAGTTCATTAAAGCAGGGTCTGCATATATGCCGGAGTGATAAAGTGCAATAAAGTTTTTTTGGGAAGCCAAATTAATAAAAGGCAACGGTAGTTCTGGTTGTACATGATACCCTGCCGGATATAAAGAATGTGGTACTACATAGCCCAAACATGCCATAACTTAATTGCTCTTCAAAACCATTGGGTAAATTTTGCAAAATAATACCTCTTAGCTTTTCAATTACCGCTTTACGTTCTGGCGTTAATTGAGCAATATATTCGTCTGGAGAGTTGGCTTTGTATTTCATATCATTCTAAAAATTTAGTTTTCACTTTATCTACTATCGTTTGGGCCAATTTTATTTTACTTTCTACCGTCCACCCTGCTACATGTGGTGATAGTATTACCTGATCAGATTTAATTAGATATTGAAATGCTTCAGGTAAATTGTTATCTGTAAACATATTTTCAAAAGAGGCTTTTTCATACTCCAGTACATCTAAACCTGCACCTATAACTTTACCTGATTTTAAGGCATCGACCAAATCCGTAGTTATTATGCATTTACCTCTGGCGGTATTAATAATCCAAATAGGATTTTTAAATTTCTCAAGAAACTCAGCATCGACCATACCAATTGTTAATTCTGTTTGTGGTACATGTAAGCTTATGACGTCGACCCTATTTTGAAATTCTATAATGCCTACTTGGCGTGCATTTTCATCTTCTACACCACCCTTAATGTCATAACAAATAACCTCTTCTACGTCAAAACCTTTTAGTTTTTTAGCAAATGCTTTACCCATATTGCCATAGCCGATAATACCAACAACCTTACCTTCTAGCTCAATGCCACGGTTGCCTTCGCGATCCCATTTGCCACTTCTTACTTCTTTGTCTGCCGTGTTCAGCTTATTAAAAAGGGATAAAAGCATACCTAAAGCATGTTCACCTACAGCATTACGATTGCCCTCGGGTGCGGCAGCAAGAAATATACCGAGCGACTTAGCATGTTGTGTATCTATATTTTCTAAACCGGCGCCTAATCTTCCTATAAATTTTAAGTTTTTTGCTTTGTCTAAAAACGCAGCATCTGTGGAGAATCTACTTCGAATTATGAGTCCGTCATACTCTTCGATCTTGGCTTCTATTTCTTCTTTTGATGAGCTATAATCTTCATCGTTCTGAAAACCTAATTCAGAAAATTGCTCAATTATTAGTGGGTGATTTATATCTACGTGTAATACTTTCATTTATGCTTAATTATATTTTGGGGTAATCTGTTTTTGTTTTTTCGTCTTCAACGTTTCCGGTATGGGCAGTGCTTACTTTTTCAAAAAGCATAACGTGTACTTCTTCATCGTTTTTGGTCATTGGGCAGTGCTCAACCTCTTTGGGTACTATTATTATTTCGCCTTGTTTTACAACTTCGGTGCGGTCTCTAAATTGCATATAAAGCGTGCCTTTTACAACTTGAAAAAGTTCATCTTCATTTTCATGTGAATGCCATACAAACTCACCTTTAATCTTCGCTAATAAAACTTGCATATCATCAACAATACCTATTTGGTGCGGATGCCAAAAGTTATTTACGTGATCATACTTTTCTTTTAGGTTGATACTTTTCATGTATGTTCATTTCATCCTGCTTTTGGAAAAAGGGATAGTTTATTTTCTGTGAATGTAAAATTTGATATAGTAAGATAAGCAAAGCGCCACTATTCTAAAAAGAAGATGAGCTGTTTATTAAATGCCTAAAATCAATTTTGCAATAGAGAAGTAGATTAAAATACCGAAAATGTCATTACTGGTTGTAATGAAAGGTCCGGTTGCAATGGCAGGATCTATACCTCTTTTATCTAAAAATAATGGAACGAAAGTACCAATGAACCCTGCTACTACGATTACCGCAATTAACGAAATGGAAATTGCCAATGAGGTAGGGAAATCTCCCTTCCATATCCATGTAAAAATCAATAATAAACACGAAAGAATAAATCCGTTCAGTAATGCCAAAAGCATTTCTTTAATCAATCGGCTACCTATACTTCCCTTAATATCATCATTTGCCAGACCTTGAACAATAATAGCGCTAGACTGAACACCAACATTACCTGCCATTGCGGCTATAAGTGGGGTAAAAAGGAATAGCACAGTATATTCGCGAAACATTTCTTCAAAACCTCCCATAATTACAGCTGCCCCTGCACCACCAAAAAGACCTAGAATTAACCATGGTAAACGTGCTTTTGTAAGATCCAAAATGCTATCATCTGCTTCTACATCTTGTGATATACCCGCTGCCATCTGGTAATCGCGTTCAGCTTCTTCTTTTATAACATCTATAATGTCATCAATGGTAATACGACCTACCAGTCTGCCTATTTCATCAACTACTGGTATGGCTTCTAAGTCATACTTACTCATTATTCTAGCAACTTCTTCTGGGTCTTCGTTGACATTGACAGAATCTACGTTCTTTATAAAAACGTCTTTAATGTGAGATTTGGTCGAAGTGGTCAGTAAATCTTTTAACGATAATCTTCCTTTTAGTTTGTCTTCGTCATCAACTACATAAATGGAATGTACACGCGTAACATTTTCTGCCTGTGCCCGCATTTCTTTTACACAGGTAAGCACATTCCAATTTTCATTGACTTTTACAAGCTCTTTTGCCATAAGTCCGCCAGCAGAATCGTCAGCATATCTTAATAGATCAACGATATCTTTTGCATGTTCCCTGTCTTCAATTTTAGAGATAACGTCTTGAATCTGATCTTTGGGTAGCTCGCCAATGATATCTGCAGCATCATCGGTATCTAGCTCCTCTAGTTCACCAGCAATTTCTTTTGTAGAAAGACTACTTAATATAGCTTCACGAACGTCTTCATCTAACTCGGTAAGGACATCTGAGGTTTTGTCACTATCCAATAACTTAATTAGATAGGTAGCTTTTTCCTTATCTAATTCATTAATGATCTCGGCGACATCGGCATAATGCACAGCACCTAGCATAGAATTAAGTTCAGCATCATTGTTATGTTCAATGAGCTGTTCTATTTCTACTACAAATTCTTCGGTTAGCTTAAAGGGTGTCATTTACTATTTTGTTCGTCAATGCTATAAAATCGTCGACAGCTAATTGTTCTGGTCGAAGGTCAAATATAGTATCTTCTCTTAAATTATCTGATAATGTAAATGTTTTTAAACTGTTACGTAAGGTCTTTCTACGTTGATTAAATGCAGTTTTTACCACACGATACAATAGTTGCTCATCGCAAGAAAGTTCAAAATTTGCTTTACGAGTTAATCGTAATACGCCCGACTGTACTTTTGGGGGAGGATCAAAAACATCTGGTTCAACGGTGAAAAGATATTCCGCTTCATAAAAAGCTTGTACCAAAACCGAAAGAATACCGTATGCCTTACTGCCTTCTGGTGAGCAAATACGTTGCGCGACTTCTTTCTGAAACATTCCTGAAAATTCAGGTATTTGATTTCTAAGGGTTAACATTTTAAAAACTATTTGCGTAGAGATATTATATGGGAAGTTACCAGTTATACCAAATTGCTCATCGCCAAAAAGGGTTGAAGTATCAAAATTTAAAAAATCTGCTTCAATTACCTTAAAAGTACCGTCACCTTCAAATGCTTTGGGGTGTTCTAGAGGGAAGGTCTCATTTAAGTAAGTGATGGACTCCGTATCCAAATCCATAGCCACTAAATTACTATCTCGTAAAAGAAGGTATTTAGTAAGTACTCCAGTACCCGGACCAATTTCTATTACATTCTTATAATCTTGTTGTAATAGTGTTTCGGCTATTTGTCGGGCAATGTCCTCATCTTTTAAGAAGTGTTGGCCTAGGTATTTCTTTGCTTTTACAGGACCTTTTTCGTATTGCTTTTTATGAGCATACTTATCACCTTTATTCTTCTTTCTTTTCGTTCCCATAGCTCTAATTTAACGGTGCCTTATTTTGCAATATATGCCCAAGCATTTTTTCCTGAAGCCAATTGAATTTCAATTCTTTCGTAAGCTTCACCTTCGTATCTATCTGCTTTTTGTAATTCTTGATGAGATAGGGTGTACACTTGCCCTTTTATAGCATCTTCTTTAATACCTGTATGTTGAAGGGTAGGGTAGAGGTTAGCTACTTTTGTATCAGATAATGCATATAAAGGTAATTCGTCTTCGAATCCGTTTAAAGGTCTTGCGAAAATTCCCAATTGTACTTCTAATTCTTGTAAAGTTCCGTACGTAAATAGATAATGAGTAGCAGTTGCTCTTTGTACAAAGAATTCATCTACTACTTCTAATTCCGTTTTAAAAGAAACTAATTGACCAGCAAATTTCTTCTGAATACTTTCTATTAGCGCAGGTGCGTCTTCTTCATAGTATCTTTCTAAGGTAGCTTTGTCTTTTACGGTATATTGTACCGAGTACGTGAAGCCGCCCATATCTTCTTCAACTAATACTTTTGCGAATTTTGCACTCAAGAATTTACCTGTTGATAGTACTTTTGGAATATGTGTTTCTTTCATCCACTGCAACCAGGTTTCATGAGCTGTTTCTTCTACATTCGTGGTAACGTTATATATATACATGGGTTTATCAAGTTCTATTTGAAATGCAAAGTTAGTTCAACTAGGGCTTAAAACGAATTAGATAATACCTGTTTTTAATTTATAGCGTCTCCACGTAAAATTCTAAAGTTCTTTCTTGCTTCAGGAAAGTAGTAACTGTCTTGATAATTATAGATGATTTTCTCGTATTGCTGTTTAGCTTTCAACGGATCGTTCAATACTTTTCTATACAATTCGCCAAGAGCATAATAGGCATCATCGGCTAGAATGCCATTACCGTAGAATGTGATGATTTTTTGATAGTTTAGTTGCGCCTCTTCGTACTTTTTTTGCTTCTCAAATAATTGTGCTTGTTTTAAAAGTGACTCATCTTCAATTTTTTCTCCTTTATGATTTTCTAAAATATCGCCTAATGCTGTAATTGCCTCATCAGTTTTATTTTGATAGGCTAAAAAATCTGCCCTAGCATATTTTTTTAGAGCAGTTTGGGTAGAGTCTTCAAGTGAGTTGTCTGATATCAATAGGCTCAATTGCATAGCATCGTTGGCAATTAGTTGAGAGGTAGAACTTCGCAATACCTTTAATTGCGTTAATGCCCAATCGAAATCTCCTTTATAGAAACTAGTTTGTGCTACTTTATAACGGGCATCTTGACCAAGTACATCGTTCTTTAATTTTTGCTGAATCTGAGAGAAGTAGATGAGTGCTTCGTTAAACTTTTTGTCATAAACCAAAATATCACCTAATGCTAATTTTAAATATGCGGTACCTCTATCATTTAATGGTAGTTCTAAACTATTCTTCAGCAATTTTTCTGCAGGCGCTGGGTCATTCTTTGTAAACGTTAGAAAATTAGCATAGGCTACTTGAAGTTGTAACGATTGCGTTTTGTAGCCATATTCATCTACTAAGTCATCGTATTTTTTTTGAATAGCATCTAATTGATTGGTAGAAGCATTCAATAATTCAATGTCAATGAGGTTTAACTCTGCATCTAATTGGGTTATTTTATTGCTGGTATTTTCAATAATATAGCTGTAAATATCTTTGGCAACTTCATGTTCTTCATTATCTAGAGCATCGTTGCCTAAATTTTCTAAGCGAGTTGTAGAGCTGCCGTTCATACGTTTGAAAATGGCTTTTTCTTGCCTGAACGCACTGCCGTATTGCTTTTGCTGAACGAATAACCAGCTTAAAAGTTCGTTCCAAAGAATATTTGGATTCTTTTGTGCGCGTTCTAATAGTACTTTTTTTAAGAGTATGTTGTTTTTGTTTTCCGCATCTTCAGAAACGAAATCATCAATACTCCTTAATATGTTAGATTTAGATGTTTTGCCATCAATAACAAGATTTAGATATGAGTTATACATTGCTTCGACATTGCCTTGTTCTCCATAAATTCTGGCAAGTTGAAAGTTGAAGTTTAGTGCCGGATTTAGTTTCATTGATGTTTGAAAGGCTTTTATAGCCATATCTAAAAGACTGTATTTTTGAAACTGAAGACCTATGGCATATCCATAATTAGGATTTTTAGAGATGATATCTAAAGCTTTGTCATAATACGTTTGTGCCATTTCTTCTTTTTCTTGAAGGGCATAATTGTAACCTAAGTCTATTAATAATGTTGGGTAGGGATTACGGTCTTTTAGACGCTGGTTTAAAAAATCTTCAGCATCTTGGTAGCGTTCTAATTGCTGATAGCAAGCAACTAAATCTTGAACATATTCCGTTCTTCTCGGGCTTTTTTCTACTAGTTTTTCGTAAAAAACTACTGCTTTTTCAAAATCACCATCAGCAAAATATTGCTTTGCTAAGAAATCATCTTGAGCAAAGGCAAACATAGAAAGTGCTAAATATGTTATTATGAAAAAGATAAAGCGCATAATCAAATATACATAGAATGCAGTAAGTTGTTGTTAAGTAGATGCTAACAAGCACTTGATTTTATGCGATAATAGTATTTATTTTTTAGTGAGTAATTCTTGTAATAACTATAGTATTAATGAGATACTACTTTAAGACCTATAATAGAACCTATTAATGTTGTAATGAAAAGTAAACGTAAAAAAGTAGCTGGTTCTTTGAATACGAATATACCAACTAGTACTGTACCTACGGCACCAATACCTGTCCACACGGCATATGCGGTACCAATGGGTAATGTTTGTGTCGCTTTCACTAATAGTATCATACTTATGGCAAGTGCAACTAAAAACCCAACATACCATAAGTACATTTCATTACCAGTGGTTTCTTTGGCTTTACCTAAACAAAATGCGAAGGCTACCTCAAAAAGACCCGCGATTATTAATAGTGCCCAATTCATAATACAAATACTTAGTTATACTAAAGGTCGATAATCTCTTCTACCTATTCATTGTAATGAAGGTATTTTTTAAGTGTGGTGTCTTCGCAGATAAACGAAAGATCTTCGTTGTAAATAGCTTGGTAATCAGCATAAACCTGATCGCAGTTGCTTTCGTTATAATGAATTATAATAACGAGTTTTTCGTTATCTAAAAAACTTTGTGCTCCGGAGGTATCCCACCAATTTTTCTCATCATTGTATGATTCATACGTTACCCCATCAAAATCTTCCGCATTTTCAACGAAGTTCTTTGCCATGCATTTCATACCTTTTTCATGTACATAATTACAAAGCTCTTTATAATAGGCAATACCATCTTCTTTCGATACTTGAATGCCATAAGTTTCTCGTGTGTCATCATATAAAGCCCAATCCATATTATCGAATTCTACCCAATCAAAACCTAAATCGGCAATTTTATCAATTCGAGCTTTCATAACATCGATTATTCCGGTAGTGGTAGTATTTACAAAATATTCACCTGGCCACTCTGCCCATTGTTCTGCAGTTAAAAAAGGTTGAAGCTGATTGAAATCATCTCTCCAATCTTCACCTGTGCCAATGCTTATATATGCCGCTAATTGATTGCCATTTGCTTTTATTGCAGCAATTGATTCTGCAACATCATCTTCAAACGGATCAACCAATACATAAGCATTAGTTGCATTTAAAGCAATGTACGCAACTTGGTCTACCTCAAAATTTTCAATATATGCGTGGTTGTAGACTGGTATAGCGTTGAAATTTTCATTTTCTTCCGTTACCTCTTCGATATTAGTATTGTCATCTTGGTTACTGCAAGCAAGAAAGACCGATAACATTAAAAGTAAGACGAGGTTTTTCATAATAAGTATTTAAGGTAAAATTTAAGACAAATAAAAGACTGTCTGTTTATATACGCCTAGGAATAGAAATTAGCCTATTCGAACCTTAATGTGAAAGTTGATGCTATTTTAAATCGGGTGATTTTCTGTGTTTGGTGCCCTGTTCATAAGAATAGCTAAGTCCTATTAAAACAGGCTCGTCATACATTCTGCCCAGAAACTGAAGTCCCGCAGGTAGATTTTTACTTGTAAAACCCATAGGAACTGTAAAAGCTGGCTGCCCCGTATGCGGACTAATAGTTTGACTATTGTCTCCCTTATATTCTTCTTGAAATTGATCAATAGGTGCTGGTGGATTGTTCCATGATGGATATACCATGGCATCTAGTTGTAAAGAATCCATCATATTTTCAATAGCTTCTCTAAAAGCAACTCTGCGTATATCTGTATAGGCATCTAAACAGGGTATTTCTGAATCGTCCCATCTTCCAGTATGGGCGGCATTTCTTACTAACCTTTCTCTCGCAAAATCCGACTTGCTTCCTACTTCAATAATATCTTCAATGGTTTTTAGCGAATCATTTTTAACGTAATCGGATAAAAAAGTCTCGACATCTTCGCGAAAAGTGGCACACCATTGGTTTTGTTTTAAGTTCTGAAAATCAGGTACAATAACCGAATCGATGACCGAAGCACCTAAGGAGTCTAATTGGAGAAGTGCATTATTAAATAATTGATTTATTTCAGAATGCGGATTGTCATCACTTAAGGTTCTTAGAACACCTATTCTTGAGCCGTTTAGGGCATCTTTTTTAAGAAATTGTGTGTAATCTGCTGGTGTCTTCCCCTCTGAATATGTTGTTAGTGGGTCTTTAGGGTCTATACCTGCAATAACTTCTAATACTTTAGTTGCATCTTCAACAGTTCGGCACATAGGACCGACTACATCATTTCTCAAATAAAGCGGAACAATTGCGCTTCTACTAACTAAACCTAGGGTGGTTCTAAACCCTACTAATGCATTGTGAGATGACGGACCTCTAATGGAATTTCCGGTATCTGTTCCTAGCCCTATAGTTCCAAAATTAGCAGCGATCGAAGTACCAGTACCACCACTAGATCCAGCAGGTACATAATTGGTGTTATATGGATTTCTAGTCGTGCCAGCTGTTGAACTTTCGCTGTGCATAGGGCTAAATGCCCATTCGGCCATGTTAGATTTTGCAATGATTATGGCACCAGCTTCAACAAGTTTTTTAATAATAAACGCATCTTCTTCAGGTATATAGTTTTGCAGTGCTAGTGAACCGGCAGTAGTAGGTAAACCTTCTGTATTGATATTATCTTTAACAATTAACGGTATGCCGTGTAAAGGACGTAAAATGCCTGTTTTTTTATATTCTTCATCAAGAGATTTAGCAATGTCAAGAGCATTTTTATTTATTGTAGTAAGGGCATTTATTGAAGTATCATATTTTTCAATTCTATTTAAATATGATTGTACTAATTGTTGACTATTAAGGGTTTTGGCTTCATAAGCTTTATGAATGTCAGTGATAGTCAGTTCTTCAATATCAAATTCTATATTTTCCGTAATTTTTTCATCAGAGCAACTGAATAATATCATACTGATAATCAACAAATAGTAATTGAATTTGAAATTCATAATGTAGAAGGTTTTAAATTTTATCAATTCATGTTACTAATGAAAATTGAACGTTTTACTAAAATAATGAATATTGATGGGGTTGGGGTGTAGCGTTATAAATGAAAAGATGATTTTATCATTTCCATATTTTTAGGTATATTTTTTTAATATAAAACGCCGTACAACAGGGGTTATACGACGTTTTATTCAATATTATATTTTAGCCAAAATCTATCATTTAATAGAAAACAGCATTTTTAGTAATTAATCAATCATATCAAACCCACAATAAGGTACTAACACCTCAGGAATTTTAATTCCGTCTGCAGTTTGATAATTCTCTAGAATTCCGGCTAAAACACGTGGTAAGGCCAAAGAGCTACCATTTAATGTATGAGCTAGTTGATTCTTTCCGTTTTCATCCTTAAAACGTAGTTTTAATCTATTAGCCTGATATGTTTCAAAGTTAGAAACAGAGCTAATTTCTAACCATCTGTCTTGTGCAGTTGAGAACACTTCAAAGTCAAACGTAAGTGCAGCTGTGAAACCTAAATCACCACCACATAGTCTTAGAATTCGGTATGGCAATTTTAATTCTCGTAGAATATTTTTTACATGCTCAACCATACCATCTAAGGCATCATATGATTTTGAAGGATGCTCTACACGTACAATTTCAACTTTATCGAATTGGTGTAAGCGGTTTAGACCACGTACATGTGCACCATAACTACCTGCTTCTCTTCTAAAACACGGAGTATACCCTGTATATGTAATAGGAAAATCACTTTCGTTTACAATAACATCTCTAAAAATATTTGTAACCGGTACTTCTGCAGTTGGTATTAAATAAAGATCATCTGCAGTTACATGGTACATTTGACCTTCCTTGTCTGGCAATTGACCTGTGCCATAACCTGAAAGTTCGTTTACCAAATGCGGAACTTGAATTTCAGTGTAACCAGCTTCGGTATTTTTATCTAAGAAATAAGCAATAAGTGCGCGTTGTAAACGGGCACCTTTACCTTTGTAAACCGGGAACCCTGCGCCTGCAATTTTAACACCTAATTCAAAATCTATGATGTCATATTTCTTTGCAAGTTCCCAATGTGGTAGGGCACCTTCAGCCAATTTAGGAATATCACCTTCGCTGAATATTTCTTCATTATCTTCTTCAGTCGAACCTTTTTTAACAGAAGCATGCGGCGCATTCGGTAATTGATAAAGAAGTGTTTGTAACTCTTCTTCAGCTAAGTTTAAATCTTCAGCTAATTGTTTAGATTCTTCCTTTAATTTTACCGTTTGTTCTTTTAAGGAATTTGCTTCTTGAGCTTTTCCTGTTTTGTACAACACACCAATTTCTTTGGAAATTTTATTCGATTCCGCCAAAATGTTGTCCAAACTCGTTTGGGCAGCACGTCGGTTTTCATCTAATTGAAGCACTTTTTCAATTAAGGGTTGTGCATCAATATTTCTTTTTCCAAGGGCAAGGATAATATCTTCTTGATTATCTCTAATGGTCTGTATTTGTAACATTATTGAATTGTATTTGACTGCAAATTTACGTTAATCTTATATTTATAGCAGGTACTTTGAGGACTAAACACGTATTAACTAATTTTTAGAGTTTCCGAAGTTTGAGGGGAGAATCCAGTCGTGATGTTTTGTTTGGTGCCAAGTCTCTGCTGCAAGATCAGTTTTAGCGTTTATAAAGGGTACGTATGGCTTACGGTTGATGCTAATTTTAGAGTTTTCTAGATATACTGAAACGTTTCTGTCGTTTTTCTCAAACTCTTTTTTTAAATATTGGGCAAACTGCCAAGCGAAATCTGGATAAGCAAATATTTTGCGTTCTTGACCTCTGGATACATAATCTTTAGGTTTTATGATGAATTCTTCTTTAGTGTCTTTGTCAACTACTTTAAATCTGCCTTTGCCCTGTCTACTGCGCAGCATCATTCGCCAGCTCATTCTATGACCTTCTTCACTCCACAGTACATCATCTTTAATGGCATGGTGTCTTATAGGTAATACTAATTGAATTATGAAGTAGATAGTTGCTGTTACTAGAATTGTGTTGCTATAATTTGGTGTTGAAGAATAGGATGATACAAATGCCGGTTTAGTTTTGAAAAATATCTTACGAATGGTTTCTGGTTCAAAAAAGAAGACACTAAAAGCAATCGATAGATATGGAAAAATACCGATTTGAAATATGACGGAATTAAATAGATGAAAGAATAATGAAATAAAGAAAGCAGCTTTTCTTGTTGGTTTCCAAAGTAAAGCTGGTACAATGAGTAAATCAAACAGAATGCCAACCGATCCAATTATACTATGTATCCACGGTTCTTGTAAAATATCACCAACTAACCAGTAGTTTTTTTTAGAATGCATTAATACGGCTATGGTACTGAAATCAAGCCAATCTCCATACATTTTAGCAATTGAAGCGTAAACATAGACTATAAACAATTGTAGCACTACTGCCCATTTTACATAGGCATACATAGAATTGCTTTCTAGTTCAGGTTTCATGTTAACATCATAGGACCGACTTCTTTCCGCAGGAAAAAAGCACATAATCAACGATATCAATATGAGTAGGTAGTAATGATTATTATAAGCCGTCTTTTGCATCAAATATGTTGCAGTCCACAGCACGGTAAATGATATGATACTTAATCGATATTTGAACCCTACGGCAATAAAAAGACCTAGTAACCCCATTAATATAAAATAGAAATACATGCCGTTACCGGGCAGTGTCTGTAGAAATTCAAAATCTATAAAAGGGAAAGTGTACTTGGGAGAGATTAAATTCCGCTTTACCCAACCAGTAGCAATAGCGCCGAAGCATTCAAGAGAAACGAGTATGCCAAAAAATATACGAAAGATGATTAAAGGGCTATTATCTATGCGTTGAAATAATAACCTATTGAGCATAATTAATTTTTAATATAGTCTAGAGATTTTTCTTTGTCTTTTGCCAATTGAGCTTTTAGGGCATCAATAGATTCAAATTTATGTTCATCTCTTAAACGAACCAAAATATTAACTTGAATTTTTTGGTCATACAAATCTGCATCAAAATTGAAAAAATTGATCTCTATAGATTTATCGGTGCCATTTACGGTTGGGTTATAGCCAATATTCATCATACCGTAAACTACTATATCGTTTAGAATACTATTTACAACGTAAGCTCCATTTTTTGGTATTAGCTTATAGTCTTCAGCAATAGATAGGTTTGCCGTGGGGTAACCCAGTTGTTTGCCTATGCCCTTGCCTTTTATAATTGTACCGGTAAGCATATATTCATAGCCTAAATAGCTGTTAGCGGTTTCAATATCGCCATCTTCTAATGCTTTTCTGATTTTGGTAGAACTTACAGATACATCGTCGATTTCTTGAGCAGGAATTTCTTCTACAGTAAAGTCATACGTGTTGCCAAAAGTGATTAAATCTGTGATATTGGCATTTCTATTACGACCAAATCTATGATCATAACCTATAATTACTTTTTTGATCTTTAACGTATTTACGAGTATATCGCGTACGAACTCAATAGCTGTAAGGCGAGAAAATTCTTTGGTAAAAGGATGTATTATAAGTACGTCTAGACCAAGTTTTTCTAAAATATCAATCTTTTCGTCTATGGTATTCAGCAGTTTTATATTCGCATCTTTTTGTAAGACCATTCTCGGATGCGGAAAAAACGTAAGAACCGAAGATTTTAATTCGGTACTTTTGGCATGATTTATGATTTTACTAAGTATTTTAAGGTGACCTATATGTACACCATCAAAGGTGCCTATGGTAATGACCGTAGGATATTCTTCTTTATATTTAGAAATGTTGCGGACTGTAATCACCTATGATAGAAAATAAAAAGACTTATATTTGATTTTGAGTTAAAAGCCTCTGAATGATTGCAAAATTACGCCTAGTTTTTACAATTACCATAGTATTTCTTTCCTTTTCCGGTATGGCACAAACTGCTTATTGGAAAAATACGGAATTGAATAATAAGGCTAAGCAATTTACTAAGCAACAGTTAAGAGTGAATAAAGGAACAGCTTTTACTCTTAATCAACAACAATTTTTACAGGCACTTTCAGAGCATAAAACTTCAAAGATTATTTATTTTCCTGATGAAACGGGCAAGTTAGTTCCCTTTCTAGTAGAAGATTCTCATCTTTTTTCTGAAGAATTAGCACTAAAATATCCATCCATACAATCATATAAAGGTATTGCTTTGCACGATGCCACGACCCAAATCAGGTTTAGTGTTTCTCCGAAAGGTATTCAGAGTACTATGAGTACTTCTGGAGAAAACGAAGCATTGTTTATGCAGAAATCTGCTGATGATACCTATGTATTATATCGTAGAACAGAGCAAGACGAGCGCGATATTGATTTTGTGTGTAAAACTATACCAGAAGTTAAAGAATATTCGCAGAACCTTACTGCCAAGTTAGTTGATGACCAAACACTAAGAAAATTTAGAGTAGCCATTTCCGCTTCAGGTGAATATACAGAATTTCATGGAGGAACAAAGGCTGATGCTCTTGCTGCTATTAATGCAACGTTAACTAGAATTAATGCCGTATTTGAACGCGATTTGGCGATAACCCTAGAGTTGATAGACAATACTGACCTTGTAATTTATACAGATCCAGAAACCGACCCTTATACGGGTAGTTTAAGTTCTCAGGTTCAAAATACATTGACAAGTGTTATTGGAGAGGCAAATTATGATATAGGACATCTTTTTAATCAACAGGATAATACCCTAGACGGTAATTCGGGTTTTATTGGTGCCGTTTGTACAGATAGTAGAAAGGGTAGTGGTTATACTACATTGTCTTCACCGGTAGGCGATGCATTTGATATTGATTTGGTAGCTCATGAAATGGGACACCAGTTTGGAGCAAATCATTCTTTTTCACATATTTCTGAAGGTACAACGGTACAGGTAGAACCAGCTAGTGGAACAACAATAATGGGATATGCTGGCATAACGGGAAATAATAATGTAGCCTCTAATAGTGATGATTACTTTCATTATGTAAGCATAGTTCAAATACGAGATTACCTAGAAACTGTTTCATGTGGTGTAACGGATGTGCTGACCAATAATCCGCCAACGATTACGCCTTTATCAGATTACGTGATACCTAAAGGAACTCCTTTTGTGCTTACGGGTGAGGCTACAGATGTTGATGTTGCTAATGTACTTAGTTATGCTTGGGAGCAGATTGATAACGGAATAGTTACTCAAGCTACATTTGGGCCTGATAACCCAGCTGGGGCAAATTTTAGATCTTTGCCGCCTACACTGATTCCTGAAAGGTATTTTCCTAGTCTAAATAGAATTTTAAGCGGAGAACTAACTCAGACAGTACCAACTTCTGGTTCTGCTTGGGAAACGCTGTCTAATATAGGTCGCGATATGAATTTTTCATTAACCGTACGTGATAATGCTTTAAATGGAGGACAATCAGATTCTGATGAGATGACAGTATCGGTAGTCAATGAAGCCGGACCGTTTTTGATAAACTCTCAAGCCGGAGAAGAGTCTTTTGAAGCGGGATCACTGCAAACCATTACTTGGGATGTTGCCAATACTGATATCTCACCCATAAATACTGAAACTGTTTCTATCTTTTTATCTACAGATCGTGGTGTAACTTTTCCTATTTTATTAACAGAAAACACTTTGAACGATGGTAGTCAGACTATAATTGTGCCAAACATTCCAACCAGTACGGGGCGTATTATGATTAAGGCAGATGATAATATTTTCTTTGCCGTTAATGATGCGGTTTTTTCTATAACTCCGTCAGAGATCGTACTTAATTTTGAAGAGGTTGTTTTTGATATTTGTAAACCAGACAATCTAAGTGTTGATTTTACCTATGAGACCGATTTAGGTTTTGATGAAGAAAGTGCTTTTAGTGTACTTGATTTGCCAATAGGTATGACTGCTACATTTACACCGGCAATGGCAGATGTAGATGAAACGTTGGTTACCATTGATTTTGAAGGAATATCTACCGTTGATTCTGGTATTTATCCTGTTCGAGTTTTAGCTACAGCAGACACGGTTACAAAAGAAATTACCCTGCAGTTAAGAATCTATGATGATAATTTTGAAGAAGTGGTTCTGGTATCACCTGTTGATAGTTTTGAGAATGCCTCTACAGATGTGTTGTTAGAATGGGAAACATCGGTTGGTAATACTCAGTATGATGTTGAAATTGCAGATGATGATGCGTTTACGAATATTGTAGAATCAAGTACTGTTAATGGCAGTTCGTTCTCCCCTACACTTTTAGATAATAATAGTACTTATTTTTGGAGAGTTAAACCAAAAAATGACTGTGGAGAAGGTATTTTTAGTGCACCCTTTAGTTTTTCTACTGTACAGTTTAATTGTGCTACGAAAAGTGCTGCAGGTATGCCAATAGCGATATCTAGTAGTGGTACACCAGTAATTACTTCAAAAATTGTGTTTTTTGAAGATTTGCCAGTAGCAGATATTAATGTAATACTAGATGTTGAACATACCTTTTTAGCTGATTTAGTAATTAGCTTAACATCGCCTGCAGGTACTACGGTAACATTAGTTTCTAATTCATGTGGAGATTCGAGAAATATCACTGCTACTTTTGATGATGATAGTCCAGCTTTTACTTGCTCAGTTAACCCTGGCATAAGTGGTTCGGTAAAACCATTAGGGAGTTTGAGTTCTTTTAATGGAGAATCAATATTGGGCGAATGGACTTTAGAAATAAAAGATAACGCTCCTTCAGATGGGGGTAGTTTAAATTCTTTTGTTCTTGAAGCTTGTGTTGAAGGAGATTTTAGACCAGATGCCGATAATGACGGAGTGTTTGATGACGGTGATGATCTATGTTTAGGTACACCTGCCGGTCAAGAAGTAGATGCTTCTGGTTGTGCTATATATCGTTTCCCAGTTGAGAACTTTATTATTAGCTTAGAAAGTGAAACGTGTAGTGATAATAACGATGGTTCGCTGTCTATTGTACCAAAGTTGGCAATAGATTACCAGGTGGTAGTTTCTGGTGATGGATTAGATTTAACACAGAGTTTTTCGAATGCCTTTAATTTAGCAAATTTAGGATCGGGTACGTATACCTTATGTATTACAGGTACAGATGGTGTTATAGCATATCAAGAGTATTGTGTTGAAGTTCAGATTACAGAACCTTCGCCACTTAATGTAACTTCTAAGATTGCGGTAGATGGCTCTCAAGTAACACTTGAAATGAATGGGGCGTCATTTTATACCATAGAACTAAACGGTGTGGCGATACAAACAGAAGAATCAACGATAGCACTAGATTTAGATAAGGGATTGAATACTTTAAAGGTATTTACAGATATACCATGCCAAGGTGTTTATGAAGAACAAATAGGTTTTTATGTTCAGCCGGTTGTATATCCAAATCCCGTAAAAGATATTGTTCAAATCTATTTAGGTACTCAGCAAGAAGAAGTAGTTGTAAGTATTTTTAGTGCCGATGGCAGATACATTTCTAGTAATTCTATGCTACCATTAAACGGAATCATAAGTTTAGATTTGAGTTCGTTATCTACGGGTATTTATTATTTAAAGTATGAGGGAAGAACAATAAATGGAACTTCTAAAGTAATTAAAGAATGATGCGCTTTTTAGTACTTATTACGTGTTTGTTTATAGCTGTTACTAGCTGTAAAAAGAAAAGTGCCGCAAACCCGCCCGAGGCAGTGCTGTTGGTTTTTCCAGAAGAGAATTCTGAATGTACGACAGGTGTTGATATAGGTGAGGAGACGAGTAGAGTAGAGTTTCGTTGGGATTTGGCAGATAATACCGAGACGTATGAACTACGTGTTACTAATATCGCAACTGGAACTGTACAGACCATTGTGTCGGCATCGAACTCTGCACAATTACCTTTGGCAAAAGGTGAACAATTTTCATGGTTTGTACGCTCTAGAAATAGTGAAGTAGAGCAAACGGTATCTAGCGAAGAGTGGTATTTTTATAATTCTGGGTCTAGAACCACATTTGCACCTTTTCCTGCTGCTATTATAAGTCCGGCTTCTTCTAATAATGTTTTTAAAGATATTAATAATGAGGTTGAACTATCATGGTCTGCTTCTGATTTAGACAATGATATTGCTAGTTATGAAGTGTATTTCTCTGTAGAAACACCGACAATAGATTTAATTCGAGAGCTCTCATCAGCAGTGACAAGCATAAACGTATCTGTAACATCAGATACGGTGTATTACTGGAGAGTTGTTGTTATTGATGATGAAGGTAATAAATCAGATACAGGTGTTTATACTTTTAAAGTTCTTTAAGAATTATTGAATTGATTCATAGTTCTAGCAATACCCGCTAGAGCAAACGAATTTATAATCTCGGTTGATTTCTTTAATCGTTCCGGCATTAGTGCTTTTTCTTCCTCGCTCCATTGCCCTAAAACATATTCTACCTGTCTGCCTTTGCCGAAGTCAGCTCCAACTCCAAAACGATATCTGTTGTAAAGTATAGTCTGTAGAAACAGCTCTATATCTTTTAATCCATTATGACCTCCGTTGCTACCTTTGGTTTTAATTCTAATAGTACCGAAAGGTAAGTTGATGTCATCTGTTATGACTAGAATGTTACTTTGAGGTATGTTTTCTTTATCCATCCAATACTTCAGAGCCTTTCCGCTTCTGTTCATATATGTAGAAGGTTTAAGGCAAATTATAGTTCTTCCTTTTACCTTATACGACCCTATATCGCCAAGCTTTACGGTTTCAAAAGTAAAGTCATTTGCGCGGGCTACTTCGTCTAGTACTTTAAACCCAATATTATGTCGGGTTTCTGCATATTCATCACCTATATTACCTAAGCCAACAATTAAAAATTTCTTCATGGGATCTTTCTCTTCTAGTATGATGTTCTGTTTTGTGAAAAGAGCTTTAAAAAAACCGAACATTTGTATTGTGATTTAATTGATAAAAATACAAAAGCATCCTGATACAAGTACCAGGATGCTTTATTATGAATCTTAAACTGTAAAAGACTACTCTTGAGCAGCTTCTTCAGTTGCACCTTCTGCACCTTCTTCTCCTTCTTCATCTTCGTCGTCAGTAACAACTGCAGTACGTGCAGTTTTAACTTGAACAACAACTTGACTTTCTGGATGTAAGATGGTAAAATCTTCATTCATTAACGTTGCAACAGAAATATTTTGACCGATTTTCAATTTAGAAATATCGATGTTAAAGAAATCTGGCAATTTGCTTGGTAGAGCTTTAATGGAAAGTTTACGTTTTCTGAACAATAAACGTCCACCGTTACGTACACCTGGCGAATTTCCTTCTAATACTACAGGAATATCCATAGTAACCATTTTATCATCGAATAATTGATAAAAATCAATATGGATAATAGCATCTGTTACAGGGTGAAACTGAATATCTTGCATAATTGCTTTTACAGAAGTTCCACCATCTAATTCAATTGCAACTGTGTGCGCATTTGCAGTGTAAACCAAGTCTCTGAACGCTAGTTCATCTGCTGAAAAGTGTAATGGTTTATCCCCTCCGTATACTACGCAAGGAACCTTTCCAGCATTACGTAAGGCTTTGGTTGCTTTTTTGCCTACGCTTTCTCTTTCTGATCCTTTAATTGTAATTGACTTCATTGTATGTATTAAAAATTAATATTCTTGTTTTGGCTTCTAACTTACATTAAGAACTTAGAAGAAATAGAGTTATTGTTATGTACTTTGTCCATTACCTCGGCAAATAGATTAGCGCAGCTCAATACTCTTACTTTATCACTCTTTATTTCGATCGGAATAGAATCGGTAATGATTAGTTCCGTTAATTTTGATTTTTCAATTTTCTCGTATGCATCGCCAGATAACAAGCCATGTGTGGTTATAGCTCTAACACTAAGTGCACCACGTTCCATCATTAAATCAGCTGCTTTGGTCAATGTACCTGCAGTATCTACCATGTCATCAACTAGAACTACGTTTTTACCTTGTACATCACCAATTAACTCCATATGTGAAATTATATTGGCTTTTGCTCTTTGCTTGTAACAAACAACAACGTCGCTATCTAGTGCTTTAGAATATGCGTATGCCCTTTTTGAACCACCCATATCTGGCGAAGCTATGGTAAGGTCTTTCAAGCCTAAGTTTTTTAGGTATGGTAAAAACAATGTAGAAGCGAAAAGATGGTCAACAGGTTTTTCAAAGAACCCTTGTATCTGATCAGCATGCAAATCCATTGTAATAATTCTAGTAGCACCTGCTGTTTCGAGCATTTTAGCAACTAATTTTGCTGCAATAGGTACTCTAGGTTTGTCTTTTCTGTCTTGCCTTGCCCAACCAAAGTATGGCATAACTGCTGTAATATGACGTGCAGATGCTCTTTTTGCAGCATCTATCATTAACAACATTTCCATCAAATTTTCAGGACCAGGATGTGTAGAGCCAATAATAAAGATTCGCGTTCCACGAATAGATTCTTCGAAAGAAGGTTGAAATTCCCCATCGCTATAACGAGAAAAAGATATTTTACCCAATTCCGTTCCATAAGCCTTAGCGATTTTCTCGCCTAAGATTTTACTTTGTGTACAAGCAAATATTTTCGGTTGTGGAACTTGGTATGGCATGTCTTTCTTATTGTTTTCCAAACAGTTGCTTCAATAAAGTATTGAGTTCTTTGTTTTTAAGGAGGTGCAAATTTAAAAATTAAATTTGGTTGCTAATGCATAAATCTTGATATTTTTGGTGTTGGAAAGAAAATAATTATTTAGTTTTGCAGTCCTGTTTTACAGGATGCCGTTTCTTAACGGTAAAATATGCTCGAGTGGCGGAACTGGTAGACGCGCTGGATTCAAAATCCAGTTCTTCGGAGTGCGGGTTCGATTCCCGCCTCGAGTACTTTTAAACCCTCTTAATCATTTGATTAAGAGGGTTTTTTGTTGTTACTGCCTGTTATTTAATTGTTGTATTTTTCTTAAAATTTACATCGTGGACTATGTATGTACTATTTTAGTAAGTTTTATAATTATAAAAAGGTTCACATTAGAATAATGAATAAACAGCGCTTAGTCACTTCTAAAAATTCTATTACAACTACAAAAATGATTAATTTTTTAAAAAAGTACGAAATATCGGTGTTTTTAGTGCTTGCACCAATGCTGAATTTTGTTATTACTTATTTAAAGAGTAAGGGGGTTATTGAGTTTTTTCCATATACCAACGGTCGCTTTTACGCACTAATGTTCTTATTACTATTTATTGTAAAAATTACAAAAGGTAATGAAGGCATAAAGAATTTATTTAGACCTATGCTAGTTTGGAAAGTACACCCAAAGTGGTATGTATTTAGCTTACTGTTCGCATTTACCATAGGTTTAATAACTTTATTAATTGTAGCTTTTTATAATGGAGATATGTCCATTCTTGATTTCGAAATTTATATACCTACCTTAAAATTCACTTTGTTTCTATTGTCTTGGGCATTTCTAGGTGAAGTGGTATGGATTGGTTATGCATTTCGTGAACTTTCGAAAATCACTAAACCATTTTACGCAACCCAAGTAATCGGCTTTGTATGGTCTTTATGGTGGCTACCTTCCGTTTTTATTAATGTTGGAGTAATAGAAGATTTACCTGTATGGCCATTGTTTTTAAATATGATGGGAGCTGCAGGTATGTGTGCTATTGTATACTCAAAAACCAAAAGTGGAATATGTGTATTGGTAATACAATCGATGTTAAATATGTCTCTTGTTTTGTTGCCGATTTCACCAGATGCGGGTGACCATACCTATACTATATTTGCGGTTCTATATTTTCTGATAATGTTGATTTTCATGTATTTTATGCCGCCGAAGTTAAATTTTGAATCATCGAATAAATTAAATAAAGCTTAAAACATAAATTACCTGTCTTTATAGTATCTAGACAGGTAATTTATCAGCTTTTGTATTTTGCTTCTTTTTTAGTTTATCATTAGCATTTAATTGCTTCATAATACTATTGGCTAAAAATTTAGCCAAGTTAACAGGTACCGCATTACCAATCATTTTATAACCAGCAGCCACTTTTTTATAATGAAAGGTAAAGTCATTAGGAAAGGTTTGAATTCTTGCGCATTCTCTAACGCTTAACCTTCTGTATAAATCTTCTTTACCAGGAACAAAGACACGCACGTCTTTTTCAATAAGCTTCATTTTAGGCGCCTGCGGGTGTATTGGAGCATGTCTACCACCTGCTTGTATAGTGAACGATTGCTCATCCCAATTGCGAACACGATTTCTAGACATATACATTGTCGAAAAACCACCGATCATATATTCATGATTGGGAATAATACATTTTTTTCCGTTGGTGTTATTGAATTCTAAAGCAGGAATTGCTTTTTTATTTAAATCAGCTATAGAAGATTCAAGTGTTATTTTAGGAAAAGTCTCGGTCGGGAATTCATATTTAAAATTCAAGTCTTTTCTAATGCCTATAAAGAAAACTCTTTTTCTGTCTTGAGGTACATTATAGTCAGATGCGTTTAGCATTTTAAACGAAAGGTCATAACCTGTACCGGCATTTTTTAAAAGATTCTTAATGCCATCAAGTGCCTCGCTATGTTTGCCAATAAGCATTCCGCTTACGTTTTCTGCTAAAAAGAATTTGGGTTGCTTGGCTTCCAGTATTCTAATAAAATCATAGAATAGCTGTCCTCTTTTATCTTGAATACCTCTTGCGGCACCAGCTGCACTCCAGCTTTGACATGGCGGTCCACCAATGATTCCGTCACAATCGGGTACATCATCCGCAGGTATATCTACAATGCTTCTTTTGTCGAATGTAGTATTTGGATGATTCTTTTCATAGGTCTCCCAAATATCCTTATCATATTCGTTTGCCCAAATAACATTAAAGCCAGCTTGTTCAAAACCAAGATCTAGTCCGCCTGCTCCAGCAAAAAAGGATACTATATTCATTTTCTTACGCTATTCTATATTTCTTAGATTTTCTAAAGAGATTTTTAGAAAACACATCTCATGAAGACAAAAATACATTTTAGAATTTCAAATTGCTTTTAAATCAATCATCTATTTTACTCGATAATCGAGATTTGAATGTTCCCGTGCTTGCGTCTAAATATTAATTATGTTTTCAAATTAATGCCTCGTGGGTTTGCCCCCCAAAGTTAGTTACTTGTATGGTTTCCTTCTTATGTTTAATACTTCCAACATTATTTTCAAAAGCCTTTATGGTATTTTGATCTTTAATAACAAGATGCATACCTACTTCGCAATGTATTCCGCTATAGTTTAATTCTGGCATGTTGGTGAATTGAGTGATATTCACATTGTCTAGATAAATAAATTGTGTGGGTGTGAAATTATAAGAACAGTATATAAGTGTGTTGTCTATGAGTATGAATTTTGAATGTATGTGCTCATTTACATAGTATTCAATATTTTTAGAACTCTTGACTTTACTATAGAATTGCTGAAAGCTATTTGTGTTCACAGGTCTTCTAAATTTTATCTCTTTAAATTTCGCTGCATCTTCGGTTTCAGGAGCAAAAGTCTGTGATAAACAAGTGACTTTTATGCCTTTGTTCGCCATGGTAATTACATCGCCTAATATACCTTTACGAATTTCACTTTTATTAATAGTAGCATGATGCTTAGCATTGAATTTGTAATTAAATGCTGCCAAATGTTGGGAGCAAACTATAATTCTTTCTTTTGCTGCTACTATATATCCTGACAATGTTTTTTCTAGAATATTCGCAGAATTGTCATAAAATGGTGCAGTAATAAATACCGAATTTGAAAATTTATATTCAAGTTTATTATACGTGTTGCATGTGGTGTTTAAAGACGTTTTGTAATCTTTAATAGCAATTGAATTACTGATTAAATTTTTGTAAAACGCTTTTATGTTTTCCTCATAGTTTGGTTCGTCTTCTATACAGATCATAGTTTCATTTTTAACCAAATCTCGTACAGCTAAATTAGAGGAGCTCAACAGTAGTATGTATCCTTTTTTCTTTTTAATGTAAGCAGATTTAATGTGTAAAGAATAGGGTAATGAACCTCTTGAGAATTTTTTTACACGGGCACTGCGTACATATAAATGAGGGAACACATATAAATTAAAATTTTCGTGGGATGTTGATCTGTACATCTCCCCATAAATTTTTCTTGCTAAATTATACTTGGTCACACTTGTGTCTGACTTTTCACCTGTTACAAGATTTTTTAGAAATTTTGGTTTGTTATGATCATAGCCTTCTAACGGTATAGAAATTACATTCACGATAATACCATTTGCAGCTATTTTTTTGAGATAATCATGTAAATGTTGGTTGTTATATAGATACCAAGAAATGTTTATTTCTTCAATGTCATTTTTTTGCTCCTCAATAGTTTCTATAAACTTTTCAATTAATAATGGTGAGCCGCCTTGCTCATAAAAATCGAATCGATTCTTATAATTTTCAGGTTCATCAAAGAAAGTTTTAAATGACATTTATACTTTAACTGATAGTTAGAATGTAATAATACGGAGTTTTGATTATTTTACGCTTATCAATACCGCCTCGCAACTTTTTAAGTCGGAGTTCAAAACAATATTTTCAGATTTTTCACCATCAGATATTTCTACTGAAACTGTATTTGGTGGTGAGTCGCCTAAATTATGGGCGTAAAGAAATAAGTCGTTAGATTTTGTGGGGTCAAGTTTAATTTTAAATTCCTTTTTCCAATAGGTTAAATAGTACTTTTTAATGACTTGAACACCATTCAAATAAATAGATACAATATCGCCATCTTGTCTACCATGATCCCATATTTTTATAACGATATCTTCAGAGCTGAACTCAAATTCTTTGGTATATGAAATTTTTCTACCATCGAAGCTGTCTCTAACTTCAGGTTTGCTTTCGGTTGTAGGTTCAGGCTTTTTTTCTGCCTGGACAACTGCAGTTCGCTTAGGTGCTATTTTCTCTTTTGCTTTTTTCTTTGCTTTAGATCTAGACTTCTTATTTTTCGGAGTTACTGTGTTGACATTTGCCAATTGCTGCTTTTTCTTTCTTTCGTCAGATGCTGCATTTATAATCGAAAAGAACGGAGTAGCTTTTTTAGCAATATTGAATTTATCATCAGGGAACAGTTCTATGGCAACTACTTGATATCTATTGCCGGATCCTATGTTTTTTGCCAATTCAATTCCGTCTTCAAAACCGTCGTTTTTAAAAGAACCAAGCTCTTGTACTACCATTTCATTGCGTACCAGAAAAAAACGAATGGACTTGCTAGTGTCAATTTTTACAGTATTCCACTGTAAAGCAATTTTGTCGGGAATGTTCCAGACTGTGCTTTCATTTGGGGAAACGATATTTATGGTAGCTATATCTTGCGCAAAACTAATAGTAGATACTAATAGTAAGGCAGATAAAAATATAAAATGAATTTGGCGCATAAGTAATGTCATATCTCAAAGATTGTCTTTAACAATTATTAGTCGAAGACCTCTATAATCTACAAGATATATGACACTAAACGAAAATTTATAGCAATTTAATATATGATATGGCGTCTATTTTGGTTTTAGGGTCTAAATGAGTTTCTTTTCTATAGCAACTTTGATTAATGATGCTGCGTTAGATACTTCTAGTTTTTGCATTAAGTTTCGTCGGTGGGTTTCAACAGTGAGCGGACTAATAAATAACTCTTCGGCGATGTTGTTCGTGGTTTTACCTTCTGCGATAAGCGAAAGAATGTGTTTCTCTCTTCGGGTTAATTTAGGAGTGTCTTTAGTGTCTTGTGAGACTGAATCTGCCAATATTTTTTGAATTTCACTGCCAAAGTAAAACCTTCCTTTATGTACCTGGCTAATGGCTTCAACCAGTTCATTACTAGTGGCATTTTTTAAAAGATATCCTTTTACGCCATTACGTATCATTTGGTTGATAATGCTAGGTTCAGAGTAGGTGCTTAACCCTAAAATACCAATATTGGCTCGTTTATTCAAAATCATCCCCACCATTTCTACACCATTAATATCAGGTAGGTTTACATCCAATAAAATAATATCACAAGTATCCTTTTCCAAGAAAGCAAGCGTGTCTTTGCCGTTTGTAAAATAATTTTTAATATGAATAGTAGTCTCACCGGCTAAAAGCGTTTTTAACCCCTCTATAACCATTGGGTGGTCATCTACAATAACTACATTAATTGGTTTAAGCTGCATCTATATTGATATGTACGTTAACGGTTGTGCCTTCATTTATTTCTGAATTAAAATCTAAACTTCCTTTCAAATATGCAACTCTGGTTTTTAAGTTTGAAAGTCCCATACCTGATGGTGTTTCTTCTGATATTTCTTTATTGAAACCAACACCATTATCTTCTACCGTGATGTCTACGTTGTTGCCCTCACGCATATACTGCACTAGAACTTCAGAAGCATTGGCATGTTTTATAGCATTGTTTATTAATTCTTGAATAACACGGTACATGGTAACCTGTTGGTTTAAATCTATTCCATTTTCATTACCATAAAACTGAAGCATTACTTTTGTCTCATTACCGGTCATACTACTACAATAATCTTTTAAAGCAGCTTCAAGACCAAACTTAACCAAAGTTTCTGGCATCATATTTCTGGCAATAGAACGTAGTTCTGTCAGCGAATCGCCCAAATCTTTCATTACTTTTTGCAGTTCTTTCTTTGGGTATTCTTTTGGTTCGTCTTTATCTAATTTAGATAGGTTTAAGCTAATGCCCGAAAGTCTACCGCCAAGACCGTCATGTAAATCAATAGCTAATCTTTTTCGCTCCTTTTCTTGCCCTTCAATCATAGCAGAAAAGATTTGATTTTGCTGTTCTTGTTTAAACAAGTTCATTTCAGATTCGTGTAGGCGTTCTTTTTTTCTTGCTTTTCGTAACCTTTGGTTATAGATATAGTAACCACCAAAAAGTAAAAATGCAAGAATAGAGGCTAAACCTATTAACATATAAGTTTGCGATTTTTTCTTTTCATTGGTAATTGTCAATGAAAGAATTTCTTTCTCGTTTTCAGCAGTATCATATTTTAATTCTAATTCTTTTATATTTTCAAGTGATTCATGAGTGTTTATGCTGTCATATATATCAATTGCTGCTACATAATCAAAATATGCATTTTTGTAGTTTTCTTGTGTAGCTTCATATTGTGATCGCTTATAAAGACCTTGAAAAACATTGGTTGGCTTTTTCTTTTCTTTGGCAGTATTTATAAATTCGGTCATGTAAGAAATGGCTGCGGGGTAATCATTGCTCTTTTCACTAACAACGGCATAACGCTGTAAAAGAATATAGAAGTCTTGGTGCATTTGGTTTTTAACAACTATCTCTCTGGCTTTGTCTAAAGATTCAATTGCTTGTGTATAATTACCTAAACCTGTGTAATAAAAGCTTTCTTGTGTATAGTACAATTGCCAATCTAGAGCATTAGGATCTGTTTCTAGTAAATCTTTAGCTTCATTTAAATATGGTTTCATTTGGTTTACTGAGTCCAGTCCATATAATAATTGAGAAAACATAAGATCAGTGAAAATGGTTCTTTTCTTAGAAGCTAAGGTTTTATTTATCTCAATACTTTTTGATAAATTTTTGTAAGCATCTTCAGATTGACCCATTCTCATGTTCATAATGCCCATATTTGTATATACCCTAGTCAAAAAATCTAAGTCATTTAGTTTTTTCGCAACAGGTATTACCATGTAGGTCATTTCTGCCTCTTTATTTACATCACCCTTGTAACCATAGTTTATAGCTTTGAAATAATTACCCCTTAACCATAATTTCAAATTGGCTCTAGTAGAATCTTCTTGGACTAATTTCTCAATAATCGGTAAGCCCTCATCTAAGTATTCATCTGCAGTTTCAAGTTCAAAATAATCCATATATGCCCCACCAATAGAAAATAATGCAGCTGCCTCTCCTTTTTTGTATTTAATTTTTTGGCTTAACGATAATGCTTCAAAAGCGGTTTTAAATGTTTCTAGAGAATCTACCTTGCTTAATACTAATGATAGTTCTGAAAGTAGATTAACCTTAGCGGTATCTGTTTTTACCAATTTCAGTTCATTACGTAAACTGTCAATTTCTTTGGTATTGTCAATTTGGGAAACTGCAACATAAGGTGTGAATAAAATCAGTAGTAGAATACTGAATTGGAATATATGTGTTCTCATAGAGGGATGTTATTAGCTCCAATATACATCACTTTGCAATAGTTTAAATACTTCAAAATCAATATACCAGAAAACCAGTAGATAAAAATACAGTTAAGGCGGTATTTCCTAAAACAATAGGTGGTGCTAACTTGTGCCTATCAAAAGATTGCCAACCAACCTATTAATTTTAAGATTACAAAATGAAGTTAAAAGTAATCCTGACTACTTTCTTATTTATCATTCTTTTTTCCTGTAAATCGCAACAGTTTTCATTAGGTAATCTTAATACCAACAATATAAACACCGTTAACGCGAGTACCAATGAGAAGGCCATCAGTCTTATGAAAAATACCTCTTATGAGTGGTGTGAAGTTTCTAAGGCTGCTGGTTCTAATCTAACCCCTAGTAATGATAAATGGTAATTTTACAAAGTAGGATTAGGTGTTAATGATTATGCTCTGTCTTTAGCTATAGTAGTAAGTCCTGGAAGAGGTGAAACATTGAGGGTAGCTGTTACTATTATTATTATTATTATTATAAGTGTATGGTGATATTGAAGATTATGATGTGTTTTGATACATCTAATGATTATACAGATAGTATTGCTAATACACCTATTGTAATAACGCAGAACGGAGTCTTTGGTCCGGGATATTTTAGATAATACTTTTAATAGGGTGGTTTGTTCTGAACCCTGTCACCGTTAGTTGGGTGGCAGGGTTTTTATTTGGTTTTTTTAATGTTAAATATTGGAAATAATCCTAATAACTGGAAATATTCCATAATTTAGCTATCCCGATTTTTTTAGAGGGATAGTTATGAGCAAGACCATACTTCATATAGATTTAGATACATTTTATGTATCCGTAGAACGATTAAATAATCGTGAATTACAGAATAAACCCTTATTAGTAGGCGGTACGGGAGATCGGGGAGTAGTAGCTGCGTGCAGTTATGAAACCCGCGGATTTGGAGTGCATTCTGGTATGCCCATGAAAATGGCGCGAGAACTGTGTCCCGATGCTGTTGTAATACGTGGTAATGCGGGTGACTATAGTAAGCATTCAGATACAGTAACCGAAATCATAAAAGAGTATGTTCCTGTATTCGAAAAATCGAGTATTGATGAGTTCTATGCAGACCTCACCGGTATGGATCGTTTTTTTGGTTGTTACCAGTACGCTTCAGAAATGCGAAAGAAGATTATCAATGAAACCGGACTCCCAATTTCTTTCGGATTATCGGCTAATAAAGTAGTTTCTAAAGTAGCGACGAACGAGGCGAAACCAAATAATCAATTGAAGATAGATGAGGGATTAGAAAAACCTTTTTTAGCACCACTGTCCATTAAAAAAATACCGATGGTGGGCGATAAGACTTATCAGACCTTACGGAACCTTGGACTACGACAAGTACGCACCGTACAAGAAATGCCCATGGAGGTGATGCAAAGGGTGCTGGGCGCTAATGGCGGAGTCATATGGAAACGTGCTAATGGAATTGATAATACACCTGTGATTCCGTTTTGTGAGCGAAAATCTATTTCTACTGAAAGAACTTTTAATAAAGACACTATTGATGTAAATAGACTACGTGGTATTCTTATCGCTATGACCGAAAATCTGGCATATCAATTACGACGTGGAGATAAGCTAACGGCTTGTATTTCAGTAAAGATTAGGTATTCAGATTTTAATACCTATTCAAAGCAAATGCGTATTCCCTATACCAGCGGAGACCATATTCTAATACCTAAAATTTTAGACCTGTTCAAGACCTTATATAACCGTAGGTTATTAGTGCGGTTAATTGGTATACGTTTCAGTCATTTGGTATCCGGTAATTATCAAATCAACCTTTTTGATGATACTGAAGAAATTTTAAGCCTATATAATGCTATGGATGAAATTCGAAAACGCTACGGAGACAAAAGTGTATTACGAGCATCTGGTATGGGAGCAAAAACAATAGGAAGAATGCATAACCCTTTTAACGGATTGCCACCTGTTGTGTTGGCGCATCGGAAGATTTAATTTGGTTGTTGGTTGTTGGTTGTTGGTTGTTGAAAAGTGAAAAGAAGTTAGAGTATAGAATATAGAGAGAAGAGAGAAAGCGTGCTGAGCCGCACGCCACACGCGAAGCACAAAAAAAAATAGCGTATAGCGCGAAGCGAACAGCGCCTAGCGCAAACACGAACAACCAACAACGAACAACGAACAACCAAAATGTACCTAAACTGCCACACATACTACAGCCTTCGCTACGGGACTTTTTCCGAGATTGAGCTTTTGCAATTAGCGAAGGCACATGGGGTAACGCAATTGGTATTGACAGATATTAATAACACATCGGCTTGTTTAAACTTTGTTCGTAAAGCAGCTGAATATGATATACGTCCTATTTTGGGTATAGATTTTAGAAACGGAGTGGAACCATGCTTTGTTGGTGTAGCAAAGAATAATGATGGGTTTTTAGAACTCAATAATTTTCTGTCTCATCACATACATCACGGCAAGAAAATACCAGAAATCGCTCCGCAGTTTAAAGATGTGTTCGTTATTTATCCCTTTGAAAAAGTGTTGGAGAGTGAAAAGAAAGTCTTTGCAGCACATGAGTTTATTGGAGTTTCTGTTAACGAGTTAAAACGACTCCGTTTTTCAAGGTTATTAGAACAACGAGATAAAATTGTATTGCTACAACCGGTCACCTTTAGAAACAAGCGCGATTTTAATGCACATCGTTTACTTCGTGCCATAGCTAATAATACTTTGCTGAGTATGTTGTCGGTTACCGAGCAGGCTCGTGATGATGAACACATGTACGCGATACCTAATTTGGCGGCGCATTTTTCTGAACACAGCTTTATTTTAGAGAATACTCAACAGTTGATGAATGCCTGTACTATAGATTTTGATTTTACCGAAGGGCGAGAAACACAGAATTTAAGTACCTATTTGGGCAGTAAAGCAGAAGATGAGGTGTTTTTAGAACAATTGTGCCAAGAGGGATTGCCCAAGCGTTATTCAGAAATTGACCAGGCTGTTTTAGATCGTTTAGCGAAAGAGCTTTACCTCATTAAAGAGATGAATTTTGTCTCTTACTTTCTTATTAATTGGGATATTATCTCTCATGCTCGTAAGCAGAATTTTTTTTATGTAGGTAGAGGTAGTGGTGCAAATAGCATTGTGGCATACCTGCTTTTTATTACCGATGTAGACCCGATGGAACTTGATCTGTATTTTGAGCGATTTATAAATTTGTATCGTGTGAATCCGCCCGATTTTGATATTGATTTCTCACATCGAGATAGACCGATTGTGACGGAATATATATTCAATCGTTTTGAGAATGTAGCGCTGTTGGGTACCTACGTTACTTTTCAATCTCGGGGAGTTATTCGTGAGCTTGGTAAGGTTTTCGGTCTGCCAAAAGATGAAATAGATTTGCTGTGCGATGGAAATATTGAGGCAAGCAGGTTAGATACTATATCAACTTTAGTATTGAAATATACACAGCTACTTCACGGTATGCCTAATTACCTGAGTATACATGCTGGCGGAATCTTAATTACCGAGAAACCTATTCATTGGTTTTCAGCGACCAATATGCCTCCAAAAGGATTTCCTACTACGCAGTTTGATATGGTTATTGCAGAGGATGTCGGTATTTTTAAGTTCGATATTCTTGCTCAACGCGGACTCTCAAAAATAAAAGAGACACTTGATATTTTAGAACGTGACCGGCCCGAGGAATTTGCCAAGTTTGATATTCATGATATCAAGGCATTTAAAAGAGATCCTAAAATCAATAATTTGGTAAAAACGGCGCAGTGCATGGGTTGTTTTTATGTGGAATCTCCTGCCATGCGGATGTTATTGAAGAAGCTGGAAGTAGACACCTATTTGGGTCTCGTAGCAGCAAGTTCTATTATTCGCCCCGGAGTATCCAAAAGCGGAATGATGCGTGAGTATATTCTTCGCCATCGTAACAAGGGCAGGGCAGAAGAGTTGGCGCATCCGGTAATGTTAGAAATTATGCCAGAGACTTATGGGGTAATGGTGTATCAAGAAGATGTGATAAAAGTAGCCCACCATTTTGCAGACCTAGATTTGGGGGAAGCCGATGTATTACGACGCGGAATGAGTGGTAAGTTTCGTTCGCGAGAAGAGTTTCAAAAAGTGCAAGATAAGTTTATGGATAACTGTCGTAAAAAAGGATATGCCGAGAAACTCATTCAAGAAATTTGGGACCAAGTAGCAAGTTTCGCAGGTTATGCTTTTGCAAAAGGGCATTCGGCATCGTATGCGGTAGAAAGTTACCAGAGTTTGTTTTTGCGTGCCTATTATCCGTTAGAATATATGGTGGCAGTACTTAATAATGGCGGCGGATTTTATAAGCCCGAGTTCTACGTGCACGAAGCCCGTATGTTGGGTGCAACAATTCATCCGCCATGCGTAAATAAGAGTAATGCGGGAAATCGTATTTATGGAAAAGAATTGTATTTAGGATTAGGCTATTTACGGGAATTGGAACAACGGGTCATGGAACGTATTTTAAAAGAACGCTTTGTGAAAGGTGATTTTATATCGTTGGAAGATTTCTTGGATAGGTTGATAATCTCCATAGAACAAGTCAGTATTTTAATACGTATTGATGCATTCCGGTTTAGCGAAACCAACAAACACGAACTCCTCTGGAAAGCGCATTTATTTTTGAACAAGACCAAGAAAATAGACCACCCAAAACTGTTCGCGCCAAGGCATCAACATTTTGAGATTCCGTCATTATACAGTGCTAATCTAGAAGTTGCTTTTACACAGCTAGAATTGTTAGGGTTTAGTTTGTGTAGTCCGTTTGAACTTTTGGTGGAAGCACCATTAAATAGTTCTGGTAGTGAAGATTTAGAGCGTTACCTGAATAAAAATATAGATATCTATGGATATTTAATAACGGTAAAGCGAACCAGAACACATAAAGGAAAAGCAATGTTTTTTGCTACGTTGTTAGACCAACAAGGGCAAGTTTTTGATACCGTACTGTTTCCGCCTGTAGCAGTGAAATATATGTTTAGGGGAAGAGGAATTTACAGATTCTATGGTAAAGTGGTCAGTGAATTCGGTTTCTTGAGTATAGAAGTTATTAAACTTATAAAACAAGATTTCATTCAAGACCCCAGGTATGCTGATATGAAAACTAGTGCTAAAGTTTTTGACCAAAAGAAAACGAATGAGAAAGCTGGAGGGAGAGAAGAGAAAATAGAAGCTAGGGAATAGAGGAAGCGCAGTTCGCTATTCGCAATGCGCCACGCGCTTAGCGCAAAATAATCACCGCGTGAATCGTTCAGCGAAAAGCGTAATGCGAAAAGCGCCCAGCGTTTCGCGAACAGCATAAAAAACCATCAACCAACAACCAACAACCAATTTAGAAAGCCTCTAACACATAACCCAATATCCAAAAAAGTAGTAAGAACACAAAGAAGGTTCCTATACAACCACATTTACCGCCGCCTATTTTCTTTGCGCCGTACCAGGCACCAAAGAATTGTATTAATTTTTTCATGAGAGCAATTTACGGGTTTAGTTGGTCGCTTTTGATTTAAAAATTAGCTTAAAAGGTGACAATAGTGATTTTTGAAGAGGTAATTAAGTTTTATTAAAAAATTTAGTTTAAAAATTTAGAGCCTTAATTAAATCTAGGTTTTAAAATTTTATTTGTAAGCTGCCAATAGTTTAGATTGAACAATTGAAGAGGTGAATTTTGTAGAGACAATTTCCTGCATGTCCTTTGATAAATCTTTCCATAAATTTTGTTGCCATATTTCAATTATTAAATTAGCATAAAAGTTCGCATCAAATTCATTTATTATTAAACGATTAGAATTTACAATCTCCCTATTAAAACCGTAATCACTGCATATAGGTACAATGCCTAAAGACATAGCTTCTGTTAATGAATTAGAATGTCCTTCCCTAGCTTCTTGAGTTGGGAATATATAAAAGTGTTTATCCTTTAAGGTATTAATTAGGTTAGAACCAAAAATAGGCTCCGTTAATTTTACTATGTCATTTAATTTTTCTTTTTTAATTTTCTCCCTCATTTCTTCAACATATTCTGGATATTTAGAATTGCTTACTCCAATTAATTCCAGTTTAAAGGGGATTTTTTTCTCTTTTAATTTTACACAAATATCCAATATAAGTAAGATATTTTTTGACGAGTGCATTCTTCCAAAATATACTAGTTCAATTAAATTGTCTCTATTCAATAAACTTGTTTTTCTTGCTATTACTGAACCCATAATATAATTTGGATAATGGATTATTTTTTTAGCACCTAACATATTTAAAAGTTTCACATATCTTTCTCCTTGAACTAAAATGACGTCTGAAGAAGTAATAGCTTTTCTAAAAAAGAATTTATAAAAACCAACTCGGTCATCATATGATTGTTGAACGCCGCCAGCACGTAACTCATAAATACATTTCTTGCCTAAAAGTTTTGATACATAAATAAGCAACAACTCTTGATAAATAAGTTCTTTGTAGAAGCCAGATATATGTACAGTTTGGACATCATTGTTTTTTAAAATTTTAAATAATAAAAATATTGGCATAAAAAGTATACTTAGATAATGTTTTAGTTTACCTAATAAACTTTTTGAACTATAAGATTTCCTTAATTCTATAATTTGAAATCCTGATTTTTTCAAAATTGATAGCGTTTTAAGGTTTCCAGATTCTCCACCACCTACAGCTTCACCGTCTTTCTTGCCTAGATGCCCGTAGAATATAATTTTTTCCATTAATTTGATTTTTTGTTAGCTATGGGTTTTATATAACGTATAAGTAAAGAGGGGCGTTTTAAAATATAATACGACCTGTCAATGTTACGAAACCGCTAATTGTAATAGTGTAATTGTTTTTTAGAACTTGTCGTTATTTATTTTTTTTTGTGAGCACCAGACATAATATCCTATATATTTTAAGAAATTAGAATTGTCGAGTTTTATTGTTTATAAAAACAATTATGGATTTTTATGATTTCCCTAAAAGTGATTTATATAAATCAATATATTTAGATGTCATAAGATTCAAATTAAATTTAGTTTCTATAGTTAACTTTGCTGTGTCCGAAATTTTTTTAATTAACATTTCATCATCTATTAATTGAAGAATTTTATCCTTTAATTCCTTACTGTCATATGCATTTATAAGAAATCCATTTATACCAGATTCGATAATCTCTGGCGTTCCGCCATCATTTGTTGCAATAACCGGAACCCCAAAAGCAAGTGATTCCATAATGGAATTTGAAACTCCTTCTTTATGTTTTTGTGGGTTGGTACAAAGTACGGATACATCTGTTATTCTCAATATTTTTTCAATGTCTGAGCGAAACCCAAGAAAATTAAAGTATTTTTTTTCATTATCAGAAATCAATGATTGTAATGGTATTAAATTTGGTCCTGATCCTACAATAAGGAATAAAATATCAGATTTTTGCTCTAATATTAATTTTGCAGCTCTAATGTATGTTTCATAATCTTTATTGATATCGACACGGGCAATCATTGCAATCACAAACTTGGCTTGAATGCCCATTTGTTGCTTAAGCTCACTTCGGGTTGTTTCAGTAACAGCATACCTTTCTTCATTAAATCCATTATAAATTACTTTAGCTTTTCTTTTAGGTATACCATATGCTTTGATGCCTGCTTCAGAATTGCCAATTATACAATCGGCCAACCAAGTATTTATGAGAACGGTGAATCTTTCATAAGATAATTTTTTTGGTTTATTACAATTTGCTACATAAGCTCCAATGTATTTGAAAGGCAGAAAACAGCTAATAGGATTTATAAAAAAAGATGAAAACACCCCCCACGCTTGAACAATATCTGGATTGAAATCTTTGAGTAATCGATACAGAAAAAGACTAGTTTGTACGATATTGAGTTTCCTTTTTTTACTATCTATAATTTGTAGGTCAATATTGGTTTCGTATAATTCTGGATAGGACACATCATTATTGACGATGATTACCTGGATATTAAAACCATCTTGCTTATTCAGACCTTGTATAAGTTGAAGGCAGCGACGCTCTTTGCCACCACCTCCAAAAGAATCTAAGACAAAAGAAATATTCATCGTTTTTGTATTTTATGTTTTTTTAATAGAACTGAATTCTTATAGATTCTTTAAAAAATCTGCGAGTCGAGAACCTTGAGTGTTGTATGAAAAATATGTTAATGCTACTTTTTTTCCATTTTCTGCAATTATTTTATTGTTAACAGTATCTGTAAAAACATCTTCTATTTTTTTTGCCAATATTGCAATATTTCCAGATTCTACGATATAAGCAGATTCGCCATCTTTTAAGTAGTTAGTTGATTCACCAATATCAGTTGTGATGACAGGTTTTTCTGCTAATAAATAATCTCCAAGCTTAGTTGCGAAACAATATTTATTTTGTTGGTTATCTAATTTGTTAATAATCATCATTGTGCAGGATTTTTGATAAGCAATTAAATCACTTGTTTCTAAAAATCCAGTAAAGATGATTTTATCCTGTATACAATATTTTTCAATAAGTTTTTCAATATCTACTTTATTTGGCGATTTGGATAGATTACCTGTTAGTACATATTTAACAGGAAAACTCAGCCTTGTTGACGCTATTGCAAATGCCTCAATAGCTCCTAGTATACCATCTTTTTGTTCATACAAAGTTCCCGAGTGAAAAATATATGGTGTTTTAATCGGAGAAAATATTAGTTCTTCTGTTTCTGACTCTTTTGGTTCGATTAGAATAGGAACCTTGATTACTTTTGCGTCTGGTGACTTATATTTATTAGCCAAATCTAAAAGAGGTTCTGAAATACAAATAAAACCATCAAACTTCGGAAATATATTTTTTAGAAAAGAGTTTCTTTTACTTTTTATTTTTACAGTCTCTTCTCCTGTACCATATGGAAACTCGCATAAATCTCTAACAACTTTTGCTCCTGTTTTTTTTGCAGCTTTAATAATTAGACTATTTAATGAGTCTTCTCGTAGATAGTTTAAAATAACATCTTTATTTGTACTATTTTTGATAATATATCTTAATGTCATTATAGTGTCTTTATAATCATTAAGCCTGCGTATTAATACATTTGATTCTCGTTGGGTTTTGTTACTGATATAGGTAAAAAAGCCTGCTTTAGCTATAATATTCTTAGGTTGTTTTCCATAAATTTCTGTTCGAGTAGCTATAATTACTTCACAGTCTATGCCTGCAGAAATCAATCCCTTTGCATAACAAGAAATCCGTTTAGCGGCCGCCATACCATGCGGAAATGCCTGTTTAGTTATTATAAATACTTTCATTACTATCTTAGTTATAATATTTTTTAAAAAATATGTATTCTAGAAATTGTTGAAAACTAAAAATTTTCATAGTAAAATCGATCGGTAAACTCATCAAATTTTTTCAAAATATTTCTATTAGGCACACCGACTGCTACTGAATTCTCAGGAACACTCTTATTTACTAATGCATTGGCTCCAATTACTACATTGTCTCCAATGTGAACTGCGCCAACAACAACCACACCTGGTGAAATCCTTACTTTATCACCAATAATGGGTACTCCATTTTTTTCAGAGGCAAGAGTAACACTATGTGCTAACATGACATTGTTTCCAATAATAGATTTAGAATTTACAACTAGAGCTATGCCATGATTTATTTTTAAACCATAACCTAAATTAACCGTTAGAGGAAAATCTATAGAATATTTTATACTTAATTTTTTATAAATTATTTTTGTAATAACACTTAGTACAAAATTTGACCTTTTTTTATTTAAGATATTATAATGACGTGCTAATCTAAACCAAACCAAGAAACGAAATGTTTTATTTGTTCTATAGGCGTTATAAAAAGTTTTTTTAGATATTCCTTTTCCTAGTCTAAAAAGATCAGATTTTATATATTTTCTTAAATCAACATCCTTATTAATCATACACCTTAGGATTTTATTTCTTTTAATACCTTACATGGATTTCCTGCAGCTAAGACATTTGCTGGAATATCTTTAATTACTACACTGTTAATACCTATAATTGAGTTTTCGCCAATAGTTACTCCTTTCATAACTACAACACCGTAACCTAACCAAACATTATCACCAATAAAAACTGGTTTTGGACCTGAAACTCTTGGGTCGTCTAAATGCCAATCACTATCGGTTATCAAAACGTTTGCACCTGCTTTCACATTTTTCCCTATCTCGATACTATTGAAACAACCAATTGAAACACCACTAAAACCTGAGTTCGATCCAATTTTTAAGACTGAACTATTCCCGAAAGTGGTTAGCATACATTTATGGTGAATGCCAATTCTATTGGATGTATCTCTAGAATTAAATCGGCAATTGTCACCAATTAATATTTTGGAATTATTTGCTATGCGAATAGAAGTCCAACCTCTAAAGCTGCAATGACCTCCCAAATCAACACCAATTAACCTTAAATAAATGTTTTCGATAAATGTTATTATAAAATTGATAACGTTATATCTTACAAAATTAATTTTATTGAAAATTTTATTCATTGCAGTTTTATTTTAGGGTATAAATTTTCAACTAGTTCTAAGAAAGCAAGTTTTTTAATATTTGTTTTTATGTCGAAATTATACCTTTTATTAATGTTTGACTATTTAATAAATATGGAGCGCATATATTTTTCAATTTGATGATCACTAAGTTTTCTAAAACCTTTGGAAAAACATATCGCTAATAGCATCCACAAAGTTAAAGTCGAAATATCCAATCTTTGAAAGTCTTCGACCCAACCATACATCCAACGAAAAGATAGAAATAAACCCACAATCTTAATGTAATAATTGTTGGAATGATAAATAGCCAATGAAGTAGCCTTTACAAAAATTAAAAAATACAAAAATACTCCAAGAAGACCCATCCATGTAAAAATGTTTATAACGGCTACTTCCGAAATTCTATCCACTTCATTCGTAGTAATAATTTTACCAGCTTTTTCCTGTCTTCTTGCTTCCCAATTTGAATCATACCCTCTTGCAAAGGATCGCCCAAATAATACAGTTTTATTTTTTATAGCAGAAAGAATCGATTCTTCGTATAAAAAAGTTCTTGTGTCTGCTACTAAGCTAGCTTCTTTATATTCTCCTTCGGCATTTGTGGTCCCATAAGAAAATTCACCATCGATATATTCATCCATTTTAAAAATATTAAATATGTTCGTAACACCGAGTATAAAAAGAATTATAGGCGCAAATAATGTAAAATTTCTACCGATTTTAATCATTTTTAAGTAAAACCATTTATATTTAAAATATAAGCTAAAACCTAGTAAAAGGGCAATGCCAAATTTTAAGACATGACTTCTAGCCCCTTCTTTTAAACAAATGAATATTATTAAGAAGGTTAATGATAATATTACCCATTTAGATTTATTAGGGACCACCTTGATAAATAATAAATACAGCAAGAGTAAAGGTAGAAAATAACCTAGCGCCTCACCTACACTGGACATAAATGGAAGCCATAAAAGGCAAATTAGTGGGGCTATACGAAACCAATATTTATTAATTTTTTTAAAAATATAAGGATGGTCTAGATAATATACCGTGATAAAGCTCAACAAAGCAGTAAAATATCTGAGAAAAAATTCCCATTGCTCCTTTCCCTTAGCAATAAGCATTGATCTTATGCCTGTAATAATAATTACCCCTAAAAAAATAGAAACAGCATTTAAATGAGGTTTGTTGAATGGATTTTTAAATATGTAATAACCCCATATTAGAGAAGACATTAATAGTACCGTTCTTATTAGGGTAAATGTTAAACTGGTAGTTAAACGAATGGTGCTCCAGCTTTCAACAGAGGTAACTGAAATTATTAGGAAAACAAGGACAATTAGGTTACTTAATTTTTTTTTCATTTATCCAAAAATCATCTCATTTACCTGTATCTTAATAACTGGTGTAAAAACTAAACTACTTATTTTTTGACCTAAGAAAATTATAGGAATATGTTACTTTTTTGCTATGTTGATTTGTACTTTTTTTATGAACATTTCTGGGTCATGGAATAGTTTATGTTGAGCTTTTAATAGGTCATCGTCCCAATTCCACCAAGCTGAGTTGTTAATGTGTTCTATTTTTTCGGTGTCAAATCTATATTTAATATGTTTGGCAGGTACACCACCAACTACACTATAGGGTTCGACGTCTTTGGTTACAACTGCTCTAGCGGTTATTACGGCACCATTTCCAATAGTTACTCCACTAGGTATTAGTGCTCCTTCTCCTATCCAGACATCATTCCCTATAACAACTTGGTCGTATTCTTCAAAATAATTTAATTCTGAATAGGTTTCAAAAGGTTTGTTATTGGCATAGAATGTCGGATGGGACGAAACAAGATGTAAAGGATGCTTTCCTAAAATAATTTGAACATTTGGTCCTATGGAACAAAATTTTCCTGTTTTTGTATTTCTTAGAAAAGAATTTTTGTTCAAATAAGTGTAGTCGCCTAGTGAAGAATTTATTAATGAAACGTTTTCACCCAAAAAATTGTTTTTTCCGAACTCTGAATTTATGATGTGGCAACCAATCGATAATTTTAAATTGTTCTTTCTGTATTTGTGCTCAATTTTAGATTTTTTAAGTTCTAAAATAATCGTTTTTAAACTCAATAATCGTATCAATTTATTTATTCCAAATCCCATATGCTTTCTTATTAATGATTTTTGAATATTGTATTGGACTAAGGAATACGTGAGGTAGTAAACAGACTATTGTAGCTATAATCACTCCTGAAACACCAAAACCCAATGTCTTTGCAAAAAATATGGATAAGGGTATATTAACGACCGATGTTGATATGATTGCATACATTTGAAGTTTGATTTTTCCGGTTCCGTTTATGAAATGAGTAAAAGGAGCATAAAATATTTTCAAGGAAAAATAAATTGCCATGTAAATGGAGAGAGAAATTGGTATAATTATTTGATTTCCAATCCATAAACTATAAAATAATTTTGAAAAAACAACTAATCCTATTATTGCCAAGATAGAAAGAAGCGATAATCTGATTAAGTTCTTCATTGAACGTTTTATCCATTCAATGTCATTTTTTGCATAAGCATCGGTTATAGCTGACCAATAAGGCATCAATACCAATGATAGTCCCATATTTACAATACTAAAGTATTTATAAGCGATATTATAAGGTACTACTTCTTTTGGACCAAAGAGCTGGGTGATAATAATATTATCTGTAGAAAATAAAATTATTCCTGCAATTTGAATTAGAAAAAATTTCATTCCTAATCCAAAAATATCTTTTAAATATTTTCTGTTCCATAGATTAATTGTCGGTTTAAATTCTTTGTACCTCTTTTTGAAAGCCAAGAAATTAAGTCCAATCAATATTGCAACCGGAAAAACGGAGTATATTATTCCAAATATTAGAAGTGAACTTTCAGAAGTTTTTGTCATCAGCCAAACCAGTAGCAGTGAACCTGCCTGTATGAAAAAATTTATTTTTCCTTGTGTAGAATGTTGCTGGTCGGCGGTATAAATGGTGGTAATGAGTTTTGCAACCAATTGTAAACAGAAAAATCCAAAAACAATCGGCATTAAAATACTTAAATCTTTTTGTAAATTTGGTGAGGTATTGAAAACTTTAGTCCAATCGATAAGATAATTAAATAAAAAAAAGATCAGAATTAAACCAAGACTTACCGCGCCTATTGTATAATATGCAGAGCTTACATAGCCGCGGGCTAATTTTAAATCTCCTTTGACTTTTGCTTCTGCAAATTTGTTACGTAAACCATTTCCTATACCCACGTCAAAAAATGCAAACCAAGCTATAAATGAACTAAGAGTTAGCCATACACCATAGTTTTCAGTATCTAGATAGTCAATGGTCAATGGTACTAGTATAAAACTGGAAAGTATACTACCACCTTTGTATATGACAGATAGCAGAACGTGTTTGGTGATATTCTTCGTACGTTCACTTTTTATGCCAACTTTATTATATAGTTTTTGTATTTTCTTTTTCAACTGCTCTTTTCAACTTATTCTATTAACCTTAAAAACTTCCTTTTAATATTGGTAAAATTTGGTTTGTCGATTGAAGTTTTGTTTTTACACTATTTTTAAAACACATTTAATTTTAGAGTACTTTCTTTATATGAATAATTAGTTCTCAGGTTTAGTACTTTGGGCTAATTTTAAACCACTTTATGAAATGTGCAACGCCTTCATTCAAATTCGTTTTAGGTTTGTATTTCACTCTTTTCTCTAACGCACTAGTATCTGCCCAAGTTCTCTTTACATCGCCATCTTGCATGGGCATAAATTTTTTTTCGGCTTTTATGTCTAATTCCTTTTCTATACAAGAAATGAAATCCATGAGCTTTACCGGTTTAGAATTCCCAATATTATAGACCACTGCTTTTTTATCATTTTCTGGCAAAGCTAAAATACATTTGGTTATTCCCTCAACAATATCGTCTATATAGGTGAAATCTCTCTCCATATCACCATTATTGAATACCTTAATGGGTTCACCTTTGGTAATAGCATTGGCAAAAAGCATAGGCGCCATATCTGGACGTCCCCATGGACCGTATACCGTAAAAAAGCGAAGACCTGTTGTCGGGAGATTATAAAGATGACTATAGGTATTTGCCATTAGTTCATTACTCTTTTTAGTTGCAGCATATAATGATACAGGATGGTCTACCCGATCAATTTCCGAAAATGGAATCTTAGAATTAGCACCATACACAGATGAACTGGAAGCATATAATAAGTGATCAATTTTATAGTGCCTACAACATTCTAGAATGTTGACAAAACCAACCAAATTAGATTGCACATACGCATGTGGGTTTTCAATAGAATAGCGTACGCCGGCTTGGGCAGCTAAATTTACAACATGTGTAAATTTTTCTTCTTTAAAAAGACTTTCCAAATTAGGAAAATCAGTTATATCCGTTTTAATAAAACAAAAATTTGGATAAATTTTACTGGTAATCAATTGTTCGTCTTTTTCAACTAAACAGCGCTCAATACCAATTTCGGCTAAGCGATCGTATTTTAAATCGACATTATAATAATTATTAATATTGTCAATCCCAATTACTTCATATCCATTAGAGGCTAATTCTTCAACTAAATGAAATCCAATAAATCCTGCAGCTCCAGTAACTAATATTTTCATGATATTTATTTCTATGATTTCTAATTTCATAAATTGGAGTCGCAAGATAGGGTATTCCAAAAATTTTCTTAATGAATATTTATTCTATTCGATTATCTGTTATATCTGAGACTTAAAATGCGGAAATTTAAAAATTAGTTCTCTGTAGCGCTAATATTAATTATTAGTTAATTTATAAAAATTATGTGGATAAGATTTTAATTACGCTGCTAGAATAGTAAACCATTTTATTAATCCAATGATATTCTTATTTTTTTAATATTTAAACAATTAATAGATAGTTACAATATCTAATGATTAGTTTTGAGGATTTAACTTTGAACCCCAAATAGCGTCGAAATTTATTCTAGCCAATGCTCTTTAATTCGTTTATATTTTTTATTTTTCTAGGGGTAGTACTTCCCGTTTTTTACTTCCTTCCTAGTAAGGTGACCAAAAATTCATTTTTAGTATTAGCGAGTTACTTTTTTTATGGATACTGGGATTGGCGCTTTCTTTCTTTACTGCTTTTGTCTTCCGTTATTGACTTTTATTTAGGTCAAGCAATGGCTAAGACGTCAGTTCAAAAGATGAAAAAACGACTTCTCATGATTAGTCTCTTTTCCAATTTGGGCATCTTAGCATTTTTTAAATATTTTAATTTTTTTGTCGGAAGTTTTGAGGAGATTACCCAAATTTTCGAAGAGAATTTGGATTATTTACACCTTAATATTATTCTACCTGTGGGAATTTCTTTTTATACCTTCCAGACCTTATCTTACACTATAGATGTGTATAGAGGTAGATTGAAACCTACTAATAATTTTGTAGATTTTGCATTGTTTGTTTCCTTTTTTCCTCAGTTAGTTGCTGGTCCAATAGAGCGAGCGAGTAGTTTATTGCCGCAATTTTCCACAAGGCTTTCCCCTTCTAAAAAGCAAATTAAAGAAGGAGTATTTTTAATAATAACCGGCTTGTTTAGAAAAGTACTTATAGGGGATACTGCTGGCAAATATGTTGATCAACTTTTTGGCAATATGCAGTTGTATACAGGTGCGGAATTAATTGCAGGTTTAATTTTGTTTTCTATTCAAATATATGCAGATTTTTCTGGTTATAGTAGAGTTGCTAGAGGTACCGCTAAATTGCTAGGTGTGGATTTAATGGTAAATTTTGAACAACCATATTTTTCTAGAAATATCACTGAATTTTGGAGGCGCTGGCATATTTCATTATCTAGTTGCTTAAAAGATTATTTGTATATTTCATTGGGTGGGAACAGATATGGTATAAGTAGAACTTACATAAATTTGATGTTAACTATGTTGTTAGGAGGTTTATGGCATGGCGCAAGCTGGAATTTTGTTATTTGGGGTGGATTGCATGGAATGTATCTAGCGTTGCATAAATTTTTTTTGGGCACAAAAAAAGTGTCCAATGAAGCAATAAAAAGAGTAAGCTTGAAGACTATATTTCAAATAATGAGTACTTACGTTTTGGTATTGTTTACTTGGCTTTTTTTTAGGGCTAGCTCTTGGGAGGCAACCACTTTATTTTTTAAAAAGATTATTAATTGGCAGAATAGTGAGTATGGTTCTTACCTACTACTTGTTTCAGCAGCCTTTGTATTAGCAGTAATTGTTATTGATTTATTAGATTACAATGATGGTGTGCTTTTAAGAGGGAAATTTTCAAAAGCTTTTCGTTATGGAGCATTAACTTGTATGTTTATAATCACCCTGGCTTATATGTTCCAAGCTAAATCTTCACCATTTATATATTTTGCATTTTAAACACGATGGAAAAACTTAAAAATATTTTTTTTGCAATTTTAGGATTTGGACTCATGCTCATTGTTTTGGAGCTATTTTTTACATTAGGTGGTATTACAAATCCAATTATTAGGATAGATAGTAAATATGGAGAACAATATATTCCTGATAAAATGTGTAATTCACTTTTCGTAACTGAAGGTTTTGGTTTAGCTAAAACAAACGAAAATGGGTGGTTTGGAAAGGGGCAACCAAAAATTAATAGTTCGGAAAAGACAATTGGTGTGATTGGAAATAGTTTTGTTGCATCCAGGCAGGTATTTAGTAGAAATAATTTTCTAAATATTTCTGAGATACATTTAAATCGTGATTCAGAGTCAACTTATGGAGTGTATAATTATGGAAAGGAAGCACTTCCTCTTTCTCAACTATTGCATGTTAAGGAAATTGTTAAGGAAGAATATAATCCAGACCATATTCTTATTTTAATAAACGACAGAAGTTTTAAAGCTGCGAGCAGAATGGCGCCTTTTTACGAATTAGATAATAAAGAGCAATTTGTTTTGAACACTGATTTTAAATCAACCATAGTTTATAAGGTGTACCAAAAGGTAAGTTGGTTAAGTAATTCTTCTATTTTGTTTTTAGCTTATAGAGTAAAGAATTTCTTGCCAAATACAGGACGTATTATATTCGATAAGTTTTACCCAGACAAGGAAGTAATTCTAGTGAATACTCAGGAAAAAGAACAGTTAAGTACTGTTAATTCGAAAATTCTTCATACGTTGGTCGCAGATAAGGATATTGTGTTTATAACGGATATTCGTGGAGTTTTAGCTGCTGATGTTAAGGAAATTTTGAAAGATGCAAATACTATTGATTTGAGGCCATTTTTAGAAGAAATGGAAACAATTGATGGGGTAAACCCTTACTATTGGGAAATAGACAAAGATTATGGTCACTGGAACAATGAGGCCCACAAAAAAATAGGGTTGGAACTTGCAAAAAAACTTCCTCATTTTTTTAAACGCTAATTGCTAGGTTGTTACCGTAGGTAAAAAAATAATCTAATGTCTTTTTAGTTTCATTTTGAAAGAAATGAAGCTGTCAAATATTAAAAAATTCACTGAAATATATAATTTCAGAAATGGCTTTCGTTAAAGTATAGTAATCAAGTAGCATAACTTGTAATAATCAATGTTATAAAATTACTGATTACTATCATTAATCTTTGTAAAGATTGATGTAATCATATTTCGGTAACTGTGATTTGTTTTTGATGGTTTACTATATTTTTAAAGTTTTACATTTGTGAGAGAAATGTAAATGTCCTAAAAATTAATATCTACTTTTAGTTCCATATAATTAAAAGTTCTCAGCTGAATTTTAAAAGCAACTACATATTAATCATTTTGTTAAAATATGTTACAATACCTAAGGTTCATTACTCTTTATATGATATATTCTTTTTGTAATCAATATAAATTTTAAGTAATGTTACTTTTATATTTTTGTCAAAAAAAAGGAATTAGAATACTTATATAAAAGCATGAAAAAAATTTTGCTAAGCGCATATGCGTGCTCTCCTGGTAAAGGGTCAGAGGAAGGAAGAGGATGGAATTGGGCTGTAGGACTTGCTGAAATGGGCTACACAGTATATTGTTTGACCAATTTTGATGATAAAGATAAAATTCAAAGAGAACATAAGATTTTGAATCTTCCCCATTTACATTTTGAATTTGTAGAATTGTCCTTGGGGCTTGATGATAAACTTTTTGATCCCGATAAAAAATCTGTCTATTTACACTATTATTTATGGAAAAAAAAAGCTGCTAATCGAGCTTTGCAACTTCATGAGGATATCAATTTTGATATTGCACATCATGCTACATATGGTAGTTTTCAACAAGGCACCTGTTTGTATAAACTGGATAATTGTAAAATTATCTTTGGACCAGTAGGCGGTGGTCAAATGGCGCTTCCTGTATTTAAGAATTATTTTGGGAACTCATGGAAAACAGAGATTATACGGGGTTATGTTTCACGAAATTTGATTAGGTTTAGTGGAAGTTTACGTAAAACGTTACAGAAAGCTACATATGTTGTTTGTACAAATCTTGAAACCAAAGAAATGTTAGACAACTCTAAATTTGCTGATGTAACAAAGAGTAAAATATCAAAAATTTATGCGATACCCAAAAAATATAATTTATTAACGTATATCGACAAACCGGAGCATGAATGTCTTAATTTACTTTGGGTTGGAAGGGTAATGCCCAGGAAGGGTTTAAACTTATCTTTGCATGCCCTTTCCTTTGTTCCAAAAGAAATTCCTTATAAGTTGACTATAGTGGGTGGTGGTACCAGCGAAGGTTTAATTGAAAATTGGATAGAAGAATATAATCTGGATAGCTCAAAAATTAATGTTTTGGGTAAAATTCCTTTTGAAGAAGTAGCAAAGCAATATGAAAAAGCCGATGTAATGCTTTTTTGTTCGCTACGAGATACATCTGGTACACAAATCATGGAAGCTATGGCCTATAGTTTACCTCTAATTGTACTTAATATTAGTGGCGCGCGTAATCTGGTCCCCGAAAGTTGTGCATTAAAAATTGACCCTACAGAAGGTGAAGGTACTGCGAGGGAAATCGCCAAGGCAATAATTCAATTTCAGTCTAATGGCGAGTTACGAAGAAAAAAATCTTTTGCGGCCTATAGTCATGCTATGAATAGTAAATGGGAGCGAAGAATAAAAGTATTCACTGAAAATTATTATGAAGATTAATTAACTTTCAATCTTAAAATATGGTTTAGTTGAGTTCTTATAATTATTGAAAATTTTAGATGTAATAAAATAATTTGTTTTAAGGAGGGATGATTTTTATTTATTAGCTAGTGCATATTGTTTATCGGAATATTTTTTTAATAAAAATAAATATTCCGAAGTATTTGTAATTTTTGTTAAAAAACTTATTAAGTTGATAATATCTTTTATTTATTGTTTATGATTCTTTCTTGAAAAATTACTTGTATAAATCTTATGGGAGAGAAAATTTAAAGTTTTAATTTCAGGTTGTTCAATTCAACGTTATTATTCACACATAGGCGATGAAAAATGAAGTAATCATGTTTTTTTTATAGTTTTACGGGTTGGTAAAACCTTTTTAAGCGAATTTATTTAGGTTTAGATAAATGCTATGAAAAATACGTTTATAATTCTTTTACTAATTACTTCTAATTTAGTAAGTGCACAAATTAAAATAGGGGATAACCCACAAATAATAAATACGGCATCTTTACTGGAACTAGAAAGTACATCTAAAGTATTGGTGATTAGTAGAATGACAGAATCTCAAATGCTTGTTTTAAGTCCATTGCAAGGTGCTATGGTATATAATACCGATGCCTCATGTATTTATTACTATGATGGTATACAGTGGAATAATTTATGCGCTGGTGAAATTACAAATAGTATATCTTGGGGCTCGTTAACAGGCTCCTTAAGTGATCAAACAGATATAGCAGCTGAATTTGAAAATTATGTAAATCTAAGCACTACACAGTCGGTAGCAGGCGAAAAAACACTCACTAATAAGTTTACGGTAGATACAGGTAATCTTGACGCTCAAATAGCTGAATTTCTTGGTCGTGTAAAAGGAGAGGAAGGCACAGCCCCTGAAGATTTTGTGACCAAGGCACAATTAGATGCTTCAGGTGGTGCTTCGAGCTGGGGTGCAATATCAGGAGATTTAGTCGATCAAATCGATTTAGCTTCTGAGTTCGATAATTATGTAGACATTACTACGACACAATCGGTAGCGGGCGAGAAAACACTTACTGATAAACTGACAATAAATACAGGTGATGTAAACGCCCAAATTGCTGAATTTTTAGGTCGAGTAAAAGGAGAGCAGGGTACAGCTCCTGAAGATTTTGTAACCAAGGCTCAATTAGACGCTTCGGGTGGTGCTGCGAGTTGGGGCGCAATAACTGGAGAATTAGTCGATCAAACGGATTTAGTAGCTGAATTTGAAAATCATGTAAATTTAAGTACTACGCAATCGGTAGCGGGAGAAAAAACACTTACTGATAAACTGACAGTAAATACGGGTGATTCTAGCATACAAGTTGCAGAATTTCAAGGTCGAGTAAAAGGTGAAGATGGTACAGCACCAGAAGACTTTGTAACCAGATTACAACTTGACGCGATAACTGCAGGTGGTCATACAGGAGCTGAAGGTTCAGTTTTTTTTGCAGGAGATGACACGCAACCTACTGAAGATAACGCTAACTTTTATTATGATATTACTAATAAACAGCTGAAAGTTGGAGCATTTATAGATAGGATTCAAGATTCTAGGTATTCGGATGATTTTACCACTCTTAGTATTGAGGGTTCAGTTTCAAAACCTATTGGAATTTCTAGGATTCTAACAGAAGAGCACCACACAACTCTTATATCTAACTCTACATTTGTAACACTACCTGACCCCAGTACTTGTGTAGGTAGAATATATATTATTAAAACAAGCCCTAAAAATGCTGTTAATCCCTTGGAGGATACTAGAGTTCAAATAACGGGCGGTAATTTTTACAATGATGCTGAGTCAATAAGGAGAACTGAATTTCCTTCAGGAAGCGTAACACAATTACAAAGTAGTGGTCAGGCATGGGAGCAAATTAATTAGGATATAGGTTTGTGGGAAAACAAATTTATTATCTCCTACTTCAACTTTTTTACAATGCTTTTATGTATAATAGGTTGTAATAAATTTATTGAGCAATTAATACACCTCCTTGTCGATTTTTATTGTGAGTTTTGACTTTTTATTTGAATATTGCATGATGTTATATTGATTATTCAAAACCGAAGTATTATACAGCTTTCCCCACAAATAGATGAAATATAGTAATTCAGATTTTATTATACCCATATCCATTATTGTACATTTATGTATTATTAATGGGGTGTTATTTGTTTTAACACCAGATACTTATTTGAATGTTTATAATATTATCTATTACAATCTAAGTTGGTTGCTTATTACATTTTTCTTGAACTTTTACCCAACGGAAAGACAGGAATTATTTTTTACTAGGTTTCATAAAATAATTCAAGTCCTTTTCGTTTATTTTCTTTCTTACTTCGCTTTATTTTCAATTAAAGGTGAAACCATAGCTGTTTTAGGGTACCAGTATCTAGTGTTTGGAATTTTGACTTTATGTATTTTATGGTATAGAGTTGTATTTTACTGGTTGAGAGGGAAATACAGGATTACAGGAGGTAATAATGTTAAAGTTATTGTATTAGGAAGAGATAGAAATTTAAAAAAAATCAGAAAAGTTTTTGATAACCCTTCTTTTGGGTATCATTATATGGGTTATTTTTCAGATAAAGAATCAAAGAGCCCGACTTATTTAGGACCAATAACGAACAGTTTTGCATATATCTTAAATTACGATGTTGATATTATCTATTGTGTTGCTTCTAATTTTAACGAAACTGAATTAAAGAATTTTGTAGACTTTGCTGATAATAATTTAATAAGATTTAAGGTTATATTAAATGACATGGACGTTTTTAATCGCGCCATGTCTTTAGAGTCATATAGTACAACACCTGTCCTTAATTTACGTAATGTACCTTTAGATACGGAATACGCACGTATAACTAAACGGGCCTTCGATATCATTTTTTCAAGCTTGGTTATTGTTTTGGTTCTTTCATGGCTTACACCTATATTATATATTCTTATCAAGCTTGATTCTCCTGGTGACTTTTATTTTAAACAATCTAGGCATGGATATAAGCGTAAAACATTTTCATGTTATAAGTATCGATCCATGACCGTAAATACAGATTCTGATAAGGTAATGGCGAAAAAAGGAGATATGAGGGTCACTAAAATTGGAAAATTTATACGTAAAACCAGTTTAGATGAATTACCACAATTTATTAATGTTTTTAAAGGTGATATGAGTGTTGTAGGTCCTAGGCCACATATGGTAGTGCACACTTCAGATTTTGAGAAATCGGTTGATAAATATCTTGTAAGACATTTTGTTAAGCCAGGTATCACTGGTTTGGCTCAAGTAAAAGGTTATAGGGGAGAGATTTTGAAAAAATCTGATATTAAAAATAGAACTCGTTTAGATATCTTTTATGTCGAGAAATGGTCATTGGGTATGGATTTACATATTTTGTTTTACACCGTATATAATATTTTAAAAGGGGAAGACAAGGCGTATTAATTATTCTGTTTTTTCTTTTTAAATAGCTAAATATTTTTTTTAATGATTCTCAGAAGGGAATAATATAGTGAGGTTGGCATTAAAAAAGATTAAAGAAGCTTAAATTAGTTTACATTATTTTAATATTTATGTTTGACAAGAAGTTAAATTGAAAAAATATAAAATATCATTACAATTTTAAAATGAATAAAGAGAATTACGATTTCTATTCAGAAGAGCCGGAAGGTGTTAATTTTAGAGCTATTATAGACCGTTATTTAAATTATTGGCCTTGGTTTGTAACATGTATAGGTCTTTGTATGTTATTTGGACTCCTTTACTTGACTTTTACCAAATCTAACTATATGGCTGTTGCTACCGTAATTATTGAAGGTGAAAAAAGTAAAGGTCCAGCGGCAGGTTCAGGTTTTGCAGATTTGTCTTTATTGAGTGGATTCTCAACAAGTAGTATAGAAAACGAACTTGGTTTGTTACGGTCAAAACGATTAATGCATAATGCTGTAAAAGCGTTAGATTTAAATGTGAAATATGTTCAAACAAAGGATTTCTTTTCAAAGGATTATTATAAAAATAGTCCTTACATAATTAAAACGGCATCCTTAGATGATAATTTACTCAAAAAAGCTATAAAACTAGAAAAAAATGAATTTACAATAAGGTATCTTAATGAAAAGGAGGTAGAAATTGTTTTGGGTGATAGTGATACTACTATAATCAGCAAAATAGGTGAAATAGTGGACCTAGAGTATATTAAATTTTTTATTGAGAAAAATGAAAATTCGGAACACCGAGTTGATGAGGAAGGGAACTTTAAAAGTGTGAAAGTTCTAATTTATAGTATAGAAAGTATTGCATCATCATTAGCTGCTAGATTAAATGTCGGTCTTATGGATAAAAACTCAACAATGATTCAATTATCATTGGTCGAACAATATCCGCTAAGGGCTAAAGACGTTTTGGATCAATTGGTTTTTGAATACAACCAAGAGGCTATTGAAGATAAAGATTTAATTGCCCGTAACACAGCTTTCTTTATTGATGAACGTTTAGCTATTATAAATTCAGAACTTGATTCGGTTGAGACGGGTAAAGAACAGTTTAAGGAATCTAATCTATTGACAAATATTGAAACAGAGTCTCAATTGATTGTTCAGAATGTAAGTGATTATAATAATGAACAGCAACGAATTAGTACAGAGCTAGAATTGACTACTGCATTGGTCAATCATCTCAAGAATAATAAAGCTAGTTTATTACCTACTAATATGGGTATTGACGATTCGGGTACTAATGGTTTGATTCAAGAATTTAATTCAAAAGTATTAGAAAGAAATAGATTGCTAAAAAGTGCAAGTGAACAAAATCCTTTAGTTATAGGTCTGACTAACGAAATAGATCAGATTAGGGATAATGTAATGCAAAGTTTAAGTAGAATGCAGTCTAATTTGAGAATTAAAAAGAATAATCTAGATCGACAATCAGGGGTTTTAGCTTCACAAATTTCAGATGTGCCGGCTCAAGAACGTGCTTATAGAGGTATAGAGCGTCAACAGAATATAAAAGAGGCACTTTATCTCTTTTTATTACAAAAACGTGAGGAAAATTCATTGTCATTAGCGGCAAGTGCGCCTAAAGCAAAAATAGTAGATAAAGCTTACGCCTTGAGTGCTCCGGTTTCTCCTAATTCAAAAATTGTGATTATGGGAGCTTTGTTTATAGGGCTATTATTACCTTTTTTAACAATAAATGCCATTTCACTACTAAATGATAAATTGCAGAATAGTGAGGACGTAAAAAAGGAAGCAAAAGATTTAGCGCTTTTAAGTGAGTTGCCTCATATTTTACCTCAACAGTCTTCGGTTATTGAACCTAATGTACGTACAGTTCTATCGGAATCTTTTAATATTCTAGCTTCTAGTGTTCAACACTTGGTAGAAAACACGAATTCAGTAGGAACATCCAAATGTATTTTTATCACCTCATCTTTAAAAGGAGAGGGGAAGACTTTTGCATCTGTAAATCTGGGAATTACTCTAGCTTCTGAAGGCAATAAAGTAATTGTAATAGGAGGTGATTTAAGAAACCCACAATTACATCGTTATCAGAAAAATGCGGATGGTGGTAATGGGTTGAGTACCTACTTAAAAGATACCAGTTTAATTGTTCAAGATTACATTCAGGATACCGATTTACATAACAACCTTAAATTTATGTATACCGGTGCTATTCCAAGTAACCCAATTCAGCTATTAAAAAGCGTTAAGTTAGGTGATATGTTTAAAGAATTGAAAAATCAGTTTGATTATATCATTGTTGATACTGCACCAGTGCTGCAATTAGCGGATACATTTGTGATGGGCAAATATGCAGATTTAACCTTATATATGTTAAGAGTTAATGTAACAAAAAAGAGTTTTGTCGGTTTAATAGAGGAAATTGAAAAATCGAGGAAGCTTAAAAATATAGCTCTTGTTTTAAATGATGTAAAATCAAAAGATTCCTCTTATGGATATGGCTATGATTATGGTGCTTAAACTTTTAGTAATACTGTTATTTAAGTTTTCCAACTAATTCGTATTGATATTGAATTTGTAATTTTACCATGGTCATGTCGTTTTTTTACAAGTTTACGTACGATCTTATAATAGTCGATAAATGCAAGATTCGAGCTTAGATGGCTCAATCAAATTGCAGTGTACTTTTATTTATACTTATTAGTCACAAAAGATTTAATTTTAGGAGTGTATTAGTTCACTGTTTAAATCGAGATAGATATAATTTTAAATATATCTGTATTTTAGAGTTAATTAAAGTAAGTTTTTATGAAAAAAATATATTTAATTGCAATTTCATTTCTGTTTATCTGTTGTTCAAAGGATGCTGAGGAACCTATTAACTACCCAGTGATCAATACATGGGCACAAGTCAATGTTATTAGAAATGGGGTTAGTGGGAAAAACGAATGTAACACAAGAAATCGTATTACATTTAAAGATGATAATACATGGTCTTGGCTTAATTACAATGGAGAGAATTGCGAATTAGATGACCGTGGAGCATATATCGGTATATGGGAAGAAAAATCGGAAAATAATTATGTATTAACTTCTTCTGTCAATGAAAGTTTTGTTATGAAAAAAGAAAATGATGAAATTGAAATCCAAGAGGTAGATGATAATCCTACTACTTGGTTTTTTAAAAAGTAATTATACTAGCATAAGTATAGTAAGAGCACGCCAATTCTTAGAAATCTCAGATAACATTATAAATTTTCTCAAATACTTTTTTGCTGGTCTATAAGCGGAATCTTAACTTATATAACTTTTTGTTATGAGATTTTTCTTTATCATATAGAAATATATTAATATCAATTTCAAACAAAAATTTTTAAACCCAACATTAATTTTTATTTATAGAAATTAATGTTGGGTTATTTTTTACGAATAGAATTCCCATAAATGAATTGGTTAATTTATTTTTGATCAAAATTAGAAATACATGGCTTCAGGTTTTTTTGCGATTTTAGATGATGTAGCAGCGCTTTTAGATGATGTAGCGGCAATGAGTAAAATAGCCACTAAGAAGACGGCTGGTATTTTAGGCGATGATTTAGCCGTGAATGCAGAAAAAGCATCAGGGTTTGTCTCTCAACGAGAATTACCAGTATTATGGGCTATTACCAAAGGGTCTTTGTTGAACAAAATTATCATTCTGCCTATTGCCTTTTTATTAAGTGCTTTTTTGCCTTGGGCGGTAACCGTAGTTTTAGTATTAGGTGGCATTTACCTTGCATTTGAAGGTGCCGAAAAAATACACGAATTTTTTGTGCCTCATGAGCATGACCATATAGCTGCTGAAGCGAAGTCCATGACTAAGGAAGAAATTCTGGAATTGGAGAAAACAAAAGTGAAATCTGCTATAGTAACTGATTTTATTTTATCTATTGAAATAGTTATCATTGCATTAGGTTCGGTGATAAAAGAGCCTTTAGTGACCCAAATTGCAGTAGTATCTGTTGTGGCACTTTTAGCTACTGTAGGTGTTTATGGTATTGTAGCGCTAATTGTACGAATGGATGAGTTTGGTACACGATTAATTAACCTGAACGAAGAAGAGAATAGTATCTCTGATAAAATAGGTCGATTCTTTGTTAATGCACTACCTAAAGTAATTAAGGCTTTGTCGGTTATAGGAACTATAGCTTTACTATTAGTTTCGGGCGGAATATTTGTCCATAATATTGATTTCTTTCATCATTTTCTTCCGAATGTACCTAGTATGCTAGTAGAGTTTGTGGTGGGGCTAATTGTAGGTTTTGTAGCACTGTTACTCTTCAATGGCGTTAAGATGCTATTTAAAAAGAAGTAATTAATAGGCTTTGGCTTCCCCTTTAATAGCATTGTAAATTGTTAAGAATACAATTTTGGCATCTAAGGCAAGAGACCATTTTTCCATATAAAAAATATCATACCGTACTCTATTTACAATATCGGAACGATCAAGTATTTCTCCTCTACAGCCTTGAATTTGAGCTAAGCCTGTAATGCCTGGTTTTATAAAGTGCCTTACCAAATATCTATCTACAGAGTTTTCATACTCTTGGGTATGTACAACCATATGTGGTCTAGGACCAACAACACTCATGTCGCCCATTAGTACATTAAAAAATTGAGGTAGTTCGTCTATGCTTGTTTTCCTTAAGATTTTACCCAATTTAGTAACTCTTTCATCATTTTTAGTAGCCATTTGTGTATCACTAGTAGTACTCTTGGTCATGGACCTAAATTTGTAGCACCAAAAAACATCTCTATTGACTCCGTGGCGCTGCTGTTTAAAAAACAACGGACCTTTAGAATCAATTTTCATTAATATATATACTAGCGGCGTTAACCATGACAACACAAACACTATTGCAAAGCTTGATATTAGAATATCAAAAATACGTTTGATCATGTTGGAATAATCTAAATCTAATGGTGATGCCCTTAAGTTTAAAATAGGAACAGCACCATATAATTCTATCGACATAGCGCTAGAGAATAATTCTTTATTATCTGGAATGATCTTTATTCTTTTAAGACTATTATCGGCAATTTTCATTACATACTGTATTTCAGCTTTAGATAGTTTAGAAGCCATACAGTACACTTCTTCAACATTATTTTCAAAAATATAATTGAAAGAACTTTCAATATCTCCTAAACAAGATTTGTTCTCAGATTTGGTATTGTCAAAATAACCCATATATGAATACCCATATTGTGGATTATCAAAAATGCGTTTCAGTTTTGGTAAATTTCTATCTCTGCCAATGACAACTACTCTGGTAGTATTGTATCCTCTTTTTCGATATATATTTCTAGCCAAATAGAATAACACTCTAAATAGGGTTAGCAGGGCGCAAATTTGAAAATATCCATGAAATAAGTGAGAGGTAGAATAGGAATTTAACCCGAAGAAAACAAAGGACGTAAAGTAAACCAAACCATAAATGATAAAAAGTTTTAAGAAACTTTTTAAATTGGTCATAAAGCCATCTCGTCTTGCAGTAGGATAAAAATTTAAACTGTAAGTAGTTATTAACCAAGCTATATTATAGTATAATACACTGAATACATTTAAGTATGTTTCAGGAGTATATACATATAACGTAAGGTTGATAATCAAAATATGGACTATCAACGAGATTGGTATAATAAAAAGCGATTTCTTCATTTTAGCTTTTGAAATGGTTGGTAAAATAGCTAATGATAGGTTATTACACTAGCCAATAGTTTGCAACTATTGGCTAGTTGTAAATTTTGGGGTTGATAGAAATCTGTTATTTTAAAGAATGGTTAATTCTTTTTGGTATACCAAGAATATACTTGCTGTACACCTTGTTCTAATGAAATGGTATGTTTCCAGCCAAGGTCATGTAATTTGCCTGGGTCTGTTAACTTTTTCATTGTACCGTCTGGCTTTTCAGTATTAAAATATAATTCGCCTTTAAAATCTATAGTTTGCTGAATTAGCAAAGCCAAATCTTTAATTGAAATATCAATACCGGTGCCTATATTAATGTGCGTATTTCTAACCTCTTTGTTGTCCTGCGAGTAACAATCTTTAAAATCGCGTTGCTCCATTAAGAAAACACAGGCATCTGCCATGTCTTCACTCCAAAGAAATTCTCTCATCGGGTTTCCTGTACCCCATATTTCTAAGTGAACGGTATTATCTTTCATCTTAATGCCGTACTTATCCAATGCGGAAATAATTTCTTCTTTAGATGAACTTCCAGTAACGCCTTCAATAGGTAAAGCATTTAAATCTGAAGCGATAACGTCCCAATTGTTATTCTCTAATGCTTTACCTAAGTGCATTTTTCTAATTAATGCAGGTAATACATGCGATTTTTCTAAATCGAAATTATCATTAGGTCCGTACAAATTTGTTGGCATCACAGATATAAAGTTTGTGCCATACTGCAGATTGTAACTCTCACACATTTTAATACCTGCTATTTTAGCAATAGCATATGGTTCGTTTGTGTACTCTAGCGTATCTGTCAATAAATAGTCCTCTTTCATTGGTTGAGGACAATTTTTAGGATAAATACAAGTACTCCCTAAAAAGAGTAACTTCTTTACGCCATGAAGATAACTTTGGTGGATTACATTGTTTTGAATCATTAGATTCTCATAAATGAAATCTGCCCTGTAAGTATTGTTTGCTACAATACCACCAACTTTCGCAGCAGCCAAGATGACGTATGCTGGTTTCTCAGTTTCAAAAAACTCAGCAACCTTTGTTGGGTTGGTCAAATCTAATTCTTTATGTGTTTTAAAGATTAGATTTGAGTAGCCCTTACTTTCAAGATTTTTAACGATTGCACTGCCAACAAGACCTCGGTGACCTGCGATATATATTTTAGCTTCTTTATTTAACATTTGGTATAATTTACCTACTTATTAGACGTATAAATGTTTATGAAATCTTACTCAAAATAATTGAATGTTACGTAGCCACCATCTTTTAAGTACTGATCTTTTTGCATCAATTTAAGATCATTTGTCATCATGTCTTTTACTAACCCCTGTAAGTCATATTCAGGAATCCACCCTAATTTAGTATTTGCTTTTGTAGCATCACCAATTAATAATTCAACTTCTGTTGGTCTAAAGTATTTAGGGTCAACAGCAAGAATTTCTTTTCCTATTTCTACTTGAATATCAGGATTTGAACATGATTTCACATATCCTTTCTCTTCAATACCTTCACCTTTAAATTCTAGTTCAATACCCATTTCTGCAAACGCCATTCTTACGAATTCACGTACCGGAGTAGTTTTACCCGTTGCAATTACCCAATCTTCTGCTTCATCAGCTTGAAGAATCATCCACATCATGCGAACATAATCTTTGGCATGACCCCAATCTCGTTGCGCATCTAGATTACCTAAATAAATTTTGTCTTGTAAGCCTAAACCAATTCTTGCAGCTGCTCTGGTAATTTTTCTTGTAACAAAAGTTTCTCCTCTAATAGGGGACTCGTGGTTAAAAAGAATACCGTTACATGCAAACATGTTATATGCTTCTCTGTAGTTTACTGTAATCCAATATGCGTACATTTTTGCAACAGCATATGGGCTACGTGGGTAAAAAGGAGTAGTTTCTGATTGTGGAACTTCTTGCACTTTACCATACAACTCTGACGTAGATGCCTGGTAAATACGTGTTTTTTCAGTTAAACCTAATAAACGAACAGCATCTAGAATTCTTAAAGTACCTAAACCATCAGCATTACCCGTATATTCTGGAACTTCAAATGATACTTGCACGTGGCTCATTGCCGCTAGGTTATAAATCTCATCTGGTTGAATTTCTTGTATTAATCTAATAAGATTAGTACTATCTGTCATATCACCATAGTGAAGTACAAAATTTCTATTCTCAATATGTGGATCTTGATAAAGGTGATCAATTCTGTCTGTATTAAACATAGACGCTCTTCTTTTAAGACCGTGTACTTGATACCCTTTTTTTAATAAAAACTCACTCAAATAGGCGCCGTCTTGACCTGTGACTCCGGTAATTAATGCTACTTTCATACTCTTGTAAAATGGATTTATAAATGTTTTTTTAATTTAAATTTCAACTATTCCTAGTATTATCGTTTTAGGCTATAATCTAAATAATAGCGTAATAGTTTACGAAAATTAAACGATTGTTTCTTAATTAGTATAACTAGATTATTGAAGGCAAAAGCTCAATTTTTACCATTAACGTGATAACAATAATTAAAGTATCGGAAGTCACTAGATTAGGTGTAAAAATTCTTAATCTTTTAACTATGGTTAATGGTTGTGTAGCAAATTTAGGATATTATTTGTTTTTTATAGATCAATGCAAACAAACCTTAGACCAATTAATGATATAATCGTTAAACTGTGTTTTTGTGCTATTTACATAATAGTAATGTGCTGTAATAGTAATGATATCTGGATAAATGTAGAGTTTCTTTGTTAATGTCTCATTTAATTAATCGTTGATATATTTAATATAAAGGATACTTTATAGGTTATAGTATTTAATTATTGATAAGTGATATGTAATCGTATTGTAGCCTTTGCCCTACTTGACTTCGTGGTAATTGTCAAATTTTACTTTGTAGCTATGTGCTTAGTTAATTTACATTGGTAATGATTGAATTTAAACTACTATATATGTAGTGGAATATGGAATAACCCTAGCTTTACTTAATTGACCTAGAGATTCCTAAATGACCAATATACCGTTATCAAATTGCAATAAATAATGTTAAATTTTAGTAAAATTCATACAAGAGCAGTGTAGTTATTAATATTTAGCTTAAGTTTATTTCATCAAAGTTTTACAGACATCTCTTGTGTATTAGGAATGGGATTTAAATTTTGATTTAAAATTTTTATTGTTTTTCCCCGTTATTTTATCAACTTAAACCACCATATGATGATATCTAACATTTTAAACGGGAAACTAGCATCTTCTTATCAGAAGAAAAAGTTAGTTTCTCTTGAGGATTGCTACATGCACCTTAAACCTTATTTTAGGTTAAAGAAAAGTGCAAAGAATAACGAGACCGATAATGTATTGGTTCGTGAAAAATCTAAGAGTGCAAAAGTTCAAAATGGATTCAACTCCATTGAGCAAAATCAAATTTTGTACGCCAAAATTATGACTGAAAGGTTGTTGAAAGTTTAGGCGATTAGATGATGAGAATATTTTCTATATGAACGTGTTTTCTGTTTTAAATAGATAGTGCTCAATTGGTACTTAATATAAAGTGCGGTAATGAATTTTAGGTAATTCATTACCGCACTTTTGTGTTTTAAAAATAAACGTAATGGCTTATCGCACTCTCAATTTTTAGCGAATTATTAAGTGTTTATAAGCTTAAAAATCTCAATAATATTTCGGCTTTTTCTTCAAATTTAAACACACATCTAGTATTCACTACAAGTCAGCGAAACTAAATTTCTATTCTATAGATTAATAATATATTTATCGCACAATGTTATAATTGTAAATATTAATCACAGCCATGATGCTGATAATTTAATAAGTTCTAGAGCTTTTGTTTATTTTACTGAAGTAGTAAATACCTGATTAAAAGACTAAAGCAACTTTAAATTATAAGATCTTTGTGACTGTTGGTTTCCCGAAATTTTGAATTGCAACAACCTATATTATTAAACAATCTTGGAAGTACTGACACATTTTAACCCTTTTGAAGGTCCAGAGATAAAACATATTCTGCATACTACAGATGCGCAAGAAGAGATTTGGTATTCTTGTTATTTTGGTGGTGACGATGCAAATAAAGCGTATAACCTCTCATTAACTATTGAATTTGAAGGTGATTTAGATATTACCGCATTGCAATGGTCTGTTGACATGCTAATTAGTCGACATGAATCTTTACGTTCTGTATTTAGTCCCGATGGAAAGTTTATTAATGTTTTTGCTTCCATCATCGCAAACTTAGATTTACAAGACTATGCTGGTTTGTCTGCTCAAGATAAGGAAGCTGCAATAAAAGATTATACCAAAAACGATACTGGTAAGGCATTTGACCTAACTAAAGAAGCATTAATACGATTTGCGGTTCTTAGAATAGAAGCTGATAAATTTCAGTTTATAATGACCACGCATCATATTGTTTGTGACGGTTGGTCTTTAGGTATTATCATGCAAGAATTAGGAGCTTTGTACTCTGCAAAGGTCAAAAATGTACCTCATAACCTTCCTGATGCTGTGCCGTATACTGAATATGTGGCGCATCAAAATGAAATAAAAATAAGTCCAGAATTCAATCAAACGGAACAATACTGGTTGAATGTCTTTCAAAACGATATACCGAAAACTAATCTTCCTACAGATTTTAAACAGATAACCAAGAGAACCTATAACGGTGCGCGAATTAATCAATTATTAGATAAACGTGTATTAAAGGGTATCAAAGAAACAGGTATTAAGGGTAACTCTAGTTTGGTACTGACCTTAATGGCCGCTTTTGAAATATTACTATATAAGATTACCCAGCAAGAAGGTATTGTACTTGGGTTGCCTGTTGCAGGGCAATCTTCTATGGGCGCAAAGCATCTTGTAGGGCATTGTGTGAAGTTGTTACCGATGAAGAGTAATCTGGACATTGACGACAGTTTTATAGACTATTTAAAGAAAAGAAAATCTGCTAACTTTGATGCTTTCGAGAATCAAGAATTGTCATTTGGTAGCTTGCTAAAAAAGCTTAACATTCCTAGAACTCCAGGTAGAGTACCATTGGTACCTGTAGTATTCAATGTTGATATGGATTTGGACGATGGTGTTACTTTTGAAGGCCTTTTGTATCAATACCATAGTAACGAACGGGAGTATGAAACTTTCGAGTTATTCTTGAATGCAACAGGGTCGAAAGACAATATAGTTTTAGAATGGTCATATAATACCAACTTATTTAAAGAAAGTACCATACATGCTATGGGCGAATCTTTCAATGCTATTTTAAATAAATTGATTGAACAGCCTAATGCTAAATTAGCTGAAATACTAAACAGATCAAATGAAGATAGTATTGTAACGGGAGTGTCATTAGACTATCCTAATACTACGCTTCATGAATTGTTATATAAGCAGGCTACAAGTACGCCAACAGCAATTGCATTAGAATTTAAAAACGAAAAGGTTACCTATGCAGAGTTGCAGCGAAAAATTAATAGTACTGCTGTGTACCTTTGGGAAAAAGGCATAAGATCAGGAGATACAGTTGCTATTTCATTGGAAAGGTCGCCCGAGTTAATTGCGACGCTATTTGCAATTCTTCAGTGTGGAGCTAGATATGTGCCGATAGATACTGGCTACCCAGATAATCGTACTTTATTGATGATTTCAGATGCTATATCTTCTTTCTTTATTTGCGATACATCAAAACAGGCGCTAGAACATGGTGCTAAAACGATTTTCATTGAAGATATACGGGTCAAAGCAAATGAAACCAGTGAAACTATAATTGATGTAAGCGTAGCTTCTGATGAAGGAGCTTACATTATATATACTTCTGGATCTACAGGAAAGCCAAAGGGAGTTCAGGTCACTCATAATAATGTTGTAAACCTTTTGTTTTCAATGGGCAATGAGCCTGGTATTACATCGAAGGATAAGATATTTGCAACCACAACCATCTCTTTTGATGCAATGGTGATGGAGATTTTCTTGCCATTGGTTCATGGTGCCAGTGTGGTATTAGTCGATGAGGAAACAAGAAAAGATGGACACCTATTATTACAAAAAGCAATTGAAGATAACATTACCGTTATTTGGGGAACACCAACAATATGGCAAATTTTATTAGACTCTGGTTGGAAAAAACCATTGCATATTAAAGCACTTATTGGTGGCGAACCGGTTTCTAAAGCACTTTCATTAAAGTTGCTAGAAAAGGTTGATGAAGTATGGAATATTTATGGTCCGACGGAAACTACTGTTTGCTGCATACTTACTAAAATTACAGATCAAGATGATCCTATTACCATAGGCAAGCCTATTGCAAATACAGATATTTATATTCTAGATGCTAACGGTAAACCAGTGAGAACCGGGGAAGTCGGAGAAATCGTAATTGGCGGTGACGGGGTGACCAATGGATATTTAGGACAAGAAGAACTGACCAATGAGCGTTTCGTGAACAATACTTTTCAAGCAGAAACGACCACTAAAATGTATTTGTCTGGCGATTTAGGTAAGCTTTTGCCAAAAGGTCAGATCGAATGTTTGGGTCGTAAAGATGGTCAAGTAAAAGTTCGCGGACATAGAATTGAATTAGGTGAGATTGAGCATTCTTTAAGTAAACTCAAAGGGATTCAATCAGTTGCTACAGATGTTAGAAATAATGCGTTAAAAGCTTATGTAGTTTATGAAGGCAGCGATTGGAATACTGATGTTACGCTTTGGAAAAAGCAATTAGCAGCGGAATTACCAGTTTTTATGTTGCCTCATGATTATATTAAATTAGATGAATTACCAATTACCTTAAATGGTAAATTAGATAGAAAAAGTCTGCCAGAAGACACAAATGTTATCACTAATAAAATAGAGACTATTCAACCGTTTACAAAGGCTGAAAAATTAGTTTCTGAAGTATGGAAAGAGTGTTTGTTTTTAGACAATGTTAACCTAAACGATGATTTCTTTGAATTAGGTGGGCATTCGTTGATTGCGGCAAAAGTAATGACTAGGCTAGAAGAAAAATCTGGTCAACGCTTGCCATTATCCTCTTTATTCGAATATTCAACGGTTAAAAGTCTGGCTAGTTTGTTAAAGATTGAGGAGAATACCGTAACCTGGGATTCAATGGTGCCCATTCAAAAAAACGGATCTAAAACACCACTATTTATAGTACACGGTGCAGGGTTAAATATACTTTCATTTAAAACCCTAAAGCATAATATCGATCCTGATCAGCCTATTTATGCTTTTCAGGCTAAAGGTTTAGATGGTAAGGAAGAATTATTGACTTCTGTAGAAGAAATAGCAGCACATTATAATGAGTCTCTTTTGGCAACACAACCAAAAGGACCTTATCAATTAGCGGGTTATTCTTCTGGGGGTATAATCGCCTATGAAATGGCAAAACAATTAATGGCAAAAGGGGAAGAGATTTCTGCTTTGGTATTGTTAGATACCTACGCATATGCCCATTATGGTAAAAGTACCAGTTTAGGTAAAAAGATAGCTTATGGTAATTATTTGGCTAACAAGACCCTGCATGTTTTAAAGCAATTATCAAGTGTAGAAGGGTTTAAATATAGAATTGGAGTCACTAAAGCTAACTTGAAGAAATTGTACTTAAGATTAAAGAAGGATAAAGCTACAGTATCCAAAACGGATTATGATTGGGAGTATGAAAGCCGAATTATTGAGCATAATAAAGTTGTTGATAGCTATCATTTAAAACCATTGCCTATAAAGGTCGACTTATTTAGAATCGAAGATGTAATTGATTACACGCACGATAGTGTAAATCTTGGCTGGAAATCATTTGCGGAAAACGGAATTGAGCTACATTATGTGCCAGGAGATCACCTGAGTATGTTTAGCCCGCCTAATGATATGGTTTTAGCCACCACCTTGCAAAAGGTTCTTGATAAAAATGTTTAAGGTTATAAGGTAGTAAATTATAGACGTAATGATGATTTAGGCAAAACCATTGACCGAAGATATCTGTACATAATCCATAGAATTATTCCAACATTTTTAAAACCTATTTGAGTTTCGAAGAACGTCATTTATTTGTCGATGAAATTTTCTGATCATAAAATAAATGAAGTAACCGCATAAAAATTATAATTAATTGATTATCAATTTATTATATTGAAATATTGAGTGTATTTCAACTACTTTAAATCTTTTGTAAGATTGAAATGTTCATGATATTCTGTAGTTTTACTTCATTGAATATTTACATTATTTGTTCAGATTTTTTATTGAGTTGTACTTTAAGTACACGACAAGACTAAAATTTTTATTTAATTATGAAGTTATTCATAAACTGTTTGAAGAAGATTGATATTTTTTCTTTAACCGATATGTAAATAGGAAACCCACAAGTCTATACCTAATTATTATTTTACAATGGAAGCCAAAAAAGTGAATTTAATAACTGATTCTACAATAGCATATTGGAAGAATATTTTATTAGATGATGTAAAATTATTAGACCTGCCAAGTAGAAAGCTTACCGTAAAAGAAAGCGTAGGTCAAGGATCAACGTTGCGTACTCATTTTTCTGCTGATGTAACTAGCCAAATAAAAGCTTATACAGCTAAAGATAGCATAGAGTCTTTTTTAATTACTGCATTAAGTGTTCAGCTACAGAGATACACTAATCAATTAGATATCGCTTTTGGTTTAACCATTGATGATAACGATAATAAGCAAAATAATTTATTTCTATTTAGAAATACTATAGCTCCTGCTGTAGACTTTAATACGTTAAGCAATCAAACAAAAAAAATACTTGCTTCAAATAAAGCGAATATATATCCTACCGATAAATTTATTAAAGATTTCAATCTTGTAAAAGAGAACGGGGAAAATGCTATTTTAGATTTTGTTCTGTCTATAAATTCTCAAAAAGATCAATCTGTTATTTCAAAAGATATTAGTGTTACTGATGCCATTGAGTTTATTGGTACTGTTGATTCTAATTCAAATATCAAGGTAGTATTACACCTTGCTGATGAACATTTCAAATTAGATGTTGTTTTCAATGAAAATATTTTCGATAAAGATTTGATTCAACAGTTCATGGTTCACTTTAAGACTTTAGTGTCACGTTTAATTGAGCAGCCATCAACTCCTGTAGGAAATATTGATTTCCTTTCTAAAAAAGAACGCGATACTTTGTTGAGCGATTTTAACAAGCCTGCTGTAAACTATCCAAGAGAGAAAACTATTGTTGATCTTTTAAATGAACAGGCTGCTAAGACTCCTAATAATACTGCTGTAGTTTATGGCGGTACTAGTTTAACATATGATGAGCTACATAAAATATCGAATCAATTTGCAGACTATCTTATTAAAAAACATGGCGCCACCAAAGGTGATTTTGCTTGTTTACTATTAGAACGTAGCGAATGGTTGATCGTAAGTATGATGGGTATTATGAAGGCTGGGGCAGTATATGTGCCGGTAGATCCTAATTACCCTATTGAGCGAATCGATTACATTAAAGAAGATAGTAATTGCGATTTTACTGTTGATGCAGCCGCAATAGAAGAATTTAAGGCAACTCGTGATACGTATTCTACTGAAGATGTTAAAGACATCAAATTAGAGCCTAACGATTTAATATATATTATTTATACTTCTGGTACTACGGGTAAGCCTAAAGGTGTACAATTAGAACATAGAAATATTGTTAGTCTGTTCGTCAACGACAATCAGTTCTATGATTTTAATGAGAATGATGTTTGGACCATGTTCCATTCGTATTGTTTCGATTTCTCGGTTTGGGAAATGTACGGAGCTTTGTTGTTTGGAGGTAAGCTTATTATTCCTTCAAAAGAGGTGATTAAGGACCCATACGAATTCATGTCTTTAGTGATTAAAGAAAAGGTGACGATTTTAAATCAAACACCATCTTCCTTTTTAAACATTATGGGTAGTCTACCTTCGGGTGATATCGATTTAAACTTGCGATATGTCATTTTTGGCGGTGAGGCACTATTTCCTAAGTATCTAGAAAAATGGTATCGTAAGTTTCCAAGTATTCAATTTGTAAATGGGTACGGTATTACAGAAACGACCATATTTACAACCTTTAATATTATTGATGATGAAGATATTAGAACCAATGTTTCTAATATTGGTAATTGCATATCAACATTATCTTCTCATGTGGTAAATACCAATAACCAATTACAACCTATTGGTGTTATTGGTGAATTATGTATTTCTGGTCATGGTTTGGCAAGAGGTTATTTGAACAGACCTGAACTGACCGATCAGAAATTTATAGATAATCCTTTTGAACAGGGAGAAAAAATGTATCGTTCAGGTGATTTGGTAAGAAGGCTTGCCGACGGAACCTTAGAATACATTGGTAGAATAGATCACCAAGTTAAGATTCGTGGACACAGAGTGGAATTAGGGGAAATTGAATCTTCTATTGATGCCATTTCGGGTATAAAACGTACCGTGGTCTTGCCTAATACAAATGAAGAAGGTGAAGCCAGATTGGTCGCCTACCTTTTAGCTGAAGGTGAAAAACCTGAAATAAGTAGTATTAGAAAAGAACTTGTTGAGAAACTACCAGAGTTTATGGTACCTACATTTTTTATGTGGGTAGATGAGTTTCCAACAAACTCAAACGGTAAAATAGATAAAGAAAAATTACCGGAGCCAAGCTACGTTAGATCAACTTCAGACGTCATATTTAGAAAGCCACGAACAAAGGTTGAAAAAGGTCTTGCCAGTATTTGGGAAAAAGAACTAAAAGTATCAGGTATTGGTTTAGATGATAACTTCTTTGAAATGGGCGGTACTTCTATTGTAGCACAAAAGGTAGTTAATGCTATCATGAAAACGCTTCAAGTAAGAATACCGGTAACCAAATTATACCAGCATACTACTATTGCAGCTCTTTCAGAATTTATGGGAGGCGATAAGAAGACAGCATTGTTTTCTAGTAAACGCAAAGTAAAAAATAAAAACCAGTCTAACGATGTTGCTATTGTGGGTATGGCAGGTCGGTTTCCTGGTGTAAATACCATTGATGAATTTTGGGATGTCTTAAAAAATGGAAAAGAAACGATTTCATTTTTCACGAAAGAAGAATTAGATCAAAGTATTCCGGCATCTTTACGAAACGATCCTTTATATGTTGCTGCAAGGGGTGTTGTGCCTTCTGCAAAAATGTTCGATGCCCGTTTCTTTGGTTTAACGCCTAAATTGGCAGAAGCTATGGATCCCCAACAACGTCTATTTTTAGAATTGGCTTGGGAAGCTCTTGAAGAATCTGGTCACTTACCGGAACATTATACAGGTAGGGTAGGAGTATATGCTGGTACAGGTACAAATACCTATTATAAAAAGAATGTATTGCCAAATAGTGAGGTCGTAGAAAGCATTGGGCAACTGCAGTTAGATACGGTGAACGAGAAAGATTATGTGGCTTCAAGAACCGCGTATCAATTAAATTTAAAAGGTCCGGCGGTTAGTGTGCATTCAGCATGTTCTACATCATTATTGGCAATTGCCGAAGCCGTAGAATCTATACGTAACGGTCATTGTGAAGTTGCCTTGGCGGGTGGTTCTAGTATTACCGCTCCTATTAATAGCGGACACCTCTATCAAGAGGGTTCTATGCTAAGTACAGATGGTCATTGCAGACCTTTTGATGCTCAAGCAAGGGGAACTGTTTTTAGTGATGGCGCCGGCGTAATCGTTTTAAAGAATTTAGAGGAAGCTAAGAAAGACGGAGATGTTATTTATGGTGTTGTTAAAGGTGTAGGTATCAATAACGATGGTGGTGGTAAAGGAAGTTTTACGGCACCAAGTGCAGAAGGTCAGGCAAATGCTATTAAAAGTGCTATCGACGATGCCAATATTTCGCCTGATACCATTAGCTATGTAGAAGCACATGGTACAGCGACTCCGTTAGGAGATCCTATAGAAATAGATGGTCTTAATCTCGCTTTTGGAGCGCAATCAAAAAAGAATTTTTGTGGTCTTGGTTCTGTAAAGAGTAATATGGGGCACATGACTGCAGCAGCGGGTGTTGCCGGTGTTATAAAAACAATCTTAGCCTTTAATCATAAAGTAATTCCACCTTCTTTAGGTTTTGAAAAACCTAATCCTGTAATTGATTTTGAAAATAGTCCGTTTTACGTCACTAATACATTAACCGCGTGGGAAGTTGAAGGTCCGCGAAGAGCAGGTGTAAGTTCATTCGGAGTAGGTGGTACCAATGTTCATGTGGTTTTAGAGGAATATGAAATGGAGGAGAAGACTTCCAAATTTCAACGCCCGTTACAATTATTGCCTATTTCTGCAAAAATACAAACTAGTTTAGCCGGATTCGAAAGCGTACTTAAAAAACATATCGATACTAAACCAGAATTGAATTTGGCAGATGTTGCCTATTCTTTAAGTACTACTAAAGCTAGTTTTAGCAATCGTAGATTTATTTTAGCGAGTGATACAAAAGACGCTTCTGCATTGTTGATTGATAGTGATAAAAAAGCTATGCAATCATCAATTGTAAAAAACGTTCCGAGTGAAATTGTATTCTTACTTCCTGGTCAGGGTTCTCAGTATCTAAATATGGGTAAAGACCTATATGATGGGGAAAGCGTTTTTAGAGAAGCTGTTGATATCTGTGCCGATTTACTGGTAGAAACTATAAAGGTAGATATTAGAGAAATCATTTTTCAGGATGCGAATTCTGAAGATGCGGAAAACAAGTTAAGAGATACGCGTTATACACAACCTGCATTATTTACCATAGAATATGCCCTTTCACAATTATGGATGAGCTGGGGAATACAGCCTACCGTATTATGCGGACATAGCCTTGGGGAATTTGTAGGTGCTCATTTAGCCGGAGTATTCAGTTTAGAAGATGCCTTGAAATTGGTTTCAATGCGGGGTATTCTGGTCAGCGGACTTCCAAAAGGGAGCATGCTTACTGTGAGGATTGATCAAGAATCCTTAGAAAAAATTCTTCCTAAAACATTATCTATAGCAGCTGTAAACTCAGGAAAACTTTGTGTGGTATCTGGCGAAGACGATGAGATAACGAAATTCAGTGAGCTTCTAAAAGAGCAGAGCTTAGCATACCGTTTAATTGCTACCAGTCATGCCTTTCATTCTGCTATGATGGATCCTATTTTAGAGGAATTTGGTGATGTGGTCAAGAATATCAATTTAAACATACCTGAATTACCAATAGTATCTACCGTTACAGGTACCTGGCTTACGAATGAAGAAGCTGTTGATCCTGTATATTGGACAAACCATCTAAGAGATACCGTACTATTTTCAGATGCTATGGATACCATAGTGAAGTTAGAAGACGTTGTATTGTTAGAAGTGGGTCCGGGTAATACGCTTACCACTTTAAGTCGCCAGAATAAGGGCGCAAAAAATATAAAATCTTTAGCTTCATTACCTATCCCTAAAAAAGAAGAGAATTCTTATCACGGGGTATTAAAAGCTTTAGGTCAATTATGGCTAACTGGTCTTACCATAGATTGGAACGCCTTATATACAAACCAAGAAAGGCAAAAACTGAGATTACCAACTTATGTTTTTGACCGTAAGCCATGCTGGATCGATCCTCTGGTTTCTATCCCAAAAGAAAGGACCCATTTGAATGCCGATCAGCCCATAACTAGAATAATAGAAAAACCAAAAAGTGCCGCACCAATGAGAAACGTCTCTATTTTAAATAAAATTTCAGAGCTAATTTCAAATTCATACGGAATTGAGCTTGAAGTTGCCGACAAAGACAGTAGCTTTCTAGAATTAGGATTAGATTCTTTAATTCTAACACAAATGGCGATTACCTGTAAAAAAGAATTCAAAATTCCGATTACATTTAGACAGCTTAATGAAGGTATAAACACTCCTGAGCTTCTAGCAAATTACTTAGATAAGAATTTGCCGGCAGAGTTTATGGCGCCACAACCGGTTGCAGAAGCAGTTCCTCAACCAGTTGCCGCTTTTAATCACGTGCAACAAGCTATTCCTGCTAATTATAATACTTCGGCAACGAACCAAACGGCTATTGGCTTAATAGGTGAGCAGCTTAACTTATTAAGTAGACAACTTCAGTTATTGCAAGGTAATGCGGTAGCTCCAGCTCCACAACCTGTTGCTGTTCCAAAGCCTGCTCCGGCAAAAATGGTAAATGGATCGGCTACTTTAGATTCTCGTTCAGAAAAAGAGAAGCTTGAGCATAAAAAACCGTTCGGTGCATCACCAAGAATTGAAAAGCAATCTACAGGTTTAGATCAAGCGCAATCGCAGTATTTAAAGGATCTTACTATAAAGTACAATACCAAAACTATTGGTAGTAAAAACTATGCTCAAGATAATAGAGCTAAAATGGCAGATCCTAGAGTAGTATCTGGTTTTAAACCGTTAACCAAAGAATTAGTATATCCGGTTGTAATCGGTAAATCTTCAGGTAACCGACTATGGGATGTAGATGGCAATGAATATATAGATGCCTTAAATGGATTTGGTTCTTGCTTTTTTGGGTATCAACCCGATTTCATTAAAAAAGCGATGCATGACCAAATTGAGTTGGGTTATGAAGTAGGACCACAACACCCTTTAGCAGGTGAAGTTTGTGAACTTTTATGCGAATTTACGGGTCATGATAGAGCTGCCTTGTGTAATACGGGGTCAGAAGCGGTTCTTGGAGCTATGAGAATTGCACGTACGGTTACCGGGCGTTCACTAATTGTGGCTTTTACCGGTGCTTACCATGGTATTAATGATGAGGGTATTGTAAGAGGTTCCCAAAAGAAAAAAACGTTTCCGGCTGCTGCAGGTATACTTCCAGAAGCAGTTCAAAATATGTTGATTCTTGATTATGGAACGGATGAAAGTTTACAAATAATAAAGGAGAGAGCTCATGAAATTGCAGGGGTACTTATAGAACCTGTTCAAAGTCGTAGACCAGAGTTTCAACCTATAGAATTTATAAAGAATGTAAGAGAACTAACTACTAAAGAAGAGATTGCTTTTATTTTCGATGAGGTGATAACCGGCTTTAGAATGCACCCAGGTGGTGCTCAGGCATTATTTGATGTCAAGGCAGATTTAGCTACTTATGGTAAAGTTATTGGCGGCGGAGTTTCCATTGGTGCCATTGTAGGTAAAAAAGAATATATGGATGCGCTTGATGGCGGATTTTGGCAATATGGTGACGATTCTTATCCTGAAGTAGGTGTAACCTATTTTGCAGGTACTTTTGTTCGTCATCCTTTGGCTTTAGCTTCATCAAAGGCAGCCTTACTTCATATGAAAGAACAAGGTTCAAGTCTGCAGGCAAATGTTTCTGCTATGACAGAACGTATGGCCAAAAGCTTGAATGATACTTTTACGAAAAGCGGACTCCCCATAGAAATTACTTATTTTGGATCGTTATGGAGATTGAAATTCAAGAAAGATATTCCGTATTCAGAATTACTATTTGTTAGTATGCGTGAAAAAGGAATTCATATTTGGGACGGCTTCCCTTGTTTCTTAACCACTGCGTATACGAGCGATGATGTTGATTTCTTAAAGAAAATACTATTGTCTTCTATAGATGAATTAGTAACTGTAGGAATCCTTTCTAAGGAAGGGGTAAACGGTAATCATGTTGCTAGTTCACAATCATCTTTTGATAAATTAAATACGCCTCCAGTACCTGGTGCACGTTTGGGTAGAGATGAAAAGGGTCAGCCGGCATGGTATGTAGCAGATGCGAGTCAAGAAAGTGGCTATATGAAAATCGATATTTAAAAATAGATAGATTTAGAAATAATTATGACCATTTAGATGACACATGTATTGTTTACTTATTTAACCGATGAAGGCAACGATTCTTTTTTTGCTGAGGCAAAGCATCGTTTCTCAATGGAGTTTGTAAACAAGTTTTCTAAATATAAACGTTGGCAAGATTCAAAATCTACAATACTTGGTAGGTTGCTATTAGCTTACGGATTACAGAATTTGTATCAAGTAGATATAAATAACCTCAAGATGAGTTTCTCAAAGGACAAAAAGCCCTTTTTAGAGAATTCATCTATTCAATTCAACATTTCACACTCCAATGATGTAATTGTTTGCGCAATTACATCGGTGGGTGATATTGGCATTGATGTTGAGAAAATCAGTGATATCAATATTCAAGATTTTAAAGAGCAATTCTCTCGGTCAGAATATGAAACTATACTTGGGGCACCAAAAGTAGTAGAGCAGTTCTATACGTATTGGACCCAAAAAGAAGCTGTCGTTAAATCTAACGGGTCTGGCTTGCATATACCTTTACATTCCTTTGAAATCAGCGAACAATCTACAGTCATTGCTGACCAGTCTTATTATCTAAATGAAATCAGTATAGATGTTGACTACAAGTGTCATATGGCGACACAAAGCTTAATTCATGAAGATGATGTAAGGATAATAGGCCTAAAATCTGCATTACTTACTGATTTTGGGTCGGTAAATAGCTTAAAGTCTTTTCGATAATTGCGGTAAACATCGTATGTGGCCGTTAAAGTGTCTACTTAAATATAGCAACTGCTTTCATAAAAAGGTTGAATTGCCGTTTTTCTTAATTACGACGATTTTATAAACGATGATGTCGGAATTAATGTGAAACAGATTTTTGTTTGAAGTAATTTTGAACCTTACCATGTTTACTAACTATAAGCGTCAAATTATTTTATTTATGAAAGTTATTATTTCCCCATTTAACCTAAAAAAGACAAGAGTAAACGTACTTAAATACTCTTTGTTAGTATTAGTTGCATTACAAATTTCATCTTGTGGTAGTGCAAAAAAATCTTCTTACTTTAATGAGGTAGGAAACAATTCGTTTGCTACTTATTTTGAACCATTAGAACCGATATTACAGAAGAACGATTTATTAAGCATAAATATTACTAGTTTAAATGCAGAGGTAACAGAGATGTTCAATCTAGCCAATAATGCTGGTGGTGCGCAACCTATTGGATATTTAATCGACCAAGATGGTTTTATACGTTTTCCGGTTTTAGGTAAAATTGAAGTTTCTGGGTTAACCAAAAAAGAGCTTAGAGAATATATTAGAGGTGAATTGATCTCTAAAAGGTTATTAATGGAGCCGATTGTAGATATTCGATTTATGAATTTCAAGGTTTCCGTATTAGGTGAAGTAAATCAGCCTGCAGTATTTACCATTCCTAATGAGAAAGTAACTTTACTAGAAGCTTTAGGTATGGCAGGTGATATGACCATTTACGCACAGAGAAATAATGTTTTGTTGATTAGTGAAGAAGATGGGGTTAAGAGTACTAAAAGAATTGATTTAACATCAGATGAACTTTTTACATCTCCAAATTACTACTTAAGACCTAATGATATCGTTTATGTACAACCTAACGATAGAAAGGTTAGAAATACATCTAACGCTGCCCAATGGTTTTCAGTAATATTAGGTTCGTTATCATTAGCAGTAATCTCAATTTCTACTTTTAAGTAAAACTCAAAAGAATATTATAAATAAACGGTTTGTACAAGGTCTAGTGTTTTTAAAATAACTACACTGGTTTTAATTACCGATTATTATTTTCCATTTAAATTTAATTGTAATGACCGAAAAGGAATATTTTGATTCACAAATGTCTTCCAAACAAAATGCAGAGAATTTTGATTTGAAGGGACTGTTGAATAAATACCTTAAATCATGGAAATTTTTCATGATTTCTTTGTTAGTGTTTTTGGGTTTAGCCGTGGCTGCCTTGCAATTTATAAGTACGTCTTATAATGTATCGAGTAAATTATTACTAAAGAATGAAACGTCGAATATAGATGCATCTGGCAATAATTTAGCAAACAATAACCCTTTTAGTAATTCGGAAAGGGTAAACAATGCAATTGAAGTACTAACTTCAGTCCATTTAATGCGTTCTGTATTAGATACGTTGTCGTTGCATGCTAGAATTACGGTTCCAGATGCTTTTCCAAAGAAAGAAATTTATGGGTCGGCATTACCTTTTAAAATGGTAATAGATACGTTATACCCATCAGCTTATGAAACAACCTTGACTATTAAATTTGAAGGTGATGATAGCTTTAGTATAACAGAAGAATTCGAAGATTCATCAGAAGGGGCAAGTACGGTCAGTTCTGATTATGGTTATAACAAATACAATGTTGCTTATAAAATTGAAAAACCATACGGCGTTTTTACAATTATATCCAATGAAGAAAGTACATCTAAAAATACCGAGTTCATCGTAGATTTTAGAGATATTGATGAGATGGCGCATAATTATGTAAAGAAAGCATTAAATGTTCATGTAATAAATAAAGACGCTTCGGTAATCAATATTTCATTAAAGGAACAAATACCTGAAAAGGGCGAAGATATTATCAATAACCTAGTGGAACTATATGGATTAAAGTCATTTCTAGCTACAAATGCCTTGGCTTTAAGTAACGTTAAGTTTATAGATGATCGCTTAAATACACTTTCTACAGAGCTTAGTGAGGTAGAAATGAACGTTGCACAGTTTAAAACGGATAATGAATTGGCCAGTGTAGAGTTTGATGCAAATTCTTTTGCGGAACAAGAAATAGATTACGGCAGAAAATTAGCGGATTCGGAAATTGAATTAAAGGTGCTAAGCGCTATAGAACGTAATTTAAAAAGAGGAGATAACGAATCTACCATCAATTCTTTAAGTGTTACGAGTCCGAATTTAATCTACCTTATTGATAGTTACAACAAACTATTAATAGACAAGAAAAGTCTACAAAGAACCGTACCAGAGAACAACCCTAGAATGATTGATATCAAAGATCAATTAGAGCAGCTTAGGAGAAATGTATTGGGTAGTCTTTCAACATCTAAGCAAAGCTTACGAACTACTATTAGTAGTATTAAGGGGAGATCTGATCAGTTTGCAGAAAAGAAGCAGAGAATACCAACAATGCAAAGACAACTACTTGAAATTAGCAGAGAACAAGGTATTAAAGAAAATTTGTTTCTATATCTATTACAAAAAAGAGAAGAAGCAGCTTTAATGGTTGGTGTTAGAAATGATAATTTCACCATTATCGATAGGGCGATAACCGATTTTGAATCTGGCTCGCCTAGTAAAAAATTATTTCTTTTAGTTGGCTTTTTAATGGGTCTTATGGTGCCGATTGGTTTTATACACTTAAAAGAAGGGTTAAGTACTAAAGTAAAGAACAAGAAAAATGTTGAGGACAGAATAAGTGTACCCGTAATTGGTGAGATAGTGCACAACAAGACCAAAAACAATTTAATAGAAAAAGGCGAAGAAGTAACTGCCTTAGCGCAAAGTTTTAGAATGATGCGAATGAATCTAGATTTTATGCTTTCTAAAAAGAAGGTGCAAACTGTTCTAGTAACTTCGGCAATTAAAGGAGAAGGAAAAACATTTTTCTCTTCCAATATGGGGGTTGCCTTGGCATCTTCAAGTGCTAAGGTGCTAATACTTGAATTGGACAAACATAACCCTGAATTAATTGAGGCACTTGGTGAGACAAGAAAAGAATACGGTGTTTCTAATTACCTAAATCAAAGCCATAATACAATAACAGTCAATGATCTATTAATACCTGTAAGTAATAATCCTAATCTATTTGCAATTGGTTTGGGTTCTGAAAATATTGATGGTCTAGAGTCTTTCAATTCTAATAGAATGAATATTTTAATGAATCAATTAAGAAATGAGTTCGATTATATAATAATTGATTCTGCTCCCATAGGTAAATTAGCTGATACATTGGCGCTATCTAAATTTACAGACTGTTGTATCTATATGGTGAGAGAAAATCACTCTAAACTAGATGATTTAGCTATCATAGAAGATGTGAAGGTGAATAAAAAGTTTAAAAATCCTATGGTGGTTTTGAACGATGTAACTTCTAATAAATAGATTGATTATTAAATTAATTTATAATTAAAAGCACAAGGCAAAACAAAAATGAATATATATTATATTGTCACTTTGTTTTTTTTACTATTAGCTTCTAAAGCCAATTTCTTAGTTGAATCTAATTTAGCATGGTTTGGTTTTGAGGTGTTTATGATAATAATTGCCCTATATTTTAATAGGGTAAAGAAGAAAGATGTGCAGTTTTTTATAGTAAGTAGTGCAATTTTTTTCATCTATGTTTTAGTTAGATTTAAATTAAATCAATTACCTACAGATTATTTAAAGAGTGATGTATTTTACTTTTTCAAGTTCGTATTAACATCCTACCTATTCTGTTTAATACTTAAGGAAAAGACATTATACTATTTAGTGAAAGTAATTTCACATTTGGCAATGATATCCCTTGTTTTTTATGTGCTTCAATTTTATCAAGATGGTGCAATTGTAAAGGCAATAGGTAAAGCATTTGAAAGTATTACCGTAGAAACTTATTCCTTACGATATACCAACTTTTTAATATTTACGTACGATACTATTCATTATTATAGAAATTCTGGTTTTTGTTGGGAACCTGGGGCTTTTGGTTCGTTCTTGACTTTAGCACTTTTGTTCAATTTTTTAACTAACGATTTTAAACTGAATAAAGAAGCTTTTATTATTACGCTTGCTATTTTAACAACGGTATCCACTACTGCTTATTTGGGTGTGTTTCTATTATTTTTCTTGAGATATCGTGTTTTAAACAAGGGTAGTAAAGTGACCATCATTGCTTTTGCAATAGTTTTAGCCATAGCAATACCTAATGTGCCTTTTTTAGGAGAAAAAATTGTTGAAATATACGAGCAAGATATAAGGGATCTAAAAAGAATTGAGGAATTATCTACTTATTATGATGATGTGCAAAGACAAATTCCTTTGAATAGATTTGCTAGTGTAATTTTTCTTTATGAGCAATTTGATTGGAAATTGTTTTTAGGTGTTAGTAACCAATATGACGAGTATTATATTAACGAATACAATATCAATATATCTAATGGTATAATGGATTTCATTACCAAGTTCGGTGTCGTAGGGCTCTTTGTGTTATTATATCGTTTTGGTAAGGTATGCAAGGTGTATCTCCGTAAAATGGAATACGTACTCTATGCAATACTGATTCTTTTAATTCTGAGTTTTGGAGAACCTATTTTAATGTTGCCTATTTGCGTGATATTTATATTTTTACCAACATTTAAGAATCAAGATTTCTCGGCAATATCTTATGCTTACAGAACTAAATATTTAAAAGTAGCAAATACCCAATAACCGATAATGATAAAAGCATACAACACAGTCAGGGTATTTATTAAATCTTATTTCGAAGGAAATTCAAGAACTAATTTGTTGGTTAAGAATGTGTTTTCTTCTTTGATATTAAGAGGCTTGGGTACTGCTATAAATTTCTTGTTTGTGCCATTGGTGATTAATTTTGTGAATGCTGAACGTTATGGTATTTGGTTAACACTAAGCTCCGTATTAACCTGGTTTACGCTTTTAGATATAGGTTTTGGAAATGGATTACGAAACAAGTTTTCTGAGGCGGTCGCCTTAGATGATATTAAAGAACAACGTAAATTAATACATACTACGGCAGCTGTTTTAATACTTATTTCAGCCCTCATTTTTATCCTTAATGTCATATTTACCGATCAAATTAAATGGGATGAGTTTTTAGGTGTTGATGCTTCGTACAGAACGGAGTTGCAGCAGCTTGTATTTTTGCTGATTTCCTTTTTCAGCCTACAGTTTATATTTCAAATTTATAATCCCATACAGTACGCATTACAAAAACCGGCAATGATTGCGAGAACAATTTTGGTTGGTAATGCACTTGGGCTTATAGGTATTTTGTATTTGAGAGAATTTTCAGAACCTTCATTATTTAATTTGGGTTTTGTGGTTATGGGTAGTAATGTGCTTTCTATATTCTTGTTTACAGCATATTTCTTTATTGTTCAAAGACGAGATTTAATACAAAAAATAGAAAAACCTACACTAGACACTTTGGGTTCTATTTTCTCTTTGGGGATTAAGTTTTTCTTTTTGAATATTGCCTATATGGTACAGTTTCAAACAAGTAATTTTCTTATTAGTAAATATTTTACGCCAGAAAAGGTTACCGAGTTTAATATCGCTTTTAAGCTGTTTAGCGTGGCATCTCTAGTTTTTGGTATCATACTTAGTCCGGTGTGGAGTTCGGTTACCAATGCCCAGGTAAACAATGATTATACTTGGATAAAGAAGTTAATTAAGAAGTTGTTACTCATTTGGGGTGTTATTGCTATAGGTAGTATTATCGTATTAATGATTGCACCTACCATTTATAATTTATGGATCGGTGATATTATAACCATACCGTTTATAACGTCATTGGGTGTGTTGTTAATTGTACTTTCTAATTGCTTTTCAGAAATATTCATTAGTGTTCTTAATGGTATGGGTAAGGTGAATCTGCAATTTTATATTTCCATTTTTGTAATCATATTTTTTGTACCGATAGCCTATTATTTCTCGGTAGAATTAGAGTATGGTATTTTTGGAATATGTATGGCAATCGTAATAACGAATGTCAACGGATTAATAGTGGCGCCATATCAGGTGTATGTTGAAATGAGAAAAAATCGAAAGTTACCAGCTTAGTAAGTTGAAATAAATTAATGATGATGTCAACTAAAGAAAAGAAATTAATTACTGTTTTGCTTACGTGTCACAATCGTAAGGCAAAAACGTATAGCTGTTTGCAAGCGTTGTCTAAATGTACTTTAGATGATGGTTTCGATTTGAATATATTCTTGGTAGATGATGGTAGTACCGATGGTACGACCGAGTATTTACAGGGTAAGTTTGATAACCTTCAGATTATACAAGGGTCTGGAAGTTTATTTTGGGCTGGTGGTATGCGAGCTGCCTGGAAATATGCAAGGGAGCATGAAAAAAATACAGATTATTATTTGTTATTAAATGATGATACCATCGTTTTTGAAGATACTATTACCAGATTGTTCAGTGATTTAAAAGCAACTAATGAACCCAAGAGTATTATTGTAGGACCAACGCTGGATCCAGAGACAAAGAAGATATCTTATGGCGGACACCAACTATTAAATAGGCTGACTTTTAAAAGTAAAATGTTAATGCCTAATGATGAGTTTCCTCAGAAATGCGAGTTAGGTAATGCCAATATTATGTTGGTGCCAAAAGAAGTTTATCAAGAAATTGGTTCATTAACAGAAAGCTATACACATGGTATCGCAGATTTTGATTATACCTTAAAAGCATTGAAGAAAGGTATTAACACCTATATATCAAGCTCATATTGTGGGTATTGCACCAATGATCACGGTGTTAACTGGTTGCCTCAAGACAGTAATTTAAAAGAAAGAATAGCGTATTTGTATAGTCCTACAGGATTATCATATAAGGAATATTTACAATTTGTTAAAACACATTTCCCATTACACTTACCGCAAGCCTTTCTATTTTTGTGGGGTAAAACCTTGTTCCCTATTATTTGGCAATTATTTAAAAATGAAGACTATTTAAAATGAGAACAGATACACCACAAGCCCCAGTACTTTTTATCATTTTTAATAGGCCTGAACAAACGAAGAAGGTTTTTGAAATGATACGGAAAGCGCAACCTAAAAAACTTTATGTTGCTGCAGACGGACCACGAAATAATGGTAAGGACGACCTACGTTGTAAAGAAACTAGAGCTATAATAGATTTGGTAGATTGGGATTGTGAGGTTAAAACACTTTTTAGAGAAGAAAATATTGGTTGCGGCTTAGGTCCAAAAAGGGCTATTGATTGGTTTTTTGAAAATGAAGAAGAAGGTATTATACTTGAAGATGATTGTTTGCCTTCAGAAAGCTTTTTTAAATTTTGTTCAGAGTTATTAGAAAAATATAGAGATAATAGCCAGATAATGCACATTGGTGGTTCTAACTTCCAGAACGGTTATGTATCTGATTCTGATTATTCCTATTATTTCTCTTATTTTAGTCATGAGTGGGGTTGGGCAAGCTGGAGAAGAGCATGGAAACATTATGATTATGAAGTTTCTACCTATCCTGAGCTTAAAAAGAAAGGTTATTTTGATAAATACTTCTCTAATTTTATAGAAAAGAAATACCGACTTAGCAAGATTGAAAAGACAATGAACGCCAAGGAAGTTTCTTGGTGGGACTATCAGTGGGATTATACGAAATTGATCAATTCAGGATTATCGATAATACCCCATCAAAACATGATTCAAAATTTAGGATTTGGAGATGATGCCACGCACACCATCAGTGCCAACGACGATAGGCAATATAATGAAGCACATGAAATAAGCTTTCCTTTAGAGCATCCTAATTTTGTAATCAGAGATACCAAGGCAGATAGAAGGTACTTTAATTGCTTCTTTAAGAAGACGATCTTACGTAGAAAAATATTAGGATTCTTAAGAATACCAGGATATTCTACTCGTGGATAATTTTAACGTTCATGTTGAACATTACTAGATAACCAATATTAATTATCAGTACTGCAACCAAAATCCAGTACAATAGGTGCTCTAGGTTCAAAATCGATATCATCCCTATAGTCTACAACTTCAAAACTATATTCTGGCCAAATAATATTTGTAGGGTTACATGATTCATACACTAAACAGTCAGTTATTTTATTGCCGCCAGTAGTTTCAAAAGCAGCAAATATTAAAGAGTTAGATTCTGGTATGCCCCTGCCTTGTCCTAACTCGCCACATATAATCTCTTTGGCACGTAATCTATTAAAGGTTACATTCCCAGAACCTTCAACAGAAGATGCAACACCATTGCCCATTTCCAAAAAGTCAACATCTTCAACAAGTCCGCCCGTACCACCACGTGCACCTTCGGTATTTTGATCTTCAAACATCACACCAACACCTCTAGGGCTATTGTTACCCACGATCAAACCTTTTTTTATCTGTTGACCGGCACTTTTGTAGATACTAATATTGTCTTCTGTCCATGCAATTTCTCTATCATTGATTACCGAAAAATTCTCCAATAATCCTCCAATACATTTATCGTATTGTACTAATTGCCCTCTGGGGAAAGGACCTCTCATATTATGACCTTCAATATAGGTCAATACAGATTCGTCGCATTGATCTAATCGAATACCTGTAGAACCATCTTCAACTTTTACATGCGTAATCACTAAATTTTGAGAATCAAATCCTTCAATGCAATTTCTAGTAGCATCCGCTAAAGGGCCACTAGAAGGGGCATCTGTATATGTTATGGAACAGTTTTCAATAGTTAAGTTATCTGCTTCAGAGAATTTAATTCCCATATAAGCACCGGTATACTCAATGATACAATTAGATATTACTACGCCGGTAAAACCATTGATTTCTATACCATGTTGATTTGATGTTTTTATATGCAGGTTTTCTATGCGCTGATTATTTTCAGTAACAATTATTGAACCTGAATCTTGACGATTGCTTGAACACGGGGTTTCTACGATCTCAGGTTCTATAATCTCAGACTCAACAATTGTTGGTATTACAGTATAGTTTTCTTCGGCTCCATTTTCAGTAGTTATAGTATAGGTGACTTCCTCACTAAAATCTTGTGGAGTAGTGGTGTCGGGTATTACGGTAGAAGCCGAATCAACGGTAATGGTAGGTTTTAGTTGAAGCGTAGATATGCTACTGGTATCAATGTCAACATATATAAGATTTTTTTCTTCATCGATAACACCGATAATATCTGTATTCAAACCTATGTTATCAGTAGATAGAATACTGAAATCGGTAATTCTAAGAATAGGAATAGCACCAGATTCTTCTGATAGGGTGTCTTTAATAATTGCTTCGCTAAGAATATCGTGATCAGATGAACAGGATCCTAATTGCAACAATGGGAATGTTAGTACAAGTAAAATAAATACTGTAGTGTTGAAGTACATGGGTTTAAATGTGATTCTTGCCATAACGTTTATTTATATCATTGGGCCATGAATAAATATTGAAGCGTTTAGTCTGTATTGTCTACTCTCTATGAATAACTGATTTTTCCGTTGAATGTTGTTCTTGAATAATAAGCAGGTTAATTTTTGGAGTGAATATTGATAATTTGCAAAAAAAATATTACAGATGAAGAGATATAATTTTTATAAGAAGGTTAAATAATTAAAATAGATCTAGAAAAAATGGATTTATATGAGATAGTACACTTACTAAATACTCTTAAATTGAAAATAAACTTACCTTTTCTGCAGATAAACGTAATTTTATTGTTAATAATTTAGAATTGGATATCTTTGTTTTAAATTCTAATAACCCCCCGGAGTAATCACTATTCCTAAATTACAGCTGTTAAGATTTAACGGTTAGTTGGTTTTAAGAGAATGTATTTACTATGATTTTAGATGATTATATGATTGCTACTGATATTAATTCAGAAGTTTTATGTCTTGGTTACCCTATTTATAATTCTTCACTTGATAATTTGCCTAATAAATCAAAATTGTTGGTGAATACCATCAATCAATATTCATATTGTATTTCAGAAGAAGATGCTACTTTTAAAGAAGCACTTTTGAAAAGTGATGTTATTTTGCCCGATGGTGTTGGTATTGTATTTGCATCAAAGTGGTTGAATGGTGTTAAGGTAAAAAAAATAGCTGGGGCAGATTTTCATGAATATCAATTAAAACGTTTAAATAAGATAAATGGTTCTTGTTTTTATTTGGGTGCTTCAAACGAAACTTTAGGTAAGATAGAAACCAGGTTGAAAAAAGAATACCCAAATGTGAAATTTGGTAGTTACTCGCCACCCTATAAACCAAGCTTTACAGAAGAAGATAACGCTAAAATGATACAAGAGGTGAACAATTTTAGGCCAGATGTATTATTTGTGGGTATGACTGCTCCAAAACAAGAAAAATGGAGCTATGCCCATAAAGGTGAACTCGATGCTAAAATCATTTGCTCTATTGGCGCTGTTTTTGATTTTTATGCCGGTTCAGTAGAAAGACCTAGTAAAATTTGGCAAAATTTAGGTTTAGAGTGGTTAGGTCGTCTTTTAAAAGAACCTAAAAGAATGTGGAGACGATATATTTATTATGGTTTTATTTTTTCTAAGCATCTGGTGAAGGCTAAATTCAGTCGATTATAAAAATATACGGTTAAGAGATATCGCAAAATCTTAACCTTGTTATATCTAAATACAGTATTAATTTTAAGTATTTTCTTTGTGGAATAAACATTAATCCACTATTTATTAATTACATAGGTTAAGACTTGAATTTTCTATTGTATTGTTAGTCCCTCTTAATCTAAAACAACCGGGGCTGGTAGTAATAACCTCTACTCCAGATAATGTGACGTTAACTCCATCTGCACTGTCTAATGGGTATACCGTAGAAGTCAATGAATTATCTTTGAGTACCATATTTTCGAATATCACATTATCTAAATTACCTACAAACCTTAAGGTGTTAAATTTATGATTGGCTTGGAATATATTTGTTTCACTTTCAGCATACAGGTTTTTAAATGTACCGTTAGATATATTTTGCATGTCCGCTAATCCGTCTCGTCTGTAAGAAGCGTAACCATCTACATTTACGTTAGTGATGTTATCTGTCAATTTAAGGGAATTACAGTACCCACCACCCGATCTAACATTTATGGATCCAACATATTCTCCATAATCTATAATATCAGTCATATATACTTCGTTTGAATCGTTTGGCTGACCGTCTCTATTAATATAAAACAAATGAGGAGGTGGCGACCAGGTACCTCCATTACCTCCAATATCTCCACCAGCTGAATTTTGAATGTCTGTATACCTATGTGAACGTATTGTTTCAGCATTAAAGTTTGAAACATTACCTTGTATCCCCATTATTGTGCCATCTAAAGTCAATCTTCTTAACGTAACATTTGATGTTTGAGTTTTAGGGTCAGTACTTTCGTTCGTTACACTGGTATTTTCGTTAAACTCTGTCGTTAACTTCATGAAATAAGGGCAGAATTGTTGTGCATTTGCACCATCTGGCACTCTTAATGAAACATCTTCTAGTAGAATATTTGAGGCGCCTCTAATATTAAAAACTGCCCAAAAGGAAATTGCTCCCGACCATGCAGGGTCAGCGCCAGAAAAAGACATTCCTTTATTAGCAATTAACCAGTTTTCTACCTGTAATTGATTGGCGGCATTTGTTTGCGAATCAATCGGTAAGGTGGAATAGGTTTGATCCCATACCATATTTAAATTTTTAAAGGTAACATTATCGGCAAGTGCTATTATAAATGCTGGTGAACGTAAGTTGTTGATAATTAATTCTGATTCAGATGTACCCTCTATCCAATCATTATCATTCAAGAAAATTGACTTTGTACCAGTAGCAGAAACATCAATAAACATTTTTCCATCAATCAAAATTTTGGCATTTGTATTATTTGCTTGCTTAAGGGTTTCTACAAGATAGTCCCTGTCATCGGTCGAACCGTTCATGTAAGCACCAAACCATTGAGGCTTAATAAATTCTGTGCCAAGGGTTCCTACTAAGTTAATAGATTCAAAAATACGTTGGTTGTCTTCAGTTTGAATTATTGTATTGTTGAAGGATATGGTTCCATTAACTAGGGTGCCACCTTTAAATATTAAGGTAATATTTTCTGGTATTATTATTTCTTGACCACTAAGTTCAAAACGGTCAAAAATCTCCCATGAAGCATTACTCATATTTGCAGGAATATTACTCCAATCAAAATTGCTTGGGATTACAAAATTCGTACTACTTATGTCGTCGGTACCACTAGTATTATCAGTTTCCTCGTTTCCTTCTGGTTCTATTGTTACAGTGCCTTCTTCAGTTGTAGTAGAACCATCTTCCTCTTCTACTTCAATGACATAATCAAAGGTGTCTATTTCTTGATTGTTTTGTTCTTCAGTTTCAGAGTCGTCGGATGATGACTCTGAAGTTTCAGTTGTTTCGGACGTTTCAGTTGATGTTTCTGATTCATTGGAAGAAGAATCAGAAGAATCTTCATTTGGCGTTTCTGCTGTATTAGAATCATCTTCATTATCAGAAGTATCTGTAGGAGTATAAATAATTTTTTGATTTTCACTAATCTCTATAGCTCCATTTTCTGGATTAGAAGTTTGAATAATTTTCACATTTTGCCCTGCTGCAAATGTATCATTGGCTAATACATCTAAAACTATAGGGTCGTGCCCGTTAATTATAAAAGCGTCATCTACTGCATATTGATTATTGTTTTCATTAATGTTAATAACATAATCTGAAAGAATATCCGTATCCTTACTACAAGAAAAGTGAAGTGAAAATATTGCTAATAAAAAAAGTATATTAATCTTCTTGAAAATTAATCGTTGCATAAATAGGTTCATATTGTAGATGTAATTTTGGGGTGGTATTTAAGCAATTACTTTTGGGGTTGTAATTATTTAAATATTTATTAACTATGTTCTCTATATTTTTTTGATATACGAATGCAATTAAGGTATTGGTTGTTCAGGTCCTTGAATATTAAGCCATTATTTTTTAAAATGTTGTGAAAATCTCATTTGGGATAAGTGAAATTTTGGATTTTTATTTTAAAGAAATTTTGAATATCATTTTGACAAAATTATTTAAATAAATAAAATAATCGATGAAATATTCATATAATCGATGAAATGCACTCAATAATTTATTAATCTATTTTTTATTTAGCTTTTTTTATAAAAATTTGAATAAAATGTAATTACTTGCTGAAGTATTTGGTTTTCGGAAAAAACTTAATTTGTAATATTTGTTTTAAATAATCTATTAAGATTGCAGAAATACAGACTTGGGTAAGACTAGAATTTGTCTGTTTAGGAAGTAAATTGAAAGTACAATTAAGAATATCTTAATCAAATTTTTATTATAGAATTGATTTTACTGAATAGGAAAGATGCAACTCCATTTAAAAAAATGGAGCTCATTATTTATATATTTTATTTCTAAAATTATTTCGTAGTTTTTATTAAATAAATATAGGATATATCAAAGAACCTATATTTACTTACGGTTATTGGAAAAATTCTGTTTTTCTTGAATAGTATTAATCTTAAATATGTTTTATTTTTGTGCTATTATCAGTCGAATTATAGAATCACCATTTTTTAAGTGAAATTTAAACATTTTATTTTACTGTTTCAATGATAGAACGTAATTGGAAACTTCTGTTATATCATCATTTGAAAGTTTATTTTTCCAAGCGGGCATAGCGCCGTTTGCCGATCCATTTTTGATAATAGATTTTATATTTTCTTTTCCCTTTCCTTCTTTATCGTTAATTAAATTAGGTGCAATGGCTCCTTGTCCCTCTTTTCCGTGGCATGTTTGGCAATTTTGTTGGAAGATAGTTTTCCCAGTTTTTAATCTTTTATTAAATTCTTCATTGGTTGATGATAAGATTTTATAGTTTTCTTTTCTAATGGGTTTAAATAATGTAATGGTCAAATTATTAAAACCAGATACATAAATATTACCATTTTTAGTATCTTCTATAAGATCTAAAGGTCCGCCATCTAAAACCAAACCCATATCAGAACCTAGATAATCTTGAACTATATCCTTTTTTGATCCACCAGGTCTCAGAATAATAATGTCATTGTATTGCATTCTTGTCACTAGAATACAATTTTGCAATTTTCCATTGAATGTTTTGCTTTTATATTCAATAATTCCAGTGGGGGCAACGTGTGGTCCAAAATCATAAGAAAATCCTCTAAAATTGGTATCTGCTTCTATTCCGTTATATTTCAAATTTTCAACATCTATATCACCTCGATTGAGAACGTATTCTGCTCTTAAAGGGTTTGGGTGTCCATAGTAACCGTCTTGCTCTACACGAACCATAAAATCATTTTGATCAGGCTGAGCTCCTATAATTGCTGGAATATTTTTTGGTCCTTTATAGTTTATCGATGATAGAGGCGGGACGTAGTAGGGAGATTTTGGGTTAGAGGTTGGTGTGTTTTCATTTCCTCCAGAACCATTAATGGTTGTGTATAACTGACCATTGCTATGCCAAACTAAATCATATGCATTTCTTACACCTGTAGCATAGATTTTTAATGGTGAACTATTTTGATATGGATCATAATTTCCACCACCATCTTTTGTTTTAACATCTAGAGGTAGTTCATTTGGTAATTTATTGGTGTCTAAAATTAAAATAGCAGCGGATAATGATGCCTCTTGATAAGGTTTTTGCTTTTTCTCACAATCACACCATCCCATACCTGTGTTGGCTCCTTGACTAAAATATAGTTTACCATTCTCGTCAAAAACAATAGAGTTTGCAAAATTTTCTTGATTTGGACCAAAACGGGGCAAACCTTTTATTATTATTTCATTTCTCAGGACCTCATCTGTTTCACTACTTAATTGTAAACGTGTTATACTACCAGCCCAATCTATTTTATCTTGATTCATAGAAGAATTTGAGAACTTTACCCAATCACTATCGGTTTCTGAATTTGAAGTCCAAATAATTAAACTATCGGGACTGGATATGGGATCGAAAGCTAAACCAATTGTGAATTTTGATAAGTCGCCATATGGTTTAAAGGTGTGTTCTAATTGTAATTCTCCAGTCGGCTGAATGTTAAATCGTAAAATCTTTCCATTAATTTCACTTGCATATAGTTTGTGGTCAGGTCCGATAGCTAAACTGGTAAATTGTCCTTTAATAGTTTTGTCCAAATTGACTTTTTGGAACAGAACACCATCTAATTCATTGTTAGGCATTGTGTTGTATATGCGTATTTGTCTATTTATATATCTATTGATTCGATTTGGATAAAACACAAGGATTAGTAATAATCCTAAAGTAAATAGCATTGCGACTTTTTTTGATTTACCATTCATACAAATCATTAAATAGATGAATTTTTTAAAATTTAAAGCCTTATTTGATAATTCTGCAGTATAAACAACTTCATTTTTTCTTTATCGCCTCCGCAATGCTTTTTTATTTCATAAATTTTGGCATCTACTAAGGTTCTATACCACCAACCTTGTAAAAAATGCCATAAAAATCCTTCTTTACCTTGGGTAAAGCCAAGTTTAAAAAAATATCGATAAATAAAATAAATGAAAGATCGCCAAAAGAGGGGCATATTTGCGTATTTTTTTTTCTTGTCTCTTTTAGACAAGGCGTCTTTTGACATCTCATACTGCAATGCTTCTGAAGATTTCGGTTTTATAAAGTTGTATTCTAAATTTAATAAATCTATCGCCTCTCTAATAGAATATCCATCATGTTTTTGGATCCACCAACCAAGGGGGTTTAAGTTATGGTCTACAAAGTATCCTTCAAAATGAATGCTTTTTCCCTTTGTCAATACTATATGCTCATCCATCCATCTTTCCTCACAAAATCCATGCTTATTTTTAAATAATCTTAGCATGTTCATTTGTAACATTCCCTTGGTCATTAATGTATTAAGAAAATACATTTTTCTTTCAAATACTATCCCTGATATATGTTTTTCTAAATGGGGTAGTTTTTGGTTGATTTCAGAAATCAAGTCTGTCATTAAATATTCATCTGCATCTAAACGAAAAACCCAATCAGTAGTAATTGGTAAGTTGTTTAACCCCCAATTTAACTGTTTAGCATAATTATTCTCCCATTTATTTTGATACACTTTTGCACCCAATGATTCTGCAATGTGTATTGTATTATCGGTAGAAAATGAATCTACCAAAAAAATTTCTTCAGAAAATTTTTGAGCATTTTTTATACAGCGTTCTATATGCTTTTCTTCATTAAAAGTTAGAATGATTGTAGATATCGTATGCATTAGCTTTTTATTTCTCTGGTTTTTATAAATTTTGCAGGATTTCCTCCAACTACTGTCCAAGAATCCACTTTTTTAAACACAGCCGATCGTGCTCCAACAACAGCTCCGTCTTCAATTATTACCCCTGGTCCAATAAACGCATCTGCGCAAATCCAAACTTGATCCTTTATATATACAGGGGCAGCGTACCATTCTAATGATGGTGTTGTGTGGTAATGAGAACTAGCGCAGATATAACTTTTCTGAGAGATTATAGTATTAGATCCTATGCTGATCAAACCTTGGTTATAGATATCAACATTGCGACCTATTGCACTAAATGAACCTATTTCTAAGTTCCAAGGTGCCCAAATTTTTACACTTGCATATACTAAACTATTGTTTCCTATTTTGGCACCAAATAGTCTTAATATAAAGTTTCTCCATGTTCTAAAAATGTTAAGAAAAAAGAAGCGAAAGAATAAAAAATAAGTAATGGACCAAATAACCCTTTTCACCCTACTTTTTAATGTAAAAGGATCATGATATTTAGACATGTCAATTCTATTCATCAAATACACTATTAGATTGTTATTGAACCTTTAAAGATTGAAATCTTATTAGATTATAAACTGGTTTTAAATTTTCGGCTAAATAATGAGAAGAAATAATTAGCTTTTCTATCAACCAAATCTTAACTGAACCATAATTTAAAATTTCTTTACGAATCTTATTCGCTTCTGCTAGACCCTGTTTTTTATTTGTACTAGAAACTCCATCTAAGTTGAACAGGCAAATCCAATTATCGATGTATTGAATATTTGATGTTTTGCTCAAAAATTCAATTGTGAACTTATAATCAGCAGAAATAGGATAGTTATGTTGATCAAAAGATAAATTATTTTCTTTTATAATTTTAAGTGAGTATATCATGGCTTGATGATTTGTAAACATACCATACCATGAATACTTGTGGTTTCTAGCTTTCTTGTAGTTTAGGTCATTTGAATTATGTTGTTTTACAACGGCATTACCATAAATGAAGTCAGGCTCTTTGGTTTTAACATCTTCAAATATAGAAGATAATGTGTGCTTGTCAAATAAAGAGTCTCCACTGTTTATAAAGATTACATAATCTCCCGTAGATAAGCTTAAACCTTTATTCATTGCATCGTACAATCCTTTATCAGGCTCAGAAATAAAAACATCTATCTTTTCATTGTATTTATTTATTACATCTGTAGTTCCATCATTTGAAGCTCCATCTATTATAATATATTCTTGGTTTAAATATGTTTGATTAATGCAGCTAAGAATCGTCTTTTCAATTGTTTTCACTTCATTATAGGAGATAGTTATAATGGATATTTTTTTCATAGTCGTTAATTTTTTAGCAAACCATTTATAAAAGTATTCGCAGTCATTTCTATAGAGAAATATTCTTTGTAAACATTTATAGCAGATTGGGCAAAATTTTCTTTTACTCGAAAATCGAAATCACACCATTTTCTTAGTAAAGCTTCTGTGCCTATCATTGTATCTTGTTCAATGATACCGGCATTACCTTGTTCTATTTCACGCCAAATGTTAACCTTGTTACTTATAAGCACAGGTTTTCTACATGCCAAAGCTTCAACAACCGCAATACCAAAATTTTCTTGATGGCTTGGAAGAATAAAGACATCACTTTCGTAAAATGCCCCCCATTTAGAAAGCCCTTTTAACATGCCCGGAAATATGATGTTATTTGATTTTGAGGCTAGTTGTTGCATCGCTATTCCATAAGGCTCTTCCATACCTGGTCCGGCGATTATTAATTGGGGTAAGTTATGTATTTCCTTTTCTAGTTTTAAATAAGCCATGATCAAAAGATCAACCCCTTTTTTAGGATGTACCCTACTTAAAAAGACAATATGTGGTTTCCCGTTCCATTGGGGTACTTGCTTTGAAAATGCATTTCGCATTGAAGAATGCTTTTTTGGGGGTGGTTGAATACCATAGCCAACATTAATTTCTGATTTTGGGTTGTAGTTGGGGAAGGTAGTCCTTGCCAATAGCAACTCTTCTTCACAGGTAAATAAAATTCCATTTGCATTGTTCACTACTTTTTTCTCAATTAATTTCCAGTAAATATCATTCCGTAGTGCTTTTAGTTTACGTGTTGTCGCTTTTTGGAAATATGGGTCTAACATGCCATGTGGCATAACAAATATTTTTGGTGATGTTTTATGTTTTTTTCTATGTGTTAAAATAGATTTGATGCCTGCGTAACTAGAAAAGAGCCATAGCCCATGTATTATGACAATATCAAATTTATTATAGTTGTCAAGTAGCCATGGAATTAATTTTTTGTTGTATTTCCAAGGTGTTTTAGCCTCACCTAATGTATGAATAGGAAAAATATCTTGTCCCAGATAATCTGCGTTTGGGCTGTCCAAGCAAACTACTTCGTTATGAACATTTGATTTTTGTAGTTCGGGAATTGCGTTTCTGATTCCTTGGCAAGGTCCTCCCTGTTTAGGGTCCATACTTGGAATAATTCGTAGAATGTTCATTTTTTGGCTAAATTTTGATATAGTTCAACATATTGCTTGGCTATGTTCTTAACAGAAAATCTTTTTGCATTCACTAATCCTTTTTCAATAATATCCAAGCGATACTCATTATCGGTAATTACCTTTTTATATGCTCTTGAAATTGACTTTATACTGGTTGGGTCAACAAACACAGCTCCATTTCCAGCAACTTCGATAATAGGCTCTATTTTTGAAGTAATAACTATTCGACCAGTTTGTTGACCTTCAATTACGGGCATTCCAAACCCTTCATACAATGAAGGAAAATTAATTATATCACTATTTATATACTCTAATCTTATTTCTTCGTCCGTAAGATTAAATCTGTTGGAATAATCAATGTTATACATTTTTAAAAGCTGCAGCTGTAACTCGCTTAAAGTACCTATGATACGAAGATGACAAGGTATTTTTTCTAACGCTTTTATCGTTTTGTCCAAATTCTTATTCCAACCTGTACCTATATGTAGAATAACCGGTCTTTCTTGATTGAACGACTTCTTGGAAAATTTAAATATTGGGTCAACGGCGTTGTGTATAACTTCTAGTTTGTCGGTTTTAATTTTACTGAGGATATTTCGTTTAGTTTGATCAGAAATGCATACTATTTTATCGGCAATTTTTAATGGTAAATACAACCAAAACAACCATTTGTAGCAACGCTTAAAAGGGTTTTTTACATTGTCCAAGAATACAAGGTCATGTATTGTTAATACGGTTTTAACCCCAATTAAAGCTAATAATACATCATGAATATGTCCTGTAATATGATGTATGGCGTGTTTATTCTTTTTTTTATAAGTAAAAATATTGTTTTTGAGAACGTCAATTGGCATAGAGCCTACGCAAGAAACTTCATAAATGGTTATTTCTAATGTGGTATCCAACTCTTTGATTAATGTTCTGAATACTCGATGTATGGAATGACCTACCTTTGGGTTTCTAAAGAAATAATTGATTTTCATCGTAATTTTTTTTAAATATTAGATGTTACATTACTAATAATTAATGGGGTTTTGTTCCCTACTTGACATATTTTATGGGTTTTTGTATATCGAATTTTAATTTCAGAACGAGATCGTTTTTTTAATAAGTCCACCATTTTTTCTGCACTGATTTTACAACCATCTTTTATTCTAGGTACAAAATTTATTGATACTGAGAAGTCAGTTTGTTGTATTAATTGGAGTTCTTTAAACATACCCATATGTTCATTGAACATTGCCATTATATGCTCTCCTTTAATATGAAGTCCAGAAGGTGTGACAATATGAGTTGACTGTCGCCCATGTACATTATTCATTAAAGGTAAGGGAATGCCACAAGTGCAGTTCAATTCTTTGTATTGACCTTCATCCCCAATTTCATAACGTATTAATGGGAAAGCATAGTTCGTTAAATCTGTCAACAAAATTTTACCTGTTGTATTTGGTGGTACTGGCTGATTAAATTCATCTACAAATTCAATATGAACAGTGTCTTGCATTATGTGTAGTCCTTCTTTATTGGGGCATTCTGAGGCAATCAACATTATTTCGGTATTTCCATATTGATCGCATACAGGTGCACCAAAGGCTTTTTCCATTAGTATTCTTTGTTCTTCGAATAATGGTGCAGATGTTACCCATACCATTTTAGGAGCATATATTTTTATATTGTTATCCAATAAATACAAGGCGAATTCGAAAACAACATCTACATATCCTTGTAATAAAGTAGGCTTAATTCTATTAAAATCCCTGACATATTTTTCTAGCTGTTTTTTCTGGGGATTAGCTGCCGCCAAGAAAATTCTTTTTGTAGGCCACCATAAAATTGTATTGAGTATTTGTTTAAAAAATGACTTTTTAAAACGATAAATAAATGCTTGGTTTTCCCAAGGGTTAATGCCCCACCAACTTAAAATACGCCATCTAATAGGTGTTTCTGGATTTCTATTATCATGAATTACCGAAATAGGAAGGCTAGTGCTGCCAGATGTGCTAACCTTGTCACAATAAGATTGCGAGACATTATTTGCCTTTATTGCATCAAAGTTATTACGTATTTCTTCTCTGGTTAAAGGTGGTATTTTTAAAAAATCTTCTGGTGTTAGATTACCTGTTATATTGATTTTTAATTTTGCATACTTCTTTTTATAGAAATCAGAATGCTCTTTTGCATGTTGAAAAATTGCATTACGTTTTTTAATATTGATACTTGAAATATTTTGATTCTTCAGTGCATCATTTGTTTTCCTATGTAATCGATTTAGATTGGGACGAAGAATTTTTGTCTTCAATAAAAATATCAATTTTGAAAAACTACCTCGTGCTGTTAATACATTTTCAGGGGGTGTTACTTGCATAAACGTATTGGTTAGTATTTAAGTTTTAATCAACTATAAATTGACAGAGTATTATTTCAAAAGCCTAGGTGTTTCATTTTTATATGGGTTTAATGATAATTTTTACTCGTATAAAAGTCTATTGTTAAATGTGTGCATTATGTTGTCTATAGCCAAATATTGTTCGGCATAGGTTCTTGCAGCTTCTTTTATATAATGATTGTTTGTATTAAGATATGCCTCTAATATGCCTGTATTTAACGCTTCTTGATTTTCTGCAGACACTAAGAGTCCCATTCGATATTTACAGACCACTTTGTGTAATGTAGATTTAGCATTTGCGGTAATTAGAGCTAATCCTCCTACGGCCAAAATGGTGGTTAGCTTTGATGGCATTACTAAATCACTAGCTTTTTCTTTTTGAATTACTAAATGCATATCCGCCATATTTAAGAAAGCATTAAATTCTTCTTTAGGCTGTAGGGGCATAAAATTCACATTATATAGTTTCATATGTTCAGCTCTGTTCTTTAGAATTTCCTTATAAGGCCCTGTACCACATATTATGAATTGTAGGTTGTTATAAGATTTGAGTGCTTTTGCTGTTTCCAAGATTGCCTCTAGTCCTTGTTTTTCTCCAATGGCACCAGAATATAACACTACGTAATCATCAGATTTAAAACCGAATTTCTTTTTTAAGAGATCCTTTTCCTTTATGGGAAAAAAGTAATTGGTTTCTGTCCAATTAGGGAAAAGACTTATAGGTTTATGTGCTTTTTTACCTATGCGATCAATCATGCCTTCTGAAATGCTACTAATAACGTCTGTATTTTTGAAAATAAAATGTTCTACTTTATATAACATTTTCAACAATCTGTTGGACTTAATTATGCCTAAATCCTGAGCAGCTTCAATTTGCATATCCTGAATGTGATATAAATGTTTTGCACCTCGAATTTTTTTTTGAAATACGCCTATTAACCCTAGCTGAAAAGAAGGTGCTACTGTAATTACCCAATCGAATTTCTTTTGAAATAACATAGGGGTACTGGCCAAAAGTGCCGATATCGAAAAAGAGGTGTCTAAAAGCATACGTTTTAAGCCATTAGGTTTATTTGGTACATACATTGGACATCTAATGATATTAAGCCTACCACCAGATTCGTAATGTTTGGTTTCTTTCTTATACCAAAATCTATTTTTTCGATATGGTTCCTGAACTTTCCAATAAGGATAATATGGATATGCGGTAAATACACAACAATGGTGTCCTTCTTGAGCCAACCAATGCATCATTTCTCCAGAATATTTTCCTATTCCGGTCAATTCGGGTGAAAAATTATACCCGATGAATAAAATACGTTTAGATTTTTTTAATTCCATTTCGTGTTCGTTTTTAAGCGTTATTTAATTGACCAAATCTGGTAAGTTTGGGTTAAAACTATTTTTAGCTTTCATTCTCCCTTAGACCATATTTCAAGAATTTTTGGCAAAGAGAGAATGTGCTATTTATGTAAAGACAATTTGCTCAAGTTGATTTTAATACAATCTTACAGAACAAAATGTTTTTAAATGAGTGTATATGGGGTCTCAAATGCTCGCAATTGTCATTTAAAAAAATGGGAGAACACGGGGGAAGTTTACATGATATAAATATTAAAAGTTATGGGTTTTATAAATCTTAGAGCATATTCTAATTGAATGTTATATAATATTTTCAATTATGCTTTATAGCTCTATTCTATAATTTGTTAGTATGATGATTGGCTAAAACATCTAAATAAATTTCTTCAAGATGATTTAGTATAATGTTCTCGTCAAACTTACTTATGTTATCTAGCCCTTTATGAATTAAATTACTTCGCTCTTCATCATTCAATTGGAGTATGTTTTCTATAACCTTGGCGGATTGAAGTGCCCAAGCGAGTAATTTTTTATCATTTGGACTACGTTTTAAATATATTGCTGCACTACCTCCAACTTCATTCATTGGGGCTTTATTTGTTGTAAGAACAGGGCAGCCGGCGGCCATAGCTTCAATAATAGGAAAACCAAAGCCTTCTTCCAGTGAAGGAAAGACAAATACGCTCCCTCCTTGATACGCATAAGATAAAAGATTGTCATCGGCGTCTTCTAAAAAATAGATATCTTCTTTGTATGGGGATCTTTCATAATAAACACTTATGTTAGTTGATGGTTTATAACCAATCATTATTAATGGTAATACTTTTTCAGAAATGTTTCGCCAAGCATTGTATAGTGTAATAACCCCAATTCTGTTTTTGTAAAAAGTGTTGCCTCCAACATGTAATATATAACCATGCTTTAAGTCTAATTTCATATGCTTTCCTAAAACGATTCTCGCATTTTCCATATTACCGGGCACAAATATTGGATGTAATGCATTGTATACTTGTTCAACACGTATAGGTTTTTTCTTTAAAAAATATAATAAATCTTGTTTTGTGTTATTCGAGATACACACAAAATTATTAGCCATAGATAGGCCTCTAAGAATTAGTCTTTGGTATATTTTGCCTGAAGTACTTGTTGGGTTTTCCTTTATAGTGCCCAATGCTGATTTTAATGCGATAAAATCATGGCAGTGTACAATATGATTCTTTTTTCGAATCAATGGCATCCACATACTTAATGCTTGGTCAATTAAAACAAACAATACGTTTTTATCTAAGACTTTACTTTTCTTTTTGAAATATATTGGAAATATTAGGTATTGATCTATATATCTTAACCACTTATTAATACCCGCAGGGAATTTATATTTTGATAGATAAAGTTTTGGAGCCCAGACTTCAATATTATGCCCTCTTTTACACATCCCTTCAAGTATAAAATTTCCATACCTGTTCATACTATATCCTAAGGTATTCTCGTGATGAATTAAGAGTATAATTTTCAAGTTCAATGTGAATTTATAAGTAGTAAGTTAATTTTACTTAAGCTTGCTCTATTTATAACCTAGTTCTCTTTTAGTTGAATTATTGGCAGAAATAAAATCTATAACCAATCTGAGTATATGAAAAATTATAAGATATGTAAATATGCCTTCCAAATAGCCTCTTATGATATAACTGAAATCTCTTGTTATACCATTTGCATTTCTGAACATCCCTAAAAACACAAATACATTCATAAGAGCAAAAGGGGCATATTGTAAACCTTTTTCGCCGAAAAAGACATAGGAATTAAGTAGTTTGAAAATAATGAAGAATACAATAAATTGAATTGGAAAATACCAAAATCCGAAAGTAGCTAATCCATCTCCTATATGACTTGTTATTCTATAGCCACCAAAACCAGAACCATATAAATAATCTCCTCGAGAGAACTCCATTTTGCTTTTATCGATATAAATGTTTAAAAAACGTAATACTGGAGTTGGAAATAAAGATAAAAGATTAGTTTTAAATAACTCTCGCATTAATGGATTTGCATAACCTTTTTTTTCGGCATAATACAAGGTTTCATCTGTAATTCTCAAATTGGCATATCTAGCCATCATGAAATTATCAAGATAATCTTCTGTCCAGCCTTCATTATATTTAGTAGAAATTTTATCACTTTTTTTAAATTTGGCTGATTTTATTCGATTCATTAATGATTCGTTCTGCAATGTGTTTACAGTTTGTTCAAATAGCTCTAACTTATCTACTTTGGCTCTCACTTTTCTTGTATGCAGCATGGCTAAAGAAACATTAGATAGAAGGCCAATTATGAACCATAAGGTAACACCAAGGCAAATTGTTTTAAAGGGAGATAAATAGTTGTAAATTTTAATGTCATTTAAGACTATGTACAAAAAAGTAAGAATAGCCATTATTGCGATAGGACTTATAATACTTTCTCTACTATTAGACGCAATGTTTATTATGAAAATAATACCAGTGTATAATAGAACACTTTTAAGATGAGTATATTTTATATGTAATAGTGAGGGGTAAAACAAACATAAAGGGGCATACATTAAATAGTCTAGACCTGCTAAAAATTTACCGGTTACATCGCCGTACTCCACACCGCCTGCGCTAAAGTTGTAGATTCTTATCATTAAGCCAATAATGCCAAGCCCCCAAATTATTGTAGGTGTGATTTCAAAAAAGCGTAGTTTGAAAAGGGTTTCCTGTATAAAGTTATTCTTAAGCTTTTTAGATGAATTTTGGCATGCCAAATAGAAAGCCAAAGATGAAATTAAAAATAATATTATTTCATATAAAAAAGTTTCGAAAGGGCGTTCAAATCCATAAGATATTGGCTTACCTTCTGTTAATGTTCCTATTAATGGTAAATACCTGTACATAAACATTGATAAATACATTAAAAATGCAAAAGGGAAAAAACGAATATATTTTTCTTGTAAAAAATAAGAAAACACGCTAAAACTTATTACCGCCATAATACAACCATAAACGTTTGCCAAGGACGGGAAAATTGTTAATTCTATCAGAATGCCGATTATTAAAAACCATCTTAGACCAATTTTAAAATTAGTTAAAATATTAATTGATGTTTTACCCATTTGCTGCAATGATGTCTAGCATTTTTTTAATGCTTTTATTATTGGAATAGCCAGATGTTTGACATCTTTCTAAACCTGCCAATGCTATTTTTTTTCGTTCATCTTCATTGATTAAATAATATTTACAGTGCTCTAAGAGTTCTTTGTTAGATGAAAAATAGACTGCTTCCTTTCCTTCTTCAAAAAGGTTTAAATGTTCATTTGTGCGTTCCGCTAACATAAAACCACCACAAGCGGGAATTTCCATTGTTCTAGTAGTTTGTTGGTCATAGTTTTTTTTACGTAAAAAGCATAGTGATATTTTAAAGGCTTGTAAAGCTTTTGAATAATCTTCTGAAAATATGGCCGGTAATATTGTTAAATAGGGTGAAGTACCTTTATAATTATTCCATTTTCCGTCTCCAAATACTTTAACTGGGATATTATTTTTAACAAGAAACAGAATGCTTTCACAACGCTCTTTTTCCCATGATCCTACAAATCCTACTTCTCCACCTAACCTTTTGATATCGATATCAGCTAATTTTCTAGGGTAGTGAAAAGAATCTTCATACATATTATCTATAAACTTTATGTTTTTTGCTCCAAGATTTTTCATCTCATTCAAAATGTATGATTTATTAGTAAAAATATAATCGTAATGAGGAATACATTGAAGATAGTTTAGACTTTGATTATGGCGTAAGGCCATATTATCTGGTGAGTAACTTATAATACTGGTTTTTGGAGATTTACATTTTATAAAGGTTAAGGTAGATTTGTTAATAGTTACCCCTTTATCTATCCAAACAATATCATATGTATTATGAGATACTAATTCTTTGATTTTCTTATTTACATTGGTATCATCGGGAAGTTTTACCGGAATTCCTTTTTGAAATAAATGATATGCGATTCTATGCCACAAATTGATTTTTGGCAATCCGGCTTCAATTTTATCAATAGTATCTGAATTATTTTGTAGTGCCCAATGTCTATGTAATGATGTACTACTTAAACTTCTGAACCAACCAATAGATAAAATCTTCATTTTAGTTTTTGAATTCTTGAAATTTATAGTTTAGCTGAGAAAGAAGTTCTTGTAATTCTTGTATACCTTTTAAAAACAAATCTTTTACTGACATTTGCATTAATCTACATGCATAAGGAATTACTAATAACACTAAAATAAAATCTAGGGAAATACTGCCTATTGCAGCACCAACTAAACCATATTGTTTTGATAAAACATATGATAGCAAAACAGATATTATTGCAACAATTACTCCGTATAATGCCATTTTATATGGCTTGTTCACAACACCAAAAACCATTTCTGCGGTCCACCAAAGTGCATTGAAAACCATGCCAGCTGTAAAGATGTACCACATAGCTTTTGGTATTTCCAATTCATTTTGTGTCCAAATATTATAGAACCATAATCCAAATAATGCTAACAAAATAAAGCCCAAAATAGAAAGGGATAAAATACCAAGTATTGAAACTCTAAATACCCTTTGTGCTGTTTTCCAATTACCTCTACCAATTTCAAATTGTAGTTCTGGAAAAACAGCTGTTTTTACCATGAATAATAGTTGGTTCAAAGACCTACTTAAGGTTCTAACGGTATTAAATGCGGCAACTGCTTCTGGTCCTAGAACAATTCTTACCACAAAGGTAGTTCCTTGAAAGTAGACGACCTGCCAAACTGGCGACATTAGATAACCTAATCCTTTTCGGGTAATGGACTTTAAAATGATTTTATCTTTTTTTCCGCGAAATGTTTTAAATAGACCCAGAATCTGCCTCCCTTTTATCCAATAAAAAATATTAAAGAGAATGGTTACAGTAAGTTGTGAAAGTGCAAATTCAACCACACCATACCCAAGTAGTAAAACACATAAACCTGCCAATAGGTTTAAAGTTGATTTTATGGTTAAAAAATTAATATTCAAAGCAGCTTTTTGAGCAGACCTAAAATACGATTCTATTAATTGATCGTAAAAATTTAATAGTCTTACAAAAATTAGTATGCTAACAGCTATTTTAGCATCTTGACTATTTATCAGCGATTTGTCAAAAAATTGAAAATGGTCTAAAACTAATATCCCTACAAAACTCAATACCATTGCGGCTATGATCATTGCCGTAATAACATACATGCCTGTTTTGCTAATGTCAGCAGCCTTTTGCTTGTCTCCGGCAGCAAAACTAAGTACAAAACTATTTGCCGCTGCAGTACCAAACCCCAAATCAGAGAATGCTATTACACTTGGTATTATTGTAAGTGTCAACCATTCACCATAATAGGCAGAACCCCATGAGGTAATGAAAAAAGGCACTAATAATAGTTGATCTAATATACGTACACCCTTTTGGAAAACAGATGCAATACCGTTTTTTAGAAGTCTTTTTCTTAATGACATTTGATGTTTTTTTACTATATATTGGTAGTTGTCAATTTTTTTTCTTCTTTACTAAACTAGTCATCATAATGCTTTAAAACTTGGTATGCTAGATTGTGTGGTATGTCAATGGTTGTTAAATAAAACCTCGGTACCCTTAATAATTTTATATAAACTTTATTCTACTAATATTAAAGTAGCTTTTAGATATAATATTTAATCTTTTTTTTAATATATGTAAAGTAAATTAACTGTGGTCATGACCATATGACGGACCTTCTTTAGTATCATTCAATAAAACCATTGTGTTTTTTAATTTCTCATTTTTGTAAACAGTTTCAATTGTCTTTAAATGTTCTTTATTGGTTACATCTTTTCTAACCACATAAATTGTACTGTCTATAAATTTATTTAATGCAAAAGCATCTGAAACTAAACCTATCGGTGGGGTATCTATGATGATACGGTCATAATTTTCTTTCAAATTTTTTAATAAACCATCAATACGTTTACTCAACATTAGGCGTCCAATATTAGAATTCACAACTCCTGACCCTATGAGCGATAAATTTTCTATAGAAGGATGTTTTTGTATTATAGTATTACTTGTTAATCCTTTTTTGATTATGAAGTCAGAAACACCAGGGGAGTTATCCATATTAAAATCAACCATTAATTGCGGTTCTCTTAAATCAAAAGCTATCAGTATTACTTTTTCGCCTAAAGAAGCCAATGTGACTGCTAAATTAGATGCTATAAAGGTTTTTCCCTCACCTTTTACAGTTGATGTAACCAATAAGGTTTGATTTTTTTCAGTCTTCTTAAGATAATCTAAATTGAAATGTAAAAGCTGAAAAAGTTCAGTAGTTGGTGATGTTCCTCTACTTTCATTATGAAGCAGAATTCCCTTTTTCTTACTTCTAGAAATTTCACCTAAAAAAGGAACTGATAAGCTTGTTGTTAGGTCTTCAACAGAAGTTACTTTGTTGTCCCAAGCATCCTTCACAAAAACCATAGAAAATGGCACTAATAATCCAAATAGTACACCAGTGAGGTAAAGTATTTTTTTGTTCGGACTTATTGGGAATTTTCCCGCTTGAGGATAGCTGACAATTCTTGTAGAGGATACTGGTGTGGCTAGTGATAATACCTCTTCTTCTCTTTTCTGCAACAAGAAAAGATATAAACCCTCTTTAGTACTCTTATCTCTGCTTATTTCTAATAATTTTTTTTCCATTCCAGGAACTCTAGCAATCCGAGCATCATAACGATTTGCATTGCTTAATAAGTTCTGACGGGCTATAGAGTACCCATTTTTAACGCTTCTTATATTTTGTAGAATTGATTCTCGTAAGTTGTTCAGTTTATCATTTAGATTCACTAAAACAGGATTGGAGGTAACAGCAGATTGTGATAATTGATTGCGTTCTAAAAGAGTAGTGTTATAGTTGTTTATTAGACTTGTCAAACTAGAATTATTTATAGAAAATGACCCTCCTATGGTAGATTCAGTAGTTCTACTCAATAATGATGTTTCAATATTGTCCAAAACCTTAATTTGGGTCTGATATTCTGCAACTTGTTTTTTGTATTCATTAGACTGCTGAATATAACTATCAGCATTTCTTGCTACATCGGTAACAACATTTTCAGATTTAAAATCTGCGACTGATGTTTCTACATCTTCAATTTCTCCTGATAATAACTTTAAACGCTTATCGATCATCTTAATCGTGTTCTCAGCCAATTCATTTTCGTATTTAATAGTTTTGTCAATATATGTTTCTACTAAACCTAAAAGAATGTCTTCACCTTTTTTCTGATGTCCGGCGATAAAATTTATGTTTAAAAGACTTCCTGTTTCATTATCTGGATGTACACTTAAGTTTTGCAAGAAGTTTGTAATAAGATCTTTCTTTTTTCCAACCACAAAATATAGCGGCTCTAAGTTGTCAACATCGGTAACTTCGTTTTTTAAAACAATAGTGAAAGTACCATAAGGTAAGGTTATCAATTCACCAAAATCATGCTTGGAATACAACTTTTTATCATTGTAGTCTGTATTTAATTCAAAGGTTTCCGAATCTAGAAAATTAACTGAAATTTGAAGACCATAAGCTAGACTGTCAGAAGTTTCATCGACTAAAATACGAACTGGTACATCCTCTCCATATATCTCAATATCTCTTATTTTCCCTTCTTTATAATAAGTTATATTAAATGTGTTTTTTGTTATAACCTCTTCCATAACTCCGGTCGAGGTTAGAATACCTATTTCGTCTTCAAGGCTGTTTGCAGTTTTTACTAATCCAAACTTTCCAAAATTGTTGTTTTCAACAAACCCCTGTCTAGATTCTGTATTTTTAATCAGAATTTTACCTTGAATTTCATATTCGGTTTGTGACCAGTACCTTATGTACATAAAGACTGTTACTACTGCCAACATTATGCAGATTGTAAAAAAAGACCAATATCTACTATATTTTGAGAATAAACTTCTAATATTCCATTGTTCCATATAACACTTTGTTTTTTATTAAAATCTACAAGGTTGCTAAACTATTAATAAGAGTCTACTGATCGATAAACAAGTTGTTGATTTTGTGGTTTTTAACTAAGTAAAACCTTACTTGAAAAATCAAATTTCAACTTACCATAAATATAGTTGCGACTTGTAATTTATTTAGATAATAGGATTTAGGGTATGACAAAGTCATACCCTAAATCCTATTAATTTTTAATCATTCTAATTGCTGTTGTTTTAATGGTATTATTTTCAATTATAATGGTATAAATTCCACTAGATAATTCATCTACATATATTTCCACTTCTTTGGAGTTCTTAAAATCTATTTCTAGATGTTTAACTAATAAACCGTTAGCAGAATAAATGAAGACTTCTTGATTTTCAGCATTTGAAATATTTGAAATATTTGAATGTATTACTAACAATTCATCAACAGGATTAGGATACAAAGAGAGTTGATAATTCTCTACAATTTTAGCTTTTAAAGCAGTACTTTTATTTGTGATACCATTATTTGGGCAAAGTTTTACAAAATCTAATAGGTTTGAAGAATCAATGTCACCATCAGATGCTTGTACTGGGGTTATTGTAAATTGAATTTCACTAACTCCATTTGGAACTTGATATTGACCACTATGAACAACCCATGATTGAGATGACGATACTGTTGCTATTACAGTTTGATTTCCAATAGGTCCTGCTGAAATACTAATGATATCAGTACCTTCTCGACCTTGATGAGAAAGCTCCCAATCTAGTAATTGACCCGGTGTTACCGAAACTATTTGATTATGATGATTGGCATCCATTTCAACAAATACATCTCCATCTGGAGCTATACGGCCTAAAAAGCCACTTTGACCTAACTCGAAGCTGCCACCTTGCGATATACCCCCTTGTTGTAATGCTATGCCGCCTGTAGTGAACCAACCTGGGAAATCATCATCAGTGTGTGTGTCAAGAAATTTAACGCCATTATTAACAATTCCCAAATCTTCAATTAAATCATAAGCACTGGCATATGCTGGATTGCTAGTTTCTTCAAAACTGCCGTTTATTAATAAACTTAATTCTCCAGATGCGCATTGACAATCACATATATTAGAATTATTGGCAAATATTTTCACAGACTCTGTATCATCATAATTTGCGTATGATAAAAGGTCAATGGTATTGGATGATAAAATAAACGGAGTGCCACCAAAGTCTAATTCTGGGTATAATTCAACAATAAATCCATCCTCAATCTGTGCCGAACCTATATCATTGGGAAGAATACCTTCAAGTGAAATATTGGGATAATTTCCTGTGTTGAGTAACCATGAGGATCCTGTATAGCCCATATTTTGAAAAAATGTAACTATGACAGGTCCCGTAGTTTCTGAGCTTTGATATATTTTAACAGATGATGCTTGGTCATTAAACCCTGAAGAAACCAAATTGGGTCCATTTTCCTCAAGAATGAGCACATCACCTCCAAAATCTTTTTCAGAATAAAGTTCAATAGTATAACCATCTTCAATCTGCACCGAAGATGCATCGTTATCATTGATTCCTTCCAAGGTTAGATCAGCATAATCGCCAACTCCCATTTCCCATAAGATACCACCGTAGTTAACATTTTGGAACAATGTAGCTACTTTTTGTTCGGTCGGTATTGTTGATTGATATACTTTAACTGATGATGCTCGATCGTCAAAACCGGAAGCTACTAAACTTATATTATTTTCTTCTATTATAAATACTTCGCCTCCGAAATCCTTTTCAGAAAATAGCTCAATCATGTAGCCCACTTCGATTTGTACCGATGATGCATCATTATCATTAATACCTTGTAAAGAAATGTCAGGATAATCTCCAACGGCAAGTTGCCAAGAAGATCCATTATAACCAGTATTTTGAAAAAGTGTTGCTACAGCGGGTCCTGTAGTTTCTGAACTTTGATATATTTTAACAGATGATGTTTGGTCATTAAATCCGGTAGAAACTAAGTTAGGACCGTTTTCCTCTAGAATGAATACATCTCCTCCAAAATCCTTTTCAGAATATAGTTCAATGATATAACCTTCTATAATTTGTATAGATGAAGCATCGTTATTATTAATTCCTTGAATAGTAATATCACGATATTCACCAGCCCCCATTTCCCATGAAGTTCCGGTATAGTTGATATTCTGGAACAAGGTTGCAATAACAGGATCAGTTGTTACTATTGATTCGTATATTTTAACAGAGGATGTACGATCGTCAAAACCAGCGGCGACTAGATTAGTATTGTTTGTCTCCATAATGAATACATCCCCTTCAAAATTCTTTTCGGAATACAATTCAATAGTGTAGCCTATCTCAATTTGTATAGATGAAGCATCGTTATCATTAATTCCTTGTAATGAAATGTCTGGATAATTACCAGCAGAAAGTTGCCATGCAGAACCACTATAATTTGTATTTTGAAAAAGTGTAACCACAGTTGTTCCTAGCGGTACTTCACTTTGATAAATCTTGACGGATGATGCTTGGTCGTTAAAGCCGGTTGAAACCAGGTTGGGTCCGTTTTGCTCAAGAACGAATACATCGCCACCAAAATCTTTTTCTGAAAACAGCTCAATTACATAGCCATCTAATATCTGTACCGATGATGCATCATTATCACTTATTCCTTGTAAAGTTAAGTCGGGATATTCACCCTCTTCCATAGCCCATGAAGTACCTGTATAATTGACATTTTGGAAAAGTGTGGCAACGACGTCTAATTCTGGCTCAAATACAATGATTTTAATTGATTCTGTGTCGTTATCAATGCCAAGTGATGTAAGGTTTTCAGAATCTGATGATAATATCACAGGAGTACCTCCAAAGTTTAATTCCGGGTATAATTCTACTGAAAAACCTTCTTCGACTTGCACCGAACTTATCGCATTCATTGTTAAGTCTTGAAGTGAAATATCAGCATATTCTCCTTCTTCTAGCTCCCAAGAATTGCCGCTATAATCGCTATCTTCATAAAATGTTGCCACTGTTGGTCCCGAAGGCACTACACTTTGATATATTTTAACAGATGATGCTTGGTCGTTAAAGCCTGTTGAAACCAAGTTGGGTCCATTTTGCTCAAGAACGAATACATCGCCATCAAAATCTTTTTCTGAAAACAGCTCAATTACATAACCTTCTAATATCTGTACCGATGATGCATCATTATCACTTATTCCTTGTAAAGTTAAGTCGGTATATTCACCCTCTTCCATAGCCCATGAAGTACCTGTATAATTGACATTTTGGAAAAGGGTGGCAATAACATCTAATTCTGGCTCAAATACAATGATTTTAATTGATTCTGTGTCGTTATCAATGCCAAGTGATGTAAGGTTTTCAGAATCTGATGATAATATCACAGGAGTACCTCCAAAGTTTAATTCTGGGTATAATTCTACTGAAAAACCTTCTTCGACTTGCACCGAACTTATCGCATTCATTGTTAAGTCTTGAAGTGAAATATCAGCATATTCTCCTTCTTCTAGCTCCCAAGAATTGCCGCTATAATCGCTATCTTCATAAAATGTTGCCACTGTTGGTCCCGAAGGCACTACACTTTGATATATTTTAACAGATGATGCTTGGTCGTTAAAGCCTGTTGAAACCAAGTTGGGTCCATTTTGCTCAAGAACGAATACATCGCCATCAAAATCTTTTTCTGAAAACAGCTCAATTACATAACCTTCTAATATCTGTACCGATGATGCATCATTATCACTTATTCCTTGTAAAGTTAAGTCGGTATATTCCCCTGCCTCCATAGCCCATGAAGTACCTGTATAATTGACATTTTGGAAAAGGGTGGCAACAACATCTAATTCTGGCTCAATTACAATGATTTTAATTGATTCTGTGTCGTTATCAATGCCAAGAGATGTAAGGTTTTCAGAGTCTGATGATAATATCACAGGAGTACCTCCAAAGTTTAATTCTGGGTATAATTCTACTGAAAAACCTTCTTCGACTTGCACTGAACTTACCTCGTTCAACGTTATGCCTTCTGTAGAAATATCTGGGTATTCTCCTTCCTGAAGAGGCCAAGAGTCGCCAGCATAATTATTGTTTTGATAAAAGGTCGCTACAATAGGTTCTGAGGATATTTCTGATGGATAGATTTTTATTGAAGATAACTTATCATTAAAATCGTAATGACCTAAAAAATTTGAATTTCCATCTAGGACTACCACTTCTCCTTCATAATCAATCTCTGAATACAATTCAACAATATAACCTTCATCTATCTGTAGTGAAGAGGCATCATTATTTGGTATATTCTCATAGGTAATCACTGGATAATTTCCTTCGCTAAGTTCCCAGCTAGTTCCATTGTAATCCGCATGTTGAAAAAGGGTTAGGACCGGAACGGCAAGTTCTCCATTAATAGCGTTAATATTCATTTCAATATTGAACTGGTACGTTCTATTTAAATGCGGTACAATAGAGTTTCCTTGAGGAATATATCCCATTACCAAATGGGGGTTAGAATTGGCATTGGCTTCATAAGATTGCCAAATATCATCGGTAGAACCTGATGTTATGGCAGGTATTAAACTATTATCGGTAGTTGAGCCAGACCCATCAGGATAAGCATCCATAAAACCTGGAGCTATACTTTCGCCAGGTTGTAAAATTACCGCATCATTAGAATGGTCACTGAAATTGAAAGTGTTATTGCCAATACCATACTCAGAAGGGGTTCGTGTTTGACCAATTGATACAACTTTAAAATCGTTTTCACCAAGAACTTTAACTATAAAAGGTGTTACTGGGTTGCCCAATCTACTGCCATAAAAGTTAAAATTTTCAAGGCATATACTTACGGAAATATCCTCGTTATTGGTGTATGACCCTGTTCTGCTTACATTTATATGAGGGCTATGGGCATCTAGAAAGTTGCCATCAGTTAAATTATCACTACCTAACAAGGCAGTATTTTCTTCGTTACAGTTTCCATTCAAGCTATTGATCCATGCTTCTACTAATTGTATAGCCTCGGTGTCTACCCTACCTTTTGCCAATGGTGGCATCATTGTAGAAAGGTCTAAAGAATTCAATCTAAAATGCACGTTTGACTGCGTAACCTCTCCGGGTACAATGGCTTTATTGCTTCCTGTCAAATCTTCTATAATATCGCCTTGTATTAATGCTTGTTCTGATAATGGTGTGCTGAAACGCAAATCAAAACTCGCCCTAGTATTTCCCGGTAGATGACAATAAGCGCAATTAGAGTCAAAATATGATCTTGCTCTAACTTCTAAAGATTGATTGTTATCATCAATACTAACTAGGGTAGGAACGTTTTCTAAATCTACTTCGGGAATAAAGCCTAATGCTGTCAAAGTTTCCAGTTGGTTAGATGTTCTACCAGTATATGGATACAATATTTCTTTATTTAATTGCCTAGTATTAAAACCCAACACCCATCCTGCAGTAGGGTTGTGACATTGAATACAAGTATTTGAAGCAGGATATTCATAGCCAAAGGTGTCGCCGTCAATCGTAATATTTTCATTGTCACCAAGTAAAAGTAGATCAGCTTCTAAACCATTACTTCTCCATTTGTAAGTACTACCAAACCACTCACCATCTTCACCATGAATCCACAAACGCGTTTCTAATTTGGTGCCGTTTGTATTATTGAATTGTTTAATGAATGTTGTACCAATAGGGAAAGTCCAATGCCCTTCTTCGTTATATCCAATTTGTTCAATAGTACTATTAACATTACCATCTTGTGGAATTGAGACCCAACGTTGTTTTTCTGTACCAGAGGACCACAGAGGATTGTTAACTCCATAAGGAATAACACCTGTCGTAGGAGTTAAGTTTTGTAAATCAGAAAAGATTCCTGTATCTGAAAGAAGTTTAGGTAGAGACTCATTTTCAGTATTTGAATTATTAACTATTTTGAATATTTTACCTCCACCAGCAACACCATTGGAAAGTTTGAGGACTATTATTTCATTATCGTGATTATAACCTAATGATGAAATGCCATTAAAAACAGATCCACCTACATTACTTATAACATCTACTTGGCCATAAGTGTTACCACCTGTGTGTGTTAGCGCATATACAGATCCGTTTGCATTATCACCAAATATATATTTTCCATATAGACTGGGGATAGCCGTACCCCTGTATACATAACCACCAATAACTGCGCTTCCTACAGATCCATCATATGCATAAAGGGGCTCTCTTTCTGTACCATAAAGTGGATTGGGCATATTTGTTGAGTTTCGATATCCATCTACAAAACCTTCTTTAATATTCCACTGAAAATTCAGACCAGGTTGATCCATTATATTTACTTCTTCCCATTTTGAAGCTCCTACATCACCTAACCAGAAATTGCCTGTAGGTGGATCATAGGTCATTCTAAAGGGTTGTCTAAGACCAATGGCGTAAAATTCTTCTAAAAACTCACCGGTTCCAGTGACCCAAGGGTTATCATTTGGTATATAATAACCTTGAGTATAAGATTGATCTAAATTTACAGGTGTATTACTATTATCGGGTTGCCTTTCTATTGGATGACTTATTGTTCCTCCTTGCATGTCTACATCTATTCGCCATACACCACTTCTAAAACGGTCATTAAGTAATTGTGTATGTGGAGTGGCCTCAACGCTATGAGTACCTTCATCACCAACCGAAACATATAAAAAACCATCTCCGTCAAAGGCAAGTCCGCTACCATCGTGACCTTTTGCAGTATCATACTGATTAATCATAATTAGTTCGCTACTAGGGTCAAAAGTAGTTCCTGTCCAAGTAAACCTACTTAATCTATCATAATAAGGTTCTGTCCAATCTGAATCTTCATTTTCCGTTTTATGTACATAATAAACATAGATATAATCTTTACCTAAACTTTTCCCGAAATCGGGGTGAAAGATTACATTTTGAAATCCACCATGTTTTTGACCAGTATTGCCACTATAAGTATAGTACCAACAACGGTCCTGAATATCCATAACCAAAGTACGTTCAGTAGTTTGGGCATTATCATTGTCTGGTATGGTGTAAAAACGACCGTCCATCTCAACTATCAATAATTTGTTCGTTTCTGGAAACGGTAAAATTGCTTGTGGTGATTCCCATTCAATATTGGTATGTATTTCTACTAGGTCAATATCTTCACTGGGTTTTGAATTAGGAAGATTACCGTTCATAAAAGGAGTAATAGCTTGAATGCTATCTAAACCGGGTTGAAAATAAATTACCGCCTTAAAACTTAAAAACGCTAAAGGTAAAAGCAATAATAACCATGATTTTTTCTGTGGGATAAATGATGTTCTCATAATTTTAGAGAGGTTATAATTAATGAAATACTAAAATGAAATTGGGAGAACTGATTTTTTATTGTTACAACTGTTTTTGGGGTACTTTTTTTTGCCTTATTTACAATAATGGATAATATTAAAAATTTTATATTACTGTGGTCAATACTTAATATGCTTTTTCTTCACCTTTAATAGCATTATAGACCGTGTAATAAATAATGGACAGATCTAGTTTTAATGACCATTTTTCCATGTAAAAAATATCGTATTGAACTCTATTTATAATGTCTGATTGCTTTATTATTTCACCTCTATAGCCTTTTATTTGAGCCAAACCTGTGATGCCAGGTTTAAGAAAGTGCCTTACTAAATATTTGTCTACCGAATTTTGATATTTTTCAGTATGTAAATGCATGTGTGGTCGTGGTCCAACTACGCTCATATGGCCTAGAAAAACATTTATGAACTGCGGTAGTTCGTCTATGCTTGTTCTTCTTAATATCCGCCCTAACTTAGTTACTCTCATATCGTTTTTACAGGCCATAAGAGTATCACAATCATTTGATCTTGTCATTGATCTATACTTATAGCATAAAAAAGTTTTTTTATTTAAGCCATGTCTGCTTTGTGTAAAGAATACAGGGCCTGGAGAATCAAATTTTTGTAAAATATAAATTAGAGGTGATAGCCAAGAAAGAATAAAAACAATGACAATACTAGAGAAAAATATATCGAAGCCACGTTTAACTAAATTAGCATACTCTAATTCTAAAGGTGAAGCTCTTAAGTCTAAAACAGGAACATTGCCGTATAGCTCTACTGACATCGCTCTTGTGAAAAACTCTTTATTGTCAGGTATAATTTTGATATGTTTAAAGGTATTATCGGTAATTCTTATTAGTTCTTTTATTTCGTTTTTAGTTAGTTGAGATGCAATACAGAATACTTCAGTAATATCATTTTCAAAAATATATTTGTAACATCTTTCTATTGGTCCTAAGTATGTGGGGCTTTTTGAATTTTTATTGTCAAAAAAACCAACGTACTCAAAGTTGTGATTTTTATTATCAAAAATTGCTCTTACTTTTTTTAGATTTTTATCCCAACCTACAACTACGACTTTGTTTGGTTTAGAGATTGACGAATAATAGATTTTTTTTATCCAATAAAAAAACATTCTAAAAACTAATAATTGTAAGCATATAAAGCCATAAACACCAAAAAGGTATACTATACTATAGGTTTTTGGTCCTAAAAAGGTAAATGAAGAAAAAAACACCAACCCGTATAATACAAAAACCCGTAAAAAATTAAGCGTTTTAGAAGTATTAGCTTGTCGTTTGGCATTTGAATAAAATTTAATACTATGAGTTACAAATAACCATCCCAAATTATAGTAAATAACCCCGGTAATGCCATATCTATATGTCTCAGCTGTAAAAAAATACAAAGTAACATTTATAGCAACTAGATGAATTAACAAAGAAATAGGTATTCCAAAATAGGATTTTTTCATGTTATTAAATTATATGTCAATGAACTAGTTAAAAATGGTTAATGAATACTATTTAAAAAAGTTAAATTGTATTTTTTGGATAGTAAAATCTAAGATTTAATAGGGATATTTTTTTGAAATTAAATGGGTTTTATTATTTGATTAAATTGTTGAATCTGATTAGATATAAAATTTTTATTCAAAGTAGTTATAGGTTGTATAACCGCCATTTTTCAGATATTGATCTTTTTGCATTAATTTCAAATCACTATTAACCATATCTTTTACTAGATCTTTTAATTCATATTCAGGAATCCAACCTAGTTTAGTATTGGCTTTAGTTGCATCGCCTATTAACAGTTCGACCTCTGTTGGTCTAAAATATTTTGGATCTACGTTTAGTACTTCTTTGCCAGTTTCTATTTTTAATTCTTTATTTGAGCATGATTTGACATATGCCTTTTCTTCGATGCCTTGACCTTTAAATTCTAATGTGATACCTAGTTCTTCAAATGCCATACGTACAAATTCTCTGACAGGTGTGGTAACCCCAGTGGCAATAACCCAATCTTCAGGTTCTTCTGCTTGTAGAATCATCCACATCATTCTTACGTAGTCTTTTGCGTGCCCCCAATCTCTTTGAGCATCTAAATTTCCTAAATAGAGTTTATCTTGTAAACCTAAAGCAATTCGAGCAGCAGCTCTGGTAATTTTTCTAGTTACGAAAGTTTCTCCTCTAATAGGGGATTCATGATTAAACAATATACCATTACAGGCATACATGTTATATGCTTCACGGTAATTAACTGTAATCCAAAATGCGTACATTTTTGCCACTGCATAAGGACTTCTTGGGTAAAATGGTGTTGTTTCAGATTGCGGCACTTCTTGTACTTTTCCGTACAGTTCTGATGTTGAAGCTTGATAAATTCTGGTTTTTTTTTCAAGTCCTAATAAGCGAACTGCATCTAAAATCCGAAGTGTTCCTAAACCATCGGCATTACCTGTATATTCAGGAACTTCAAAAGATACTTGTACATGACTCATCGCCGCTAGATTATATATTTCGTCGGGTTGAATTTCTTGAATTAAACGTATCAAGTTTGTACTATCAGTCATGTCTCCATAATGTAGAATGAAATTTCGATGTTCAACATGTGGATCTTGATATAAATGGTCTATACGATCTGTATTAAATAAAGATGCTCTTCTTTTTATGCCATGTACTTGATACCCTTTTTTAAGTAAGAATTCACTTAAATAGGCTCCATCTTGTCCAGTAATTCCTGTAATTAATGCTATTTTCATTGGTAAGGATTTAGAAATATTCTTAAAAAGAAAGTTTGTTGGTTCTGGAAATTTAACACAGCGCTCCGCATCGTAAGTCACAAAAATGTAGATTCACGGTAGTTATAATGTCAAATTCGAAGTATTTATATTACTTCTGAAAAATATATCTGGGGGAAGTTTAAATGTCAATGATTTCAAACAACTAAATGGGGAGAATTAAATAACAAAACAAACATATGTTGCTAAAAGATACATTCCAAAATAAAATGTTAACAAATTTAAAAATTACGGAATATGTATTTTTAGCAAATGTTTTAAGGCATATCGACAAATATTAGCGATAAAATCTATCAAAAAAATATAGCTAACTATTTGATATTTAAATTGGTAGAATTTTGAAATAGATTAAAGGTAGAATTGATCGATTATCTGCACAATTAATTATCACAAAATGAATTTGCAATACTTTCATGGTTTTGGAATAAAGAACATCACAGAAATCTGATGTATATTATACAAGATTCTTAATCTTCATATTAAGGACAACACCCATACCTTCTAAAATTAGTTTAACGCGGGTTTTGCCTATTTCTATGATTTCAGCTTTTTTGTTCTTTAAAGCTCCATTTTTAATGGCTACTCTATCGCCAGATTCTAATTTGGTTAGAGTGTAGTTTTCGACAGTATCGTTTGATAGCCATTTTTTTAAAGTTTCCATTTCAACCTCACGAACTATTGCGGGTTTACCCAGCCAAAATAAATAGCGAACAACCCCTGGCACTTCAAAGACTTTTTGTCTTTCGCATTCCGAAATATTTACAAAAACGTATGATTTAAATAATGGAACTTCTATTTTCTTTTTTCGATCGCTCCATTGCTTAATTTCTTTTATCATAGGGCAGTACACATCAATGTTTTGAATAGATAGTCTTTCGGCTACCTTTTTCTCATTTTTGGGTTTAACATAAAGTACATACCAGTTTTTAGACATATGGTCAAATGAATAGATTTTATAATAAGGTAACAAACTTTTTGCTTTTCTAGTATTTTAAGGACCTTAAAATATGAATATAATAACGGTAGTAAACCATTTTATCAAGCTAGAATATTTCGTTTTAGGAGTTTGGCTTATATTCTTAAATACTTCAAATAATTTAAGTGTAAGAAAAAGATTACTTAAATTATACTATTATTGCATTTAGCTCGTTTTATATAGAACCTCAAAATCTTATCGTCATATGTTTTTAAACCTATTTAAGTCTAGTTCCAAAGAAACGAATACGCAATCTCTTTCTAAAAATTCTGTTTCTAACGAGTTGAATTCTCTATTGAATGATTTAACGATTGATAGTCCGAATAAACGCAAAGATTCGAAAGTAGAAAGTTCTATTAAAGAAAAGGCTGTTAACGTAGTTTCTTCTTTAGAAAAACAAATTGAAGAGAATCAGATTCTATACGCGAAAATAATGCAAGAGCGTATGATGAGAACGCGAAGAAAATTAGTGTAATGGAGTATGTGTAGCACTATTTAATAATTCAATAAAGTAAAATATTTGTATATAAAAAAGCTCTCAATTTCTTGGGAGCTTTTAGCGGTCTGGACGGGACTTACTGATTTTTAATCTTATTTCCCTCTATTTTATTGTATTTAAGCTTGTTAGGTACTGTATATGCTATGTTTTTGAATAAGATGAAATTAGCTGAAATAAGACCAAATTAAATCTATTCGTCCCCTCATTCGTCCCCTATGATAGCTTTTTGTATATATTTGTACCATGTCAAAATGTAGGCTTCCCTAAAAATAGGACAGTTCATAATTCGAATTTACTAACTTTAAATTCAAACTGTCAAGATGAAAAAC
>NZ_CANMTX010000003.1 GCF_947500985.1 uncultured Maribacter sp.
GGACTACATGGATCTAGAGGATCAACATCGGTATTGTCAGGAACACCATCCCCATCGGTATCTGTATTGTATGGATCTGTACCGTTGGTATCTTCCGTGCCATTGGTTACACCATCTGCATCACAATCTGCTGCTGCCCAAATAGCATTGGTAGCATCGTATCCTGTGTACCCTGCAGCTTGCGTTGGGCTACATGGATCTAGAGGATCAACATCGGTATTGTCAGGAACACCATCCCCATCGGTATCTGTATTATATGGATCGGTACCGTTGGTATCTTCCGTGCCATTGGTTACACCATCTGCATCACAATCTGCTGCTGCCCAAATAGCATTGCTCGCGTCGTAATCTGTATAACCAGCCGCTTGTACGGAATCACATGGATTAAGCGAATCAGTACCATCAATTATTTCTTGACCGTTAGTAATACCGTCGCCATCACAGTCAGCAGCGTTCCATGCAGCGCTTGGTGCTTCAGTTGCACTTGAGATGATATAACTACATAAATCAAGAGGCAGTGTGTTATCAATGTTAACTTCTGTTCCGTCAAGAACACCATCCCCATCAGAATCTGGATTATTAGGATCTGTGCCCGCTGTCGCTTCTTCTGCTTCTGTAAGTCCGTCATTATCACAATCACTTGAACTTAGTGGTGTTCCTCCATTAGATTCACAGTCATTATTAGGGTCTGTACCGTCCAATGCTTCCTGCCCGTCGGAGATACCATCACCATCTGTGTCTGTTAGATTTGGATCAGTTATATTTCCATTTGGATTTGCCGGAGTTAAAGGGTCATCTACACCTGTAGTCTCTTCATCATTTGTCAATCCGTCACCATCACAATCATTTGTGCCTTGTGGTTGCCAATCTGGATCTGAAGAAGGTTCACATGGATCATTTATTGCGGAGTCAAAGATGTCGCATATATTGTCTCCATCCACATCTGAACATGCTGGAATTGCTATAGACAAAACCGCTGTGTCACAAACACTATTATTACAAATTTGGTATACAATGTATACTATGCTCGGATTTTCGCTAGCAACAGCGGTATATGTAATTTCACCAGTGGAATCATTTACTGTGATTACACCTATTGCTGTTGTTTGTTGCGTTTCTGTAGGGGCTGTAGTCCCAGATGGAATAATTGTTATTGTACTACCTATTAAAAAGTCATCATTATTTACTACATTAAAAATTTTAGGTTCTCCTACATTTGCTGATGTATTATCATCAACAGCAGTTGGATTAAAAGGATTAGGGTCTGTTCCGTTACTATTTCCATCCCCATCACAATCTGCTGCAGCCCAAATAGCATAATTATCATCACCGGTAGTTCTTACAGAAGGAACGGTAACATCACAAGGATCAGCTGGATCTGTTCCATTACTAATTTCGGTTCCGTTGGTTTCTCCATCTCCATCACAATCTAGGTTGTTCCAGCTAGTTTCTACATTCGCTGTATTTTGATTTGTACTAAATATACATGGATCTAATGGGTCTGGGTCTGTAGTATCTGGATCTCCATCACCGTCGTCATCTAAATCACAAGCTCCTATTAAACCATCTCCATCAATATCTGTTCCTACTGTAGTTACAGCAGCCACGTTTCCTGTGGTATATGTTGCACTTGATACTAAACCATTTAACAAAATAATTCCGGATCCGTCTGAGACAATAGCAGTATCTGCATTACTGTATTCAAAGCCATCACTATTATCGGCAGTACTATCATCATACGCTTCGTTTGCGTCTGAACATCCATCCGCATCGCTATCTAAATTGAGATAGTCGGGAGTACCACTCGTAGTTTCTATAGGGCTTATCCCTGAACCTGCTGTATCTGGAACACCTGAAGAACTTACAACTCCATCAGCTTCTCCGTTGTTATCAGTATCGATTCCTCCTGCTTCAATTACATCAGATATACCATCATTATCAGCATCTAAATCAATAGTATCAGGAACTTCATCGCCATCAGAATCGCATGCAAACTTATCAGCATCGACGATTAATACTGCAGAAATATCCCAATCATCTTGCAACGCAGAGTAATTAAAACAAATATCCATAGTTGCAGCACCTGACCATGGTATGATAACAGAAACATCTGTTAACGCCCCTGATGTAGTTGAAATTGGAAAACTACTTAAAGAAGCTATCGCGCCGTTACTTGCATTAACTGTGGCATTAGTGCTAGAATTATCCCCAGGATTATAAAAAGTTGTATATGTTGTACCATTAATTTGAAATTCCAACGTTGCAACACCACTATTTACTATAATATTACTAGATCCATTTGTTCTTACTAAGAAGTTGAACTTTACGAAAGATGCAGTAGCTATTGATTGTACATCATTTACTGTGTAACAAATTTGACTATCACTTACGTTGTTTTGATTTCGTGCTTGTGATCCACCGCCTAAAACTGTCCATTCGCTTCCCAGTGACCAATTATTAAAGTTTTGATCAATTTCTGGTAATGAGCATTCAACAGAATCTAATATGCCATCATTATCATCATCTTGATCACAGCCATCTGGTATACCATCATTATCATTATCTTGAGAATCGTCAAATCCATTACAATTATCAGAGGAGTTCGGAATTCCATCACCATCACAATCACTTGTTCCAAGGGGAATTCCTCCGAATGAATCGCAGTCATTTAGTGGATCTGTACCATCTGATACTTCTTGTCCATCAGTTATGCCATCACCATCTGTATCAGCCAAGTCAGGATCTGTACCTGCAGTTATTTCTTCTGCATAGGTTAATCCGTCATTATCACAATCAGCGGTATCTACAGGAACATATAGACTGTCCGCTGAAGGAGAACAAGGGTTTGAAGGGTCCGTATCACAGCCATCTGGAATTCCATCACCATCAGTATCTAATGGTTGCTTGTCATCATTAAGACCATTATCATCTGCATCCGGGCCATTATCAATGGTTCCGTTACCGTCAACATCAGAATCAAACCGATTGTTAACTCCATCACCATCAGTATCGGCTCCGTTATCATTTGTTCCATCTCCGTTAACGTCAATATCAGCACCATCAACAATACCATCACCATCAGTATCACAGTTGCCATCATCAGGATCTAAATGATCAGGTAAACCATCTCCATCGGCATCCGCGGTATTATCTATTGTATCTTCCGAGTCTATAATACCGTCTCCGTCAGAATCGGCAGCACCTGGGTTATTATCAATATCTGAGAAATCATTAATTCCATCACCATCGGAATCTGTTCCGTTATTGGCGATACCATCACCATCAGGATCTATATCAACACCATCTGGAACACCATCACCATCGGTATCTGGGTTATTATTATCAGGATCAATAGCATCTGGTAAACCATCACCATCTGTATCAACAGTATCATCTATTAAGTCATTTTCATCTGTGATTCCATCGCCATCACTATCTGTTGCAGGATCTGCCACATCACCAGGACATGGTGTTGAATCAAATAAATCATTGATACCATCGCCATCACAGTCAGGACCATTATCTAAAGTTCCGTCACCATCAACATCAGCATCTGCACCATCTGGAATACCATCTCCATCTGTATCTATGTTATCATCATTTGGATCACAATCATTCGGTAACCCATCTAGATCATCATCATCAAAAACAAATTCAAATTGACTTGTGAATGACTGGCAAAAAGCCACATCTATTAGCGCAGAGTACGTTCCTGATTCTGTAGGAATAAAAGTGTTTCCTGTTTCACCAGGAATAGCTACGCCATCTTTATACCAGGTTATCCCTGATGGTGGAACTGAGCTTATAACAGAAAGTTCATCATAACAATAGTTTAAATATTGATTAGCCTCTAAATAGGGAGCACTACCAAAGCTAGAAAAATAACCGCCAAATCCTGCATTACCTGAGCCTCCAAATAAACTTACCGCAATGGGATTATTACTACTAACGGAATAGTTACCATCATTATCAATAGGTATTTTATAAGTAACCCATGTAGTACTGTTAGGCACAGCTTTTTCTGTTTCAGTTGTGGCAGTTCCATTAATAAGTAGTGTAGAACCTGCAATAGTGGTAATCATTAAACTTGAAGCTGTATATGAGGTTCCTGCAATTACCCTTGGGCTTGATAGTTCATTAAGTTCAGTATCATTAAAACATGACAAAGGAGGAACGAAGTTTAGACCGTCTGTGTTTGTTGCACCATTAATACCTATTATTGCATGGTGTACATATACTGCAGCTGTAGTTTCAATTAACATGTTTTCGTTGGTTGAAAATTCACTTCCGTCAATTTCTAAAAATGTACCATTGTCTACAGAACCATAATAGGAACCATTAACATTAACCGATGTGCCATTAGCTGTACCTGTTAAGATAACACGTTCAGAAGAGCCTCCGTTACCTTGGATGACTACATATTCTGTGCCTAGTAACTCAATTGGTACTAGTTGATCAATTCCTAAATCTCTACCGCCTGTAGTTGCTATCGCAAATAATGTTCCACCTGTTGTTACAGCGATTGGCGCAGTTGATGTAATATCAGCACCAATAAATCCGGTTCTATTGGCAGTACCTGTATTTGCTCTTACTGCTAAAATATAGGATTCTCCTGCATTTAAGGTGAAATTTAGAGCATCATCTGTAATTGCGCTGGCATCTGTATTACGTTGAATAAGAAGATCTGTATCATAATCCGTAACATCTATAACGGTGCCATCTTGTGTGGCCATTATACTCAAAACAGAATATCCACCCGCAGCATATGTTGTTCGGTTTGGTGGTCCTGCCCATTTAAAATGGGTACCCAAAGCGGATGTACCTTTTGAAGTTAAACTAGCTGCTTGTGAACCTCCATTAACCTTAAAATTAACATAGAAATTTTCACTTGCAGTCAATTTTAGTCCTGAGCCATTGCCATCAATAACGTCACCTAAGTTTGCGGTGAGGGCTGAAGCGTACCCACTAGGAGCAGTACCTAAGCTTAAGACGTATGGAGCTCCATTAGCTATATCATAAGCTCCGGGAGTTCCGTTATTACCAGCTCCAACAGGATTTCCAGCCCCATCTTCAATGAAAACGGTGAATGTTGTAGATGAAGGTGTAGATAAATGAATTTCTTCGTTCCACCAGTTGCCACTTGAATATTCGCTACAATACATTGGTGGTATGTAATGTAGATCACTTAATTGAGCATAAGAACTAGCATATGCAAAGACAAGAAAGGTAAAACTTAAGAGTTTCTTTGTAAATGGTTGGTTTTGGATTTTCATAGTTTTAAGGGGTATGGTCAATGTTATTTTAAAACAATCTTGTTAAATTTTAAAAAAATGCTTTTTCATTCTAAGCTATGTTTTCAACTCAAAAGTAAAACCTCGATGAAATATCATTTTTATTTGTTAATACTTTTAACAAAATTAAGTATTTGAAGAAAAAATTGATATTTTTTGTTGTCGCACACCATAAAAGTTTTGGTCAATAGCAGAAAAGTACCGATGAACGGTAATTAATTTAAGGGATTCAATTTTCATAATGCATTCTTGCAGGGGTTAAATGTGTCTGTGACTTATAATTTTACTCATAAATAAATAATCTCTTTTTACAGGCACTTATAGATCAAGTTGGTTTTGTATATCATTATATAAACAGTTTCATAAATCATAGCTCTCGGTTATTGATAAAATCATTTGTATAAGTTTTAAGCTACACTATAATAGTAATTTTCTTAAAAATAGAACGAAAGATACTTATTAGTTCAACTATTGTTGTCTACCAAGAATAAAATGTTGTGAAATGACGCTTTTTGTATATCAAAATCTTACAAAAACATGCATTTCATCGATAAGAGTAGTAAAATCAACAGTTTATAAAACTTGAATTTTTGTAAGAATTTTGATTTCTATATAATTTAACATCCATCTTATCTTCCATTTTTATCTCAAAAACAGAACAAATCATATACTAGTTTTTATTGCGATTCATTCCACAAAAAAAAAGGGAAGGAGCTATGCTCCTTCCCTTTTCAATATGTATTGGTTTATGTTGGTTATTCTACCACAATAAACTCCGATCGTCTGTTGAGTTGATGGTTCTCTTTGCTACATAGAATATTGTTGCTACAGTTATTGGTAAGCTCCGTTTCGCCGTAACCTTCATATGAGATTCTGTTGCATGGGATACCCGCCGCTATCAAATATTCCGCGGTTGCCTTTGCCCTGTTCGCCGATAAACACATGTTGTACGCATCGTTAGCCCTTGAATCCGTATGCGAGCGTACCTGTACGTTTACGTTCGGGTATTCGTTCAGATATGCCAATACCTTGTTGATACTGATCCTTACATCCTCTCTGATGAAGTACTTATCGAAATCGAAGTAGATCGGTTCTATGTTCAGGTATTCACTGAAGGTATTTCACCGTTTTTTACACCAAACAACGACGGGTATCATGAGACTTGGAATATTGAAGATGTAGATAACACTATTGACTACATATATGTACTGGATCGATTCGGAAAAATCTTAAAACAGATCAGACCTGATTCAGAGGGTTGGGATGGCACTTACAAAGGTAAATCAATGCCAAAAGATGATTATTGGTACGTCATTGTACATGATTCAGGAGAACAGGAAAGAGGACATTTTAGCCTAATTAAAAGATAAAAAAACACGCAAAAATCAACTTATCTTTTATTAGCAGGTATAAATATGTTCTTAGCTCAGTTTTTAGGAGCACAAGGCACATTACCCGTATACTCAGATTACTTGTCAGATAATATTTTTATGGTACACCCAAGTGCCGCTGGTATTGGCATTAGCGCAAAAGTAAGACTGACACACCGTCAACAATGGAATGGAGTTAGTGGTTCACCTGCACTGCAAACAATAAGTATGCATGGCAGTATAGGAAACAACGCTGCTTTAGGCGGATTAATTTTTAATGATAAAAACGGATTTCATTCTCAGGTCGGATTTCAAGGAGCTTATGCCTATCATTTAAATTTTGGAAGTTATGAGGCATTAAACCAACTATCTTTTGGTCTAGCAGCTTCTTATGTTCTAAATAATTTAGATCAACGAACTTTTGTTGATTTTGACCCAATAGTTGCACAGGTAATACGGTCTGAAGCCTATTTCAATGGCGATTTAAGCTTTGCGTATCACAAACTAGATGGTTTTATTTATCTCACTGCCAAAAATATTTTACTCAATACGCGAGAAGTAGAAAACTCGGAATTTAAGTCATTGAATCTTAGAAGATACCTTTTAAATGTTGGCTATTTTTTTGGTCGCGGACAAAACCTTCAATTTGAGCCATCGGCAATGTTTCAATATATAGAAAATACTGGCGAAAGTTTATTGGACATTAACGCCAAAGTGTATCAAACCTTTGGTGACACTGCAAGAGCATGGTTTGCACTATCCTACAGACGAAGCCTAGAAAAAAATGAAGTGAAAAATTTCAATCTAATTACACCCATAGCTGGTATTGAATTTGACCGTTTTTTAATATCATATACTTACTCGAGTGAATTCGGAGGATTGGTTACAGGTAATGGAGGATTTCACCAAATCACATTAGGTGTTAATTTATTTTCAAATAGGCGTTCAAATCGTGGGTACAACTCTAGATATAATACCTTTTTATACAAGTCCAATAATTAACCCATTTGGTTTATCGTAAAAAAAGCCTGGATACTTGTAGCTAACCATGCAACAAAGCATATTCAAATACGTTAGAAAATTAAACTTCAATAACAACAACAATATGGGGATATTCAAAAAACTATTCGGTTCAAAAGATAATGAAGAACCAAAAAAAAAAATTCAAAATAAGCCTTCTTTTAATTCTTATGATGACATTTCTTGGATGACTGACTTAAGAAGAGAAAATCTGGATGTTTGTTTCAAAGCCGGCTTTAAACCTACCATCTCGCTACCAACAGATTTAGGCAGACAATTAAGACCTACTATAGAAATAGCAAATAGACTACATGCCATAAAAGCATTGGTACTATGGTTAATGGTACCTGAAGAAAGTTTACCAAAAGAACACATCTTAAGTTTTATTGAAAACAATGATCTTCAAGATTTCATGACTACAGAAGAAAAATCAATCTTAACGGTATCACGAGATGATGAGCAAGCAAGAAACGCTATAGGTTGGAAATTTGAAAACGCATGGTCTTTGGCTTGGTATTTTGGCTACATGGAACCTGAAATAACAGGAGAAATGATGTCAGGCGACCAAATGCAAGACATTTTAAGTAATTTTACATGTAAATTAGATGGCATCATAGAAGAATGGGTAAAAGACAAAACGACTGTTTCAGAAGAAGATTTGATGCAGAAAGAAGACTTGTTCTATTGCTTGCATAATGCAGTTAGAAGTGGTCAATTAGGTAGTGATACAGTTCCTACAGGTTTTGACCCTATGGGTAATGGTGGTGTTATTCACGAAAGAAGACATTCTTTAACCTATATGGTTTCTAAAGATACCAGCTGGGAAGACACTGATTTGAGTACTTAAAATAGTATCGCCCAACACAAATTAAAGTTTTGAAAACGAGTATTCAACAATACATAAAATGACTATATTTTCTTATCATCTTGTCAAAATACCATTTGCTTTGGCAGTTAAGGGGATATTTACTAACCTAATAGATAAGAAAACAAAAGGTCTAATTCACTCTGAATATATGTCAGCGATGACATTAGGTTCACCCATTATTTCAACTTCTAGATTTCTAATAAACCAGGTTGCTATTTTTGCACAATGGGAAAATGAAGAGGCATTTGAGAACTATCTTAGAAATAAAAAATTCGGTCAAATTTTAAACAAAGGCTGGCACGTTCGTTTATTATTCATGCGCGAATGGGGAAAAATCACCGGATTCAAAATACCTCAAGAGAAAGCAATATTAGAAAACGAATCATCTGCAGTAGTCGCTGTTACCATTGCTAGAATGAAACCCTTGGCAATACCAAGGTTTTTAAAATGGGGAAGACCTGTGGAAAAACTGGTGAGAGACCACCAAGGCACTATATTTTCATTGGCTTCAATTAAATTTCCTAATACAGTTTCGACATTTTCAATCTGGAAAACTGAAAAAGAGATGACCAACATGGTTCATGGACATAGCAATATACCCAAACCAAAAAGACATTCAAATGCCATGAAAGAAAGGGATAGAAAGGACTTTCATTTCGAATTTACCACCTTGCGTTTTAAGCCTATTTCTGAATTTGGCACGTGGAAAGGAAAACAAAATTTTATTCCAACTGAGCAATTAAATAAACCCAGTTAAATGGAATTTGCACCTTTAAAACAAAACATTCAAGATTGGATAACGCAACAATGGGTAATTCTATTTGGTAAAAAAATTAATGCTGCCGAAAACAAATGGTTACTTGGTCCTTTCGGAGAAACGAACGGCATTGGCTTAAAATTCATTCAGCAATTAGCAGAAAAAGAAAACTTGCTACTAGATGACAAACAGGTAGACAAAGGTTTGTTGCAGTCTATAGATCAATTAAACTTACCAGAAAATCAACGTAACAAGTTATCTAAAGACGTCATTGACTTTTACGAAAACACAAGCAATTACGATTTTGACTTGGGAGTAAAATGGAATCCGGTTTTCAAAGTATTTGGAAGATTATTAAAAATCTTATTCAGTAATCGCATTCAGCAGTTAAACATCCCCATGAGTGCCGATAAAAACTCCGAAGCTTTACAAAGTGAAATTATCCATTTAATAGATAGAAAAACCAAACTAGTTAAGCGAACAATATGGCTCAGGACTTTCAAGAAAACTGGTCAAGTAGTGTATTCTGGTGTATATGAACCGTGTACCCTACCGAACGGTAGTGGTTGTATTAAAGCGATTTTTCCTTTGCCCAACGGTAGTGCAACCGTCATATTAAATCCTCTAGTAGGTGATAATGGTGAACTAATTTTAAACTCATCGGGCAAAAAGATTGGAGATAGCGGATTTTACTTTCTACTACACGACACTAAAGGGAATTTATGGACTAAGTTTATAAAATCATTTAAAGATCAACTGGTTGTAAGTTCAGAACATGAACAAATAACTGCAATACAGACTTTAACTTTGTGGAATTTAAGAGTCTTACAATTCACCTATAACATCAAGAAACTACATACAATAAAACGATAATACATTTCTTTAATCACTTCGAATTAATCCTATAAAAAGGCAAGAATTAATACCTGCAACAGAAGGATAATACTAATTTTGTATAAGTACATTCAATTTAGGGAAATCTCTCATTAACCTAAATAAAATTCAGTTATTTGCCCTAAAGAATATTAATGAAATTGAAGATTGATAAGTTTGTTTTTTTTATAATTATAGCAATAGCATTAGCATACCTATTTCCACAATGGGGAACACAGGAAAATAAATTCCCAATAAATGCAATTAGTAGTATAGGCATTTCACTTATTTTCTTTTTTTACGGACTCAAGTTAAGTCCAGAGAAATTAAAACAAGGGCTCAAAAATTGGAAATTACATCTGTTGGTTCAGGGAGCTACTTTTTTACTTTTTCCTTTATTGGTTTTACTGTTACATCCATTCATTCAAAATGAAGAGCAAGAAAAAATTTGGTTAGGCTTCTTTTTTTTAGCTGCATTACCATCTACTGTTTCATCTTCAGTTCTTATGGTTTCATTAGCAAAAGGTAATATACCAGCAGCAATTTTCAACGCCAGTATTTCTGGCATTATAGGCATTGCCCTTACCCCATTATGGATGGGACTATTTGTTAGTGACTTACAAACCGACTTCGATTTTACAGAAATTTATATTAAACTAATTGTACAAATAATAATACCTGTAATAATAGGCCTTCTTTTACATCGCTTTTTTGGTTCTTTTGTACAGAAACATAAAAGCAAAATAACACTGTTCGATAAATCGATAATTTTATTGATTATCTATAAAAGTTTTAGTGAGTCTTTTAAAAAGAATATTTTTAGTACTGTCTCTATAGTAGATTTACTACTCCTATTAATAGGTGTCATATGCTTGTTTTCTATTGTCTTTTATCTCACCAAATTAGTTTCAACAAAACTACAGCTCAATACAGAAGACCAAATTACCGCTCAATTTTGCGGTACAAAAAAATCGTTAGTTCATGGTACCGTTTTCTCTAAAATACTATTTGGCAACATGGCATCTATTGGTATCATATTATTACCGCTCATGTTGTTTCATGCCATACAAATACTAATAATTAGTGTTGTAGCGACAAAATTATCGGTTAGAAAACTAGAAGAACTTTAGAAGTTCAATTAATTTCACTTCCCTTTTTAATTATTAAAAGAATATGTCAGTTTATCAGAAAGTTGAAGCATTAGCATCAAAAGTGTTTAAGAAAAATACCATATTTAGATATGGCTTTAATCTGTCGCCAATGTACAAAAGAAGTACCGCGAAATTAATTGAGGTGTCTGAAGATCTATTGCATGTAAAAATAATTTTACCATTAAGTTACAAGAACAAAAATTATGTGAACTCCATTTTTGGAGGTAGTATGTTTTCTGCGGTAGATCCTATACCAATGATTCAGTTATTAAGCATAATGGGAAACGACTATGTCGTTTGGGATAAATCTGCTGAAATATTCTTTAAAAAACCGGCAAAAGAAAATCTATATGCAGACTTTAATTTTTCTAAGGAAGAGCTTGCAGAAATTAGAGCACAAGTAGCCGAAAAGAAAGAAGTTGATGTTATTAAAACCACGCAGCTCACCAATAAAGAGAAAACCCAAGTGTTTTGTGAGGTTAGAAAAACAATTTACATAGCTAACAAAGCGTATTTTAAAGAGAAGCGTAAGAAAAAACAAGTGGTTAGTGCTTAGTTGTTGGTTGTTGGTTGTTGGTTGTTGGTTGTTGGTTGTTGGTTGTTGGTTGTTGGTTTGGACAGTAAAATATTTTTTACAAAATATTTTACTTACGCTACCTATTATAATCGACTGAAATCGAGTTGCATAAATCTTATAAATTCCTGAAATTTTATTTGAATTTTTAATCCAATAAATTTTCAATGGTTATGAGTATTAGAAGAAATAGTATCTTTATTTTTCACCCTCCTAACTCAAATATTTAGGAACCAAAAGTGGGTAATAAATCAATTAACAATATAAAATAGCGTACAAACATGAAAAATTTATTCTTCATATTACTAATGACAGTAAGCTTTATTAGCTACGGACAAACAATTACAGGTCAATGGGAAACCTTTGATGAGGAAACAAACGAGAAAAAAGCACTCATTGAAATATATAAAACGAACGACACGTATTTCGCCAAAATAGTTAATAGCTATAAAAGTGATGCAGACAAAGTTTGCGATAATTGTAAAGGCTCTAAAAAAGGACAAAAAATAAGAGGTCTAGTAATCATAGAAGATATCAAGAAAGATGGCGATGAATATAACGACGGTACTATTCTAGATCCAGAAAACGGTAAAGAATATAAGTGTTATTTAGAGCTGGAAGAACCTAACAAATTGAAAGTGAGAGGTTATTTAGGCTTTTCGCTTTTAGGAAGAACCCAATACTGGATCAGAAAGCAATAAATAGTTAAATGCAAACTATACTTGGGGCTAACGGTCAAATCGCAATTGAACTAGCGAAAGAATTAAAAAAAAATTACACTTCTAACATTAGGCTCGTAAGTCGAAATCCGAAGAAAGTAAACGATACCGACACGCTTTTTTCTGCCAATTTATTAGACAAGCAAAAAACCGAAGAAGCCGTAAAAGGAAGTGAAATTGTATATATAACGGTTGGTTTACCCATGAACACTAAAATGTGGGTAGACCAATTCCCCATAATGATGCGTAATGTTATCGATGCTTGCAAAAAGCACCATACAAAATTGGTGTTCTTTGATAACACCTATATGTATGCGCAAAATGAAACTCCCCTAACCGAAGAGAGCAAATTTGCTCCAGTGGGACAAAAAGGAAAAGTAAGGGCTGAAATTACTACCATGCTTTTACAGGAAATAAATTCGTCTAATCTAGAAGCAGTTATTTGTAGAGCACCAGAGTTTTATGGTCCTGGCAAAACGCAGAGTATCACCAACGCTATCATTTTTGAGAATATAAAGCAAGGCAAACAATTAAAAGTATTTATTAGCGACGCTACCTTAAGAACTTTAATATGGACACCAGATGCCAGTAAGGCTATGGCTTTAATTGGTAACACACCCGACACCTATAATCAAACCTGGCACCTACCCTGCGATGATTCTCGACTGACCTATAAACAGTTTATTGCTTTAATTTCTGATATTTATGGCAAATCATTTACCTATTCTGTAGTACCTAAAATTGCTTTTAAAATAGGTGGTGTTTTCAAAACACAAATAAAAGAATTACAAGAATTGCTACCAAGGTATAAGAGCGATAACATATTCGTTTCTACCAAGTTTAAAAATAGGTTCCCAGATTTTTCGGTTACCACGTATCAAGAAGGTATTGAGCAAATTAAGAATGGGCAATAGCATATTAAACTGAAAGCCAACAAAATAATATGAGGTAAGTAATTAGTCAGAAGCAAATTATAAGTAGTTTAGAAATAAATTAGTCAGCATTAATTTATTTTAAAAACCACCATTTATAATGCAAACCGAGCACTTCCTAAAAAATATATTCTCTCCTACTACTTTTTCAGAAAGCGAATTGAAAATCATTATTCCAAAATTCAAAAAAGTTAGCTTTCGTAGAAACGACTTTCTCTTAAAAGAAGGTAAAACTGAAAACCACTATTGGTTTATAGAAAGCGGTTTTGCCCGTTCGTTTGTTAATGACACCAAAGGCAACGATATTACTACTGACTTTTATGGGCAAGGCGAAATCGCAATAGATTGGTCATCATTTTTTCTTCGCAACCCTACGAGAGAGAATATTCAGGCATTAACTGATATTGTTTGCTGGCAATTAGACTTTGAGACTTTTCAACAACTGTTTCATAGTATTGAACCCTTTAGAGAGCAGGGTCGTAAGAAATTGGTCGGTTCTTATTTTGCACTTAAAAATCAGCGAGTATCGTTCATTGCAGATGAAGCAAAAGAACGCTATCTAAGATTGGTACAAGAGAAACCTCATATAATAAAAAACATTTCATTACAACATATTGCTACATATTTGGGCATTACCAAGTATTCGTTAAGCCGTATTCGTAAAGAAATAGCATCGTAAAATCTATTTTTGCCATAGGGCAACTTTTTAGTGGAAAGTGCCACATATATTTGTCTTATAACCACGGCTGTTCTAAAGGCAAATAATATAAAACCACTTTATGAAAACAATTTTTGATAAGAACACTAACAGCGAATTAATTGAGCGCATTCAAACTTTGAAAGAATCTGACAATGCGCAATGGGGCAAAATGGACCCATATCAAATGCTAAAACATTGTACGTTGGGCGAAGAATTATTTCAAGGCAAAAAAGAGTACAAAAGACTTTTTATTGGCAGATTATTTGGCGGAATGGCATTGAAGGGAATCATGAAAAACGAGCTTCCAATGAAAAAAAATCAGCCTACGCATCCGGAATTTAAAATATCTGGGACCGGAGATTTCAATAATGAAAAAGAAAAATGGATTGGTTTACTAAACGATTATAAAGGTTATTCAAGCTCTAACTTTATTCATCCGTTCTTCGGAAAAATGACCAATGAGGAAATTGGCATATTTGTATACAAGCATACCAATCACCATTTAAAGCAATTTAATAGATAATTAAATGTTATGCTAGAAGCCGTATTTTTATTTATTACACTACTGACCTTATTCTTGTTTTATATTGGAACAGGAAAAAACTTAAGGGCAGTACTTATTTTTTTTGCTTGGCAGGTAGTAATAGGGCTTTTGTCATTTTTTGAAGTCTTTAAAGAAAAGCCCCTATTGTTCCCATTGGCTATCATTGCCACTACACTACTATCCATTTTGGTGTTTAAAATAATTTCAATTAAAGAGCTAAATACGCGCTATTTAATAGGAATACATATTGTAAGAATCCCAGTAGAATTATGTTTGTACCAACTTTTTATAAAAGGTCAAATTCCCGAAATAATGACTTTTACCGGTTGGAATTTTGATATTTTAATAGGACTCTCTGCACTTGTGATCTTAATTTATCAATTCGTAAAAAAGAAGGATTTAGCACGACCGTATTTTTTATTTTGGAATGTAATTGGACTATTGTTTCTTTCAGTCATTGTCATAATTGCCATATTATCTTCTCCGCTACCAATTCAGCAATTTGCGTTTGATCAGCCAAATATGGCTCTTTTAGAATTCCCCTATAGTTTCTTACCCACGTGTATAGTGCCCATCGTTTTTATTTCTCATTTCCTGGTTATAAAACAACTTAAGCAATTGTAAAACATTAATAATCAGTATTCCTGTTTTAACTTAATCTTTTCATTTTTTAAATAAAGGCGTAGTATTTTTAGCACAAACCCAACCATTGCTGAAACATATAATATTCTTACTTGTAGCAGTATTAGCCTCCTTTTTAGGGTTTGGTCAAGACAATTCTACCCTATTAAAAGGTAAGGTTTCAAGTATTAAAAATGATGTCTCTAACGTATTAATCGTTAATCTCAATTCTAAAGCATCAACCATAACAGACTCCCTAGGTTTATTTTCTATAGAGGTGAAGTTAAAAGACTCTGTACGTATTACTGCCGTACAATACTTGCCAAAAGAAATAGTAATTAGCGAATCTCATATGAATAGTAGTTTAATCACTATTCAACTCATTGATAATATTATTGATTTAAATGAGGTTACCGTTACCCCTTATAATTTAACCGGTGAGATTGACAGAGATATAGATAGGTTACAAATAGAACCCACGGTAACATCATATTCCTTAGGGCTACAAAATGCAGATGTTACCAAAATGACCCAAAGTGAAAGGCTGTTACAAGAGGCTGATAGAGGAAAATATGTAAGTCTACAAATAATGGATGAGTATGGAAGGCTAAATGAAATTTTGAGTTATGTTGGGTTGAGTGTTAAAGTAAATACTCATAAAATCATGAACAAAGTTTCTGGCAGAACTAAATCATTAGAAGAAATGGTAGAGCGCGATGAAAAACTGAATTTAGAAAAAGAAATTATTTATAAATTTTCAAAGCAAACAATAGCAGAAAATTTTGACATACCAGAATCAAACGTAAACGGCTTTCTTACCTATTGCCTTTCTCAACCTGATTTTAATGCATTATCTGACTCAGGAAATATTGCAGAAATTTGGGCTTACCTAGAAGCTAAAAGTGTAGAATTTAAGAGTTCAGATATTTCTAATGAATAGCATAAAACAACTACTTATCACAAACTTGAAGTCAACTTCATCATCGTAGAACTTAAAGAATATAACCAGCGAAATTGTTCCCAAATAAGTTGTTCTTCTTGATGATTTCGTTTTAACGCACTATTATCTTCTGCATTTAAATTCACATTTTCCGATTCAAACTTGGGCAATTGTTTCTCAAACGAACCAACTTCTTCAAAATTCGGCTCATCGCCAGTAGCAACACTATTAGAAAGCGTTTGCATTACTAAACCAAGGTTTTCATCTATCTTAAAAACAATGTTATTAAAACGTTCTGAAGCTTCTGTGGTGGTATGATGCTGAATATAAATACTTAATGATGCCAGAGATGATAAAAAGTTGTGGTTGAGCTCAACCAGCTCATATATTTTATTTAGATTTTTTTGTTTTGAATGTGGATCTTGCGTCATGCGCTGAAATGCCGAGCTTAAGTTCGAAGTTTCTAGAAAAGCACTTTTACGCGCCAATCTATAGCTGGTAGGTACGATACCCTTGTGTCTATAAAAATCTGCAATTTCAGTTAGGTACATTCTGTTTGCCTCTACACTTTTGGTAACATCTTTTTGTATCTCTTGAAAGCTCCAGCTGGGCCATAAAAACAAAAATCCTAAATATGATAATCCTGCACCAACAAGCGTATCTAAAATTCGGTATTGAATTACGGTCATTACATCGGGTTGTAAAATTCCGTAAATGAATACAATACTTAAGGTTACATAAATCGCAGACAATTTGTAGTTTTTCTGTAGCATTGACAGCGCAACAACAAACGAAATCAATGCTAATACTGCATATACATACACATCTTGTACTAAATATACGATACCAGTAGCAATAACTCCACCGATAATAGTACCTATAGTTCGGTCTTTAGATCGTGTTTTTGTAAGACCATAATTAGGTCTCATAATTAATATGATGGTTAAAAGTATCCAATACGGATTCTGGAATGCGAATACATTACCAACCACAAATCCGATCATTAAGGTAACCGCTAAACGTAATGAATGTCGAAATATGGTAGACCTAAAACTAAGGTTTCGCAATAATATTCGCGGACTATAATCTTGAGATATCAAGAAACGTTTTAGAATTTCTTTATCAATAAATTCCTCGGATGCTACATCGTGATCACTAAGCAGCCACTTCATTCTTTTAAGTTTGTCAAATTGCTTTTCTTGATATTCTAACAAATTCTGAAACATAATAAAAGCTTCGTACGCCTTTGCGTCTTTTACCGTACCAAGCTCAGAAATCTTAATTCGTAATTCTTCAAAATGATAAGTTAGCGCATCATGCTTTGGCATTTGACTAGGCTTGTTACCAATTACAGAAATTAATTGCAATTGATTAGCCATCTCAAAAGTCAGGTTTTGAAACAACTTGGTAAATTCTGGATACAATTTAAACTGCACATCCATCTTCGTATAGTTTACCGGATTCGCACCTGCCGTTTCCAGCATTTCTATCAATTGCACCAATACCAAAACCCGCTTACCATTATAGGTAGATCTACCCGAGTTTTTACGAGATAGAATAAGAATTTCACGCAGTGTATCATGTTGTTCTGTAAGTTCACTTTGCAGTAGAAACAACCGCTGCTGCAATTTCTTTCTATTAGATTGTTCATCTATTAGCTGCGCACGTTTCTTTAAAAGTTTACCGGTACGACCTATGGTATCATATAAAATTTCTTCCGTTTGCCCCTTCGGGTTTATTTTATGCCATAATAAAGACAATGCCAAATACCAGAGTCCGCCAAGCCCTACCAACAAAGCATATTCATAAATCTCCAATTTATCTGGAGTATGGGCAAAGCTTAGGATCAAAGCTAAAAGTCCTGAAAAACTAATTAGTGAAGCCCTAAATCCATAAGATGAAATCAAAGAAATTGCAAAACTTGCAACCCCTAAAATAATTAGGGCAAGCCAAGTAGCATAGTGTAAGTACCCGCCAATAAAACTAACGACCATTACTAAAGCAGCCGAAAAAAGTATACCGTAAATTTTATGTTTTTGACTACCGTTTACATCGCTTGGATTACACCAAAAAGCACCAAAACAAATAGCAACACCTATTTCGGTATACCCAGTTAAAATACCAATGGACAAAGGTGTAATAACCGCAACTACGGTAAGTACCGACTTAGAAAAACTAGTACTACCCAAATATTGTAGTAGTTCTTTGAAAGAAACAGAAATGAAATTTTGAATTTTGTTCAACACCTATAGAATCAAGTACAAAGATACACTTTGGTGGTAACACGCATTAACTACATAAAAACAAAAAGCGCTGAGATAATGAAATCTCAGCACCTATAATAAACCTTAAAAAATGTGAATTTAAATTTTAAGTATAATTATCTATAATGAACAGCAATTTTAGCTAGTTGACCTACAATTTTAACCGAGTCCTTCATAGAAAGTTTAGACCCATCGGCATGTATCCATCTTTTTAAAGGTTGTTCGCAAATCATGCTTTTAACAGCTATTTTACCAAAGTACTTTTTCATTCTCATAAACAACTCAACATCAAAAAGCCATTTGGTAACAAATTTCTTACTGAACATTTTAGAGGCAATCTCACGATCCATCACTTTTGCGCCACATTGAGTATCTTTAAAAGGCATACCCAAAATAGTTTGTATAATTAGATTAATGCTCATACTAATTAGTTTACGTGCCGATTCTTTGGTGATATTTGCTCCCATTCTTGCAATACGCGAACCACTTACTATTTTAAAATCTGAAATTTCAATAGTTTTTACCAAATCATCAAAATCTCTAAAATCTGTTGATAGATCGGCATCTAAAAATCCTATATAATCTAACTGTTGGTCTTTTACCAAGTGTAAAATACCTTGGCGAACAGCTTCTGCCTTGCCGCCATTATGTTTACAATTATAAATACTAATGTTATCAGGACTATCTTCTTTTAATTTTCTTAAAACTGACAAGGTATTATCTGTACTGCCATCATTTACAAAGCACAAATGATACCCAAGATTCTTATGTGCAAATTGTTTAAATTCTTCACTTAAAAGTCGCTCTTCCTCATTATAACAGGGTATAACGACACCAATACAATTCTTCTGAAGTATACGTGTATCTGATTTTTTCGCAGCAACTACTCCCTTATTTTCAGGTGCACCGATTATTCTTTTTATTCTAGCAGCCATTTCATCTAGACTTACCGGTTTTTTCAGATAATCGTTTACGCCCAAATCAAAATTTTGCATAATAAGGTTCTCATCTGTATTACCAGACATTACGAGAATTGGCGTATCATTTTTCATGAATAACCGAATATATTTTACTACTTCTGTACCCGTACACGAAACCAATTCTGTACCAGTCATTTCTGGCATATTCATATCAAGTAAAACCAAATCTGGTTTAAATGAATTAAATAGTTGTATTCCCGATTCAATTGAATTGGCAGTTTGCACTTCATATCCTAATTCCGACAATCGTTTTTCAACAGAAAGTAAAATAAGTTTTTGGTCATCAATGGCTAGAATTTTCATGCGGTTGGTTCTCTTTATGTATCGTTTGCATTGACAAATTTACTTACCAAGCTCTAAGATTTTAAATCAAACAAGATGGGTAACAGATTACTGTAGATGAGTGGTTAATAACATTCGATAATAACTCGTTTTTAAAACGTATGGTCTTTCGATTTTCAATATTTGATAATAAAAGAACAGCATATTGTAGGTATTCTATTATTAAAATTTCAACTATTCCCTTTTTATTGTATTGATCATCTCATATATTTAATACCTTTATATAGAATTTGATTCTAATCTAACCTTTGGAAAAAAAAACCAATACCCTCTTAATATTAGCTTTAATCGTAGGGCTTGCTTTTCACGGTTCTGCAATTTTCTTTACGTTAGAATCGACTTACGACGCATTAATTCATTTATTTTTCGCCGATCACTATGCCAATAGTTGGTTTGATCCGTGGGAATATCGCTGGTATACAGGTTTTACCGTACAGTCGTACCCACCGTTAGTACACCAGGTCATTGGAATACTCTCTTACATTGGGGGTTTAAAATTCGGTATGTACACGGTTGCCCTAATTGCAATTGTCTTATTTATTACCGGAGCATATAGGTTTACACTTTTAATGACAGGCAGCCGGCGAATAGCAGGTTACGGTGCGATTATGGCTGTTTTCTCATCTACGTTTGTAGAGACTTTACATATCTTCGGGCAATTACCAAGTATAACTGCATTATCGATATTACTGCATTCAATGACAGAAATATACCTGTATATCAAAACAGGTAAAACACGGTATTTTATTACATCGGCGACTATGCTTGCGGTAACGGTTACATCTCATCATGTAACCCCTCTTTTTGGTATGGTATTTTTTATTGCGCCATTAATGGGAATGGCGGTAATGGATGCTGCTAGAGAAAAGGTAGAATCTTATAAAGAACTAACTTTTAAAGTATTTTGGAGTACTACTTTACAACATTTTTGGCGCATAGCTAAGTTTGGTAGTACTGCAATATTTTTACTCATATTCTGTATTTTCCCTTACTGGTATAATTCTAAAAGAAACCCCATTACCCAAGTGGCCATACCGCATGGGTCACGAGATAATTTTTTGGAAATAACTTCATCGGGCCTCGTATTCTTCATAATTCCATGGGGAGTATTTCTATTTATTCTACCCTATTTTTTTTACAGATATTTTAGTAAAAGGTATGTGTTCTTCGGATTGTCTTTTGCACTATTAACAATTTTAGGAACTGGAGGTACTACCCCTATTCCACGTATGATGTTAGGCGAAATGGCCTTTAATATTCTTACGTTAGATAGGTTCACGTTATGGGCTACTATTATGGCACTCCCCATATTCGCAGAGTTTGCCTACCGGATGGTCGAAGGAGATTTAAAAGTGCTGATTCAAGAAAGATTCGGCGGAGTTTACCATAGGGTCTTAGGCGGATTGATTGCCGGCGGTATGTTATTTATGGTGCTATTTACCATGACTTTGGGGTATTTTAGACCCTCGCAGCCGGCAAAAATAAACATGCTACCCATTGTCAACTTTCTAGGGGCAGATTCGCATGATTCTTGGCGGTATTTACCGCTAGGTTTTGGTGATCAAATGGCATGGCTTTCTGCACAAACAGGCGCAATGACCGTTGATGGAAATTACCACTCTGCACGGCGATTACCCGAATTGACCACCAGAGCGATAGAACGAATTGAAAACTCAAAATTCAGGGGTGTTGAAGGTATTGGATCATTACAGCAATTTTTGACCGTACCCGAAAAATATAATTTAAAGTATATTTTCTCGAACGATAAATTCTACGACCCCATACTCTATTATTGTGGTTGGCAACGGCTACAGCAATTAGAAAATGGTATTATGGTTTGGGAGAAACTGAATGTGACACCCATACCGCAAATAATGCCCAAGCAAGATGTACCTACCATAATGAAAATTATGTGGGGCATCATTCCGCTATCGACAGTAATCATTGCCCTTTTTGTGAATATTCAGATGATATGGGTGCGGCTTTTAAAGTCTAAAAAAGTACCGGTGCATTCTTTTATGAAATTAGAACTACCTTATAATAAGTTCTCTTCAAAACTTTTAACGTTCTCGCATTGGTGGGCATTATTAATATTGATTTGTATGGGTTATGGCATGTACATATTTTACGTAAAAAATGCAACACAATTATCACCGAACAACGTTGTAGAATCTTATTATGATGCCTTAGATTTTAAAGAATTTTCTAGAGCGCATTCATATATAGATCCAGAGCAACATATAGACATAGCCCAGTATATGTTAGAGGTTTCCGTGACCGACGGAATTTTAAGTTCATATGCAAAACTAGATTCGTTGGGTATAGAAATTTATGATGAAACCGAAAATAGCGCAAAAGCGAAGGTCTCAACAAGGTGGATTACACCATTAGAAAATGTATTCAACAACGACCATCATGAACTGGTAAAACGAAAAAATAAGTGGTACGTAAAATCATCAAAAGTTGATAATGATATACCTCCTGATCAACTTTTCACTGCAAACAGCACCACATATTACAACCACGGTAGACGAAAAATTACAACTCAAGAAACCTATCATGAAGATGTATTAAAACAACCCGTTCTAGAAATTTTATCGGCTAAACTGGTAAAATATAAAGGGCAATATAGCATTATAGGCGAGTTACAAAATGTCGACAATACCCCTGCAGATATTGTCATAAAAGCAACTTTGTATAATGATAATAACAAAGAGTTAGCGAATTACAATGCCAAGCATCAAATTAAACACAAGTTGATGCCGAAAGAAACGACCACGTTCAAAATTAACTTTGAAGGTATAGCATGGTCTTCTACCAAAGACACATTACCACCAACTTTTAATCCAGACGAGTTTACTCCAGTAAGTTTCGAAGAACAACCCACAAAATTCAACTTGCAATCTGCAGGTAACACTGCCAATACCGATTTGTATAAGCATGTCGCTTTACAAGATTTAGTGTACACAGAACAAGGTTTCAATGGCGTATTGTTTAATTCGGGTGTACAAGAAGTAACTATACCGCAACTTATAATCTCGTATTACGACGCAGAGGGCAAGTTACTTTGGGTAGATCATAAATTTGTAACCGAAGGGGTACGAATACAGCGTAAACAGTTCTTTAACTACAAACCTTTGGATCTTGATAGTTTAGAAGTTGTAAATAGTAGTTTAGAAAATTGCTTTGTAAACGGTTCGCCTAATAAAGCTATAGCCGATAAATTATTCCCGAATAGAAAATTGGCGCATGGCATGCAGCAAGCACAGCCTTTTAAAGGAAAAGGATATGAGTACATAAAGTTTGAGATTAACAGTTATATCGGTAATCCTAAATAGTATGCGCATTAAAATTTTAATGGTTTTAAGTCTTGTACTACTTGGTTGTTCTAGCAAAAAGAAAGAACTACCAAAGGAAACGAACACCCCAAATACTGCTTTAATTACAACAACAAATACAAGTGTAGCGGGCGAGGCTATTACCCTCGCATTTAATACAGATGTGCCAACTGCCAATTATAAACTACATGTAAAAAATGCGTACGGTAATGTTTTACTGAAACCTGAGATTTCAACAGCTGAAAACATCACTTTTAACATCCCTAAAAACTTTACAAGAATTGCGGGTCCGTTTCGGTGGAGGTTGTTATTACATAGTAAAACCTTACGCAATGGGACGCATGAAATTGCAACGAATGCACCTAAAGCCACCTATGTAGAATCATACTTTGGGCCGCGTAGTGTTACCGCAGGCAAAAATGATTTCTCTATGCTGACCATATCACCTACCGATGCCTATGACAACCCTTTAGATAATGGCACCGAGGTAACGGTTAAATATCAATTTTTAGAGAACATAGAAGAGCTAAAAATAACTACAAAAAACTTTATAGCTTGGTACAATGTAGCATCTACCTTAAAATCAGGGAGAATATTAGTAACATCAGAATGTTACGGTACAACTTCAAAAGAACTGGCAACAATTGTTTATCCTTCGAATGCAGTTAACTTTAACATCAGTAGTTCTAGTGCGCATAACTTTGCAGATGGTAACCAAATTGTAACATTTACATCTGATATTATAAAAGATGAATTTGGGAATATGGTCACCAATGGCACCTTGGTAACCTTTGTTATTAAAAATGAAAACGATTCTTATCTGTATACTATAGGTACCACTATAAACGGTATTGCAGAGGCGAAAACATTACATCCAGATAAAGCCTCTTCGTGGGAAATACAAGCATTTGTAACTGGTGCCGCAGAGAGTAATACTACAGAATTTGAGTTTAAAGCTGCCATAAAAGACTATCCCGTTCATTTCTCAAAAGGAAACAGAAATATAGATATTGGTCCGTTCGAGAGCTTCATGAAACAGCTTATTCCCGACGGGCTCCTATTACAACTAGAGATTTATGATACTGAAGGTAATTTTATAGAATCTAAAATAACAACTACTAAAAGTGGAGTTTGTAATATCTTCTTAGGCGAGTATTTTTTACCAGACGGTGATTATGTTTTTAAAATAACGGCTGCAGGTATCACAAAAGAATTTACAAAAAGTATATATGGCGATACAGTTAAATAAAACATTATACAGAACCGTATTGTTAGTCACCTTTTTGGCTATAAACGGACTTATTCTATACGGAATAGGGGCTGCATGGGCATTTATGAACACCGGTGCAGATAAAACTTCTATGCTGCATTTAGAAGTACCGATGGATGATGTGTATAAACCAAATCTAGAATGGTCAAACTTAGATAACCCAGGGCGCCCAATGGAAGAGCAAGCTTTGGGCGAAATCACCAACGACTATATGAACGCATGGCACGTTCGTAATATCGCATTTAAGAAAAATGACCGTTACGGTATTGAAGATTTTTACACTGATAGCGCAAGAGCAAGACTTTACGATAACATTGACCTCAACAAAAAGAATAATCACTGGTACAAGCGAACAACCTTAAACCATAAATCTGCTTTAGATTTTTATACGGCAGATGGTACCATGGTTGTTTTTAAAGATTATAATGTTGAAGAGTATCAAGAAACGTACGAAGGTGAAACACTTATTCTTAAAGAAAAAGATACCACTAGCTACCAAGTCATGATGCTTTTAGAAGACGGATTTTGGCGTATTAGACACTTAAAAGAAATACCGACACCTGTAGATACTTCTGAAGTTGTAGAACGAAACATAGCGCCAAAACTTGAAAAAATAAAGAACCAGAAAGGGATTAATTACTACCCTAAAGATTCCCCTTGGGATACTTTTGGTAAAAGATTCAATGACAGTATTATCGATCAAGATTTTCAGATCATTCAAGATATGGGTTTAAATACGATTCGTGTATTTCTACAATATGAAGATTTTGGTAAAAACAGGGTTGATGCCAAAAAACTTGCACTTTTAAATACACTCTTAGATAAGGCACAAGACCATGAATTAGATGTTCTAATCACTTTATTTGATTTCTATGGGAATTATGATATTTCTAATTGGACACTCACTCACAGACATGCAGAAGCCATTGTAAATTCTGTTAAAGACCACCCTGCCCTTTTGGGATGGGATATAAAAAATGAACCCGACTTAGATTTTGATTCTCGTGGAGAGAACACTGTCATTCAATGGTTGAATCAAATGATATTGGAAATTAGAAAATGGGATAAAAAAAATCCAATAACCATTGGTTGGTCTACACCAGAAGCGGCATTGAACTTATCAAAAGAAGTAGATTTTATTTCTTTTCATTATTATAAAAAACCTCAATATTTTATAGAATCATATAAGATTCTGCGGTACTTAACACCCAATAAACCTATTGTTTTACAGGAATATGGCGACTCTTCATATGATGGTATGTGGAGCTTATTCTCAGGCTCTGACGAAAAACAAGCAGCATATTATAAAGAAATGCAAGGCTATTTAGAAAAGGAGAACATTCCCTATTTATTTTGGACACTTTATGACTTTGAAAAAGTACCAAGTTCAGTTGCAGGTAGCTTACCCTGGAAAACTAAAAAACAACATTTCTTTGGTTGTATAGATTCTTTAGGAAATAAAAAACCATCATATTTTGAACTGGCTATAAAAAATAAATAACCATTTTTTACTCTAGATACTTCAATAATAGGTTTCGAAAAAAATAGGCATAAAAAAAGGCTGGTAACCACACCAGCCCTCAAATACTAACCATATCGATTCTTAATGAACCAATTTCTTCTCCACAGTTGATATATCAATATTGAAACCGCTTTCTTTCGATTTCTGGATTGCCTTAAAGTAATCTATATACATTTGGGTAATAGCAGACATTGGTAATGAGCATGCCGCTTTATAATTTTGTTTCGCCAATTGAACTCTATAAGCATCATCGGTAATAATTTTCTCTATTGCATTTGCAAGAGATGACGTATTGTGTGCATCAAAGAACTCGCCTACATACCCTTCTTCCTTAACCAAAACACTTAAGTCACCTAAATCTGGCAGGGCAACAGCGTTACCATAACTACCTGCTTGGTGTAATACACCAGAACTACCCGTTGTAGAAGTGTATGGAAAAACAGTTACAGCACTATCGCCGAATATTTTCGCCACATCTTCCTCTGCAACATAACCCGTATACCTAATTTGAGGTACGTGGCTATATTTTTGTTTCATTTCTTCTAAATAACCAGGTGTATTTGGGCTATCTGTACCTGCAATAACTATTTCTATATCTTCATTGGTTCTTGCTCTAATTTCTTCTACGGCTTCAATAAGTATTTCTACTTTTTTGTACGTACCGAACTTACCGAATGCCATTACCTGTTTTGGACCAGCCGGAAGTTTAAAATCTGGCTCTGGCGGAGTTTCAAAAGCTCCATGCGGAATTAAAGCTACATTCTTAACCTTGTATTTATCTTCTAGCGTAGTAACATATTTACTGATAGTAACGGCAAGTATATCTGACGCTAATACAAACTTTGTCAACGTCGTACCTATAAAATTATAGATACTTTGTAACAGCTTGTTTTTAGTAAAACCTGCATTTTCTAAATCAACTTGTTCCAAAATATTATGCAAAAGTGATATCGTTGGTATCCCCTTAGACTTGCAAATAAATGGAAGCATTAGCCCTAGTGCTGCCGGTATTTTCTTATCTCCAAATTTCAAAAACTGAAGATTGAACAATACGGCATCTGGCTTTGTTTGAGAAATAGTCTTGCTAATACTAAAGATATTGCTGTAACTATTAAAACTCCAACATTCCTTCACCGTTATCTTACAGCCATTCTCTTCAAAGTTTAAATCTTTAGGTTCATCGGTTCGGTCGGTGATTAGAATTAATTCGGTCACTTCTTCTTGAAGTCTAAAGTGTTTTACCAAGTAATAACCGTACTCTGTTAAAGTTACTTTACTAGGCGGATAGGCGGTTACGATTGCTAATTTCATTTGAGGTAATTTTAATATACAGGGTTATTTTGTGTTGGCATAGTGTGCTATGCCAAATTATTTTGTTTTTTTAAGGCTATTGAATCCTTTTTATTCTTGATGATGAAAAATAATAATTGTGCTACCAATAGTATGACCATGGCAATGATTTGCATTTGAACTACAGTTTCAAGATTATCATGATAAAGCATGATCAGTGCCACTTGAGAAAAGCCCAAAAGACCTGATAGAATTACAGGTGAATATTGATTTAATGACAGAAAGTAATATGCAAAAATATTAGACACTGCGAATAGTGATGTTGCCAAAGCATACTTCCAAAGTAAATGCGCAATAGATAAATATGCATCACCGAACATTAACGTAATAATCAAATTCGGAAACAGAAAGCATACAAAAACTATAAAGGTGGATAAGCCACCAATAAAGAATACATACTTAAAAAGTACCGGAGCCGTTGGCTCGCCATCTTTTTGTTTTTGAATGACTGTTGGCATTAATAACATTACGAACATCCAAGCAACAAAGTACACTACCCTACCTATCAATGCCAATGATGAATACAAGCCAGCCTGTTTATCATCAAAATAATGCTTGACCAGTAGAATATCACTATTGTTTATAATAATCTGCGTAAGTTCATAACCAGCCGTAAGACCAATAAAAATCCAGACTTGTTTTAAATCTACCGCAGCTAATTTATCCTTTGAAAAAACTTGAACACCTTTAAAATCTGACGGAAAAAGTCCGAATACAAAAGAAAGTGCAATACCTACTGCAATTAACATTCCCGGTTCAAAGGGTACCAATAACAATAACGCAAAAGTGATCAATAACCTACTCCACATTTCTGTTTGGTAGGTCCCAGCCAATTTACCAAAGTCATGCTTACCTTGAAACCTACCCCTGTTAACACTCATAACAAAGTATAAGGGTATGGCCACAGCGAATATCATGAACATGTAATGGTTTTGCGTATTAAAGAGGGCTTGTAAATTTTTAGAAAAAATGAGTACAAGAATTCCAGTAAATACACCGAATACCAATGCATATCTATACATGGTATTCTTAAAAGTAATCCACGTATAATCTGTAAATAACACAGCAAATTTTGTAGTTGCCAATTGAAAAGTCATACCAACAAATGACAACACTAAAAGTAATGTCACTAAAAGCGCGGCATCAGCAAAAGCCTCAGGACCTAGCAATCTACCTAAAAGTAAATTGTATAAATAGTTACCGCCATTTACCAGCAAAGCACTGCCCATAAACAAATGTTTTGGGGAGATACGCTTTAAAGCTAATTTAATTGCTGTCATGAATTTGATAGGGTTTTTGGGGGGATTGATAGTACTTATTTTATCTGTAGACAAAAGCGATTTTTGCCAACTGACCAACAATCTTTACAGAATCTTTCATGGATAGTTTAGAACCATCGGCATGTATCCATCTTTTTAACGGCTGCTCACAAATAAGTTTTTTCGCTTCCGTTTTACCATAATACTTTCTCATTCGAATAAACATTTCAACATCGAACAACCATTTGGTAATAAAAGGTTTACTAAAAAGTAAAGGAACTACTGAGCGATCCATCACTTTTGCACCACATTGGGTATCATTAAATGGCATTCTTAAAATGGTTCTAATAATCAGGTTTATAGTCATACTAATAACCTTTCGCGCAGATTCTTTAGTAATATCCGCACCCATTCTACTCATTCTCGAGCCACTAACAATCTTAAATTCAGAGTTGTCTAAGGTTTCGACTAAATCGTCAAAATCTCTAAAATCGGTAGACAGATCGGCATCTAAAAATCCGATATAATCTAATTGAGGATCTTTTGCCAAGTGTAGCATACCTAAGCGAACCGCTTCGGCCTTACCACCATTTTTCTCGCAATCGTATATACTGATATTACTTTCGTTACCTTTCTTTAATTCTTCTAAAACTTCTAAAGTTTTATCGGTACTACCGTCGTTTACAAAACAAAGATGGTAGCCAAGATTACTGTGTGCAAAGTCTCTGAACTCTTTACCTAAAAGGCGTTCTTCTTCATTATAACAAGGTATAACAACACCAACACAGTTTTTTTGAAGCATTCTTGCGCTACTAGACTCTTGAGGGTTCAGTTCTATAACTGGCGCGCCGATCAACCTTTTAATACGAGCCGCCATTTCAGACAAACTCACGGGCTTTTTCATATAATCGTCGATGCCTAACGTAAAGCCATCGGTAATAATGGTTTCATCTGTATTACCCGACATTACTAATACCGGCGTAGTACTACGTTTGCCTTCTTTAATGTGTTTAACAACATCTAGACCAGACATATCTGGCATATTTATATCTACAAGAACCAAATCTGGTTCAAATGAATTATAAACTTCTATTCCTTTTTTACCAGAATCAGCTGTTTTTACATCATAACCTAATTCGGTAAGTCTTTTCTCAACAGATAATAAAATAAGCTGTTGATCATCTATGGTTAGTATTTTCATGGTTTTACGTAAGTAAGATTTAACTTACATATAACGTGAAAATTCATTAAAATTGTAGTTTTATAGTTAAAAACTACAATTTTAATATTAATATGAATTAGGTAAAACCTTTGGACATTACTAATAAAAAGCATTATCGTTGAAATGTGCCTTTATAGGAGTTTCAAAAAAATTATAATTAAAAGCGTTCTTAATTGCTTAAATACAGGGTCTTAAAAACAAAAATAAAAAGGGAGTAGCTAACCATACTACCCCCTTTTTCACAAAACCTAACCAAAAAATTTAAACCATTAATTCTTTTTCTAATATCGGCACGTCTAACGTGAAACCTTTAGATTTAGCCAATTCTAAAAATTTAAAGTACTCTATATATACTTGTGTAATATCTGACATAGGTATTGAACATGCAGCTCTATAATTTGCTTTTGCCAAGTATGTTCTATAGGAATCATGTACCAAAATATTTTCTATGGCGTCTGCTAATGAGGCTGCACTTTCAGGTTCAAAGAACTCTCCTTTATAACCTTCCTCCTTTACCAATACACTAAGGTCTCCTAAATCTGGTAATGCAACCGCTTTTCCATAACTACCTGCTTGGTGAAGTACACCCGAACTACCCGTGGTAGATGTATAAGGAAAAACAACAACCGCGCTTTCACCAAATAATACAGGGACATCTTCTTCTGCAACATAACCTGTAAAAACTAATTGCTTTACATGAGTAAATTTATTTTTCACACTTGCTAAGTACCCAGGTGTGTTTGGACTATCTGTACCAGCAACAACTATTTCGATATCTTCATTGGTACGTTGCCTAATTAACTCGATTGCCTCAATTAAAATTCCAACTTTTTTGTAGGTTCCGAATTTTCCAAAAGCCAATACTTTTTTTGGACCTGCAGGTAAGTTATAATTAGGTTCTGGAGGCGTTTCAAAAGAACCATGCGGAATTAAAGCTACATTTCTAGATTGATATTTTCCTTCTAATATGATTTGGTATTTACTAATGGTTACAGCAACAACATCTGAAGCCAAAACAAATCTTGTTAATACATTGCCGAGACCATTATAAACCTTCTGTAAGAGCTTATTAGATGTGATACCCACATTCTCCAAATCTACCTGCTCTAAAATATTATGCAATAATGATATAGTAGGTATTCCTTTTAACTTGCACACTAATGGTAACATTAAACCCAGTGCAGCAGGTATTTTTTTATCTCCGAATTTTAAAAATTGTAGATTGAAAAGAACGGCATCGGGTTTTGTTTCTTTAATAACACGATTAATCTTGAATATGTTTTTATAATCATTAAAACTCCAACATTCTTTAACGGTAATCTTACACCCTTCTTCATTAAAATCAAGATCCTTAGCACCTTCAGTCTTGTCTGTAATTAAAACAATTTCTGTTACTTCTTTTTGAAGTCTAAAATGCTTTACTAGGTGATAACCGTATTCGGTCAATGTTACTTTACTTGGGGGGTATGCGGTTACAATTGCAAGTCTCATAGGTTAAGGTTTAAAATACTATTGGGTTATTTCTTCTACAAATATCTAACTATGATGAAGCATTTTGAGGTGATTTTAGGTGGATGAAAGCTTACTGTAGACCAATGGAAGTTCTAATTGGTTAAGCCATTCTTTTAAATTGATTTATCGGTAATACAATTGATACTTCTTAAATAATCTTAAACTATAATAATTGAAAAAGCCCGAAGATGGGGATTTCCTCGGGCTAGACTCACCTAACATTAAAATATTAAGAGGTCTTATTCAGTATGTTATTATGAGAAAAATAAAGTAGTTGCGCCACTAGCAAAGCAACCATGGCTATTATTTGAACTTGTACCACCATATATAATGTACTATGAAAGAACATGATCATGACAATTTGCGATATACCCAACACACCAGACAGTATTACAGGTAGATATTTATCTAGTGACAAAAAGTAGTAGGCAAATATATTTGAGATAGCGAATAAAGAAGTCGCCAAGGCATATTGCCATAATAGCGGTGCCATTGAAATATAAGCTTCGCCAAACATTAATTGAATTATTAATTCAGGAAAAACCGCACAGCAGAAAATAATAACGATTGCCAATACCCCCACATAACTTAAATACTTTATTAATATAGGTGCAGTTGGCTCGCCATCTTTTTGTTTTTGAACAACAGTAGGTAATAGCAACATTACAAACATCCAAGCGACAAAATAAACGACACGCCCAATCATGGCCAAAGAAGAATAGAGCCCGGCATTTACGGTATCGAAATAGTGTTTTACTAAAAGAATATCACTGTTATTTATGATAATTTGGGTTAGTTCATAACAGGCGGTCAGTGCTATAAAACTGATTACTTTTCTTTTATTTTCTTTGGATAAGATAACTTTTTGAATGATGCTCTTTAGATTAAAATCTGTAGGAATTAATCCGAATACGAAAGACAATCCAATACCCAATGCTACTAAAAAGGCAGGTTTAAAAGGCACCAACCATAGTAACCCCAATGTTATCAATAACCTACTCCACATTTCTGATTGGTACGTCAATGATAGTTTCTGATAATCTTGCTCGCCTTGATACCTTCCTCTATTAACCGACATAAAAAAATACAAAGGCACCGATACGGCAAAGGTTTTAAATAGCAGAGAAGATTCTGTATGAAATAGCTCTTGTAAGCTACCGGCAAAAGCAAATAGTAAAATACCTATTAGCGTACCAAATCCTACAGCATACTTATATAACAATTGTTTTAAAGCAACCCAATCATCATTGTTGAACAATATGGCAAATTTGGCTGTCGCCAATTGAAAGGTCATTCCTAAAAAAGAGAGCACGAGTAGTAATGTTATTAGTAAGGCAGCCTCACTATATGCTGCGGGACCAAGCAATCTACCCAGTATAAGATTATAAAGATAATTACCCCCATTTACTACCAGTACGCTTCCCATAAATAATTTTTCTGGAGAAATTTTGTGTAGTATTAGTCTAATTGCTATCATAATCATGTTTTTTTTAAGTCTCAACATTGACTTGGTTCTACATCAAATATCATGAAGGCTACCCTGATATTTTAAGGGCTTTAGGTCGATAACCAATTAGTGTCGACGAATGGCAATTATCGTACTTCCGTAACGGTGAAGTCAATTTTATCTTTACAATATTGAAAAAGACAAATAAATCGCAATAATTACCGTTAGGTATTTGTAGTATTAATCTCACTTTAAATGATTCGTAAAGTAGTATTCCTTATTCTGTTAACCTCATCCTTCTTAAAAGCTCAATCTGATATGACCAAAGGCTTTGGTTTATTGGAGAAAGGTGATTTTCAAGAAGCAGAACTTTTTTTTGGTGAATATCTTAAAACAGACCCCAATAATAAAACGGCACTACTCTGTTATGGGCGAGCGGTTGGGTTAAGTGGCGAACCACAAAAATCAACTGGTTTGTTCTCTGATCTTTTAGAAGATTACCCTGGTGATTTTGAAATTTTAATTAATTACAACGAATCGTTTCTATGGGCAAAAGAGTACGAACAAGCAAAACCTTTATATGCTGACTTAGTAGATAAGTTTCCAACAAAATTTGGTGCAGTATTAGGGTATGCTAATACCTTAAGTAATTTAAAAGAATATAAACTGGCTTTAAGTTGGGTAGAAAAAGCAATTGAGTTAGAACCAGACAATGCAAGTGCTAAGATTTCTAGAAAATTTATGCGTTTAGGTTATGCAAACGAATTTGTAAACAATCAGCAATACGGGAAAGGAGAACAAACCTTAAAGAAAATTTTTGAAGATTTTCCCGAAGACAAAGATGTTCTTATAAACTTGGCGAACTTATATCTCATTATCAAACAGGCAGACAAGGCAAAGGATATTTATTTTAGATATGCAACTACCCCAAAAGATTCTATTACTGCATTAAACGGTATTGCATTAGCAGAACATATCGATGAAAATGATAAAAAAGCACTTATTATCTCTAAAGGAGCAACCCTAAAGGTTGATAAAATTGATAATGTAAAACTTACCGAAAGTACTTACGATCGTTATGTACAAGCCTTAATATGGAACAGAAAGTTCATTTCTGCAAAGAATAAGATTGATAGTTTAGAAGTTCATTACCCGAATAAGAATTGGATATTAGCCTTAAAAGCTACATTAGGTCTATATACCGGTGATGCTAAATCTAGTGTTGAAAGCTATGATAGAATTTTGGTTAATGACAGTGCCTCATTTGATGGTAATTTAGGTAAGGCAAATGCCTTATTTGCTTCTGACAAGATTATACCGGCTTACAATATGGCCAACCAAACATTAAAATTCTATAAGAATCAAAAAGATGCCAAAGGATTTATTGATAAGTTGAACTTAATGCATACACCTACAATTGAAGAGCATGCTGCTTATACTTTTGATAATGGTAATAATGTGGCATTTTTTACCAATACTACCGTTGATGTCCCTTTTAGCACAAAATTTAGAACTACGGTTTCTTACTTTTTTAGAACGACAGAAAATAGTGTCACCGATAATAAAGCAACCTCTCATGTTTTATTGGCCGGCTTACAATACAAATTATTTCCGAAAACGGTGCTAAAGACGGTACTAGGTTTAAACAACTCTAGGTTTTTAGATGATGCATATACACAACCGGTTTTAGATATTAAATTAGACATGCAACCTTTTAAATTACAAAACTTAACACTTGGGTATCAACGAGAAGTTCAGAGTTTTAATGCTGAATTAATAGAACGTGAAATTGTACAAAACCATTACGGACTTAATTACAACCTTGGCACCAATGTAAATTTTGGTTGGTATACGCAACTAATGCACACCCAACAGAGCGATGATAACGTAAGAAATTTATTATTTACTTCTTTATATTATAATGTGCTGCGTAAACCTGCTTTAAAAATGGGTGTTAACTTCCAGTATATTACTTTTAAAGACCAAGTACCAACCATATACTTTAGTCCAGAAGTATACAAAGCAGTCGAATTATTTGCAGATATACGTGGTAACATCTCAGAAAAAACAACTTATATGGCTAGTGCAGCCACAGGTATTCAACAAGTAGAGGATGATGCTAAAACGGCTATTTTTAGAGCTGAAACTTCTGTACAACGTCAATTCTCAAAACGATTTAGCTTAAATTTATATGGCAAGTATAGTAATATTGCCTCTGCCACAGCAGCCGGATTTGAGTTTACCGAAATCGGATTAAAAGCAAAATGGTTATTTTTAAAGAAGCCACTTTTTTATAAAAAACTGAATCTAGATTAGTAATAATTGAGCATTCGATTTTTTTATTTTCATTCTGTTTAAGAAATGTTATCTACTTAATTGAATAAATTGGACTACAAAATCTAAAAATTCCTACAAAAAATATATTCTACTTAAATAAAATTTATGTAAACGTGCTAAATAGTGATGAAAAATTAGAAATAATGTAAGAAAATTACTTATTTTAGCGTAAGAACTTAAAGTACCCCACACTAGAAAACTATAGAAAATGAGCTATTAACTAAGCTTATATGTGGAAGAAAGTTTTTAAAATGTTTATTGGCCTTTATGTACCACTTTTTGTGCTTACCCTTTTTTTATATTACTCCCAAAAGGCAAAACAAATTGAAAATATTACGGAGCGTCAGATTCGTGCAAACACGATGAAGAAAGTTTCCTTTGAAGAAAAATGCCATTCTTTTTTACGTAATACCAATTATTGGGCTAGTTTAAAATACCCAAAGAATTTTGATCCTTTAGAAGAGCATTCCTCATTCTTAAGGTCTTACCTAGAACTTATTGAGTATATTACTATTTATGATCAATTTCGCTTTATAGATTTAGAAGGAAAAGAAATTTTTAGAGCCGAACGGGTTGGAAACGATTCTATTGTAATTAGCGCTTTACAAAATAAAAATCACCATCCTTATGTAAAGGCAGGATTACAATTAAAAAGAAATCAAATATATCTTTCTCAAATAAGCTTAAATAGAGAAAATGGCGTAATTGAAAAACCTTATAAACCAGTTATTAGAACTGTGGCTCCTATTTTTGATAATGAGCAAAATCAAATAGGTTTAGTGGTCATTAATTTTAAAATGAAAAATGTTTTGGACCAAATGAAATCCACAGTTGAAGACAAAAATGTTTATTTGTTAGATGAGGATTACAGAGTTATAAGTTCAAGTACTATAACAGAAGATTTGCCCTATGAATCTGGAAATGAAAATAGTATAGACGGTATTTTAAATACCGAAGCAATAACCCATATTCGAGACAGCACTTTTGTTGAAAATGGTCATATATGGTCGCAGCAATCTATTAATTTAAATGGAGCAACATTTACGTTTGGTTCTATATCTAATTTACCAACAGAAATAGTAACCCCATCTAATTGGCTTCTGGCCTTGGAAATACCTCGAACAATAGTAAAATCCGAATTACAACCTGTCTTTAAAAGCCTATTAACCTTTAATATTATTTCAATTATTAGTCTATTAACGCTATGCTATATTTTTCAAAAAAAGAAAGTGCAAAAAGAGCTATTCTATAAAGAATTAGAAAGTAAGAATATATTGCTTAACAGAAGTAAAGACCTATTAGAAGAGAATAATGTAATGGTCAATGAAATGAATAATAGCTTAGAAATAAGAAATAAGCAATTAAGTGATTTCAACTATTTAATTTCTCATAACCTACGTTCACCAGTTACAAGTATGTCGGTAATTGTTGAGATGATACAGAAAGAAAAAAATCCTGAAGTATTACATCAATTACTGCCTAAACTAGATAAGGTAGCTAAAAGCATAACCAACCTTACAGAAGACATAAATGACTACTTATCTATACTTGATACTAAAGAAATAATAATTATTGATATCGATTTACAAGAATTGATACTCGAAGTAAAAAATAAATTTACAGAAACACTTTTAGATAATAGCGGATTTGAGGTACTTCTGAATTTAGAAGCTTGGGATCATATTTCATATTCAAAATTCTATTTACAAAGTATCGTTCATAATTTTATATCCAATGCAATTAAATATAAACGCGACAATGTCGATTCGCATATTCAATTTGAATCTGCAATAGAAAATAAACAAAAGGTGTTGTATGTTCGAGATAATGGCATAGGGTTAAATTTAGAAAGACATGGCGATAATGTCTTTAAATTATACAAACGCTTTCATAGAAATATCTCTGGTAAAGGAATGGGACTTTTTTTGGTGAAATCTCAATTAGAAGCACTTAATGCAACAATAACAATAGATAGTAAAGTAGGTCAAGGAACTACATTTAAATTAATATTCGAAAAATGAACACAAAACCGAACATATTGCTAGTCGATGATGACGAACTGTATTTGTATTTAATGGAAAAGACAATTCATCAAATATCGAAAGAATTAGTAGTTTCAACCTTTACCGATGGGGAACAAGCTGTTGAATATATTGCAAAATGTACTGAAGAGCAGGTTGAATTACCTGAAGTTATATTTTTAGATATTAATATGCCATTTTTAGATGGTTGGGGCTTTCTAAACGAATTCAAAAAACTAAAGCCTAAAATCATTAATAACATTAATATTTACATGGTTAGCTCATCTATGCGCGATAGCGATGTAAAAAGAGCATCTAATTTTGAAGAGCTTACCGGGTATGTAGTAAAGCCAGTAAACAAAGTTCAATTAGCAGAAATATTTAAAAAGATTTACCACGAAAATTGGTGATTATTACTTTAGAAAAAGCTTAAAGTAAATTTAAACGTCTCATTAATTCTGGACGATTAGATCTACTAATGGGTACCACATTTTTAGCAATAAGCACACTATTATCTTCTATATCAATAATTTTGGTAAAGTTGATAATATAAGATCTGTGTATTTGCAAAAACAACTTTTCAGGTAATTTTTCCTTTATCTTTTTCAAGGTAGTATGTACCCTATGGTCTTCTTTTTCTGTTTTAACATCAATATAATCGCCTTTGGCTTCGATAACCAAAATTTCGTCAAGCTTTAATTTTATCAACCTTCTATCAATGTTGATATATAAATCTTCGCCTCCCGACGAATCTGTATTGGATGTTACCTTTGCTTGTGGCTTTTTAGAAGAACTATTCTTAATTTTTTCAATACTTTTTTCAAAACGTTCTAGCGTAATCGGTTTTACCAAATAATCAACAATGCATTCATATTCATAAGCGGCTATTGCGAAATCTGTGTCAGAAGTAGTCATAACTACCTTAGGTGGATCTTTAAGCGTTTGTATAAAATCCACACCACTAAAACCAGGCATATGTATATCTAAAAAGATAACATCAATATTTTGTTGATTTAAAAATTTGATTGCCGAAATGGCATTATCAAATTCTTCAATAACATCGAGCTCTGGTATTTTTGAACATAGTTGCCTTACAACTAGTCTTGCCGTGGCTTCATCATCGATTATAATACAGTTCATTTAAATTGTTTTAATGTATTCTTCAATAGTTTCTAATACTTCAACGAATTTAGATTGACTATCGTGCTTTCCATCCAATAATTCCATTTCATAAGCTACTGCTAACTTATAAGAATTTTCTAATCCTAAGATATTGAACTTATGTTTTAGTTTATGAACAATTTCGGCTGTTTCTTTTACTCTTGTATTTTTTACATGACCAAAATATTCTTCCTTTTCTAATGGAAACTCGTTTTTAATAATATCAAGAAACTGATTTCTAAAAGCAATATCGTCACCGGCAAGCTCATCTACGTAATTAAGGTTGGGTTGTTCTATCATGAATTCTTTTTTAATGTGATATAAAACGTAGTACCAACGTCTTCTTTTGATTCTAATTGAACATCGCCTTCATAAAGTACCGCAATTTTCTTAACAATTGCAAGTCCGATGCCAGTAGCATTATTAGCTGTCTCCAACTTTTTAAACATTTCAAAAATTCCTTTTTGATGCTTTTCAGGTATTCCTTTTCCATTATCTGAAACACTAAATTTCCAATAAGTGTCATCTAACTCGTAACCAATTTTTATAACTCCTCTTTCAACATGTTCAGTTGCCGTTATAGCATTGGTAAATAAATTCATGAACAATTGCTCTAAACGTGATCTTTCAAAAAACATTTCTGGCAATTCTTTATCATACTTAAAGGTTATGTTTTCAGGTACGTATATGGTTTTTTCTATATCTCTTAGACTATCTTCTAAACTAAAAGTTACTTTATGCTCTTCAGTCTCACCCATAGTGGCGTGTTTTAGTATACCACTAATAAGCTTGTCCATCTTTGTAAGATTTTCAGATATTAAAGAACAATTCTCTTTACTAGTATCAGAAAATTTATCTTTTTCATCTTCCATTATCCAGCTCATCAACGCATTGATGTTTCGTATAGGCGATTTTAAATCATGCGATACCATTTGCGCATAATTATTTAAAGATTCATTCTGGTTTTCTAAACTACTTAGAAGTTTATCTTTTTCTGTTGACATCGCAGAAACCTGAGATGCCAAATTACTTATGTAAGTTGCAAGTTGTTCTGTATTAAACTCGTCTTGAATCTTAGTATCTTTTTCATCATTCAAATTCTCTCTTAAACTACGAATAGCGTTTTCTAGAGAAACAAGAATACTCTTTTGTTGCGATGCCTCTTTCTGTAGACTTTTATTGGCTTCAAAAAGTTCGTCAGAACTAATAGCCGAAGCTCTATGAAGCATAGAAAATTTATCATCAAAATTCTCATAAGATTTTTCTACAGCTTCTAAAAAACTTTCCATTTCTCGGTGCGCCTTTAGATCTTCAGGTAAATATTTTCGGATTTGTCTTTTTAACAGGGAATGCATTATTCACTAAATAAGGTTAAAGTCATGGTCTGGTTGTGTAATTTACAACTATCTTGACCGCTAAAAGGAGCCATTTCGCCGTAGGAGTAAAATCCGCTTATTACCGTATTATCACCTATTACTGCTTTAACTTCTTCTATTTCTTCTTCTGTACGTTGATCCATTACCAACTTTCTACCAATACAACTAATCAGTAACGCCAGCTCTGGAGATTTCTCTCTACCGCTCATAGCGAGTTCTGCTGCATGAAATGCTCCGTTTGCAATATCATCTACCGACGACATCATTAATTGCACCCTAGCACCTTCTGGAACGTCACCAGCTAATGTCATTGTATTTTCTATTTCATCAATATTAAGAATAGTTCTAACCAAAGGTTCTGCATCATCTGTTACTTTTACACTTAATGGATAAAGCAATGCCGACTTTGGCAATTCATCTGCTTTTTCACCTAGGTAGGTTTTGTAAAGATCTAATGCCGGTTTACCGTCTAACTCAAAAAGTAGATTACCGTCAGATTTTGTAATAATACGTTCAGGTCCAAAAGTGGTCCAACCACCATAATTAGAGCTTGTAATTTCTAAGGTATCACCATAAAAACCTATGGCTATTATTTCACCTTCTTTCGGATTTTCGTTATAAGATGCCAATGTTCTTTCAAAACGATCATCATCTCCACATAATCCGCCAGAAAGTCCAAAACTCGTATTTTTCAGATGTTCTAAACCTTCTATAAGTGCACTTCCATTAACGGTACTACCTTCAGATATTACAAATAAATGCTTCAAATTTTCTTTAGGGAACTCAGCTATTAATCCCTCTCCTAGCTTTTTATCATCATTTTTAAAATCTGCAACATTGCTTCTTTTTACCAAAATTGAACTCTTCTCAAATTCAATAGCAGTTAAAACAACGCATCCGTCTAAAACAGTATCATCTATAATTTCACCCGAAGTTGTACCAAAAACAATATGACCATCGGGAAATAATTCGCTTACCTCAGCATATATTTGATCATTTTCTAACATATATCGGTTACCAAAAACAAGAACTAAAGGTTCTTTAAGTTGAGTAGCATCTTTAAGTACAAAAGATTTATTTGGTTTTTTTATTCCTTGAACTATTTTCATTTTATGAATCTTTAGTTATGGTTTTTCTTTATTGTAAAATGAAATTGGGTTCCTTCCCCAACTACACTATCGATCCAAACTTTACCTTGGTAACGATCAATAATTTTCTTTACTATTGAAAGTCCGATACCTGTTGACCTTTCATTATTACCGATAGATTGAAATATGTCAAAAATCTTTTTATGGTACTCTTCTGGTATACCTACCCCATTATCGCTAATGGTAAATTGCCAAAATTCACCATCGTCTTTATAGAGTACTTCAACCAGCCCTACTTCTCTTTCTATATGTACAACCGCATTACCGATTATATTCTGAAATACCTGATGAACCTTAATTCTATCTGCCATGATAATTGGCAGAGTCTTAGGAATGACCAATTTTACGTGCTCAGGAATATAGATAGTCTCGCCGATATCGTTTATTACCTCATTTAGGTCTACTTTAGAATCATCTAAATCAGAACTATTTGCGGTAGAATATTCTAGAATACCATGAATTAATTTATCCATAGATGCTACTTTCTCTTGCATAAGCTCTAGATTCTGCTTACCACCTTCATCCAAAACATCTTTATAATCATCACTTAACCAAGTTGCCAAAGCACTAATACTTCTTAACGGAGACTTAAGGTCATGAGAAACAATATGGGCATACTCTTGTAAGCCTTGGTTACTATTCTCTAAATCTTTAAGTAATTTTTCTTTTTGAAGTTCTAATAATTTTTGATCAGTAATATCTAAGTGTATACCAATAGAACCAATTACGTCACCAGTATCATTGTACCTAGGTGCACCACTAATAAGCCAATGCCTAATATCATTATTCTTATCTAATACTTCAACCTCGTAAGAATCTGAAACCCCACCTAATCTATTTTCATTTTTCTTTTCATTGAGACTACCGTTTTTGAATTTTATTATTTGAGAAGCAATTTGACCAATAAGTTCTTCTTTGGTAAAACCACAAATGTCACAAAAGCTTTGGTTGGCCATTTGTATAACATCGTCATTATCGACCTCAACCAAGCCCAAGTTCATATTAGCAATAATGCTACTATACTTTTCTCGTTGGGTTTCTAAATTCTTTCTGTAATTTTTAGAGATGGTAATATCTTGATAAGCCCATAAGTGCCCCTTGTATTCACCATCATTGTCTATAGGTATAAAATCTCTTGCTAAAATTCTACCGTCAATCATTTCAAGTTCATCTGCCAAAACAGTTTCTTTTTTAGCTAAAATTTCTTCTATCCTACTAACAAAGTATTTTGGGTTCTTAAAATACTTTTTATATTCTTCTTCTGATTCTGCACAATCAACGCCAATTATTTTCTTAGGGGATTCTTTAATATGAAATAAGTCACAGAATTTTTGATTGGTTAATGCAATTTTACCTTCCTCATCTTCTAAAAGAACACCAGACTGTAAATTAGAAATAAGTGCAGTCAATCTATTTTGAGATGCCTCTAGTTTTCTATCTGCCTCTAATTGGTGCGAAATATCTTCTATAATAGCCACCTGATAATCTTTTTTTCTATGATCATCATGTATCGCTGAAATTCTAGTCTTGGCCATTATGGTAGAACCATCTTTTCTGGTGAACTTCCATATTTCCGTAAACTTTTCAATTTTACCAGCACACATCTCATCAAGTTGATTAAGTGCTTCTTCTTTATTTTCTGGTTCTGAAATTGATTTAAAAGATATATTTTTGAGTCCGCCTTCTTGATAACCAAGCATATCTACAAAAGTATTATTGGTCTTCAGAATTACTCCGTCAACTGCTAAAACAATACCTAAGGGAGAATTTTCAACTATAATATCTAATTGTGCCTTTTGTTCTGCAACAAGTCTTTTTACTTCAGTTTCTTGGGTAATATCTCTTATAATACCCTGAGCAGCAATAGGTCTTTGATTTTTATCGTACACCAGACTTGCGTTTATCTGAATCCATTTTTCAGAACCGTCGTCAAGAATAATTTTTGCACGATAATTTTTTAAGCTTCCTACCTCGATCATCGACCGCATCGATTCTTGGGTATATTCTAAAAAATCTGGATGTACAAATTGCGAAAGGTTTACTAGCTTATCATTATGATCAAACTGCAAAAATTCTTTGGCTGATCTATTCATATTAATAACATTGAAATGCATATCCATTACCACGTAAGGATCGATAATATTTATAAAAATACCATCTAATTCAGATGTTTTTTCGCTTAATAAATTTTCGAGTTTACTGTTAGACTCTCTTAAATGACTGGTAACATCATAGAGCTCCTTAGATTTTTCTTCTAAGATACTCTCTGCCTGTTTACGAGCTTTTTTCTGTCGCTCAAGGGCTTTTTTTAAGAGAAGAACTTCTTTGTTATCCATGCTGTACTACATCAAATTTTACTTCAGTACCATCTTCTTTAAGAAGTTCATAGGTAATATCGGCTTTACCGTTAAAATGTTCAAAAGCCTTTTCAATAAGACCATGTGCTAATCTATATAAACCTCTAGATGAAGAATATATCATAGAAATAGAATTATCGGTCTTTTCTAGTATCTTAAATGTAGGAAGTTCTGCTTCAGGATAAAGTTTTTTTACATGCACATGAATGTGATCCTCTATAGAATATAGCAACCCTATAGGGTTTCTGTAACTTTGTATAACTTCTGGATGCGCATTTTTTAAACTTGAGAATAAGTATAGTCCAAATGCGTAAATTAAATCTCCGGCCGGTAAATCTACCTCTTTACTCAGCTGGGTAATCAGCGCTACCATTTCATTAAATTCATAAGTAGCTACAGAGGTATAAATACCCTCTGATGGTAAACTTGATTTCTCAATAATATTATCAACAGTCTCTAAACCGAACTCAGATTCGACCATTTCTAAAAACTCGGTAAATATAATTCCTTTCATTTGATTTTATTAAATACACTCAAACGTAGGAAAATTAATACGTAAATAGGAAAAAATGTTGTGAAATGAGCTTTTTTGTTAGCCTTTCACTAGTTGATTAACATTCCAGTACTCTAAAACAGCGTTTAGTTTGTACTCGTAATCTTCATATTTTAGTGGCTTAATTACATAACCTGCTATACCAGCTTGGTAACATTTCAACAAATCTGCTCTATTTTCTGAGGTTGTTAAAATAACTGTAGGTAAATATTGAAGTAATTCATCTGCTTTTAAAATAGCTAGAAATTCAATACCGTTCATTCTTGGCATATTCAAATCTAAAAGAATAATATCTGGTAATTTTTCACCAGACCTTAAATAGGTTAAAGCATCTTCACCATTTTTTGCTTCTATAATTGAATGCTTTAAGTTAAGTTTAGAAACTGTACGTTTCAACTTCATAACTTCTATTAAATCGTCTTCTATTAGTAATATGTCCATTGCTCATTTATATTGATACGACAAAGATCAAAAATTTATCACTTATAAAATGGACACTATAGGTTAATAACAGTTTACTGTCGGTGAATGGTAATTCTATGACGATGAGTATTTTTTAACAATCTTTAAAATATGCGATTAGGACTAAATGCTGCTATGCTCATAGAGGTCTTATTATCCGTCAATAACTCTGAAACTAGCTTACCTGTGGCAGGCCCTAAACTCCAACCCATCATTGCATGACCAGTGGCAATAGTCAAGTTTATTATGTTAGACGATTTACCGATGTAAGGCAACCCATCTGGTGAAACTGGTCGCAATCCGGTTTTTACATTTTTTATTTCAGTGTCATTAATTTTTATATCAGGGTAAAAAGCTTGAGCACCATTTGCAATCGCCAATACCCTTTCTTTTCTTATGATATCATTATTACCAGAAAACTCCATCGTACCAGCGAATCTTGTAAATCCATTCATGGGGGTAACCGCTATTTTAGATTCCATTAATATAGCCGGAATCGTAATACCTGTTTCACGTTCCATATTAATTCTATACCCTTTACCACCTTGTAGTGGTAACTTCAACTGTAATTTCTTCGCCAACTCTCCACTCCATGAGCCCGCAGCCAAAACAACTTCTTCTGGTTTATAAGAACCCTTATCTGTAACTACCTCTCTAATACTATTACCAGAACTCTTAATGTCCAAAACTTCTTCATTTGTTCTAATGGTAACACCTTGCTGCTTTAAATAAGCCACCAACTTGGGCATTATTTCTGTCGGAGTTGTATGCCCATCACATTCATAATGGATAGCACCTTCTGCATCAATATTCACATTAGGTTCTAATTGCTGTAATTCTTCCTTGTTTAAATCTGATACCTCTAATCCTTCAAAAGCTACTCTTTCAGCAACCTGTTTTTCATGTAAGTAACTCGCTTCGGTCTTATACAACATCAATAAACCTTTTCGTTCTAGTTGAAAATCACCTAAATCGCCCGAATTTTTAATATCGGTAAATAGTTCTCTACTAATGAGGTTAATGTCCTTAATTAAAGGAATAGCCTTTTCTACCTTAGCTGGTGTTGATGATTTATGAAAATACCATGACCATTTTAAAAAATCTGCGTCTAACCTAGGTTTCATATAAAACGGACTAGCAGAATTAAACATCATTTTTATGCCTTTCGCTATCATACCAGGCGATGCTAACGGAATTATATGACTTGGTGTTATATAACCTGCATTTACAAAAGATGCACCAGAGGTAATATCACCTTTATCAATAACGGTAACGGCAAAATCTTTCTTATTTAAGAAATATGCAATGCTTAAACCTACAATACCACCGCCAATTATTAGTACATTCTTCATTTATAATTAATAGAATTTAAATTACTTGAAACCCGTATGCATACGGATCATCGTCATCTATAGTAATGGTGTTTTGACCATATACTTTTGCCCAACCTTTAATACTCGGTATTATCGCAGGTCTGTCAACTAAAACGGTTTCTTCTTCTACCCTACCCACAAATTGAGATCCTATATAGCTTTCATGAATAAAGTCTTCACCAGCATTTAACTTACCTTTTGCAAACCATTGTGCCATTCGTGCAGAAGTACCTGTACCACACGGCGAACGGTCAATGGCTTTATCTCCATAAAACACGGCATTTCTTGCGGTAGCAGTATCAGAAATAGTTTTGCCTGTCCATAACATATGACTCACATTTCTAATTGTAGCATCTTCTGGATGGATAAATAAATTGGGATATTTCAGATTGATTCTCTCTCGTAGTTCTTGACTAAATTGAATTAATTGACTGGCAGAGTAATCTTGAATTCCGCTAAAATTCTTTTGGGGATCTACAATAGCATAAAAATTACCACCATAGGATACATCAAATACAATCTCCCCCAAAAATGAAGATGTTACCGTCAAGTCTGTCGCAGCCAAGTACGACTTTACATTGGTCAATTTTACCCAATCTACTTTATTGCCCGTTTGTTTATAAGATATAAGTACTAAACCTGCCGGAGTTTCCATACGAACTTTCCCCGGTGTTTTAGGTATAATCAAACCTTCTTCAATACCAATGGTAATAGCACCAATGGTACCATGACCGCACATGGGTAAGCATCCGCTGGTTTCAATAAATAATATTCCAAAATCATTATTAGGGTTGCTCGGTGCATAAAAAATACTACCACTCATCATATCATGACCACGAGGCTCGAACATGAGTCCTTTACGGATCCAGTCATATTCCTTTAAAAAATGCTGGCGTTTTTCACTCATGGTTGCGCCGACCAAATCAGGACCACCTTGTTTTAGTACCCTAACAGGATTACCACAAGTATGCGCATCGATACAAACAAATGTGCTGCTGGCCATATTAATAGTTTGTTATTTGTTTCAATTTTTAATGTATTCGCCTTCAACAAGTCTTGTAATTTTCAGCGGATTATCGTTTTGCAATGCCGCTGGCAACAATTTATTAGGCCAATCTTGAAAAGAAACGGGACGTACCCATCTTTTTATAGCCGAGGTACCAACAGAAGTAAAACGAGCATCTGTAGAGGCAGGAAAAGGACCACCGTGAACCATAGAAGAATTTACTTCTACACCCGTTGGTACGCCATTGAACAATATACGCCCTACTCTACCTTTCAATGCATCTACTATAGCCGCATTTGAAGCCAAGTCATCTTCAGAACCTAAAACCGTACCTGTTAACTGACCCTCTAAATGATTTAGTATAGCTTCTAATTCTGATGTGTTTTCACATTCAACTACTACAGAAAAAGGACCAAAAACCTCTTTGTGCAATCTTGTATTCGCCAAGAAGTCGGCACCGCTAACTTTTAAAATAGAAGGTTGTGCTGTATTCGGATTTGTAGCTTTTTTATAATCTGCCGTAATAGTTATTCCTTTTTGGGCAGATAGCTCTTTTTTACCCTCTTGGTATTTTGCATATATATTCGGGTGGAGCATACATGTTGGTTCTAATTTGAGAATTTCTTCGGATAAGGTATTGATGAAACTATCTAATTTAGCTCCCTTCAATCCTAATACCAACCCCGGATTGGTACAAAATTGCCCTGCACCCATAGTTATTGAAGCAGCATATTTAGTTGCCCAAGCATCACCATCATTCTCTAAGGCAGAAGGAAGTAATACTACAGGATTAATACTGCCCATCTCTGCAAATACAGGTATAGGCTCATCTCTTTCGTTAGCTAATTTATAAAGCGCAGTACCACCATTTATACTACCTGTAAACCCAACAGCTTTTACTTTTGGATGCTTCACCAACTGCTGACCCACTTCTATACCGCTACTATTCAAATTTGAAAATACCCCATTAGGCATTCCTGTTTTTTCTACCGCTTTTATAATTGCCGATGAAACCAGTTCACCTGTCGCTGCATGCATTGGGTGACTCTTAACTATTACTGGGCAACCTGCTGCCAGTGCACTTGCCGTATCACCGCCTGCTGTTGAAAATGCTAAAGGAAAGTTGCTTGCGCCAAATACTACTATAGGACCTAACGGAAATAACATCTTTCGGATATCTGACTTAGGCATTGGCTCTCTATTAGGCTGGGCTTTTTCAATTACCGCTTCTACCCAAGAACCCTCTTTCAATAAATTAGCAAAAGCTCGTAATTGGCCCATCGTACGACCACGTTCACCTCTTGCTCTACCTTCTGGCAAACCAGATTCTTTGCAATAGGTCTCAATAAGTTCATCACCAATAGCTTCAATTTCATCAGCAATCGCTTCCAGAAATCCAGCCTTTTTAGCTCCTGAAAAATCTTTATAAACTTTAAAAGCATCAGTAGCTAAGGCTACTGCTTCATCAATTTCATTTGAAGATGCTTCGTAAAAAGTCCATTCTGTTTCTTTATTTTCTTTAGGATTAAAAGTCTTAAAAGTTTTATTTCCTTGCTTAGAAGATTTACTTCCGATTGCATTTGTACCGCTTATCATTTTTTATTTTTCTGATGTTACTCAAAAATAAAGAAAGAAGCCGAAACAAATTTCGATTCTTTCTTTACATTTCTGTATATACCCAGTAAACGTGTGGGGCATATAATAATGGTTCAACTAGTTAATACTTTTATAATCTGGCAATGTTGGCCTTGTAACCATACCTTGTTTTATAACCGCTGCTACTCTTTCGCGTTCAGCACCAATTAACGGTAACCTTGGCGCACGAACATTCTCGGTACCAATACCAGTTGCAACTTCTGCCATTTTAATATTTTGTACTAATTGCGGACTAATATCAAGCTCCAACAATGGTAAAAACCATCTGTATATTTCTAATGCTTCTTTAATTCTACCGGCTCTTGCCAATTCGAAAACAGCACAAGTTTCAGCAGGGAAAGCACATACCAAACCAGCTACCCATCCATCAGCACCCATTAATGTGCTTTCTAAGCCTAAAGTATCTACACCAGTTAAAACATTTAGTCTATCTCCGAATCTTGTTTTTATACGCGTAATATTAGATATGTCTCTCGTCGATTCTTTTACCGCCTGTATATTATCGCAAACCATAAGTTCCTCTAACATATCTAGAGTTACTAAAATTCCGTAATCAATAGGGTTATTATAAATCATGATAGGCAAATCGGTACTATTCGCCGTTTCTTTAAAATAGGTAACCGTTTCATGATCATTCGCTTTATAACGCATTGGTGGTAGCATCATTAACCCTGTTGCACCACATTCTTCGGCAACTTCAGCTGCATGAATAGCACCTTTTGTTGTTTGTTCGGCAATATTAATAATGACCGGCACCTGCCCTTTAACCAATTTTACGGTTTCTTTCATTAAAACCTTTTTCTCTTCATAGGTCAATGTACTCGCCTCCCCTAAGGTTCCGCCAAGTATAATTCCGCTTACTCCCGCATCTAATTGAGCCTTTATATTGATAGAGAACATATCTAAATCAAGTTCGTCTTTATCTGTAAATTTTGTGGTAACCGCTGGCATAACGCCTGTCCATGAAATACTCATTATATATTGTTTTTGATGATACCCAAATCTACAGGTAGTATTAGAAATAAATTGTTTTCATATTACCTACACATGGTACTATTTTACCACCTTAATCATATTATTACAATATATACCGCTAAATTAGATGCATATGAAGGTCTTCCCGTTTAAAATACCAAAACCAATAGATGAGCATTTAATTGTTCAAATAGATAAAGAACCTATCTTTTATAACAAGCTTCATCAACATGAAGAAATACAGATAAGCTACATTATAAACGGTAACGGCAAATTATTGGTGGGTGATAGTATTCATCATTTTTCAACAGGAGATATTTATGTGATAGGAAGTAATTTACCTCATGTTTTTAAAAGTATTGCAAGTAATAAAGATGCCCATATGCTTACGGTTTTCTTTACCGATAGCACCTTTGGTGCGCACTTCTTTCAGCTACCCTATTTTAAAGATTTACAATCTTTCTTTACAAATACCGCTTCTGGGTTTAAAGTAATGTCAAACAAAAAGCAACTAACACAGCAAATCCTAGCACTACAATCTCTACAAAAACTACAACGCTTTACATCGTTTTTAGAGCTATTAGAATTATTAAGCAAAGTAGCTACAGAGCCTTTAAGCAAGTTTATTTATGCTAAAACCTTAAGTTCTAATGAGGGGGAACGCTTGCAAGAAATATTTGATTTTGTTTTTAAGAACTTTCAGCAGCCTATATTGTTAGATGACATTTCTAAAATGGCATACATGACCCCAAATGCCTTTTGTCGTTTTTTTAAACAACGTACCAATAAAACATTTTTTCAATTCTTAATAGAGCTTCGTGTAGAACATGCGTGCCAGCTATTAAATTCTAAAAAAGAACTAAATATTAATATGATTTCTGACCTATCTGGTTTCAACTCCATTTCTAATTTTAATAAGAAATTTAAAAAGATAAAAGGCTTAACACCAACCCAGTATCAAAAATCGTTAGTATTATAGAAAAGTTACCTTATTAATAATCATTAATATATTTTAAATTGAATGAGAGGTTTCTATATTTGCGCTTCATAATACTTCAAGTATGCCCACGTGGTGAAATTGGTAGACATGCTACCTTGAGGGGGTAGTGTTCGTAAGGACGTGCTGGTTCGAATCCAGTCGTGGGCACAAAAGGTTAGATTTAGGTCTAACCTTTTTTTATTTTGATAATTTTAACTATCAAGTACCCTAATACATTCTAATAAATTGTAGATTTGTTTAATTCTTTTTCAGAAAACATGAACAATGTAAAAAAACAGTTTAGTATTAGAGACCTTGAAAACCTCTCTGGCATTAAAGCACATACTATCAGAATTTGGGAAAAAAGATACAATCTTTTATCTCCTGAACGTACCGACACAAACATTAGAACGTATAGCCTCTCTAGCCTTCAGAAGCTACTTAATGTTACACTACTCTATAATAACGGACACAAAATATCTAAAATCGCCAAGATATCTGATAAAGACATTCCATATGTTGTTCGCGAAATAGTAGCAAAACACAGTCATAAGAGTCAAGCTATCAATGCTTTTAAATTAGCAATGGTCAATTTTGACCAAACGATGTTCTTTAATACGTATAATGCCCTTTTAAGTGAAAATTCATTTAGAGAAATTTTTAAAGAGACATTTGTTCCTTTATTGAATGAACTTGGATTGCTATGGCAAACGGATACTATTAGTCCGGCTCATGAACATTTTATGAGTAGTTTAATTAAACAAAAGATTTTATTAAATACCGAAAAGCTTCAACATTTGGAACCTACAAAAAAGGACAAAGTATTTGTGGCTTTTTTACCTGAAAATGAAATACACGATATAGGACTATTGTATATTAATTACGAGATTATCTTAAAAGGTTATAAGTGTATTTATTTAGGTCCAACAATACCTATGGAGAACTTAGAAGATGTATTAAAATATTTCGATGACATCTATTTTGTTTCCTACTTCACTGTTTTCCCAGAAAAAGATAAGATTAACAAATACTTAGAAGATTTTTCTAAACTTGTTGCCGAATATAACGACCCTAATTTTTGGATTTTAGGAAGACAAACAAATTTTATTGAAGAGGCAACAAAACCTAAATTTTGTAGAACGTTTACTTCCATCGATAACCTGGTTAACAATTTATAATCTCTTTGATACAAATGAATAAAAGTTGCATAGTAATTGGTTCTGGTTTTTCTTCACTATCAGCGGCATGTTACTTGGCAAAAGCTGGCTGGGATGTTTCTATATATGAGAAAAATGACACTGTAGGCGGTAGAGCTTCTCAATTCATAAAAGACGGCTTTACGTTTGATATGGGTCCGAGTTGGTATTGGATGCCAGATATTTTTGATAAGTTTTTTGCCGATTTCAATAAACAAACATCAGACTATTACCAACTAGATAAGCTGAGTCCTGCTTATAAAATATTCTTTAGTGACGATATTATCACCATTGGTGATAGTATGGATAAAATTTGTGAGGAGTTTGAAAGAATAGAACCTGGCAGCTCAAAAGCATTAAAAAAGTTTATCGATAAAGCACAAGAAAATTATGATATTGCCATTAACAAAGTAGTTCTAAGACCGGGACTTTCCCCTTTAGAATTGGTAACGAAAGAAACAATTTTAAAAGTTGACCAATTTTTTAAAACTATTAGTTCGCAAGTACGTAAGTCTTTTAAAAATCCGAAATTGGTATCTACCTTAGAATTCCCTGTTTTGTTTCTTGGCGCTAAACCTAGCAATACTCCGTCGTTCTATAATTTCATGAATTTTGCAGATTTTGGCTTAGGTACATGGCATCCAAAGGGTGGTATGTATGAAGTAATTAAGGCTATGGAGAGTCTTGCAAAAGAACTCGGTGTTAAAATAAACACTAATTCGCCGGTTGAAAAAATTCAAGTAACCAACGGTAAAGCAAACGGAGTTACGTGCAATGGAGAAACTCATCTCGCAGATGTAGTTTTAAGTGGAGCAGATTACCATCACTCAGAAAGCCTATTAGATGAAAAGTACCAGCAATATTCTCAAAACTATTGGGATAAAAAGGTATTTGCCCCATCTTCATTATTATTTTACATAGGGCTGGATACGAAACTAAAAAACGTTGAGCATCATAACCTATTTTTTGATACAGATTTTGAGCTACACGCTAAAGAAATTTACGACAGTCCAAAATGGCCAACAAACCCTTTATTCTATGCTAATTTTCCATCTCTAACAGATGCAAGTATGGCACCCGATGGTTGCGAAACAGCATTTTTTCTAGTACCAATTGCTACTGCTCTTGAAGATACCGAAGCATTGAGAAGTCAATATTTTGATTTAATAATGGATCGTTTTGAAAAAAGAACAGGGCAAGACATTAGAAAAAATATTATATTCAAAGAAACATTCTGTGTAAATGACTTTGTGGAACGATACAATTCATACAAAGGCAATGCGTATGGTATGGCGAATACGTTAACACAGACCGCATTTTTGAGACCAAATTTAAGAAGTAAAAAAGTAGTTGATTTATATTTTACAGGACAACTGACTGTACCTGGTCCCGGTGTGCCACCCGCTTTAATCTCCGGTAAGTTAGTGTCAGAATTAATTATAAAAGATAATTAGTTAACCTATGAAAGATACTTTTGATCAAGTTTCATATCAATGCAGTAAGATTGTTACCAAACGATACAGTACTTCCTTCGCATTAGCCACCAAGATGTTGCACTCATCTATACGTGGTCATATCTATAATATATATGGTTTTGTTCGTTTTGCAGATGAAATTGTAGACACCTTTCATGATTATGACAAAGAAATTCTTTTTGATAAGTTCGAAGAAGAACTTGAAGCTTCTTTACGAGATAAAATAAGTCTTAATCCTATTTTAAACTCTTTTCAACATACCTATCATACCTACAATATACCTAAGCATTTGGTAGATTCGTTTATGAAAAGTATGCGAATGGATTTGGTAAAAAACATCTACCGAACCGATGCAGAATATAAAGAATACATATATGGCTCTGCAGATGTTGTTGGCTTAATGTGTCTTCAGGTTTTTGTTAAGGGTGATGTTGAAGAGTATAACCGACTAAAAGAATCGGCAATGGCATTAGGTTCTGCCTTTCAAAAAGTGAATTTTTTAAGAGATGTAAAAGCTGATTTTGAGGAATTGAATAGATCCTATTTTCCAAATACGAACTTGAAGGAATTAGACGAAGCCTCTAAAAAACGTATCGTTGAAGAAATAAAGGCAGATTTCAAAAAAGGATATGAAGGAATTGTAAATTTGCCTACAGATGCAAAATTCGGAGTATATACAGCGTATAAATATTATTATAAACTGTTGAAAAAATTACAAAGTACACCATCTTTAGAAATAAAGAATGCACGAATTAGAGTGCCAAATTATCAGAAATTTGGACTACTTGCGCGTTCTTATGTTAAATTTAAAATGAACTTGGTATAATGAATATAGTTATTGGAATATTAATTTTTCTAGGAACATTCTTGTTTATGGAATTCATGGCGTGGTTTACGCATAAATATGTAATGCATGGTTTTCTATGGAGCTTACATAAAGATCATCATAAAAAGGACCACGATTCGTGGTTTGAAAGAAATGATTTATTCTTCATTTTTTATGCGATTGTAAGTATGTCTTTATTCTACTCAGGCACAACAGGTTTCTGGTATGGCTACCCGTTAGGTTTTGGTATTTTAGCTTACGGAATCGCTTATTTCTTGGTACATGATATTTTTATACACCAACGCTTTAAGCTTTTTAGAAATGCGAATAACTGGTATAGTAGAGGTGTGAGAAGAGCTCATAAAATGCATCACAAACATATTGGCAAAGGCGATGGCGAATGCTTCGGTATGCTGTTTGTACCTTTTAAGTATTTTAAGAAATAGTAATTAGTAAAACTACAAGCAATTTATTCTGCTATAAGTTGATTTATAAGTTTATCAACTTTTTCATTATCCCAATCAGCAATAGCATTTTGGTGAATTACTATAGAACCCTTTTTATCAATTAGATAAGAGCCTGGTGGTTTTAATAATGAAATAGGACTTGGCTCACCAATTATTTGATAGGTTACCGGGAAAGTATACCCTTTCTCATCCACAAAAAGTTCTACAGGAGCTCGTTCTTCGTTCGTAATTACGTAAAACTTCATCTTGTCACCATAAGTATCATAAAGGTATTGTACGTCTTTTAACTGCGCCTGAGAAGGCATATGCCATGAAGTCCAAAAAGTAATGAATACAACCTTACCCTTTGCCTCATCAAAATTAAAAAACTTCCAATTCTGATCTTTTAACTTCCAATCATAATCTGCAATCTTACCTCGATTTTCAGATTTTATAATTGTCGGGGAAGTGGCAAACACTCTGTTAAGAAAAATCTTGCTATAATCACCCAAAGGGGTAACGAAAAAAGAAATTACAAAAGCAATAATCAATAAGGTAAAAACCGTTTGTTTGGTCATAAAAGTTAAATAGGGGTCAAAACTAAAAAACTCCTGATTAATATCAGGAGTTTTCCTTACAAATTTTGAGTTGTTGAATTATGAGGCGTTTTCCCTCTTAATAACGTTTAAAGCTGAACCTTCTCTATACCACCCAATTTGTGCGGCATTATAAGTATGGTTTACTTTGATTACATCTTTACTACCATCTGCATGAACAACCTCAACGGTTAACTGCTTATCTGGAGCAAACTCTGCTATATCTATAAAATTAAATGTATCATCTTCCTGAATAAGGTCATAATCGCTTTCATTTGCAAAAGTCAAGCCTAACATACCTTGCTTTTTAAGGTTTGTTTCGTGTATACGTGCAAATGACTTTACAATTACAGCAGCAACACCTAAATGACGTGGCTCCATTGCGGCATGCTCACGTGAAGAACCTTCACCATAATTATGATCGCCAACAACGATACTTCTAATACCTGCTGCTTTGTAAGCTCGCGCGGTATCTGGCACACCAGCAAATTCACCGTTCAATTGATTTTTAACCAAATTGGTCTTATGACCGAATGCGTTAACAGCACCAATTAAACAATTATTAGAAATATTATCTAAATGTCCACGAAAACGTAACCATGGTCCTGCCATAGAGATATGATCTGTAGTACATTTTCCAAATGCTTTAATTAACAATTTAGCACCCATTAAACTTTCGTCTTTTATAGGCGTAAATGGCTCTAACAATTGTAAACGTTCAGAATCTGAAGCAACTTTAACTTCTACACCAGACCCATCTTCGTCAGGTGCAAGAAAACCAGCATCTTCTACTGCAAAACCTTTAGGAGGCAATTCCCAACCTGTAGGCTCATCGAACATTACTTCTTCTCCTTTTTCATTGATTAGCTTATCCGTCATCGGATTAAAGTCTAATCTTCCTGCAATTGCAATTGCCGCTGTAATTTCTGGCGAAGCTACAAATGCATGGGTATTTGGATTACCATCTGCACGTTTTGCAAAGTTTCTATTGAATGAATGAACAATACTGTTCTTCGGTGCATTTTTAGGATCACTGTAACGTGCCCATTGACCAATACATGGTCCGCAAGCGTTCGTGAAAATCTTAGCATCCAATTTCTCGAATATTCCAAGAATACCGTCACGGTCTGCCGTATATCGTACTTGTTCAGAACCAGGATTAATTCCTAATTCAGACTTCATTTTAATTCCTTTATCAATGGCTTGTTGTGCGATTGAAGAAGCTCTTGATAAATCTTCATAAGAAGAGTTAGTACAAGAACCAATTAATCCCCATTCAACAGCTAAGGGCCATTCGTGAGATGTAGCCTTCTCTGTCATATCTTTACCAACTTTCGTAGATAAATCTGGCGTAAAAGGACCATTCAATAATGGAGTTAATTCAGTCAAGTTAATCTCAATAACCTCATCAAAATATTGCTCAGGGTTTGCATAAACCTCATCATCTGCAGTTAAATACTCTTTTACCTTATTTGCAGCATCAGCAATATCAGCTCTATCTGTAGCTCTTAAATAACGCTCCATAGATTCATCGTAACCAAAAGTAGAAGTTGTTGCCCCTATCTCTGCACCCATGTTACAAATTGTACCCTTACCTGTACAAGATAAAGATTTTGCACCTGAACCAAAGTATTCAACGATTGCTCCTGTTCCTCCTTTAACGGTAAGAATTTCGGCAACTTTTAATATCACATCTTTTGGTGCTGTCCATCCAGAAATAGTTCCAGTTAACTTTACACCAATAAGTTTAGGGAATTTAAGTTCCCAAGCCATACCTGCCATAACATCAACAGCATCTGCACCACCAACACCAATAGCGACCATACCTAGACCACCTGCATTTACAGTGTGCGAATCGGTACCGATCATCATTCCACCAGGAAAAGCATAATTCTCCAATACAACTTGGTGAATAATACCTGCACCTGGTTTCCAGAAACCAATTCCGTATTTATTAGAAACAGACTCTAAGAAATCAAAAACTTCTGCACTTGTTGTGTTCGCCGATTTTAAATCAGCAGTAGCACCACTTTTAGCCTGTATTAAGTGATCACAATGAACCGTAGTTGGCACTGCAACCTTTGGCTTACCCGCTTGCATAAACTGCAATAAAGCCATTTGAGCCGTAGCATCTTGACAAGCGATACGATCGGGAGCAAAATCTACATAGTCTTTACCTCTTGTAAATGGTTTAGTCGGGCTACCTTCCCATAAATGAGAATATAAAATCTTTTCTGAAAGAGTAAGCGGTTTACCCACGACCTCTCTTGCCTTGTCCACACGTTCCGACATGGAAGCGTAAACTTTTTTAATCATATCTATGTCAAAAGCCATAAAATCTATTTATAAATATTGTTAATCTATCTTATCTGTACAAGATACAAAATGTACAGTGATTTTAAGAGCGCATATGAAATTAAGAATGATTATAAAAAGTAAATATTTAGTCCCCTTGTATTAGTAATAAGCCACTTAATATTCTAAAATAATATTATTTAATATACCTACTGACTTAAGACCTTTATACAAAGTTGGTATTTCGTATAATAATTGAATGAGATTTTATGAAATGAACATTTATCACCACTATAATTCATCTTAATTAATACAAACTTTTATATGATTTAAACTTCATGTACTTTACACCAAATTATAAATTTCATGAAATCACCTTTTCACTTATCAAAAGAAGAAATGCAATCTTATGGTTATAAAATTGTAGACTTAATTGTTGAGCATTATACAGAAATCGAAAGTAAAAACCCAGTAAGTAAAGCTTCTAGGAAAGAAATGGATTCTATATTCTTACAAGAAGCGCCAGATAAAGGAATGCCAGCAGATAAAGTGTTAGACTTTGTTATGGATAATGTAATACCCAACTCTAATATTTCTGGTCATCCAAAATCATTTTCTTTTGTGCCCGGACCAAGTAATTACATAAGTGCAATTTCAGATTCTTTAGCAACAGGTTTTAATATCTTTTCTGGTGGATGGATAATTGGCCCGGCAGCAGCAGAATTAGAAATCGTTACATTAAATTGGTTATTGAAAATGTTTAGTTTCCCCGTAAAAAAAGGCGGCGGTATTTTCACAAGTGGAGGTTCAATGGCAAATTTAACTGCACTAGTTACAGCACGAAGAATAAAATGTGGTGACGATTTTTCTAATGCGATTATATACTTATCAGACCAAGCACATTCTTCTAACATTAAAGCAATTAGGGTTTTAGGTTTTAAGAAAGAACAGATTAAAATAATACCTACAGATTTAGAATTTAAAATAAGCATTAATAAACTTAAAAATGAAATCGCAAAAGATAAAATAGAAGGTAGAAAACCATTTTGCATTATGGCTTCTGCCGGAACCACAAATACGGGAACCGTAGACCCATTAGACACGTTAGCAGATATTTGTGAAAAAGAAAATCTCTGGTTTCATATTGATGGTGCCTATGGCGCAGCTGCTATACTATCAGATAAAGGAAGTAAGGCATTACAGGGTATTGAGCGTGCAGATTCTTTAACCGTAGATCCACATAAGTGGTTTTTTCAACCTTATGAGATTGGGTGCCTATTGGTAAGAGATGCATCTTGGCTAAGTAATACTTTTAGCGAGAAACCAGAGTACTTAAGAGATATAGAAGGTAACGAATCAGAAATTAATTTTTATGATTATGGTATTCAATTAACTAGAAGATTTAGAGCTTTAAAATTTTACATGTCAATAAAAACATATGGTTTAGACGCTTTTAAACAAGCTATTTCTTACAATATTGACCTAGCTGATAAAACTGAGGATCTATTAAGAGAAAGCGGTAATTGGGAAATTGTTTCATTAGCAACTTTAGCTATTATTAATTTTAGATACAATCCTTTAAAAATAAAATTAACTGAAGCGCAATTAGATAAATTAAATCAAGAAATTTCAGCAAGAGTTGTAGCTTCGAGAGAAGCACTGTTAGTAACAACAGTTTTACAAAATCAAGTGGTTATTAGAATGTGTTTAATTAATCCTGACACGACATTAGACCATATAAAAGACACTTTAAATCAATGCGAAAAATTTGCTAAGCAAATTCTTTTAGATTGGAAAAATGCAGTATAAAGTCAGCTATGAATATGACTGAGGTATAAAATGTTAATTATCTAATTTATATAAATTAAAACAAAAAATGCCTGAGGTTTAACTCAGGCATTTTTAATATGAAATAATTATTTCTTTTAATTATACAACCAATAATTTACTCGAAGGCTTGAACTTAGTAAGTACAATACCATCAACTGCAGCTTGGTATTCTTCTAAAGTAGGAGTTCTACCTAAAATAGTAGACAAGACTACAACTGGAGTAGATGACAATAAAGATTCTCCTTTTTTCTCACCTGTATCTTTTACAACTCTACCTTGAAATAAACGTGTAGAAGTAGCCATTACCGTATCTCCTGGCTCAGCTTTTTCTTGGTTACCCATACATAAGTTACAACCTGGACGCTCTAAGTATAGCATGTTTTCATACTTCAAACGAGCTGCTCCTTTAGGTGCATCGTCATTAAATTCGAAACCAGCGTATTTTTCTAAAACTGCCCAGTCTCCTTCTGCCTTTAACTCATCAACAATATTATATGTAGGAGGCGCAACAACTAAAGGAGCTTTAAACTCAACTTTTCCTTGTTGTTTCTCAATGTTCTTTAACATTTGAGCTAAAATCTGCATGTCTCCTTTATGAATCATACATGATCCAATAAATCCTAAATCCACTTGTTTAGTTCCTCCGTAATAAGATAAAGGTCTAATGTTATCGTGTGTATAACGTTTAGATACATCTTCGTTATTTACATCTGGATCAGCAATCATTGGCTCAACAATCATATCCAAATCGATAACTACTTCTGCAGAATATTTAGCGTCTGCGTCTGGTCTTAATGCCGATTTAATTCCCGTTTTAATTTCTGTGATACGGTTATTTGCCTTATCAACTAATCCTTTGAGATCTTGTTTAGGATTATCCATCCCTTTATCAATCATAATTTGAATACGATCTCTTGAGATTTCTAATGATTCAATCAAAGTATCGTCTTCCGAAATACAAATAGATGCTTTTGCTTTCATTTCAGCAGTCCAGTCTGTAAACGTAAACGCTTGATCTGAAGTTAAGGTACCAATATGAACTTCAATTATTTTCCCTTGAAAAACATTCTCTCCGTCAAATTGGGTTAGCATTTGTTGCTGTGTGGCGTGAACCACATCACGGAAATCCATATAAGCTTTCATTTCACCTTTAAAGGTAACTTTTACCGATTCTGGAATAGGCATTGTAGCTTCACCTGTAGCTAATGCTAAAGCAACTGTTCCTGAATCTGCACCAAAGGCAACACCTTTAGCCATACGTGTATGTGAATCTCCACCTATGATTACATCCCAATCATCAACAGCAAGGTCATTCAATACTTTATGAATAACGTCAGTCATTGCGTGGTACTTCCCTTTAGGGTCACGTGCCGTAACTAACCCGAAGTCATTCATAAACCTCATTAATCTTGGAATATTAGCCTTTGACTTATCATCCCAAACGGAAGCTGTATGACACCCTGATTGGTAACCACAATCAACAATAGGAGAAATAACCGTTGCAGCCATCATCTCTAATTCTTGAGAGGTCATTAAACCTGTAGTATCTTGAGAACCTACAATGTTCACTTCAACTCTTACGTTTGAACCTGCATGTAATGTTTTACCCGGAGTAGAACCTACTGCATTTCTGTTAAATATTTTTTCGACAGCAGTTAAACCTTGTCCGTCAATAGAAACTTCTTTTGCTTCTGCATACACTTGAGGAACATCTATTCCTAAAACTTTACAAGCAAAAGTTTGTAATTTTTTACCGAAAACTACGGCATAAGACCCTCCTGCTTTAATAAACTCCTGTTTTGGAGGAGTTAAAGCCGTTGAGATATCTTTTACTACTTTACCGTCTTTAAATAATTCTTTTGTTTTTGTATTGATAGTAAACACTGTTCCTGTAGCTACAGAATATTCTTCTTTTAAGATTGCTTCTCCATCTGCATCTATTACAGTGTTTCCGTCAGCATCTTTTTGCTTTACCCAGTTTTTTAAATCAATTCCAATACCACCCGTTACACCAACAGTCGTTAAGAAAATTGGAGCGATACCGTTAGTACCTGCAATTACTGGAGCATAATTAATAAATGGTACATATTTACTAAAAGGAATCCCTGTCCATAGCGCAACGTTATTTACACCAGACATTCTTGAAGACCCTACTCCCATAGTTCCTTTATCGGCAATTAACATCACTCTTTTATTAGGATGTTTCTTTTTTAATGCCAATAATTCGTTTTGCTGATCCTTATTATGCTCAAACATACATTGACCATGTAATTCACGATCTGATCTTGAATGTGCATCTGCGCCTGGAGATAATAAATCTGTAGAGATATCACCGATACCTGCAACAAAAGTTACGATTTCTATTTCTTCATCAATCTCTGGTAATTTTGTAAAGAATTCTGCTTGAGCATAACTCTCTATCAATTCTTTAGCGATTGCATTTCCTTCTTTATACGCTTTTTCTAATTGCTCAGTATCTGCTTCGTACAAGAAAACTTGCGTTTTCAATACTTTTAAAGCCTCAGTAGCTATAGCTGTATCATTTCCTAACGCCAAATCTAACAACACTTCTACCGAAGGTCCACCCTTCATATGAGATAATTGTTCAAGAGCAAAAGCAGGAGTAATCTCTTTTACCACTGATTCACCAAGAACTATTTCTTTTAAAAATTTAGCTTTAACACCAGCAGCACTAGTGGTACCAGGTAAAACGTTATAGATAAAAAAGTTAAGAGAATCCTCTCTATACTCGTTGTCTATATCTTTAATTTGCTCAATAATTTTGCTAAGTAATTCAGCACCATCAATTGGCTTTGGGTGAAGACCTTGACTTTTACGTTCTTCGATCTCCTTAAGGTAATCTTTATAAATGCTCATTAAAAAGTAATTTGTTTGTTAATTTGGATGCAGACAAGTAGTTCGATTTCTTATTTCTTTCTGAAGATTTGTCGATGAAATGAGAATCATTATAACTACAAATTAACAGATTGAATTGATTTTAAGAATATACTTTATTGAATAAGAACAATGTACAATCTTCTAAACTTACCAATGTCAAATGTCATCTGTTAATTAATATTTAAGTTAACGCAATTCCGTAAAATTACGTAATATAGAACGCATTTAAAATTAAATAAGTATGATTAGCTACTTTTTCTCAAAAGATGCAGAAAGTGCGTAGATATCAAACAATAATGATAGCCATTTTGTTTAATTCTTTAGAAAAATGTAGAAAAGTGGTTGATTTTTAGAGTAACCTATCAATAATATCCTCTTCACTAATACCTTCTGCCTCTGCTTTGTAGTTTTTAATGATACGATGACGTAGTATACCTTTAACAACGGCATGTACATCTTCTATGTCTGGAGAGAACTTACCATGAATGGCAGCATTTGCCTTTGCCCCTAAAATTAGATTTTGAGATGCTCTTGGTCCTGCTCCCCAATCTAAATATTGTTTTACGTAATCTGAGGCTGAGTCTAAGTTAGGTCTTGTACTATTTACCAATTTTACCGCATACTCGACAACATTATCTGCAACTGGTATTCTACGAACCAAGTCTTGAATAGCAATAATATCTTGTGAATTAAATAATGGGTTAACCACTTGCTTTCTATCTGCAGTCGTATTTTTAACCACTTGAATTTCTTCGGCTATAGATGGGTATTTTAACTCTATAGCGAACATGAAACGATCTAATTGCGCTTCAGGCAAAGGGTAAGTCCCCTCCTGCTCAATTGGGTTTTGCGTTGCCAATACAAAATATGGTAAATCTAATTTATGTTGATGACCAGCAATGGTTACCGCGCGTTCTTGCATAGCTTCTAAAAGAGCTGCTTGAGTTTTAGGCGGAGTCCTATTGATCTCATCTGCCAAAACAATATTTGAAAATATAGGCCCTTTTATAAACTTAAAGTTTCTGTTCTGGTCCAATACTTCGCTACCAAGAATATCACTTGGCATTAAATCTGGTGTAAATTGTATTCTCTTAAAGTCAAGACCTATGGCTTGGGCAATGGTATTCACCATTAATGTTTTTGCCAAACCTGGCACGCCGATCAACAATGAGTGACCACCTGTGTAAATAGAAAGCAGAATCTGTTCAATAACCTCATCTTGACCTACAATGATCTTGGCTATTTCCTTTTTAAGCTCAGCATGTTTTACTACTAGGCGTTCTATTGCTGCAACGTCTGACATATATTTATTCTTTTACCCAGTTATTAGCGAACTCACAATCTTTGTTCTCATCGTTAACACTAATATAGGTATCTTCTATATGCTCATCCATCCATTTTTTAATGGCGTTATATTTCTTTTCAGTAAGTGCTAATTCTTGAATTTTTGTATAATCTTTAGAGAAATCGGCAACATGCTCATCATACCTGTTGGTGATTTTCAAAATTTTATATTTCGGTGCCCCACCTCTTGGATCTTCTTCTAATACAGGGTAAGTAATTTCATTATCCTTCAAGTTCTGAACTTGGTTGTACAACATAGGATCCATTTTAGTCAACTCAAATTTAGAATCAAAGTTTATAGGGTTACGCAGTAAACCACCATCAAATTTCGTTTCCTTCTCATCAGAGAAATTTAAAGCTGCCTCTGCAAAAGTAAATTCTTCACTAATAATTTTCTTACGAATACTATCCAACTCCGCTTTCGCTTCATCCAATACATTTTGCGATATTTCTGGTATAACCAAAATGTGTCTTAAATCTAGCTCTTGCCCTCTAATCTTTTCGATATAAATTATATGGTAACCAAAAGCACTTTCAAATGGCTCAGAAACTTCACCTTCTCTTAAGCTAAAAGCGACATCTTTAAACTTCTTATCAAAACCGGTATCTTTCGTAATACTATAAAACCCTCCTTTTGACTTAGAACCGGGATCTTGAGAATATAAAATAGCCTTTACACTAAAGCTAGAATCATTATCATCAACATCTGCCTTAATCTGATTCAACTTATCTATAACCTTTTGCTTTTCTTCTTCAGATGGTTTTGGCTCTTTTGTAATTTGTGCAATTTCTAACTCAGCACCAAATACCGGGCGCTCATCTTCAGGAATCCTATTAAAGAACTGACGAACCTCTTCAGGTGTAATTTCAATCTCTTTAATAATGTCTTGTTGCATACGCTCAGATAGCATACGCAGTTTATTAATCTTATAAAGTTCTTCTCTAAAACTAGCTTCGTCGGTTTTCTTATAGTACTTCAAAACCTTGTCCATTGAACCAATTTGTTGTACCAAAGATTGTAATTGTCGATCACCAGTAGCGTTTACCTCATCATCTGAAACCAAGATACTATCTTGAACTGCCTGGTTAGCGTATAAACGATCTTCCATCAACTTACCTAAAAGTCCGCAATGGGTAATATCTTCTGTAGATGCACCTTGACTTTTAAGGTCAATAAGTGTTTTTTCAATATCAGAATCTAAGATTACATAATCGCCAACAACTGCTGCTATACCATCTAGTTTAATTCTATTGAAATTAATTGATGAGTCTTTCTTTACTGGAGCTACTTCTGCTATATCTTCAATTGGTTCAGCTTCATTAGCCGAAACACTTGGTATAGAATCTTGCGCTGTTGCAATACCTGAGAACAGTAAAACTGCGCCTATGTAAATACTATTTTTTGTTTTCGAAAACTTCAAATTCATTATCCTTGATTGCTTCATCTAGTAATTCAGTTTCTAATTTGCGCAGGTAATCCATTTTTCTACGACTCAATAATACTTGTTCAATTGTAGGCTTAATAAAGGACAAAGGTGCTATGTCGTTAACATCTTTGGTTTCCTCTATTTTTCCCAAATATACCCCGATTGAATCCTCCAATTCAAAAAATTGTGAATTTTTTAAGTACTTATTGGCATTGTCTGCCGTTATCGGAGGTATTTCTTCAAATATTCTATTGTAACGCACCCAAATAGAATCATTAAAATTCAATTTAGTAAACTGAACGCCAATAGAATCTAAATATCGAATGTCATCTTTTTTAAATCTTTTTAATCGCTTACCGACCTCATCTTGATCTAAAAAACCTTTCGGCAGAGCCACAAAACGTATTCTTGCAATTCTTTCTTTCAGTTTAAAATTCTCTTTGGCATTGTCGTAAAACGTATTTAATTGCTCATCTGTAATAACTGAATCGGTTGCCTGCGCTACCAAAGCCTCTTTATAGACACTCGTGTACAATTCAGTTCTATAATCATCTACCAAGGCATTATATTCTGCCAGTTTTTCTTCAGATAAATTAATCTTAGCCTTTGATAACAACAATTGCTTAGATGCCCAATTGTTTATATAGTTGATAGCAAAAGAAGCACTATCGCCTTTGGTCATATTTTCAGTTAATAGCGGAGCTAAATCATCTTGATACAAAAAAGACTCCCCCACTCTAGCAATGACCTTTTTTTCTTCATCTTTCTTAAAAAGACCGTCGCATGAAATAAAGACAATAGAAATTAGCCCTATAGTTACAATAGGATAAAATTTACGGAGTAAAAACATTGATTTCTTAAAAAACATCGAGCAAAAATAGTAATAACCAAATCGTGTGCAAATACTTAATGATTTACTTAACACGTTTTTAGGGCTTACAAGATATAACAAATAGCTAATAATCAATTAAAAATAGCAGTTCACAGAATAGTAATGTCATTGGAAACTGGTTATTACCTGCCATTTTTTAGGTAAATTTGCCTACCTATTTTTATAATCTAACACTACATATTCTTGAACCGACAGATAAAACTTATATGGGATTTTAGAGGTCCTGCAGCATTAAAAACGGCAGAACATCATGTTAAGCACCTAAATGAATTCATCGCTTCTGAGAAAACTGCTTTGAATATTACAGGTTTTAAAGAACTAAATGATATGTACAGCATTGCATTTATGGTTGTTGAAGAAAAAGAGATGATTACAGTCAGAGATTTATTGAAACCTCATCGTGGCGAAGTCTACACTCCATAAAACCAACATAGTAACATGAAGCATTTTCTTCTTTACATATGTTGTGTTCTATTATTTTCTTGCACTCAAGAAAAGCAGAATTTAAATTTTCTTGAGGTTGCACTATCTTCTGATGACCCAAAAATAAAAAGGGTAATGGATAGCGTTGAAAACTATCAAGTACAAATTAGATACACACAAATTGATAGAAGAAATGATAGCATCATTTTTACCGACTATGATTTTCAGGTAAACGACAGCACGTATTTTTATCCTGCAAGCACGGTTAAATTCCCAACTGCCCTATTGGCTTTAGAAAAGCTCAACCAAATAGATAGCTTAACTATAGATACTAAATATTACATAGAAGGTGATACTATTGAAAGTACGGTTGCCAAAGATGTATCTGAAATTTTTGTTGTTAGCGATAATTTAGCAAACAATAGATTGGTGGAGTTCTTAGGATTTAAAGCCATCAATGAAAATTTAAGTAATAAAGAGATATCACCTGTTAGAATTAGCCATCGGTTAGGATATCATTCAGATGACTTAAGAACCAAACCCTTAATCATTTACTTAAACGATTCAACAACGGGCATCACGAAGTCTTTACTAAACAAAACACCTAAGAAGTTAGAACTATTAGACATTGAAAAGGGCATAGGTTATTATGAAGGTGATGAGCTAATTGAAGAACCATTTGATTTTAGCCTAAAAAACTACTATCCTGTTTCATCGCAACACAAGCTATTAAAACGAGTACTATTTCCAGAAAACTTTAAGGCTTCAGAACGTTTTGATATTAGTAACGAACAAAGAGCACATTTGTTAAAAGCGATGCATACCGTACCTCAAAAAGTTGGTTATGACCCAACAACATATTACGATGGCTATTGTAAGTTTTTCATGTATGGCGATACTAAGAAAGACATACCCGAGCATATTGAAATTTATAATAAAGTAGGATTTGCCTATGGTACGCTAACCGATTGCGCATATATAAAAGACACAGAAAAGAATATCGACTTTCTTTTAACTGCAACAATTTTAGTAAACAAAGATGGTATCTTTAATGACGACGCTTATGAGTACGACGAAATCGGAATTCCGTTTTTAGCGCAATTAGGACGAGAGATATACCAACAAGAAGTGAATCGAAAATAACATTAGAAATAGCAAGCTGACTATGCAAGACAATGCCAATAAAACTAGAATAAACAAATACCTCAGCGAAGCTGGTTATTGCTCACGTAGGGCTGCAGATAAACTTATTGACCAAGGTAGAGTTACTATTAATGGAGTAGTTCCAGAAATGGGTACTAAAATTTCAGCTGGCGATGTTGTAAAAGTTGATGGCGAATTAATAAAAGAATCAAAAGGAAAATCTACCTATTTGGCATTCAATAAACCTATAGGCATTGTTTGTACCACAGACACCGGAGTTGAAAAAGATAACATTATAGATTACATTAACTACCCGAAACGTATTTTCCCTATTGGTAGATTAGATAAACCAAGTGAAGGACTCATTTTCTTAACTGATGATGGAGATATTGTAAACAAGATACTTCGCGCTCGTAACAACCACGAAAAAGAATATTTGGTAACGGTAGACAAACCTATTACGATAGATTTTTTAAATAGAATGCGAAGAGGAATTCCTGTTCTAGACCAAGTAACTAGAGAATGTGAAGTTTTTGAAGTAAGTACATATCAATTCAGAATCATTCTTACTCAAGGTCTTAACCGACAAATTCGTAGAATGTGCGAATATTTAGATTATAGAGTTAAGAAATTGAAACGTATTAGAATCATGAATGTTAAGTTAGATGTACCCGTTGGTAAATGGAGAGATTTAACCGAAGAAGAATTGAAAGAAATAAATAGATTAGTGAGTACGTCTTCAAAAACATTTGATGGCAATAAATAATATATCTAAATTTCTTCATTTACAGCTGTAACGATTTAACAGAAATTATCGCAGTAATTCTTTATAAATCACTATCTTAAAAAGAAAAGCTAACATCATGTTACAAGAGAACATTTTTTCAACAAGACATTATTCTGTCAAGTATCTATTGGTATTTCTTCTTTTCGTAGGAATCGGAGTCGACACCATGTTCGCACAAACTACTAATTACACTGAATTTGCAGGTGAAGTTTTAGACGCTGACAGCAAGAAACCATTAATATTTGCTACCCTTACAGTAGACAACACCAATGTTACCACCATCACCAACTCTGAAGGTCAATTTTCTTTGAAAGTCCCCAATGAGTATAAAGAAAACAAACTAACAATTGCTTTTTTAGGATATAAAACAAAGCAAATTGCCATTGCCGAATTAGAGTTGAAGAAGAACAAAATCTTCATGAATGAATTTGTCATGGCTCTATCAGAAGCTAGTATTGACGCCCCTAATGATGCAGAAGCACTGGTAAAAGAGACTTTAAACAAAAAAGGTGACAACTACCTAAATGAAAGTACGGTAATGACTGCGTTTTACAGAGAAACTATTAAAAAAAGAAGAACCAATGTAAGCCTATCTGAAGCTGTAGTAAATATTTACAAAACTCCCTATTCATCTAAAAAGACTGATGCCTTAGAACTTTACAAGGCAAGAAAAAGTACCGACTACACTAAATTAGATACCGTAGCATTAAAACTACAAGGTGGTCCGTTCAATACGTTGTTCGTAGATATGATAAAATACCCTAATTACATTTTTACTCCTGAGACATTAGCCTATTACGATTTTTCTTTTGACACCTCTACACGTGTAAATGACCAATTAATATATGTTATCGATTTTAAGCAAAAGCCTGAAATAATCGACCCTTTATATTTCGGCAAGTTATATATAGATGCTGAAAACAAGATTTTGACCAGTGCTATTTACTCGCTTAACATTACCGATAAGAGATTGGCTTCTCAAATGTTTGTACGAAGAAAGCCTAAGAATGCTGAAGTATGGCCTACAGAAGTATCTTATCGCGTAGATTATAGAGAAAAAAATGGTAAATGGTATTACGGCTATAGTAATGTATTATTAGAATTTAAAATCAATTGGGATAAGCGATTGTTCAACTCAGTATATAGCATGAACTGCGAAATGGCCATTACCGATTGGGAAAAGAATACTGACAATGCCTTCCCAAAATATAAAGATAGAATGAAGTCTTCTATTATATTAAGTGACGAAGCCATCGGTTTTTCTGATCCAGATTTCTGGGGAGAATACAATATCATAGAACCAGAAAAATCTATAGAATCTGCCATCAAAAAAATACAAAGACAATTACGAAAAGATAAAACTATCAATGGCGGTACTGCTGCACGCTAAAAAATTTTTAGAGCTTTAAGTAGTGTTTAGAAAAATCCCTTTGCTATTCTAGTATTAGAATTACAAAGGGATTTTTATTTTCAATAGTATGTTTTAATTACTTTGGCATTACCACACCATCTATAGCGTGAATAACTCCGTTGCTAGCAGCAACATCAGCCATTACTACAGTTGCCATATTTCCTTTTTCGTCTTTCAACATTACTTTATCACCATTTAATGATAAAACAATTGTACCACCTTGCACGGTTTTCACATCGAAAGAACCGTTGTTATCTGTAATTGCTTTGATAACGTCTGCAGCCATATACTTACCAGATACTACATGATACGTTAACAAACCGCTCAAAGCATCTTTACTGCTTGGCTCTAATAAAGATTCAACTGTACCGGCAGGCAAAGCATCAAATGCACTGTTCACAGGAGCAAAAACTGTAAAAGGACCTTCACTACTTAATGTTTCTACCAAATCAGCCGCTGTAACCGCTGCCACTAAAGTTGAAAAATTTTCATTTCCTACTGCTACATCTACAATAGTTTCTGACTGCGCGTTAATATTCGTTACAAATAATGTAATTGCGCTTAATAATGTAATTTTTAAAATTTTCATAGTTCTTTTTTTTAGATTTCTGTAAAAGTATAACGGAACATCAAGCAATAGTCTTAAATTTTGTTTAAAATTTTAATAAAAAAATTAAACAAAATTTATTTAACTGTAATTCAATCAATTAAGAACTATAATAATTCAATAACTGTCAATTAATCTAAAACTTGAAGCATAAAAAAAGTCTAGTATGAATAGAAAAAAATTTCTATTTACGCTAGACTTTTAAAAATTATACAATCAATAAACTTTCGCAGAATATAACCTAACAGTATCCGTTTAGTTCGCTACTTCACTAATGAACTTTAAGCGATAAAGTCGTAATTCTTCTTCCTCATACTCACCATCAAATTCAGACATCGCTTCTTCTAAATCATCAGTATCAGATTCTAAAAAGTACTCATGAATTTCATCTTGCTGATCTTCATCTAAGATATCATCAATCCAATAATTAAGATTCAACTTAGTACCACTGTATACAATCTGCTCCATCTCTTTGATTAAATCCGGAATCTCCAATCCTTTAGAGGATGCAATATCAGACAAAGGTAATTTTCTATCTACATTTTGTATCACATACAATTTCAAGGCAGAATTTGCACCTGTACTTTTAACCACAAGATCATCTGGTCTAATAATTTCATTCTCCTCAACATAGGTATTAATAAAAGCTAGAAAAGGTTTACCGTATTTCTTAGCTTTACCCTCACCAACACCATGAACGTTTAACATTTCTTCATGTGAGATAGGGTATTTCAATGCCATATCTTCTAAAGAGGGATCTTGAAAAACTACAAAAGGAGGAACACCCAATTTCTTGGCCTGCGCTTTTCGTAAATCTTTTAATTGCTTCAATAATTTCTCATCTGCAATACCACCAGATTTGGCAGCACCTACGATAGCATTATCATTTTCAGCATTATACACATGATCTTTGGTCATCATAAAAGATGATGGCTTACTTAAAAATTCTTTACCACTATCAGTTACATGTAATACTCCGTATTGCTCTATCTCTTTTCTTAAAAGTCCTGCAACCAAAGTTTGGCGAATTAACGCCATCCAATAACTTTTATCTTTATCAGAACCAATTCCGAAAAATTCTTTTTCATTGGTTTTATGCGAAGAGATGATAGCATTTGTTTTTCCACGCAAGGCATTTACAATCTCTTTCGATTTAAATTTCTCACTTGTACCCGTTACTACTTTAAGTAGCTTTTCAACATTACCTTTAGCTTCTTCTTTCTCTTTAGGGTTTCTGGTATTGTCATCCATTTCGGCACCTTCGCCGTTGATGTCATCAAACTCTTCACCAAAATAGTGAAGCATGAATTTACGTCTAGACATAGAAGTTTCGGCATATGCTACAACTTCTTGTAACAGCGCATTCCCAATTTCTTGCTCAGCAACCGGTTTGCCCGACATAAATTTTTCTAGCTTCTCTATATCTTTATAAGAATAGTATGCCAAACAATGTCCTTCACCACCGTCACGACCAGCCCTACCCGTTTCTTGATAATAACTTTCAATACTTTTCGGAATATCATGGTGAATTACAAAACGTACATCTGGCTTATCGATACCCATACCAAAGGCAATGGTTGCAACAACCACATCTACGTCTTCCATCAAGAACATATCTTGATATTTTGATCTTGTTTTCGCATCAAATCCTGCATGGTATGGTACGGCACTTACGCCATTCACCTGTAAAACTTGTGCTAATTCCTCTACCTTTTTACGGCTTAGGCAATATATAATTCCTGATTTACCCGAATTTTGTTTTACAAAACGAATAATATCAGCTTCAATATTTTCTGTTTTGGTACGTACTTCATAAAATAGGTTTGGTCTGTTGAACGAAGCTTTAAATAACTTCGCACCACCTATACCTAAATTCTTAATTATATCTTCTTGTACTTTAGGCGTCGCCGTAGCAGTAAGGCCAATAATCGGAATATTATCTCCTAATCGCTCTACTATAGATTTAAGATTTCTGTATTCGGGTCTAAAATCATGACCCCATTCAGAAATACAATGCGCTTCGTCTACTGCTACAAAAGAAACCCTAACTGAGCGTAAGAATTCTACATTCTCTTCTTTTGTCAGCGATTCTGGTGCAACGTATAACAATTTGGTTATACCATCGGTTATATCTTGTTTTACCTGTTTTATCTCCCCTTTGTTCAAAGAGGAATTTAGTACATGTGCAACTCCTATTTCAGAAGACACACCACGAATGGCATCTACCTGGTTCTTCATTAAAGCAATCAAAGGCGAAACTATAATTGCCGTACCCTCTTGCATAAGGGCCGGTAATTGATAGCACATTGATTTACCACCACCTGTTGGCATAATAACAAACGTATTATTCTGCCGAAGAACATTCTTGATTACTTCCTCTTGAAGTCCTTTAAACTTAGAAAAACCAAAATATTTTTTTAATGAGGAATGTAAATCGATATTGTCAAATTCTTTACTGTCAGTCACATTTTACATTTAAGGGGACACTACTTACTTTAAAATTTTATAAGCGAACAAAATTACAATTTGCCTAGCTAGGCGTTTCTAAATTATTATGCGATAATCGGCATATAAAATTAAGTTTGTTTAATTTTGTCATCTTAAAGATAATACATTCTTTTAGGAATACAATCCATAATTTGAATAATAGATTGATTGCAACGGACACCATTATTGGCTTAGCGAAAAAAACCATTGAAACTGAGCGTGATGCTATAGCACAACTTTCCTCTCTTTTAACCGATGATTTTGCTAGTATCGTAAACTGCATTATTGAAGCAAAAGGGCGCGTTATCATTTCAGGTATTGGAAAGAGCGCTATCATTGCCACAAAAATTGTAGCAACTATGAATTCTACGGGTACTCCCGCAATATTTATGCATGCCGGAGACGCTATACATGGAGACCTTGGAACCGTACAAGATAATGATGTTGTTATCTGCATTTCTAACAGCGGAAATACACCAGAAATTAAAATGTTGGTTCCGCTCATAAAAAGAGGTACTAACAAGCTAATTGCCATGACGGGTAACACCGATTCTTTTTTGGCAAAACAAGCAGATTATATTCTAAATACGCACGTTGATAAAGAAGCTTGCCCTAACGGACTAGCACCTACGACAAGTACTACAGCTCAATTAGTTATGGGTGATGCCCTTGCAATTGTACTTTTAGAAATTAAAGGTTTCAGTAGTTCTGATTTTGCAAAATACCACCCAGGCGGATCTTTAGGTAAGAGATTATATTTAAGAGTTGCAGATTTAGTAAGTAAAAATCAAGTACCTCAAGTTCAAAAAGATGAAGAGGTTAAAAAAGTAATTGTAGAAATCTCTAAAAAAATGTTAGGGGTAACTGCCGTACTTGATGGCGAAAAAGTTGTCGGTATCGTAACCGATGGCGATATTAGACGCATGTTAAACAAGCATGATAATATTAAAGGCTTAACTGCCGAAGACATCATGACAAAAAAACCTAAAACCATACCTGCAAACACTTTGGCTATTAAAGCTTTAGAGCACATGCAAAAAAAGGGAATATCACAATTATTAGCCATGGATAAAGATTCGTATGTTGGTGTTATTCATTTACATAATTTAATAAACGAAGGTATTTTATAATGAGTTCCAAAACTACCACGCCACCAAACGAGATGTCATTTCTTGACCATTTAGAAGAATTAAGATGGCACTTAATTAGATCCGTATTAGCTGTTGTCATCATTGGAAGTGTTGCATTCTTAATGAAAGGTTTCATCTTCGATACGATTATTTTCGGACCTAAGAACATGGATTTTCCAACGTATCGCTTTTTTTGTGATATCGCTACGTGGTTGAATCAAGTGCAATCTTTTACAGTAATAGATTCCTCTTTCTGTGGTGATGAATTCCCGTTCTCTATACAAAGTCGTGAAATGGGCGGACAGTTTTCAGCCCACATCTGGACCTCTATTTGGGCAGGTGTTATTCTTGGATTCCCCTACATATTATATGAAATGTGGAAGTTTATAAGTCCTGGTCTTCATGCGAACGAACGCAAGAATTCGCGAGGATTTATACTAATTGCTTCTCTATTATTTTTTATTGGTGTATTATTCGGTTACTATATCGTAGCGCCACTTTCTATTAACTTCTTAGGATCTTACGTTGTTAGTGATTCTGTATTAAACGAGTTCGATTTAGATTCGTATATAGGTACATTAAAAATATCCGTGCTTGCTTGTGGTATTTTATTTGAACTACCAATTATCATTTTCTTTTTAACCAAAGTAGGTTTGGTTACGCCAGAATTAATGAAAAAGTATCGAAAAATTGCTTTGGTGGTTGTTTTGATACTCTCTGCGGTAATTACCCCGCCAGACGTTACAAGTCAAATTATAGTTGCTATACCCGTAATATTTTTATACCAAATAAGTATTTATATTTCTGGAATGGTATTGAGAAAAGAAAGAAAAAAAGCTGAAAAAGAAAAAAAGAAAAATAGAAATGTCAAACCAAATTGAAGAATTTAATGCCTACCGTTCTAAGATGAACGATAAGTTGTTGGCTGATAATAATAAAGTTGTAAAACGCATATTTAACTTAGACACCAATGCCTTTGCTGCAGGTACTTTAGACGTAAAAACTAAAGAGTTATTAGGTCTTGTAGCATCTACTGTACTTCGTTGCGACGATTGTGTAAAATATCATTTAGAGAGTTCTTATAACGAAGGGGTTTCTAAAGAAGAAATTATGGAAACGCTGAGTATTGCAACTCTTGTTGGCGGTACTATTGTTATACCACATTTACGAAGAGCTTACGAGTATTGGGAAGAATTAGAAAACCAACAAGGTTAAATAATCCCTAATTACTTTTCTAACAGACCAATAACCAATAGATTTGAAAACATGAAGTTACGTGCCGACAATATTATGAAGTCCTACAGAGGTCGTAGGGTGGTTAAAGGAATTTCTCTTGAAGTTAATCAAGGTGAAATTGTAGGATTGCTAGGACCAAACGGTGCTGGTAAAACAACTTCCTTTTATATGATTGTTGGGCTTATAAAACCTAACGGCGGCAGCATCTATTTAGATGATATGGAGATTACAAAATTTCCAATGTATAAAAGAGCTCAAAATGGTATTGGGTACTTGGCTCAAGAAGCTTCGGTCTTTAGAAAGCTAAGTATTGAAAAGAATATTTTAAGCGTACTTCAATTGACAAAATTGAGCAAAAAAGAGCAACACATGAAAATGGAGTCGCTTATTGAAGAGTTCGGTTTAGGTCATATTCGTAAGAGTCGTGGTGATTTATTATCTGGTGGTGAGCGAAGAAGAACTGAAATCGCTAGGGCTTTGGCAACCGATCCAAAGTTTATTTTACTAGATGAACCTTTCGCAGGGGTTGATCCCGTGGCTGTAGAGGATATTCAACGTATTGTAGCGCAGTTAAAAGACAAAAACATTGGTATACTTATTACCGACCACAACGTTCAAGAAACGCTTGCTATTACAGAGCGTTCTTACCTAATGTTTGAGGGTGGTATTCTAAAATCGGGAGAACCAGAAGAATTAGCTGCAGATGAAATGGTACGTAAAGTGTACTTAGGTCAGAACTTTGAACTTCGTAAGAAGAAGTTAGATTTCTAAAGAACACTACACCTACTCTATATCCTTATACTTTTTAAGATTATATATTCCCCATCCGAAGAATAACAATTCTAAAAATAAGGCGGGAGTGAATAATGGCGATACTCCATCAAAGAGCGTACTTATTATTCTACCAAAAGAAATTCCACCCATAAAGAGCACATTACTTAAAGTTGCAGCGTACCAAAGTTTTGGTTTAAGAGACCCCAATACCCAAAATAGTCCAACACCCATATAAATACCCATTACCGCACGTAGCATATTTTTTAACTCCAAATCAACCACTTCAAAACCCAAGAGTTCGGGCATAATATACGTTGGGTGACCACCATAGACTATACCGGCTATAATAACAATAACTCCTGATAATAATAAGTTAAGATTTTTATGATTCGTCATTGAATGGTTTTCCATAAAGTTGAAAATATCTAAATGCTGCTATTCCACCAATAAATGAAAATATGGCTAGCATCCAGAATACATGTTGATGTCCTTCTAAGCCAGGTGATGCATCTAATAAATAGCCCATTGCCGGACCAGCAAAAATATCGGGAGTATACCCTATCAACGAAATCAACCCAACCGCAGTACCAGTAAGCACCAACGGAATTTTACCACTCTGCATTACAGCAAAATATAAAGATCGAATTGCATACACCCCTAGTGCCACGATCATAATAGAAAATAAGAACATTAAATAAGAAACATAGGCAACCATGCCAGATGCAAATACTAAAGAACCGATCAGCGCAACTACAAAACCTATTAATAAAAATAAACTAGGCCTAGAACGGTCTGCTACCACACCTATTAAAACACCTACTACCGGTCTTGCGAATAATAAAAATGTACCTACTTCTGCAGATTCCACCTCATTGTACAACATTACATCTTGCGCATAAAGCGAAAAAATATCGGTGATTTTATAACCCACGTAAGCACATAGAATTATAATCATTAGTAGTAAAACCGAAGGTAAACGTAGTACTTCTTTAATTTGAGAAACGGTGATTCTTTCTACTACAATCTCGCTTTCAAGACTTTCAGGCAATCGCATAAAAAACCAGACAAGAACACCTACAATCGACACTATACCAGACGAAGTCAATATTACATACCGAAAGGCAAACCTACTTTCTTGCAGCGTAGCTACTTCTAAATCTGCCGACATAAAATGAGAAAAGACAAGAACACCCAGAGTGCCAAAAAGAGCACCAACCAATCCCCTGCCGCCATCTAAAAAACCAAAAGCTTTACCTTGAGAACCACTACCACCCCATACTCGTGTCGCCTTTATCATAGGTGACCAAAACAAGAAAATTGTAGTAAACCCCCAAAAGCCGTAAAGTATTTGCAAGGTTAAATAATCTGGGAATGTAGCAAAGACCAATCCGCCTAAAGCAGTCATCCAAAGGGCAATGGCTATTAACTTTCTAGGTTGGTATTTATCGGCTAACGGACCGCCCAGTAAATAAGAAGCCAATGCAACAAAGCCATACACAGAGAAACATAAACCCAACGAAACATTATCTAGTTCAAATACTTTTAAAACGGTAGGTCTAAAAACACGTTGCAATACAAAAGGCAAAATAAAGACACTTTCCCCTGCTAAAATCAATAACAACAGATAATACCAAGGCGCTTTTTCGGGGTCTTTCATTTTTCTCTTATCGGAATCCAAACCTCTTCTTCTGAATCTGGATCATTGTTTTTGTATTTAGCTCCCAGTGCTTCAAAATGAGGACGGTCATCTAAGATATAATCAGATTTGGGAATCCATTCCCCATAAATCAATTGAAAAAAAGCCTGTGCATTTTGTGCAGTTCCTTTGTAATTGAACACCGCAAACAAGCCAGTTTCTAAAATTAAACTATTCATTTTCTCTGGAATGAACTCTAAATTTTCAACCTCAACGCATGCCCATTTTACAAATCTATTTGCAGGAGAAAACGCTTTAAAATAATCTACTGGATATTCTTGTAGAGAGATAAAATCATCAGACGACCTATTTAGCACTTCCTTACTTCGCCCTCTGAAATTCTTCCACAGGTCAAAAGTTTTATTATCTATCAAACTCATTTCTTGAGAAAGCCCAATCAATTTTCGTTCTTTACTTTTTACAATTCTAGCTTCCATCTACCCTAGTATAATAATCAAACATAACCAATTCATTTAAATTCTCGAAAAATAGCAGACTTGTAATCGCCTATAGTTTCAATAACCTAAATATAAAGTTCAACTAACATGCTTTAGTAATAATTAGAACAATTTTGAGGAAACTAAATTACCAGATGAAAACGAAGAAAAACACAAGAAGAAATTTTATTCAAAAAGCATTAATGGCTTCGGGCGGACTTATTCTAGCTCCGAACTTTATTAGTTGTAGGGATGACGACGATTTAAAAGTAGATTACGATGAATCTTTATTGAACGTTCAAAATTTTAATTACGGTGTAGCCAGTTTTGACCCAAGTAGCACAAGCGTAATAATTTGGACACGATTTATTAATACTGACGTTGAAATTATCTGGGAAGTTTCTACAGACAATAATTTCAACAGCATATTACGCACAGGAAAAATAACAACTGAGAGCTCAAGAGATAACACGTTAGCCATAGAGTTGACAGAATTAGAAGCTGATCTAAAGTTGTACTATCGATTTATAAGCACAACCGATAATTCCGTTTCCGTAATTGGTGAAACTATCACATTACCAACAGATGCCACACAAGCAAAATTAGCAGTTTGTTCTTGCTCCAATTACCAAGCTGGTTTATTCAATGTTTACGATGCCATGGCAAATTCCGATGCTGATATCATTGTACATTTAGGGGATTATTTCTACGAATATGGCGCTGGCGGATACGGATCTACAGCAGAGAACGCTTTCTTGAACCGTTTTCATGAACCTGCAGGAGAAATTATTTCTTTAGATGATTATAGAACAAGATACAAGCAATATAGATCAGATGCTTCTTTACAATTAGCCCACCAAAAAAAACCGTTCATTTGTGTTTGGGACGATCATGAAATTGCCAATGACACTTATAAAGAAGGAGCAGAAAACCATGATGAAGCCACAGAAGGTAGTTTTGAAGTAAGAAAACAAAATGCATTACAGGCATATAGCGAGTTTTTACCTTTCTCAAGAATATCAGCAGATGATAATAGCATTATTTATCGTTCAGTAAATATTGGGAACTTGGTCAACCTAATCTTAATGGACACCCGTTTAATTGGCAGAGACAAACAATTAAACATTACAGATTATGTAACCGCTACAGGTTTTGATGCAGCAGCATTTCAAACAGCATTGACCGACCCTTCACGTTCTATATTAGGAGTAACACAAAGAGACTGGGTACTATCTGAATTAAACAGTAGTTCGACAAAATGGCAAGTATTAGGTCAACAGGTATTAATGGGTCAAATGTATATACCTATAGAATTATTGACCTCATTTGGCTTACCTGAATTCGGTACTATATTGACAGAGTTGGTGACCATAAAACTAAGATTGCTTAATAACGACCCAACACTGACCAACGAAGAAATAGCAAGGATAACTACCGCTATACCCTACAATCTTGATGCTTGGGACGGATACCCTATAGACCGTGAAATTATTTACGCAGGATTAAACGGTAAAAAAATAGTCACTTTCGCAGGTGATACACATAATGCTTGGCAGAACACCTTAAAGGCACAAAACGGAACAGAAGTAGGTATTGAACTAGCCACATCTTCTATTAGTTCACCAGGTTTCGAAACCTACCTAGGCGCTAACTCTTCTCCAGAATTAATTGCCGGTTTTCAAGAAGCGTTGATAGCTTTAATAGATGGATTAAATTATTTTGATGCCTCAAAAAGAGGATATATGATGACAACATTCACGACTAGTGATGTTACATCTGAATGGATATTCGTTGACACACTTTTATCGGAATCGTATACTACAGAAACAGGGTATACGCTTACATACTCTTAAACCTCACCAATCATTAATATATTAAAGTCGTATTGCATTTGCAATGCGGCTTTTTTTATAGCACTAAAAGACCATGTTCACGAAGCCCAATAATTTGCTTTGAATACCAAAACAACTCAAAATCTTCTAATTGATATTCGTAATCTTTTTTCAACTGACCATAACTTAAAGGCTTATTCTCAGGTTTCAATTGTTCTAAAGTAGCAAGCAACCATTCTCCTTTATCCTTATCTACTATTATTTCATACATATCTGTCTTTGTATGAAAACCCAATTCTAACTGCTGCCAAGTCATGCCTTTTTTCTTCTTCACACGTTCATTGGCAATAGGCATTGGTCCTATCCATGCTATTTTAGCCGTAGATTTTGTATTCAGAACAAGTTCTTGTTGCAAGCAATTATAGATATAGTCTGCGGAAATCGTTGAAGGTGGAATCTTAAAATCGAACCATTCTTGCAAACTCATATCAAAACCGATACCGTGCATAAAATTGAAAAGCGATTTTTTTAATCCGAAACTGAACTTACTGTGGTCAACTCCCGTTTTATCTTTAAAATCTATATCGTTGTTAGCAAAGCTGATAGTTTTCAAATCTGGCATAACTCCGTATTCCTCTGGATGCAAACCAACAGGACTATGAGCAGTTAATGCAAACTGGTGCCAAAAACCAGATTGTATAATACCCAATTCAAACAACTGACGAACCATTTCTAAACTATCTACCGTTTCTTGAATGGTCTGTGTTGGATAGCCGTACATTAAATACGAATGAACCATAATATTTGATTCGGTCAAATTTCGTGTCACTTGGGCCACCTGTTCTACCGTTACGCCTTTATCAATAAGTTTCAACAAACGATCAGATGCCACTTCTAGTCCACCAGAAACAGCAATACAACCAGAAGCTTTTAGTAAAAAACACAAATCTTGGGTAAAGTTCTTTTCAAAACGAATATTTGTCCACCAGGTAATGGTCAGATTTCTTTTAAGTACCTCTAAAGCAAAAGCTTTCATTAAAGAAGGCGGTGCAGCTTCATCGACAAAATGAAATCCGGATTCTCCTGTTTGGGCAATCAATGCTTCAACACGGTCTACCAACAAACTAGCGGCAACAGGTTCATATATTTTTATATAATCTAAAGAGATATCGCAAAAAGTACATTTACCCCAATAGCAACCATGAGCCATGGTCAATTTATTCCAACGACCATCGCTCCACAAACTATGCATGGGGTTGGCAATTTCAATGACCGAAATGTAATTGCCTAATTGTAGGTCAGCATAATCTGGTGTGCCAACATCTATTTGTTTATAATCTGGTCTTAGACTATCATTCTTGTAAACAACTTTATCATCTTCTAAAATGAATGCTCTTTTTAACTCCCCTGCTCCGTTTATAACATACTGATGCACTAATTCTAATGGAAGCTCCCCGTCATCTAAGGTTATAAAATCAAAAAACTCAAACACACGAACATCGGTAAGGCTGCGTAATTCTGTATTTGGAAATCCGCCACCCATAGCAATTTTTACATCAGGATAATTAGCTTTTATAAATTGAGCACAACGAAAAGCACTATATAAATTACCAGGGAACGGTACCGAAAAACACACCAATTTAGGTTGTATAGTTTTCAATTGTTCCGCTAACAACTCAAGCGTCAATTCATCAATAAAAGTGGGTTCTTCGTTAAGATGATTATAAAGCTCATCGAATGAATTTGCACTGCGCCCCAATCTTTCTGCATACCTACTGAACCCAAAATTTAGGTCAATACATTCTACAATAAAATCTGATAAATCTTCAAGATATAAGGTTGCCAGATGTTTGGCTTTATCTTGCATACCCATATTACCAAAAGCCCATTCTAAATCATCTAACTGTTCAAAACGAGAAGCTTGCGGCAAAAAATTATCGGTACATAATTGTCTAGCCAAGGTGTCATTTTTACCTTGTAAAAAAAGAATAACGGCATCTAGCGTTTTCAGGTAATCATTACGCAGTGCATATATTCTTTGGCAATTTTCAGACACAATAGCATCCGAAGAAATAGCCATGTCAAAAAGCTGCTGAAAAGTATTTTTATTGAAAAGTGATAAAATAACCTCAATCCCTAAATCTGACTGAAAAGAAGAAATATTCTTCGTATTCAAAAAACCTTTAATGTACGCAGTTGCCGGATACGGAGTATTTAATTGGGTAAAAGGAGGAGTTATTAAAAGAAGGTCTTTCACAAAGTTATTTTAAAACTATGCTGCAAAGATAACAGTTAGCCTATTCATTATTCAATATCTCTCGCACAGCTTGCTGATATGCCTTTGGATTATTTGCTTTTTTTATTTTCTTGAATGCTTTGTGCGGATTGGAAGTGGACAACGCAAAATACTCCCAAAAGCCACGCATTTTCATTTTTATAGGTGTTGGTCCTGACAATGCTTCATCATATTGCTGATAAATGGTGTCGTGAAATTCGGAAAAAATCTTCCAGCGGTCTTTTGGATATTCCGTCGTATTGTTTTTAATCATACTTGGCAGAAATGGGTCGGCAATTAAACCTCTTCCCATCATAAAGTTTTCAATTGTGGGGAAGCGCTCGTTCATTTCCTGAAACTTCGCTACTGTAGTAATATCGCCGTTATAGTATAATGTATGTTTGGTACTTTCAACACACTTCTGAAAAGCATCAAGATCTACTCCGCCCTTATACAATTGCTTTCCAATACGTGCGTGAATAGCAATATTCTTTAACGGATAGGTATCCAAAACAGGAAAAACATCTAATATCTCTTCTGCATTTTCATACCCCATTCTCATTTTCATAGAAACTACAACATCAGTTTCTTCATGAGCACGTTTTAAAATGTGATCTATTTTTTCGGGATTACAAATGAGTCCGCTACCCATACCTTGTTTTGTTACCATTGGGTAAGGGCAACCTAAATTCCAGTTCAATTCCTTATATCCTAAACTTTGAATATACTTTACAACGAAAAGAAATTCATCGGCATCACCAGTCATTACTTGCGGAATAACTTCTAGGGTGGTATTATTTTCTGGCTGTAAATCTTTCTGATACGAGTTTTTAATCACCATTTTACCATTCAAACGAATGTATGGCGCGTAGAACGTATCGATGCCTCCAAAATATTTATGGAATGCATTACGGAATCTAAAATCGGTAAAGCCCTGTAATGGGGATGATAATAAGGTAACTGACATGTATGTATTACTGCGTTAGGTGCAAACTTTTCAGTTTTGCAACAACAGATTCAGCTGCAAAAATAGCGCCTTCCATGTAACCAGAGTGATGTTTTGATGTTTCTGCACCAGAAATAAACAATTTATTCTCGAATAAGGGTTCCTGATACAGTGCATGTCCCCCATTTTGATGTGGAAATAAGTTATCTTCTTGCCTATTCGATTTGGTAAACTCTTCATTGTACCAAGGCGTCTCGTGATACGATTCGTATTGCAAAGCCTCATCACCAAATACCATTTTCAACTGTGCTTCTATTTTCTCTATGCGTTGTTCTTTTGTAAAACGAGCACAACTGCCAGATGCGAAACCAACCAGCGCGTAAGAACCCGTTTCTAAATTAGATTGATCATAGAACTCGGTAAGCGGTCCAACATTACTAAATATAGTACCCGATTTACCTTGCGCTCTCCAAAACGATTTTTTATAGGTTAGGGCAACTTTAATGGAATCTTGCATCCAAGTATGGGTTTGTTCTGCTAAAGAAACCAATTCATTAGGTAAGTGAGGTGTAAATGTTATTTGATCTATTAATGCTGCTGGTGGCAATGTAGTAATAACAATACCAGCATTTAATGTGCGAGAATTGGTTTTCACTTCAACATCATCATCAATCACATTTACCTCATTAACCTCTTCATTTAAAAAGATAGTATTTGGTTTCAGTTTAGCAGCTATTGAATTCAGCAAATCAACAGTCCCGTTTTTAAATCGGTAACTCGGACTATCATTTGGAACCGCAATTTCTTGGGGTGGTACATTTGAAAATGTTTGAAAATAAGATGTACCGGTCATAAATTGTTCGAAATAAGGAACTTTAAATTCCTCTATAACATCTAATAAATGGTAGTGACTTTCATTAAACCAAGTAGCACCCATTTCAACTTTTGCCTTCCCAGATACTATAGTGTTAATTCTACCTCCAATTCTTTCTCGTGCTTCTAAAACCTTGACATCAAAACCTAGTTCTTGTAAACGATATGCAGTTAACAAACCCGTTAATCCTGCGCCGATAATTACTACCGATGTATTCATGCTATAAAGTTATTCTGATTAAATGACGGACTAAGATATTTTAGATTGCAGTACACTGGCAGTTACTAATAATTGCCCAATATGCCTTTGACTATGCTCTGCAGCATGAAATAAAAGTCCGATTACGGTAGATGACAACTTCTTTCTACCTACAGTTCTTTTTTCTGTAAGTGAAGATTCTGGTATCGTTTTGAAATATGCTAGCGCTTCAGAAACTTTAGTTGAAAATTGCTCTTGTAAGTCGCCAACTTCAGTAGTTAAATTAAAGGCACCTTCTTTTTTTAGAAATTGAAATTGCGCATCAGATAGCGATTCACCTTTGGCATAAGTCAGCATTCTATCTAACACTCCCGTAATATGGTTCATATGAAAACCAATAGAAGCTCTACCTGATGTTTTAGCCCAAAGTAATTCTTTAGGAAAATCTTGAGTATACTTTTTAAGCTCTCTTTCTGACTGTAATAAGGCATGCACTGCTGGTTGCAGCAAATCTGGCACACCTTGAATAGGTCCGCTTAACCAAAATTCATATTCTTCATTTTCCATAATCATTCTTCCTAAATAATTCTAAATTTAAAGTCTTTCTTGTATGACAGAACTTACTACATAAAACAGAATAATTAAGGGAATAGCCATGAACTTCATGGTAACGATTAGCACAAGACTAATGATAAGAAAGATATAACGCATGGCATTATCCTTGAAGCTTGTATTCTTGAATTTTAAAGCAAAGAGCGGCAAATTAGCATTTAATAAATATGCACTCACCAATGTTAAGATGATCAAGAACCATTGATTAAGAATGATACTATTTAAAAAATCATTGTTCTGATACAAAAGGATAAGTGGTAATGAAAGTATTAAAAGTGCATTAGCGGGTGTTGGCAAACCAATAAACGAAGACGTCTGATTTTCATCTATATTGAATTTCGCCAATCGATAACCCGATGCCATGGTGATGATAAAGCCTAAAAAAGGTATTAAGTGTATGTATTGAAATTTACCGGCTTCCATAAAAAAGTGAGCACCATCTCCCCATCCACTAGTTTGAGACATTGCTAATAATTGAAACATTACAATACCAGGTACTAGTCCGCTAGTAATCATATCTGCCAAAGAATCTAACTGTAGACCCAATTCGCTTTTTACATCTAAAACACGAGCCGCTAATCCGTCAAAAAAATCAAAGAAAATACCTAGTGCAACAAATATTGCGGCAAACTCTAATCTATTCATGACAGCAAACATAGTAGCCACACAGCCACAGAAAACATTTAATAGAGTAATAAAATTAGGAATGTGCTTTTTCATGATAGTCGGTGTAATGTCAATATGTTCAGCGGGGCAAAATGCCCTACTCAATTATTGCTCTAAATTAATATAATTATATGGTGGTAGTGGTATTCCGCTATAAAAAGCTCCAAGCTCATCTATATTTTGCAAGGCATAAAAAACTATTCTAACAAATTAAAGGTAGACAACCATCAAATTCACAACCACTTAGGCTTATCGTATTAAAATATAAACTACCTTCTCTGAGATGATATCACAAATTAGTTCCTAAATGAAAAATATTATGCATGCATAGTATTGTTTAGTTGATATTTTAGAATTAAATTATAGCCTTTGTAACAATTTCAGATAAAAAATGAAGTTTTATAACAAATACAGATAAACACTAACCATTAAATACAGTACCAAAAAATGAAAATTAAAAAGGTTTTAGTAGCCAATCGAAGTGAAATTGCAATTCGTGTATTGCGCGCCTGTTCTGAACTGAACATTAAAACAGTTGCCATTTACACCTATGAAGACCGCTATTCACAACACCGAAATAAAGCAGATGAATCTTATCAAATTGGTGAAGACAATCAGCCTTTAAAACCTTATTTAGACATTCCGCAGATTATAGCTTTGGCAAAGGCTAAAAACGTAGATGCCATTCACCCAGGTTATGGTTTCTTATCAGAAAATTCTGAATTCGCAAGACAGTGTGCCGCCAATGATATTATTTTTATTGGTCCTGACCCAAAAGTAATGGATGCTCTGGGCGATAAAATTACCGCTAAGAAAGTTGCCGTAAAATGTAATGTTCCAATCATTGAGAGTAATAAAAAGAAATTAACTTCTTTAAAAGTTGCATTGACTCAAGCCGCAACTATAGGTTATCCCATAATGTTGAAAGCTGCTTCTGGTGGTGGTGGGCGTGGAATGCGTATCATTAGAAAAGATGAGGATCTAGAAATGAATTTCGATTCTGCTAGAAACGAAGCATTAAACGCATTTGGCGATGACACCATGTTTCTAGAAAAGTATGTCGAAGACCCTAAACATATTGAAGTACAAATTGTTGCAGATAACCATGGCAACATTCGTCATTTACATGAACGAGATTGTTCAGTTCAACGTCGTCACCAAAAAGTGGTAGAGATAGCACCGTCACACAATGTTAGTGAAGATGTAAAACAGAATCTTTACAAATATGCCGTTGACATTGCCCAAGAAGTCAACTATAACAATATTGGTACGGTAGAGTTTTTAGTAGACCCAGATGATAACATATATTTCATTGAGGTAAACCCAAGAATACAAGTGGAACATACGGTTACAGAAATGGTTACTGGAATCGACTTGGTAAAAACTCAAATTTTCATTGCCGGAAATTATAAACTAGATAGTCAACAGATTAAAATATATGGTCAAGAAACTATTGCTACCTATGGTTTTGCATTACAATGTCGTTTAACCACAGAAGATCCAGGCAATAATTTCACTCCCGATTATGGTACTGTAACGACATACAGAAGTGCCTCTGGTATGGGAATTCGCTTAGATGCCGGTAGTATCTACCAAGGGTATCAAGTGAGTCCGTTTTTTGATTCGATGTTGGTAAAGGTTTCATCTCACGGCAGAACATTAGATGGCGCAACCCGTAAAATGGTACGAGCTTTAAAGGAGTTTAGAATTAGAGGAGTTAAAACCAATATTCATTTTCTTCAGAATGTTATACAACACCCTACTTTTAAAGACGGTAAGGTTACTGTCAATTTTATACAGAACACCCCTGCCCTATTCAAGATAAAACTACCACAAGATAGAACATCCAAAGTTGTCAACTTCCTTGCCGAAGTTATTGTCAATGGTAATTCTGATGTTAAGTATATCGACGAAAACAAGGTCTTTAGAAATGCAAAGGTTCCAAAATTCAATCCGCTAGAAGCACATCCGAAAGGAACAAAAGATATGCTAACAGAAATGGGTCCCGAGAAATTTTGTGCTTGGTTAATGGATGAAAAGAAGATTCATTACACAGATACCACAATGCGCGATGCGCACCAATCGCTATTAGCAACAAGAATGCGAACGTATGATATGTTGCGAGTTGCAGAGAGTTATGCAAAGAATCACCCAAATACCTTTAGTATGGAAGTTTGGGGTGGTGCAACCTTCGATGTAAGTATGCGCTTTTTACACGAAAGTCCGTGGACACGTTTACGCGAATTACGTAAAGCAGTACCGAATATATTATTTCAAATGCTACTTCGTGGATCTAACGGAGTTGGGTACAAAGCATATCCTGATAATTTAATTGAAAAATTCGTTGAGAAATCTTGGGAAAACGGCGTGGATATTTTTAGAATTTTCGATTCATTGAACTGGGTAAAAGCGATGGAACCAAGCATTAATTATGTACGTAATAAAACTGGTGGTATCGCAGAAGCTGCTATAAGTTATACTGGTGATATTTTAGATATCAACGAAACCAAGTATACTCTAAAATATTACACACAGCTGGCAAAAGATCTAGAAAATGCCGGTGCACATATGATTGCCATAAAAGATATGGCAGGTCTACTGAAGCCTTATGCTGCTACCGAATTGGTTTTAGCGTTAAAAGACACGGTTAAGCTACCTATTCATTTACATACGCACGATACCTCTTCTTTACAGACGACAACGTATCTAAAAGCTATTGAGGCTGGTGTTGATGTGGTCGATGTCGCTTTAGGAGGATTATCTGGATTAACCTCTCAGCCAAACTTTAACTCTGTAGTTGAGATGATGAAGGGTCAGCCAAGAGCGCATGAGTTTGATATGCCGAAACTAAATCAGTTTTCTAACTTCTGGGAAGATACAAGAGAATTGTACTACCCTTTTGAGTCTGGATTAAAAGCGGGTACTGCAGAAGTGTATTCACATGAAATACCCGGCGGACAGTATTCTAATTTGCGTCCGCAAGCAACTGCTTTAGGTTTAGGTGACCGATTTGAAGAAGTAAAAACGATGTATGCCGAGGTAAATAAACTATTTGGCAACCTTATTAAAGTAACACCGAGTTCAAAAGTGGTTGGTGACATGGCAATTTTCATGGTAACTAATAATCTTACTACAGAAGATGTTATGACACGTGGTGAAGAAATATCTTTCCCAGATTCTGTAATCAGTTTCTTTATGGGAGACTTAGGTCAGCCCGTTGGCGGATTCCCTAAGAAACTTCAGAAAATCATTCTTAAAAACAAAAAACCATATACGAACAGACCAAATGCACATTTAGCACCAACTGATTTTGACAAGGAATTTAAAGCCTTTAAAAAGAAGTTTCAAAAAGGGTTTACACGTGGTATTGAAATGGAAGATTTTCTTTCGTACACCTTATACCCAAAAGTGTTTGAAAAAGCACATGAAAACTATAAGCTGTATGGCAATTTAGCGCTGGTACAAACAAAGCATTTCTTCTACGGTATGAAACTTCGTGAAGAAACCTTAATAGAGTTAGAACCGGGTAAAACGGTAATCGTAAGGTTACTCTCTGTCGGCATACCTAACGAACTAGGCTTGCGAACTGTATTCTTTCAAGTAAACGGAGAAAACAGATTTGTTGATGTTTTAGATACTTCTTTAAATCTTAAGATCGAATCGAATGAAAAGATAGATTTAGAAAACCCGAACCAAATTGGTGCTCCTCTACAAGGTTCTTTATACAAGGTATTGGTCAAAAAAGGTCAAACCATAAAAGAGAACGATCCTTTATTTGTAATTGAAGCCATGAAAATGGAAACTACGGTTACTTCTTTTAAAGCCGGTACAGTTACTTCTGTGAGTCTAAAAGAAGGTAGCATGGTAAAACAAGACGATTTAATTGTAACTATTGAATAACCATTAAAATCTAAATAATGTATTTAAAAAAGCCACCTCTAGAGGTGGCTTTTAGATTTGTATAAAACAGCGCTTTACGGAAATAGTTAATTGACATAAAATTATAAAAAACCAATATCTATGAAGTCTGTTATTATTCGCATCTTTGCACCTGCTATGAGCTAGTAAAAGTATGTTCAGAAAAATCACGTTTTTAATTCTACTTTTTACTGCATTTTGGGGACATTCTCAAAATGCACAACTATCTCCATTATCAAAAATCAGTTTATTGACTGTAGGCACAGGTGAAGACTTAGCTGCCAAATTCGGGCATAGTGCCATACGACTACAAGACCCAACTTTAGGCATCGATGAAGTTTATGGTTACGGTACGTATGATTTTGAAGACCCTAATTTCTATTTAAATTTCACAAGGGGTAAGTTATCATACACCATATCTAGAATGCCGTTTAAATACTTTGACTACTCATACCAGCAAGAAAAGCGGTGGATTAGAGAGCAAGTTTTAGATGTAGACTTAGAACAACGCAACCAGATTGTCACTTTTTTAGAGCACAACTTACTGCCTGAAAACAAGAAATATAAGTACGACTTTTTGTTTGATAACTGTGCCACTAGAATACCCATGGTATTTGAAAAAACTTTAGGGAGCACATTTAATTTTGATTATAATTATTTAGAAGATCAACTGACATTTCGCAAGTTAATCCGTTTGAAGTTAAATCCGAACTCTTGGTCTAATTTCGGTATTGACCTTGCGTTAGGTTCTGTAATTGATAGAGAAGCAACACCATACGAACATTTGTTCTTACCAATTTATGTGTACGAGCAAATGAAACACACCACGCTAAATGGCAAGCCGATAGTTAAAAGTGAGTCTGTCATTTTAGATATTCCTGAACAAGAATACCGCTCTCTTATATTTCTAACTCCTTTATTTTGGCTTAGTATTTTACTGGCATTGGTTAGCTACATCACCTATACCGATTATAAAAACTTACGAAGAAACAAATGGTTAGACTTCGGACTATTCTCAGTTACGGGACTAGCTGGTGTTCTTATTCTTTTCCTTTGGTTTGGTACAGACCATTTAGCAACCAAAGCAAATTTTAATTCGCTGTGGGCATTTACCCCAAATATCATAATAGCATTTATGATGATAAAAAAGCAGATTCCGGCATGGATGATTACTTACATCATATTTTCAACCATATTACTAGGCATTACTTGTATGCTGTGGCTGTTTAAAATTCAAGTGTTTTCCATATTACTAATTATCGTTTTACTAGCATTGGCTATTCGTTATTTATATCTCATCTATTACTTTAAGAGTAAACAACTAGCTAAAAAATAAAATCAAGTTACTTTACATGAATCTACTTACCGTTGAAAATATTTCGAAATCCTATGGCGAAAATGTTCTTTTTGAGAATCTATCTTTTGGCATCAACAAAGACCAAAAAATTGCTTTAATCGCTAAAAACGGTACAGGAAAAACTTCTATACTAAATATATTGTCAGGGGCTGACTCCCCCGATTCAGGTCAGGTGAACTACCGTAAATCTACACGCGTTTCCTTTTTGGCTCAAGAGCCGGTAATGGATCCAAACTTAACTGTAGAAGAAACTATTTTCGCTTCAGATAATGAGGTACTGACAGTATTGGCTAATTATGAAAAGGCATTACTAAACCCTGAAGATGCAGATGCTTACCAAAAAGCATTTGATGCGATGGATCGCTTTGAAGCTTGGGATTTTGAAACTCAATACAAACAGATTCTTTCAAAGTTAAAACTTGACGATTTAGATGCCAAAGTAGGCAAGCTCTCTGGTGGACAAAAGAAACGTTTGGCGCTTGCCAATGCGCTAATCAATAAACCAGATCTTTTGGTATTAGATGAACCTACCAACCATTTAGATTTAGAAATGATCGAATGGTTAGAAGAATTCTTCGCTAAAGAAAACATGACACTATTTATGGTAACACACGACCGTTACTTTCTAGAGCGTGTATGTAATGAAATTATTGAGCTTGAAAACGGAAAGCTTTATCCGTATAAAGGAAACTATTCTTACTATTTAGAAAAAAAAGAAGCCCGTATAGAGCAAGAAGCCACAGAGCAGCATAAAACAGAATTACTATTTAAAAAGGAATTGGATTGGATGCGTAGGCAACCAAAAGCCCGTACTACCAAGTCTAAATCTAGAATAGATGATTTTGCCGTCATTAAAGATAAAGCTAGCCAACGCAGAAAAGACCATCAAGTTCAGCTAGAGTTGAATATGGAACGTGTGGGTAGCAAAATTCTTGAACTTCATAAGATTTCTAAATCCTTCCCTGGTAAGCCAATTCTAGATAAGTTTGAATATGTTTTTCAAAAAGGAGAACGTATTGGTATCATTGGTAAGAATGGTACAGGTAAATCTACCTTCTTAAATATTTTAAGTGGACGCGACCAACCAGACAGCGGTAAGGTGATTGTAGGTGAAACCATCAAATTTGGTTACTACACACAAAAAGGTATTGAAATAAAGGCAGGTCAGAAAGTAATCGATGTTATTCGCGAGTTCGGAGATTACATTCCTTTAATGAAAGGCAGACAGATTTCTGCACAGCAATTATTGGAACGTTTTCTATTCGACAGAAAAAAGCAATATGATTTTGTTGATAAACTAAGTGGTGGTGAGCGTAAGCGACTATACTTATGTACGATTTTGATTCAGAATCCAAACTTCTTGATATTAGATGAGCCTACCAACGATTTAGATATTGTAACGCTAAATGTATTGGAAAGCTTTTTAATGGATTTTCAAGGATGCTTAATGGTAGTATCTCACGACCGTTACTTTATGGATAAGATAGTAGATCACCTATTTGTATTTAGAGGTGATGCTGTTGTAGAAGATTTTCCAGGTAACTATTCAGATTACAGAGCATACGAAGACAGTCAGGTATTAGAGAAACGTGAGCAAAAAGAAGTTCAAAGTGCTCCTAAAACTAGCTGGAAAGAACCAGATGCTTCACCAAAAATATCTTATGCAGACCAACAGGAGTTCAAAAAACTAGAACGCGAAATTCAAAAATTAGAAAAAAAGAAGGTTACTATACAAGAGAAGTTTACCGATGGCTCATTAAGTGGTGATGAAATTAAAGACCTAGGCATAGAACTTAAAGAAGTGACCGATACTATAGAAACTAAGACCGAGCGTTGGTTTGAGCTTTCAGCAATAATGGAAGGTTAGATTAGAGTAACACATTTATTTCCGAATACATTTTACAGCTTCGTTGACCGTAGACGAATGATTTTTACCATTCGTCTATAGATGAATGACGCCCAACGACGTGCTTCAAAATATGTTTGTTCATCCCTGTACTTTAGCAGTGTAAAACAAATATTATGAAATCAATTATTCTTTTAACCGCTCTTTTCTTCTCTACTTTCTTAGTACAAGCACAAGCTAACAACGAGAATGTTTCTTTAGAGATCGAAACTATACAAATAGAGATGGTTCAAACAATTGAAAGTAATGATATCATTGTTCCAACAATCGAAACTGAAAACACAATGGAAGTTGCAAGATTGTACAAGAACAAAAACAACAGAGTAATCAAGGCTTTAAAATTCTCAACAAAATTAAATAGAGCTAAACTTTCTTAATACAATTTTAAATATCCTTTTCGCCCCAAATCGAGACCTACCCATTTCTTACCAAAACTTACTATTAAATTCAATCTCAAAAATCAAGTTCAAGCTCAAAATTCAAAAATCATTCTCAAGTCAAAATGACCATTCAACCGTATATCATATATTTCTGTAATAGTTAATTTCGTTATAATTTAAAAGCAGACAACATCAATACTTACGGTTAATGAGCGCACTATTAAATTCTTGGTCTGCCTCCTATAAATTTAATAACCGAACCTAAATTACCATTCGTCTATAGATAAATGACGCCCAACGACGAGCGGTAAAATATGTTTGTTCATCCCTGTACTTTAGCAGTGTAAAACAAATATTATGAAATCAATTATTTTTTTAACCGCTCTTTTCTTCTCTACTTTCTTAGTACAAGCGCAAGCTAACAACGAGAATGCTTCTTTAGAGATCGAAACTATACAAATAGAGCTGGTTCAAACAATTGAAAGTAATGATATCGTTGTTCCAACAATCGAAACTGAAAACACAATAGAAGTTGCTAGATTATACAAGAACAAAAACAACAGAGTAATAAAGGCTTTAGAATTCACAACAAAAGTGAGCAACGCTAAACTTTCTTAATACAATTTCAAATATCCTTTTCGCCCCAAATCTATACCTACCCCGTTTCTTTCCAAAACCTATTTTTTTATTGATTACAATTCTAAGTTCAACCACTATCTTTACTTTTTAAATCCATTGAAAAAGTAAATCGTGTTCCGTTTTATATCCTTCATTAAATTTATACTTACTTCTACCAATCAACATGGGGTTCATTCACCTTTTGTTTATGATTACATTACCAAATGTCTTTACAAGAAAAAGCAACTTAAGCTTCCGACAACCCTAAAGGTGCTTATTAAAAGTATTACCTATTTTAAATACGATTCTATATGTTTAATAGGAGATTATAAAACATCCGAAGAAAAAATAAAACAACATTTCCCAACTATTTCAATTACAGAAAATAATGCCGACATTACCGTTTGCAACATATCTGACCTTAGTGATACTAATTTAGATATCAACAATTTATCTAATGATTGCATGCTACTCTTAGATGGTATACACACCAGTAAAAAAAACTTTAAAACCTGGAAACATCTTACAGAATTAAAGCACGTTCGTGTTTCTATAGATATGTTTTATTGCGGAGCCCTATTTTTTAGGAAAGAACAAGTAAAGGAACATTTTAAAATACGGATATAAACCAGTAATTTTAGACTAAAGCAAATTTTTAATGAGCAGTAATACTATTTATATTACCCTGGGTATTGTTTTCGCTATTTACTTAGCCATTCGCATTACTAGTAAAGGTAAATCTAGCGAGCGAAAATCAAGAAAGTTCATGGGAGATTATGAACGTAAAGACAAGAAAGAGAATTAATTGTTCAAAGTTTTCACTTTAATAATTCTCACTATTTATTATTAAATAACCTACACCATTACTTTCTACAATTTATAAAATGAAAATATATACCAAAACAGGAGATGACGGCACTACCGGACTTTTTGGAGGAACACGTGTACCTAAACATCATATTCGTATTGATAGCTATGGTACCGTAGATGAATTGAATTCGTGGCTAGGTCTTATTAGAGATCAAGACATCTCCCCTATTTATAAGCAACAACTTACATCCATTCAAGAGCATTTATTTGCTGTAGGCGCAATTTTAGCTACAGATCCAGAAAAAGAAATACTCAAAAACGGTCAAGAGCGATTAAAAATAACAAAGGTAGGTACTACTGAAATCAATTTTTTAGAACAGGTTATAGACGAAATGGATAGTCAATTACCACCTATGACCCATTTTATACTTCCGGGTGGTCATACAACAGTGTCATACTGTCATATTGCCCGTACTGTTTGTAGAAGAGCCGAACGAATTTCAACTTTATTATTTCAAACAGAGCCATTTGACAAAAATGTGTTATCTTTTATCAATAGGCTTTCAGATTATCTTTTTGTATTGGCACGAAAATTGTCTTATGATTTACAGGCGGATGAAATAAAATGGATTCCTAAAAAAAAGGACTAATAATTCTGTAATTTATTCGTTATCAATAAACAAATGCAAAAAAAGCACGAGATAAATATGAAATTTATTATTAATTTCTTTGCTGTCTCAATTTAAAAATTACTTTTGCAAAAAATTAAAATTAAACTATTACTATGTATTGGACATTAGAATTAGCATCTTATTTAAGTGATGCACCTTGGCCGGCAAGTAAAGATGAGTTAATAGATTACTCCATCAGAACTGGAGCCCCTCTTGAAGTCGTAGAAAATTTACAATCTATGGAAGAAGAAGGTGGCGAAATATATGAATCTATCGAAGAGATTTGGCCTGACTATCCAACGGAAGAAGACTACCTCTGGAACGAGGACGAATATTAATATTCGATATCATAATAACTACAAAAAAGTCTCTTCGGAGGCTTTTTTTTTATGTAATTTTGGCAGGTTATTAGGTTAAACTGTCCAAATATCAAGACTGGAATACCTTTTGCTCTTAAACAGCATCGATTATAATTGTCGAATATAAAATATTTTGAAAGCTATTCTTACTAGAATAATAGTCAGAAAAGCTTCAATTCTAATAGTTTAAAATATATGAGTTTCATTAATTCCATCCTAAAGGCATTCGTTGGTGATAAATCACAAAAAGATGTAAAGGAATTACAGCCTTTAGTAGACCAAATAAAGTCATTCGAATCGAAGTTAGAATCCCTTAGTCACGATGAACTTAGGCAGAAAACAATAGAGTTCAAGAAGGCTATTCAAGAATCTATCAAAGAGAAAACAGATCAAATAAGTACTTTAGAAGAAGAGGTAAAGAACTCTACAGATATCGACAAAAACGAAGATCTTTACACAGAAATAGATAGATTAAAAGAAGAATCTTATACTATTTCTGAAGAGACTTTAAATAAAATACTTCCTGAAGCTTTTGCTGTTGTGAAGGAAACTGCAAAGCGTTTTGCAAATAATGAAACTTTAGAAGTGACAGCTTCTGAATATGACAGAACGTTGTCAGGTTCTAAAGAATATGTCACTCTTGAAGGTGCCAATGCTATTTGGAAAAACTCTTGGGATGCCGCAGGTAAAGAGGTTACTTGGGATATGGTACATTATGATGTACAACTTATTGGTGGTATTGCCATGCACCAAGGTAAAATTGCAGAGATGCATACTGGTGAAGGTAAAACCCTTGTTGCTACCCTACCTTTATATTTAAATGCTTTAAGCGGTAATGGTGCACACTTAGTAACCGTTAATGATTACTTAGCAAAAAGGGATAGTGCTTGGATGGCACCTATATTTCAATTTCACGGACTTTCTGTAGATTGTATCGATTACCACAGACCAAATTCTGATGGTAGAAGAGCAGCCTACAATGCCGATATTACTTACGGTACCAATAATGAATTCGGTTTTGATTACCTGAGGGATAATATGGCGCATACGCCAAAAGATTTGGTACAACGCCCTCATAATTATGCCATGGTCGATGAGGTCGATTCAGTTTTGGTCGATGACGCTCGTACACCATTAATTATATCTGGCCCAGTACCAGAAGGTGATCGTCATGAGTTTAATGAACTAAAACCAAAGGTTGACGAAATTGTAAGAAAGCAGCGCCAGCATTTAACTGGTGTTTTGGCAGAAGCCAAAAAATTAATCGCAGAAGGTGATACAAAAGAAGGTGGTTTCCTTTTACTTCGCGTATACCGTGGGTTACCTAAAAATAAAGCATTAATAAAATTCTTAAGTGAAGAGGGAGTAAAACAATTGCTTCAAAAAACAGAGAATTATTACATGCAAGACAACAACAGGGAAATGCCAGTTGTTGATGAAGATTTATTGTTTGTAATTGATGAAAAGAACAACCAAATAGAATTGACCGATAAAGGGGTTAATTATATTTCTGGAGAAAACGATAAAGATTTCTTCGTGATGCCAGATATTGGTGGAGAGATTGCCAAAATTGAAAATCAAAATCTTGAAATTGAAAAAGAAGCTGAACTTAAAGAAGAGCTTTTTAAAGATTTCACTATTAAAAGTGAACGTATACATACCATGAGCCAATTATTAAAGGCTTACACCCTATTCGAAAAGGATACGGAATATGTGGTAATGGAGAATAAAGTAATGATTGTTGATGAGCAGACCGGTCGTATTATGGACGGTCGTAGATACTCTGACGGTTTACACCAAGCAATTGAAGCAAAAGAGAATGTAAAGATCGAAGCATTAACACAAACTTTTGCAACGGTTACATTACAGAACTACTTTAGAATGTACAGCAAACTTGCTGGTATGACAGGTACTGCTGTTACCGAAGCTGGTGAATTCTGGGAAATCTACAAGTTAGATGTAATGGAAATTCCAACGAACAGACCTATTGCTAGAGAAGATAAAAATGATCTTATCTACAAAACAAAAAGAGAAAAATACAATGCTATTATTGAGGAAGTAACCAAAATAAGTCAATCAGGCAGACCTGTATTGATTGGTACAACCTCTGTAGAAATATCAGAATTACTATCTAAATTATTGAGTGTACGTAAAGTCCCTCATAATGTACTGAACGCGAAACTTCACAAGAAAGAAGCGGATGTAGTTGCCGAGGCCGGTAATGCAGGTATTGTAACTATTGCAACCAACATGGCTGGTCGTGGTACCGATATTAAATTGTCTGACGCTGTTAAGAAAGCAGGCGGACTAGCAATTATAGGTACAGAAAGACATGATTCTCGTCGTGTAGATAGACAGTTAAGAGGTCGTTCTGGTCGTCAAGGAGATCCAGGAAGCTCTCAATTCTATGTTTCGTTAGAAGATAACCTAATGCGTTTATTCGGTTCTGATAGGGTTGCTAAGATGATGGATAAAATGGGCTTAGAAGATGGTGAAGTTATTCAGCATAGCATGATGACCAAATCTATTGAACGTGCTCAGAAAAAAGTGGAAGAAAACAACTTTGGTGTACGTAAACGTCTTTTAGAATATGATGATGTTATGAACGCGCAACGTGAAGTTGTGTATAAAAGAAGACGTCATGCATTACAAGGCGAGCGTTTAAAGCTTGATATTGCCAATATGGTCTATGATACCTGTGAGGTCATCGTAGAAAGCAATAAAGCTGCAAGTGATTTTAAGAATTTAGAATTTGAATTGATCAAATACTTCTCAATTACATCACCTGTAGATGAAGCTGAGTTTGGTAAAATGACAGCTCAAGAAATTACCGGTAAAATTTATAAGGCTGCATACGAGTATTATAATGATAAAATGGAGCGTAATGCTGCAGCGGCTTTCCCTGTAATAAAAAAGGTTCATGAAGATAATGCCAATAACTTTGAGCGTATTATAGTTCCTTTTACTGACGGAATTAAAAGCTTGAATGTAGTAACTAACCTTCAAGAAGCATATGATAGTAACGGTAAGCAATTGGTTACCGACTTTGAGAAAAATATCTCATTGGCTATTATAGATGATTCGTGGAAAACACATCTTCGTAAAATGGATGAGTTGAAGCAATCGGTTCAATTAGCTGTTCACGAGCAAAAAGATCCTTTATTAATTTATAAGTTCGAAGCATTTGAACTTTTTAAGTCGATGATTGAACAAGTAAATAAAGATGTTGTCTCTTTCTTATTTAAAGGAGAACTACCTTCTGAAAATCCTAATGCGATTCAAGAAGAAAGAAACGTTCAACCCAAAGAAAACTTACAGACGTCAAAAGAGGAAATTCCTAATAGTGATGAATTAGCGGCACGTAGTAGAGCGGTTAGTCAAAATCAGGCAGAACGACCAGCGGTTACCGAAACCATTACTAGAGAACAACCAAAAATTGGAAGAAACGAACGCGTAACCATTAAAAATGTAATGAGCGGCGAGAGTAAAACAGTAAAGTTCAAACAAGCTGAGCCACTTTTACAAAACGGTTCATGGGTGTTAACTCAAGATTAAATTAGATAATATTATTAGTATTAAAAAGGCATCCAATAGGATGCCTTTTTAATTTACTCTTTCTAACAAGCTATAAATAAACATGATAGAAAAGAATGTAAATATTTATTCTATTTTATGATAATGCAGAGAAAACTACAATTAACAATTGATTTAATATTTTTAACCATTATTTAGGTAAAAAAAATATGTAATTCAGAAAAATATTACTGGTTTTTATCATACTAAAGCAGAAAATACTAGTATAATGATAAAAACATAATTAGATTTACATTACGTAATTCGTATATTTTATAGTACCTAAATAATATCTATGCCCGGATTTACCATTGACAAAGAACGTCTTCAGGATAAAACCAAACTTTTTTTAAGGGTAAATTATGCCACAAGCATCATCTCCATACTTTTTGGAGCTTTATGTTATTTCATATTGAACATAACCCAAGTAATACCTTTTTTACTCGTTGGCTTTGCAATATTGAATATTATAAATATTTTATATTTTAAAGTTCATAAAAACATAATACCAACTTTTAATTTTTCATCTATAATAGGTTTAATTACCGCTGTAATTGTTACCGTTTATAGTGGCGGTATTAATAGTCCATTTATATTCATGATTCCGTTAATCGCCTTTGGTGGATTCATAAATAGCACTAGGTACGGTAGGGTATATTTTAATATAATAACTGTACTGATCCTTCTAGTTTTCACACAGTCCATACCTGAATTACGTATTACAGAAAATTTAGTTCCAGAAGAATCAAGTTCAGTATTTAGTCTTGTATCAATACTGTTTGCTGTATTCATATTAGGAAACACCTTAGGTAAAACACTTCTAAAAACCTATAATGCCATGTACAGTTCCAAAAAAGAATTGTCAAATCAAGTGCATGAAAAAGAAAATCTATTAAAAGAAGTACATCATAGGGTAAAAAACAATTTACAAACCGTTTCTAGCTTATTGAGCCTACAATCTAGAAATATAGAGACAGGACCAATGAAAGGGCTTTTAAAGAGTACTCAAAACAGAGTAATCGCCATGGCTATGGTACATGAAATGCTATATATGCGAAATGATATAAGCCACATTGAATACAAATCTTACGTACAAGATTTAGGCGAATATTTAATTCGTTCCATAAAAGGGAATGATAATAACGTAGATTTAATAATTGATATTCCTGATATAAAATTAGGCATAGATACCGCAATCCCATTAGGTCTCTTAATTAATGAAACTTTGACCAATGCCTTAAAATATGGTATTGAAAGTGATAAAGAAGGAGCAATAAGTATTAAGTTACAAAAAAATCTGGAGCAAGAAAATTGCTATATTTTAGAGATTGGTGATAATGGAATCGGCTTTCCAGAAACCATTAATTACAAAAACACTAAATCTTTAGGTTTAAAATTAATACATAATCTTACCAGACAATTAAGAGGAACAATACAACGTGATGATGCTAAAAAAGGAACTAACTACATTATACAGTTTCAAGAAATAAAGCAACAATTATCTCCAACAGTTTAAATTAATTAATCAATTTTTATCACTATCATAATAATAAAAGCGAAGCATAGTAATGCTAGCTAATCTTTATAGTAATACCTATATTTAAGCGACTAACATTCAAACCACGCTTAATGATCAAAAAATTACTACTATTGGTATTCCTTTATGGCAGTACCATTTCAGCACAAGATTATTTCTATCAAAAATTTCAACCTTTCAATTCCGAAATACCAACTCCCGAGGCATTCTTAGGTTACGGTATAGGTGAACACCATACAAGACATGACCTTATTGTTGCATACCTTGAAAAAATAGCAGAAGTTTCAGACAGAGCATCTATAGAAGAGTACGGCAGAACGCATGAGGGACGAAAACTAGTTATGTTAACCCTAACTACACCAGAAAATCTAAGCAACTTGGATCAACTACAAGAAGATCATTTAGCTTTTACAAATCCTACAAAGTCAGTTTCCAATTATAATGAAGTTCCCATCTTCATTAATCTAGCATACAATGTACATGGTAATGAACCTTCTAGTTCAGAAGCCGCATTGCTTACAGCATATACATTTGCGGCTTCAGAAAATCCTGAAATATTAAATTATTTAAAAAACGCTGTCATTTTTATAGACCCAACAATTAACCCTGATGGTCGAGATAGACATACCCAATGGGCTAACACATACCAAGGAAGTCCTGAAGTAGCAGACCCACAAGATGTTGAGCACAATGAATACTGGCCAATGGGAAGAACAAACCACTATTGGTTTGACTTAAACCGAGATTGGTTATTAGCAATAAATCCAGAAAGTAGAGGAAAATTAAACTGGTACCATAACTGGTATCCAAACGTAGTTACAGATTTTCATGAAATGGGTACGCAAAGCACCTATTTCTTTGAACCTATGAAAACAAATGCCTCGTATGACCCTATAATACCAAAAGAGAATTATGAAGATTTGAATACGCTATTTGGAAACGAATTTTCTAAAAGTTTAGATAGTATTGGATCACTTTATTTTACAAAAGAAGTATTTGACGGTACCTATCCAGGGTATGGATCTTCATATCCAGACCTTCAAGGTGGTCTTGGATTGTTATTTGAACAAGCCAGTTCTAGAGGACATAAACAAACTACAGCATTTGGAGAAATTACATTTGCTTTTACCATAAGAAACCAATATGTCTCTGGTATTACAACTGTAAAAACAGCAGTGAACAATAAAAAATATATGCGCAAGTATCAGCAGAGATTCTTTAAGAGTGCCTTAACCAATGCTGCTAAAAGTAAAGTTAAGGGCTATACTTTTGGAGATGTTCATGACAAAAACAGAACAAAGGCATTCATAGATAAGTTATTGCTACATAAGATAGACGTTTATCGTTCTGGAGATTCATTTACAGTACCTACACAACAGCCGCAATACAGAATGGTACAGACTATGTTTGAAACGTATGAGAAATATAGAGATAGTGTTTATTATGATGCTTCGGCATGGTCGGTAGCCAACTTTTATAATATGAAGTACAAGTCGACAAACGCACCTAACCTTGGCGATAAAATTACTGAAACAGAAAATTTAATCTCTATAAGTCCCGTGCAAAAATCTGACTATGCCTATGTAATGGATTGGGATGATTACAATGCACCTGCCGCACTTGTCTATTTACAGAAAAAAGGTATCGTTGCATCTTCTGCGGCAAAGCTGTTTAGTATAAAAACTAAAAAGGATACCAAAAAATTCAATTATGGCGCTGTATTAGTTCCTGTAAGCCTCCAAAAAGAAGATGCAGCTGCAGTTTATAAAAGCATTAAAGAAGCGCAAGAAAAATTTGATGTGCCTATTTATGCTGTAGATTCTGGACTTAGTTTAGAAGGAGTCGATTTAGGAAGCGGCAATATTTCGCCAATCAAAAAAACAAAGACCGTAATGCTGATTGGAGATGGTGTAAGTTCTTATGAAGCAGGGGAAGTTTGGCATTTGCTAGATACTCGTGTTCACATGCCTATTACTAAAATACCAATGCGCAATTTCAACAAGGTAAGTTTAGACAAGTACAATACCATGGTTATGGTTTCTGGAAAATATAACCTTACTGAGAAACAAATGTCTAAAATTAAAGATTGGACCAGTAAGGGCAATACCCTTATAACTATAGGTACGGCTAGTAAATGGGCTATTGAGAAAAAGTTAGTAAAAGAAAAACTTACCAAAACGGAAAAAGATTCAACCGAAATCGCTGTTAGAAAACCATATGTAGATGCTCGTGAAAATATTGGTAAGGAAAGTCTTGGCGGGGTCATTTTAAACGTTGATTTAGATATTACCCACCCGCTAGCTTATGGGTATAGAGATAGCAGCATTCCTGTTTATAAAAATAATTCAGTTTGGCTAACACCTAGTAAAAACTCATATGCCACCGTTGCTAAATATGCTAAAAATGCACATATAGACGGATTTATTACCGAGAAGAATATGCAAGAAAATATATTAAATTCAGCATCTCTTATCGTCAGTAAATTAGGCAGTGGAAGAGTAGTTCTTTTTGCTGACAACCCAAATTTTAGAGGGTCATGGTATGGAACGAATAGGTTATTTTTAAATGCACTGTTTCTAGGAGATAAAATAAAAGTACCTTCTGAAAATTAACATCAATTCACTAATAATTAATTCATACGGCAAAATGATAAAAATAAAAGCACTAGTAATATTAGGGATTGTCTTTTTAATGACGACCCCTTTATTATCGCAATCGTTAGAAGGCGATGGTCCACATTCTCAATTAATAATTAGAGGCGTTATGCTCATTAACGGTAATGGAGCACCACCACAAGGTCCTGTAGATATTGTAGTAGAAAACAATATCATTAAAGAAGTAAAAGTTGTTGGATACCCAGGCGTAGCTATAGACGATAGCAAAAGACCACAATTAAAAGCAGGTGGTAAAGAATTAGATTGTACAGGCATGTATTTAATGCCAGGCTTTATAGATATGCACACACATATTGGTGGCGATGCACAGGGTGCAGACCCAGATTATGTGTTTAAACTGTGGATGGCACATGGGGTAACCACTGTACGTGAAGTTGCCGGTAGGGGTATTGACTTTACGCTGGATCTAAAGCACAAAAGTGAGAAAAACGAAATCATTGCGCCACGTATTATCTCCTACACTGCATTTGGGCAAACAAGTAAATCATTCAATCCATTGAACGATATTCCTATTTCTACTCCCGAGCAAGCAAGAGAATGGGTACGCGCCAATGCTAAAAAAGGAGCTGATGGTATTAAGTTCTTCGGAGCCGAACCAGCAATAATGGCGGCAGCACTTGATGAAAATAAAAAATTAGGATTAGGATCAGCATGCCACCATGCACAAATGAGCGTAGCCCGTTGGAATGTGCTACATTCTGCCAGAGCCGGTCTAACTTCAATGGAACATTGGTATGGTTTGCCTGAAGCTTTGTTCGATGATAGAACCGTACAAGATTTTCCTTTGGACTATAACTACCAAAACGAACAACACCGCTTTGAGAACGCTGGTAAATTATGGGCACAAGCTGCAGAACCTTATTCTGAGCATTGGAATAATGTAATGAATGAATTATTGGCATTGGATTTCACCATGGATCCAACTTTCAATATTTATGAAGCTAGTAGAGATTTACAGCGCGCTAGAAGAGCTGAATGGCATGAAGATTATACATTGCCTTCTTTATGGGAATTCTATCAACCTAGCAAGGTATCTCATGGTTCTTATTGGCATGATTGGGGTACAGAGCAAGAAGTTGCCTGGAGAAACAATTATAAACTGTGGATGACCTTTATCAATGAATATAAAAATAGAGGTGGTAGAGTAACAACAGGATCAGATTCGGGGTTTATATTCCAACTATACGGTTTTGCTTATATACGAGAATTGGAACTTATGCGTGAAGCAGGTTTTCATTCTTTAGAAATTATACAATCTGCCACATTAAATGGAGCTGAAGCATTAGGTATGGATGACAAATTAGGTTCGGTAACTATAGGCAAATTGGCAGACTTTGTCATTGTTGAGGAAAACCCGCTTCAAAATTTCAAAGTACTTTATGGTACGGGAGCTATAAAACTTACCGAGGATAACGAGGTGGTTCGTGTTGGTGGTGTAAAATATACTATTAAAGATGGAATCGTCTATGACTCCAAAGCACTACTGGCCGATGTTAAGAGACAAGTAGATGAGGCTAAAGCTAAAAGTAATTATACTATTAAGCAGCCTGGTATAAAAAATTAAAACTTACGTTTGTTTACCGGCACTTTAATTGGACGCACTTTTTTTTCATTTTTTGTAGTAAAAGCTATAGTTGCAATAACAATAAGTGCTGGTATTATAATTGAAAGTAACATCATAATTAAAAATTTATAAAGTGCTTAATTGCACCTTACTGTATAAAGCAAAGATTATGCCAACTTACTGTATGACTTCTTGGTAATAAATGCTAATTCTTTGTTAACCCTAGCATTTTTGTATCTATACAAACGTGCTATTGACGTTTCAGCAGTAATTGTAATCGATTTCTTGTTGCTAATATCGTCCCGGCTATCAACCAAAACAATACCCATTTCAGTAGCGTTAACTTTATCATCTGTTTGGGGAGTTTGTGCTAATGCTAATGCGCCAGCGAAAATTATTATTACTAAGGTTACAAGTGCTTTCATATCGTAATGTTGAACAATGTAAAAGTACTTTGAGGTATACGATTAAGCATCTTGACCTCGCTAAACTGCTGTAATTTTCGGCTAGTGTAAAAATCTGAGATGAATCGACAAAAAGTGTCGACGAACGGTTTTTGACCTAAAAACACCACACCGACTCGGTGTGCATTTAATCGATAATTTAAATATGTGAAGTTTAAAATACCTCTAAAATTGGGGTCCAAAAGACTAACCTATATGTAGGAAATAGAATGAATTAAAATGAAGCAAATGAAACTTACTTTTTGTGTCTTCCACGTTTACCGTAGTTCTTATCACCACGAGTTTTCGATTTCGTATATTTCTTTTTAATGATACGCTTATAAGAGCCACCTTGGTTTTCCTTTTTATTCTTGTCAGACTTTTCATGAAAACTAGCTCCACGTTCATCTTCATTAATATTCAAAGGATTTTCGTGCTCCCTATGTTTAGGTTGCTCGTCGAAAGTAAGTTGAGTTGAGATTTCAACATCATTAGGTAATGGTAGTAAATTGACTTTATGCGACATTAATTCTTCAATGGCATCTTTAGCCTCTTCTTCTTGCTCAGTAAATAATAGAATAGAAGTGCCTTCTTTCTCTGCCCTACCCGTTCTACCAATTCGGTGCATGTAGTTTTCAGGATATGTCGGAGTATCAAAATTTATAACGTGAGATATCTCTTGTAAATCTAATCCACGAGCCATAACGTCGGTAGTTACCAAAATACGATTCTTACCCTCGTCGAATTGATTAATAGAACGTAGTCTATAGTTTTGTGTTTTGTTGGAGTGAATGATACAGATTTCTTCACTGTAAAACTCAGCCAATTCTTTAAACAGTAAATCGGCACTTCGCTTACTAGAAACAAATACCAATACCTTATGGTACATTTCTTGGTCCTGTAATAAGCTTACCAATAAATTTACTTTCGTATAAAAATTAGGCGTAGCGCACCCGTATTGGGTAATATTTTCTAGTGGAGTTCCACTTACGGCAATGGCAATTTTCTGAACACCAGTAAAGAAATCGGTTATGAACAATTCAATATCATCGGTCATCGTAGCCGAAAACATAATATTCTGTCTCTTTTGAGGTAATAGCTCAAAAATATTAACAAGCTGAAACCTAAAGCCTAAGTCCAGCATTACATCGACCTCATCAATTACAAGTTTCTTCACTTGTTTTAATTGTACAGCCTTTGTAAGAATCAAGTCATACAATCTTGCAGGCGTTGCCACCAGAACATCGGTACCTAATGCCAAAGCCTCTTTTTGGCGCAACATACTTTTACCTCCAAATACACCCAGAACTCGAATGCCTGCATATTTTGCTAGTTTTTCTGCCTCTTCGACTACTTGTACCACTAGCTCACGCGTAGGCACAAGAATAATTACCTTAGGATGTATATCTTTAGAAAAACTGAGCGTATTTAAAATAGGAAGCAGATAGGCAAATGTTTTACCAGTACCCGTTTGGGCTATACCTACTATATCGTTACCACTCATTACAATAGGAAAAGCTTTCTCTTGAATTGGAGTTGTGTTTTCAAAACCTAAATCAGCCAAGGCTTTCTCTAAGTTTCTAGAAATCTTCAAATCGGTAAACAACGCCATAACAATCACTTTTGTAATTAAAGCGCAAAGCTATGCCGATTAGTTGACAAATCACGAAAAGTGAGGCATTTATCGGTAATTAAGTCAAAAAATGACTTTTAAATCTAAAAGAGTAAAGAACATTTCCTTTACAAATGTCCTTATTAATATAGTTTACTTTTTAAATTAAAATCAATACTAAGTTTTAAAACTTAAAAGAATTAACTCCCCTCTTTCCGTAACACCTGCAATGGCGGACTATTTAACACTCCTCTACTATTCATTAATCCGATAGCTAAAACCAATAACGTAATGCCCGGCAAAACCACCAAAAACGGTATCCAAGAAGGAATAAAAGGTGTGTCGAAAATAAAATACGCCAGTAAAAAACTACTCACTAAAGAAAGCAACACTCCTACTCCGCTACCTAAAACACCAAGAAATAAATATTCTAAAGCATTTATTTTTAAAATCTGTTTACTCTGGGCGCCAAGAGTTCTTAGCAAAACACTCTCACGAATTCGTTGGTATTTACTATTACGAACAGAACCTATTAAGACTATGATACCAGTAAGAATACTAAAGAATGCCATGAAGGATATAACCCATGAAATCTTATTTAAAATATTCTCGACCAAAGTAACCACTTGTCTCAAATCGATGATTGAGACATTGGGAAATTTCTTCACAAGCTCTCGCTGCAGATCAGCTGAAGACTTTTTATCTGGTGCATTGGTGGTCAACACATGAAACTGTGGTGCATTTTCTAACACTCCTTTAGGGAATACAATTGAAAAATTAAGTTGCATACGTGCCCAATCTACCTGGCGAATATTACCAACAACGGTAGTCATTAATTTACCCTGAACATTAAATAATAAGGTATCACCAATAGTTACCAAAGCATCATTTGCTACATTATCTGCCAGCGAAATAGGTATTACTTTAGCATTCGGAGCAACAGAAGGTATCCACTCCCCTTCTAGTAACTTTTCAGAACCAATCATAGAATCTCTATAGGTTGTTCTAAACTCGTGGTTAAGAATCCATTTGTTCACTCGGGTAGTCGAATCTAATCGAATATCATTAACATCTCGATCTTTTATACGCTCTAAACGCATGGTTACAATCGGAATATTATCTATAACAGGAAGTCCCTTTGGCGTAATTGTATTTGCTACAGCATCCCGTTGGTCTGTTTGTACATCAAATAATATCAAATTCGGACTCTCAGCACTCGCTTCGAACGAGGTTTTGGCAAGTAGAAAATCTTTAGTGAAATATAAAGTACTTATTAAAAATGTACCAATCCCAATGGCTAAAATCAGTACTACTGTTTGATTATTAGGCCTGTATAAGTTTAAGAGACTCTGTCTTGCTGCAAAGCTCCAAGATTTTGGAAAATAACGTTTTATCAATCGCATAAATAGAATTGACACTCCCGCTAAAATTGAGAAGCTTATTAATATACCTGCAACGAAACTTAATGCGAACTCCCATCTTCCCAATAACCAAAAAGCGAATAACAATACAAAAAGTACAATGGCAACCACAACCCATATTTGATAAGGTCTTGCCTTTTTACTCGTATCTTCTTGTACTCGTAATACCTGTAAGGGCGATACAAACCATGTATTTACTAACGGCGACAAAGCAAATAAAACAGACATACAAACTCCCAGTAATAAGCCGACAAATATTGCTTGAAAAGAAGTAGAAATTTCTACCTGAAAGGGTAAAAACTCTTGTAGTATAAGCGGAAATGTCTGTTGTAACAACAAACCTATTACCGTACCTATGAGTCCGCCCAACAAGCCCATTCCTGCAATTTGAATAAGATAGATTAAAAACGTTTGCTTTCGTGTAGCGCCCAAACATTTAAGAACCGCTACCGCTTTTAGTTTCTCTTTAATATAAATATGTACAGAGCTGGCAATACCAACGCACCCTAAAAGAAGTGCAATAAACGCCACCAAATTTAAGAATCGACCAACGTTTTCATACCTACGACCTAGTCGCTCACTGGTATCTGTATGGGTATCCATATCAGCATTTTCAGCATCTAATAACGGATCTACTTTTTTGCTCAGTGCTTCTAAATCTGCTTTATCATCATTGAAATAGTAATTGTACCCCAAACGGCTACCACGTTGCAGGAGGCCACTTTCTTTCATAAAACGAAATGGCACAATTATAGGTGGTGCTGCTGTCGCACCGATACCAGTACTACCAGGTGCTGTGATCAACGACCCAACAATGGCAAAAGTGGTTGTACCCAACTTTACACTGTCACCTGGTTTCAAATTATATTGAAGCATTGCAGTGGCATCAACTAATGCACCACCTTTTTCTAAATATTCTTTTGCAGCTGAGGCAGGTTCCGTTTCTAACTCGCCATAAAAAGGAAAATTACCTTCAATAGCACGTACCTGTACCAATTTTGTAGCAAGGCTTTTGGGGAATGCTGCCATCGAGGCAAAATTGACCTCTCTAGCATCATAACCACCTAAAGAATCCATCAATTCAGTAACACGTTCATTGGCAGGCTGATTGCTATCAATAAGAAAATCGGCACCCATTAGTGCTTTTGATTGCAAACCAATATTATCTTTAAGATTATCGCTAAAAGATTGAATAGATACCACTGCTGCTATACCTAGAATAATAGATGCCATGAACAATAACAGTCGTTTACCGCTAGCTTTGCCATCTCGCCAAGCAATTTTCAACAACCAATTAAATCCGGCTTTTGATGTTCTTTGTGTTAGATTCAAGATATAGAAGTGGTTTCGTTGATTACTATTTTACCACCCTTAAGTCGTAATACATGTTTATTCAGATTAGCCAATTCTAGATCATGGGTAACAATAACCAATGTAGTGCCCATTTCTTTATTAAGGTCAAATAATAATTTGATGACCTTTTCGCCAGTTTCCTCATCTAAATTACCCGTTGGCTCATCGGCAAAAAGTATAGAAGGCTTATTAGAAAACGCTCGTGCCAAAGCAACCCTTTGCTGTTCACCACCAGATAATTGAGATGGGTAATGATCATGACGATCACCCAAACCAACTTTAGAAAGCAACTCCATAGCATCTTTAGAAGCATTAGGGGCTCCCTGTAATTCTAAAGGTACACTTACATTCTCTAAAGCTGTTAATGTAGGTAGTAATTGAAAGTCTTGAAAAATAAATCCAACTTTTTCATTTCTTAGTAACGCTCTTTGATCTTCATTAAGACCACTTAAATCTTCACCACAAAGTTCTATTACTCCCTCGTTGATTTCATCTAATCCGGCGCAGAGCCCTAATAATGTAGTTTTTCCACTACCTGAGGGACCAACAATTGCAAAAGTATCGCCTTCTTCAATAGAAAAAGAAATATCATCAATTACTGTCAAATTCTTAGATCCGCTTGAATACGTTTTCTTTAGATTACGTACGTTTAATATCTTTGTCATAAATCATTTTGGTACAAGAGAACAAAATAAAGAAATGATTTGGAATCTAATCAGTTAAGATTATGTTGAAAGTATTAAAGTTTCGTTATTTTTTATTGGTGTTGTTGTTCGTTGGATGTGGAGAAACTCCAGAAAAGAAACCATATGACACCCAAACAGAAGCTGCAAGTAGTGTTGAAAAGGAAGATATTTATGCGGATGACAAATTAATATTGTTCTATGGAAACAGTCTTACCGCTGCGTATGGCTTAGATACGAAGGAAGGATTCCCTAATAGAATTCAACAACGTTTAGATTCTTTAGGATTAGATTATAAGGTAATCAATTCCGGATTGAGTGGTGAAACTACCTCTGGAGGATTAAATCGTTTAGACTGGGTACTGAATCAGCCCGTAGATATTTTTGTTTTAGAATTAGGTGCGAATGACGGATTGCGTGGAATACCCATTACAGAGTCTATGAATAATTTACAGCAGATGATTGATATGGTGAAGGATAAAAATTCTGAAACTCAAATAATATTGGCAGGTATGCAGATACCGCCAAATATGGGTGCAGATTATGCATCTCAATTTAAGATGATGTATCCTGCCTTGGCAAAATCCAATGATATACTATTGATTCCGTTTTTATTGGAGGGGGTTGCCGGTATTCCGAAATTGAATTTAGAAGATGGAATTCACCCAACTGCAGAAGGACAGCGAATAGTAACCGGAAATGTTTGGGAAATTTTAAAAACTATTGTGTTACCTAAAGGGGGAACAGAGGTAACCAAGGAACTTGTAGAAGAATTAAACTAGGCGAAATAAACTGTTCGTACTCTTGCTTTAAAAAGTAAGGCTTGTTTAACTCGTGCATTTTTGACTTTGTAAAACCTTGCAGCTGTTTGAAAACCCTGAGCGTTTACGTCAGACTTTAATGCTACATCTGCCATGGGCATAACAATAGTCTGTACTTTCGTGTCTGGTGACTTCGATTGTGCTTGGGACTGGGTTCCCAAACAGATAACAAGGAATAAAAAAATAATTGCACGCATAATTAAGTAGGTAAATTTGGTTTATAGATAACCCTCTACTTGTAAGTAAACGTATTTCGAATTCGACAAGAGGTATGGTTTTTACGATGAAAAGTTTACTTTTCGATGTATCACTTCTTTTTGTAGTCCTTTTTCCTACAAAATAATCTTCCACTAGACCCCGAATTTGTGCAGTTCATCGAATTAATGTGTTTTTTCCTACAAAATATGGTTTTGTGGGTTGGAGGGACTACAGTAGGGAGTTTAAAAATTAGAAGTGTGAATATAGGATTGAGAGAATAGCTTTTAGAAAATAGATTAGGGCTTTTGGTTGATGGTTGTTAGACATAAAATCAATTTAGCTTTGCTAAATCTATTTTTGAAAATACTTGTCATCAATCAATTCTCTAACTTCTGTTTTCTTTTTTCTTTTTTTAACAACTGATATGTACCATGTACTTAATGCTCTCTACCTTATACTTAATATTTATTTCAAAAAAAACTAAGCCATTTTAGGCTTGTTCGCTTTAGTTAAAAAGTTTAAATCTCTTTTGATTCTAGAATTTTTGAATTTGTATAATCTAGCTACTTCTGTAGTAGTGTTAGCTTCTACTTCATATGTTGTTTCAGTAACGATGCTCATCTCAATAGTTTCAACCTTTACTTCTTCAGTAGAGTTCTGTGCTTGAGCGGTGAAGCTTAAAAAGATGATGAAGATTGTTGCTATTATTGTTTTCATGACTTGCGTTTGTTACAATAATAGAACGCAGCAGGCCTTGTTTTACTAGGTGATGAATCGCTGAAAAACCCCTAATTCTCGTTACTTGACACAACTTCAGATAAAGTGTAAAATCACATCGATAAACGACAACACCTCTAAAAACACCTTACCGATAATTGATGTATTTAAACGAAACCAGAAGAGAAAGTACAAGCTCAAGTAATCAATTTCAATTTCAAAATATAGAAAAGAGAGTAAAGAATATAGATTTCAGTTGTTGGTTGTTGAAATAAAAAATCTATTCTATATATTCTCGTGACTAAATTTCAAATACTACATACTTCGTACTTTTTACCATACCCCATCTCTTCAAACTAATCCTAACTTTAATAGCACATTTGGATCAGGGCAGTTCTCTTTGTAAAAGGATAGCCGCCCTTCAGCACATACACCTGGGTAATCTCCTTCATTACCTTCTAAGTCGTGTATAATTTGAAAATGAAGATGTGGGGCATAGTTTACATTAATATCGGGTGTACCTAACATTGCGAGTATTTCTCCTGCTTTAAAGGTCCTTCCTATATATAGGTCTAATAAAGAATCTACTGCTAAGTGACCATATAAGGTATAAAAAGTGATATCATTAAAAAGATGTTCTAGAATAATGGTTGGTCCGTAATCACCAATAGTGGCATTATTTTTAAAACTATGAACCTTTCCGTCTAAAGGTACAATGACCTTTGTACCTGCATCACACCAAAAGTCAATTCCCAAATGAATATTTCGAACAGGTTTACTACTAGAGGTAAAACCTTCCTTATCATTATATAAGTTTCTTTGTTCTAAATATCCGCCGTAGGCAATAATACCTTGTTTACTTTTAAGCACATCATCTATATAAGATTGACAAACAGCATGATTTGTAATATCTAAATCAATCAAATCTTCATTGTATTTAGAAAGATTTAATGGCACATATACATCAGAAGAAATAGTGGCATCTAAAATACAGATGGTTTTTACAGCGTAAGATTCAAGGGTCTGTTGTAATGTATTCATTTCTCAAAAATATAATATCCTTTACTCTCGTTAACATTTTTTAACCCTTTTCCTCGTAAGGTCTTTGTAAATTACCTACAAATTGCTAAAAGAAAATTGTTATGAAATTATTACAAATCACTTTATTGACCTGCGCGACCTTAATTGCGACCAGTTGCCAATCTAAAGTCAAGAAAAATACTATTTCCGAAAACACAGAAATTGCAGAAACGGAACACGAAGAGATTGAGGAAGAGATAAAATTGAGTCCGCAACAATTAAGTAAATACGAAACTGCTTATTTCGCCAGCGGATGTTTTTGGTGTGTAGAGGCTATTTTTGAAAGTGTTAAAGGTGTAAAAGAAGTTGTTTCTGGTTATGCAGGCGGTGAACAAAAGAACCCGACATACGAAGAAGTAGGTTATGGCAAAACCGACCATGCAGAGGCTGTTGAAGTATATTATGACCCAAATGAAATTTCGTTCACCCAATTGGTTCAAGTATTCTTTGGTTCTCATGACCCAACCCAACTAAATAGACAAGGTCCGGATCGTGGAAGACAATATCGCTCAATTGCTTTTTATAAGAATGAAGAGCAAAAAAATATAATACAAGGTTATATACAAGCACTTACAGATAATAAAGTGTTCGATAATGATCCAATTACGACAGAAGTTGTACCTTATACTATATTTTACAAGGCAGAGTCGTATCATCAAGATTATGAAAAGAACAATCCTAACAACTCCTATATTAGAAACGTTTCTATACCGAGATTAAATAGATTTAAAGAGAACTTTGGAGATTATCTAAAGAAGAGTGCCCATTAAAAGATCTCCCATAATATTTTATATAAAAGCATCCTATCTAGGATGCTTTTTTTTGTGCAACAGACTGTACAATAATTACAAAGCACCACAGTTAACCTAAGAATAAGTAGTTTCTTTTTATTTTATTATATCTTGTCGCCACTTAAATAAGTACTATTAATCTTACATAACTTAAGAAAATGGTATTTTTAAACCATAGATTCCAAAGCACTATTATGAAATGGACTATTTACCTTTTACTTCTTTTAGGCGTTTTTTCATGCGCAGAAGTTAAGAACAAGAAAAATTCTCAAGCAACCCCAGTTTCTTATATTAAAGATGCCCCTACCCTAGATGGCAGAGCTATAGAAAACTATTGGAATTTATTAGATTGGAAACCTATTGATCAAAATTGGATTGGTGGTCCTTTTGATCACGATGATTATAATGGTAGATATAAAATTGCTTGGAACGAAGATGGACTATATCTTCTTTTAGAAATTGTTGACAATACTATTTTAGATAAGACTGAAGACCCCTTAAAACTTTGGTGGAACGATGATTGCGTGATTGTTTATGTAGATGAAGACAATTCTGGAGGGCAGCACCGCTTTAATCACAATGCATTTACCTATCATGTAGCCTTAGATGGCAATGTTGTCGATTTAGGTGTTGACAAAAAGCCGACATTATACAACGATCATATTATATCTAAACATCAAGCAGAAGGCAATACGACATATTGGGAAATGTTTGTAAAAGTGTACCCAGGCATATATAATGATGACCCGAATATAAAGCCTGCTGTACTTACCGAAAATAAGAAAATTGGTTTTGCTTTGGCTTATGCAGATAATGATAGTAGCGAGGAACGAGAGAACTTAATAGGCTCTGTATTTGTAGCAGGTGAGAATAAAAACAAGGGATGGATAGATGCCAATGTGTTTGGAACCTTGCAATTGGTAAAATAACTATTGCAGCACTACCTCACTATAATCTGATGTAATTATAATAGATCGATTACTATTATTTTTTAAGTGATGCCCTTTATGAATAGTTGTAGTTCCGTTTTTAGTTTTTACAATCTGTAAACCTGTTGGTAACTTCAATGTCGATGAATTACCTTTTACATAAATATTGGTAGCCACCTTTGGCATTGTTACCGTTAACTCTCCATTTCTTACGCTAATATCCAATTCTTCAAAGTCATTACCCATTTCAAGAATGTGCACTGCGCCAAAATCATTCTTTATAAAGGCATTTTTGAATAACTTATTGATAGTTACCTCAGACGAGGTAGCCTGTAATTGTAATTGAACCACCTCTAACAATGTTATTTCTTCTGAATATGAAGTACTTAACTGTCCGTAGTTCCATTTCTGAACAGTAACCGGAGAATATGAGGCAGAAACAGTAGTTTCTTCGCCATCTATAGTAACGGCCCAAAGGCTTGAATGCGAAAGCTTCGCATTCAAGTTTTTGGTATTCTCAGCTAATTTAACCTCACCATGGCGTACATCCATTTTTATTCTGGTTGACTTTGGTAAGCTAATTTTTATGGTCTTTTTGATTTTAAAATTCTTTTGCTCCCCTTCATTTGAAAAGTAAAATACATTGGGTACATCTGCTGCATTACCTCTAGAAGAGCTTATAAAAGTTCGAAGCTCATCTCTTTCGTTCTCTGCATGAGCACGTTTCTCTTCTAACTCTTCGCGACGTTGTTCGAAATTTTCATTGCGCTGTTCCATTAATTTCTCTCTTTCTTCCATTAATTTTTCACGTCTTCGCTCATACTTTTCGCGTTTTTCATTGCCTAAAGATTCTTTCACACTTTCTGCCCATTCTTGTAATCGTTTTTGATGTTTTTTATCAAAACTCTTCTCAAAATTCTTTTGCCATTTTTTCATGTACTTGTCACCATCCTTTTGATACTCTTCATAATCAAATGTATAGGCTTCGGTTAATGGTAATGGAGGCATTTCTGGAAAAGGAGCTATTTGAGGCACACTTACCACAAACGATGCTATCTCTGGAACCTCTATTCGCATACCACCATGATTAAAAATTTTTTCAGAATCAAAACTTGTGAAGAAATCATTGTTCTTAGATTTTGAAGATATTTTAATCTCTTTACTATTACCCAATATTTCAATAGGGCTATTCTTGAAGTAATTCTCTGCTTCTTCTTTTGTAGCTCCCTCAAGGGTGATGGTGGCTGTAATAACCACCTCATCCTTATCCCAAGTTTCAAATTCAATATCGGCATAACTGGTATTGATGTTTACTACAGCATCTTCTGCCACAATAAATCTTTCCTGAAATTTTTTACGCTCTTCTTGCGCCATAAGCGTTGAAGAAGCTAAAAGCCCTAATGCAATGATGAGTTGCTTAGATACTGTTGTCAATGATCTGTTCATTTTTTGATAATTTTAATTCGGTTAACTTTCTTTTTAGTTTTTGTAATAATTGTAATCGTAACTGTAAATTCTCTATCAGTGCTGTTATCGTTTGGTCATTCGGCCCTAGTTCTTTCAGTTCATTATTTAAAGATTTATATTCAAGGTTTAAATTATTGAGCTGTTCCATAAAACTATCAATCAACTCTTTAGTATCTGGGGAGACTTCTAGTTTTGCCAGTTCCATATTGATATTGGCTACATAATAGCTTTCTACCTTTTTCAAATCCGGAGAAAGATCCCCAAAAGTGAATTCAGATTTTTGTTCATCTGTAGTAGCATTATTAACCACAGTTGTCATGTTACTATCATTTTCATTGAAATACAAGAGCCCTAAACCAATACTTACAATTACCGCAACTGATGCTGCAATCTTCAACCAACTCTTATCGGTTTTCTTATGTACCGGTATTGATTCTTCTAACTTCTTTAAAAAGCGCTCTTCATGACCATGTTTAATAGTATGCTTTTGCTCTTTTCTATCCTTTTTGAACATTTCTCTAAGATCCTGTTCCATATTTTTTTCCTTTTAATAATTCTTTCAAATGGCCTTTTCCACGTGATAATCTTGTTCTGCAGGCAGATTCTGAAATATTCAACACTTCTGCTATTTCTTGATGGTCATAACCTTCAACCAAAAACATAAGCACTACGTATTTGTATTTATCCTGCAACTTATCAATGGCACTTTTAACCTGTTCAATACTAATAGCTGCCGGCACATTCCAATTATCATCTTCTGCAACAACTTGCATGTAACCTTCGTCTAACGAAACCTCTTTATCCCTTTTTGATTTAAGAAAATCGATACTCTTATTTACCACTATGCGTTTTAACCATGCACCAAAAGTTACATCACCACTAAACTGATGTATTTTTTGAAAAGCCTTAATAAACGACTCCTGTAAAACATCTTCTGCATCATCTCCATTTTTCACAAAACGCATTGCTACAATGTACATGCCGTCACAATACTTCCTATACAGCTGTATTTGTGCCGCACGGTCGTTTGCCTTACATTTCTCTACAATACTGCTTTGAAACATGAATTAATTAGATTGGTTTTGGTTTGTTGCTATAATAAGGACGATATAAAAAATAGAATGTTGCAAAAATTTTTATTTTTACACCACACTATTAAATATTTCCTTTGAAACAAGTTACAATTTCCAATGCCTATTTAACACTTATGGTGCTTGATTATGGCGCTACCATTCAAAAGTTACTTGTAAAAAGTGCAGATGGCGAGTACACCAATGTAGTAGTTGGGTACAACCACCCGAGTAGATATCGTTTAGATGATAATGTTTTAGGAGCCAGTGTAGGTAGATATGCAGGAAGGATTTCTAATGGAGGATTTGTGATCGACAGAGCTCGATATGATGTGTTTCAAGAAGATGGAGTTCACCTGCATGGCGGTAAAGAAGGTTTTCATCAAAAATATTGGATTATAGATGAAGTAGACCAAAGCGATAAACCTTTCGTAAAATTGAGCTATACCAGCAAACATTTAGAGGAAGGCTACCCAGGAAATTTATCAGTTACCGTTACCTATAAATTAATGGATAACGCATTACAAATTATTTATGAGGGAATAACGGATAGAAGTACGGTTATTAACCTTACCAATCATTCGTATTTTAAATTAGATGGCAACCCTTATATTGATGAATATGAATTACAATTAAATTGCCCTTATAGATTAGAAACCAAAGAAAACTTATTACCTACAGGCGATATTATGCCGATTCGTAAAACGAAATACGATTTTCTTCTACCTAGAAAAATAGGTGTACAAAGGTTAAATACAATTTTTATTAAGGATATTGGTAATGAGAAAGTTGCAGAAATACAATCAAAGACATCTGGTATAAACATGAAAGTGTATACCAACCAACCTGCTTTGGTAGTATATACTCCGTCAGATTTTCCGGGAATTTGTTTTGAGGCACAGAACTACCCAGACGCACCTAATCAGCCAGATTTTCCTAAAAGCCTCTTAAGACCTGGCGATATCTATAATAACATATCTATCTTTAAATTCGATATTGTTAATCCTAGCTAATTAGAGCATGAAACGCTACTAAAATTATAGTTCGTATTTACAAATAGTACCTTTATACCACTTGCAGTTATATAAGTAGTTAGAATGAATTTAGCCAATCTTAAAACATCAGAATTTCTTGAAGGTATCTATGCCAATAATGTTGCCATAGTAAGCAAGGCTATAACCATAGTAGAAAGTACTAAACCAGAGCACCGTATAATCGCTAATGAAATAATTGCCGGTTGTATTTCAAAAAAGCATGATTCTATAAGAATTGGAATAACCGGGGTGCCAGGCGCTGGTAAAAGCACATTTATAGAACAATTTGGTGGCATACTAACCAAATTGGGCACAAAAGTAGCCGTACTTACCGTAGACCCTTCTAGCAGTAGAACAAAAGGTAGCATTCTTGGCGACAAAACTCGTATGGAAGAGTTGGTTAAAAACCCCAATGCATACATAAGACCTTCAGCTTCTGGTTCTTCATTAGGTGGTGTTACCCGTAAAACAAGAGAGAGCATCGTCATATTAGAAGCGGCAGGTTTCAACTGTATTTTAATCGAAACTATTGGCGTTGGACAAAGTGAAACTGCTGTTCACGATATGGTAGATTTCTTTCTATTATTAAAATTAGCAGGTGCTGGCGATGAGTTACAGGGCATAAAAAGAGGAATCATTGAAATGGCTGATGCAATTGTTATTACAAAAGCAGACGGAGATAATTTAAAACGAACAGATTTTGCTAGAATGGAATTCACCCGCGCATTACATATGTTTCCGCCAAAGGAAAATGGTTGGACTCCCGAAGTTTTAACCTGTTCTGCAATTGAAAATAGAGGTTTAGACGAAATTTGGCAGATGATCGACTCTTATTGTAAAAAAATGAAGGAATCGGGATATTTTGCTTCTAACAGACAACAGCAAAATGAAAATTGGTTAATTCAATATTTAGAACAAGAACTATTAACTGAATTCTACCAACATCCAAAGACCAAAGAAATGCTACCACAATTAAAAAAAGAAGTTATTAGCGGTAATATCTCTCCTTTTTTAGCTGCAGAAAAGCTCTTAAAGGCTATAAAAAAGCACTAAACCCTTTATAATGTAACTACCGTTCATGTACATTATCTTAAGGATAAAAAACATAACTTTGCACCTATTCAAAAAACAACCCAATGCAACCTGTTACCACTTCCCTACTTTCGGTAGTTGTTCCTTTATATAACGAACAAGACAATGCGGCTCTTTTAACACAAAAGATACACGAAAGCTTGGTTGGCTACGATTATCAAATTATTTACATAGATGATTTTTCAACCGACAACACCAAAAAAGTAGTAAAAGGTCTTAAAGATGAGAAGGTTCATTTAATAGAATTGAAGAAAAATTACGGGCAGAGTTTAGCCTTGGCTGCAGGTCTTGATTATGCAGAAGGAGAGTATATTATTACAATGGATGGTGATTTACAAAACGATCCGTCTGATATACCTCAAATGCTGACTTATGCCGTTAGTGGTGAATATGATGTTGTCACGGGTATTCGACAAAAACGAAAAGATTCTCTTGTTAAAAAAATACCCTCTAAAATTGCTAATTTTCTGGTACGCCGTGTTACCAAATTAGATATTAAAGACAATGGCTGTGCCTTAAAAGTATTTACTAGGGATATAGCCAAAGACTTAAATCTATACGGTGAAATGCACAGGTTTATTACCCTATTGGCATTTCTTGAAGGTGGTCAAATAAAGCAAGTACCTGTAAAGCACCATGCACGTCATGCAGGGGTTTCTAAATACGGACTTGAGCGTGTTTTTAAAGTAGTTGCAGATATGATGCTATTACTTTTTATTCGTAAATACTTTCAACGTCCAATTCACCTATTCGGTATCTCTGGTTTTTTAATGATTATGGCAGGTGTATTCATTAACGTTTATCTAATGATTGTAAAGTTAGGTTTTGGGGAAGATATTGGCACAAGACCTTTATTGACGGTAGGTATGATGTTCATTTTTGCTGGCATTCAATTATTTACAATAGGTATTGTAATGGAGTTATTAATACGAACTTATTATGAATCTCAGAACAAAAGACCATACCGCATTAAAAAAGTAAGTGTAGGTGACGAAGTTAAATAAGAAAGTAACCACCGGATTAAAAGTACTGATCAGTGCCGTTTTAATTTATTTCATTTTTACTAAAATAAATGTAAGTGAGATAAAAGACATACTGATTAAGAGTAATCCGCTTTACTTAATCTTAGCGGCCATATTCTTTATATTTTCTAAGTTCATTGGGGCAATACGCCTAAATCTATATTTTCATAGGCTTAATATCATGCTTACAAATACAAGCAATTTTAAGCTATACCTTTTGGGTATGTTCTACAACCTGTTCTTACCTGGTGGTATTGGCGGCGATGCTTACAAAGGCTATATTCTAAAGAAAACCTTTGATGTCAAAACTAAAAGAATGGTGAGTGTGTTAGTCTTAGATCGTCTGGGCGGACTATTATTACTATTCATATACGCCTGTGGGCTATTGGCTTTTCATAATGCTGAAATTTTAGATGGATATCGTTGGATCTTCCTTTCAGCTATACCAATATCAGTTATCGTATTCTGGTTATTGAATAAGAAGTTTTTTAATTATGTGTTGCCTATATTTTGGAAAACAACAGCATTATCTGCTTTGGTACAATTGGCACAATTAATTTGTATTTGGTTTATTCTACTTGCCCTGAATATTGAATTGAATCAAATTTCATATCTCATTATTTTCTTGATTTCATCAATTGTAGCGGTAGTACCGTTAACATTAGGAGGCATAGGCAGCCGTGAAGTAACCTTCTTCTATGGCGCAAAACTATTGGGACTAGACCAAAATATATCTGTTGGCGTAAGTGTACTTTTCTTCTTAATTACGGCAATAGTATCATTTATAGGCGTATGGTACCACTTTAAAAAAATTAAATTGGAATTGGCAGATACTTCAATCAAATAAACCAATTCATCACCTTTAATAAATATGCAGCAAGTGCATTTTACGCGTTACTTTCTTACGTGTATTCGGGTTTAAGAATTTGCCTTGCAAACGTGTTATTCTAAATTGATCAACAGAGAATTGAGAATCCCAATCAAAGCCTTTTTCTTCTAGCGTGGCCATTTCATCATCATTCACATATACCCAAATATCTTTCTTGCTTTTTAAGACCTCTGGTGTAGTAATTTGAACAGGAAATTGATTATAAAAGTCTAAAGACCACGTATGATCTTTACCAACTTTATAAATTCGATCTACAGGAATATCTTTTTCAGCAATGACCTTAGACATAGAAGACCCACCTTGGTAGTCCAATAAATTCGGATAAAAATGTAAGTTCAAAACGGCATTTAAAAATAATGATGCACAAACCGAAATCGTAACCAACTTCATATAAACTCCTTCCCTTTTTAAGGCATAATAAATAATTAATATTGCCGCTCCAATTAAAAACACATATGCTACAACACTTCTCAACTTGAAGACATAAAAACATATTAATGCTGAAGCGATAAATACAATACTAAGCACAAAGTATTGCCCTATCATTAAATACTTCAGCGTTTTTTCTTTGTTTTCCGTGTATAAATTATAGATATAAGCAGCGGTTATAACTGCAAATAATGGAATAGTAATGTTCAAATAATGTGGCAATTTGAACTGGGCAAAGCTGATAATAATAAAAATCAAAGTGATACCGCCAACGGTTAAAAACTCAGAGCCCTGTACAAACTTAAATTTCTGATTGACAAAAACCTTTATCTTATGATAGAATGCCGTAATACCTAAAATTGTCCAAGGAAGAAAAACCCATAAGAATGTATGAAAAAAGAAAAAGTAATCGCTACTATTTTTACCAATACCTTCGCCGCTTAAACGTTCAAAACTCTGTTCCCAAAAAATAAAGAATATACCACTACGATGGTCTTTGCCACGTATCACTTTTTCAGGATGCAAATCAAATTGCAAATAATAAGCATATAACATTGGTGTTATAGTCACTGCAAATACTAATAACGCCAATAGCACTTTCCAGCTTAAAAACGCTTTCCATTTACCGGTATAAAATAAATGACAAAGTATGGGCAATCCTATTACCAAAAGAGCGATTTGCCCTTTGGTAGAGAACGCAATACCTGCTGCAAAAGCACCAATTACTATTGCAGACACACTGCCTTTCTCTATATATTTTGCCAGTTGCCAAATTGCTAAAATACTGAAGCCTGTTAACACAGCATCTGTACGAACATCAATAGCACCCAAAACAATAGTCTGCGCAGTCATAAAAACCAAGGCAGCTAGTTTACCAACATGTTTATTATAAAGTAAACTACCCAGACCATAACAACTATAAGCAGCCAATAAGGTGGCTAATATGCCTGGAATTCGATAAGACCAATCATGAATACCAAAAATTTTATATGATAAGGCTGCTAGCCAGTAATGCATATGCGGCTTATCTAAATACTCTTCAGGACCTTTAAAGAGGCTGAAAAAATCATTCTCTTGCACCATTCTCATTGCCATTACAGAAAACTGTGCAGAATCATTTTCGAACAACGTCACAAACATACCTGCAACGTATACCACGAAAATTAAAAGAATTAAAAACCAGTACCTTAAATTAGATATCATAGGGAGAATTTGCGAAGTGCAAATATAAATAACTTTACAAACAACCAGCCGAATAGCGAGCCTATTGCAGCACCGGTAATAATATCAAGTGGAAAATGAACTCCAATATACACGCGGCTAAATGCTACCAAGGCTGCCCACAGTACTAAGAAGACCCCTAAATACTTAATGCTAGATTTTAAAATACTACCAAAAAACACTGCTATTGCAAATGAGTTTGACGCATGGGCCGAAAAATAACCGAATTTACCGCCGCAGTAACTTTTTACTAAACGCATGTATGGTTCAACCTCTTGGTCATGGCAAGGTCGTAATCGAGCAACACCGTACTTAAAAAAATTACCTAATTGATCTGTAACTGTTATTAAAAGACCAATAGAAACTAAGAGTACCATGGTTTTCTTACCTCCATATTTCTGAAACGAAAGTATCAGCAAGAATATATATAGAGGTACGGCACTCAGTTTGTTGGTGATGAACTGAAAAAAAGTATCCCATTTTGGTGTACCCAATCCGTTGAGGTATAAAAAAAACTCTTTATCTAGTTGTAAAAGCTCTTCAAGCATAATTATTAATCTTCGTATCTAGACACTTCTCGATCATAAAATGCCGTCGCATCTTTAATTAAGTTTTCAGCTTCTTCTTCCAATTCTTTTTCATCTTCCTTAGAGAATTCTTCAAGCCATTCTACCTCATCATCTTCTAGGTTGATTATAAACCTTGGAAACTCGGTGTGTACTACAAATATTGCTGTAGGGTAATCTGTATTATCACCCAATAAAAATTTCGGAAATTCCATAAAAAATTATAATCTATAAGTTGAAATATAATTGTTGTTAACGACCATAAATAGATCGTTATGCGGTAATTAATTTTTTAGTTAAATAATTAAATCGAAGATACAACATAATAGCCGATGCCGTTAGTCCGGTCAGTAACCCAATCCAAATTCCGGTACTCTTTAAATCTGTATGAAGACATAAATAATAACTTACAGGGAAACCGATTAACCAATACGAAATAAACGTTATTACAGTAGGTATTTTTACATCTTGCAACCCACGTAAAGCACCCAAAACAACTACCTGAACTCCGTCTGATATTTGAAAGAAAGCTGCAACCAATAATAGTTCTGCGGCGATGACCAATACCTCTGTATTATCGGTAAAATTAGTCATGTCTTCTATATCTAAATATAACGACGGAAACCAATGCCTACCGATTAAGAAAAGTGCGGCAAAAATAATTTCGAGTAAGAAAGTTAATAAGAATATTGACTGAGCTATTCGTCGTAGCTCTTTAAAGTTTGATAATCCTTTTTGATTACCAACCCTAATCATAGCAGTAACACCAAGACCCATACCGAACATAAAGGTCATACTACTCAAGTTAAGCGCTATCTGGTTGGCTGCTTGGGCATTTTTACCAAGAACACCACTTAACCAAACTGCCGATGTAAAAATACCAACCTCAAAAAACATCTGTAAAGAAGAAGGAAAACCTAATTCTATAATCTTTTTCATCACCGTTTTTTCAACTTTTGCAAAATTGAACCCGGTTACGTAATACTTGAATTTTTCTTTTGTTTTTAAAATAAACCAAAGATAAAGTACCATGAAAACTCTAGAAATCAAAGTACCAATAGCAGCACCAACTATACCCATTTCTGGAAATCCAAAATTACCAAAAATCAACAGGTAGTTTAAAACAATATTAATAACGTTAGCAACGATAGTTGCATACATTGGGTATTTGGTCTGAGACAAGCCTTCGGAAAACTGTTTGAAAGCTTGAAAAATTATTAGAGGTACTAATGAGAAAGCTACCAAATCTAAATATGGCAATGCTAAGTCAACTACCTCAATAGGTTGCTTCATTGCATACATGATAGGTTTCGCCAATAAAATAAGTCCAAATAATGTCAACCCTAAAACGGTACATAGTAATAACCCGTGTTTTAAAGCACTTTTAGCATTCTCTTTGAGTCCCGCCCCATCAGCCTCGGCAACTAAAGGTGTAATTGCAGTAGAAAAACCAATACCTAAAGACATGGCAATAAAAACAAAACTGTTACCTAGCGATACAGCAGCCAATTCTGCAGTACCTAATTGCCCCACCATAATATTATCTGCCAATTGCACAAAGGTGTGGCCCAACATTCCTAAAATAACAGGAACTGAAAGCTTAATATTATAACGAAATTCTTTGGTGTAATTCTGTAGCAAAACCTAAACTAAAATTTTTGGCAAAGGTACCGTTAATTGAACAATTAACATTCGCTAAACTAAGGTTATATAATCAGTAATATGATGTAACATATATAAACTTAACTAAAGTAATTTGAGCAAAGTTTAGCGATAAAACAAAAGCTTTTATAAAAAAATATTGATTAAAAAATAAGCGAAATAGCAACATTAGAATACTACAAATCAATACTATAACAAACAAATTAGAACAATAACACACATATATTAAACCTATTTACACTTGTAAATTGTTCATCGAAACATTTTACGGATACTATTTTACTAAAACCGGCCGTTATTAATACAAACACACCAAGTACCATTAATTACAAGTATTATGAACCAAAAACCGTTGGTTTGGATTATCGACGATGACGATATATCCAAATATGTAATGAAACGATATCTTAATCAATTGTCAATTACCAAAATTATAGATTTTCCAGATTCAGTGCAACCATTAAAGCTGATTCAGGATACGTATAATTCTTTAGACGAATTACCAGATATAATTTTCCTCGATTTACATATGCCGATTTTAAACGGTTTTGATTTTGTTAAGGATTTTCAAACGGTAGCTACTAAAATTGATAAGGAAATAAAAATTATTATATTAACGTCTTCAATAAATGGCGAAGATGTGGATCAAGCCAAAACCTATCCAGAAATAACAGACTATTTTATAAAACCAATTAAACATAGAGATTTGGCAAGAATTATGAACATTGAACTAAAGAAATAAAATTACTCTTTAGTTTTTGCTTCATTCCAATACACATCCATTTCTTCTAAAGACATATCATTAATTGACTTACCGATTTCTTTTGCTTTGATTTCAAGGTATTGAAAACGTTTTATAAATTTTTTATTGGTTCGCTCCAGCGCGTTTTCGGGGTTGACACCTAGAAATCTAGCATAATTAATCATAGAAAAAAGTACGTCGCCGAATTCCGCCACAATTTTTTCGATATCACCGGCCTCTACTTCTACTTGAAGTTCACCAAGCTCTTCTTGCACTTTATCAAAAACCTGTTGTGGTTCTTCCCAATCAAAACCAACACCAGAAACTTTATCTTGAATTCGATTAGCTTTCACCAATGCAGGTAAACTTTTTGGCACTCCCTCGAGAACACTTTTCTTACCTTCTTTTAACTTGATCTGTTCCCAATTTCTTTTTACATCTTCTGCATCAATAACTTTTACATCACCATAAATGTGCGGATGCCTATTCACTAACTTGTCACAAATAGCATTTGCCACATCAGCAATATCAAAATCATTGGTTTCTGATCCTATTTTTGAATAGAAAATAATATGAAGAAGCACATCACCCAATTCCATCTTAACCTCATTAAGGTCATTATCTAAAATTGCATCGCCTAATTCGTACGTTTCTTCAATGGTAAGGTGCCTTAACGATTGCATCGTCTGCTTTTTATCCCAAGGGCATTGCTCTCGCAACTCATCCATAATGGTCAATAGCCTATCTAACGCCTCCAATTGTTCTTTCCTACTATTCATGCCTAATATTTTTACAAAAATACACAACCACTAATTGCCTCACTAAAAATGCTGTTTAGTTTTCGTACATTTAAAATCACAATCTTATTTAAGACTATCGGCATTACTCAAGCTAATTTTAGGTAGCTTAAAAAATCAAACCACAACATTATACATCATACCAATGAATGCAAGACGAAAATTCATAAAAAATGCCGGTCTATTAAGTGCTTCCACAGTTTTACTACCACAATTAACTATGGCAACTACTAGAAATTCAAGCTATGGCGTTCAGTTATATACCTTTAGAGACGACATGCTTGCCGACCCTATGAAAACGTTAGAGAAAATTGCTAGTCTAGGAATTAAAGAAATCGAAAGTGCCGCATCATCTAAAGGGTATTATTACGGATTAACGCCTGCTCAAATGGGTGAAACTTGTAAAGCATTAGGTATGTCTCTCACCAGTGGTCATGTACATTTAGATGATAAATTTGAGCAAACCATGTCAGATGCCGTTGCTTCTGGTCAAGAATATTTAATATGCTCATCAATGCCATCTGACGGGCAAACGACAGATAATTACAAAAAAGTAGCGGAGCAATTTAATATGGCTGGCGAAGCTTGTAGAAAACAAGGTTTAAAATTTGGATATCACAACCACGAGTACGAATTTGAGTCTGAAAACGGAGAAGTACTTTATGATGTACTTATGGATCATACCCAAAAAGAATTAGTGCATATGGAACTAGATTTAGGCTGGGTAGTAGTTGCTGGAAAAGACCCTTTACATTACTTCAAGAAATACCCAGGCAGATTTCCGCTTTGGCATTTAAAAGATATGAATATGCATGAAAAAATAAGTACAGAATTTGGAAAAGGTATTCTTGATATTCCGTTAATGCTCGAAATGAAACAACTCTCAGGGGCTCAAGATATTTATATAGAACAAGAAGAATATGCAAGTACACCTTTTGATAGCATGATGCATAATATGAACTACTTAAAGAACTTATAACCGCATATATGAAATTTTATAACCGATTAATATTCACTTCTCTACTTTTGACAGTAATAGTTTCTTGCAAATCTCAGCAGAAGGCACTGGTAACCGATGGGGCTAAACTTTTACAGGTTGCTAATAATTTCAGCTTCACAGAAGGTCCGGCTTCAGATAAAAATGGTAATGTATATTTTACCGATCAGCCGAATAATAAGATACTAAAATGGAACCAAGCCAACAATTCTATAAGTACTTTTATGGAATCATCAGGTAGGGCGAATGGATTGTATTTTGACAATAATGAAAATTTATTGGCCGCTGCCGACGATAAAAATGAATTATGGCGAATTCGTAAAACAGGTGAAATTGACACCCTAATTACCGATTTTGAAGGTAAAAAACTTAATGGTCCTAATGATATTTGGGTTGATACAAAAGGTGGAATATATTTTACAGACCCCTATTACCAAAGAGAATACTGGACAAAAACCGAAGCTGATATTAAAGAAAAAAATGTCTACTATATTTCACCAGATTTAAAAAGCATTTCAATAGTAGCAAAAGGGCTAGCACAACCTAATGGAATAATTGGCACTCCAGATGGCAAAACACTTTATGTTGCAGATATAGGTAACAAAAAAACTTACTCCTACTCCATTCAAGAAGATGCTACTTTAAATAACCGCAAACTTTTTACAGATATGGGTTCAGATGGTATGACGATTGACAACCTAGGTAATATCTATTTAACAGGTGAAGGTGTTACCATTTTCAATTCAAAAGGTGAACAGTTAAAGAATATACCAATCAATGAAAACTGGACAGCCAATGTTACCTTTGGTGGTGAAAATCAAGATGTTTTATTTATAACTGCAATGGGGTCAGTCTACACTTTACAAATGAATGTACATGGTGTTAGATATTAGCTTATTGCTTTATAAATTTTCTATTTAACACACCCGGTAAATCTTCATTTATACCTTCAGTTAAAACAGATGATTTAAAAACCATGGTATTGAAATTAGTTGTATTCAAATCAAGAACACTACTTTGAAAAGTCCATTTACCGGTGAAGTTATTTGTTCTACCACAACGAATAGCATAAAAATCGCCGGTTACACTGGTAACATCTAGCGCTACTAATTCAAGATCCCAAGTACCGTCAACATTAACTTCTAACGTGCCGTCTAAGCAGTCGAGCTCATCAAACATATTATTCGAAGCAGTACCATCTTCATCAACATCTTGGGCGACACTCACATTTATTTCGGTCAATCTATACGTACCTATAACCAAGGTACTATCGTCACTTGCAGTAGCATCATCATTAGGTGAGCAACTAACAAAAAGTAGCACTAAACAAATTAAAAGAAAATAGATATATTTTTTCATGAGAATATTAAAAATGGTTAATCCTTCATTGAAGGTAGGTAAAACAATTTATAACATGTCGTTAGCATTACGCATCCGATTATCAAAAAATATTGAAAATATAGATTTTTTCTTGAAAATTTTTGAATATAAATTCTTTAGGCATTTCATTAGAATATACACAATTATATAGTTAAAATTATCAAATACTCAACAAAGGGTTTTAATTCTTAAAAATTCCTTGATTTTATTTATCTTAAACCACTTAAAATCCAACCAAACTATGATTACGTATATTTTTGAATTTATTGGCACTGCAATGTTAATTCTTATAGGAAATGGAATTGTTGCTAACCTTGTATTAAAAGGGACGAAAGGAGCAGATGCCGGTTGGACGGGAATTTCTCTTGCATGGGGAATTGCAGTATTTATTGGAGTATTTATTTCTGCCGATGCTAGTGGCGCCCACCTTAACCCTGCCGTAACCATTGGACTTGCAGTAGCAGGAAAATTTTCATGGGCATTGGCACCTGGTTATATTGTAGCCCAAATTTTAGGCGCTATGATGGGTAACCTTTTAGTATGGCTTACTTATAAAAAACAATACGAAGCAACCGAAGATACCGATGCAATTTTAGCCACCTTCTCCACTTCACCAGCTATTAAGAGTCCGTTTTGGAATTTGATAACCGAAATTATTGGAGCCTTCGTCCTTGTATTCAGTGTATTTTATATTGCCGGTGGCACTATGGGTGACAGTGCAATTTCACTAGGATCATTAGACGCCTTACCAGTTGCACTATTGGTAATGGGTATTGGTTTTGGCTTAGGTGGGCCAACGGGTTACGCCATTAACCCTGCACGTGATTTCGGTCCGCGTTTACTACATTCTATTCTTCCTATAAAAAATAAAGGAAATAGTAATTGGGGTTACGCATGGGTACCAATTGTAGGACCAATAATTGGCGGAGTTTTAGCTGCCTTAGTATTTATGCTCATTAAAACCATTCAATAAAATTCACAACTATGAAGCGTCTTATACTACTTACCTGTATTTTTACATCTATGAATATAATTGCCCAAAAAATGGTAGAATTACCGTTTGAATCTGATCCAAATGTAAATTGGTCAACAGCCGAAAAAGAATATTACTCAGATATTTGGGAAACAAAAGTAGTAACCAACGTAGCTATACCTAGGTTAGAAGTTTTTGAAGCAGACCAGCCAAATGGCACGAGTGTTATTGTTGCCCCTGGCGGTGGACTTTACGGTTTAAGCATAGAAAGTGAAGGTCGAGATGTTGCAAAATGGTTGAATAAAAAAGGAATTACCGTTTTCGTTTTAAAATATAGATTGGTGCCTACTGGCGTTGACGGTATACAAGAAATATCTGATGAAAGCGTGAATAACCCCGTAAAGATTGGAGAAAGGGTTACTCCTGTTTTACCATTGTCTATTGCGGATGGTCTTGCAGCTATAACCTATGTAAGAACCAATGCAGCTGATATGAACCTAAATCCAAACAAAATTGGATTTATGGGCTTTTCTGCAGGTGGCGCAGTAACCATGGGCGTTACGTTTAACTATACAGCAGCAAATAAACCTAATTTCATAGTACCTGTTTACCCTTGGATGACCGTTATGGGGGAATATACCGTACCAAAAGATGCACCACCAATGTTAGTTATATGTGCTTCAGATGACCCATTAGGATTAGCAAAACCTAGTGCCGATTTATATTTAGCATGGCTAACAAACGGAAAGAGTACCGCAATGCATATGTACTCTAAAGGTGGACACGGTTTTGGCATGAAAACTCAAAATCTAGCATCAGATGATTGGATTTCACAGTTCTACCAATGGGCATTAACCGAAGGTTTTACTATAGTAGCGAATAAATAATACATCTTTAAACACCTGATATGAAAAACTTAAACATAACCGCAATTATCACATTTTGTTCCTTTTTACTATCAATTATAAGTTTCGCACAAGAAGAGAATGTATTTACAAATGAAGTAAAAGACATTACTATTAAATACGATAGCATTTGGGATTCAAGCAAAGAGACAATTGTCTTTACTGGTAGTTCTAGTGTGCGTTTATGGCGAAAATTGGAAAAAGAGTTTCCAGACCATCAAATTATAAATAGTGGTTTTGGTGGTTCACAATCATCAGATTTGTTGTTATTTATGGATGAGTTAATCTTATCTTATAATCCCAAAAAAGTATTCATTTACGAAGGTGATAATGACTTATGGGCAGATAAAAGTCCTACCGATGTTCTTGATACGACTGCAGAGATCATCCGTCGAATAAAATCTAAAAATCCTGCAACTGAGGTTATATTAATAGCGGCAAAACCAAGTATCAGCAGGTGGAAGATTCGAGGAAAGTATAAGCGGTTAAACAGAAAAATGGAACGTTTTACTAAAAACGACCCACAATTGTATTACGTAGATGTTTGGAAACCTATGCTGAACAAGCGAAAGTTAAAAACTGATATTTTTATTGAAGACGGCCTTCATATGAACCAAAAAGGTTACGATATTTGGTATGAAGCCATGAAAGATTTAGTAAACCAACCTTAATTACACTACACAATGAAGACCTTTTGTATTCGAAGTCTATTTTTTGCAAGCTTAACACTCTTATTAATTGCTTGTAGCGAAGAGAAGAAAGAGCGCATTACAATGCCAAAGACAGATTTATCCAAAGCTAGCTTAATACCTAAGCCTTTAAAGACCATACCAACAAACTCCGCTTTTGCCTTAGACCAATTTACAGCAATTTATACTTCTAAAAACGCCACTGGTTTTGAAGAAGTAGGTACTTTTTTAGCAGATAGACTAAAAGATAAAATTAACCTGACCATACCAGTAAATACTGAAGGTGCGAATACTATAGAACGAGTTATTTACATTAACCAAAGCGATAGCACAGATCTGGCAGAGCCAGAGGCATACCAATTATATATTAATCAAGATTCTATCATCATAAATGCCAACACAGCAGAGGGTGCTTTTAGAGGTATACAAACCTTAAGACAATTAGTCCCATTAGAAAGTAACGATACTTTAGCATTGCAGAAGATATGGCCTGTACCATCAGGTAAGATTACTGACAACCCTAATTTTGCATATAGAGGTTCTATGTTAGATGTTGCACGACACTTTTTTAGTGTTGACGATGTTAAAAAATACATTGATCTGCTATCATACTATAAAATAAATATGCTGCATTTACACTTAAGTGATGATCAAGGCTGGCGAATTGAAATAAAATCTTGGCCTAAACTTACAGAAGTTGGCGGTAGTACAGAAGTTGGTGGTGAATCTGGCGGATTCTATACACAAGAAGACTATAAAGAAATTGTGCGTTACGCAGCAGAAAGATACATGACTATTATCCCAGAAATTGATATGCCCGGTCATACCAATGCAGCATCAGTTTCTTACCCTTTCTTGAATGGTAACGGTAAAACGCCTAAACTATACGAAGGTATGCGTGTAGGTTTTAGCACCTTTGATACTCATAAGGATACTGTTTATTCTTTTATAGACGATGTGGTTAGAGAGATTTCTGCTATAACGCCTGGACCTTATTTTCATGTTGGCGGAGATGAAAGTCATGTGACTAAAAAGAAAGACTACATCTATTTCATTAATAAGGTTGAAAAAATAGTACAGAAGCATGGTAAGAGAATGATTGGTTGGGACGAAGTTGCTATTGCCGATGTCGACTCAACTTCTATTTCGCAATGGTGGGCAAGTGAAGAAAATGCTAAAAAAGCAGTTGATAAGGGAATGCAAATTATCGTCTCTCCAGCTAAGAAGGCATATTTAGATATGGAATATGACACCCTATCTAAATTCGGACTCCACTGGGCAGCTTACATACCTGTAGATACCGCATACATTTGGACACCTGAAGAATACGGGATTCCTATGGAAAACATCTTAGGCGTAGAAGCACCACTTTGGTCAGAAACCATAAGTAATATAGATGAGCTTGAATACTTAGCTTTTCCAAGAATTATCGGTTATTCTGAATTAAGCTGGAGTATTAAAGAAAATAGAGATTGGGAAAACTACAAAGTACGATTAGCAGACCAAGCACCATTTCTTGACAGAATGGATGTGAAGTACTACCCTTCTAAATTAATAGATTGGAAGAAGAGCGACTACACTTACGAGACCATAAAAAAAGACTAACAACATACTCTGGATAATAAAAAGCCTTGATTTAAAAAATCAAGGCTTTTTAATTACAACTCAACTTTTTTCGATTTTAGCTTAGCTAAAACAGTATTTAAATGCTGAAAATTAATAGGCTTTTCTAAATACTCAATAATATTATGATAACCATCTGCCTTTAATTTATCATCACCCCTAAATGACGATGTAGTTATAACAACAGGTATATCTGAACATAGGTTCAATTCGTTTACCTTATCAAGAAAATCCCATCCATCTAAAACAGGCATATTGATATCGAGCAAAATTATGTCAGGACAAGTATTGGTCTTTAAATAATCAAGTCCTAGTTGACCATTTAATGCAATTTTAATGTTTTTATATCCAAATTTCTCTAGGTTCGTTTTAGCAATGAAATTAGTTACCTCATCGTCTTCAATTATTAATATTCGTATCATTTTGTGGGATTTTAATTATGGTTTTGGCTATTTATTTTAAAAAATTACAATAAACTCTGTTCCTTTATTTACTTGACTTTTTACATCAATTGCGCCATCGTTTTCACTAATAATAATTTTCATGATGTACAGTGCAACACCCAAACCATCAACATGGGTATGTAGACGTTTAAGCAAGGCAAATATTTTATCAGAAAACTCTTGGTCAAAGCCTAGTCCATTATCTTTGAACGATAATTGAACTTTACCATTGACTTCTTTTGTTTCAATTTTAATGCTCAGTTTTCTTTTAGGATGCCTATACTTAAGAGCATTCGACATAAGGGTTTGAAGAACAGTCTCTAATTGCAACTTATTATAATTGATTGAAGGGCATGCTGAGTAATCTTCTTTTATGATTGTTCTACATTCTATTATTTCTTTAGAATAACTAGCTTTTAATTTACTTACAACTTCAGAAAACTCTATTTCTATTTTAGGTGCTCCAAAATTAGATTTTGTAGCAATCACCATATTTAATGCGGTAATTTTATCGCACATTACTTTGGTGACCACATTCATTTTTTCAACGATTGGCATAACTTCATTAGCGCTAATATTTGTCTCTAAAGCCATTCGCAATAGGCTCTTTAAATTAGTAAGCGGAGCTCTTAGATCATGTGCTGCTACATATGAAAAATCTTCTAACTCCTGATTTTTCTTTTTCAAATTTTCATTGACCTCAATTAATGAAGTTTTGGTACTTTTTAATTTTTGAACGGTATCAATTACATTGGTTATATCAAGAGTTGTTATACCTAAGTAATCGCCAATTTTAAATGCCCTAGACATAAATGTCAAATCAGTAAATTCACCTTTAAATAACAGCTCATCATAACCTAACGGCACGCCTGTATCTATAACATTCTTATAAGCATCGTACCGCTCTGTCCCTTCTAAATAAGGGAATATGTCTAGCATATTTTTACCTATAAAATTTTCTTTTTCAATTCCAATGGTATCGACACTAGCTTGATTTACATCAACAAAATTCATATCTCTGTCTAAAATCACGAAAGGCGAATATGCATTTTCGAAAAAAGCACTTTTCAATTCACAATTAATTTCAAAATCATTTACATTCATATCACTCAAATTTTGTTAAAGCTAATTAGCTACATCACAAATTTGCAGCATTTAATATCTTATTTCAATTGATATAAGTTGCATAAAGGAAAGGTATAGGTGAATGACAAAAAACTGTAGATGAACAGCTTATATGATAAATTAAAATTGCATTACTAGTAGCTTTTAAACAAAAAAAAAGCCCCAAAAGGGCTTTTTATATTACAAGAGCTTAGACTATTCTTCTTCTGAAGCTTCTTCGGTTTCCACCTCTTCACTAGAAAAATCGGTAATCTTATTTTCAGTTAAAATATTATACCATTGAATAACCTTTTTAATATCACTTACATAAACACGATCTTCATCGTAGTTAGGTAGTACTTCAAAGAAGTATTCTTCTAATTTAATTTTCTCCTCTTTATGTCCAATAGATGTTTTACCACCATTTTCCTTTTCTTGTATTTTCTTGAATACATCTCTTAAAGGTACTTCTTCCTCAAGCGTATAAATAGCTATTTCAGACAATACACTAACGCTACTGCGTAAGCTTACTGTTATTCTTTTTCCATCTAACAAAGACTCCGCCACAAAACCTGTTCTGGTTTGCGTTATCAATTTATATAAACCTGGTTTCCCTGCTACTGATAAAATTTTCTCTAACCCCATAAACTATTTTAAAATTTTAAGTGGACAAATATTACACTTTTCTATTAATAATAAAGGCATTTTAACGTCCTTTTTTCATCGCAGGAAATTTCATGCGATAGTCAACACTAATCTTTCCTTTAGAAATATTAGTTAATCTACCCTTCAACATTCGCTTCTTTAGCGCAGATAATTTATCTGTAAACAACACACCCTCTATATGATCGTATTCATGTTGAATTACACGAGCCAGTAAACCATCAAAGGTTTTTTCATGCTCTTTAAAGTTCTCATCTAAATAGGTGATTTTTATGGTATCCTTTCTGCTTACATCTTCACGAACATCTGGTATACTTAAACAGCCTTCGTTAAAAGCCCATTCTTCACCTGTTTCTTCTTCAATAGTAGCATTTATAAATACTTGTTTAAAGCCGTCTAACTGTTTTTGTTCATCTTCAGTTAAATCTTCATCACCTGAAAAGGGAGTTGTATCTACTAAAAATATACGAATTGGCAGACCTATTTGAGGTGCTGCTAGACCTACACCACTGGCATTATACATGGTCTCCCACATGTTAGCCAATAAATCATTTAGTTTTGGATGGTCTTTATCAATATCATCCGCTACTTTACGTAATACGGGATCACCGTATGCAATAATGGGTAAAATCATTTTTAATCTTTAAATCTAGTTCTAATTATTATTCCTTCATTTAACCAACGAACAAGGTCAAAGTACAAAAAGCTAAGCTTAAATCTCTTTTTTCCATTCGGCGGATTTCCCTTTTTTTTTCTAGGATCTCTTTTAAATTTTATATGCTGATGGTTGGTTAAACCTTCAATTTTATCAAAAGAAAAAGATAACTTATTCTTAAAGTCCAAGTCATGAAACTCTTTTATGTTTTCTAAAGAAACTCCTCTTCGATCACATATTGTAAAAAAATAATTATCCTTTGACACCCCTAACATTCTTTGTTTTCTTCTATTCCATTTTTCACGGGCTTCGTCAACGTTCTCATAATGCGAGAAATGAATTTCTATATCACCCAACAATGCTATTGGATGATTATTATAAGCATCTGCATATTTTGAAATTTCTATAAATTCTAACTCCTTCTGTAAATAAAAGTCAAAATTACGAAGCAATTTCATATAACAGGGTCCAAATAAAAATAACCCGACAAAAGGGGAATTATAAGTCAACCCAAACCATTGATAAACTTGACCGCCATAACAATTTCGCGAAATCAAAACGAAATTAGAATTCTTTAGTTTGGCAATATCTTTTTTCTTAAAAAAAAAACCTAAAGCATTTCTTAATTTTCGTTTTATAAAAATTTCTAATCTTAACCACATATTAATTAAGGTAAACTCAAGTATGATTGTAAGATTATTGTTGCGCTAATCTCATCTATTAATGCTTTGTTCTTACGTTGTTTCTTTTTTAATCCGCTATCCAACATGGTTTGAAATGCCATTTTAGAAGTAAAACGCTCATCATGCCTTTTAATAGGAATTGTTGGGAACCTCTCTGCCAACTTAACTAAAAATGGTGTAATATGTACTTCAGATTCAGAAGCGGTATTATCCATTTGCTTAGGTTCACCTACCACTATTACATCCACATTTTCACGAGGTATATAGTCAGATAAATAGGTGAAGATTTCTGGAGTATTGACCGTAGTTAAACCGAATGCTATCATTTTCATATCATCGGTTACTGCAAGCCCAATACGCTTTTCTCCATAATCAATTGCAAGAATTTTTCCCAAACTTAATTTTTGGCAAAAATAAAGGATAATTTGTTATATGTGCTGTTGCGCTCGGGTAATTACTGTACTTCAACTTATATTTGAGGAAATTTTATGAAAATGACAGAATTAAGAGCACAAATAGAAAAAGCATGGAAAAATAGAGACCTTTTAAAAGAGTCTGCTACCCAGGATAGTATTAGAGAGGTGGTAAACCTTTTAGATTTAGGAAAGTTGAGATGTGCAGAACCAACAGCAGACGGATGGCAAATCAATGAATGGGTGAAGAAAGCGGTAGTTATGTATTTCCCTATTCAAAAAATGGAAACCTTAGAAGCTGGTATTTTTGAGTACCACGATAAAATGCCGTTGAAAAGAGGGTATAAAGAAAAAGGAATTCGTGTGGTACCAAATGCCGTTGCAAGACATGGTGCATATATAGCACCAGGTACTATTTTAATGCCTAGTTATGTAAACATCGGTGCATATGTAGATGAAGGCACTATGGTAGATACTTGGGCAACAGTTGGTAGCTGTGCACAAATTGGTAAAAACGTACACTTAAGCGGTGGTGTTGGTATTGGTGGTGTTCTAGAACCATTACAAGCTTCACCAGTTATAATAGAAGACGGTGCCTTTATTGGTTCTCGATGTATAGTAGTTGAAGGTGTTAGAGTTGAAAAAGAAGCTGTATTAGGTGCTAATGTTGTTTTAACAATGAGCACGAAGATAATTGACGTTACAGGAGAAACACCAGTTGAAACAAAAGGTGTTGTACCCGCGCGTTCAGTAGTAATACCTGGTAGTTACACTAAAAAATTCCCAGCTGGTGAATTTCAAGTGCCATGTGCTTTAATTATAGGAAAAAGAAAAGAAAGCACGAACAAAAAAACATCATTAAATGATGCCCTAAGAGAGTATGATGTGGCGGTTTAATCGATAATAATATTTAATTTCCATTTCTAATTAAAAATGTGGCGGGAAATAAATTTTTAGTGATTCAGCAGAAAATGATTGGCGATGTACTAAATAGTACGCTAATATGTGAACATCTAAAAATTCATTTCCCAGATGCCACTATACATTATGTAATCTACGAACATACATTGCCTGTAGTTGCAGGCAATCCTTTTATTGATAAAATAGTACTTTTTAAAAAAGAGTATAAAACAAGTAAAAGCAAATTCTATAAGATTCTTAAAGAATTTAAATAGGAAGAATATACAGCTGTAATTCATGTATATTGTAAAACTGAAAGCAATTTAATAAGCTATTTTCCAAAGCAAAAATTAAAATTTCATACGAAAAGTGGTATTCAAAATTCATTTACACAAACTTATTTACCTATTCTAAATCTACTGATACTGAATTGGGTTTAGCTGTTGAAAATAGATTGCTATTATTAACACCTTTAATCGACAAATTAAAGGAAGAAAATTTAGCTCCAAAAATATTTTTTAAGATAAGATGCATTAACCAAGGCTAAAGACCTTTTAGTTATCTCAGGTATTGATTTATCTAAACCAATACTTATGGTTATAATTAAAAGTATTAGTGATGACAAAACCTATCCTTTAAAATATCTCGCTGAATTATTCAATGAAATTACCAATCTTAAAAGTATCAATATACTCCTGAATTATACACGAGATCAAAAATCAAGTGTTCAAGAGCTTTTAAGTTATTGTTCTGAAAATTCAAAAATTTGCATACATCAGGATATTTTCTGTAATTCATTAAGAGATTTCTTAGCATTACTAAAACAATGTAATGGGTATTTTGGAAATGAAGGGGGGCATCAAATAAGTCAAAAGCCTTGCGCGTTCCAAATTTTGCAATTTTCTCACCTTGGATTTCTAAAGAAGCTTGAATTACCTATCATAGCGACCAAAAAATTGGGCTGTTCATCTTAAAGATTTTAAACCTGAACTGATAAACAATAAGTCTAAGAAAGAAAGAAAAGAAAATGTTATATCATTGTACAAAGAACTTACTTCTGATCTCTTTAAAGATAAGGTGATATCATGTATGGAATCTCAAATATTCTAGAGCACACTAATTATCAATACATCAGCCAACCTTAACAATTTTTAAGTATTTAGCAATCTACGCTTCCATTAATATGGTTATCATAAAAGACAGGAGTTTTTTGATAATTGAACGCAACCATTGTAAAAAACATCCTCTTAATAACTGAACCATGTTATAACTTTGGATTTCAATTGTGTAAGAATTTTACTGCTTAACACAATTTTTTAATTCTTTTTTTGTTATAACTTTGTTCGCTCCGATTAGAGCAAACCAATCAAATTGGAAAGTATGATTACCAAAAAAGAACAACTTACCGCATTAGTAATTACGTATAACGAAATTGGGTACATTGAGAAGTGTATTGAATCAGTTTCTTTTGCCGATGAAATTATTGTAGTTGATTCTTTTAGTACTGACGGAACATTTGAATATTTAAAGAGTCACCCGAAAGTAAAAGTAATTCAAAATCCGTTTGAGAATTTCACTGCTCAAAAATCATTTGCTTTAAAACAAGCTACAAATGACTGGGTCTTATTTTTAGATGCTGACGAAATTGTTTCTGATGCTTTACAAAATGAAATTTCAGAGACAGTATCTAATGATACAGATATTGCGGCATTTTGGTTCTATCGTCAGTTCATGTTTAAGAATGAAAAATTGAATTTCAGCGGATGGCAAACTGATAAAAACTACAGACTTTTTAGAAAAAGTAAAGCTGTATTTTCAGACTGCAAAATTGTTCATGAAACATTAGATGTTGATGGTACTTCTGGTATTCTCAAAGAAAAACTAACCCACTACTGTTATAAGAATTACGAGGATTACAAAGGTAAAATGCTGAAATATGGTCGTTTAAAGGCTATTGAATCTTTTTATAAAGAAAAGAAGTTCAGTTATGTAATGATGGTTTTAAAAACTGGCTGGAAATTTTTCAACCATTACATCTTACGTCTTGGTATACTAGATGGCAAAAAAGGTTTTATTATTTGCTACCTTAATTCATTAGGTGTTTTAGAACGCTATAATGAACTTAAAAGATTAGAACAAAAAAATGAGCTTGCATATTACTTAGTAATGCCATAGAACGTCCACACGCTTTTTTCCTTTTTAGTAGCATTTCTTATTCCTACATTTTTTGCAATAGACTCTGGTGTCTTATATCCTCTTTTATGATCTAGATGCACACAAACAGCACTATAACGTAGTTGCTTAGACTTTAATCCAAAATTAAATAAACGTTCCCCTAGCTCTCTATCTTGACCGCCATATTGCATGCGCTCATCAAATCCGTTTACATTCTCTATATCTTTTTTCCAGCCAGAAGAGTTATGTCCGTTCCAGCTAGCATTAGTAGGTGTTACCCTGTTTAAAATTTTAGAAATAAATCCTTTCGCAGTAAGTTTATTGTTTTTAAAAGTCTGCGGAATTCCTTTTTCTTTCAACCATTGAATATTGAAACATCGTTGTTTTTCAATATCGTCTAGAGTTATCAATTTAGATATATTCATGGGTAGCATGTAATATCCGCCAGAAATAAAATAACCCTGTTCTTTGTTAATGTAGTGTACTTGAACAAAATCTTCTCGAGGTATACAGTCACCATCGGTCATGATAATATAATCTGCAGAACATGCCGAAACAGCTTTATTTAATATTCTAGATTTTTGAAAGCCATCATCCTCTTGCCAAACATGTACAATTGGGTAATGTACCTTTTCAGCCATTTCAGCAAGTAGTTCTTTCGTAGGAGCCTTTGATCCATCATCAGCAATAACAACTTCAAAATCTTTAAAGATTTGTTGCTCAAAACCCCAAAGTACCTTCTTTAGCCATTCTTCGGCATTATACGTACTAACAATGATACTTATTTTAGGAATCTCCATGCTACGTTTCAAATTACTGCAAAAATATAAAACTCTTATCTATCTTTGATCTAGAAAAGACGGTCTCTTAATAAAGAGACAAATTACAGCATTGTAAAATGAAGTTAAAAGAAATTCCTGTATCAATTTACAATTCGGTTAAACTTTTAGCCCTTTCGTCTAAAAGCATGATAACAGAGGGTAAGAAGGAAATACCGATAATTATTTCTTTAACCTCTATTCCCTCAAGGCTAGGCACACTTCATTTAACCATAAGAAGTCTCTTAAACCAAGATACGCGACCAAAACAAATAGTTTTATGGTTACATCATTCTTTAAAAAATGAAATTCCCAAAAAACTAACTTCTTTAGAAAGTGATTTATTTGAAATCATGTATTCTGATTTAACTTGTTCTCATAGAAAGCTCATTCATAGCTTAGAATTGTTCCCCAATGATATTATTATCACTTGTGATGATGATATGATTTATAGAAAAAACTGGCTTCGATTATTGTTTAAAGAACATCAAGTGCATCCAAATAAAATCATAGCTAACCAGACCAGATATATTACCTATAACAATGATGGTGAATTACAATCTTATAGAGGTTGGGTTTATTCTAAACGGTCAAAATTTAATACAGCTGCTGTAATACCTATTGGTGCCGAGGGGGTTTTATATCCACCAAAATCTCTTTCAGAAAAAGTAACTGATTCAACATTATTTTTAAAATTGGCACCGAAAGCAGATGATTTATGGTTTAAGGCTATGGCACTTATGGCAGGAACAAATGCTGTACAGGCAAAGAATAAGGCAAAAACACCAATTCCTATCATAGGTTCTCAAAAGCAGTCCCTGAAAAAATCAAATATTAGCGGTGACAAGAATAAAACACAATGGTTGTCGATAACCAAATATTTCAATATTTCACCAGATACCTTTTTATAATACCAGTTAAATAGACATGACAGAAGAAATCAACAAATGCATAGAAGTTCTTGAAAATGGCGGACTCATACTCTACCCTACCGATACGGTTTGGGGAATTGGCTGTGATGCAACCAATGAAGAAGCTGTTAAAAAGGTATATAAACTTAAACAACGAGATGACAGCAAAGCTTTAATATGTTTAGTCGCCAATGATGCCATGCTTGAAAAACATGTCGAAGAAGTACCTGAGCTTGCTTATGACCTTATAGATCTTTCTACAAAACCTACTACCATTATTTATGATAAACCTCGTGGGATAGCTAAAAACCTCATTGCAGAAGATAATACATTAGCCATAAGGGTAGCATCAGATAAGTTTTGTACCTACCTTATAGGTAAGTTCAAAAAGCCAATTGTTTCTACCTCCGCAAATATTTCTGGGGTCAACACACCTAAATCTTTTCAAAATATAGATGAAGCTATTTTAAAAGGTGTGGACTATGTGGTAAATTTGCATCGTGAGAAACAGAATAGCTCCGCCTCATCTATTATTAGACTTTCTAATAATAATACGGTGAAGATTATTCGAGAATAAGAACATGCAAGAGAGCTATACAGACGCTTTAAACAACCCAATTTTCGAGATTATTTCAGATGCTGCAGAAGAGCTTTCTGTAGACTGTTATGTAATTGGAGGTTTTGTAAGAGATTATTTTTTAAAACGTAACATACCTAAAGATATAGATGTCGTTGCCATTGGCAGCGGTATTAAACTTGCCGAAAAAGTTGCTTCTAAATTAGAAGGCAAACCTCAAGTATCGGTTTTTAAGAATTTTGGTACTGCCATGATCAAAAGTCATGGCATAGAGCTTGAATTTGTTGGCGCACGTAAAGAAAGTTATCAGCGCGATAGTCGCAAACCTATCGTAGAAGATGGCACTTTAGAAGATGATCAAAAAAGACGCGATTTCACTATAAACGCTTTGGCGCTTTCATTGAACAAATCGAATTACGGAGCCCTTCTTGACCCTTTTAGCGGTATAGCCGATTTAGAGAACAAGATTATAAAAACTCCCTTAGAACCTGGCATTACCTATTCAGATGACCCTTTACGTATGATGCGGGCCATTCGTTTTGCTACCCAATTAGATTTTCAAATAGCTCTCCCCTCTTTACAATCTATTACCGAAAATAAAGACCGTCTAAAAATTGTTTCTAATGAGCGAATATTAGATGAACTTCATAAAATTATTTTGTGTAAAAAGCCTTCTTTAGGTTTTTCATTACTACATAAAACAGAATTACTAGAACTAATTCTACCAGAACTTACCGCATTACAAGGCATAGAAGAAATTGAAGGTCAAAAACATAAAGACAACTTTTGGCATACTTTAGAGGTAGTCGATAATATATCTGAAGCTACAGATGATCTTTGGTTACGCTGGGCTGCTTTGTTACATGATATAGGTAAAGCACCGACCAAAAGATTCCATAAAAAAATTGGATGGACATTTCACGGACATGAATTTGTAGGATCAAAGATGGTCTTTAAATTATTTAAACGTTTACGTATGCCATTGAACGAGAAAATGAAATTCGTTCAGAAGATGGTTTTAATGAGTTCAAGACCTATTATACTATCTGAAGATTATGTAACAGATTCAGCCGTGCGTAGGTTGGTTTTTGATGCCGGTGATAATGTAGAAGACTTAATGACTTTATGCGAAGCGGATATCACAACTAAAAATCCGAAGAAGCAACGTAAATACCATCAAAACTTTAAAGTTGTTCGCCAAAAGATTGAAGAAGTAGAAGCTCGCGATCATGTTAGAAACTTTCAACCACCTATTAGTGGAGAAGAAATAATGGAAACTTTTTCATTAAAACCTTCGAAGGAAATCGGAATTATAAAAGAAGCGATTAAAGAAGCAATTTTAGAGGGAGAAATTCCAAATGAATATAAAGCGGCACAAGATTTTATGTATCTTAAAGGTGCTGAATTAGGTCTACAGAGTACAAAATAGAATGGATATTATTTATGGATATTACATTTAGAAAAATTGCCAAAACATCATTGGTATTAGTTTATTTAGTGATTGTCGCAGGTGCCGTAGTTAGAATGACAGGTAGCGGAATGGGTTGCCCAGATTGGCCCAAATGTTTTGGTTACTATATACCACCAACAGAAGTAACCGAGATACAATGGCAACCAGATAGATTATTTGAAAAAGGTCAAGTAATTATTTATCGTGAAACCTTACAGGTTTCTAAAGAATCATTTACTACAAAAGATTCTTTCAATTCCGCAAATTGGGAAGCGTATACCAAACATGACTACGCAGAGTTTAACCCATGGCACACGTGGATTGAATATATAAATAGACTTTTTGGTGCCTTAGCGGGTCTTGCCACCCTGTTGCTAGCCATAATGTCTATTAAATTTTGGAAGAAGAAAAAGCGCATACCCATACTATCATGGTTAGTCGTTGTTGGCATGGTATTTCAAGCTTGGCTAGGCGCCACGGTTGTATACTCCGTTTTAGAGCCCGCAAAAATTACAGTTCATATGCTTATGGCATTGGTAATCGTAGCGATATTACTTTATGTTATCTATTTAGCTAATGAAGAGAATAAACGTATTAAATATGATAAATTAGTATTGAATATCAGTATTGTAGCAATAGTATTGACACTTGTTCAAATTGCTATGGGGACCCAGGTACGACAATTTATAGACGAGCAAATAGACATTTTCGGTTACAATGCAAGAGATCATTGGTTGAGAAACCCTGAACTCCTATTTTATATTCACCGTTCATTTTCTATTATTGTCATAGTAGTAAATGCTTTCTTAGCATACAGAATTACGAAATTAGATTTAGGACACTTTAAAATTTACTGGGTCTTGTTTTTACTGGTAGTTGAAGTATTTACGGGTATTGCCATGAACTATTTAGATTTCCCTTTTGCTAGCCAGCCGCTGCATCTTGTATTGGCCTCTATTCTATTCGGAGTTCAATTCTATATACTTTTAGATGCATTAATACCTAGAAAAGACTCGAAAACTTCGTAACTTTGCCGACCCACAAAAATTAAGGTATGATTTATAAAATTCGTGTAATTCTAGACGCTGAAGAAGATATTTTCAGAGATTTAGAGATTGAGTCCCATAATTCATTAGAAGAATTTCATAATGCCATTACTCAGGCATTTGGATTTTTAGGAAATGAAATGGCTTCTTTTTATACCTGTGATGAAGAGTGGAAACAAGACGAAGAGATTGCTCTTTTTGATATGAGCGAATCTGGGTCTGATGTACGGTTAATGAACGAAACCTTCTTAGAAGATATCATGACCGAGAACAACCCAAAACTGATTTACGTATACGATTTCATGAACATGTGGACCTTTTTCGTTGAGCTTGCAGATATGCAAGAAAATGAAGATGGTCGCTCATACCCTAATGTACTTTTTACGTTTGGTGAGCTACCAGAAACTCCGCCAGAAAAGAACTTTGAAGCAGAGAACAGCGCTTTCGATTTTGATGATACTTTTGAAAATTACGACGATTTAGATTTCGATGAAAATTGGAACTAAACTTCGAGCAAAAATACATTTTCGCTTACTAACCATTTAATTTAGAACATTTTATGATTAACCTATATGCTACCCAAATTGAAAGTATTTCTATACATAGAGTTGGTAACAAAAATAAAAATGAAGGTGTTTTTCTTTCAGAAGAACCATTTAGACTTAACGATGAAACAACTGGTTTATTAAAAGAATATTTTTTTAAACCTTTTAGAGAAAAAGAAGAGAACTACTATAAACTCGCAAATGAGGTTGATGTAGAATTTAACGAGTTGTACAAAATTGTAAGTGAAGTTTTTGAAGACCCTTCAAAAGCACATTTAAATTCAAAAAAAGTAGCTTCATTATTATTTGAGCAATCTAATCACCCTCATATTAAAAGTGGAGAAGTATATGTAGCTTTCCTTTCTGGATTACTTTTAGACAACAAAAAAGTTGATGCAATTGGAATTTTCAAGAGTGAGTTAAAACACGATTTTATCCAGTTCGAAGAAAAGAATAGCAATTTAGATATCGTTATTCAACAAGGAATTAATATCAATAAATTAGATAAGGGTTGTTTGATTTTCAATGTTGAAAAAGAAGAGGGTTATAAGGTACTTTCTGTAGATAGCAATAAGTACGACACGAAGTATTGGATAGAAAACTTTTTAGGTGTTGAACCACTTTCAGATGACAACTTCAAGACTAAAAACTACTTGAAATTTTGCCAAGACTTTGCTAAAGAGGTTGTTTTACCTGCCGAAGACAAACAACAAGAGGTTTTATTCATGAACCGTGCGGTAAACCATTTTGCAAAAAATGATTCTTTTGAAGAGTCTACTTTTTTAAACGAAGTAATGGAAAATCCGGAATTAATACCAGAATTCAAGCACTATAAAACAGAGAAAGGACCGAAGTTTAGTATTGAAGATGTTTCTACGTTCGACATTGCCAACAAGGCAGTATCAGATGCTCGTAAAAAAATAAAGAATGTCATTAATTTAGACACTAATATTCAAATAAAAATGGATTTTATCAACCCTGAATCTGCAGAGAAATTTGTAGAAAAAGGATGGGATGAAGAAAGACAAATGTATTACTATTTGGTGTATTTTAACAAAGAACAAAAGAGCTAGTATTTCATATATTCACTGGTTATTAATAAGCAAAAAGCCGATTATTTTCTAATGAAAATAATCGGCTTTTTGCTTAAAGGATTTTTTATTCAAACCCTAATTATTTACTTTAATATCTTGTTCTATGATCTGTTTTACACTAACATCTTCATAATTACGACGTACAAAATCTAATGCTAAATCTAATACTTCTCCCATTTTAGTACATGTTTGAAATTTCATATCCATAGTAAGAACTTCTATTTCTTCTCTAAGCATTGCTATATTTTCTGGTGTAGAAATATCATCTATTTTACAGATAGCTCGTAATTTTTTAATTCTATTTCCTGAGCTTAAAATTCGTTTAGCGACCATAGAACGCTCTTCCAATTTATATTGATCAACAGAATCTCGTGTTAATTTACTACGCACCAACTCTACCATTTTATAATTTTCTTTAAAAAACTGAGGTCTATAGACTTTTAGTTTACCTTCAAAACATTGTTGGTCAAAATCGATTGCTCGAATTTTATAAACCACATGGTCAAAATCATGAGTGGGTACAATGACATAGTTATATGAACGCATATCACCTAATAAACGAATCATACAACGTTCATTAAACTTTACAAATTCTTTAGCTAACTGTGCCTTTTCAGGCTCCGTGCATTTCGGCAGCATATCTTTAATAAACATATCCCCAGGTATACCGGCTATATGCTCCTCAATTAATGTATCCTTATAAACTAAAAAAGTCAAGTTATAAGGCGACAGCATATGCTCTAATTCCAAACCATAAATACGTGATGCATCGGTCTTTTTAATATAAAAATAAGTGAAGTTGTCATTTAAAATATTTCGAACCTTAATTCGAAAAGGTTTTGAATTACCAAATGTGCAAAAATCAACTGAATCGACATTTAAATATTTATGAATGTTATCTGTACCATCAGAGAGTAAAATAGAATAGACTTTTTTCAAACTCTCATCTATTTCCATTCTTTCAAATTCAGAGTAAAATACCCTTATCCAAAGTGTATCTACATCATTATCATCATACACCGCAACTGAGCCGGCAAAACGAAGAAGGTCATCATAAAATATAGGTATTTCTGTTTTACGGCTATAATTTTCCAAATAGCCATCTAAAGCCTCACTTACAGGGTAAGCAGGTTTTTTTTTAGACATTAATCGTTCTTCTGACATGCTTCAAATTTACTTACAAATTAATCATTTCACTTCAATAATTTTTATCAAGCATATAGAATTAACGCTTACAACAACATAAATAGCCAGTATACAACATTTTTTTAGCCAAGATCTAAAAACTCGCTTTATTTGTTTTATTACTACTTGAAACCATACCGATGATTACTAAGATTAACTCGAACATTAAATTCTTACTATTTTTTCTAATTGCATTAAGCTCCTTTTTAGGAACTGCACAATTGAGCGACCTTCATTATTTACCACCAATGAAGCAAGGTCAAAATAATGCAGCTATACAGAACCAAGCCATTCATTTATCTACTCCAGAAACGACACCTTTCAACGTTTACGCGTATCAAGGTACTTCTAACACAATTGTACAGACGTTTACCATTGACAGACTTAACCCAGGTTTATGGACCCTGGCAAATGGGGATAACAATATTACCCTTGTAACTAATGCAAACACTGGTACGGTACTTACAAATAGTGGTTTGCGTTTCATTTCTGCAGGTGGAGAAAAATTTTATGTCAACTACAGAGGTAACTCTGGTTCTCAAGCTGCATCACTGACAGCAAAGGGTAGACAAGCAATGGGTACTAATTTCAAATGGGGAGGTGTGCCAAACAAAGGTAGCCACTCTTCAAAATCTAACACATTGGGTATTATGGCAACCGAAGACAACACAACAGTTGTTTTATCTGGATATGACCCCGGTTGTGAATTTAGAGTAGATAATGACAGAGCCGGTATTACTGCCAATTCCCATACCATAACATTAAATGCTAATGAGTCTTTTGTTTATGAAACCTACATAGGTACATCGCCAACGCAAGCTCATGAAGATGGTTGGATAGGGGCTTCAATAGTGTCAACGAAAGATATCGTAATCAGTAATGGTTCTATGAACTTTGGTAGTCAAGATGGTCAAAGTCATAGAGATGCCGGTATAGATCAGCCAGTACCTATCAATAAATTAGGAAAAGATTACGTATTTATCAGAGGTAATGGTTCTTCTAGTGGACTTACAGAATTCCCATTGGTAATAGGTACTGCAGACAATACTCAAATATTTGTAAATGGCAGTACCACGTCAATTGCTACCATTGATAATGGTGAATACTTTAAAATACCGAGCACCTATTATTCAAGCAATTCAGCAGGTGCGAATATGTTTGTACAGACTTCTAAAGATGTGTATGCCTATCAAAGTTTAGCTGGTGCAGCCGCAAATTACACTCAAGGTCTAAACTTCGTAGCTCCGGTAAACTGTTTATTACCAGATGTAATGGACAATATACCGGATATTAGAAATATGGCCGGGACGGATGTTACCGGTGGATTAACGATTATTGCTTCTGTAAATACCCCAGATGCCAATGTAAAGGTATATGAAAATGGTGTAGAGGTTTCTAAACCAGCTTCTGACCCAGTTGCTGGATCAGATGATTGGAAAACTTTCTACATTCCAAATTTAGATGGTGATATTAACGTGACATCAACCGGACCAATGGCTATTGGTTTTTTCGGGTTTAATGGTGCTCGTGGTGTTGCAGGTTATTTTTCTGGGTTTGATACTGTACCAGAAGTTGTACTACAAATTAATGGTGGTACTGTAGGAGAATGTTTTTCTGGGTCAAGTATTTTTGAAGCCTCAGATGATAATTTTGATGCCTACCAATGGTTTTTTGACGGTGTAGCCATACCTGGTGCTAATTCATATGATTATGCGGCAACCGTTGCTGGTGATTACTTTGTAAGGGGTACAAAAGGACCCTGTACCTATGATTCCCAATCTATTCAGATTTTCTATTGTGAACCAGATGTTCAAATTGAAAAAACAGTTGATAAATCTGAAATAATTGAAGGAGAAACTGCCACTTTTACCATAAGAGCAGAGAATTTATACTTTAACGATATAACCAATTTACAGGTTACGGATAATATTCCTGAAGGACTAACATTAGTACAAGCAACAACAATAACAGGAACATTCAATGGTAGTGTTTGGAATATTGGTACGCTAGCACCAGGTGAAGTAGCCTTTTTAACTTTAGAAGTAACTGCAGATGAAATAGATACATTGCCTTTACTAAGCTTAACAAACACGGCTTATAATACACAAGATCAAGTTGATGCCAATGTTACGGAAGATAGTATCTCTGCACATATTTTGGTTCATAACGATTTTGACAATGATGGTGTAATCGATATTGTTGATTTAGATGATGACAATGACGGAATTTATGATGAAGATGAATGTGATACCTTATCAGTAAATATAAGTAATGGCGATTCCGTTACTAGTGAATTACTTAGCGTTAACAATTACTTAATTCTTGATATATACGAGTTAGATAATTCATTTACATTGGCTATTAATGGAAATGATGTTGCGGGCGAGATACAATTTGAAAATGGTGTAGCAGGGAATACAGCTCGTTATTTAGATGGTACCATGCATGGCACCGATGGCAATCCAAGTGTTTGGACGATTAGTGGATCAATTGGTGATCCTATTCTGAGAGCTATTATAGATCAAAACGGAAATTTTGAATTATTTGCTAAAAGAACAACCAATAGCCCTTTGGAAGCAATGGTCTTGGACACCCCGGCAAATACTATATCATGGAATACATCTGGTACAAATACAGTTACTATTGACCAATTCCAACAAGGACCTACCATTTTACGTGGTACCCTTCTAACAGCTGGTTGTGATACTGACGATGATGGTTACCCAGATTCTTTAGATTTGGATAGTGATGACGATGGTTGTAGCGATGCCAATGAATTTTATAAGGATGATACTACAGATGGCGGTGATGGTGGAGAATATGGAACAGGAGCTCCTGTTGTTGACCCAGCTGACGGTACCGTCAATGCAGCATCTTATACTCAAGTATTTGCTCCTGTAATAGTTTTGGGCAATACTTCAGAACTATTGGGTGGTACAGATATTAATGGTCAAGATGTAAATTTAGGAGACACCTATAATTACGTACTTCGTTTTCAAAATATAGGCGATGATGATGCCACCAATTTTACCATAAAAAACATTTTACCCAATAATGTCACTTTAGACAACATCAACATTGATGATGCTCCTGGGGTAACTAATAGTTATGATGCCAATACAAGAACTATTGATTTCAACATTCCAAATGGATTGGTTCAAGTAGGAGACCCAGAATATAAAATAAAAATAACGGTTTCAATTTCGGGCGATTGTTCTGAATTTGTTGCTGCTTGTGCTGCTCAATTAGAGAATTTTGCATATGCAAATTACACAGGAACACTAAATACGAATACCTTTTCTGACGAAGATGGCAGTAACCCAGCAGGTGCCTGTACCACTACTTTAGAGGTAGCGGCTAACAATGTTTCTGATGCATTATTAAATTGTAATATTGCACGTTCAGTAGAACTTTGTGGTGCTAGTGGTACACTTTCTGCAGGTTTAGGTTTTGACACCTACACTTGGGCAATAGATACCAATAATAATGGTACCATAGATTCTGGAGATACTATTTTAAATGACGGTACTTCAAACACGTTGACAGTAACTACCGTAGGCAACTATATTGTTGAAAAAACATCATCTACAGGGTGTGCTAATCATACAGAATTAATTACCGTAGAACGATATGGAGAAACACAGACCAACCCAATAATCAGTTACTTAAATCAAGTAAATACCGACAGTAATCCTGATAATGACATACAAGGTGAAACAGTAACATGTTCAAATGATAATAGTGCCATGCCACATATCTTCCTATGCGGAGATACGGATAGTGCCTTTATTCAATTAGGCATAACTGATGCTTTGAGTATTAAATGGGAGAAACTTGATGAAACCAGTTGTAATGTTGCGACTTGTGGCGATGTAAGTGATAATTGCGCTAATAATAATGGGGGATGGACATGGAACGAGGTGACAGATGCCGATAATTTTACAGTTACCGAAAGTGGCAAATACAGAGTAGTAATAGGTTATGAAGGCGGATGTTTTAGTAGGTTCTATTTCAATGCATATCAAAATACTTTAGACATTCCTGAGCCAGATTCATCTGATATCATTTGTGATACCGAAGGTTCTATACGAGTAATAGATTTAGGTAGTGGTTATGGTTACCAATTATTCGATGTAGAAAACAATTCTATCGCAGTACCCTTCAGCGCTGCTCAAGGTCCAAATTTTGTTATCAGTACTAGCGGTACTTATAAAGTTCAGATTACGCAACTTAACCCATCAACAGGAGCTCCAATTGAAAACAGTTGTGTATTTGAAACCGAAGAAATTGGTATTGCCGAAAGAATTTTTGAGGTAACCCCTAGCACTACTCCATTCGATTGTAACGATGCCGGTACTATTTCAATACAAGCATTAAACGTTTCGCCAGAATATAGCTATGAACTTTACTTCGACAATGGTAGTGGTGGTAAAGGAGCTTTAGTAGCCAACAACTTAGTTTCGTCTGACAACACCCATACATTTACAGGTCTTGCGGCAGATGACTATGTTATTGTAACTACTACCGTAGATGGTTGTAGTGATGAAAGAACTATCACCGTAGACGAAATTCCAGAATTAAGATTAACGGCTACCAACCAAGAAAATATAACCTGTACCGCTGGTGTCATCAACTTGACTCCATCAGGAGGAACTACGGATTATGAATTTGCAATTTATAGTAAGGATGGTGTAGCTCTATATACGGACGAAACTACCATCCCAGATTCAGATTTTACATCAAATACAACATTCTTATTCGGATATGAAGGTACTCCTTCAACATATATTCCTAATGAAGATGGAGAATATGTATTTGTAATTCGAGATGATAACGGGTGTTATGGATTTTCGAATATCGTACAAATGGAAGATTTAGGAACTATAACTATTTCAGCTTCCAACACTGATATAACTTGTGCAGATTCTTCTACAGCTGTGTTGACGATTACGGCATCTGGTGGTAATGCTCCTTATCAGTATAGTCTGGATGGTGGTACGAATTACCAAACCGAAAACTTCTTTAATAATATTTCTGCCGGAACTTATACTATTACGGTTATGGATTCTAGTAGTACTACTGGCAGCGCTTGTACAGAAACATTGGAATATGAAGTTAGCCAACCGTTTACGTTGACGGCATCACCTTCTATTATAGAAGATGCCTCATGTGATACATCAGGTGCAACAATACCAACTGCGCTAGTTAAGATTTTAAATGGTAGTGGTGGTCAAGCGCCTTACCAATATAGTTTTGATGGAGGAAGCACTTTCTCTACTATTGACGAACAACGTTTAACACCAGGCACCTATCAATTAGCAATAAAAGATGCCTTAGGTTGTTCTACAGATTTGGAGATAATGGTACCTAGTGCAATTATATCCCCTACTTTTACTAATGATATTACTTATGAATGTGATGGGGAAGGCGTAGTGACAATTACTCCTTCGAACATAACGGATTTTACCTATACCTACAAATTAAATGGTACAGATAACACACCATTGGAGAGTAATATTTTCAACAATGTAGCATCTGGTACACAGACTATTACTGTTGGCTATACAAGTTTAATAGCTGCTGATCAAAGTACACTTTTCCTTGAAGATTTTGGAGCCGGTGTAACCACGCAGATTGCTGAAATAGGTATAGGATATTGCTACGAACCACAAGATGGCACAGATACCGATTGTAATTTAGGTCCTGCAGGAATTCTTGTAAACGCTGAATATGCGGTTACCAACAGAATAACAAACCCGAATGCATCTTGGAGAAGTCCTAACGACCATTCTGGCATAACCGATGGCAGATTCATGGCAATTGGAGTAAGTACTTCTGCTGGGAATAATAATGTTTTATGGTCAAGAACAGGGTTGGAAGCACTTGCCAATCAAGATATCACCATATCATTTTATGCATACAATATATTAATAGATAATGCTTCAGGTAACGACCCAGAAATATTGGTAGAATTGGTTGACGGTTCAGGCAATGTAATCAGTAGTCAGGCAACGGCAGCAGTTCCACAGAACAACAATGCAGACGACTGGCACTTAAGAACGGTTACTTTTAACCCAGGTGCAAACACTGCAGTAGGTGTTGTATTACGCACCAACCTTGATAGTGACAACGGTAATTTCTTGGTATTAGATGATATTCAAGCTTCACAAACTCCTGAGATATGTGAACAAACACAAGATATTTCAGTTATAGTAGAAACCGGAAAAACTTTTGAAGTAGCTATTTTAAGTAGCACTGACCCTACTTGTAATGGTAGTGATAATGGTAGTATCCGTTTCGAAGTTTCTAATTTCGATCCTGCTTTCGGATATCAATATTCTACAGACGGAGGTACAACTTGGGTTACGGAAACAACATCTCCGATTACTACACCAACAACTCTTGCCGATGGCACGTATAGTGTTATGGTCGAAAAAATAGACGATAATACATGTACAGCAACTTCAGCGACTTCAGTTACGTTGACATCACCAAATGCATTAACTGCAAATCTTGAACAAAAAGCAGAATTCACATGTTTTAATACAGGTGCTACTTTGCAAGCATCTGCAGATGAAGGCACACCTGGTTATGAATATCAATTAGAGTTAACGGATAATACTGTTATACGAGCCTTTAGTACATCAGCACAATTCTTGAATGTACCTGCAGGCGATTATCATGTTAGAGTAAGAGATCAAAATAATTGTGAAGTTATTTCAACAACAACAGTAAACGTAATTCAACCAGATACAATTGTTTTTGGCTTAACCGCAACACAATGTTATGACGGTCAAAACAATGGTACTGTTACAGCCACAGTAACCGATGGTAATGGTAATTATTCTTTTAGAATTAACGGCGGAGCTTGGCAAACGCCTTCAACAATTACAGACGTAACATATACATTCAGTAATTTATCTGAAGGTACATATGACGTTGAAGTGAATGATGAATTTGGTTGTGCTTCAGCGGTACAATCAATAACAATAGCACCGACTATTTCATTAAGTGTAGTACCCGTAAATGCAAGTTTATGTGGGGATGGTAGTTTAACGGCGACTGCATCAGGTGGCGACAATAATTTTGTATATGCCTTTATTCCTACTGGAAATACAGTTACTGATGCTGATTTCTCAATTAGTAATTCAACAACAGTTGCACTAGCTAATATTGGAGATTATGACATCTACGTAAGAGATAAGGCAAATGCTACAGATGCTTGCCAGACGATGATAACCGAAACTATTGCTGCCAACCCAGTATTGGATATATCAGCAGTAGCCACAGACCCAGATTGTCATGATGGCACTGGTAATATTGAAGTTACTATTAACGACGGACTATCTCCTTTCGATTATCGATTGGTAGATGTAACAAATGGCACTCCTGATCAGGTACAAACTAATATAGTAGGTACCAATAAAACTTATTACAACTTAGCTGCAGGAACTTATGATATAATCATTACAGATAAAGCTGGTTGTTCAGAAACTGAAACGGTAACGATTACTGCCCCAGCAGAACTTACAGCTGATATTATTTTAGCGTATGCTAGCGATTGTTCAGGTGGAGCCACCGAATTTGGCTTTGATTTTGATAATGTAACTACAGGTCTTGCAGGTACACTTGAATTTAGTGCTGATGGAGGTATAACTTGGCAGCCATCAACAGTGTTTAGAGGGTATACTTCAGGAGATGAAGTTTTCCCTTCTATACGTACAAAAGATGGCAGTAACAATTTAATATGTCAAACAGATTTACCTAGAGAGATAATCCCTTATCCTTTAGATGATTTAGATATTACGACCTCATCAGTAGTTGAAAACTGTGATGAATTAAAGGTAACAGTACAAGGTGGCGAAGGCGTACCAGGTTATGAATATGCTTTCTCTAACGACCCATCAAACTTTGATGAAAGTACAGCTACATGGTTTCCAGGTGGTAGTGTTCATTTAGACGGCAGTGTTGTAACTGCAGGTCACGGTAGTTACCAATTCACGAATTTAATACCGGGTAGAACCTATGTATTCTATGTTAGAGATAATAACACACCAAGCACTTGTATAAGACAAAGTACTGTTAATGTAAACGAAATTGCTGGTGGTCTACCAATGACTATTACACCAGAAATTAATCCCTCTTGTAATTTAGCGAACAACGGTGAAATCACATACACAATAGTTGATGAAGACGGATTGACCGAGCCTAGTATGCAATGGACTTTATTTGATACCGATAATAATATTATCGATCAAAGTGCAGGTGTTGTAACCTATAGCAATACAATTACCGTAACGGGACTTTCTGCAAATGAATACTATATTCAAGTAACCCAAATAGATAGCGGTGGTGCACAGCAATGTATCAGTGCCAGTGAAAATGCTATTTTAGATGAGTTAGATGTTATTACAGGAGTCGCAAAATCTGATCAAGATATTTCATGTGAAAACCCTGGATTAATTTTAATAGAGAATGTACAAGGCGGTGGAGGTGATTACTTCTATACCATTACGGGTCCTGCAACTTTTACTACTATTACAGCAACAGGTGATAACCCAATTGAAATAGCGGCGAATTCTCCTGCAGGAACTTATACGGTTACTGTAGAGGATCAGTTTGGTTGTTCGTATTCTCTTAATGATGTTATTATGAGCTTTACAGCGGCACCAATTATTGATGACGTAGTGATTTCAAATTGTGATACAAATGCATCGGTTACTATAGATGCTACAGGCACAGGAACTATTCTTTATTCTATAGATGGTGGTAGCACGTATCAAAACAATGGCGGTATATACAATACTGTAGCAGCTGGCAGCTATACTATATTTATAAAAGATGCTACCGGTTGTACAGAAGACACAAATATAGTGGTACACCCTACCCTACAAGCATCAGCTAGTTTAGACAAACAATTAGGCTGTGATGCCGGTTTTGAGGCTGAAATAGCTATTGAAGGTATTTCAGGTTCTGGAAATTATGAGTTTGAAATTCTTGACAGCTCATCAGCAGATGTTGAAACAAGACAGACTCTTACTGGTGGAGCCATGAACGTACCAGTTAGCGTACCTAACAATACTGTAGATACAATTTACACAATCAATGTTTATGATATTGGTACTGCATCACCAAATTGCTTTAGAACTTTTGATGTAACAATACCTGCGGCTATTCGTCCAGATTTCACGGCAACTCCTATTGAGGTTAGTTGTTCAGGTGCTGATGACGGTAGCATAGAGTTGATTCAAGTAAATAACGGCAACAATCCGTTGACTTATATTTTAGACCCAATGCCTGCTAGTGCATCTTGGGATGCGGCGACACAATCTTTCATCGGACTTCCAGGTGGATCTTATGATGTAACCGCTAGAGGACCAAATAACTGCCCTACATTAAAAACAGTGGTTGTAGATGAAAATGCAGCTGTAGCATTTACTGCTCCCGTTCCTGATCAATTTGGTTGTGCTACCGGTAATGACAGTGACAATGCCACAATAACAATAGACGCAAGTTTAATAAGTGGTGGAAGTGGTACATATAATCGTTTTGAATTTATAAATGATGCAACAACTGATGTTCTTCAAAACAGTAGTAGTTTAACCTATACGCACACAGATGCGGCTGGTGGTGATATTATTGTTCGTGTATATGATGACGAAGGTTGTTCTGCAGAACACATTGTTACCATAAACCCTTATGATACTTTTATTGACGCGACTATTACTGTCGACAGAGCATTAGATTGTATTAACAGTGGTGAAAACATTACTATTAATGTAAATAGTACAGTTACCAATACCACGGCAAATCTTGCTAACTATGAGTTTAGAATTTTACCATCTGCTGCATACCAGACAGGTGACAATGTATTTACGAACTTGGCAATTGGCACCTATACCATTGGTATTAAAAATGTAACTACTGGTTGTGAAATAACACGAACTCATATCGTAGAAGACCCTAATACATTTAGTATTGAGGTTAATAAACTTTCTGATGTAGTATGTTTTGGAACCGATGGCGCTATTGAGGTAACGTTTACCGATGCTACGTATACTGGCGATTTTAACTGGGAAGTTTTAAATGCCGACGGAACAGCTACAACACGTACAGATGATGCCGATACTTTTACAGGAACAGGAACAACAGCTTCTATTCCGGTAGCAGCAGGTAGTTATATTTTAAGAGCTTCACAAGTTGGTACTCCGGAATGTATTCAAGAAAGATCATTTACGATTACATCACCTAGTGCTGCAATAACTTTAGCGACAATAGAAACAAAAGATGTTGGTTGTAGTAATGATATGGGTAGTGCAAACATCACTCCTAATGGAGGTGAAGCACCTTTCAATATTGTATTAACACATGTAAGTTCTACTACAACCTATACTGCAAACCAAGTAAATAGTAATTTATTCACTGGTTTAAGTGATGGTCAATATACAGTAGAAGTAACCGATAGTTTAGGTTGTACAGAAATCTTTACCAATGCGTTTACGTTGACCCCGCCAGAACCAATTGTAGCAAATATTCAATCTGTTGTAGGTCTAGAGTGTGAAGGTGATACGGACGGAATAATTACTGCTGCGTTTACACCAAGAATAGTATCAACAAATTATAGATACATTCTTAAAACGTATGATGGTGATGGACCTGGAGCTAATCTTTTACAAACATCTAGTTCTCAGACTACGGCTACTTTTATGAATTTAAGATCAGGCTATTACAGTGTTACTATTCTAGATGACTTGAACTGTTCTGATGAAACCAATATTATTGAAATTGCTGAACCGGTAGAAGTTAGAGGTCAATTGGTTATTGAGCAAAGAGCAACTTGTTTAGATGATGCACAGCTTTTATTAACAGCTTCTGGTGGTACTGGTCCATATATGTGGAATACGGATGGAACATCCGCATTCAACGCTATGAATGAAATCAACGGACCTAACACCCATTTATTTACAGGTGTGCTACCGAATACATATGAGTACTATATTCAAGATAGTTTTGGTTGTGTATCGGTAATAAGTAATAGCGTTACTATAAACCCGGTTGTTGATTTAACTGTTACACTAGATAACGACAACCCTACTATTAGCTGTAACGGTGACAATAGCGGAGTTATCAATGCCGAAGCACAAGGCGGATTAGGTAACTACCAATATGCATTATTTTCAGATGCAGGTCTTACTAACGAAGTAAGAGCAAATCAAACAACAGGTCTGTTTACAGATTTATTGGCAGGACCATATTATGTAAGAGTTCAAAGTGATGATTGTGAAGTGTCATCTGCATTAATCAATATCACGGAACCAGAAGCATTGGTTATCGACACGGCCAATACGACTATCAACGATGTTACCTGTAATGGACAAGAAGATGGCAGCATTACGGTTAATATGCTTGGTGGATCAGGTATATATCAATATGCAATCTCGCCAAACTTAGATCGTTTTAGCGATGACAATACGTTCGACGAATTGGCACCAGGCGATTATATAATTATCGCTCAAGATTCTAATGGTTGTTTTGAGCTAATTGAAGCTACCATTGTAGAGCCAGAGGTGTTAGAAATAACAACAGAGAGCACTCCTGAAATTTGTGTAGGCGAAGAAGACGGCACTATAGATTTAACCATTATCGGTGGTACTGCTCCATATAGCACTCGTTTAGAGAGTGAAACAGATTTTGTACAAGACAGAATGAGTTTTACCAACTTAGCCTCAGGTGATTACATCATTTACATAGAAGATGCCCAAGGTTGTGAAGAAACAATAATCGTTACTATAGATGCCGGTGTTGATTTAGGTGCCATTGTTGAACCAGTCTATGAATGTGATGGTAATAGTCCTAGTAATTATGTGAGCATAACTTTGAACGATCCAAGTATTGAAAATGATATTCTATTTGGTTTGGACACCGTAGATCCATCAGAAATGCAATTAAATGGTAGTTTCAGTAATTTAACTCCTGGCAATCATTTTATCAGTATTTCTCATGCAAATGGATGTATTGCTACTTATGATGTCGTTATAGAAGCTTTTGATCTGTTAGAGCTTACGGTTGTAGAAAGTAATATTAACCAAATTACTGCAACTGCTGTAGGAGGAAAAGAAAACTATACGTTCTATATAGATGGTGTTGAACAAGGTTCAGAAAATATATTTTATATAACCGAAACAGACACCTATGACATTACTGTTATTGATGAAAACGGATGTGAGGTTACAGAAAGTATTTTCATTGAATTCATTGATATAGAAATTCCGAATTTCTTTACTCCGAATGGCGATGGTCAAAACGATTTTTGGATGCCAGAAAACATAGAGGTTTATCCGGAGATTTTCATCAGCATCTATGATAGATATGGTCGTTCAGTCTTCACTTTCAAGGATAATGAAGATGGCTGGGATGGATTTTATCAAGAAAATGAGTTACCAACTGGAGATTACTGGTACATCATTAAATTAAATGGCGCAGCAGACACAAGAGAGTTTGTAGGAAACTTCACCTTATATAGATAAGTTAATTAAAAGGGGTAGCTAATTTAGCTACCTCTTGTTTTTTAGAGATAACAACTTAAAACTAGGGTTTTACAACTAAATATTGTGGTTCTAGTACTATTTAAGTTTATTTGAACAGTAGAAACCCCCTATAAGCTTATCATGAAGCAAAAATTAGTCATATTTCTTTTATTTTTGATGGTTTCCATAACTGGCTTTTCCCAGTTGAGCGACCTTCACTATTTACCACCGCTAAAACAAGGTGGCAATAATCAAGCTGTTACCCAACAGAGCATTTATTTATCTACCCCAGAAACTACTGCGTTTACGATAAATGTTTATCAAGGTACATCTACCACACTTTACACCACAACATCTTTATCTAAAACTACACCTCAAGAAATAGGTTTAGCAAATGGCGATAATAACATTACCATGATGGTCAATGATAGTACCGGTGTTGTGCTTACCAATGGAGGTTTACGATTAGAAGCACCAGGCGGTGAAAAATTTTATGTAAACTATAGAGGTAGATCCGGCTCACAAGCAACGTCACTTACCAGTAAAGGAAGGCAGGCGATGGGAAATCATTTTAAGTGGGGAGGAACTCCAAATAAAGGTACTCAAGCGAGTTTAACAAATTCACTAGGTATAATGGCTACTGAAGATGGCACTACAGTAACGGTTTCAGGATATGATCCAGATTGTGAGTTTAGATTAGGTAATGATAGAGATGGTATAACAGCCGATTCTTATACCATAAATTTAGATGCAAATGAATCTTTTGTATTTGAAGCTTATGTTGCAGAAACTCCTGCAAATGCAGATGGTTGGTTAGGTGCAGATGTTATTTCCAACAATCCCATTGTTATAAGTAACGGTGGTCTTAACACTAGTGCAAGAGTAGGTTACTCAGGTAGAGATGCGGCAATTGATCAACCTGTACCCCAAAACAAACTTGGTAAAGAATACGTTTTTATAAGAGGTAACGGTACAAGTGAAACAGAAATACCTATCATTATAGGTACACAAAACGGAACAGCAATTTATGTGAATGGTTCTACCACGCCAATAGCAACCATTAACGATGGCGATTATTTTGAAATACCTGAGAGTAATTACTCTGTTTCTTCAGCTGGTGGTAATATGTATGTAACCACCTCTAAAGATGCGTATGCCTATCAATTAATGGCAGGTGCAAGTGCAATTTACACGCAAGGCTTAAACTTTATTGCTCCCGTAAACTGTTTGTTACCAGATACGGTAGATAATATTACACATATAGAAGATGCAGCCGGGATTACAATGACAGGCGGCGTAACTTTAATTGCCTCGACCTCAACACCAGATGCCAATATTACAGTTGAGGATGGCAGCGGTCCGGTAACCCTCCCCGCCTCTTCTGCAGTGGCAGGAACAACCCTATGGAAAACATACTATGTTGCAAATTTAACAGGAGATGTAACGGTAGAATCAACAGGACCGATAGCTGTAGGTTTTATAGGTTTTAGTGGCGCAAGAGGTATTGCCGGCTATTTTTCAGGTTTTGATACTGTACCAGAAATTGATCTTCAGGTTACAGGAGGTGGTTGTCTGCCAACCGCTGAAGTTGAAGTTATTGACCCTAATTTTGATGATTATCAATGGTTTGAAAACGGAGTGTTAATTGCTGGTGCAAATAGCGCTACCTATTCACCAACACAAGCTGGCGATTATTACGTACGAGTTACAAAAGGAGGTTGTACTTACGATTCTCAACCATTAACCGCTTATTATTGTGACCCAGATGTGGTCATAAAAAAAGTGGCTGACAAGAACACCGTTAACGATGGCGAAACAGTAACTTTTACTATTACGGTAGAAAGTTATGGTATAAATTCAGTTTCTAATCTTGTGATTACAGATGTTTTACCTGACGGTATTTCATTAATATCATCATCAGTTTCAAAAGGGAGTTTTTCTTATCCGGAATGGTCTGTGGGTGGTATGGACAGCGGAGATTTAGAAACCTTGACTTTAGTAACACGGGCAACCTTACCAGATGTAAACACATCAACAGCCACATACACCAATAATATTAGTAATTCTCAAGATCAAACCGATACTAATATTACTACGGATGACCCATCAGAAACGATAACAGTCAATTTTAATACCCCTACAACAGTCATCACTAACAGAAGAATTACGTTCAGAGCAACAGCAAATTAATTTCTTTTGTAACATTCCGTCAAGTATATCGTCAAGTATATGTAACCAATCAAAAAAACACTTGACGTGAGTAATATTTTAACAGTCAATCATCTTACTAAAAAGTTCGGGCATCTTACTGCAGTAAAAGATTTATCGTTTACTATTGAGAAAGGTAATGTTTACGGAATTTTAGGCCCTAACGGTAGCGGTAAATCAACAACCCTTGGTATTGTATTAAACGTAGTCAATAAAACCAGTGGAGATTTCGCATGGTTTAACGGCGAGTCTTCAACACATGAAGCATTGAAAAAAGTAGGTGCCATAATCGAGCGTCCAAACTTTTATCCATACATGACCGCTTTGCAAAACTTAAAATTAGTTTGCAAAATCAAAGATGTATCAAAAGAAAAAATTGAAGAAAAGCTAGACTTAGTCGGACTCCTAGATAGAAAAAACAGCAAATTCAGGACTTTCTCCCTAGGGATGAAACAGCGGTTAGCTATTGCCTCTGCCCTATTGAACGATCCAGAAATTTTAATCTTAGATGAGCCTACCAATGGTCTAGACCCTCAAGGAATTCATCAGATTAGGGAAATCATAAAGACTATTGCCGCCAAAGGAACAACAATTCTATTGGCATCTCATTTATTAGATGAGGTTGAAAAAGTATGCTCTCATGTGGTCATCTTAAGAAAAGGAGAAAAATTATATTCTGGCAGAGTTGATAGCCTACAAGCAAGTTTCGGCTTTTTCGAATTAAAATCTGACGACCTAGAAAAACTGACATCATATTTGAGCACTAATGATCATTTTGGTAGTATAAAACAAGAAAATGGTTTGGTCACTGCAATTTTAACTTCAGAACTAGATGCACAATCATTGAACAAACTACTTTTTAACAAAGGTATTATCGTATCTCATTTAGTAAAACGAAAAGAAAGTTTAGAAGAGCAATTTCTTGCCTTAACTAAAAACGCTAACGCCTAACATACTACCATCATGATACGATTACTTCAAATAGAATTCATAAAACTTTGGAACAACAGGGCAAGCAAAGTGTTGATTATTTCATACTTCGCGCTTTTAACCTCTATCGCATTGGTAGCGGCTATAAAATTTGATATCGGCCCCATAAAGTTTCATTTAGCAGATCAGGGTATTTTTAACTTTCCTTATATCTGGCATTTCAACACATTTATCACCGCATTCTTCAAACTATTCTTAGCCATTGTTATTGTTTCAATGATGTCTAACGAATACAGTAATAAAACTATAAAGCAGAATTTAATTGACGGACTATCAAAAAAAGAATTCATCCTTTCAAAATTCTTGACTGTTATTACTTTCGCCCTAGTTTCTACCATATTCGTTTTTATAGTTTCTTTAATTTTGGGGCTTGTTTACTCTGATTTTAATGAATTATCTATCATTTTTACCGATTTAGAATTCCTTTTAGCCTTTTTTGTAAAACTAACTGGTTTCTTTTCCTTCTGTCTTTTCTTAGGTGTTTTGGTAAAAAGGTCAGCTTTTGCACTTGGCTTTTTAATTCTATGGCAAGTTTTTGAAGGTATTTTTAGAGGTATCATTCGATGGAAGTTTTTTGATGGCGAAACTACTGATACCATCATGGGTTTTTTCCCATTACAGGCCATGTTCAATCTTATTAAAGAACCATTCTCTAGATTAGGTGCCGTACAATCTGTTGCAAACCAAATGGGAGAAAAACTCGCATTGGACTATTACATACATTGGTATGAAATTGTGATTGTTTTAGCTTGGATTGCCATTTTTATATATGGTTCTTACGCAATTCTAAAAAAACGAGACCTTTAATTCATCTCAAGTACCAGAGCAGTTAATCCTATTTAACAGGATTCTAAAAGTGTAGATTTTCAATTTGTAGTATATTGTATTGTTTAGGAATATGCTATGAAAAAGAAATGGGACTTAAGAATACCCCAAATACTGGCTGCGCCAATATTTTTAATAGCCCTGTTATTTGGTATTTTAAAAATATCGGCACAAGAATGTCCTGTTTTAGTTAGTCCTACTGATGGCACCACTTTGGTTCCCGTAGATGCTTCCATTAGTTGGGAAGCTGTAACTGGAGTTCCTGGTTATATCATTTCTCTAGGAACGACCCCGGGAGGCAATGATATTTTGAACGAAAGAAATGTAGGCACGGCTACCACTTTCACCCCAGAGACAGGTTTACCTGAGAGTACAGAAATATTTATAACCATAACCTTATTCTTTTTCAATCAGCCCAATATAGTTTGTGATAATCAAAGTTTTACGACAGCTGCTTTGAGCGAAGCACCGCAGTGTACAATATCTACTTTTCCAGCAAACGATGCTAAAAACGTCAATACAGCTACAAATATTTCGTGGGGTTCATCACCAAGTGCTACGGGTTATTTTTTATCCCTTGGAACAACACTAAACGGAAGTGAAATTCTTACGAGTACAGATGTTGAAAATTCGCTTAACTACAATCCACCTGCAGATTTACCCGCAGAAACGGAAATCTATATCACGTTAATTCCATATAACAGAATTGGCTTGGCAACAGGTTGTAGTTCTACTATGTTTACCACTTCACCAGAAGCTATTCTACCCTTATGTACCACTATGATTTCCCCCGTTAACGGAGAAACAAATGTACCGTTGAGTCCGACACTTGAGTGGAACGCTGTACCAGATGCTACAGGTTACAGAGTATCTATAGGCACATCACCTTTTGAAACCAATATTCTAGATGACGCCATATTTTTCAAGACATCCACGGTTATTATTGATTTTGAGCCCAACCGTACATTCTTTATTTCTATTTACCCTTTTAACGAAGCAGGTGAAGCCATTGGTTGTACTCAAGAAACTTTTTCTACAGCACTTGGTTGCGGACCCTATTTTGATCCCGAAAGCGGAGACCTACTAGTTATAAATCCCGAATTATCCTTCCCTGATTCCGTGTTGATCTGCCTTGGCAACGAATTTAATACTATAACAGCAACGGATGAAGCAGACGGGTACAGATGGTTTCAGTTAGATGATAGAGGAAATGAGACTTTACTCTCTACCACTTCAGAAGTATCAATAACGGAAGAGGGTGAATATCTTTACGAAGCCTATGTAAACATTGAAGACTCTGGTATATTGTTTGAATGTGCCTCTTCAAAAACATTTAAAGTAGAAATATCACAAGCGCCAGAAATAGATGATGTAAAAGTGCAATTTAGTGCCAATTCACTCAATTATGAAATAGTTACTTCCAGAAATGGCGATTATGAATATGCGTTAGATAATGTAAACGGACCTTATCAAGATTCTAATCGATTTATCAATATTTCGCTACAAAACCACACAGTATATGTCCGTGATAAAGCCGGATGTGGAATTGCCGAACGTTTAGTTGAGCAAGATTTGACGGTGAACGGTTTCCCTAATTTCTTTACTCCCAATGGAGATGGAATTAATGATTACTGGCAGTTTATACCGCCATTTGCAACAGCTGAAAACAATGTATCTGTAATTTATATATTTGATAAGTTCGGGGCACAAATAGCACAAATAGCACCAAATACAAAGGGTTGGAACGGAAATTTAAATGGGAGGCAACTACCAGAATCTGAATATTGGTTCAAAGCAGTATCAAACAATAAGCTTTTTAAAGGTCATTTTAGTTTAAAACGCTGACCACATGGTTGGCGAATAACAAAACCAAATCAAGTTTCAATTCTAAGGGAAATCCAGTAGAAAAACATCATAATTAACTAGTATTTATCAACCTTAACAATAAGGTTTTTATTCTTTCTACTATATTCAGTCTCAGAACATATTTAGACACTATGAAATTCTATCTTTCCTTTTTTTTAATATTTAGTTATCTATGTGTTTTTTGTCAAGCTAGCGATTGTATCGATGCAGTTGTTGTTTGCGGCAACAGTACCATTTCAAGTAATGTTAGTGGTTTTGGAACACAAGAATTAGATCCCACAACTAATTCTTGTGTAACCGAAGAATTAAATAGTATTTGGTTAAGTGTCAACATTGCTGTTACCGGCACACTTGCTTTTACCATACAACCTCAAGATAGCGACCTTGAAGTAGATTATGATTTCTTTATTTTCGGTCCAGATAACGACTGTCAAAATTTAGAAAGTCCAATTAGATGCTCGACAACCAATCCGCTACAAGCTGGACTAACAAGTAATTTTACAGGACTAAGTGGCACAGAAACAGATCAAAACGAAGGTCCCGGTGAATTAGGTAATGCCTATGTATCTTCTATACCGGTTACTGCTGGTGAACATTATTATATTCTTATAGATAGACCTATAGGTGATGGTGGTTTCAATTTAAACTGGACAGGTACTGCTGGTTTTCTACCATCACCAGTAGTTTCAGCACCTCAAGATATTGAGGTTTGCCATAATACCGAAACTACCTTAATTGATTTAACCCAGAAGGAGGCTTCAATTACAAGCACACCGAACGTAAATATATCATACTACACCTCTTACCGTAATGCATTTGACGATTTTAATGCAATTATCAATCCTGCAAATTTTTCATATTCAGGATTAAGAAATCGAATTTATGTAAAAGTATCTAACCCAAACGGATGTTTCGAGATAGTAGATTTCAGTATAAATTCCTCATCATTTGATACTCCGCCAGAACTTAGCTACAGTAATTGTGACACCGATAATAATGATCAAGCAGATTTTTCAATTGTTGAAATTACTAAAGATGCAGAAAACGCAATACAGAATAATTCAGATTATGAAGTAAGCCTTCACCTTAATGAAAATGAGGCAATGGCAGGTACAAATGCGATTACAAACCCTATTTTTAATACTGAAAGCATCATAATTTACGCTCGGGTAACACCAATAATAAATACAATTTGTTATATCACCTACCCTATAACGTTAACGGTTAACCCATCAGAATTTCCTGCCAACGTAGATTTAATTCAATGTGATATTGATGAGAATTCATTAGATGGTATTACCAGTATCGATTTAGGTCAATCTTTTCCTGAAGTTGATGATACTGCAATTTTCTATTACGAAACAGAAGCTGACCGATCTGTAAATAATACCATCACAAACCCTGAATATTATACCAACACCGCCCCTTTTAACCACATAGTCTATTTTAAAATTATCTCTGGACAATGTGAGAATCTGGGTCAAATAACAATAAACGTCAACCCTACGATAGTTAATCTAAATACCATAAGTCCTATTCAATCCTGTGATGATAATTTAGATGATGGCGTGCTAAAAAGTACATTTAATTTAGAAGGCATACGTGAGAACAATTATGCTAGTTTAGATGTGGTATTTTATGAAAATTTAGAGGATGCTAGCTTAGAGCAAAATCCGCTTGACGGAAATTTTAGAACCACTTCAACCATGTTATATGTTCGGCTTGAAGCAAATAACCAGTGCCAAGGCGTAGAAGAAATTGAGCTATTAGTAAACCCTATACCAGAGGTGGTTTTAGACGAGAATTATTTAGCATGTACAGATGGAGAGCCTTTGGTAATTAGTGCTCCTGCCGGTTTTGATAAATATACTTGGTTTAAAGATAATGGTACAGAATTTTCAGAAATAGGAAATGATGTACAACTTTTAGTTAGTGAAGAAGGTAGTTATATTTTAGAGGTAGAAACACAGTATCAAAGCAACGGAGAAACACTGTTCTGTTCTGGCTATACAGATTTTACTGTTACCACCTCATCGCCAGTTTTTATTGAAGACATAGACATTCAAGAATCTTTTAATGCGAACACTATAGCAGTAAAAGTTCAAGGTGAAGATGAATATGAGTACTCACTCGATGGGGAAAATTACCAAGACGAACCAAAGTTCTACAATGTAGAGGCTGGTTTTTACACCATTTATGCTCGTAACAAAAATGGTTGCGGTATCGATGAAGAGCAAATATCGGTTATTGGTTTTCCGAAATTCTTCACCCCGAACGGAGATGGCAGTAATGATACCTGGCAACTCATAGGTATTAACGATAACGCAAGTAATCAGGTTATTCTCATTTATGACCGCTACGGCAAACTAGTACATCAAATTAATTCTAATTCCGTTGGTTGGGATGGTTCCATGAAAGGTCAAGCCTTACCAGAGTCTGATTACTGGTTCAAATTTACCCTTGCTGATGGCAAAGATTTTAAAGGTCATTTTTCTTTAAAGCGATAGTAGTCACTATTCTCTTTATTGAACTCTTTTAACTGGCACTTCTTTCGTAATTTTATAGCATGAAATTTAAAGTAGTATCAGACTTCAAACCCACTGGTGATCAGCCAAATGCCATTAAAGAATTGGTAAAAGGTATAAACGAGAAGGAAAAATATCAGACATTATTAGGTGTAACCGGTTCTGGCAAAACATTTACGGTAGCCAATGTAATAGAAGAAGTACAAAAACCGACGCTATTATTAGCGCACAACAAAACCTTGGCAGCCCAGTTATATTCCGAGTTCAAGCAATTTTTTCCTGATAATGCGGTGGAGTATTTTGTATCTTACTACGACTATTACCAACCTGAGGCGTTTATCCCAACAAGTGGTGTTTACATTGAAAAAGATCTTTCTATTAATGAAGATATTGAGAAATTACGTCTAAGTACTACCTCTTCGCTACTTTCAGGTAGACGAGATGTCATTGTTATTGCTTCAGTTTCTTGCTTGTACGGTATTGGTAACCCCGTTGAATTTCAGAAAAATGTCATCTCCATAAAAAAAGATCAAGTTATTGCTAGAACTAAACTTATGCATCTCTTGGTGCAATCGCTATATTCTAGAACTATGGCGGAGTTCAAGAACGGTAATTTCAGGGTAAAAGGTGACGTTGTAGACGTTTTTCCTAGTTATGCCGACCATGCGTATAGAATTCACTTTTTTGGCGATGAAATTGAAGAAATAGAAGCTTTTGACCCATTTAATAATAATATTATAGAAGTTTACGAGACACTTACTATTTACCCAGCAAATATGTTTGTGACCTCTAAAGATGTTTTACAAAATGCAATTCATAGCATACAAGATGATTTAGTTAAACAGATAGACTACTTTAAAGATATTGCGAAGCCGCTAGAAGCAAAAAGATTAGAAGAACGTACCAATTTTGATTTAGAAATGATACGCGAACTTGGGTATTGCTCAGGTATAGAAAACTACTCTAGATATTTAGATGGTCGTGAGCCAGGCACTAGACCTTTCTGCTTGTTAGATTATTTTCCCGATGATTATTTAATGGTAATAGATGAGAGTCACGTTACAATACCTCAGGTACATGCCATGTATGGCGGTGACCGTTCTAGAAAAGTAAACTTGGTTGATTACGGTTTTCGTTTACCGGCGGCGATGGACAATAGACCATTAAAGTTTGAAGAGTTCGAAGCGTTACAAAATCAAGTTTTATATGTAAGTGCTACGCCCGCAGATTACGAAATGCAATTGAGTCAAGGTGTATATGTCGAGCAAGTGATTAGACCAACCGGACTTCTAGATCCCATAATTGAGGTAAGACCGAGCTTGAACCAAATTGATGATTTAGTAGAAGAAATTCAAATTCGTGTTGAAAAAGATGAGCGGACTTTAGTCACCACCTTGACAAAAAGAATGGCAGAAGAGTTGGCTAAATATATGGACAGAATCAATATTCGGTGTAGATATATTCATAGTGATGTTGACACTTTAGAGCGTGTAGAAATCATGCAAGATTTGCGAAAGGGAATATTTGATGTGCTTATCGGAGTGAATTTATTACGTGAAGGATTAGACTTACCAGAGGTTTCTTTAGTGGTTATTTTAGATGCCGACAAAGAAGGATTTTTACGTAGCAATAGATCGTTAACACAGACAGTTGGTAGAGCTGCAAGAAACTTAAATGGACGTGCAATTATGTACGCAGATAAGATTACGGCGAGTATGCAAAAAACTATCGACGAAACAAATTACAGAAGGCAAAAACAGATACAATATAACACAGACCATAACCTAACGCCGAAAGCTTTGAACAAGAGTTTGGACAGTGTACTTTCTAAGAATTCAGTCTCTACATATCACTTTATAAAAGAGGAATTGAGAGCTGCCGAACCAGACATGGATTATCTTACAAAAGAGCAAATTGAAAAGCTCATAAAAGACAAAAGAAAGGCGATGGAAAAAGCTGCTAAAGAATTAGATTTTATGCAAGCAGCGAAATTAAGAGACGAAATAAAGTCATTGCAAGAACAAGAATAAGTCAAGTTTAGGCAAAATTAACCAAAATAGAAGTTAGATATATTTAAACTTTACTTAAAATTACATAAAATACTGAATAATAATTATTTAAATAAAATTTTTAGATAAGACTAAATCATATAATTTCTATATAAAATGAAAAATTTAGTGAATTTATTGCTTATTGCAGTATGTATAAGCAGTAGCCTAAATAGCTTTTCACAGAAGTTAAAAAGCGATGACATTAGATTAATGGTCGATGAAAATTTCATAACCGCTTCTACGAATTTACATCATTTTTTAAGATTACCAAATGACGGTAATTTTCCCGAACAAATTGAAAATAATAAAGCATGGTGCGATAGTGTTTTTAAGAGTTTAAAATTCAAAACACAGACCATAATTACCGAAGGTGCACCCCTACTCTTTGCCGAGAAAATTTTTCATAAAAACAGAAAGAGTATTTTATTTTATTTACAAATTGACGGGCAACCTGTCGACCGTTCTGAGTGGTCTCAAAACGATCCTTTTGATCCCGTTTTCAAGACCTTAAAAAATGGAGAATGGACAACGGAAGAATTTGATTCTAATCAAAAAAATATACCCGATGATCTTAGAATTTTTGCAAGATCTGCATCCGATTCTAAAGGTCCGGCGATGTCATTAATTTCAGCGCTGAATATTTTAGAAGAACAACGTATCACTCCAGAATACAACATAAAAGTAATCATGGATTTTCAAGAAGAACTTGGCTCACCAGATTTACCAAAAGCTGTTCTTAAAAATAAAAGCCTCTTACAATCAGAAATGCTTTTGATAATGGACGGCACTAGACATCTTTCTAATTTACCAACTTTGACATATGGCGCCAGAGGTATTACTACAGCAACAATTACAGTTTTTGGTTCGACCGATGCATTGCATAGCGGTCAGTATGGAAATTATGCACCAAACCCAGTTTTTAAGGCAGCACAATTAATAAGTAGTTTTAAAGATGAAAAAGGCATAGTTCAAATTACTGGGTTTTATGATGGTGTTCATTTATCTGAACGCGATAAAGAACTACTTAATTCTATACCAGAAAATATAGACAGTCTAAATTTGAGACTAGGCATTGCCAACTCTGAAGAAGTTGCAGACACGTATCAAGAAGCGTTGCAGTTTCCTTCTTTAAATATTAGAGGCTTAAAAGCAGGATGGACAGGTAAGGAAGTCCGCACATTAATACCTGAAGAAGTTATCATTGAAATAGATATGCGATTAGTACCTGAAACGCCCGGGGAAAGACAAATAGAATTACTACGGGCTCATATTAAAGAAGAGGGGTTTTACATCGTGGACTCTATACCAACCAAAGAAGAAAGAGCAACTTACCCTAAACTCGTGTCTCTCGATTACAGAATTGGCTCAAAACCATTTAGAACAGAAATGGATAGTTCAATCGGTAAGTTTTTAAATTCGGCTTTAACTAAAGTGTTTGGTAATACAATAATAAATATGAGAACTACCGGCGGATCCCAACCCATGGCACCATTTTTAGAAGCATTGAATATACCTGCAGTATCTATTCGAATTCCTAACCCAGATAATAACATACATGCCCCTAATGAAAATCTAAGAATGGGGAATTATAAGGAGGGTATAATTTCATGCATTGCGGTATTGACCGAAAAACTACCATAAAAAAAGTGCTTTGATTTCTCAAAGCACTTAACTAAACAACTCAAACCAACCTAAAAAACCTACTAATCAAAACTTACTTTAATTCAATCATTCTTTTTGGCTTTGGTAAAGCCTCTTCTTTTTTCGGAATATTAAATTTTAAAATTCCGCCTTCATAAGTTGCTTCTATTTTATCTGTTGCAACCGTATCTGGTAAAGTAAATGCCCTTTTGAAAGAAGATATACTAAATTCTTTACGAGTGAAATTTTCTCTCACCTCTTCACTTTCTTCATTGATTTCTGCTGAAATAGATAACACCGTATCGTCAATTTCAATCTTAAAATCATCCTTCACCCTACCCGGCACAAAAAGCTCTAATTCAAAATTTGAATCGCTTTCTTTAATATTTACAGCCGGTACTGCAGCACGCGCATTTTCAGTTCCTCCAAACCAATCTGGTTTAAAAATTTCATTCATAAAAGCTGGGAACAATACTTCATTTTTCTTTGTTAAACTCATAATCTTATTTTTTAAATAAATTAATTTTATAGCCGATATGAATAGAACAAATCATGTACCACTCAAATAAATACGCCATAATGACATATTTTATATTTATAAAAATGTCATTTTGTCACTTTTAATCTATACGAGCCTGTAATTTTAGCATATCAGCCGTTTTTCCATAACCACAATCACTAGATTTATGGATAGAATTTTTAAAATGGACAGACTAACCAACTTTATAGACCACATTCAATCTAGAATTGCTTTTTTTCCCACAGTAATCTCCTTGGGCGGATTGCTAACGGCTTTTTTAATGATTTATCTGGAACAAAAAGACATTTCCGCACATATCATGGAAATTGCTCCAGCTTTGGTTATTGATGACACAGATACAGCTAAGACAATTCTAAGCACTCTTATAGGTGGTTTAATTTCATTGACCGTATTTAGTTTTTCAATGGTAATGGTATTACTAAATCAAGCATCAAGTAATTTTTCACCAAGAGTGTTACCTGGTATTGTATCAGACCAAAAACATCAAATTGTACTAGGTCTCTATATCGGCACAATTCTATATAATATTTTCATATTTATCTCCATAGAACCTACTAAAGACAACTATCAAACACCAGGCTTCTCGGTACTGGCAGGAATTATTTTAGTAGTAGGCTGTTTAGCAGCATTTATCTATTTTATTCATCATATCTCTCAAGCGATACAAGTAGGCAATATTTTAACCGCAATTCATTCTAGAACAAAATCTGAAATAAGATCAATTGTAAAAGACCAAGAAAAAAAAACTTTAGTATTTCCTGATCAAGAACATTGGGAAGCGTATGAAATTACCGAAACCGGATATTTCTACGGAATTTTAAACGATAATTTACTCGAGATATGTAAAGAGAACTCGATGAGAATAAAAATTCAATTACATAAGGGACAGTTTATTTTAGATGGCACTATTGGATTTAAAACTGAAAAACCTTTAGATAATGATTTAAAAGAAAAAATTATAAGCAACTTACTTTTTAGTCACGAAGAGCTCATTGGAGAAAATTACATCTATGGTTTTAGACAAATATCAGAAATTGGAGTGAAAGCCATGTCACCAGGTATAAACGACCCAGGCACGGCTTTAAACACTATTGACTACTTAACCTCGCTCTTCTTAGATTTAATACGTAAAGCAGACTTTGAATACCTTACCGATGATGATGGTGAAAATTGGGCACTTATTAGAAGTTCAAAATTTTCAGAAGTGTTATTTAATGTAATGGCAACGTACAGACTTTATTGCAAACATGATATTACTGTTATGAGAAAACTGATGCACATGCTAAAGACTCTTAAAAATCACGTGATAAATTCTAATCAACTAGAAATCATAGAAGCAGAAATCGATGAATTAAGAGCAGACGCAAACAGTAATATCGAGAACAAAAGAGACCTTGGTCAATTGGATGCCGACTTTATATCTTGGTCTTAATTATAATGTGCCTTGAAAATAGAAATTAACACTTCTGGCGGCACTATTTTATTAGGGTATTTATGCATTATAGAAAGTACTTGCTGAATTGCACCTGGTGGCAACCCCATATTTAAACCAATATCAAAAATTCTTTTGACCTCATTGATATCTTGATCATCATCTACATTCATTAGCAATATGAGCCTATGAAATTGTAATAACCGTTCTGATTGTGATTTAGGAATTATATGTTCAACGTTAGAAGTAAAGAGACTATCAAAAGTCTTTTTACTTACCTCTAATTGCTGGGCAACCGAAAAAAGAAAATCATACTCAGATTCTTTCACCTCGTTATTGACTTTCGCAAACGAAATCATTTCTGATAAAATACTCAATTTTTCTTTAGTCGTAGGCATATTCTTACGTAACAAATTGATATTCAGCTGCTACATATTTTTAACGTAAAAGTCAGCTGTTTTATTTCATATAAATCAATTTAACTAGAGTATAAAGTTACACCTGATAAAAAAATTAATATAAATGTTAACTATAAGTATGAGTTTAGTTTTTACTAAGGTGTCACCTAGAATTAGCCTGCTAAAATTTTCACTTCATAAACTATACTAGTAAGATGCATATATTCTGCATCGAAATTGAAATTTAATAACTTAGATTTAGATAAAACCGACCTATTAACAAGGTACATCAACCAACAGGTCATATTTTTATAATAACTTGCAGTCCTTAAATTTGTGTTATGACAAATAATGATATACTTAAAAAACTAAGAGTAGCCTTAAAATTCCGTGATGACCAAATCGTTGATATTTTGCAGCTTGTAGATTTTAAAATTTCTAAAAGTGAATTAGGTGCATTTTTCAGAAATGAAGACCACCCTAACTATATGGAATGCGGTGATCAAGTGTTACGTAATTTTTTAAATGGTTTGGTTATTCATCTGCGTGGCACAAAAGATGCCCCTAAAATACCAGGAGAAGTTCTATTGGCTATGTCTACCAGCACCAAAAGACCTACTCAACAAAACAATGAAAGAAAAGATTTTAAAACAAAACAGATGAATAAGGTAGATACTGCCGTTAGCTCTGTGAAGTATAAAAACAAGAAAAAATCTTAATACACCTCTGTGTATTAAGATTTTTTATGGCATAATTAAATAATTAAGCCTCTATTCGTACAGGAATGGTGTATACTTTACCTTCCTCTACGTCTGCCAAATTAACCTTCTGATAGTTCAATTTGGCTTTGACAAAACTTTCCATTTTATCAAATTTTGTACTTACAGATAATACGACAATTTCACCATCTGCATTTAAGGTAAAACGTACCTGTGCAGTTAAATCGTTGTGTTCTTCAGAAAAGTTATTCTCCGTTAGCATTTCTGAAATCTGCGTTGAAAGATTTTTAGAAGGATTTTCACCTTTTACATCGTTAGCTAATACATTACCTGTTGCAAGTAGCATTGCAGCTACGACTACTAAACTTAATTTTCTCATGACTTTTTGTTTTTTACTTCAGTTTTTCTGAAGTATGATTAATAATTGATTGATGATGAATTACTAAAAAGACGATTGTAAAATGATAATGTTACAATTTGCACTCAGTTTAACATCTCTTTAATACTAATTCCTCAATTATACACCCCAAATTTAGAAATACAAGTCGCTAAAAAAACATAGATTATAAGTCTTAACCATTATTTCATTTCGGTAACTTAAAATACAGATTGCAACCATTTATAATTACCATAAATTAAAACTGCAGATACAATAAATATGTATTTATATAAATGTGTCTTGGTTTTTAAACAAAAAAAGAACGCTGTATAAGCGTTCTTTTTTTACTGTATATATTAAATCTGTTATTCAGCTATTTCTATCGGTATAACATAAACTAAATCTTTATTACCAGGTGTGAGATTTTGAAAATCAATACCATCCTTTAAAAAATGTTTTAAATTCTCATTATTAGAATTTACCGAAAGTAATCTATAAACACCATCATCAGCTAAAGCTATTTTAACTTCAGCTTTTGCTCCTCTTATATTATCAGGTATCTCTTGATCTGCGAGCATATCATGAATTTGGGCGGTAATAATTTCCGTGCCCCTATCTTTTTCTGACTCTTTATCATGGGCTGTTACAGTACCAATTGAAAGAGCCAAAATTGCGATTAAAAAAATCTTAACTTTTTTCATACTATATATTTTAAAGGTTTGAAAACATACGCACATATTACGTATACCACAAAATAACGCATTTAAAATATTAATATGATAATTTTAACATCTATTTAATATTATATTAATAAAATATGCAGATTTTAATACTATAAACTACATTTTCAATAATACCAAGAGCTGTATGGGTAAAAAAAAAGACCACTCCTTTCGGAGTAGTCTTTATATACTTCTATAAGTGAATTGGTTTTAAGCCAATACAGCTTTTACTTTATCTGCAGCCTCTTGGAACTGTACAGCTGATTGTACTGCTAGTCCTGAGTTATCAATAATCTCTTTTGCTATTTCAGCATTAGTACCTTGTAATCTTACAATAATCGGCACTTTTATTGAATCACCCATATTCTTGTAAGCATCAACAATTCCTTGTGCTACACGATCACAACGAACGATACCACCAAATATATTAACCAAAATTGCTTTAACATTAGGATCTTTTAATATGATTCTAAATGCCTCTTCAACTCTTTTAGCATCTGCAGTACCACCAACATCTAAGAAGTTAGCTGGTTCACCACCTGCCATTTTAATTAAATCCATAGTTGCCATTGCAAGACCTGCTCCATTAACCATACAACCAACGTTACCATCAAGATCTACATAGTTAAGACCAACTTCTCTTGCTTCAACTTCAATAGCATTCTCTTCTCTAAGATCACGCATATCAGCATACTTCTTTCTACGGTATAGTGCATTATCATCAATAGAAACCTTAGCATCAACAGCCATGATTAAATCATCAGATGTTTTTAATACTGGGTTAATTTCGAACATATTAGAATCACTTTCTACATATGCCTTATATAATGATGCAACGAATTTTGTCATCTCTTTGAACGCAGTACCTGAAAGACCTAAGTTAAAAGCAATTTTTCTTGCTTGAAAACCTAACAATCCTGTAGCTGGGTCAATTTCTTCTGTAAAGATTAAATGCGGAGTACTTTCAGCAACCTCTTCAATGTCCATACCACCTTCTGTAGAATACATAATCATATTCTTACCAGTAGCTCTGTTTAATACAACAGACATATAGAATTCACTAGTTTCGCTTTCGCCTGGGTAGTAAACATCTTCGGCAACCAATACTTGGTGTACTTTTTTACCCTCCGCAGAAGTTTGCGGTGTAATTAAGTTCATACCAATAATCTGGTTTGCTATCTCTTCTACTTCTTTAAGGTTTTTGGCTAATTTTACACCACCACCTTTACCACGACCACCTGCGTGTACTTGCGCTTTAATAACGTGCCATCCAGTTCCGGTTTCAGCAGTTAATTGCTTTGCAGCCTCAACAGCCTCTTTTGCATTTTGGGCAACTATTCCTCTTTGGATGCGCACCCCAAAACTTGCTAATATCTCTTTTCCTTGATATTCGTGAAGGTTCATATATATGGTGAATTTAATTGTTAAGCAAAAATAGGAAACAGGAAGTAATAATCTAAAAATACTGGTGATTAATTAGAATAACTAGTAGAATTAACCTGATAAAAACACAAATTCCTTATTATGTGATTGAATTTTGTAGCTAAAAAACGACCTAAATCTCTAAATCTTTAAAATCTAACGGATCAAAATTTTTGAAATGTCCGTTAAGTTCAATTGTTTTCTTGGTTCTATTTACCTCTGACAATACAGTTATTGTAGAAGTTAGATGCAGACTTATAAAGTTAAGTCGATCATTTTCTGTAGGTATCTGTAATAGTTGATACTCTTGCTCAAAAGACAATCCTATTTTGTGAGCCAGCGTAAAACTATTGAATTCTTTTACATTGAGTTTGGTATATGGCACATCCATGATAGCATATAATTGTTCTATACCATTAATAATAGTTTGTTTTTTTTCTTCGGATGCTTCATAATCATACTCCAACAACTTTACAATACCACCTGCGTAAAGCTTATTATCCATAATATTATCAAAAGCGAGTAATTTAAAGACTTGCCTAGCTACGCAGACCACATCCATTTCTCCTGTTTCATACGTTGTTACCACTTCTACCAATTGTACCTCAACACCGTATTCCATCTTATTATTTATGAAAACAGGTATACCAAAAGTGATGGCTTCTTCTCTACAATCTTGAATTAATTCTTTGTAGCGATCTTCAAAAACATGAAGGGGAACCGTCTCCCCCGGAAAGAATATAGACTGTAATGGAAATAAAGGTAATTTCATATGCTAAATGTACAAAGGAGTTTATTTAGCGCCAAAATAAATAGAACTCTACAATGTTACAAATATCACAATTTGTTATTTTTAGCGATTTTATGTTATTATTTTTGTTCTTAATAAATTAGAAAAGTAAATTCGCTTAAAATTAGATAGTATGAGAAATGAGGATTTATTGCAAATCGCAAAAACCTATGGTGATCCGGTGTACGTTTATGACTCGGAAAAAATAGTTTCACAGTTCAATAGATTAACCAAAGCTTTTGGTTCTGTAAAAAAATTGAAACTTAACTATGCAGCCAAGGCACTTTCTAATATTACTATTTTAAGATTGATGAATAGTCTTGGTAGCGGTCTTGATACCGTTTCTATACAAGAAGTTCAACTAGGTTTATTAGCAGGTTTTAAACCAGAATCAATCATTTTCACCCCTAACGGAGTTTCTTTAGAAGAAATTGAACAAGCTGCCAAATTGGGAGTACGCATTAACATAGACAACCTTTCTATATTAGAACAATTTGGTAGTAAGCATCCAAATATTCCGGTATGTATTCGTATTAATCCGCATGTAATGGCAGGTGGAAATTCTAATATATCTGTTGGTCATATAGATTCTAAATTCGGAATCAGCATTCATCAAATTCCGCATTTACTTCGTATTGTAGAATTGACTAAAATGAATATCAACGGTATACATATGCATACCGGTAGTGATATTTTAGATATCGATGTATTCTTATATGCTTCTGAAATTCTTTTTGATACTGCTCGAAATTTTAAAAATCTAGATTTTATCGATTTTGGTAGCGGCTTCAAAGTACCTTATAAAGAAGGTGATATTGAAACTAATGTTGAAGAACTAGGTAAAAAACTAAGTACTCGTTTTAATGAGTTCTGTAAAGAATATGGTAAAGATTTGACATTGGCTTTTGAGCCAGGCAAGTTTTTAGTGAGTGAAGCAGGTGTTTTTCTTGCAAAAGTAAATGTGGTAAAACAAACTACTTCCACAGTATTTGCAAGTGTAGATTCAGGTTTCAATCACTTAATTAGACCAATGCTTTACGGCGCTACGCATACCATCAATAACATTTCTAATCCAAAAGGCAGAGAACGTTATTATTCTGTTGTAGGGTATATCTGTGAGACCGATACTTTTGCCAGCAATAAAAGAATAAACGAGATTACCGAAGGTGATATTCTTTGCTTTAAAAATGCAGGCGCGTATTGCTTTACTATGGCAAGTAACTACAACTCAAGATTTAGACCACCAGAAGTTCTTTGGCATAAAGGGAAAGCAATTCTTATACGCGAAAGAGAAACTTTTGAAGATTTAATTCGTAACCAAGTAGATGTAAAAGATTTGTTCGCTGTTAAAGAAACGGCAAAAGTGAAATAAAGCATTTAAAAATACGTTAGTTTTGGTATAATAGTTGGACTATACACTCAAATTAAACTCATGAAAACGTATTCTTTATCTTTTTACAAATCATTTTTATTCTTAGCCGTTCTTTTTATTTCGGCCGCTAGTTATGCACAAGAGGTAAATTGGATTTCTTGGGAAGAGGCTGCCGAACTAACGGCAACCGACACCAACCCAAAGAAAGTCTTTATTGACGTGTACACTGATTGGTGTGGATGGTGCAAGAAAATGGATAAGGACACTTTTCAAAATCCGGAAGTAGCTGCATACATGGCAGAGAACTATTATATGGTAAAGTTTGATGGTGAAGGTAAAGACCCAATCGAATATAAAGGGAAGACATATAAATTTGTTCCCTCTGGCAGAAAGGGTTATCATGAATTTGCAGCCGCTTTAATGCAAGGTCGTTTAAGCTACCCAACTACTATTTTCTTAGACGAAGAATTAAACATGCTTTCTCCAATACCTGGTTATCAAAAGCCAGAGCCATTCTTAGAAATTGCTCGCTATTTTGGTAGTGACATTTACAAAGAAAAAGATTGGAAAGCCTATACGGGTGAAGCTGGTAAATAAGCATAAAAAACTTACCCCTCTTTAGTAAAAAGCTCTATTCATATTTGACAGAAGAAACTAAGATTTTATCAAAGTATTTGATATAGTTTAGTATTCTATTAATACAACGAGAAATAAGTTTTATGAAGTATTTAATGATGATTCTACTTATTTCATTAAGTATAATTTCTATCTACGGTCAAAACAAAAAAAAATGGCAAAGTGAGTGGAAATATGGCGAGTTAATTTTACGAAATGGCGATACATTAAAAGGAAGAATGATATTACCTATTTTAGATGATATGGCTCTAACAAGTTCGAAAAAGGTAAAATTTCAAAAAAGTTCTAAAAATAAGAAAACCAACTATAGCCATTTTGATGTTAAAAAAGTAATTATTAAAAATCACATGCTAAACAAAACATGGGATTATCAATTCGTTAAAATATCAGATTCTAAATATAGATTGTTTGAGCTTGTTTATGAAAGTGACGAAATAAGGTTATTTAAAAGAAAAACTGAAAAAAATAATAATGACTATTTACCATCTCCTGTAAACAGTGTACATAGTATAGTTCATATGTTTGATAATAATACTGTTTATAATACAAGATATTACGCTCAACGAAAGAATGAAGGCGTCGCTTCTATTCTTTACAATTCAGGTCCCTTTGCAAAATCATTTCGTAAAAACGGCATCCATTATTTTTCTGATTGTCCCGATTTAGTTTCGAGCTTAAAAAATAGAGGTTTAAATGAATCTGATGTGCTGAAAATTGTCAAAGAATTCGACAAATGTTTACATAACTAAGCTCTGTAATTTGGGCATATATCTTTTTAATTTAAAAGAGATCAATTATTATTTATCAAAAATCTTAATATTATTCTTACCAATAGTTTACTACTATCAATCGTATACTACCGTATCATAATAAATAAAAAAGTGCATCTCCATTTAGTGTAGGTTTAAACTCTTCGAAAATTGTAAAGTTATTTCCATTAAAGTACTTTCACAACAACGTATAACTCTAACTTATGAAGAACCTATTTTACGCTTTTTTTTTAGTCATCTTTTTAATATCGTGCGCTAACGAAAATGACAATTCAAAACAAGTTGAATCTGGAGTATCAGAAGCTATGGCAACCCAAAGAGCTTCTCTAATCTCAAATGTACATTATAACTTAAGTTTTAATATCCCTAAAGAACAAGAAGCCCCTATAGCATCTAAGCTATTATTAGAATTCAACTTAACGCAACTTCAAGAACCTGTCTACTTAGATTTTAAAGAGGAAACTTCAAAAATAAAATCGGTATCCATTAACGAAGCTGATGTCGCTATTCTTCATAAAAATGAACATATAGTTCTACATGAAGACTACTTGGTTAAAGGAAATAACACCATTATAATTGAGTTTGATGCTGGTGAGCTTTCTCTTAATAGAAATGAAGATTACTTGTATACTTTATTAGTACCTGATCGTGCAAGAACACTATTCCCTTGTTTTGATCAACCTAATATAAAAGGTATGTATACGCTGAATATTACAGCACCAAATGATTGGAAAGTTTTATGCGGTTCAAAAGAAGTAAAGCAAACTCAGAAAGGGGAATACACACAACATAATTTTAGTGCTTCTGACCAAATGAGTACCTATCTATTTTCATTTGTAGCCGGTAAATTTGAATCAGTAACTCAAAAACCTGCGAATATGGATATGACCATGTTATACCGAGAAACAGATACCACTAAAATTAAGTATAGCTTAGATTCCATTTTTAATCTACATCAGCAATCCTTATCATTTTTAGAGAAGTATACCGCATATCCTTTTCCTTTTCAAAAAATGGATTTCGCTGCAATACCCGGATTTCAATACGGCGGAATGGAGCATGTCGGCGCAATTCAGTACCGAGAAAGTTCGCTGTTTTTAGATGAAAGTGCTACAGCTAACAGAAAATTAAGTCGTGCAAAACTAATTGCCCACGAAACATCACATATGTGGTTCGGCGATTTAGTAACTATGAATTGGTTTAATGATGTTTGGATGAAAGAGGTGTTTGCCAATTTCATGGCAGATAAAATTATGAATCCCACTTTCCCAGATATAGACCATCAATTGGCTTTTATGATTACCCACTACCTTAATGCTTATGGAGAGGATAGAACATTGGGTACGAACCCTATTCGGCAAGATTTAGAAAACCTCAACAACGCAGGTTCACTTTACGGAAGTATTATTTACAATAAAGCCCCAATAATGATGCGTCAATTAGAAACCGTTTTAGGTAAAGAGGCATTTCAAACAGGTATTCAAGAATACATTAAAACCTTTGCATTCAAAAATGCTGTTTGGGGTGAGCTAATTGATATTCTCGATAAAAAGTCTACTACAGATATGGTTGGTTGGAGCAATGTTTGGGTCAATAATTCTAGTAGACCCATCTTTAGTGATGATATTGAATATGATGATGAAAACAAAATAACCTCATTTACATTATTTCAAAAAGCAGAAGATAAAACTAATCATTCGTGGCCACAGAGATTTGAAGTATTATTTCTTTATCCTGATAAAACAAAAACGTTGACCGTTAACATGATTGGCAGTGAATTGAAATTAGATGATGCTATCGGCATGGCTAAACCAAACTCAATATTATATAATTCAAATGCTGAAGGCTACGGAGTGTTTCCTGTTCAGGAAAAAGATATAGACATTATACCTAACATAAATGACCAAGTGGCTCGTGGTTACGCCTACATCAATGTGTATGAGAGTATGCTAAATGGCAGTATTACTCCCGATGCAGTAATAAAGCTATACTCAAAAGGACTAGTTAATGAAAAGAATGAATTATTAATTAATCTCATCTCTAGGTACGCTACTTCAGTTTTTTGGAAATATCTTACCGCAGAACAACGCCTTTTTTATCAGAGAGAAATTACAGAACAGATATGGGCTAAATTACAAGAAGAACTTGCACCTAATATTAAAAAGACATTATACAACACCTATGTATCATTAGGTTATACAGATATTTCCCTAGACCGTTTATACAAAATTTGGAAGAAAGATGTAGTAATCAGTAATCTAAAGCTTAACGATGAAAATTATACTGAATTAGCAATGGATTTAGCCTTGTACGGACACCCAGAAAGTGAAAACATTTTAAAAACGGCAGAACAGGCGATAAGTAATAATGATAAATTAAACAGGTTTAAATTTTTACTACCGTCTCTATCAAAAGATGAGCAGACAAGAAATGATTTTTTCGAATCACTTCAAAAAGAAGAAAGCCGTGCTAAAGAATCATGGGTGGCTAATGCAATGAATAATTTAAATCACCCTTTACATCAAAAAGAATCCATTAAGTATCTAAGAGCAAGTCTAGACTTAGTTGATGAAATACAAAAAACAGGTGATATCTTTTTCCCAAAAAGATGGTTAAGTAGTACTATAGGCAACTACACTTCACCGGAAGCTTATGAAATTTTACAGCGTTTTCTTGAGGAAAATCCTGATTTAAATTCTTCACTAAAATCAAAAGTACTTCAAGCTTCAGATGATTTGAGAAGGGTTCAACTCCTGCAGAAACAGATTGATACCTCATTAGATTAATATTGAGACATAAAAAAAGAGGTCCAAAAGACCTCTTTTTTTATACACTTCTATATTTTCTATCTACTATAATTAGGACTCTCCTTTGTAATGGTTACATCATGTGGGTGACTTTCATTAATACCACTAGCTGTTATTTTAACAAATCTACCAGTATCTTGTAATGTCGCTATATCTTTTGCTCCACAGTATCCCATACCAGCTTTTAAACCACCTATAAACTGATGTATACTTTCATACAACTCTCCTTTGTAAGGCACACGACCTACAATACCTTCAGGTACTAATTTCTTGATATCATCTTCAACATCTTGAAAGTAACGATCCTTACTACCTTGCTTCATTGCCTCTACAGATCCCATACCTCGGTAAGATTTAAACTTTCTACCTTCATAGATAATCGTTTCTCCTGGAGATTCTTTAGTTCCTGCTAAAAGTGACCCTAACATTACCGTATCTGCACCTGCAGCAATAGCTTTAGGAATATCACCCGTATATCGAATACCGCCATCTGCAATTACTGGAACACCTGAACCTTTTATAGCTGCTGCTACTTCTAATACCGCAGAGAACTGAGGAAAACCAACACCTGCAACAACTCTTGTCGTACAAATTGAACCGGGACCAATACCAACTTTAACTGCATCTGCACCCGCATCTACTAAATATTTTGCTGCCGCACCCGTAGCAATATTACCAACAATAACATCTAGGTTTGGAAACTTCTTTTTTACAGCTTGTAACACCTCTACCACACCTTTGGTATGACCATGAGCTGTATCAATCACTACTGCATCTACGCCTGCATTAACCAATGCCTCTGCTCTTTCTACAGCATCTGCTGTAACACCTAAAGCAGCTGCAACACGAAGTCTACCGAACTGATCTTTATTGGCACTAGGTTTTTGGGTAAGTTTTGTAATATCACGAAATGTAATCAAACCTACCAACTTATAATTTTTATCTACAACAGGTAGTTTTTCAATTTTATGTTGTTGTAAAATATCTTCTGCTTCTGAAAGTGAAGTTCCTTCAGCAGCTGTTACCAAATTTTCAGAAGTCATTACCTCAGAAATAGGTCTTTCATTATTTTTCTCGAAACGTAAATCCCTATTGGTTACGATACCTAAAAGTTTACCATCTGCATCAACGATAGGGATACCACCAATACTATACTCTTTCATATTAGCTTTGGCATCTTTCACTTTCGAATCAAGTGGTTGTGTAACCGGGTCCAAAATCATTCCGCTTTCAGCCCTTTTCACCTTTCTCACTTTCATAGCCTGCTGCTCAATACTCATGTTCTTGTGCAACACGCCAATACCACCTTCTTGAGCCATGGCAATTGCCATTCTAGACTCCGTAACCGTATCCATCGCTGCCGATATGATAGGTACATTGATTGTAATATTTCTTGTGAATTTTGTCTGAATACTAACTTCTCTTGGAAGCACTTCAGAATATGCAGGTACTAATAATACGTCGTCGTATGTTAGACCTTCTCCTAGAATTTTATTTTGGTGGGCTTGCATAGCAATTAAGGATTTAATTGCGTGCAAATATAGTGAATATAGTTGGTTTATTTATTCTTCACCAAACCTTAGCAAAAGCTTCACATTAATTAAAGATTAGTAATTAAAAAACACAACTATTCTAGACATGCAATTTATTTATTATACAACGCTATTGAACAACTTCGGGGGCAGACATACTAGGTATTCTAAGAGGCCTAACTTAAAAATTATAAGCTAGCCTCTCGAAGTATTAAAGTCTCAATTATCGAGTAAAATTCTAAAGTTTAAATTGCAGCGTAGTGTAAAACGTTCTAGGTTCAGATGGTATAATACCTGGCCCTGGGTAGCCAGTTGCTCTTCGTGTAAAATAACTATTGTCAAGAACATTGTTTATACCTGCTTCAAGCTTCCAGTTCTTGTATGTATATGCTAATGAAAAATCAAGAATATCATACGCTGGTATTTCCCCTTCTATTCCTCTTTGGTTATCATTTATATCTTGCGGAGCATTAGTTGCATCTGTAAATTGACTTGATAAATATGTGTACTGTAAACTTCCCAGTAAGTTATTATAGCCAAAATTTAATCCTGTTTTTAAATTTACAGCCGGTATAAACTCAACATTATTACCTTCTACATTTGTCTCTTCCGAAGACAAATATTCAGATTCTGTAAGGGCAAGGTTTAAAAAATAGTTCAATTTTAATTTATCATTTCCACTAAAAAAAGTTTCCTTGATACTCCAGTTTCCAAAGCTTTCTAACCCATACATAAAAGCGGTACCTATATTCCCACGAAAGCGTATAATACTCCCTGTTTCTACTTCTTCGCCAGCTGCATTTATCTGCGTTTCACTTTTAAGAATTTCTCCAAGTCTATTATCATACAACAGACCAAAAGCACTAACATCGTAAGAGAAAATATTTTTATGCCTTCCACGCAACCCTACATCCGCAGTAAAACCATCTTCATCACTAATGTTTTCATCTACTTGAAATGAAGGATTAACAACCCTTATATCACTAAAAGTCACTGATCTGTAATTTTGAGAAAAATTTCCATAAAATTCCACACTTGGGTTTAGCTTATAAGTTGCACCTAGACCTAGTAACAAAAATGTTCTATCAAAAGTCCTATTATCCGTAACATCTTCATTTAACAATGAGTTACCAGCCAAATCCAGAACGATATTTTTGTAACTACCTATACTTTCAGTATTAATATGCTCTAACCTAAAACCTGGTGTTAAAGTCAATTTAGAATTTATATTAAAAATATTCTCCCCAAAAAAAGCAAGATTGGAGTTAGGGAAATTAAACTCTGATTGCCTTTCATAATTTGGAAACTCATCATCGGCAAAATTAAAGTCTGCATTTGCAGCTGTTGTTCCAGGTCCTTGCCGTTGATTATTATCTGTTCTGTAAATTTTAGATCCAATCAATAATGCTGATTCGGTATCACCCAGTTTATATCTGGTAAGCAATCTTGCCTCTGCACCCCAGTTTTGAAAGTTATCAACGAGCAATTCTCTTGGTTCTTCTAAATCATCGGGCTGTGACACTCTATTAGTTCTAAACCCAAGTGCACTTCTTGACGCATCTAAGCCAAAAACATTTAAACTAAAATCCATTTTTGAAGAGAATTTATGATCTAATCTAAGAGAGTATAGTTTCCAATCTACATCAAACCAATTTCTCTCTCTATTACTAAATGTTGGGTCTTCAATAAATTGGGCATCTGTTAGACCACCTGGTTGTTGAGCCAAATAATTAAGAAACGTAGTCTCAAGTGTAAGTTTAGTTTTATCAGAAACCTGATATCCAATTTGAGCAAAATAATTTCTACTGTTATAATCCGAATTTGGTCTAAAACCACTTCCCTCTTTATAATTAAAATAGGTATAATAACTTATTTTTCCAACGGTACCACTTAGACTATTAAAAGAAGTTTTTAAATTATAAGATCCTAAAGTTTGTCTAGAAATCAGTTCTATTTTTTTATTTGAATTTGGTTGTTTGAATTTAAAATTGACCAAACCACCAAATTGGGTACCATATTGCAAAGATGCAGCACCTCTAACTACTTGAATTTCTTCTAAAGCTTCAGCTGGAGGAGTGTAATAACTCTCTGGATAACCTAAAACATCTGCACTAATGTCATACCCATTCTGCCTTGTATTAAAATTTGCCGTTCTATTGGGATCCAAACCTCTACCGCCAATATTAAGTTGCAAACCAGCATCTCCATTATCATAAATATTTAGCCCTACGACTTGACTATAGATTTGTCGCGGATTGTTAGCTGCCAAATTACCCGTAATATTTTCCAGTAAAACAACCTCACTTTTTTTACCCGCATAAATAGCGGTTCCGTCGACTTTCTTTAGTTGCTTTAAGGCAAAGACTTCTTCTCGCTTTTGCGTTATAACCACTTCTGACAAATTATTGACTTTTAAACGTTGTAATGTTACATTAAAGGTAGTGTTACCATTTAAAACCACATCTTGTTCTAATATTTCAAATTCATAGGCAAATACAACAATTGTATAGGTACCTGCTATTAAACTTTCAACGGAATAATAACCTTCTGAATTTGTCGTTTCTAAAAGTTCCAGTTCTTTAATGTACAATTCTGCATCAGAAACAGGTGTACCATCTTCATCGGTTATCTGTCCAGAAATATTAAACTGTCCAAATATTGGAAATGATACTAACAATAACAGTATATAACTAAATTCCTTTAATTTCATCTTTAAATGGTGTTATCCAATTCTTATGTAAAAAAGACTCTTCTTCTTTTGTTAAATCAATTGTAGAGTCTATATATTTTGTACTTAATCTTCCGTTTAAACTTACTTGGCAATCTGCATATACTTGCACATTTTTATGACCATCATTTTCAAAATGTTCTTTCAAAAAATGAGCATACTCCAATATAAAATCTGGCTGAAAAGCCATTTGTTTTTCTTGAATAGGAGTTAAAAAATCTGAATTATTTACATAAAACCATCGCCCCGTATCTCCATTTACTATTTTGAATTGCGCATAACCTGATTTTTCCATTAACATAACACGCCATGAAAAACGATAACCCTCTTCTGTCCAGAACAACTCGCCCGGATACAATAAGTACCTAAATGGCAACATAAGTTGTAAACAAAAGAATAATGCTATTACCCCATATTTAATTTTGGTTTTAAAAGTCGGTATTTGCTTAAAAACTTTCCCCGTATTGAAACTATTAACATCAATCTTAAGAAAATTTGAAAAGAAACCTATTATTTTCAAATGAACACTAGAATCAAAAAATATTAAGGCAGAGATGATCATTACAAAAGGGAAAACTCCAATTGGGAACAACACCCTAGTAAGTACATGAAATATTACGACCGCAACAAATGCAAAAGTTCTTGTCCTTTTATTGAAAAGTAAAAAAGGAATACAGAGATCAAACAAAGCACCGGACCAACTAAAGGCATAGTGCACCCACTCTTCGCCCAGAAAACTACCAATTAACGGGGTATCAAACTTAGATGGTAGCCATATTTTTAAAGGCATGGCTTTTAGCAACCAATCTGAATTTAATTTCGCCAAACCAGCATAAAAATATACGATACCTAATAACAACTTTATGCTGTTTATTGTCCAAGCAGGTATATACTGAAAAGTCCTTTTGGGATTCCAATAGGCATCTAAGGAATAGTTCGCATTTGCAGGAAGAAAAATCATTAGAAAACTTAAGAGACTAATAAAGTAGTAATGATTTAAATACGTGGTTTTATCCATTAGCTCTATATAGGTAAAGCTTAAAAAGAATACTATAATAGCAAGCTTATAACGGTAACCAAGTACTACTAAAATGGCAGAAATAGCACAAATTACAAAGATTAAATAGGTAAGCTCGCCTACTGGTTTCACCCATTCAAAACCATAATAGGAAAAAAAGAACTTGGGTTGCAGATAAAATTTATCAATCCATCCGTAAGACCAAAATCTAACAATACTTAAAAGCATCATTAAACCAAATAAAATACGAAAGACCGCCAATGGGGCGGCCTCTACGGGAGCTTTTATATATGTATCTATTATCGATTTCATTAATCACCATCTGCATCAACAAAATCAATACTGATACTCATGGCAGAAACCATGTCTACCTTTAGCATTGGCACCGCTTTTTGCACTTCGTCATATGCTAAAAACATAGCAGTTGGCGTATTATTATTTTCAATTTCCTCTCTAAAAGCTGCTAGATCTGAAACCAAATCTCTAGCCGTATTAAATTGGGCATTAATTAAAGATGATAAATCTTCCCCATCTTTTACAGAATTCAACGCATCTAAATAAGAAGCAAGGCTTTCCCCTTCAGTTTCGGAATTAAAATGTTTACCGTTGAAAAAATCCTGAACCGCATTTAATCCTTCTAAAAATAATTCATTAGAAATAGTACCCTCATAATAGGCTTCAACGTTTTCAGGTAACGGAGCTCCAGAAAAAACACCTAAAGGAATACCCATTTTACCCGCTCTCAAATACTTTTCATAATAAAAGATATAATCATTTACCATACGATCTACAGAGGCTGTAGAGGAAGCCCCATCATTGGCAACAAACGTATCTCTATATCCTTCTGTCCAGTCAGACAAGACAGTATCGGTCAAAGATTTCATATCTAACAAAACATCTTCTGTAAATGTAAACAGTGCATCTTTATTATCACCATTGTAGAAAGCTAATATTGATGTATCATCCTCTCCTAAACCATTCAACAAATAATCCAATGCTGGAAAACCTTTAGAGCTTCTATTTGAAGAAAGCGATAAATCATAACTACCTGAAACTATGAATTCATCTATATTCTCAGTATTAGTAGGATATATATTCATGTTCAATTGAAAACCTACCGATTCCGCAGGACCAATTTCAAACATTTCAACGCGCTGCCAAGAAGTATAAGCATTTATCCATGCAGAGCGAAATGCTGTTAAATTACCTTCATTAGTGTCTACTTTAAAAGTGTTGAATGAATTTAATAAAGCATCCAAATCACCAGAAAATGCTTCATATGATGGAATGATTATATTATCTGCCCAATTGATTAACATGGCACTACGCTCAAAAGAAACCTCTTCTTGGTCATCTGGTATAATTACCTCATCATCTGTAGCACTTTCACTAGAACATGCCCATATTAAGGTCATAATACACAATGCCCCTATTATCTTTTTCATAGCTTATTTTTATTTATTCTAATTAAATGCAAAAATAAAAAAAGCAATTCAATCTTATTAGAATGAATTGCTTTTTTATTAACCTTATATCGAATTATTCTGCTGCTTGCTCTAAGGTAAAACTGAACCTTCCAGAAATGTCAGTAGAAATAGCATCCAATGTAGCTGCTTCTACATTCCAAAGTCCGTTTTCTCCGTCATCCATTATATCTACTAAAAACGCATCAACTTCTTCTTTGGTAAAATAAGGATCTGTGGAATTGGTTTTTCTTGTAAACTGTAAACTGTAAACAAATCCGTAACCCTCTGATAAATCATGAAAAGCACCACCATAATCAGGTGTTTCTTGATCCAAACTATTTTTTCCTTGCTGTAAATAATATACCGCTCTAATACCGATAACTTCAGAAAGTTTCTCTCTAATAATTTCTGCCTGTGCATCTCTAACATCATATTGCTTAGCTACAATGGCAGCTCTACCCAATTTAAAGGCTTGAAAAATTTCATCGGCAATACCGGCAAAATCGTCATCCCCTTCTACTCTACCAACATATTTATTTAAAAAGCTATCTGCACCTAAGTCATCATTTGGGTTTGCAGCATCGGCATTTAAGCCATAAACATATCCATAAGCTTCATCCCACTTATGCTCCATATTGGTGTAGGTTTTACCTTCCGCTACAACATTAGCATCATTATCCGCTCTATTATCACCTTCATCTAAAACCGCAGTACTTAAATAATTGTTGACTATTTGATCAAGAGTAAGCGCCCCAATTAAACCTTTGTTAAATGCTTGGTTGTATTCTAAACCTTGAGCATTAATATATCTGGTAGAAGAACCGTCAGCTATTTGCCCGGCTGTTCCTTCTGCTGCAGCAACTTCCCAGTTTGGGAATACCTCATTTACTTGTGCTGTGATAAAGCCATCAAAATCTGCTCTGATCAATGTTTGATCGGTGGCATTGGTGGAAAAGAAATCTGCCGATGCAGCTGTTTTACTTTTCACACTTTTATCAGATGCATTTAATTCTATTTCTTCAAAATCATTGGCTCCTTCTTCATGAGCATACATACTTAAAATTTGGTCTGATGTCAATGTTACATCTGTTAATGCGCTTAAAATTTCTGAACCCATTTTTAATCTAGTTGTTTGACCATCAAAACTAACTGTGCTTTCATTATCTCTAGTAAATACGTATGAATCTGGATTATCAATTGTTGTTTCAACAGGATCACAATCACCATCTTCACATGTAGTCAATTCTAAACTATCATCATCAGAACTACAAGAAATAAATAGTAAACTTGCAATAGAAGATAGTACAAATAGGTTCTTTTTCATTTTCTTTTTTTATTAAGACTTATTTCAAATAAGATTGCAAACGTATAACATGTTTCAATACGAAACAAGCTTATCTGTATTAAATCTAAATAAACTTAACGTTTAAATAATATGAGGTTGAAATATAATAAGTTAGCTAATGATAGGCTGTAAATAACTCAGTAGCTTTATTGTAAGAAGCTTCAAAAGCCATCCAATTAACATCTGAGTCTACTTTTTCTGCAGTAAAATAAGAAAGCATTTTCTCTGTAGGCATATTACCAGTTAAATCATCTTTAGCCATTGGACACCCGCCAAAACCTTGTATGGCGCCATCAAAACGTCTACAACCAGATTCGTAAGCAGCAGATACTTTCTCATGCCACTTAGCTGGTGTCGTATGCAAATGTGCTCCAAATTCGATGTTCGGATATTTAGAAATTAGATTGGAGAACAAGTATGAAATAGTTTCGGGATCAGAAGAACCAACGGTATCTGAAAGCGATAATATTTTAGCTCCCATTTTTGCTAGCTTCTCTGTCCACTCCCCTACAATATCAACATCCCAAGGATCACCATAAGGATTACCAAATCCCATCGAAATATAAGTCACCACTTCTTTGTTCGCAGCATCTGCCAAATTGAATATTTCTTGTAAAGTCTCTACAGATTGTGCTATTGTCTTATGCGTGTTACGCATTTGAAAATTCTCTGAAATAGAAAAAGGGAAGCCTAAATAATCAACTTCAGAGTGTGAAACAGCATCTTCTGCGCCTCGAACATTCGCTACAATGGAAAGTAGCTTAGTATTTGTTTTTGACAAGTCTAATTTTGCCAGAACCTCAGCAGTATCTACCATTTGCGGTATCGCTTTAGGCGAAACAAAGCTTCCAAAATCTAAGGTATCAAAACCACAACCCAACAAAGATTGTATATACCTAACCTTTTCATCGGTAGGTATAAATTGCTTAATGCCTTGCATAGCATCTCGCGGGCATTCTACTAATTTGATCTTTGCATTAGACATTTCGTAAAAATACAAACTCTAAATAAGTATCTACTATTAATAATTTAAATAAACTACCCAATTAATAAATAAACAGCAATACCGATGAAGACAATAATTTGCCCCCATTTTAAAACAAACCCGGTTCTCTTATTAGCGATCAAAAAACTGGAAATTTGACCAGATAATATTGCGATAGCACCGAAAACGACTGAAGAAACCACTATAAATAAAAAGCCAAGGGTATAGAATTGTATAACATTGCTTAACGAACTTGAAAATAGAAAGCCTGGAAAAAATGCTAGAAAGAATATCGTCACTTTAGGGTTCAACACATTCATTATAAAACCCTGTTTATATAATGAACCTAAATTCTTTTTATTTTTCGTTTCCCCGGCGATAGAGATAGTATCTCCACTTCTATACACCATTACAGCTAAATAAAATAAGTAGGCAGTCCCAAACATTTTTATAAAAGTAAATATGGCGGGATTATTCTTAATAACTGCAGAAACCCCGAACGCCAGTAACGTAGTATGTACTAAACAACCGGTCATAAGACCTGCAACGACTGCTAAGCCATATTTTTTACCATTACTAATGCTTTGTATGAGCACAAATATGTTATCAGGTCCCGGTGAAAGTGCCAGAATAAAGGTTGCCATAGAAAAAGCCAATAAGACATCGTAATCCAATCTAGAAGATATTAGTTAGACCCGAAAAGTACGAATAACCGCGTATTACACCTATTTTTAATATCTTGTATAAAATTCACAGACTATGAAAATTAAAGTACTTCTATTACTAATTAGCATTTCATTCATGTCAAACGCTTTTGCTAAAACAGATGAAAACATAACTACAATAAAAATGATTCAAAGCGATAGCCTTTTAAGACATACTGTCTTTTTTAAGTTTAAGGAAGGAACGACTGCCGAACAAATGAAAACAGTAGAAGATGCATTTAGTGCACTACCATCAAAAATTGAACAAATAAAAGGGTATGAATGGGGATTGAACAATAGTCCCGAAGGTTTGAACAAAGGCTTTACACATGCCTTTTTTCTAACATTTGAAAGTGAGGAAGATCGCGCCATTTACTTACCGCACCCTGACCATAAAGCATTTGGTGCTGTATTGACTCCGTTTTTAGATGATGTCTTTGTAGTTGATTACTGGACCAAGCCGTAAATTAAAATCTTACATATATAAAATGCCCTTGCACAATTTGTACAAGGGCATTTATATTTTATAGTAATAATTAAATTCTTAAACCGCAGCTTTTTCGATAAGCGCTTTATTGATTTCTTTTACCAAAGCCGGTCCTTCATACACAAAGCCCGTCCATAATTGAATTAAATCGGCACCAGCTTCTAATTTCTCGATAGCATCTTCCGCAGAGTTTATACCGCCTACACCAATAATAGGGAATGCTTTATTACTTTTTTCCGCTAAGAATCGAATTACCTCAGTACTTCTATCTTTCAATGGAGCACCACTTAGTCCGCCAGCTTCTTCTGTTACCAAAGCATGAGATTTTAAATTTTCTCTAGAAATGGTCGTGTTAGTAGCTATAATACCATCAATAGTTGTTGTTTTTACAATATCAATGATATCTAATAATTGACTATCGGTAAGGTCTGGCGCAATTTTCAATAAAATAGGTTTACGCTCAGTCGACTTACGTTCACTTTGTTTCGAGTTCTCTAATTGAAGCTCATTTAACAGAGCCGTTAATGGCTCTTTATCTTGCAACTCTCTTAACCCAGGTGTGTTTGGTGAACTTACATTCACAACAAAATAATCTACGTGATCGAACAAGGCATCAAAACAGATTAAGTAATCTTTAATTGCCTCATTATTTGGTGTCACTTTGTTCTTACCAATATTACCACCAATTAGAACCTTATGTTTTTTCTTTAAATTCTCGACAGCTTCAAAAACCCCGTGGTTATTAAATCCCATTCGGTTTATGATAGCTTTATCTTCTTTTAAACGAAATAATCTTTTTTTCGGATTGCCATCTTGTGGCTTTGGGGTAAGTGTTCCTATTTCTACGAATCCGAATCCAAAATCTGATAATTCGTTATATAGAACCGCATTTTTATCGAAACCAGCAGCTAAACCAACAGGATTCTTAAATTTCAATCCGAATAGCTCACGTTCCAAACATTTATCTTCAACTACGAACATAGATTTAATAAGACCAGATAGTCCTATTTTGGAGAAAAACTTAATGCTTGAAAAACTAATATGGTGAACTTTCTCTGGATCAAAAAGAAATAAAAGAGGTCTGATAAAAAGCCTATACATGTATATATTTTAGAAGCCACAAAAATACAAACTGTAAATGAGAAAGTTAGTTAGAACTTATCTGTTTTCATCAACAATACTATCTGTGTACATTGTGGGCGCAACAATATAAGGAGATCGATAAGCCTCTTTACATAAAGATTGGTATAGTTCATATTGATTAGAATTAAATAGCGCTAACATTTTTTTATCCATCACTTCTTGAACTGTCGCCATACTGTCCATTACAACTTTGTACTTATCTGCTAATTGTCGAAGTTCGGTAACACTACTTTGAGGGTGTCTACTCTTTACATTCTCTAATTCATTACTTAAAACATCATTCCGAAATTTAACTTCTCCACTAAAGCTTTCTAATTTCTCTTTTTGCATTTCGTTCAATTGAAAAATATCAGAAATAATAGAATCGTTTGTAACACCAACACCAAGAATACAATCTGCCTGTGCATTTATATTTGTAAAAAGTAAAAGAAAAGCCATTGCCACTATATATCTAATTTTCATCATCATTTAATTTATCGAATCTTACGTTTACTAATTTACAATTTATAACCTTATTTTTGATAAAACACATTTTACATGCAGCATATCATTGATCGTTTCATAAGTTATATTACTATTGATACGCAGAGCGACTCATCATCTGACGCCACACCAAGTACTGAAAAACAGTGGAATTTAGCCAACAAATTAGTTGACGAATTACGCGCTATAGGTCTGTCTGATGTTACTATAGACGACAATGCTTACATAATGGCCACCTTACCTTCAAATGTAGGCCATAAGGTACCTACCATTGGTTTTATATCTCATTTTGATACGTCTCCTGATTTTTCAGGCACTAATGTAAATCCGCAAATCATAAGAGATTACGATGGTAAAGATATTGTTCTGAATAAGGAAAAAAACATCATTCTATCATCATCTTATTTTGATGATTTATTGCAATATATCGGTCAGACACTAATTACTACAGATGGCACAACATTGTTAGGTGCAGATGATAAAGCTGGTATTGCCGAGATTGTAACAGCTATGGAGTATTTAATCAATAATCCTGAAATAAAGCATGGCAAAATAAGAATTGGGTTTACACCCGATGAAGAAATTGGTCGTGGAGCACATAAATTTGATGTAGAAAAATTTAGCGCAGAATGGGCATATACTATGGATGGTAGCCAGATTGGTGAATTGGAATATGAAAATTTCAATGCAGCAGGTGCCAAAATAACTATAAAAGGCAAAAGTGTACACCCAGGTTATGCCAAAGGCAAAATGGTGAATGCACTTTTAATAGCCAATAAGATTATAAGCGATTTACCCAAGCACGAAGTACCTGAAGAAACATCTGGGAGAGAAGGCTTTTTTCATGTACATCACTTTGACGGAGAAATTGAAAATGCAACTGTAGAACTTATTATTAGAGATCACGATTTAAAGCGTTTTGAGCAACGTAAAAAATTAGTAGAAGACATCGTACAAAAATTTAATAACGAATATGACAATTGCATTGAGCTAGAATTAAAAGATCAATACTTTAATATGAAAGAGAAGATAAAGCCTGTTTTTCATATTGTAGAAACCGCTAAAAAGGCAATGGAAGATATAGGCATAAAACCTATTATTAAACCAATACGCGGTGGTACAGATGGGTCGCAATTAAGTTACATGGGGCTACCATGCCCAAACATATTTGCTGGCGGACATAATTTTCATGGTAAGTATGAATATGTACCCGTAGAAAGCATGCAAAAAGCGGTTGAAGTTATTGTACGTATTTGTGAGCTGACAGCAAAACAATAATACGATGGAAAAGCAAGAGAAATTGGATAAATTCTATAATGAGCCACATCGTTTCAAAAATGAAGTAGCTGAATTAAGAACTCTTGCCTTAGCGTGTAGAATGACAGAAACTTACAAATGGAGTTTCCCCACCTACATGGTAAATAACAAAAACATCATCGCCATAAACAAATTCAAAAATCATTTTGGAATTTGGTTTTTTAACGGCGTCTTTTTAAGTGACCAAAAAAAGGTTTTAGAAAATGCCCAAGAAGGAAAAACCATGGCGATGCGCCACTGGAAATTTATTACACTTGAGGGTATTGATAAAAAAGACGTTACATCTTATATAAATGAGGCTATAGAAAATCATAAGAAGGGCTTACGAGTAAAGGTTGAGAAAAAACCAAAATCCAAAATTGTAATTCCCGTTCACTTATCTATTGCATTAGAAAACAACGATGACATAAAAACTGCTTTTAACAAATTAACCTATTCCAAACAGAAAGATTACGCCGAGTATATTGCAACTGCAAAACAAGAAAAAACAAAACTATCTCGATTAGAAAAAATAGTTCCGTTGATATTAGCAGGTAGGGGAATACATGACCAATACAAGAAGTAAGCTATTATCTTAAAATTTAAAACAAAAAAAACACCGATGTTTCCATCGGTGTTTTTTATATGAATTCAGAAAGAATTACTTTTTCTCTGGAGCGTTTAGTTTAGCGCTCATTTCCATGGATATGGCAGATCTATCAAACTTTAACTTCCCTGCCATTGTTTCCAATACACAAGAAGAATCTTTATCATTCAAATCTACTACTTTTCCGTGCAGACCACTCTTGGTAATAATTCGATCACCACGTTTTAATTCTGCCGAAAATTTCTTTTCATCCTTTTGTCTTTTCATTTGAGGTCTGATCATAAAAAAATATGCGACCACAAAAATCAAAACCATCGGAAGATACTGCCCTAATTCACCCATTTTTGGTATATCTGTAATTTATAATTATTTAACAGGTCCTAATGGAGCTGCTCCTTTTGGGTTAACGAAAGCCTTAATTCTTAAAAGCTCAGAACCTTTTTCAGTATTTGCTGTAACAGTAATTGTTTTAGTTACTTGATTTTGACCAGATCCATTGAAATTAACTTTCAACTCACCAGTTGCACCCGGTGCAATAGGATCCTTTGGAGGATTAGGAACTGTACAACCACAGCTACTTTTAGCATCTGTAATAATAAGTGGCGCATTACCTGTATTGGTAAACATGAAAACTGTTTCTTGAGGTGTTCCTTGCTCAATTGTACCAAAATCATGCTCTGCTTTCTCGAAAGACATTACAGGTACTGCTTTCGCAGCCTCATCTCTTACCGCAGCTTCTGCTACATTATCTGTTTTAATTTTACTTGATGCGTTGTCTTTACAAGAAGTAAAAGCTACCATTGATACAAGACCAACAATTAGAACTAATTTTTTCATACTATTTAGATTTATCAATTAATTGCAAAATTATAAAATATTTTTATAATAGACCCCTACCCATTTTGTTAAGCTTTCCTTCTGACTTGTATTCTTTAGTAAGCTTATCGAGAATTCCGTTTATAAAAATACTACTTTTTGGTGTAGAGTATTCTTTAGCTATTTCTAAATACTCATTTATAGTTACTCTTTCTGGTATAGAAGGAAAATGTAATAACTCGCAAATAGCCATTTTTAATAAGATACTATCAATACCAGCGATACGGTCTTTATCCCAATTTGGTGTTTTACCTTCTATTTCCTTTTCTAAAGCATCATTCTTTAATAATGTTCTAGATAGCAATTGCATCGCAAAAGTCATATCCTCATCATCTTTCAACAAACTTGGTAAAAAATAAGATTCTGGGTGTACTTGCTTTACTTTCTTAAAATGCTTTAAAATAAAGGTATTAACAATAGGTATATCATCTACCCAAGTTAACTTATCATCTTCAAAATAATCGTAAATTTTCTCGTTAGGTGCAATAATGTTCTTGAACAAAGTTATCACCAACTCCTTATCAGCGGCATATTCGCTTTCTGGTTTAGACATGTATTCTTTGTAGGTATCGCTCTCTAAAATTTCTTTATAGATAAGTTTTACATACTCCTCTTCTAAATACCAGTTATCTAGCTTTCTATGATTAAGTTCCTCTTCTAGTGTCTTATTTTCAACAATTTGCAATAACAATCTGTTTTGAATAAACTTATTAGGATTAGGAAATGCTGTTTTTTTGTCGTCAATATATTTATTAGCAGAAAGAGAAATTTGATCTGCTGCTCTTTTCTGTATTTCTACAAAAAGACTAAGCCATAATAAATATAGCGTGTAGGTATTCTCTATGCTTACCTTTAAAAACTTCTCTTGTTTTTGTAATGAATCGTCCTTAGACTGAATTAGAGCGTAAATACTCTGCATTACCTTAACCCTAATGTGCCTTCTTGTAAGCATTTGAAAGAACTTATTTAATATATTAGTAAATAACCTCGAGACAAGCCCGCGAGGCATTGAATTTAAAAGAGAATTAATATTTCAACGCAAGGGTTGGAGCACTTAAATCTCGATTATCGAGTAAATAAAGCCGCAAAGGTAAGTATCTATTTAAAGGGTCACAATAGCAATCGTATTTATCTTAGCTTATTTATAACATATCGTTTTAGGTCAAAAAACTATCTTTGCCAATAGAATTTTACACTATTATCTTTTCTACAACTTATGAAAGAACTTAAGCATCTAAATAAATACTTTAAAAAATACTGGCTTAAGCTTTTTTTCGGGATCATCATAACTATAGTCGCAAGGCTATTTCAGTTGATTATGCCGTCTTACGTGAATAACTCTATAACGGTAGTTGAGCAATATATAAAGGCCGAAATAGAAAAATCGACAGCCCAAGAATTGTTGTTAGAATACATTCTTATAATTGTAGGTGCTGCTTTATTATCTGGATTCTTCACTTTTTTGATGCGTCAATTAATTATCAATATTTCTAGATATATAGAATACGATCTTAAAAATGAAATATTCGACCACTATCAAAAACTAAGTCTCAACTTCTATAAGAAAAATAGAACCGGCGATTTAATGAACAGAATTAGTGAAGATGTAAATGAAGTGCGTATGTATGCGGGTCCGGCTATTATGTACGGCATACAGACACTAACTTTATTTGCCTGTCTAATACCTCTAATGTTCATTAAAGCACCAACTTTGGCAGCGTATACCTTATTACCATTACCTTTTCTATCAGTTTTAATATATCAAATAAGTAAGGTAATACATAAGAGAAGCACTATAGTACAACAGTATTTATCTACGCTATCAACTTTTACACAAGAAATATTCTCAGGCGTTTCGGTTATTAAAGCGTACGCGTTAGAGCCACAAACCAATGAAGACCTAGAAAAACTTGCCATTGAAGGAAAAGAGAAAAGTGTTAGTCTGGCTAAAGTAAATGCTTGGTTCTTCCCTTTAATGATCCTTTTAATTGGTATCAGTAATATTTTGGTGATATATATAGGAGGAAAACAATACTTAGCCGGTGAAATTGAAGTTGGTTTGATTGCCGAGTTTATATTATATGTGAACATGTTAACATGGCCTGTTGCAATTGTAGGATGGCTTACATCCATAGTTCAAAGAGCTGCTGCCAGTCAAGAACGTATCAACGAATTTTTAAATCAGGAATCGGAAATTAAAAACACGCCCACTCACGAGCATACGGTAAAAGGTAAAATCGAATTTAAAGATGTAGATTTTACATATCAAGATACCAACATTAATGCTTTAAAACATTTATCATTTACTATAAACGAAGGGGAGACCACTGCTATTATTGGTAAAACAGGATCCGGCAAATCTACTATTCTAGATTTAGTAGCTAGATTATACGATACTACTTCGGGTGAAATTCTAATAGATGACGAGCCTATTAAAAACATTGACCTTACCAGTTTAAGAGAATCAATTGGCGCCGTACCACAAGATGCTTTTCTGTTTTCTGATAGTATAAAAAACAATATCAAATTCGGAAAAGAAGACGCTACTGATCAAGAAATCATGGACATTGCTAAAGATGCCGTAGTTCACGAAAACATAATGGGCTTCTCTAAAAAATACGACACGGTTTTAGGTGAAAGAGGTATAACATTAAGTGGCGGACAGAAGCAACGTGTATCAATCGCAAGAGCCTTAATTAAGAAACCACAAATTTATTTATTTGATGATTGCCTTTCTGCGGTTGATACAGAAACGGAAGAAGAAATTTTAAATAATCTTAAAAAAGCATCTAAGAATAGAACTACACTAATTGTAAGTCATAGAGTTTCTTCTGCTAAAAATGCCGATAAAATACTGGTTTTAGATGACGGAAGACTCATTCAAGAGGGTACGCACGACGAATTAAATACTCGAGAAGGGTATTATAAAGATCTATATAGCAAACAGCTCTCTGAGAAAGAAAGTTAGAAAATTGTTGTCGGATAACGATTTTTTTTTCATTTTTGATAGCATAACGACACTAAACATTAGAAATGAGCGAAAGAGATTTATCAGATCAGGAAGAAATTCACTCCAAAGTTTTACGCGCAGGTAGAAGAACGTACTTTTTCGATGTAAGAAGTACAAAAGCTGGGGACTATTATTTAACGATTACAGAAAGTAAGAAATTTACACATGACGATGGATCCTTCCATTACAAGAAGCATAAAATTTATTTATACAAAGAAGACTTCGATGCCTTTAAAGAGAATGTTGAAGAAATGATGGATTTCATCATTAACGAAAAAGGTTCTGAAGTAATTTCAGAGAGACATCAAAAAGACTTTAAAAAAGAAGAAGTGCAAGTTGAATCTGAAGTACCTGTAGAAAATACGACTACAAATACCTCTAGTTTTACAGATGTAAGTTTTGAAGACATCTAATCTTAATAAACTATTTTAAAAAATTAACGGCCCTTCAATAAGGGTCGTTTTTTATTTTGTTAGTATTTGATTATTACCGTAAACCATACTTTACCAACCCAACATTCAGTAAAGTGATAATGTAGATACTCATTACTGCGATATATGGCGTAAATACAAATGCTATAGCTGCAAACAATAATAGTATATAAATAGGATAAGATATCATTGCAAATGCAAACCTAAATGTACCCATAAACTCATCTTCGGGTACTTTTGACTTCAACCATAATTTCCAAATTAATACTATAGGGAAATTTAGCAATGTGAATATCCATTTAAACATATTGAAACCTTGCTTTTCTGAAACAGATTCAACTGAACTATCGATACCTTGTTGGGTCAACATATTTATCTTTTTGTTGACTGCAGTAGGATTAAGAAAATCGACCTTTTCTGCCTTCAACTTATTTAAAACGACATCATAATCTTCATTACTTGGAATATGAGTAGTTAGATTTTCTAGACTTGTAGAAACCGCATTTTTTATAGTAATGACAGATGTATTCAAATCATTCTCATCGAATAAACTTCTTGCTGAAATTGGCTTTCCATAACAAAGAGCCACCTCATCAGGAAAATGAGCTGCATGCTTATAATTAAACCCAACGGGAATCAACTGAACATCTAAGTCTGGGTACATTTCAAAAGCTCTAAAGAGTATTCTTGTAAACCCCTTACTCAATGGTCTAACGTTGCGTTTAATACTATGATTTGCTTCGGGAAACAAAAGCAATGCTTCTCCCCTATTTAAAATTTCTGCACATGAATTAAAAATAGCGTCGTTGTTAGAAAGCGTATCTCTACCATCGCGCATTCTGTAAATTGGTAACATTTGAAAATAAGAAAAAATACGTTTTAGCAGTTTGCCGTTAAAAACATCTGACCTAGTTAAAAAGTATGGTTTTCTATTACAATCTGTAGCAATTAACAATACATCAATCAATGCACTTTGATGATTAGGCAGAAACATTACAGGTTTATCTTTAGGAATATGCTCCAACCCAGAAATATGAATTTTCTTATGGTAGCTGTAGAGTCCAGTTTTTACTACAGATTTTACTAATGGATATATGACTGCACTCACGCTATAGTCTCTTTAGCAACTGGTTTTCTATTCCAAAAAGCAGCCAAAATTAAACCAGAAACAATATGCCAAACACCCCAAAAGGCAGCAATAAGTGCCATACCGCCTAATCCGTCAAAAAAAGTAAAAATCAATAATAATCCTAATCCAGAATTCTGTATTCCTGTTTCTATGGTTATCGATCTAAGGCTATCCTCTGGTAATTTAAAAATTCGCCCAAGGCTATATCCTGTAGAAAATGCAACTAGATTATGAATTAAAACTATCCAAAAGACATAAAATATATAATCAATAAAGATGACGCGATTATTATATAACGCAATAAAAACCAAGCAGATAAAGAACACTAATGATACTACTTTAAGCTTTTTTGCTATTTTCAAAGCTATTTTTGGTTTTCTATAATTGACATACATACCCAACATCAAAGGAAGACCCAATAATAGAAAAACCAATTTTATCATTTCTAGAGGTGATATAGAAATGTCTTGAATAAGATTAGAGCTAGGTTCATATAACATTGAATAAAATTGAAAATTTAATGGTGTCATTACAACCGCTAACATAGTAGCAATAGCAGTAAGACTAACAGATAATGCCGTATTCGCTTTAGATAAATAAGATATAAAATTAGAAATATTACCGCCTGGGCAAGCAGCCACCATAAACATACCCAAAGCAATGCTAGGCAGCGGTTCAATTACAAACACCAATAAAAAAGTGAATGCTGGCAATAAAATAAATTGACTACATAAACCTACTAATAATGCCTTCGGTTTTGACCATAAAGGCTTAAAATCTGATATTGATATTTCTAACGCTACGCCAAACATCACCAAACTTAAGACAAGGTTCATTATCCATAATGAGCCTGTATCAAAATTAATATGAATGTTATCTAAGATATTATCAGTCAAAAAATTAGGAAATTTTTAAGCCGTTAGGTACTTTCATTTGAGGTTGAAGAAGCACCACTGAACTATTGTCTACAGCACCTAATATAAGACATTCACTCATAAAATTGGCAATTTGTTTTTCAGGAAAATTAACAACAGCGGTGACTTGAAGTCCGATGAGATCCTCTTTACTATACTTTTCTGTTATCTGAGCAGATGTCTTTCTAATCCCTAATTCATTACCAAAATCGATATGTAACTTGTACGATGGATTTCGAGCCTCCGGGAAGTCTAAAGCAGCTACTATTGTACCGACTCTCATATCAATTTTACTAAAATCTTGCCATGTAATCGTTTCTTCCATTAGCTCAATTTAAGCTTTTCTATCAAATCTTTAGGTACATTACCAGCATACATACCATATGCATCTACTAATATGCCCTTTTCACCGGTACTTGTTTCAATGACATATAAAATGGTATTATCATCGGGATTACTCATACCCTCAAAACGATAGAATTTTACAACTTCTAATTGGGTAGCCTTATGAATATTTTTCTTGCTTTTATTTTCTACGCCAGCGTCACATAAATTAAAATCTTCTGTGTAACCCTCTTCTTGTAATGCTTTAATTGCGATGGATAAAGAAATATATGAATTTTCCATAATAGTGATTTTTATAGATTTATGAATACTATAAAGAAAAGACAAGGGTAATATAATCCTTAACTTAGTACCATAAATTATTAGTTGATATGGCAAGAACAGAAAGCAAAATGTTAGCATTGGGTACCGTTGCTCCAGAATTTAGTCTGTTAGATACGGTTAGCAAAAAAACCATGAACCTTCACTCTTTAAATGGTAGTAAAGGAACGGTGATTATGTTCATTTGCAATCATTGTCCATTTGTTATTCACGTTAATCCAGAAATTACTAATATGGCTTTAGAATACCAAAAACAGGGTATTCATTTTATCGCTATATCTAGTAATGATGTGGAGAAGTATCCAGAAGATGACTCTCAGTTCATGAGAATAAAAGCAAAAGCCGAAAATTATACTTTCCCATATTTATATGATGAAGACCAATCGGTAGCCAAAAAATATGATGCCGCCTGTACTCCTGATTTCTATCTTTTTGACGAAGGCTTGAAATTAGTATACAGAGGTCAATTAGACGATTCTAGACCAGGAAACGGATTGCCGTTGACAGGTAAAGATCTTAGAGACGCTATTGAAAACCTTTTAAAAGGTGAAGAAATCAATCCTGTTCAAAAACCTAGTATTGGTTGTAATATTAAATGGAAATCTAACCCTTAATTATAGTAGCTTTTTATTTTTGATTATGGAAAATAACATTCAGTTTGAAATGCTGAAGCCAGAACTTTACAACACTTACATTGAAATAGGTACAAAAGCCTATGATCAACATTATAAACATCTTTGGCCCAATGGCGACACAGCTACCTATATTAAAAACAGTTTTACCAAAGAAACACTCTTAATTGAAGAGAAAGATAAAGACACCGTTTTATATCTTATAAAGTTAAATTCTAAGCACGTAGGTATACTAAAGGTTACGCTTCACAAACAACTTCAAGATTATAGCAAATCTGATGCTCTATATCTTGATAAAATCTATATTCTTAACGAATTTTCAGGCAAAGGCATAGGTTCCAAAACCTTAAAATTTGTTGAACAAATTGCTGCAGACCATTCTAAAAAAGCAATTTTTCTAGAGTCTATGCAAAAAGGAATGGCACTACCCTTCTATTTATCACATTCTTTTTCAATTGTAGCAAACACAAAAGTACCGTTCAACAATGTTATTGAAGAGGAAAAGCCAATGTACTTACTAAAAAGGAGTTTGTAAATACCCTACCAACCCTTTCTATCAGCCAAATTTTTAATGTGTGCAAAGTGGTGGTTACTATGCCATGCATACTTACCAATGTTTTCTGCAACTGATACAATTACATTTCCATCTGGATGAATATAACTTCTTTCAATATCATCTTTTGTAAGGCGATTTAGCAAATAAACCAACTTGGCATGCAATGCTGTAAGATATGAAAGAGATAATGATATGGGTGCGGTTTTGGCATCTATAAGTTCACTCCATTTTTTTTCTTCATAAACTTTAATAAGAGGTGTATTCTCTGTTAATGCCCATTTAAACCTAGTATAACTATGATGATGACTATCTGCAATATGATGTATTACTTGCCTAACCGTCCATCCGCCATCGCGGTAAGGAGTATTTAGCTGTTCTTCTGAAAAACTATTTACGAGATTTGACAAACGTTCAGGTAACGTATCCAACACTTGAATCCACTTTTCAATATCCTCGTTTGATATATTCTCGGGACAATTAAAATGCCCAATCGGGTATTTTAGTTTTTCTAAATCTTCCATAGTTTAAAAGTAAAAATTTTAATAGACTTTTAACCAAAAACCTTTAGCCAAGATTATATAATCTACTAATTTTATAGGATATTAAATAAAACACACAAATTCATATAATTATGGCAACAATACGTTTAGGTGATAAAGCACCAGATTTTACAGCAGATAGCTCAATGGGCACCATTAATTTGTACGATTACCTAGGTGATAGTTGGGGAATATTATTTTCTCACCCTGCAGATTTCACTCCTGTATGTACTACTGAATTAGGTACAGCTGCTAAATTTAAAGATGAGTTCGACAAGCGAAATGTTAAGATGTTAGCATTAAGTGTTGATGGTGCGGCTTCACATGCCGAGTGGATAAAGGATATTAACGAAGTACAAAATACAGTCGTAAACTTTCCGATTATTGCTGATGAAGACAAAAAAGTTTCTGATTTGTATGATATGATTCATCCAAATGCGGATAATAATCTTACGGTTCGTTCTGTATTTATTATTGCACCAGATAAATCTGTTAAACTTACTTTAACCTACCCAGCATCTACGGGAAGAAATTTTTATGAGCTATTAAGAGTAGTAGATTCCCTACAATTAACTGCAAACCATAAAGTTGCAACACCAGCAAATTGGGAACATGGCAAAGATGTAGTGGTTAGTCCGGCTATATCTACCGCTGACGCAGAAAATATTTTTTCTAAGGGAGTTACAGAGGTTAAACCATATTTGAGAATGACACCAGACCCTACTGCATAGGTCTAAAAACAAGTTCATTCTCAATACATTAGATGAAAATTGTTAACCTTAAGATAACGTACAAGAATTTTAGTTTTTAAACAAAAAAAAACTATCTTCGTGCTTTAATTAATATTTAATTTTTCTATTATGAGTAAAGGAACAGTAAAATTCTTCAATGATTCTAAAGGTTACGGATTTATCACTGAAGATGGTTCAAACGAAGATCATTTTGTACACATTTCTGGCTTAATCGATGAAGTTCGTGAAGGTGATGTTGTAGAATTTGAACTACAACAAGGTAAAAAAGGATTAAACGCCGTTAATGTGAAGGTACTTGACTAGGTAACGACTTAACTTTTTTATAGTATAAAACCCGAACCAATTGGTTCGGGTTTTTTTGTGCCTTATATTTTTTAAAAAAATGTTCAACTTAAACGCAACCTTTTATACAAATACATATCTATTGATTAAACAAGAACGGTTCCCCGACCTTATACCATGTATTTATGACCACATTTTTGACCGTATTTTTAGTTTTAATGATAGTAAATATTATTTTACTTTTAGGCAGTTTCATTACTCGTAAAAAGTAATCATAAAAAAAACACCCATATCAAATGATATAGGTGTTTCATTATTATCTTAAAGTCTCTAGGTTGTTTTAACCTACCTTCATTAATTCTACATCAAATATTAGTGTAGCATCTGGTGGTATAACACCGCCTGCTCCTGCAGATCCATATGCTAAATCAGAAGGAATTACAAAACGTGCCTTATCACCTACTTGAAGTAAAGCTATACCTTCATCCCAACCAGGTATAACCTGACCAATACCTAATTGAAAATCAATAGGAGAATTACGCTTGTAAGACGAGTCAAAAACCTGACCGTCTAAAAGAGAACCTTCATAGTGTACAGAAACTTTTTCACCTTTTACAGCTTTAGCTCCATCACCTTTCTGAATCATTTTATAACGAAGTCCAGACCGTGTAGCATCAAATCCTGCTGCTATTTTATCAAGTTCAGCATCTTGCTTTGCTTTTGCATCAGCTAATCTTGCTTCACCAGAAGAATTGAAATTTTTGTAAGCTTTTAATGCATCCCATTTCTTAGCCGCATCACCAACTCTTACAATTTCTAAAGATTCTATAACATCATCTTGTGTAATAGCATCTACGACATCTTGACCAGACTCAACTTTACCAAAAATAGTATGCTTATTATCTAACCAAGGTGTTGGTACGTGCGTAATAAAAAACTGACTACCATTAGTACCAGGACCAGAATTAGCCATTGAAAGTACACCAGGTGCATCATGCTTTAATTCTGGGTGAAATTCATCATCAAATTTATAACCGGCGTCACCAGTACCTCTACCTTGAGGACAACCACCTTGAATCATAAAATCTGGAATAACCCTATGAAATTTTAAACCATTATAATATGGCTCACCTTTACCTTTAGCGCTATTTTCCTTATCACCCTCTGCTAAGGCTACAAAGTTACCTACTGTACCAGGAGTTTTATCGTGAGTTAATTTTACTAGTATTTCGCCTTTATTTGTATTGAACTTGGCGTAAATTCCGTCTTCCATTTTTATTTTTTTTATATCTGACAAAGGTAAAGAAATTTAACGATTTGAACATTTCGTTGCCTTCAAAACCAGAAATTGATTGCTTTACTCTTGTTGATGCAGTGACAGAGATTAAAATCCGTATTTATCTACCAAGTAAATTAAACTAGCCATCGATGCAGCGCCTAATTGCAGTTCACGTCTATTAACATGTTCAAATGTATCGTTCTCTGCATGATGATGATCAAAATAGCGTTGAGAATCTGGTCGTAAACCTGCCAATACCAATCCTTCTTTTTTTAACGGGCCAATATCTGCTCCACTATGTCCTTTTTCAAAATAGTGCACCAAGTACGGTTCAAAAAGACTTTTCCATTCCAGTACTTTCTGAAAATCTTTATCAGAACTATCAAAAGTAAATCCGCGAGGAGAAAACCCTCCAGAATCACTTTCTAAGGCGAATATGTGTTTTTCATTTTTGGCATTTGCAATTTCAGCATATTTGTTACCACCTCTTAATCCATTCTCTTCATTCATAAAAAGAACAACTCTTATGGTACGTTTTGGTTTATAACCTGTTTTTTTGAATAGGCTTAAAACCTCCATACTTTGAACACAACCAGCACCGTCATCATGAGAACCATCTCCTAAATCCCAAGAATCTAAGTGACCTCCAACCACGATAACTTCTTCTGGTTTCGTAGTTCCTCTTATTTCTCCGATAACATTATATGATTGTACATCATTGAACTGTTTACAACTCTGTTTGAAATAAAAGTTGATTTCAGGATTCAATTTTAAAGAAGTACTCAATAATTCAGCAGCATTTGTACTAATTGCCGCCGCAGGAATTCTTTCAGATTCTGCTTGTTCACCATAGCTCATGGATCCTGTATGTGGATAATCATCTAAACGAAGGTTCATTGAACGGACAATAACACCCACAGCACCATATTCAGAAGCTTCTAAAGCACCAGCATAACGTTGGTCTACACAGTTAGAATAGGCAGTAAATGTATTTATCTGAGTAGCATCCATCGGTTTGTTATAGAACACTATTTTCCCTTGAATTTTATCTTTACCCAAAGATGCTAGTTGTTCAATCCCTTCAACCTCTATAATGTTTGCCTTAATACCTCTGGGAGGAGTTGGAACCGAACCACCTATTGCACAAATAGCAACATTAGTAGTTGTACCAGGGTTTGTTTCAAAATAAGCAAATTCTGGTGTTCCCCTAACCCATTTAGGAACCATTACCGGTTGTAACCAAACTTTATCAATACCTAAAGAATCTAATTGAGCCTTGGTATAATCTACAGCTTGCTGCGCCTGAATAGACCCAGAAAGTCGCCCCCCAATTTGATTGGACAAGTAATTCAACCAATCATAACCCGTACCTTCGGTCAGCGCTGTATCATAAAGTTTCTTTATCTGTTCTTCGTCTGTATTTTGTGAAAGCCCCACATATGTGAAAGCAATTACAAAAAATATAGCAAGTTTACTATTCACCTTGTAGTTGTTCTTCATAGCTGTCTAAATTAGCCATTATTTTATCGCTCAACATAGGCTCTTTGATATCTTTGTATTTTTTTAACGATTCTAATAGAATAGATGCTATTATTATACGTGTTGCTTTTTTATTATCTGCAGGTACCGCAAACCATGGTGCATGTTCATGAGTGGTATTAGAGATAGCTTCTTCGTAGCAATGTTGATACTCGTCCCACAATTTACGCTCCTTTAAATCTCCTGGTGAAAATTTCCAATGTTTCTCTTTTAACGCAAGTCTTCTTAGTAACCGCTGACGTTGTTCTTCTTTTGAAAGATTAAGAAAAAACTTAAAAATTAAGGTTCCATTTTCAGCAAGATGGCGCTCAAAGTCATTAATCTGCTCAAATCTTTTATCCCAAAATTTTTGATCGATATCTTCTACCGTATGTATACCAGGTATATGTTCATTCAATATATATTCTGGATGCACTCTAGTAACCAAAACATTTTCATAATGGGTTCTATTAAAAACACCGAATTTACCTTTCGCCGGCAATACCAAATAATGACGCCACAGGTAATTATGGCTTAGTTCTAATTCTGTAGGTACTTTAAAACTATGAACCTCAACACCACTAACATTGAAATCTTTAAACACCTCGCGGATTAAACTATCCTTACCAGCGGTATCCATACCTTGTAGACATACCAGTATACTATATTTTCCGTGGGCATAAATAGTATCTTGAAACTCCCCTAACTCTCTTCTGATTTTTGATAATTCTTTTTTAAGTTCTTTATCTGACTTACCAAAATCTTCAAAAGTCTCATAATCAGTGATTTTAAAATTTTTATTGGTACTATAATTGTCTACTTTTATTTTATCCATTCTGAAATATAAAATTTAATATTTACGAATACTAATTCTCTAACAAAACCTAAGTAATATAATTCTCACAAATTCCGTTTATCGTAATTGAAGTGTATTGTATCGAAAATAATATTTTCAACAAGGTAAAGCATCTAAATTTATCCGTGTAAGATCCCAAATTTTACACCTAAATTACCTACTTATGAAGAAAAACATATTTTTTTTCTGTGCTATTGCACTGCTATCATTATCCTCATTCAGCACGAATGTAGAATGTGAATATGCTAATTCTAACATGGGTTATGCAAAATCTCAAATAAGCGCTGCTTTACTTACTCAAGATATTAATCAGGCACGGTTTTATGCCTATAAAGCGCTAAGTGCTTTAGAAAAATCTAAAAAACAGTTAAATGTTTGTGGGTGCAAATATGCAAAAGAAAGCATGTTAGAAAATATGGAGGTGTTATCACTTGCAACAAAATCTACAACTTTAGAGGGTACAATCAGCTATTTACATGCATCTATTGAACTAACAAACAAAACAATTCTTGTGTTAGAATCTCACGATACTCACGAAAGTGCATATGCTGTAGATGAGCTTTCTGTAAACACCAACTCTTCAGTAAACAAAACATCGGTAATAAAGAATAGTAACAAAAAAGACCTATTTGAGACTATTGATACATCATTAGAAAAATACCGTATTTCGTTAGACAAGGTTGTTCAAAGTGTTAATTGCAAAGACGCAACTGCCTTCGCTAGCAGAATTTATGCTGAATGCGAAGCTCAACTCCTAAAACCGAATATTTCTGAAGGTAGTAAATATTACAATTTACGTACTAAAGAAATTACCGCAGAAGCACTAACAAAAATTGGAGATTGCTCTGCGGCTAAATAAGCTTTATTGATTATTTACTGGCAAACAATTTTACGTCATCTTCTGACACTTCTTGACCACCAAGTATAATTAAACGCTCAACAACGTTTCTTAGTTCACGAATATTTCCTGTCCAATCATATGCTTTCAAAAGTTTAATAGCTTTATCAGAAAAAGTTTTACCAGCCATACCTTGCTCAGCCGCAATTTTCTTAGAAAAATGCTCAATTAATAACGGTATATCATCACGACGGTCATTTAAACTAGGTACTTGAATAAGAATAACCGCAAGTCTGTGGTACAAATCTTCTCTAAAGTTACCTTCTTCTATTTCTTTCTTTAAATCTTTGTTCGTAGCAGCAAGAACACGAACGTCAACCTTAATATCCTTATCTGTACCTACACGCGATATTTTACTTTCTTGAAGTGCCCTTAACACTTTCGCCTGTGCAGAAAGACTCATATCACCAATTTCATCTAAGAATATGGTTCCTTTATTGGCCGCTTCAAATTTACCAGCTCTATCTTTCACTGCTGAAGTAAAAGCACCTTTAACGTGACCAAATAATTCACTTTCAATTAATTCTGAAGGTATAGCTGCACAGTTCACTTCAATAAATGAACCTGAGCTTCTAGCACTTTTTTCATGCAACCAATGTGCAACAAGCTCTTTACCTGTACCATTAGAACCGGTAATTAAAACACGAGCATCTGTAGGCGCAACTTTTTCAATCATATCTTTGATCGTATCTATTTCGCTACTCTCACCAATCATTTCATAATTCTTACTCACCTTTTTCTTCAAGTTTTTGTTCTCAACGACCAATACTTTTCTATCTAAGGCATTTCTAACAGTAGTAAGTAATCTATTTAAATCTGGTGGTTTTGAGATATAATCAAAAGCACCTAATCTCATCGTATTTACAGCAGTATCTAAATCACCGTGACCAGATATCATAATAAACGGAATTTCAGGTTTAATTTTTCTAGCGGCCTCAAGTACCTCTACGCCATCCATTTTTGGCATTTTTATGTCGCAAAGCACCAAGTCATAATCATTGTTTTTAATAGTCTCAATACCCTTTAATCCGTCTTCGGCTTCTTCTACAGTGTATGTATCATTTTCTTCGGATAAAATTTTGACTAATACCCTTCTAATTGCTGCTTCATCTTCTATTACTAATATCTTTGACATAACTGCTTTTTAAATTCCTATTCTTATTCCTGTTCTAAAATATAGACCCGAGGCATCGTTTAAAGTGAAAATATCATCTCTTTCTTCGTTACGCAACGCACTATTTTGATAAATAGATCGACCGCCTATTAAGTAAACGGACATATCCTTCGTTATCTTATACTGATAACCTATAGTCAATAACAATGCCGTAGAAGAAACATCTGTAGATAAATTATTACCAGGCAACAAAATATCGTTTTGAATATTTACATAATACCCATCTAAAAATATTTCAGTCTGAAAGAAATGCACTTTTTTGGTAAAGTACTTCATGCCAGATTTTGGCGCTCCTATTGTATATGCCCAATTTGGATGAAATCGTTTCTCGAAATATACAAATGGTAATGGTATGTCAATTGGCGATGTACCGTTATATGAAATACCCAAAACCAACATATATGGTTTATCTACATCCTTAACATTTTTATATGCACCTACGGTATAGTTCATATTAAAATCTTCGTTCTGTAATTCCTGAACAAAATTTGTAGACCACCTTGGGGTAATTACCCCTATTAAACGCCAGCTTTCAGATAACTTATACATGTATGCCAAGTTCACATCTAATACATGAAACTTGCTTAAATCACCAGAACTAGGAAATAAATCATCTGGAACCTCAAAATTATACCGATTATACTCCGCTCCAAGAACCAAAAAATCTTTCTTATCTCGAACCGCAATAGGCACGTTCAACACCAACTTTATACGAGATGTTTCAACGTCACCACTGTTTTCTGGCATTAACATGTATTCTAACCTAAAAACATCTGGTGTTTGCGCTACAGTTAAATTAATAGCGAAAAACAACAAGCACACGGATAGAATAACATGGTTATGCTTTCTCATTATTCTCTGCATTTGATACATTGCTATGTTGAAAGGGACCTTGTTGATACAAATGAATATCTCTTTGCGGAAAAGGAATAGATATTTTATGCTTTCTAAATTCAGCATCAATCTTATATCGTACTTCACTTTTTACACGAGGATCGGTAAAACTATCTGTAATATAAAAGTTAACTGCAAATATGAGTGCCGAATCACCAAAATCTTCGAATATTACAAATGGTTTTGGGCTCTTTAAAATAGTTCTTTGCGACTTAACTACATCTAAAAGTATTTGAGTTACAAGCTCAACATCACTGCCATATGCCACACCAATACGTACTAGTTCTCTAGTAGTTTTATGATTTTGTGTATAGTTGTAAACGATATCACTAATGAATTTATGATTTGGTATTATAATTACCTTATCATCTCTTGTTATCGCCCTGGTGGTTCGTAATTTAATTTCAAAAATTTTACCAACTTTATTATCTATTTCAATAATATCCCCTACCCTTAAAGACTTATCTACAATAATAAAAATACCTCCAATAATATCTTGAAAAATTTCTTGTAAGGCTAATCCAAGTCCGACGAATAAGGCTGCAGATGCCGTAATCAAAATAGTAATATTTATACCTGCGGCACTCATAGTAAAAAGAATGACTATGACATATACCAAGTACTTAATAAACTTAAATATGCTGATAAACTTCAGCTTATCATCAGCTTCCATTTTTCTTGTAAAAAATCTACGTATAGCTTGTAGAACAGTACTAGTCAATAAAAATGCTACGGTAAGTAATAATAACAAACCTATGGTAATGTTAATAGATTTATCACCTTCCCCAAAATGATAACCTAGGTCTAAAAATTTCTTTATAGTCCCCCAAATATCATCCTCAATTATTCCCTTAATGGTCTCTGCACTTTCTTGGATCATCATGAATATTTAAGCCACTTATACAATTCTTTATAACTTGGTTTTTTACCGTACATAAGTATACCTACACGATATATTTTTGCGGCTACCCATACTATACCAATAAAAGTACCTATTAATATTACAATTGATGTTATTAATTGCCATACCGGTACACCACCTTCGCCAATACCCCAAGGCAAACGCATTAACATTACAATAGGTGATGTCAACGGAAAAAGGGAAAATGCAACAGCTATTGGTCCGTTAGGATTGCTGAATACAGAAAAGAACCCTACGTAAATAGCCAACATTAATGGTAAAATCACTGGAAAAATAAATTGTTGTGTATCTGTCTCATTATCTACAGCTGCCCCAATAGCGGCGTAAATAGAACTATAAATCAAATACCCTAAAACGAAATAAACAATGAAAAAAAACAGCATAGCAAAAATGGGCAACTCAAATATTTCTTGAGCGTATAGTTGAATATTTTGAGTAAGAGCATCTACATCTACATTTGCAGTATTAGCCATACCAGGAGCAACACCACCGCCCTTTGTTAAACTAGCAGGATCTATATCAAAAATAGCTAGACCAATAAATAACAAAATAGCTCCAGATACAATCCAAATTGCGAATTGGGTTATACCAGCAAGTGAAGTACCGATAATCTTACCCATCATTAAATGAAAAGGTTTTACAGATGATATAATAACTTCAATAATTCTACTAGTTTTTTCTTCGATAACACTACGCATTACAAAGCCACCATAAATTATAATAAACATCATAATAAGGTAACCAAATGCACCCCCAATAATCGCTTTTATCTCATTAATGCCTTTTATATTCTGTAGACCATCAAAAGTTTCAATATTTATATTGTAGCCGCGGTCCATTTCAGCATATTCTTTTGGTGACATGCCTAGCTCACGTAATCTTTCTTGTCGCAATCTACCGGTAATGGAACTTTCTAATTTATCTAAAACGATAGCACTAGGCGCATCTTTACTATAAAAGAAAGCTCTTTGCGCTACTTGTTCTAAATTAGATTCGTTAGGTAGATAAATTAGACCATAAAAACCTAAACTAACTGTTGAGTCTTTTGCCTGTTCTAATGAAATATCTTTAAAATTGATATAAGAAGTAACTTCTGAGGTTACAAACTCATTCGCGAAATAGCCGCTTTCATTTAATACACCTATGACCTTTTTTTCGTTGTCATTTAACTGAGTTAAGTATGCTATCAATAATATCATACCTACCATTAAAAAAGGACTTAAAAAAGTCATAACAACGAACGACTTATTACGCACCTTAGCTATGTATTCCCTTTTAATTATAAGTGGTAATTTATTCATGGTCGATATTTTTATTTTGAATGGTCTTTATAAAAATATCACTTGCAGACGGAATCGTTTCTTTAAAACCATTTACGTTTGCTCGTGAACCTAAAAAGGCTAAAATATCTCTAGATTCATTTGATGGTAATTGCACCCTAAGGTTCAACTGTTTTTCAATACTATCATAATCTTGGGATAGCACTTGAAATTTATCTTGCATTTCATTTAGCAGCAACTGCTCATTATCTATTTCTAAACCTATTTCAAAAATGTTGTTTTTGTATTCTTTCTTGATGTCAGTTAATTTGCCGTCTAATATTTTCTCTGATTTATGGATAAGAGCAATATATTCACACAATTCTTCTACAGACTCCATTCTATGTGTTGAGAATATAATAGACGTACCATTCTCTTTTAAACTTAAAATCTGTTCTTTAATAATATTGGCATTGATAGGATCAAAACCACTAAAAGGCTCATCAAAAATTAGCAACTTAGGCTCATGTAGTACAGTTACAACAAACTGTATTTTTTGCGCCATACCTTTAGATAGTTCCTGTATTTTTTTATTCCACCAATCGCCTATCTCCAATCTTTCAAACCAATATTTTAGGCGTTTTTTGGCTTCAGCTTTAGACAGCCCTTTTAGTTGCGCTAAATAAAGTGCTTGCTCACCTACCTTCATACTTTTATAAAGACCACGCTCTTCTGGCAGATACCCGATTTGAGCAATATGCTCTGGCTTAAGTAACTCACCGTCAAAATAAACGGAACCTTGATCTGGATATGTAATTTGATTTATGATACGAATTAGCGTAGTCTTACCTGCCCCATTGGGTCCAAGTAATCCGTAGATGCTATTCTTAGGAATTTCAAGGGAAACGTTCTTCAATGCCGTATGGCTCCCAAACTGTTTGGTGACATCATTAGCAACCAAAATATGACTCATGTACTCAATTTCTACAAAGATATTGAATTGTTTTGACTAGCTATACTCTTTATGATTCCTTTATAGAATACCAGTTATAAAGCTTATAAAGTAAAAACTATTTTGCCCTAAAAAGAAAAACCCACCCTTGATAAATCAAGGATGGGAAAAAAATTGCTATGAAAAAGAAAATTAATATTGGTTGCCCAATATTATCTCAAATATACGTTTTTTATTTAAAAACGATTTATTTAGAACTTACGAGAACATATCTTTTACTTTTTCAAAAAATGACTTATCAGATTTCTCTGGTTTAGGCTCAAAATTATCATTGCCCTGCATTTTCTCAAAGAATTCTCTCTGTTCTTTATTCAACTCTTTAGGTGTCCAAACGTTTACGTGTACCAATATATCACCAGCACCATAACCATTTAAACTCGTAATACCTTTACCTCTAAGTCTAAGTATTTTACCAGACTGAATACCTGCCTCTAACTTAATACGAACTTTACCACCAACGGCATCAATTTCTTTTGAGGTTCCTAAAACAGCTTCAGAAATACTTACGTAAAGATCATAATGAAGATTATCACCTTCTCTTTTAAGTGTGCTATGCTCTTGGGTTTCTATGGCAACTAATAAATCTCCCGGCACTCCGTTACCTGGTGCATCATTACCTTTATTAGGCACTTTTAATTGCATGCCTTCTTCTACGCCTGCAGGTATATTAATAGACACGGTTTCTTCAGCAACTTTAAGTCCTTGTGCATCTGCATCTCCCGGTTTACCATCTAAAATTTGACCACTACCACCACAAGTACTACAAACAGCTGCTGTTTGCATTCTACCAAGTATCGTGTTCTGAATTTTTGTCACCTGTCCTCTACCATTACAGGTAGTACATGTTTTATAGGTAACCCCTTCGGCTTGAACTTTTCGTTTTACCTTAACTTTTTTCTCTACACCATTTGCAATCTCTTCTAAGGTCAATGAAACCCTAATTCGTAGATTACTTCCTTTCACTCTTCGTTGACCACCGCCACCACCGAAGCCACCAAAGCCACCGCCGCCGAAGCCACCACCAAAAATATCACCAAATTGGCTGAAGATATCATCCATATTCATACCGCCACCGCCAAAGCCGCCGCCACCGCCGCCTTCAAAGGCAGAATGACCAAACTGATCGTAACGAGCTTTCTTATCGGCGTCACTTAATATCTCATAAGCTTCAGCAGATTTCTTGAATTTCTCTTCGGCAGAACTATCTCCCGGATTTTTATCTGGATGATATTGCAATGCCTTTTTACGGTATGCCTTTTTTATTTCTGCAGCAGTTGCACTCTTACTGATGCCTAATACTTCATAATAATCTTCCTTCATTCCAATTTTTTAATTTCCTACTACTACTTTTGGATGCCTAATAATGCGGTCGCCCAACTTAAACCCTTTTTCGATAACATCGATAATTTTACCTTTCATCTTCTTGTCAGGTGCTGGTATTTGAGTTATTGCTTCATGTATTTCTGCATCAAAAACATCACCTGCATTAGCTTCAACCATTTCTAAACCTTTGCCCTTAAGAGTTTCTCTTAGCTTAACATTAATTAGCTCAATACCGGTAAAAGTTTCTTTATCTTCTGATTTTGCCAATTCTTTCATAGCTCTATCAAAATCATCTAAAACTGGTAATAATGAAACAATTATTTCTTGCCCAGCAGTCTTAAACAACTCCATACGTTCTTTAGAAGTACGTCTTTTATAATTCTCGAATTCTGCAAACAATCTTAAAAACTTATCTTTTTCTTTCGCTAGTTCATCGCTAAGCGTTTCTTCTACCGACTTTTCTTCTTCTTCTTCCTCTTCATTCTCTAGCTTTTGTTCTTGCTCTTGACCTTCCAATAGCTCATCATCCAAGAATTCATCATCCAAAGTGTTTTCTTTATCACTCATAATTTATTGTAATTTAAATCGCTGATTAAAAGCAGGCAAAAGTACTGCCAATTCTTTAAAAATGTCAAAATGTCACAAAAGTTTAAAAAAAAATCCGCCAAAAGCGGATTTAATTATAGCTGACAAATATTTTAACCTTTTACGACACAAATTGTTTTGTCGCTTTATTTTTAGAATCAACACACGCTGCATTTGTATCATAAATTGACCCAAGTGCTTGACAAATATTCGCGTATTGAAAAATAAAACCTTCTTCTTCAATTTTTTTACTGCTTACACGCTGACTTGCAAATAAGATATATGCCATTTTACCAAGTACGGTATACATGACAAACTTCGGAATATTTGGTAATATAAGTGGCTGATCTAATGCTTTCGCAATTTCTTTTACAAGTTTGACATTAGTTACAGGGTTTGGCGCTACACCATTAAATGTACCTTTTAATTCATACTTTGCTATATGTAGAAAAATAGCTGCCAAATCTGTTATGTGAATCCAAGATTGCCATTGCTGACCAGAACCAAAAGCAGCACCTACATAATACTTGACCGGTTTTGCCATTTCTGGTAACGCACCGCCATCTTTAGACATTACAAGACCTATACGCACCTTAGCAACTTTTAATCCTAAGGGTTTAAATTCATTAATTTTTTTCTCCCAAATAGCGACAACCTCTCCTAAAAAACTATCATCAACAGCAGCTTCATCTTCAGTATAATAGTTACTTACCGAATCGGGATAAATACCAATTGCAGATGCAGAGATAAGTGATTTTACGGTATGATTTTCATTCGCTAAAAGTGTACTCTTTAGCAACTCTAAAGTATTAACCCTACTATTTATAATTTCTTTCTTATAACTACTCGTCCAACGTTTAGATATACTAGTACCTGCCAAATTAATAATGACAGAAACACCATCTAAACATTTGGCATCTATTTCACCAGCCTTTGGATCCCAAAAGAAACCTTTATAATTATCTTCTGAAACAATTTTGTTTTTACGTGTTGTAAGGTAATTAACGGCATAACCTTTCTTGTGGCATTGAGATACCAACTCGCTACCTACTAAACCTGTCGCACCTGTTATCAATACTTTCATGGACTAAAGGTATCATTTTTGAAGTATGTTGTCACATAATTTAATTTCGATTTAACATTGTTGCAGAACTTATTGATGTGCAGCGCGTTAAAGTTATATTAACACGAAAAAAATCATTGTTTTCTTGCTCGTAGCATTTCTCTTTTACCAGGAGGTCCAGGAAGTCGTTCTACAAGAAACCCAACTTCCAACATAGCTCGTCTAACACTACCTTTAGCTGCATAGGTAACTAAATACCCCCCACTCTTCATAGCATTGAACATAATTTGAAAAATTTCGACTGTCCATAACTCTGGTTGTACGCGTGCGCCAAAAGCATCAAAATAAATAAGATCATAAGTATTGAGAGCATCAATCTCTTTAAAAAATTTCTGCTGCTTGTTTAGACTAAAATTTTTAGCAATTTCTATTTCTTGCCCCAAAGGTGCCGAATGCATTAAATCAAAATCATCTTTTCTAGAAAGTGATTTTAATTCTTCTAGATAATTTAATTGTTCGAGCTCTTCATTTGAAACCGGATAAGCCTCTACACCTGTATACTTTATTTGCAGATTGCGTTTTTCAAATTCAATAAGAGTAATAAACGCATTTAGTCCAGTGCCAAAACCAATTTCTAGAATTTGAATTTTTTGGTCTTTAAATAAATCTAGACCCGATTTAATAAATACATGATAAGCTTCTTGAATAGCACCATGTTTTGAGTGGTACTGTTCTTGCCAGTCCATAATCTGGATGGTTTTAGAACCATCGCCTGTTGTAATAATTTCTCTTTTCAAATTAATTTGGAACTAACACTCCCGATGCTTCAAAACTAAATGTTCTTTTCGGAGTTGTTATTTTTGCTATTTCTTCTTCTGTTTTACCACCATCTTTTGCATAATGCTGTTGATCACCAACACTCATTTCTTCCACAAACGCCAATCCGTTTAAAACAACTTCTTTCTCTAGAATATCTGAAGGCATAAAGAATCCGTAATCTTTAAAACGCACCATTGCTTGCTCACCTTCTGGGAGTTCAACAATCATCCAACAACCTTTTACTTTGCAAACCTCTTTTACCTTAGTTTTAAATTGAAGGTTTAAAGAGTCAGCTACAGGCATTGAAGCAAATTGCTTCATGACATCATCTTTACTACTTAATTCTGAGATTTTAAATTCATCACCATAAAATTGAGATGAACTATTATCTACATCTTGCTGTGCAAGACAAGTAAAAAACCCAAATAAAAACACAAGTAATATGTTAAATCCTTTCATAAATCCTAAAAATGTTGATATACCTGCAAAACTCATCAATTTAAAACTAAAAAAGAAGTGCTAGTAGGGATATTTGTTTAATTTTAATCAACTAAAGTTACGTATTTCATGAGTATTGCAACGAAAGATATCACAATAGAAAAGGTAAAAACCTCTAAAATTGACCAAGTAGATTTTGACAATCTTGCTTTTGGATCTGTATTTTCAGACCACATGATGGTCTGTACCTATAAAAATGGTGCATGGGAAATGCCAACAATTACGCCTTACCAACCAATTACGCTAGATCCATCTTCGAAGATTTTTCATTACGGACAATCTATTTTTGAAGGCATGAAAGCATATAAGGATGAAAATAATGATGTCTACCTATTTAGACCATTAGAAAACCACAAGCGTTTTAATATTTCTGCGGAAAGAATGTGTATACCTCAAATTCCTGAAGATTACTTTATGGAGGGGCTAACTACGTTACTTAACCTAGACAAAGATTTTATACCTACTCAAGAAGGTAGTTCATTATATATAAGACCTTTTATGTTCGCTTCTGGAAATGGCTTTCATGCTTCACCAGCCGATGAATATAAATTCATTATCGCTTGTGCACCTTCTGGAGCATATTTTTCTGGTAAAGTAAAAGTACTTATTGAAGAGAAATATTCTAGATCAGCAAACGGTGGTGTTGGTTTCGCAAAAGCTGGCGGTAATTATGCTGGTCAATTTTACCCAACTCAATTAGCAGTAGCCAAAGGGTACAACCAAGTAATTTGGACAGATGACACTACCCACGAATATATTGAAGAAGCGGGTGCAATGAATATCTTCATTAGAATTAATGATACCTTATTAACAGGACCAACAAGTGATCGTATTCTTGATGGTATTACCAGAAAAAGTATTTTAGATATTGCTAAAGATCAAGGTATAAAAACCGAGGTTAGAAAAATTACGGTAAAAGAAGTTGTTGATGCAGCTAAAGATGGTTCTTTAAAAGAAATGTTCGGTGCGGGTACAGCAGCGGTTATTTCACCAATTGCCGGTTTCGGATTTAGAGATACAGATTATGAGTTGCCAGAGTTAGAAAATAGCTATGCACAACGACTAAAAAAAATTATAACAGATATACAGTACAATAAGTCTGAAGATAAGTTCGGATGGCGTTTTAAAGTAGAAGCATAAAAAAAGGGGGCGAATCGCCCCCTTTTTTATTTATCTAATATTACACCAATATTGGGTTTAGAATAATTAGGTCCTTTTAGCACCTTACCGTCTTCGCGGTAAATAGGTTTACCATCTTCGCCAAGTTTACTCATATTACTTCTTTGTATTTCATTGAACACCTCTTCAATTTTATACTGCATACCATGCTCTAAAATAGTACCGTATAATATATATAACATATCACCTAAAGCATCGGCAACCTCAACTAGATCATTATTCTGAGCTGCTTCAAAATACTCTTTATTCTCCTCATCCATTAAATTGAAGCGCAACGTATTTTTTGCAGCTCCTAAATCTGCTATCATGTCTTCTGAAACACCTAGACCAAAAGAATTATGAAATTCTTCTACTGCTTTGATTTTGTTTTTCATCTTTATTATATTGATTTCCGTTAGCTTTGCGTAAAAATATGAAATATGTTTAGCACCGGACAAATCATTTTTGCAATCGCTTTTGCAGTGATTTTCGCCATTATTATTGTCATCACATACAAAAAGGACTTTAAATTGCACCAAAAAAATTACAAAGGCGTTAAATGGATTGGTGTCTTCTTTACACTATTCGTAGTTCTTCTGTTATTTATAAAGTTTTTCCTAAAAGAATAGTTAATTTTTTTCCTACACCACAAAAATTAACATTTTCACAACAAAACACTGAATATCGTCGTTTAATATACCAAATACCGTAATTTTGCGTTATTCATCTATAAGGTGCAATATATTATGACGACATTTCTTACAATTTTCTTAGTATTAGTAGGTATTAACATTGCCTTGGTTGCGTTTAGCTTGATAAGTGTTTCTCAAAAATGGAAAAAACCATCTCAAAAATCAGTTAAACAACCAACTTCTGTAATCTATCCGTTAGATTTACTTACTACAAGCTACAAGAAAGCAGTTTAGTTTTTACCTTTATAAGGTATGAAACAATTTTTACTGGTTTTTTTAGGCGGCGGTTTGGGTAGTATCTTAAGATACTATATATCAAAAAACTTGAACGCCTACTATTCAAATTTTTATCTAGGTACTTTTTTAGTCAATATTGTTGGTTGTCTTCTTATTGGCATATTAATAGGTCTCTCTCTCAAGAACAATTACATTTCAGAAAATCAAACTTTATTATTAGCCACCGGTTTCTGCGGGGGCTTTACTACTTTTTCTACATTCGCATTAGAAAGCAACATTCTCCTTAAAGAATCTTCATTATTTCAAACATCCCTGTATATGGGCTTAAGTGTAGCGATTGGCATACTAGCCATATCTCTAGGACTATGGATTTGCAAAATGTTATAGATTTAACATTCACCATCCACTATTTTATTTTTATGCATTTTTTGAAGTATTTGCGATTTTATTAAACAATCGTCAAATAATTAGTTGTTTTTCTGACAATAATTCTATGATTATATATGAATCACATATCTAAATCCTAGGTATCTTCAATAAAATAACCCATAATTAGCAATACCCTAAAATTTTAGGGGTATATATTATGATACTGATAAAAATTTGCATTGATACCCTAATATTTTTAGGGTGAGAAATATTTTAACATATATTTGGCAATATTAAAAACTTATTCAAATGAAAAAAATCGAGGCAATTATCAGAAAATCAAAGTTTGACGATGTCAAAGAGGCGTTGCACAATATTGAAGTTAACTTCTTTAGTTACTGGGATGTAACAGGAGTAGGAAATGAGAAACAAGGTCATGTTTATCGTGGCATTTCATATAGTACAACGGACATACAACGAAGATATTTATCTATTGTAGTGTCTGATGACTTTCTTGAAAAAACAGTGAATTCTATTCTTGAATCTGCATATTCTGGTAATGTCGGCGATGGCAAAATATTTGTTTCTGATGTTCAAGAAGCGTACAGAATTAGAACTAAGGAAAAAGGATTGGCAGGAATTAACTAAACTTAAAAATAAACCACTCAAAAAATTATAAATATGAATGAAGTAACACAAGAATCGATGGACAAGGCTTTGGAAGCCATAAATGCCGACATGGGTGCATTATGGATTGTACTCGCCGGTATATTAGTCTTCTTTATGCAAGCCGGGTTTACTTTGGTAGAAGTTGGTTTTACCAGAAGTAAGAATACAGGAAATATTATCATGAAAAACTTAATGGATCTTGCAATTGGATCTCTTTTGTTTTGGGCCGTAGGATATGGTATCATGTATGGAAGTGATTTGGTATTAGGAGGATTATTTAGATCTAGCCCAACAGATCAAGGGTATTTCTTTTTTAGTGCAACAGACTGGTACAATTTATTCTTTCAAACGGTATTCTGTGCAACCGCAGCTACAATTGTTTCTGGAGCCGTGGCAGAAAGAACTAAGTTTTCTACTTATTTAATACTTTCAGCTGTCTTAACAACCTTAATATATCCAATTTCAGGAAGCTGGTACTGGCCTTTTGATGATGATGCATGGCTAAACACTGCAGGTTTTATTGATTTTGCAGGATCTTCAGTTGTACACGCTGTTGGTGGTGGTGCTGCCTTGGTAGCAGCTATAATGGTTGGACCAAGAATTGGTAAATATGTTGACGGAGAAGTAAAAGCTATTCCAGGTCATAATATGTTATTAGGATCACTCGGTGTATTTATACTATGGTTAGGTTGGTTTGGTTTCAACGGCGGATCTCAATTAGCTTGGGGTGGCGATGATACTATAGCGGCAGGTAGTGTAATAATAAATACTAATTTATCTGCAGCCATCGGTGCTATTGCAGCACTTTTCATGACTTGGTTAAGATATGGAAAACCTGATCTTTCAATGACTTTGAACGGTGCACTTGCTGGTTTAGTTGGTATAACCGCTGGTTGTGGAGCAGTAAACGCATGGGGCGCAATTGCCATTGGTTTAGTTTGTGGTTTAGCTGTAGTACTTTCTATTGAACTATTAGATAAAAAATTAAAGATAGATGATCCTGTTGGAGCAATTTCTGTACATGGTACATGTGGTTTTCTTGGTACTGTATTAGTAGGGATCTTCGCTTTAGATGGTGGTCTATTATACGGTGGCGGAGCAAGCCTTCTTTGGGTACAAACTTATGGTTCTCTTGCCTATATTCTTTGGGCTGCCTTTGGAACATTTGTTGTGTTATTCATCTTAAAGAAAACAATCGGATTACGTGTTTCAAAACAAGATGAGATCGAAGGTTTAGATCTTACTGAGCATGGATTAGAAGCTTACCCAGAACACATCTCAAACGATAAATAACAAAAAAATACGGAGCGTTTTGCAGAACGCTCCGTTACATAACCTTATCAATAAATCACTCAAATTAATTCATCCCCAAAGGGATAAAAATCAAAATTTATGAAAACGATTATAAATACAAAGTACGTGAAAAATATTTTCGCAACAGGTCTTATGATTTTTGCAGCTGCTGGTGTAGTAGCTCAAGAAGAGGAAGAAGAGAAAAAAATAAGCATTAGTGGTTCTGTTGATGCTTATTATCAAACAAATTTAAGCGCCTCAGATGCTACTCCTCAATCTTTTGGCAGCTCTTTTGCAAACGAATTAGGTTTTGCTTTAGGTATGGCAAACTTTGTTGCTGCTTATGAAGGCGAAAAAACAGGTGTTGTCGCTGATGTAGTTTTTGGACCAAGAGGAGATGAAGCTGTTGGAGGTTATAATCTAAATCAACTTTATGCATACTGGAATGTATCTGAAGGTACCACGTTAACTATGGGTAGATTTAATACTTATTTAGGTTACGAAGTAATTTCGCCAGTAGGTAACTTTAACTACAGTACTTCATACTTATTTTCTAACGGACCTTTCTCGCACGTTGGTTTAAAAGCTGATTTTGCACTTTCAGATGATTTTAGCTTAATGTTAGCTATAATGAACGTAACTGATACGAACAATAACTTAACTGGTGCTTACTCTGCAGGTGCTCAATTAGGGTATTCAGGACAGTACCTGAACTTCTACTACGATGGTGGTGAAGCTTTAGGCTTTGAAATTGACTATACAGGTGGTTTTGATCTTTCTGAAGATCTTTTCTTAGGAATAAATGCAGCTTATGCTGATAACGATGGTGCAGGTTTCTCAGGTGTAGCGCTTTATCCACAATACGCAACTTCAGATGATTTCTCAATAGGTTTAAGAGGTGAATACTTTGCTGTTGATTTAGATGATCCTGCAATTGACAACCCAAGTGTATTGGGATTAACTTTAACAGGTAGCTATTCAGTAGATAACTTAACAATTAAGCCAGAAATCAGATTAGATTCTTGGGGTAGTGATGTTGAGCCTTACTTCGATGCAGATGGTGCAGCTTCTAAAAGCTTATCTTCTTTCTTAGTAGCAGCTGTTTACTCTTTCTAAGTAGTTAATAATATTAATGGTTGATTTTATAGTTTAAGTTTTAAAACCTCGGCAATACCTGCCGAGGTTTTTTTATTTTTGCACCCTAGTGATCAAATGCCTTCACCCCAGCTTTTATAGCAGTATTTAAATTATTTACTGCTGGCACCAAAGGGCAACTAAATTTCTTGTTATAAGCACAGTACGGGTTATAGGCTTTATTAAAATCTAAAATAATTGTATTACCATCCGGTATTCTTAAATCTAAATAACGACCACCACCATAAGTTTCTTCGCCGTTCGTATTATCAGTAAAAGGCAAAAACAAATAGTCTTCGTATTTATCTTGAGTAATTAAATCCGGAGATTGATAAATTTCCAATTCATGCGCTTTTCCATTAATAGAAAACTTTGCAATAGCATAAACAACCTCTGTAGACTCTCTATCAGTTGTAGTCGGCATTGAAAATGGCAATGCTTCAGGTGTTCTAATAAATTCCGCCTCAATTACATAATTAGTATCTGGAGCAAAGAAATCTAAAGTTTCAAATTTAATTCGGAAACGATCTGCTAACGGAGAAGTTTCAGGGTCCTTAAATTCAGCATTTAATTCCTTTTGAAACAATAAAATATCAGCTAATTTATCTGAAGTTACGGCAGATGTTATATCATTCTTTACATCATGATATTTCTTTTCTTGTCCGCATGAAACAAACATTCCTAAAACCAAAACAGCAATACATAATCTCATATCTCTAACTTTACCTTTCAAAAATACAATTTATTCATTGTACCTTTTTTTACATATAATCGTACTTTAGAACCTTATACTTTTTAAATATGAAATTTACCTATATTTTACCGCTATTTCTAATCATCTTATTAAGCTGTCAAGAGAAAAAATCTACAGTTGAAACAGAAATAATCACTGAAGATATTAGAATAATGCCCGAGCTAAATCCTGAAAGTTACAATGTTGCTTTCCTGATAATGGATGGTACTTTCAATACTGAATTTACTGCACCTTTCGATATTTTTCAGCATACTAAGTTTAGAGAAGGCATAAAGGCTATGAATACTTTTACCGTTGCAAATACCTTAGAACCTATAACCACTTTTGAAGGTGTCCGTATTCTACCAGATTACGATTACACGAAAGACGATTTACCTCAAATAGACATATTGGTAGTACCAAGTGCTGAGCATTCAATGGATAGCGATTTGAATGACACAGCTATGATAGATTTCATAAAAAAGGTTGATAAGAGCGCCTTGTATATGACTAGTCATTGCGACGGAGCATTCCCTTTGGCAAAAGCGGGAATTTTAGATTCGGTTGCTTCAACGACTTTTCCTAGTGATGTTGAAAATTATAGAAAAATGTTTCCTAACCTAAATATAAAAGACAATGTACTATTCGTTCACGACGGAAAATATATAACCTCTGCAGGTGGTGCAAAAAGTTTTGAAGCTGCACTATACTTATGTGAAGTTTTATACGGAAAAGAAATTACCAAATCTCTAGCTAAAGGTTTAGTTATTGATTGGGATGTAGAAAAAGTACCACATCTTACTGTTCAATAACATCATATCTGGCACCTTTCAGGTACTTTTCAATCATCTCGTTAAACTCAGGCATAATTTTAAACAATGATGTATGTTCAATAGCATATAACTCCTGCTTATCCGAGTATCCGGTTTTTAAAAGTTCTTCTAAGTAGAATAATGCCGTACCGTAATCTTCCATTTTAGAACTAGCAGATATCACATTTAAGTAACCTTCATGTTCTAATGGAGCCGTAATGGTTTTTATCATGTATAGTAAATTTAAAGCCTCCCAATCTACCTTTTCATCTGCAGCTATAAAGTCGATATTATCAGAGACCAAGGCATTAATATACCCTCTTAACCTACTTGACATTTGGCGTTCAAACAAGTTAGAACTCTTATCTAATTTATTCAATTCTTCCATCTGAAAATTCCACCAACCTAAGTTTGCATAGTTATAAGAAATAATATCTTCTTCCAAGTAATAACTATAATCCTCTTTAGTAAACGATTCTTTTAAAAAGTAGCTGTTTTGACTTCTATTAGCCTGCCTAAAAGAAGTACTACGTTTTAGAACTTTTTTAGAAGACTTTAGAGAATCTAATTTCATTAAAGGATAGAAAATTTTCTCCATATCTGACATTTGATACGTCGCTAAAAGTGGTTTCTGGTTTGACACACTATTATTTACATCTACCAAAAACTCATTGTATGAACTTTTTATTAAACTATCGTTTCGTTCTAAATAGCCCTTTGCCATACTAGTCAATGTTAACATTCTAAATGCCTTCGCAATAGTTTCTTTTTCTGGAAGATTTCTAGCTCCATCAAACACCAATAACTCATTTGGGAATTTTAATTTATTTAGCACCTGCTTAGTATTGTACATAGAGGTAAAATTATAATCTGACCTATTGACCAAACCAATAAACTGAAAAGGTTGTTTCGTATTCAAAATTTCTACATTACCCACAGATGCCCCAATAGAAATAACACCTTTTATTTCTCGAATGAAGGTTGGTAAAATAGATGCGAACATTGCACCGCTATCAAACCCTGCAGTATATGTGCGATTTTTTGCGGTAGGTATTGTATTGAAAACAGCATTAAACATTCTATTCGCAATAAGTACGTTTTCAGATATAGCGAGTGTATCACTAAGATTATTAGAACTAGCCAACACATAGCCTTCTTGTTCTGCTGCATTAATCAATATTGACACCGCTGCCTTTCCCTTCCCCTTTAAATCCATCACAAAAGCAACAGGCCAAGGTCTATTAACCTCAAAATTAGAAGGTAAATAAAGTGAGTACGTTTCATTTACAGTATCATTTACAACTAAATTCTCTGTAATGGCACCTCTCAAAAGTCTAAGCTCTTGAGAACACACAACCGAAGAAATTAAAACGAAAGCAAGGAGTAGTATTTTTTTCATCATTTATTTCACATCAAAAATCTAGCCAAAACAATTATCAATAAACAGTCTTTTGAAATTGATTTACAAATTACTTAAAGCTAGTTAAAACAATTGAATTAAAATTCTATTTTATCTTATGCATTGGCGCATTTGAAATAACCTGCGATAAAACAATATGTGTTCTGGTTTCTCCATATTGAATTAGTTGATCAATAAACTTTTCTAGATGAAACTGATCTTTTAAAACAACTTCCATAACAATATTCTCATTTCCGGTAATTCGATAACAGTTTATAACCTCTTCTAAGGTAAGAACCACAGACAAAAACGGTTTTAATTTTCCCATAAAAGCCCGCAATGTTATAATGGCTTTTAGTTGATGACCTGTCAGCGCATGAGACACTGTAGCCTTATAGCCTTGTATAATACCAAGGTCTTCCATTTTCTTAACACGTTCTGCAACTGCAGGTGCCGTTAGTCCTACGGTTCGACCAATATTTGCAAATGATTCTCTAGCATTATTTTGCAATTGTTTTAGTATTTTCCAATTAAGCTCGTCTATCTTTGGATTCAAAAGTTTTTTAGTTTAATTTTTTATTATCAAAGGCAAAAATACGAATTACGTTTGTATTCGATAGAAAATTTACAAATAACTAACGTAATTTTATGTGACGCTAATTACACCCCACATAATGGCATATCGAAGTTTAAAACATTTACCTATTTATAGGAAAGCATTGGAACTCTGCACCATGAGCAGAGAGATTGCGTCGTATGTATCTTTCAATAAAGATCTAATGCGTCTTTGCGAATCAAAGAGTCTTAGAGATATAATGGCCAATTCTATTTTAACTGATTCTATTCTTATACCTCAAAAAATAGCACAAGTAGAATATTCTAATTGTAGCAATGAACGTTTAGAAACCATTTCTTACATCAATATTATCATCAGAAATATCAACTCATATTGCATGGGTTTAGAGAAGCATGGTGTTAAAGAAACGGAGTATATTAATCTTCTTAGAAAAGAAATTAAGAGTTTTAGAAAGTCTTATAAAGTTTGGAAATCTGAACACTCCTAATCAATCTAAATTCTTCCCAAATTACAAGTTATAGCAGCCATTTTAAGAATTATGGGCTATTTTTGATGCTATAATTAGAATTCCATTGAAAACAACAATTTTAATCCATTGTCCGGATCAAGCAGGTATTATATGCACCGTAACCGGATTTATTAGTAAAAACAAGGGCAACATCGTTTACCTTGACCAGCATGTAGACAAACCAGCTAACGTATTTTTTATGCGTACTGTCGTGGAGTTTGAAGAGGACTTCACTGACCTAGAACATTTTAAAATTCTTTTTCAAAAAGAGTTAGCTTCTATGTATAACATGCAATGGAGTATTCATACAGACGATAAATTACCTAAAATGGCCATTTTCGTCTCTAAGTACAAACATTGTCTTTATGACTTATTAAGTAGGTATCGCTCGGGTGAATTATCTGTAGAGATACCTTTTATATTAAGCAATCACAATGACCTAAGACATATAGCCGATCAGTTTAACATACCTTTCTTTCATGTTCCTTTTAATAAAGAAAACAGAGTTGAAGCAGAGAAAGAACAATTGGCTCTGTTAGAAAAGTATAATATCGACTTTATCGTATTGGCTAGATATATGCAAATCGTTAGTGGAACACTTATCAACAAGTTCCCTAATAAGATTATAAATATTCACCATTCATTCTTACCAGCATTTGCAGGAGCAAAACCTTATCACGCAGCTTTTAAAAGAGGTGTAAAAATTATCGGTGCAACTAGCCATTATATAACAGAAGAACTAGATGCAGGTCCGATCATTGAGCAAGATGTCACTACGGTAACCCACTCCCACTCCATTGAAGATTTCATTGGAAAAGGTAGAGATTTAGAAAAAATAGTGCTTTCACGAGGTGTAAAGCTACATATTGCACGTAAAACGATGGTGTACAACAATAAAACGGTAATATTCTCGTAACTAAAGTAAACCCAATTTAAATTATATTTTAATGATAAAAAAAATAAGCTTAGCCATATGCATGTTACTAGCTGTTTCATGTGCAGAATTACAACAGGTAGTAAATCAATTACCAACTTCTACAGAAGGCGTTTTAAGTAACGATGCCATTGCAAACGGATTAAAAGAAGCATTAGACCTAGGTATTGAAAAACAGGTTAGCAAACTAACTGCAACTGACGGTTTCTACAAAAATGAGTTAGTAAAGATACTCTTACCTGAAGATTTACAAAAAGTAGATAAGACCTTACGTGATATAGGTTTAGGTAGCTTAGCAGATGAAGGATTAAAAGTTTTAAATCGTGCAGCTGAAGATGCTGTTTCTGAAGCAACTCCAATTTTCGTGAATGCTGTAAAAGATATGTCTTTCGTAGATGCGAAGAATATACTTTTAGGAAGCAACGATGCAGCAACTTCTTACTTAGAAACAAAAACGAATACTGAATTGTATGCAAAATTCAATCCGGTAATAAATGAGTCTTTCAAAAAAGTAGGTGCAGATAAAATTTGGAGCTCGATTATTACAAAATATAATGCTATACCACTTACAAATAACGTAAATCCTGATTTAACAGATTATGTTACTGAAGAAGCCCTTTCAGGTGTATATAAAATGATAGCTGTAGAAGAAGAAGAAATCAGAACAAAGTATTCATCTAGAACTACAGATGTGCTAAAAAAAGTATTCGCACTACAAGATAAAAAGTAGATTTTTAACAACCTTTACAATAACTTAAAAAGTTATGCGTTAAAAACTAAAGAACAGTATTAAAACATTCATTTTCAATTTTTTGAGTTAGTTATTTTTTTGAGTTAGTTAGTTAAAACCGGTGGGAGCATCGGTTTTTTTTGTTTTAGACTTTTTCAAAGAACGAAAAATCTAATACTACATAATTAAAGATTCAATTAACCTTGTTGCGCTAAATAAGCCACCACCTTCTCATTAAAAAAATTAGGTTGTTCTACATTGACTACGTGACCACAATCTTCAACTACTATGAGCTCAGAATTCTGATGAGATTTTGCTATTTTACGAATGCTAGGCAAAAACAGATAATCTTCTTCACCCATTACATAAAGCGTAGGTATTTTAATATCTGCAGATCTAAAAAATTGCAGTAGCGGATTAATCTCTGACGTAAGTTTAAACCAACGAATAAATTCTTTTTGATACAACTTTTTAGCTTCTCGTACAAAGAGCAATCTAGACTCCCGGTGGTTCTTATTCGGCATTATAATAATGGCAAAGAATTTATATAGCCATAAGTAAGGTATCACCGTTTTAAAAACAACACCAAGTTTTATAAGTATTTGAGAACGTAAATTTAGTTTCATTATAGCACCGCCCATAACCATACTCTCTACTCGCTCAGGGTGATTTTCTGCTAAATTTCTAATAAGTATTGTACCTAACGAAATACCAACAAAGTGCGATTTCTCAATTTTCTCATGATCAATAACCTCAACGATATCATTGGTGATTACATCAAAAGTATACTTTTCATCAAAAACATTCTTAAGGCTAGGCTTAGAATTACCGTGCCCTCTCAAATCTAAAAGCAACACATTAAAATGCTTTTTAAACTCTCGAATTTGCTTATACCAAATAGAAGAACTACCACCTGCACCATGCACAAAGGTGACCCATGTAGTAGAAGTTTTATGTGGATATGTTATATAATGAAGCAAATTGAATGTTTAATTGAAATTCAGTTAATCTACAATGTATTAATTCTTTTTGACATAGCATTTAGTAAAATCAAAATTCAGGTAAAACAACCTCTCTTTTATGTTTTAATCTGCATAGTTGTTAAAAAAAAGACATATTACCTATTAATTAGATGTATAGCTCAACATACCCACGTCCAAAACTTGATTCTGAACGTATATTTGTAAGAACATAAAATTAGTATAATGAACAAGCAGTATTGTAAGGTAGGATCGGTAACACCAATGGAAGCAAATAATGATATCATCAGCTTATTAGAATATCAATATCAGACTTTTTTGGAAAAAGCTTCAAACATTCAGACAAATACTCAATTAGGTGAGTTTTTCGAATTAAAAGCACAGAGAATAAAAAGAAATTTAGAAGATTTAGTTTAATCTTTCTAATTCTATTTTCATAGCTTCTTGCAATTCTTTAGCCTTAGATTTGGCAGCATCTGCAAAATCTTCTTGATCAGAAGCATATATTATTCCGCGTGAAGAATTAATTAGTAGACCAATATCTTTGGTCATACCATACGTACATACATCTTTTAAATTTCCGCCCTGTGCGCCTACACCAGGCACCAATAAAAAGCTATTAGGCACTATCGCACGAATTTCTTTTAGATATTCAGCCTTTGTAGCCCCTACCACATACATTAAGTTCTCAGCACCTTCATATGTTGTAGAAACAGATAGTACTTCTTTATAAAGTTCTACCCCATCTATCTTTTTTGTTTGAAAATCAAAAGCTCCTTCATTTGAAGTTAGTGCAAGTAAAATGGTATGTTTATCCTTAAAGGCTAAAAATGGCTCAACAGAATCACGCCCCATATAAGGAGCTATAGTTATGGAATCAAAATTTAAATCTTCAAAAAATGCCTTCGCATACCTTGTAGAAGTATTCCCAATATCTCCTCTTTTAGCATCTGCTATGGTAAAAATTTCAGGATGATTAGTATTTAAATATTTAATTGTTTTACGTAAAGCCGACCAACCTTGTACTCCATAAGCTTCATAAAAAGCTATGTTAGGTTTATACGCCACACACAACTCATGAGTAGCATCTATAATAGCTTTATTGAAAGAGAAAATAGGATCTTCATCTTCCAATAAAAAAGCAGGAATTTTTTCTAAATCGGTATCTAAACCAATACACAAAAAAGATTGTTTTTTATGTATTTGATCCACTAACTCTTGAGTAGTCATAAATTAAAATATCTCAGAGGCTTCCCTCAATTTCTCGGTATTCTCTACAAAACTTAATTCGTCTATTATTTTTTGAATATCACCATCAATAATATTGGACAAATCATATAAGGTAAGACCTATTCGGTGATCGGTAACTCTACCTTGTGGGTAGTTGTATGTTCTAATCTTTGCAGACCGGTCACCACTGCTTACTTGAGAATTTCGCTTAGCAGCATCTTCTTCTTGTTTCTTTGCCAATTCTAAATCGTACAATCTAGAACGAAGTACTCTAAAAGCCTTGTCCTTATTTTTATGTTGTGATTTTTGATCTTGACATTGCGCTATCAATCCGGTTGGTATGTGCGTTAAACGAACAGCAGAATATGTTGTATTTACAGACTGACCACCAGGACCAGAAGAACAGAAAAAATCAATTCTTACATCTTTAGGATCTATTTGCACATCAAATTCTTCAGCTTCAGGCAAAACCATAACCGTAGCTGCACTAGTATGAACTCGACCCTGTGTTTCTGTTTGAGGTACACGTTGAACACGGTGTACACCAGCTTCAAATTTTAAAGTTCCATAAACATTAGTACCAGAAACCTCGAACTGAATTTCTTTATAACCTCCACTAGTACCTTCACTAAGGTCGATTACATTAGTTTTCCATCCTTTAGATTCACAATATTTAGTATACATTCTAAAAAGATCACCTGCAAAAATACTAGCTTCATCTCCACCTGTTCCTGCTCTAATTTCCACTACTACATCTTTTGCATCTTCTGGATCTTTAGGAATTAGCATTAACTTAATATCCTCTTCAAGTGCTGGCAAACCACCTTTAGCCTCGTCCATTTGCATTTTTGCCATTTCAAGCATTTCTGCATCACTACCGTCAGCAATAATCTCTTCAGCTTCGGCAATATTATTGGTGAGCTCAAGATACTCTTCTCGCTTATCCATTAAATCTTTAAGATCTTTATATTCTTTTGTGAGTTTTACATATTTCTCTTGGTCAGATATAATATCTGGCTGAATTATAAGGTCTGAAACCTCATCAAAACGTTGTTTTACTATATTTAACTTGTCTATCATATGCTTACTTCACTTGTATGGCAAATTTACAATAAAATTACAGACACACTAAAGCGATTATTATGGTAAGAATTAAAAAATGAGAAAGTAATTCCATATAAATGAAATCTAATTAAGCAATATGCCATTGCTTTTATGCATTTTATTGTTGCTATCCACAATAATTACCTCTGTATCGCCTAATTGATTAATTAGAGCTAGCCCTGCATCGAGACCCATTACAAATATTGAAGTAGCTAATGCATCTGATGTTTCGGCACTTTTTGCAAAAACTGATACACTATTGATACCCGTAGCCGGATACCCCGTTTTAGGGTTTATAATATGGGTGTATTTTTCATTACCTGATAATATAAAATTACCGTCGCCACCAGTGGTTGCAACAGAAGATTCTAAAATAGGAATCCACGATGATATACCGCCTTTCTGATCAGGGTTTACGACGCCAATAAGCCACTTATCGCCCGTTACTTTTGTACCCCAAGTAGTAATATCACCATCTATATTGATGATACCCGCTTTTACCTCATTAGAAACTAATAAGGCTTTTGCCTTATCGGCAGCAAAGCCTTTACCTATGCCGCCAAAAGAAATTCGCACTCCTTTTTTATTTAGATAAACTGTTTGTTCTTTACTATTTAGTATAATATTTTTATACCCAATTTTACTCTTCACCTCATTTATCTCATCTGAAGATGGCATAGCCGCCATAGAACCATCAAGTTTCCAAATATCATTTAAGGTTGTAAATGTAATATCAAAAGCACCATTGGTTATTTCAGATAATAGAATAGATCGCTCTATTAGTTTATACAACTCCCAGCTAACCGGTACAGGTTTAATTCCTGCATTTTTATTCACCAAGCTTGTTTCAGATTCTTCGTCCCAAGAAGAAATAAGTTTTTCTATTCTTTGTACTTCTGCCAATGCCTCTTGGATATAAATATACCCAAGCTCTTCATCTTCGGAGATTACTGTAATATCAAAATCACCGCCCATTACCTCGTACGATTTTTTAACCGATACGTATTCTTTCTCTTGACCATACGCAAAGCAGGTCATTAGACATAAAATTAAGACATAAAATTTCTTCACTTACTTTCTCTATTTGGTGGTAAATATTGACATAAAGAATAAATAAGTTAGGTTGGTGTAGTTATGGTTTATGAATTAGTAGCGTGATGTTTATTCAAAAACACGCAATATAGATTCCTCTAGGCTAGTTTTATAAATTTTCAATGCCTTAGAAGTGCTATTCGGAATTTCATTTAAAGGCGTACCAGTTTGAGAAAATTTAGACCCGTGAACATCACAATAGAATATACCACCATCTTGATCTACAAATCGTACTTGATCATATTGCTCATGACTACAAATCTGAGTTGCGGCAACAAATTCACCTTCTAAATTTTTAACGACGACGACAAGATTTTTAAGAATGAATCCGCCATTTTCCGCGAGATTGGAAGCTTCATCAGAAGTAAGGTCTATTGTAAAATCGATATTTGTGGGCTGAGCAATGATATCACCTTCTACATCACTGTCTTTTGAACAGCTCCCTAGACAGGGAAAAGTAATTGCAAATGCTGCACCGGCACCAAGTGTTCGTAAAAATTTTTTTCTTTCCATAGCAAGATAGGTTTATACAAAAAGAACGATTTATTTACCCTAATCGTATGTGCTAATACACAAAGGTTCCATACTTACCTGAAATTGTTAGTTTTTTCGAATTTGAAGCCTCTACCCTACCGATAATTTTAGCATTTACACCAAAACTTTTCGAAATTTCAATAATATCATTTGCTACATCTTCAGGAAGATAAAACTCCAATCTATGACCGCAATTGAACACTTTATACATCTCTTTCCAATCCGTACCAGACTGTTCTTGAATGAGTTTAAACAATGGCGGCACATCAAATAAATCATCTTTTACCACATGTAATTCATCAATAAAATGAAGAATTTTAGTTTGCGCTCCTCCACTACAATGAATCATTCCATGAATTTCATCAGAACTATATTTTGAAAGTATTTTTTTAACGATCGGTGCATAAGTTCTCGTTGGCGACAATACTAATTTACCTGCATCGATAGGCGAATTCTCAACTGTATCGGTCAACTTAACATTACCAGAATAAACAAGATTTTTAGGCACTTCGGCATCAAAACTTTCAGGAAATTTCTCCGCTAAGTAATTCGAAAAAACATCATGGCGTGCAGAAGTAAGTCCATTACTACCCATTCCTCCATTATACTCCTTCTCATAATTGGCTTGACCAAAAGACTCTAGACCAACAATGACATCACCTGCTTTAATATTGGCGTTATCAATAACATCAGTTCTTTTTAATCTAGCAGTAACGGTAGAATCCACAATAATGGTTCTCACCAAATCGCCAACATCTGCAGTTTCACCACCAGTAGAGTGTATGGTTATACCAAACTCACCTAAATCATTGATCAATTCTTCTGTTCCATTAATAATTGCCGAAAGCACTTCTCCCGGAATTTTATTTTTATTTCTACCTATAGTAGAAGAAAGCATAATATTATCAGTTGCCCCAACACAAATAAGATCATCGATATTCATAATCAATGCATCTTGAGCAATACCTTTCCACACAGAGATATCTCCGGTTTCTTTCCAGTACATATATGCTAAAGAAGATTTGGTACCCGCACCGTCTGCATGCATTACCAAGCAATATTCTTCATCTCCTGTTAAATAATCAGGAACGATTTTACAAAATGCCTTCGGAAAAAGACCTTTGTCAATATTTTTTATCGCATTGTGTACATCTTCTTTTGAAGCTGACACGCCGCGTTGCTGATATCTTTCACTGCTTGATGTGGACATAATTTAGATTTGTGACAAAAATAAGGGAATCATTAAAACTGATACTGCTGTTCAGCTTAATATTCCCTCAATTTTTTCAATTATGAATTTAACTTATTGAATAAATAATAATTCTCTATACTTGGTTAACGGCCATAAGTTGTTATCCATCAGCTTTTCTAGTTTATCACTATGCAACCTAATCTCAACAAAATATGGTTTAACATTATGGCAATAGGCTTCGGCTTTCTTCTTCGTGTCTTTTAAAGAATTTGCTTTTTTACGTGCATCTGCCATAGCATCTACCATTTTTTTAATACTTACCACATGCTCCGCTATCTCTTCTATCATAGTCAATTGTCCTTCAGAGAATTTTTTATGCGCAGCCCCATAAATTTCTTTTAGTCCGGATACATTTTTAATCAACTCGTTTTGATATTTTAATGCTGCAGGCATAATATATCCATAGACTAATTCATTATATACCCTACCTTCTATCTGTAGATGCATAATATAATTCTCTAAATCTACCTCTTGGCGAGCACTAACTTCAACCTCGCTCATTACTTTCATTGACTCAAGTAAGGCAAGACTATTTTTTGATGTCAATACCTCTAGAGCTTCTGGTGTATTTCTATTATTACTTAATTTTCTTCTTTTGGCCTCGTTCTCCCAGTCAGAGCTATAACCATCACCATCAAAACGAATTCTTTTAGATGTTTTAATATATTCACGAAGCACATTAAATACGGCTTCGTCTTTTTTCAAGCTCTTCTTATCTATCAATACATCGACCTCTTTTTTAAAATCTTTTAATTGCTTCGCAACTATAGTATTTAAAATGGTCATTGGCTTGGAGCAGTTCATTTTTGCTCCCACACCACGCATCTCAAACTTATTGCCCGTAAAAGCAAAAGGCGAGGTTCTATTACGATCAGTATTATCCATCAATATTTCAGGAATTTTACCTACTACATTCAACTTCAGCTCCGTCTTTTCTTCAGGAGATAATTTACCCTTAGAAACACCTTCAAGTTCATCTAATACATTACTTAACTGTGAACCTACAAAAATTGAAAATATAGCCGGCGGTGCTTCATTGGCACCTAAACGATGGTCATTCCCTGCCGATGCAATTGAAGAACGTAATAGCTCTTCGTACGTATCTACCGCTTTAATAGTATTGATAAAAAAGGTTAAAAATTGAAGATTTTTCATTGGTGTAGAACCTGGACTCAATAAATTCACTCCAGTATCTGTTGCTAACGACCAATTGTTATGTTTACCAGAACCATTAATACCAGCAAAAGGTTTTTCATGAAAAAGAACCTTAAGTTGATGCTTATCCGCAATCTTATCCATTACATCCATCAATAACAGATTATGATCAATGGCAAGGTTCGCTTCTTCAAAAACAGGAGCCAATTCGAACTGATTCGGTGCAACTTCATTATGCCTCGTTTTAACAGGAATACCCAATTTGGTACATTCCTTTTCTAAATCGCTCATGAAACTTAACACACGACTCGGTATAACCCCAAAATAATGATCATCTAACTGTTGCCCTTTTGCAGGAGTTTCACCAACCAAAGTACGACCGGTCATCATAATATCTGGTCTAGAATGTGCAAGGGCTTTATCAATTAAAAAATATTCTTGCTCCCAACCTAAAGTAGCGTTTACCTTAGTTACGGTTTTGTCAAAATATTTAGCAACAGCTGTAGCCGCATCATCAACCGCACCTAATGCCCTTAACAATGGAGCTTTATTATCTAAAGCTTCACCTGTATAAGAAACAAAAATAGTTGGTATACATAATGTGGTACCATAAATAAAAGCAGGTGATGATGGATCCCAAGCAGTATATCCCCTTGCCTCGAACGTATTTCTAATTCCGCCACTTGGAAAACTAGAAGCATCTGGTTCTTGCTGTACTAATTGACCACCACCAAATTTTTCTAATGCCGTACCATCTGGCAAAAGATCAAAAAATGCATCGTGCTTTTCTGCTGTAGAACCAGTTAATGGTTGAAACCAATGTGTATAATGAGTAGCACCCATGGTAATTGCCCAGCCCTTAATAGCTTCGGCCACTTGATCTGCAATTTTTCGATCAATTTTAGATCCTGTAACCATAGCGCCTTTTAAACTCTCTAAAGCATCTTTAGTAAGATATTGCAACATTTTTTTTTCGTTGAACACGTTGATACCGAACAATTCAGAACGTCTTCCTTTCTCCTCAATTGCAATACTTTTTCGCTTCTGACTTTCGGCTATTGCATTAAATCTTGGTGATTTCATATATGAATACATTGTTAATTTGACAAAATTACGTTCAATAAATATAAATATGATAAAATACCCGATAAAAAATAGGGGTAGATAACAATAAATTTAATTTTTCAACATTAACCCCCTAAAAAAACGTAAGCAAATCATAAAAAACATATTTTTGTTTGTCTTTTATTAAAAATTAACGAACATTATTATGGCTAAAATTAAATTAGAATACATCTGGTTAGATGGATACTTTCCAACTCAAAACATGCGAAGCAAAACAAAAGTTGAAGAGCATGAAGATTTTAAAGGAACTCTTGAAGAATTAGGCAACTGGTCTTTTGACGGGTCGTCTACTAGACAAGCTGAAGGTGGATCTTCTGATTGTTTGTTAGTACCCGTAGCAATATACCCTGACCCCGCTAGAACCAACGGTTATTTAGTTATGACAGAAGTTATGAATGCAGACGGTACTCCGCATGTATCTAATGGAAGAGCTACGATTGATGATGAAGATGATGATTTCTGGTTCGGTTTTGAACAAGAGTATTTCATTATGGATACCAAAACACAATTACCTTTAGGTTTCCCAATAGGTGGTTACCCTGCACCACAAGGTATGTACTACTGCTCAGTTGGTGGTAAAAATACTCATGGTAGAGGTTTAGTTGAAGAGCATGCTGATCTTTGTATCGATGCAGGTTTAAACTTTGAAGGTATCAACCAAGAGGTTGCTTCTGGACAATGGGAATATCAATTATTTGCAAAAGGAGCTAAAAAAGCTGGAGACGAAATTTGGATCTCTAGATACCTTTTAGATAGGTTAACTGAAAGGTATGGTTACTATATTGATTACCATCCAAAACCATTAGGAAAAGACATGGACTGGAATGGATCTGGTATGCATGCAAATTTCTCTAACACCACATTAAGAACTTGTGGTTCTAAAGAAACTTACGCTGCAATCTGCGAATCTTTCCGTCCGTTTGTTAAAGAGCATATTGAAGTATATGGTGAATTTAACGATCAGCGTTTAACTGGTTTACACGAAACTGCAGCTATTACAGATTTCTCTTGGGGAGTTTCAGATAGGGGTGCATCTATTCGTATTCCATTAATTGCTGTTGAAAAAGGATACAAAGGTTGGTTAGAAGATAGAAGACCAGCTTCTAATGGTGATCCATATAAAATTGCAGCTAGAATTATTAAGACAGTTAAAACTGCAAAAGTTTAATACCAAATTAATTGTTGATTATACTAAAAACGCCTTGGAATTTTTCCAGGGCGTTTTTTATTTATTTAATATTTGAAAAAGATTATCTATTGAATTGTTATATAAATAAATGCTAAATAAACACTAATAAGTATTAAACCATCTCTCCACCCCAATCGCAATCCTTTTGGTATAAATACTAGAGGAAGAATAAGGAAAGAGATACCTAGCATCCAGAAAATATCATTTGTTAAGAGACCTTGATCCATAACAGATATAGGTGTAATTATGGAAGTAATACCTAAAACTGCAAGTAGATTAAAAATATTGGAACCAATTAAGTTTCCTAAGGAGATTGCTTTTTCTTTCTTTATCACTGCAATTATAGACGCTGCCAGTTCAGGAATACTAGTACCTACAGATACTATCGTAATTGCTATTACACGTTCACTTACACCAAATACGGTTGCCATGCCCACCGCACCAGTAATTAAAAACTCAGAACCTCCCCAAAGGGCACCGCCACCTAAACCCAAGAACAAAACAGTCTTATATGTAGGCATCATAACATCTGGCTCATCTTCTTCATCTATAACCGCCGGCTTTTGAAATCGCAGTAGATACACCAAGAATAGAAAAAGAAATACTACCATTATTATACCTTCATATTGCACAAGAACTCCGTCAAAATATATAAAGAAGAAAAAGAGTAAAGAAGCTAGCATCATTACTGGCCAGTCTGTAGTGTAGAAACTCTTACTTACATCAATAGGGCTCAACAAAATTGTAATGGCAAGTACTAGACCTAAGTTAGCTATATTAGACCCAACTACATTACCAAGTGCCAAATCTGGAAATCCGTCTAGAGCTGCATTTATACTTACAATAAGTTCAGGTGCTGATGTCGCAAATGAAACCACGGTCATACCTATTACGATTTTCGGAATCTTAAGTTTTAACGATAAATCTACCGCAGCTTTCAATAACCAGTTTCCACCTGCTATTAATAAAACGAGTCCGCCAACGATGAATAAGAAATCTTGCATGAAAAGAATTTTGGCAAATATAAATAGAAGATATCTCTTGGCATATGACAAATGATTTGATCTGAAAACTAAATCGCTTCAATCTATTATCTCATCTAGATACATCTAAAACTTCGAGCATTTTTTTATTTAGGAATGAAACAGGTCTTTTTCGACAATTTTAATCCATTTCAAGCCTACGATTTCTAAAAAACATCAAAAAACCCTCTACACTTCTTCTCAAATATAATATAAAACAAAAATATAATTACAAAATGAAACTAAATTGAAGACATATTGTTTTCAATTATAATTCATTTCATTTTTATACTTACACATCAGTATTCAAATACATAATTTTAACAAATTTCATTTGTCGGAACAGTACTACAATGATATCTTTCGAGAACAATCAAACAAAATTATCAACCACTAAAACTTTACTATATGATTGCTCTAATAAAACTTCTTGTAATGTTAATTTTAAGTATAATAGTAACTCTGGTATATCATTAAGTATATTCCATACCCTAAAACATAGAAACCTAGCGACTTGATCAATCGTTATGTTATTTATGTATTTTTGTGAAAATTTTAAATTGAAAAAGAAACTCTACAAACTAATTGCAAAGCTTAACAAAGCTTTTCTACCCTCATTTAGCAAACAACGGTTAGATTTATCTAAGGCAAGCAAGCTGCAAATGGCTATTGTCGGTTGGCGCTATTTGATTACCACAAAAGCATTAGATTAATATTTCATTAAAGATTATCAGGGTAAGAATTTATTTTAGTACCACCTTCTAGAAAAGTTAATTCAATAAGAAAATTACACTGAACAATTTCTCCACCTAATTTTTCTATTAATTTGCAAGTAGCATTCGCTGTACCACCTGTCGCTAACACATCATCATGTATTAAGACCCTATCGACTTTCTCTATTCCATCAATATGAATCTCTAAAGTTATCGGTACCATATTCTAAATCGTAAGTTTCCCTTAGGGTCGCAGATGGCAACTTACCTGGTTTACGAACAGGTACGAATAAGGAAGTAAGCTTTTCGGCTAGTAAGGGTCAGAATATGGATCCTCTACTTTCCATACCAACCACTTGGTCTATTTTTTGACCCTCTAGTAACTTATATAAAGCGTTTGCCGTTTCTTTAAAGGCTTTAGGGCAAAGTTATATCCTTAAAAACTACTCCTTCTATAGGAAAATCAGGAACATCTCCAATTAAGCTTTTAAAATTCATTTAATATTTCTGTTCTTTATTTTGTGGTAAATTTAAAAAGAAATATATTTGCACCCCGTTAAGGGAAAAAGCAAAATGGCCTCGTGGCGCAACTGAATAGCGCACTTGATTACGGCTCAAGAGGTTACAGGTTTGAATCCTGTCGAGGTCACAAAAAACCCCATACTTTATGGGGTTTTTTTTATACTCAATAATGACATTTAGCATTATATTTTTTTACTTCTAAGCATTAATTCTAAGAAATAATAATCTACGTACACAATAGGTACATCCATCTCGTCTTTTTTAGGCCAATTTCCTGTACTATGATCTAAGATAAAAGGAGCTTCTATTTCCGAGGATAATATATACTCTTCACTTTTTAAAGTATTCAATACTCTATCTGTATAATCAAGATAGCTAGTGTCACTGGTGTATGAAAATAATTCTACCAATGCAGAGGCAGTTATTGTAGCTACAGAAACATCTTTAACCACATTAGGGATTTGCGGGTCAGTGAAATCCCAATAAGGGATTCCGTCTTCCGGAAGATTAGCATTATTTAAATAAAACGCAGCCGATTTTTCTGCTTGTTCTAAATACATTACATTCTTTGTATATCTATAGCACTTGGTAAATCCGTAAATACCCCATGCCTGTCCCCTTGCCTAAGCTAAAATATCGTTTAACCCTTGATGAGTAACTTTATCTTTCACTTGCCCTGAGATAGTATCGTACACAACAACATGAACACTACTGTTGTCTTCCCTAAAATGATTCTTAAGAGTCGTATTTGCATGCCGTACTGCAATATTATGGAATGCACTATCTCTTGAAATTTTAGTAGCTTCAAACAAAAGCTCCAAATTCATCATATTATCTATAATAACTGGGAACTCCCAAGTATCTTTGTTAAAATCGTACAATCTCAAGCTACCAACTTTATCATTAAATCGTGTTTCTAGTGTAGTGGCACTTTCAAGAAGTACTTCTTTATACTTCTCTTTACCGGTAACTTCATAACCTTCCCCAAAACTACTGTACATTTTAAAACCCATATCATGGGTATCGTTGTTGGTTTTCTCTTTTTCCATAAAGGCTGTCCATGCTATTGCTTTTGCCTTAAAAGCAGCATCGTTGGTTAGCCTATACAATTGCCAAAAGTTACCTAGGTGGAATCCGCTTGTCCAATCATTAGAAGTAACTTTAAATAATTCTTTGGTTGTTATATTATAACTTCTAGGAAACGATAATGAATCTACTTCATAATCCAAATACTTTTGATATCGGGTACTTAAAAAAGAGTCTACGTAAATTTTATTCTTACTAGAAGATTTATTCGGTACATTTTTACAAGAACTAGAGGTAAAAGAAATTAAAATGACCAGCACTTTAATTACATTTCTTACCATAGATAACAGTTTTAATTAGTGCCTAGCAGAACATATATTACAACTGTAATTATACACAATATTATTGCCATTGGCTTTGTATACCGCCATTCTTTCATTTCCACATAATCATGATCTTCTTCTACGGTAGCTTTATGGTTTGGATAGAAGTAAGAAACTAAAAACATTACAAGAATATTCAATACAAATTCAATACCCCAAATATGTACAAAATGTATATCGATCTTAAAAACAAAAGTAGTTAAGATGTAAAACGTTAAACCAACTACAAGGGCCACTTTTGCAGCAATAGCAGAAACGTTTTTAAGAAAAAATCCGGCTAACATTATTGATGCTATTGGAATAAAGAAAATTCCGTTTAACTGTTGTAATAACTGATACAAACCATCGGGTGCATTGGCAACCATAGGTGCAACTAAAATAGCAAAAATAGCTAATATGGCAGAAGTCAACTTCCCTATTTTTACAAGATTAACATCACTGGTTTTTTTACCAAAATGTCTTTTGTAGACATCGATACTAAAAATAGTAGCCGCACTGTTCAAAACACTATTAAAAGTACTTAGTACCGCTCCCATAATTATTGCAGCAAATATCCCCACAAAACCTATTGGAAGTACCTTTTTAACCAACTCTGGGTAAATTATATCTTGATTTTCATATAGAGTATCGCCAAAGTAATAAAATGCGATTACACCGGGCAAAATTATAATTATCGGCACCAGTATTTTTAAAACTCCTGTGTATAATAATCCCTTTTGAGCCTCCACAAGATTCTTAGCTCCCAATGCTCTTTGTATAATGGTTTGGTTCATACTCCAGAAATACAATTGATTAATAATCAAACCTGTAAAAAGTACTTCAAAAGGTAGTACACTATCTTTTGCCCCAATAACATTGAATTTTTCAGGGCTGTGGTTATAAACTTTTGACAAACCATCGAATGGGTTACCATCACCTATACTCACCAACGCTATTATCGGTATTGCCAAACCACCAATTAATAGACCGTAGCCATTAATAGTATCTGAAACCGCTACTGCTTTTAAGCCACCGAATATGGCATAAATTGAACCTAGAACACCTATACACACCACGGTAATCCATAGACCTTGCCCCTTTGAAACATTCAATATTTCTGATATATTAAAAATACTTTCAATATTAATCGCACCTGTATACAGTACTATTGGCAATAGCGTAACTATAAAAGAAACCATTAAAAACAAAGCCACTAAAGTTCTGGTCGTACTATCAAATCGCTTTTCAAGATATTCGGGAATTGTGGTCAATCCCATTTTTAAATACTTTGGTACAAAATAAATTGCAGCAACTACCAACGCCAAGGCTGATGTTACTTCCCATGCGATAATGATAAATCCGTTTTTATATGACGACCCATTCATACCAATTAGATGCTCTGTAGATATATTGGTGAGCAGCATTGAACCAGCAATGACCACACCAGTTAAACTTCTGCCTCCAAGAAAATATCCATCTTTAGAGCTTAGTTCTTCTTTTCGAAGTTTAAACCAAGAGTAAAAAGCTACAAAAGCTGTAAATGCAATAAATGTTAGGGCAGTGTACATAGTCTAGTTGGTTGAATTTAAAGATAACGTGCAAAAAAAATGCTCTAGTAAAAAATGCTAGAGCATTGCTAAACTCAAATAATAGTTAAATTAAAAACTCAACTTTTCGGGTAGATACTTCGCTACCAATTCCTTGTAATAAGGAAGTAATTCTTTAGCATCTGGTGGTACAGGTGCCTTTGAATATAGGTCGTAAGGGTTGAACTTTTTCACCCATTCAAACATCTCAATATCTTTTGCGGTCATTAAATGCAAATAGTCATTTTCTCTATGTTGAGAGTAAAAAGAATGATATCTAATCATATATAATGCAGGCTCTGGCAAATAATCTTTCATTATCTGGTACAGATATTCATCATGCCCCCAGCTCATTTTTACATTATCCAATCCACAATTGGGTGAGTATACACCGTACTTTGTATTATATCTACTATCTGTAGCATCTGGATTTGCACTAAAAAAATCTGGATATACAATTTTGTCTGAATAAGCACATCCTACTGGGAAAGTATCACCAACAACAGCCCATTGTGGCTCACCAAAGAGACATAATATTTTACCTAAATCGTGAATAAAACCTGTTAAGACGAACCAGTCTGGGTGCCCATCTGCCCTAATAGCCTCTGAAGTTTGTAATAGATGCTGTAACTGATCTAAATCTATATCTGGATCGCTATCATCTACCAAGGTATTTAGAAAATCTACAGCTTCCCAAATTGACATTTCACGTTTATTAAATTGCAGAAATTCTTTCTCTTTTTCAACAACAAAATCATAGGTCTGAAATTCATGGTTTACTCTATAAAATTCTTTAACTGTATCTAACCTTTCAGAATCTACATAATTTCTAAACTCTTCTTTTTCTTTTGTTGCCTCTTCTGGATCTGGATATCTCTCTAATAAATTATCTTCCCAATCATCAATATTATCCATGGGATTGTTCTGATTATTATTCAATGATTTTTCCATAAAAATTGTAATTAATGTTTTGAGTAAGTTGATAAGTTTTTTAGATATCTAAAGCATATCTATCTGCAATTTATAGCAATTAAGCCATAAGCAAATGGATTATACCATCATAAACATGGATTAATTAAAAGAAATTAAAAATATAAAAAACTCTATTTCAACAACTTACTAGGAGGAAAACCAAATTGCTTCTTAAAACACCTACTAAAATAGAGCGGGTCATTAAATCCTATTAAATCGGTTACTTCAGACACATTGTATTTTTTTGTCTTGAGTAATTGTGCAGATTTTTTTAATCTAATGGTACGTATGAACTCGTTAGGTGCCAAGTCTGTCAGTTCTTTTATTTTTCGATATAATTTAGAAGAGCTCATTCCTAATTCTCGACACAAATAGTTGGTAGTTAAATCTACATCATCAATACGCGATTCAATTATGTTCGTAATCTGTTCCATTAAAGCTTTGTCTACAGGCGAATGTGTAAGTAAACCAACTTCACTTTCTACCTCATTCGAAAATTTTGATTTTAGTTCTAATCGGGTTTTAATAATATTTACAATTACAGATTTCAATAGAGAAGGATCAAAAGGTTTTACCAGATAAGCATCTGCCCCAACATTATATCCTTTCACCTGATCTTCATTTTCAGACAATGCCGTTAACAGCACTACAGGAATATGACTTATAAATTCATCATTTTTAAGCTCGTTGCAAAATTCTAATCCGTCCATTACCGGCATCATTACATCAGCCACGCAAAGCATCGGTTTTATTTTTCTGCACAACTGTAAGCCTTCCTCACCATTTTCTGCCTCATAAACTTTATAGTATCCAGATAAATAATCAATTAAATATTTTCTAAGTTCAATATTATCTTCAATAACTAGAACTTTATCTTTTATCTCTGTATTAGTAGTCTTTCTTTTTACTGGAACGTAAGCTTCGGGTTCTGCAACTTCTTTCGTAGATATAAATTCAAATACTTCTTTTTTAGAATAACTACTTCTACCTATTGGAATTTCAACGGTAAATGTACTTCCTTCATTAGGCTTACTTTCTACCACAATTGTCCCCTTATGCAATTCTACCAGCGACTTTACTAAAGATAGTCCAATACCAGAACCTGTATTGTTTTCTTTACTATTGGTAGCTTGATAAAAACGTGTGAAAATTTTACCTTGGCTTTTTAACGGTATACCAATACCATCATCACTAACTTCAATAACCAATATTTCGTTATTGCTTTCTTTGAGTTTAATATACAAATCTACATGCCCGTATTTATTGGTGAATTTAATGGCATTAGATAAAAGGTTGTATAAAATTTTATCGAACTTATCTCTATCGACCCAACCAAAAAGGGTTTCTTCTTCACTGTTTATATTTAATTCAATTTGCTTATTGTAAGCAAACTCTTTAAAAGATTCGAATGTATTGGTAGTAAATAAAAAAACATCTGTTTTAGAAACCTTAAGCTTTAACTCACCTGTTTGTGCCTTTCTGAAATCAAGCACTTGATTCACCAAATTTAAAAGTCTGCTCGCATTTTGGTGAATTAGATTGAACCTACTTTTTTGATATTCAGTACTACTTTCATTAGTTTCTTCTAGTAATTGTTTTGCCGGACCCAAAATCAAGGTTAAAGGTGTTCTTAACTCATGAGATATATTCGTAAAAAAACGAAGTTTTTCGTTGTTCAATTTAATATCACGCTCTCTGTTTACCTTCTCAGTTACAAGCTCTTGCTTTAATCGTAACCTATTCTTCATTTCTTTTCTTATGAAATAAATTATAAGGATAAAAATCAGAAGGAATAAAAGCAATGCTTGGTATGTTAACCAAAAGGGGGGTGTAATTGTAATGTTATATGAATTTACATCGCTCCAAAACCCATCACTATTACTAGATTTAATTTTAAAGGTATATTCTCCTGGAAACAAGTTTGTGTATTGAACCGTACGAGAATTACTTGAGGTAGAAATCCAGTTTTCATCAAAGCCCTCTAACATGTATTCAAACTTATTCAGTTTTTCATTGACATATGACGGTGCCGAAAATTGAAGTGAAAAGTTTCTGTTTTTATAATCTAATATTACGCTTCTAGTTTCGTTTAAATCTTTTTCTAAAGGAATTTGGTTATTAATTTCCGTACCTGGATATATTACTTCGTTCTGAATTTTAAATTCAGTAATCATTGGTTTTTTAGCTATTTTATTTTCACTGATGGCATAAGGAGAAAAATATATAATTCCGTTTTTACCTCCCAAATAAATATTTGAATTCTCATAGCTATGGAAACCACTAGAACTAAAAACATCTAATCTGTTTCCGCTTTTAACGTCATAAATATTATAGCTCTCTAAATTAGATTTTAATCTGGCGACACTATTGCTGTTCATGTTAAACCAGATATCACCATTGGTATAGGTTAGCATATCTGTTATCCATCTATCTTTTAGTTCTTTTGGCTCTTTTAAGGGCTCGAAATTTCTCTTATCTGCGTTAAATACGCTTAAGCCTTGCCTGGTAGAGGCCCACAATCGACCTTCATTATCAAACATAATATCACTGACATTATCATGTGGCAGACCTTCATCTATTATAGAAGTTGATTTAAAATATTCAAAAGTATTTTCAACTCTCGCATATTTTACGACCCCGGTCTCTGTTGCAAACCATATATTAAGATCATCTTCATTAACAATCTCATTTATTTGATAGTCTTTTAATAACGTTTCTGTACGCTCTTCTTTTTTAAGTGTGTTCGTATTCAATATTATCGCCCCTTCACCAAAAGAACCAATTACTAACTTATCATCGTTTAAAGTCTCAAATGCGAAAATTGGTGATTGTTCAAAGCCAATAGCTATTTCTTTAGATGTATTCTGCTCGTAATTATAAACCAGTAATTTACCATTCCATAATCCGCAGTAAAATAAATTACCATCAATAGAATATATACTTGCAATATCTTTTTGATTATTATAAAGCGGTAAAAATGCCTCTTCTTCAGAAATAAAAAGTCCGCTATGTCGTGTAGCTACTATTACCTTATCATCATAAGTTTTGGCAAAACCACGAATTCTAGGTACTTGATTATTTATATGTAGAGAGATATCTTTATTGATGTTAAATTGGTTTTCATAAGGATCATATTTATCTAACCCATCTTCTGTACCGATCCATAGTACGCCAGAGGCATCAAAAAATAAAGACGAAACCATATTATCTACCAGCGAAGTATCATCTGGTAATTCAGAATAATACCATTTAAAATCACCAGCACTAATATTTTCTAACTGATCACAAACAATTAAACCGCCTAAGGTGCCAACCCAATATTTACCATCTGGTGCTTGAATTACAGATAGAAAATACGGCCCTAATCCATCTTTAACCTCTGGATCTTTAATTTCAAGATTTTCAAATTCGTTTTTTGTTCTATTCAGTTTATATAAACCTTCTCTAGTACCTATAAAAATATCTGATTTTGCGTCTTCGTATATAAAGTTTAAATACGGATTTTTTTCTACCGAATTTGGTATTGATAGGTTATATATTATTTTCTGCTTTACTTCTCCCTCAACACCCAAAGTTAATTTAGCAACTCCGCCCGAATCATAACTACCAATCCAAATATCACCGTTTTTATCTTCGAAAATTTCTTTGATATAATTAAAACCTACTATATCAACTTTTTTAAATCTATCAGATTTGTTGTTTAATATATATAGCCCGCTATTTTTGGTGCCTACCCAAACCCGTTTGTATTTATCTACATAAACAGATCTAATTTCTGCTTCAGGCAAACCATCTTCATTATCCTTTTCGGGTAAATATGTACTAAATATTTGGGTATCGGTTTTAAAAAGAGAAAGACCATTTCTAGTACCAATCCATAAACTATTAGAATCTTCATCTAATTCTAAAGCGGTAATATCATCATTGTATAACTTGGTATTAGCTGTAGAAGAACTTAAATAAGATTTAAACTCATAACCATCAAACCGGTTTAGACCAGAGAATGTACCCAACCACAAAAAGCCATGTTTATCTTGAACAATATGCCTAACGGCATTATGAGATAAGCCACTATCATCATTATAATGCTCAAATTTTATATTCTGTGCAGTTAAGCTAGCTACAAAAAATATGGTACTAAAAAATATGCCAAAAAGATTTCGCATGTGTTGTTTGAGTCGTTGAGTTAAGTTGTCTATAAATGTACAAAAGCTTAAAGTAAAAGAATTAAGGTGATTTTCTGTTTATTTCACCTAGCTCTAAATCAATTACAAAATGATTCGAAGGTTCTCCCTTTCTACTTTTTTCAAATATTTCTGCCCATTCTTTTAAATATGGATCATCTATTATTTTTAATTGATTACAGACCATTTCATATTGCTTTAAACGAATTTCACCAATGTCGTCAAATGCCAATTCATCTGCGCTTCTTAATCTATAAAAATCATAAATCATATGAAACCCTGTCCATGTTTTAAAATCTTCAAGATCTAGATTAGCAGATACTAATTCTGTCACAAGACTATCTTTATTTTCTGTGGTTGAGAATAATAATTCTGCCCCTGTTTTATTTAAAAAAATTTCAGAGAAATTAACAGGAAAATCATTTGGTAAAAATCGTAATCGCACCAATTCTTTTAAATGCCAAGCAGTAAATTCTTTATAATTCTTGGTAGACAAAATCTCTTTGTCCCAAATAGTAGAAGCCTCTATTGCTTTTAAATATTCATATTCTTTTTCATATAAAGGGAACAAGTTATTAAAACCTTTTACAGATTTCAACACTACAGTTTCTACTTGAAACTTCGTATTAGATTTTATGGTCAACAACTTATAAGCTGGTGCATAGGCAGCTAACGACGGTGTTTGTATATTGAATAGTGTATTGCCATTATTATTTTTTCGTACACCTGTGTCATTAATATGCATATGACCACCAAAGTGTATTTGTATACCTGCATTTGCAAATGTTTCTGCAACTTCTTCATTTGGTACTCGATGCAATTGCATTTTACCTTCTCCAAAAAAATGCTTCATTTCTTTTGAAGCATCATCATTAAAATCTATCATTGGGTAATGACTAAAGGCTATCAATACCTTGTCTTTGTCTTTTGCTTGCGCTGCAACCTTTTTTACCCAAGTAATTAAATGTGTTTTTTGTAATAAAACATTGTTGTAGCCAATACTTGCACCTGAAAAATCTTTTGCATTTTCAGAAATGGCAGATAGTTTTTTATTTGGCAAATAAACATTCGCATCTATTGCCAAAAGCCAAACACCTCCTTTTAGCTCTACTAAATAACTGGCATCTGGATGTCTATTAAATTCATCTATTGCATAAGTTCTATTTTCTAAAGCTGAGGCATTTGTTGCTTTATCAAATGAATAGTTTTCGTAATTGTATTTAGAAAAGGGAGTTTCCCAATACACGTATTTTTTCTGAGGATAAAACCCAAAGGCAGACATTTCGTTTAAAATATCTTTATAACCCCATTTTTTTATTTCAGTCGTTATTATTGGAGTGAGTTGCCCAGCAACGGTATCCTTAATATTTTCAACAGCACTGGTTATAATTTGTTCTTTACCCCCCGCTCCCAGAAAATCTGTTTTACCAGATTCTTGTGTAAATGGTTTAACAGGATCATGATTACCTGTGGTGGCAAAAAATAAGATTCCGTGGTTTTTGGAGTATTTGTCCAAAATCTTCCGTAAACCTTTAACGTGAACGGGTTGACCATCATCACTAAAATCACCGGGTAATGCTACGTATTTTATTCCTCTGACGACAATATCATCTAGGGCTTCAATGAATGCAAAGTAGTTTTCATTAAATATTCTGGTCGATTGCAATTGCGCATTCATGGTACGAATATTCACAAAGTCGCCCGTTTCTGGGTTTTTGATTCCTTTGTAATCGGCATCTTCAAAATGTGCATAGATATCTTGAAAATGTGCATCTGCAATGAACGCAATTTTCACTTCTTCAAATTCCTTTTCCTTTTTATTGCCACAAGAAAGCATCAAATATAGCAGAACAACACATAGAAATCTATACTGCTGTTTTATACTAAATTGATTTATTTTTTGACCGTTTCTTTCGGAAACGCATAGCTCTTTTTCCATCCTCCTAAATCTATCAACACTTGATCTATCATTACTCCAGGGTCTACCATCCATATTCTTAATGTGTGTTTCCCTGCTTTATTTACAATTTGTTTTGCAGATTTTACTGATGCGTTTTTAAGCACATTCTCTTTCCATTCATCACTGCGACCTATAGTTTCAAAATCTACAAAAACTGGTGTAGCATCATCAATAGAAACTGCACAACGTACACCAATACCATTATATGGAGCATGAGTGGGCACTGCCTGTAAATTCACCTCAACTTCACCAAAATTAAAAGTATAAAAATCATATTCTAAAACCGGACTATTCGCTTTAATTTCTTCCATGTCCACTAAAGGCGTTGCAGTTCTAGGTAGCGCCGTAATTACTTTATTGGTATACCCCATACCTTCAAACAACGTCCAATTTGCTTCTTTACCATCCTTTTTTCGGGTATAATTCTCTGCATTTATAGAAACATAACCTTTATCTTCTACAAAACCTTTATAGTTATTTAATGTTTCAAATTTAGGATTGTAGGCTGATACACCAATGGTGGTAGTTTTCCCCTCCGATATAAAATCTATAGCGCTATTTACCTTGAAACTTGGAGGAATCAATTGAAAATCATGCCCTAAAGGAGCTTCCTTTTTATTCTCCCCTTGCGGAATTTTACTCCAATCGATACTCACCCAAATTCGTTTTTCTAAACTATTAGCATTTAAGGTTCCTTTACTTTCTGATAACAGAATCCAATCTGCCTTTGGTTTTGCTTGCCAATTAACTGTACCCTTTCCATTTGCAAAAAGATCAATAAAATAAGTACTGTTCGTGTAGCTATTAAAAACAGGAAGCACATCTGCATAGCTATTAATGACCTTATTGTTAACCTCCATTTGATAGCCTTCTAAAGCTAAACCAAGACTAGCTTTTTCAATATTAGTAACATTTGATGTTGCCGGTTGCGCAAAAACCGGTAGAAAACGCGGAGCCATCGTCATTATATGGTTCCATTTCCCATTTTTAAGTGCTGTATTATAGTAATCTGTTTCTGTGGCAATACGATCATAGGCTTCTTCTGATAATGTTCCAAATGCATTAGCACTCTGCCTACCTTGCTTAGCTGTGAACTTATTCTTAAAACTATACAACCATTTCTGATTTAATTTTGATGCACCAATTACTGGGTAATACACTAATTGATAAAAAGCATCTTTTCTAAATACTGGTATTTCATTATATATATTTTCAGTAGCATCAATTATTTTTTGATAGCTTTCTATACGTCCCGAAACTTCATCACCATAATGGTACTGGGTTAATTCCGTTTCCCCTTCTTTTGTCACAGGTTCAACTTGGCTCCATGCCATAAACTCAGGTCTTCTTATATATGCCAGTCGGTTATTCTCAAATAAAACATCTGTAATTTTAGATGCAGATGCCTCTCCAAATTCGCGCGATGCCCAATACTTGGTATGATTTTTTATCGACGAACTTTCTTTAAAGTCATCTATATTCCAAGCCATATCTAAAAAGAGCTCAATATTATATTCGTGTGGTTTAATATCCCCACAGTTCAAGATCCATATATCACGAGATTGGAACTCATATGCTTTTGACATTTCTTCCCACATTAAAACTGGGTTGCTAGAATTTAACCAGAGATAATCATGTGGTCTTCCCCAATAAGAAGTGTGATAATATACCCCAGCACCACCAGACCTTTTTTGTTCTTTCGGATTACTTAACTGACGTATATACCCATAATTATCATCGGTCCAGACAAGGCTTATATCTTCAGGTAATTTCAGTCCGCTTTGGTAGTAATTCAACACTTCTTTATAAGGCACAAAAGCTTGCGGAACATTCTTTGGTTCTTTTTTGGTTTCCTTTTTTAAGATGGCACGCTGATCGGTTATAACACGTTCTAATAAACTAACCTGTGCATTGGTATCATCTTCGCCAACGATCATTGGCGAATCATGCTCACCACGCATACCTGTGGTATATATACCTTCCAATTTTGCGGTCTCTTTTACTCTCTTGGTAAATAGGCTCTTAATGGTTTCTGAATTGGTATCATATCGATATTCTCCCATATCGTCATGTTTCCATTCAGTATTTATATTGCTAAGCATAGGCTCGGCATGCGATGTACCGATTACTATAGCATAATCATCTGCAACGAATTTGTTCTCTGGGTAAGAATAAAAAGGTTTGGTACTTGAATGCATTGCAGGCCAAATAGTATTTGCTCTTAATCGTAATAACAATTCAAATACTTTGGCATAAGTTTTTGGACCTATATCACCAGTTTCTTGCTCATAATTTAAGGCTGCCCACCGTTGTAATCCCCAATCTTCATCATTTAAAAAGACGCCTCTATATTTTACTGAAGGGGATTTCGAAACTTCTTTTTTAATGGAAAGAGAGAGTGACTCTTTTTTAGTCGGAGTAACATCTGCCCACCATTCCCATGGAGATACGCCTATTTTTCTGGAGAGTTCTAAAATACCATAAGCTGTTCCTCTTCTATCACTACCTACAACAACTAAAGCTTTCTTAATAGTGGATGTTGGGTTTTCAACAATCTGAATCCTATACCGTTCCCATTGACCTTCAATTAAAGAAACGTCAATTTTACCAGCAGCGATCATTTTATCAATCCATTTACTCTTACCTATTGTACCTGCTATTATTGTAGTTTCAGACTTATTATCTTTAGTGGAAACAACAGGTTTTTTACCAGTTATCTTTTCAATATCAGTTGCAAATATGTTTGATGCTATGGTGACTACTTTTGCATCTTTCTTATCAATTAAAATAGAGGCAATCGTATTTCCCGCTACAAGTGTAAAATCAGAAGTAGCTTGCTCTTGTGCCGCTAATACTGACAGCTGAAAGCAAACGAGCAGTATAACTACATTTTTAATTAGGTTACTTTTTCTTAATTTTCTCATACGTTCCATCTTCAAAAATCACTTTATAATCAGAATCAAATAATATTGAAGGCAAATAATAATCTGTAGAAATTACTTGCGCTCCAGATGCCTTTGCCTTTTCAAACTTTTCATAATCATTTGTTCTTGCTTCTTTAGTACTGGCATCTGCCCTTGTACGAACCATATATCCTATAGAAACCAGTTCTTTTATATACGCTAACTCTTTAATAGGGTTATTTACAATTCTAAATGCAGCTTCTGAATTACCTTCTTTACTATTCACAAAAAGCATTCTCCCTTTTAACGCTTCATGACCTAATAAGTAGTTATTAATTCTCTCCTCCTTTTCGTCCAGAACAAATAAAAACTTTCCTTTTACGCTATTTAAACTTGGCCATCCTTTTGTCAAAACAGCTTTTTCAAGAGAATCAAAATCCCCCCTAACATCATCGGGAGTTATTAATTGACTGGCAGGCAATACACTTTTTATTTCATCATCAAGCGCATCTAAGGCATTTTTATCAAACAGTAACGGCTCTCTTGTTTGCGGTACTTTTTGATCTTTAGTATTAATAAGGATGATTACAGGTGTGTGATTTGGATTATTATCTGACCAGTTTCTCAACGCCAATAATCCGTCTTTGAACAAAAGGTAGTGACTTCTAAAATCAATATCTTGAACATGAAACATTTTTAGTCCGGGTTGTTTTAGCTTTTCTTCCACGTCATAAGCTAAAGGCTCTTGACCAAGAGATTTTACTATCTCTAATCCCTTAGGGTTAGAAAAATGTCCTCCTTTTGGGTCATAAAAAACATCTAACTCTAAATTCCGTAAACCTAAATTCAATTGTTCCTCCAAAGAAATATGGGTGTATTGCAAGCTTTCCATTTTCTTTGGCTCAAGGGTATGTAAATAGTCAAATAAAGGTGCTTCAATGGCTATTTTGTATGAATTGTGACTACCAATTATTTGAATATCGCTTAGTGTTACCTCATTACTTTTACAGCTAACAAATACAAAAACTAAAAGCATTATAAAAAAAGTAGCGAGCTGTTTCATTATTATAAGGTTTTTGATGTTTGAAGTCGAATATCTTTAGAAGACGCTCCTATCATAAACTGATACTCTCCATTTTCAAATGTCCATTGTTTAGAATTTTCATCCCAATACTGCAGGTCATTTTCAGACACTTTAAATTGCACAGTCGTAGATTCGTCTAGAGCTACTTGAATTCTTTCAAACCCTATCAATTTTTTTATCGGTCTTTTTACAGTAGAATTATTTACGGTATAATATAATTGTACCACCTCATCGCCATTATAATTTCCAATATTTTTAATTGTTGCGGAAATTAAAATACTATCATTTGTAGTCTTCACTTTTAGTTTATCATATGTAAACTTGGTATAACTTAACCCATAACCAAAGGGATACAATACATCTCCCTTAAAATACATATACGTTCTACCGTTAGACACTTCATAGTCATCCATATCAGGCAAATCTAAAACCGACTTATAAAACGTAAAAGGCAATCTACCCGCAGGGATATAATCTCCGAATAATACATCTGCAATGGCAGTACCACCAGCTTCACCAGGATACCATGCATCGACAATTGCAGGTACATTTTCATCTATCCAATTAATAGCCAAAGAGCTCCCTGCAACCAAAACAATAATTAGATTTTTGTTCTCGGCATATATCTCTTTCAAATAATTGACCTGGTCTTCTGGCAATTCTAAAGAAGTTCTATCGCGTCCTTCCTTTTCAATAGATTTATTAATACCCATTACAGCAATCACATAATCACTCTCCTTTGCAACTTGCTTGTCCTCCTTATAAAAATCGTCTGTTGTTGTAGGTACTTCCCAAAGCAATTGACAAATGGCATCGCCTCCATTATCAAAATACTCTAATTTGATAGCGTATTTTTCACCCGCCTTCATATCTATTGCTACCTGGTCTGTAGTCATACCACGATTATGCCATTCATCTACCACCAATTCGCCATTCAACCACATTTTAACACCATCATCAGAATTTACTCCAATTTTGTATACTCCTGAAAAATTAGGAGTTATGTATCCAGACCAGCGCATAGATTTATGACGAAAATTGGTATAAGTATCTGGCGGATTATTTACCGGATCAAAATTCACCACTTTATCAATGCGCGTTTGTGGGGTACCCTCTAAGAATTTGTCATCATAATATTCCCCGTACAAACCAGATTCACCAGTTTGATCATTCACCAAATTTTCAGCTTCAATTAAATTTAAGTTTCTAGCCGCCGTTTTCCATTTTACATAAGTGACCTTTGCTTTATCACCGATTTTGTTTCTAATACCTTCTAAAGGAGATATGGGTTTAATTACCGGAAGACCACTATAGTCACCAAAAACAACTTGATTAGCATTAAAACCGACAACCGCAATTTTTTTAATTTCGTTTACATTTAAAGGCAAAATATCATTTTGATTCTTCAACAAAACCATAGATTGTCTTGATGTTTCCAATGCCAGTTCTTGGTGCTTTTTAGATCCAATTACATCTGGAGAGATTTTGGTATATGGGTTATCGTCAACCTTATCAAAAATCCCTAATTTGAAACGAGCGGTTAAAACCCTTTTTACCGCTTTATCTATATTTTCTTGAGACACCAGCCCATTTTCATATGCCTTTAACAGGTGTTCAGCATAAATATCGTCTCCACACTCCAAATCAAGCCCACCTTCTAAAACTACTTTAGCAGCCTGTTCTTTGGTCGTAACATACTTGTGCGATTTCTGAATATAGGTTGGCGCACCACAATCACTAACTACATAACCCTCAAACCCCCATTCATCTCTTAAAACAGTATTCAATAGCCAATCATTTGCTGTACTAGGCACCCCATTTAAAGCATTGTATGCACTCATAATAGATTGTGCATTTCCCTCTTGAACAGCCACTTTATATGCAGGAAAATAATATTCACGTAAAGATTTTTCTGAAATATTGACGTTGTAAGCAAACCTATTTTCTTCTTGGTTATTGGCTACAAAATGCTTCGGTGTTGATACTACTTTTAAATATTTATCATCATCGCCTTGTAAACCCTTTACAAAAGAAATTCCTATTCTACTCGTTAAATAGGGGTCTTCACCATAGGTTTCTGGAGTTCTACCCCAGCGTGGATCTCTAGCCATATTGATCGTTGGCGACCAAAATGTAAGCAAATCACTATAGACATTTTTTTGATCTTTACCTTGGTTATAGAAGTTCCATTTACCTCTAGCTTCATCAGAAATAGCCGTAGATACCTCATAAATTAAATCAGGATTCCAAGTCGCTGCTAATGCGATAGCCTGTGGAAAAACCGTAAAACGCCCTCCTTTAACCACACCATGCAATGCTTCATTACCATGGTAATATTTTTCTATATCTAACCTAGAAATTGCTTCGGCGGTAGAAACCATCATAGAAATTTTTTCTTCGATAGTTAAGCGCGCTACTAAATCATCTACTCTGGTCTCAAGAGGCAATTCTTGATTTTGAAACGTGTATTTTTCCTGTGAAAAACCTAGGACAGGAAGGAGTATTAAAGCGACTATGAAACTCTTTTTTATGATCATTCTAAAACTAAAATTATGCATACGTTTTTTATTTTAACTCAATTCTAAAACCAGAAATAGGAATAACTTGATCACTATTCACAGGCATTTTTAATGTAAGACCCTTTGTGGTTTGCTTCCATTTTACATTGTTTGAACTGTCTAGTGGTGTCACCGATTTTATTTTAGCTCCGTTTTTTTGTCGCCAATGCTGCAATGGTTACTTCCGCGGTAGTGGTACTGCATACGTAGGCATAAATAAAATTATTCTTTGTTGTGAATATTACTTCTGGGAAAATGTCTTTAGAAGTACCATCATGCAAATTATCTTTCATGTTATCTTCTTCCTCAGAAGCATTAGTTTCCTCGACGCTCTCAACAACTTCTGTAAGTCGTTCACTTTGCACGCTCCATGGTTTAGAGCCATAAATGCCTTCAGCATTCTGTTTGATCCAAGAACCTATTTCATTCAATCGTTCTTGCGCTAAATCTGTAATTTCTCCTTTGGCAGTTGGACCGTTATTTAATAATAAATTTCCTCCTTTACTTACAATTTCTAGAAGTTGTCTGGTCATTAATTCTGAAGATTTATAAACGGTATCATACTCAATATATCCCCAGTTTTTTCCCATGGTAATACACGCTTCCCAAGGTTCTACTTCCAAGCCATCAACAATTTCTTGCTCGGTAACTTTATAATCCCCAAAACCATGTTTAATACGACTGTTTATAATACAATGAGGTTGTAAATCAAGTATTAACTCTCGCAATTCTTTGCTTTCTTCAGAACTAATCAATTCTGGAGTATCAAACCACATAACATCAATTTTTCCGTATTGCGTAAGTAATTCTTTTACCTGTGGTTTCACTTTTCGCTCAAAATACCGACTAAACACTTTTATATCTTCATCTGGAAAATCTACCAAATTACTACGGCCGCCTTTATGCGGCCAATTTGTTGCCACATCAGGGTCTTCCCAATCACGACCTAAAGAGTAATAAAACCCAAATTTCATGTTGTGCTTATGGCAAGCGGCCACCAATTCTTTCATAGGATCTTTAGAGTAGGGTGTTCTACTTTTTATATTGTAATCGTTTGATGGAGAATCAATCATTGCAAAGCCATCATGGTGTTTAGAGGTGATGATGATATATTTCATGCCTGCCTCCTTTGCGGTAAGCACCCATTTTTCTGCATTGAAATTAGTGGGGTTAAAATCATCTGCAATGATAGCATATTCTTTTAGCGCTATTTTCTCATGAATCATGAAATGCTCATTACCTTTTGCTACATGTCCATCCCAATACCCAGCAGTTTGCGAGTATAAACCCCAATGCATAAACATACCAAATTTGGCATCTTTCCACCAGTCCATTTTATCAGATGATTGGGCTAAGGCACTACTCATAAAAATAATTGCAAAACCTAAACTCAAATAAAAATTTCTACCACAAACATCGTTCTTCATTGGTCTTTAGTTTTAAGTTGATGTAACAAAAACTCCTATTTCTTTATAAACTCTACATTCGTTATTTTTACCACAATTGGGTTTGGCCATACTTTATCATTATAAAGTCTTTGCGCTCTACTTATTGAGATCTCCAGTAAATCTTTATGTTGAATATACCTTGATGTAGGTGTGTTTTCTGGCCAATACTCTACTACTAAATCATTCTGTCCAAGAACCGAAACATTCGTGTATATAGTGGCTTTCATGTTTTTGAGCAAAAAATTCCTCCTAAAACCTTTAAACCAATCTTTTTGCCCGGTAATAAACACATATGCGGTGTTTTCATCGGTACCTTTAGTAAACCACATAGCACCATCTTTAACAATAGTAGGTACGGGTCTTACATTTTTTATCCCTTCTTCATTCACATACATCCAAAGTGCTATTTCACGCAAGCGCTCTTCTTGTTCTATAGGAATTTCACCGTTAGGTTTAGGACCTATATTCATCAAGAAATTTCCTCCTTTAGCTCTTATTTCTATCAATTTCTCAATTAACTCGGTTCCGCTTTTATATTCTTCGTGAGTTGGTTTATACTGCCATTGTGTACCCATGGTCATACATGTTTCCCATGGTCCAGGCATAGCTGTATTTGGTATATTCTGTTCAGGCGTTTTCATTTCTCCACGTGTAACTACAATATTGGAATCCAAAGAATGTACATATTTTACAATTGGCGATGTTTTAAAGGCGTCAAAGAAAATTACATCAATAGGTCCGTAATTATTCACTAATTCCTTAACCTGCTTTTTATCATATTCCAATAAGTCTTCATTTTCGGTAATCTGACTCATTGTACTATTTCTAGAAATAAGTTCACCTTGTTTGTTTAAAAAACTAAAATCTTCAGGAGAAAAATACACTCCTACTTTAAGTCCTTGTTTGCGTAACGCAGTAAAAAGTTCTCCGGTAATATCCTTACCATATGGGGTATTCATAATATTAAAATCTGTCGTATCAGTATCCCACATGCAAAACCCATTATGATGTTTGGTGGTGAACACAACATATTCTGCACCAGTTATCTTAAATAATCTTGCCCATTCATCGGCATCAAACTTATCTGGATAAAACGTTTTAGGAAGTTCATTAAAATACCTGTTCACATAATCATCTGATGCCCCTACTAACGAATGGCTTATTACACTACCCAATTGAGAATCTAAGCTCCAATGCACAAAAATCCCAAAGCCCATATCCATAAAATCCTGTTCTAGATGTGGCTGATTTTTTAACTGGGTAAAGGCAGTTGTACAAACAAGAAATAACAAAACTGATAATTTAAATCTCATGCTATTATTTTATATTATTGGTCATTTCTAAAATTAGCTTACCCCCTTTTGTAATGTCTTCATGTCTAAGGCTATTAGCTTTTAATGACGACCCATTAAACTCAGCTTCTGATATATAAAAATTAGCATCATTATTATTGTTCGCTTTAATGGTGAACATGCCACCATTATAAAAATCCTTATTCAATTTAATATTGACCTCATCGAAAATTGGACTTCCAATTTGATATTCAGGATTAGCTTCTGTACCTCCGTTCATTTGAAATATTCCAATTTTAATAAGTACAGCCAAACTACCCATGAGACCTTGATCTTCATCACCGTTATATCCTGTAGATGGTGACAAGCCACCAAAGACAGTTTTTGCTACTTTTCTTGACCACAATTGGGTTAAATCTGGTCTATTTAATTGATTAAAAATAAAAGCAGTCTGTATAGAAGGTTGATTACCAAAATTGATTGGAATTCTACTATACTCAGGATGTAATTCTGCTGAATGTGATGTACCTGCCGTAAAACCTAAATCTTCTGCAGTTTCAAACTGTTCATTTAGCTTTTTAATCGCAGCATCTTCACCTCCCATTAAGGTTGCTAATCCTTTTATATCATGTGGAACAAACCATGTAGATTGTGCACCGTTAGATTCTATAAATCCATTTTCTGCTTGGTATGGATCATAATCCTTCTTCCATTGACCATCAACATCTTTTGGTCGCATCCAACCTATTTGAGTATCGAAAACACTTTTATAGCTCGTAGACCTTTTTATGAAATAATCATAATCATCTGTATGCCCCAATCTTTTTGCCAACTGAGCTAAAGTCCAATCTTGATAGGCATATTCCATTGTTAAACTTGCCCCATCTTGATGGCTACCAAATTTACCTTCCGGAATAGGGTAAGGTACATAACCTTGATCTATATAATATTTTAAACCACCGCCAACATTTGTTTCGTGCTCATAACCAGATTTACCCATAATTCCATAAGGCATATGATTCTTCTTTAAAGCTTTATAAACACCTTCTAAATCATCAGTCAAAATGCCTTTTTGAATAGCGGTCACTATGAAAGGTGTAGTGCTAGCCCCGGTCATTACATATGTATAATTACCACCTGACGGACCCCTTGGCACCAAACCACCATCTTTATAATACTGAAGTAAGGAATTTGAAAATTCATCCATAATTTCAGGATACACTAGTCCCCATAATGTATTTAAAGTCCATTGTGCTCCCCAAAAAGAATCTGAGTTATAATGATTGAATTTAGGGACACTCTTAGCATCTAATGGCAATTGCCCAACCCTTAACTTATCTCCTGTATTATCAGGATAAGCACCATTAATATCACTTATAACTCTACGTCCTTGCAAAGCGTGCCATAAGTCTGTATAAAATCTTCTTTGATCTTGCTCAGAGCCACCTTTTACATCTATTCTGCTTAACAGATTATTCCACTCTTTCTTTGCATCGCTTCTCGTTTCATTAAAATCCCAATCGGGTAATTCAGATGCTATATTAATTGAAGCATTGGTAACAGAGGTATAAGAAATACCAACTTTCATCAGTACATCGTTTTTATTGCCATCTAAACTAATTAAATAATTACCCGTTCGTTCATCTTTATCTAACGAAGATATTTCAGTGTTTAGTTCCACTTTAAAATAAGCAGTCATTGGTTTGGGTCTTCTATGTGTAGACTCCATAATTATATAACCAGACAGTTCATTTTCAGAAATTTGCTCTAAAAAGCCATCTATGTTTTTACTTGGTCCTAAAAGTGTATTCAAATTAAAAAGAAGTCCTTTCTCCTCTTCATTATCCGGATAAGAATAGTGATGAAAACCGACCCTTTTAGTACTGGTAAGCTGCGCTTTTATTTGATACCTCTCTAATTCAACCTTATGATAACCTGGTGTCACTACTTCTGTTTCATGACTAAACTTTGAATAAAAATCATTAAAAATATCTTTTTTAGTTGTGTCATTAATAGTCACTGGCATAACCGAAATACCCGACATTTGCCAAGCATGAATATGACTAAAACCTTTAATCGTATCTGTCTTATATCGGTAACCACTACCCCAGGCACCTCCTATTTGCGTGTCTGGACTTAAATTGGCCATACCGAACGGACGACTGGCTGAAGTGAAGTAAAACCATCTTGAATTCTCTGTATCTAATAATGGATAGACCTTAGCAGCATAATCAGTTTCTTCAACAACAACCTTTTTAGTTGTGCTAGGCTGCTCTTTACAAGAAACTAGAAACAAAAGCGAAATAGCCAGAAACGCAATGCTGTTTTTATATGTTTGAATAAATGTCATTAATTTCAATTTACAGGGTCATTTTAGTAAGATTAGCCTCTATTGCCGCTAACATATCATAAGTAGGAAAACCGTTATTCTGTCTTCTATTAGCTATAGCGTACCAGTTTTTCCATTTGGTATCGATATCGCCAGAGCTTCTACGGTCAAAAACTATTTTAAGTTTGCTTTTTGCTGTTGGCAACAATGCAATTGCCTCATTCAAATACTTTTTATCTTTAGTAGTCTCATATTGTTTCTTCAATAGAGACATCTTATGAAGTTCAGTTTCAAAAGCTATTAAATCTGAGTATAACTGTGCAGGTAGTAGAATATATGATTGATAGAAATTAGCGTCTCCATTCATTTTACCATACCCTAATTCCGCTTCTGAAAGTGATGTTTGCAATAACAATCTTACTTTTTTCGTATTCTCTATATCGCCAATTACACGATTATAATCATATGGAATTGGAGATTTACCTGGCCTCACTATCGGTGCATTAGAAAGATAAGATACAGCCTCCCTAATTTCCCATAAGTGTTCTACATAGCCTTTTCTACCTTCTTGCGCCTCATGCAATAATTTCATTGATGACACAGCATTTTTAGCAGCTTCGTTAGAAAAATATCGATCTGTCCATGTGGTATAAAAATTGTCAGCGTTAAAGTCTTTTGGGCTATAACACACTTGGCTATATGCCTCTAGATTCAATAGAAATGGTCTAAAATTTTGTCCATTTACCAGACAATATTTATCAGCATCGTATTGCTGAAACATATCTTTCATAACCGACTCTACCTTTTCAGGATATGGATTATGTACGGTATGATTCAACCAATAACCTGCATGCATGTAAGTACCAAATTCATAGCCTTTGGTATCTTTTAATTCATGATCAAAAGTGCCAAAACCATGATCAGACCATACTACGGTCCAATCTTTTGGCGGGTTAAAGCCCTCATTAAACATCTCCATACCGTCACTATAACAAATGGCTACTTTTATAGCATCTTCGTTATATTTATCGACCAAGAGACCAAACTCTTTATACACTTCGTTGAAAACTTCAATTTTACTTTCTCCACAAGAGCTTTTATATTCCCAATCCCAAACTTGGTTTCTAGGTCTGAGAACAAAAATATCGGTCTTACGTAATGGTGTTTCTTCTAAATAATATTTCCAAGCCGTGAGCCAGTCTTCTCTATATTTAGACCAACAATCTGCCTTGTTCTCATCCATAGGATGTATTTGATAACCTAACTCAAAATCTACTTGAATTTTCATTCCTTTTGATTTGGCGTAGTCAATCATTTTATCCAAATATTCAATATCTATCTGGTAATTAGGGTTCAATTTTTTATACTCAGGTCTTACATAAAATTCTGGTCTACCTAACATATCAAAAAATTGAATAGCGTTGTAACGTAGGCGTACCAATGAATTGATCATTTCAGTATAACTTTCCCAATCGTACTCTAAAAGCTTACCCCTATAATTGGCAAGCTCATCAACATCATTTTCAAAATAAGCCAAAATTGGCACCTTTGGCGGCGCAATGGTTTTTGGAGTAAAATTGAAAACATCAACCAAAGTCTTTTTGCTAGGTAGTTTCCCTGTCCAATACTCCAATGGATCAACTCCTAAAACTTCTTTACTATAATCGTAAACTGCATATTGTAACCCTTCAACATCTGAACCGGCCAATACAATAACCTCTGTAATATTGGCATATGTATTCTTAGACCAAATACCACCACGTGGACCAGGGTTTATCTTAGATAATTCTAAGTTATTCTTGGATATCAATTCGGCAAGTATTGTATTTGAATCTGGTGTACCTAAAACAAAAACAGCCGTATTTTCAGGTATTATAGTTCCCTCTTTTACAATCTCGATTTCTTCTTCCAATACCTTTTCAAGGTCTGTTTTTAGATCTTTAATTGTAGAAATTTCTACATCATTAGCATTTTTACCTGTTATTAAATAAACAGAATGGCTTTTTTTAATACCATTGCATGCCAAATAAAAAGACATGAAAATGGTAATTAAAAAGAAGTGTTTTATATATCTAAATTTTTTAATCATTCGCTTTTATCTATCTATTTACTAGAAGTTTTGGGCTAATTTTTATTACTCCACAACAAATATTTCATAAGTTGATTTATTAAAATAAAAAAATAAATACTAGCATTATTTAAAGCAGACTACACGCTAAAAATTGAGATAGCACAACTTTAAAATCATCTATAATGAAATCTGAAAGAGTAAATTATATGAGGTTAAAAAGAACAGGGTAGCTAATTGGTAATTTTGAATAACAAAAATTAAAATACAGGCAGGTTTTAAACCTGCCCATATCAACTCAATTTAAACTAACTACTTAACTGAATTTATTTAATTACTTATAGATTTAGTACCCAGGGTTTTGTACCATAGAACCATCTGACAATTGCAATTCATTTGCAGGAATAGGTCTCAATAAATGAATACTAGAATCAAAAGCCCCGTGATCAATTACCTGAGGATTATAAAGCCCAATACGCTCCTGTAATTTACCTGTTCTTTTCAGTACTGCCCATCGGTTGGCTTCTCCTGCCAACTCAACAGCTCTTTCATCTAAGATATCATCAATAGTAACTGATGTATATTCATTTGCTATACCGGTAGCTCGTTCTCTAACAATATTCAAATGAGAAAGCGATCCCGCTGTGTTTCCTGCACCAAGATGTGCTTCTGCAGCGATTAAATGCGTTCCAGATACTCTAAAAACAAATGTATCACGTGCCCCATCTGTATTTTCATTGAAATCATTGTCATCGAATTTCTTAAAAATAGGAAAGTTAGTTCTCAAAATATTCGTAGAATATTGAAAGTTAGTACCATCAATATTCTCAGGAAGTCCAAACAAATATTGATCAGGTTGATATACATAATATCTATTTAATTTATCTGTTAATTCGTCCATATCTAAAGCATTTTTAGGATAGTATATTACTGTATCACCTGGTTGAATTAATACTTCTGAAAGCGGTCCGTCCACACCATCTGCATCAAAAACTTCTTCTACATCTGCAAATAATGCTCTATGAATAGTAGCTTCTTCCCTAGTATCGTTATCAGCAAATAAAGAATAAAAGAAAGGTGTAGGCATAGCTGCAAAACCTACAGTACCGTAAGGTGTACCAATTCTAGTAATTCCAGGGTATTCGAATACTTGATTCATAAAAGCTGCATGCTTGTTATTTTGCTTATCAGTATCCAAACCACCAGAACCCCATTGTACTGCAAAAAGTATTTCGTCATTGACTTGATTATCAATATCAAATACCTCAGCGAAAGTTTGGCTTCTTATATCGTAACCTCCTATAGCAGTTTCTGCTAAATTAGCCGCAGTACTATAATCTGCAGTAGTACCAAATGAAGTATAAGCTCTTGTTAAATATACCTCAGCTAACAAATGTTGCGCAGCCCTTTTTGAAAAACGACCAGTTTCTGGTGCGTCTAATAGTGTAGGAATCGCTTCTTCAAGGTCTAAAATTATTTGTGCATAGGTAGCTTCTTCAGATGATCTTTCATAATCGGTTCTAATAGTTGTAGCTTCTTCAGTTTCAATAACAACCCCACCGTATTGTTGTACCAAATTGAAGTATGCAAGAGCTCTCAAAGCTTTTGCTTGGGCGATACCATAATCTCTAAACCCAAAATTTGATTCACTAAAATTAATTTGAGTTTGATATCTATTAATTGCTGTATTAGCTTTACCGATTACACTATAATTATTAGCCCAAACCGAAAGTCCCATGCCAGAATTAATATCAGTATAATCATTTTCAGAACTAATCGAGGTAGCTTCTGATTGGCTTGCAAATAAATCTGTTCCAAAAAATTTAAAAGTGTAATCGCTATAAATAGGGCGTAGACTACTATACACCCCAACAATCAATTGATCTGCTGTTTGTTCATCTATAAAGTTTTCGCTTGTGATATCTGAGAATATATCTTCTTCGATAAAATCATCGCATGCGGTAAAGGCCGTTATACTTAGTAGTACAACACCAATATATTTTATTTTTCTAACTAATTTCATTTGTATACTTTTTAAGTTAATAGGCTAATTTTAAACCAAGTAATACTGTTTTTACAGCATACGCCTGATTGAATGAGTTTTGGAGACCAGTTTCTGGATCCGGCCCTGCATAATCAGTAAACGTAAACGGGTTTTGGAGGTCTAACGAAAATCTTAAATTAGAAAGATTAAGCTTGTCTAATAGGTCTTGATTAAAAGTATAAGCTACTCCTATATTACCTATACGTACAAAAGAAAAATCTTCATAAAACCAAGGTCTAGAGCTATCTTCACCAAATTCAACAGAAGGGTATTTAGCATTAGGGTTGTTCGGTGTCCAATAATCTTGTACTAGACTGTTAAAAACTGCTCTATCTCCTTGAAAAGTTGAAAAGTTTTGAAGAAACTCAGAATGTCCAAAAGAACCTTGTCTTGTATTTGCTTGAACATTTAATTCAAAATTCTTAAAATTAAAAGTATTGGTTATACCTGCAATCCAATCAGGAGACTGTGATCCTAAAACTACCTTGTCATCTTGATTAATATCTCCATCACCATTTTGATCAACGAATTTATATTGCCCTGGTAAAGCTCCAAAAGAAATAGCTTCTGCCTCTTCATCAATTTGCCAAATTCCATCAACTTCATAATCAAAAGTTGCATCTATTGGTGCTCCTACTTGTAAAACACCATTTAAACGTGAATCAGATCCAACGAGAATTTGATCAAGATCATCAAACAATTCCAAAATTTCATTATCGTTTTTGGTAAAGTTGAAATTGGTTCTCCAAGAAAAATTATCTGTTTTTACATTAACAGTATTTAAAGTTATTTCAACACCGCTGTTACGAACCGACCCAAAGTTACCTATTGAAGTTGGTACACTACCACCTTCACCTAAACCTGTTATAAACGATAGTTGGCGATCTAGTATACTACCCTCTGTCGTTTTGTTGTAATATTCAATACCAAAATTTATTCTATTATTTAATATCGCAAAATCTAAACCAACGTTATATTCTTTTGAAATTTCCCAATCAAGATCAGCATTTGGTAAAGTTTCAACTATTTGACCAAGGCCATTGCTGTCTCCAAAAAGGTAATTCGATTGATTTAAAAATGCTAATGAGCTATATGCGTCAACAGTGTTGTCGTTACCAGATTCTCCATAACTTACTCTTAATTTTAAATTATTTAACCAATCCACGTCCTGAAGAAACTTTTCTTCGCTAGCGCGCCAAGCAAATGCTGCAGACGGGAAGAATTCCCATTTGTTACCCACAGATAATTTTGATGAACCATCATATCTACCAGTAAACGTAAATAAGTACCTATCTTTTATGTTATAATTCAAACGACCAGCGAAAGATGCTAAAGTTTCTTTTTCATAAAAAGTGCCAAAATCTATAATATCTGCACCTGCTTCGGTATTAAAAAATAAAAATGCATCAGTATCAAAGTCTCTTGTTTGTATACCACTGCCTTCATTTTGATCATGAAATACAGAAGATATAAAAGTTGCTTTCAAATTTTGATCATCCTTTATATCGAAATCAAAATCTAAAATATTATCCCAGGTATAAGAAGTTCTAAAATTAGTATCAAAAACCGAACGTACACGAGAAGGATCGTTTCGAGAACTTTTAGTTAGCAAACCTCTAAACTCTCCAAAACGGGCAGAAGAAATATTTGGCGAAAATTGTGTTTTAAAATTCAACCATTCTGTAGGCTTATAATTAAAGAATACGTTAGCGATAACATCTAAAGACTTTGTGTTAACCGTCCAATTACCTTCATCTTCAAAAATTGGATTTGGAAAACGAAGATCTTGTTGATCTGGGAAAATGATAGCTTCACCATTTGCATCAAAAGGATTTACCGTTGGTGCCAAACGAAATGTACTTCTAAAAAGTTCTCTACTACCTTCTTCACGTTCTGAAAAAGATAAATACGTTTTAATACCAATAGTAACTTGATCTGAAACTTTCTTAGAAAGCGATGCACTAATATTATAACGTTCAAAATCTTCTATACCAATAACACCTTCATCTTTTAAATATCCTAGAGACCCGTTAAAAATTAATCCATCAGATCCACCAGAAATACCTAATGTATGACTTGTTTGCACACCTGTTCTTTGAAATGAATCAATCCAATTTGTAAACCGTCCGTTTGCTACATTATCAGCTTCTTCATTCGTATTTTGAAATTCGGTTGAGCGATCTATTACTACACTGTTATAATCTGCTGCGGTTGTTCCTCCAGTAGCTCTCCATTCTCTTGCTCTTAGTACATCATCAACAAAAGCTATATAACCTGGTCCATCATAAAAATCAGGCACATTGGTTGCAGAACGTAATCCAAAAGATGTGTCGTAGGTAATTCTTGTTTTACCTTCGAAACCATTTTTTGTAGTAATTATAACTACCCCATTAGCACCTCTTGAACCATAAATAGCTGTTGCCGAGGCATCTTTCAAAATATCCATTTGCTGGATATCCGCAGGATTTAGAACCGTTATATCATCAAAGAAAACACCATCAACAACATAGAGCGGTTGAGAAGGATCATCAGCAACATTATCACTAACCCCATCTCTTTCACTGCCTTGATTAGCAGTTATTACAGTGTTACCTCTAATTTTAATAGATAATGGAGCCCCTGGTTTTGAACTTAATGTTCTTACATCAACCCCGGCAACTCTACCTTTTATAGCTTGACCCAAATCAGTCTTTCGTTGCTCTGTAAGTGTCTCTGTACTTAAAGAAGAAACAGCCCCAGTTAAATCACTTTTCTTTACAGACCCGTATCCTATTACTACAACCTCATCTAACTGAGCCGTATCTTCTGACAAGGTAACCGATAAATTAATTTGACCGGTATAAGGTACATCTATAGATTTATAACCCAAATAGGATACACTTAAGATATTTCCGTTTTCTACTGAAATACTAAAATTTCCATCAAAATCTGTAACCGTACCATTTGATGTTCCTTTTACTACAATAGATGCTCCTGGAATTGGCATACCCTGGTCATCTGCCACAGTACCAGTAACGCTACTCTGCGCCCATAGTACTGATGACATGCCCAATAAAAGGAATACCATTAATAGTTTTAGTTTTTTCATTTTTATTATTGTTAAGTTAATTGACTACTAAAGTATTGTTAACACCAAGTTAATGAATGGACATATTCATCGGAAACATGGACAGCCTTAAAAAAATGGATTATTTTTAAAATATTAATTTCCTAAAATAACCTTTAATATTTTACATAATTCACATATTTATTAGGTAAAAATTTACATAATTTTTATTTTTAAGTCATAAAGGCTTTTAACGTTTAGAATGTATTATCCATGCTTTGTATTAAAATGTCCATCTAATAAAAACCTAATCTCTGTACTTTGTAAAGCCTTACTAAACCAATATATCAATAATGAAAAATTACCTATTAACTAGTAAATTACTAATAGTATCAGCGTTAGCATTAGCGGTTAGCTGCACCGAAAATACAAAAGACGACACCCCTTGGGTAGACTTATTTGACGGAAAAACTTTAAATGGTTGGCATAAACTTGGCGGTGATGCGAACTATAGCATAAAAGACGGTACTATAGTGGGCACAACTATACACGACACCCCTAACACTTTCTTGACTACAGATAATATGTACGGAGATTTCATTTTAGAATTAGACTACAAGGTTGATTCTACCATGAATTCAGGTATTCAAATTCGTAGCAACAGTATATCTTCTTACAGAGATGGAAGAGTACATGGCTATCAAATAGAAATTGACCCATCTGAAAGAGCATGGAGCGGTGGTATATATGATGAATCTAGACGTGGTTGGTTGAACCCGATGACCGATAACCCTAATGCACAAAAAGCATTTAAACAAAACGAATGGAACCACTACCGTATAGAAGCAATTGGCGATACCATAAAAACTTGGGTAAACGATGTGCCGGCTGCCTACCTTATAGATGATAAGACCGCAAGTGGTTTTATTTGTTTGCAAGTTCACAGCATTCATGATGATCAAAAAGCTGGTACTGATATCGTTTGGAAAAATGTCAAAATAGTTACAGATAGTGTTTCGAAATATTCAAGAACTTCTCCCCTTACTCCTATTATTACCAAAAATCAATTATCTATTGACGAGAAAAAAGATGGATGGGAATTACTGTGGGACGGTAAAACCACCAATGGATGGAAAGGTGCCAAGTTAGAAGAGTTTCCAGAAAAAGGTTGGGTAATTGAAGATGGTATTTTAAGTGTTCTTTCTTCAGGCGGTGCAGAATCTTCAGCTGGTGGAGATATCGTCACCAAAGAACTTTATGGTGATTTTGAATTAAAAGTTGATTTCAAATTAACACCTGGCGCCAATAGCGGTATAAAATATTATGTAGATACGAATATTAACAAAGGAGAAGGTTCTTCTATAGGATTAGAATATCAAATCTTAGATGACAACCTTCATCCAGATGCTAAACTAGGGAATCATGAAGGTAGTAGAACGGTATGTTCATTATATGATTTAATTCAAGCGGATGTAAATAAACCTATCAACGCAATTGGTAAATGGAATACCGCTTACATTATATCAAAGGATAACCACGTTGAACATTGGTTAAATGGAACCAAGGTTTTAGAATACGAACGAAAGAGCGATGCATATAAAAAGTTAGTCTCTGAAAGCAAATATGCTAAGTGGCCAAGCTTTGGAGAACTAGAGAAAGGTCAAATTTTACTTCAAGACCACGGCGATTTTGTTTCTTTCAAAAATGTAAAGATTCGTTCAATTAGTAATACTAAAGAATAAATAACATGAGTTCAAATAGAAGAGATTTTATAAAGAAAACGGCAATTGGTGCGGTTGGTGCTACTTTAGTTGGATCAAGCGCAAATGCAATGACCGCAAAGAGTTATTCTAAAATAATTGGTGCTAATGATCGTATTAATGTTGCAATACAAGGTTTAGGAAGAAGATACGGTGCTTATATACCAGCAATAGCCCACAAAAAAAATAATGTAGAGCTTACCTATTTGTGCGATGTCATGAAAAGTCAGCGAGATAAAGCTGCTGTAGAATTAGCATCTAAAATTAACTACAAGCCAAAACTAGAGAATGATATTCGTAAAATATTAGATGATAAGGAAGTAGACGCCATTTTCATGTCTACTCCCGATCATTGGCATGCACCAGGTGCTTGTATGGCAATGCAAGCAGGTAAGCATGTATTTTTAGAAAAGCCCTGTAGCCATAATCCACGTGAAGGGGAATTGGTGGTTGCTTATCAAAAGAAATTCAACAAAGTGGTACAAATGGGTAACCAACAGCGCTCATCACCAGAATCACAAGAAATTATAAAAGAAATTCACAACGGTATTATTGGTGATGTCTATAAAGCAACTGCTTTTTATGTGAGTGCTAGAGGTAGTGTACCTCATCAAACAAAAGCCAATCCACCAGAAGGTTTAGATTGGGACCTTTTTCAAGGTCCCGCGCCTAGAAAAGCATATACAGATAACACTTGGGACTATAATTGGCATTGGTACGGTTGGGATTTTGGTACGGCCGAGATGGGTAATAATGCTACTCATGAACTAGATATCGCACGTTGGGCATTAGGTGTTACTTATCCAGAATATGTATCTGTTGATGCTGGTAAATATCATTATAAAGATGATGGTTGGGAAATGTATGATACCATGGAAGCTACTTTTAAATTTGCAGGCAACAAAACCATAAAATGGGATGGAAACAGTAGAGCAGGTTATCATAAATATGGAAATAAATATGGTAGAGGTACTATAATTGACGGTTCTAAAGGTACAGTATACATTGACCGTGGTGGTTATAAACTTTTTGACCTTAAAGGTGGTCTTATCAAAGAAAATCTTTCTTCTGGCGAAGAAGCCGGTACAGCTCTTGGTGGCGGTGGTGACATGTCAACCTTACATACCGTAAACTTTTTTGATACCATTCGAGGTAAAGCAGAACTAACATCCCCTATTGATGAAGGAGCTATAAGTCAAATGTTAACCCATTATGCCAATATAGCCTCTAGAATTGATGACTCTTTTGAAATAGACGAAACCACTGGTCGCATATTTAATAGAGAAGCAATGAAATTATGGTCTAGATCCTATGAGCCAGGTTGGGAAATTAAACCTGTATAACTTCTTCATTTCAATAAGATTAAAGAAAACAAAGTAACAACTACTTTTCTATAGTATTTTAAGAGTAGCTAGAATTATAAAAGTGTAGAAAAATCTAATAGTAAATAAACTGGATACTATGTTGTGATAACATAGTATCTAGTACTATTTATCATAAATCAACTTACCGTAAAAACTATGAAAAAGCATATTTGCATATGTCTTATGTTGCTATCTATTACAGTAACTCAAGCTCAAAATAGCGATACCGATATAGATTTAAGAACCTCAATTATTAAACCTACTGAGATAAATAGATTAGGAGAAGATACTTATTTGATAGATTTTGGGAAAGCCTATTTTGGAACAGTTCAATTAAGTAGTTCTATGAATCAAAATGATTCATTGGTTATTCATTTAGGTGAAAAATTAAATACTGATAATAGGATTGACAGAAAACCAGGTGGGTCTATCAGATATCAAAGAATTGTATTAAGTAATCTTAGTGCAAATACTATAACCAATATTGACCTTGTTCCAAACAAAAGAAATACATCCGGAGCCGCAATACTACTACCAGATAGCCTTGGTGTAGTCATGCCCTTTAGATATTGTGAAATAGAAAATTTAAAAATACCAATTGAAAATATCGAAATATTTCAAAAAGCGGTACACAATAATTTTAATGAGAAGGCAAGTAGCTTTTCCTCTTCAAATGAAATACTAGATTCAATATGGAAATTATGTAAACACACAATTAAAGCTACAAGTTTTACGGGCTATTATGTTGATGGCGACCGTGAAAGGATTCCGTATGAGGCAGATGCCTATATAAATCAACTAAGTCACTATAGCGTAGATAGCCTTTATGCTATGGGAAGAAGAACCAATGCTTACTTCATAAAAAACCCAACTTGGCCAACAGAATGGTTGTTACATACAGTACCCATGTTTTATGCTGATTATATGTATACGGGTGATTTGGAACCACTAAAGGAACATTATGAGAATCTGAAATTAAAAACATTAATGGATTTAGAACGTGAAGACGGACTCATAACCTCTTCTTCACCAAATCTGAATCAAGATTTGATTCTTAAACTAGGATTTAAAAAACCAGACACCAAAATAAAGGACATTATTGACTGGCCGCCTTCACAGAAAGATACAGGATGGGAACTGGCCACTGCAGAAGGTGAAAGAGATGGCTATGAAATAGTCCCGGTAAATACAGTGATTAATTCCTTCTACTATTATAATCTAAAATTGATGAGTGAAATTGCAGGTTTTTTAGACAAAAAAGAAGATGTTAAATTTTTCAAGAAGAAAGCAGGTATTGTAAAATCTGTTATCAACACTAAATTCTTTGATAAAGAAAAAGGGTACTTTATAGATGGAGAAGGTTCTACTCATTCCTCTTTACATGCCAATATGATGCCCCTAGCATTTGGTATTGTGCCACAAAATCATAAAAAATCAGTTACAGATTTTATCAAAACCAGAGGTATGGCATGCAGTGTATATGGCTCTCAATATTTACTGGAAGGATTATATAATAGTAATGAAGCCCAATATGCATTAGACCTCATTACAGAAACAGAAAACGATAGAAGTTGGTGGAATATGATTCAAGTTGGCGCAACCATGACTTTAGAAGCTTGGGATATAAAATATAAACCGAATTCTGATTGGAACCATGCCTGGGGCACCGCACCCTTAAACATTACTACAAGATATATTTGGGGTATAAAGCCAAAAATAGCAGGTTTTAAGGTTGCCGAAATAAAGCCACAATTGGCTGACTTAACTTTTTCTAAAATACAAGTACCTACCAAAAATGGAGTTATCATAGCAACTTTCAAAAAAGATAATAATGCCCATAATTATACTATTACAATACCGAACAACATGACAGCAGAATTTACAGTTCCCCCAAATTTTATGCTAATTGAATTTAATGGTAAAAAGCTAAAGTCAACAAATAACCTCATCCATCTAAAAAGTGGTAATCACACAATTAAATTAAAACATTAATAAAATGAATTTATTCAATATTGAAAGCAAAGTTATTTTAATAACAGGCGGAGGTGGAATTCTTGGTGGTGAAATGGCAAATTATCTAATACAAAATGGTGCTACGGTAGTTATTTTAGATTACCAAGAAGATATCGTCAATAATGCAATAACAAAACTCAAAAAGAAAAGTGATAACGTATCCGGTTTTGTATGTAATGCTTTAGATGAGCAAAGCTTAAAAAAGGTATCAGACAAAATAATCGCTCAATATGGAAAAATTGATATCTTAATAAATGCTGCAGGCGGTAATATGCCCGGTGCCACTATTGGTGAAGATCAAACAATTTTTGATGTAAACATTGACCACTTTAAAAAAGTGGTAGACTTAAATTTATTTGGCAGCATTCTACCAGCATTGGTTTTCGGTAAAGAAATGGCTAACAATAAACAAGGTGTTATTATAAATATCTCTTCAATGACGGCACAAAGTGCAATAACTAGAGTGGTAGGCTATTCTGCATCTAAAGCTGCTATTGATAATTTCACCAAATGGCTATCTGTAGAACTAGCAACTAAATTTGGAGAAGGTTTACGTGTAAATGCAATTGCACCCGGTTTTTTTATTGGAAATCAAAATAGAAATCTGTTAATTGATCAAGAAACAGGTAATTTTACTGAACGTGGTGATACCATTATAAGAAATACACCAATGAAAAGATTTGGTGAAACAGATGAATTAAATGGTACTATTCATTATTTATGTGCCGAAGCATCAAAATTTGTAACAGGTGTAGTTGTCCCTATTGATGGAGGTTTTAGTGCTTTTAGTGGAGTTTAATAAATTATAACAAAGAAAAATGGAACAAACATGGCGTTGGTACGGACCAAACGATCCCGTATCATTATTAGATATTAAACAAGCAGGTGCAACAGGTGTAGTAAGTGCATTACACCATATACCTAATGGTGTAGTGTGGTCTGTAAATGATATTATGGAGCGTAAGAATATAATAGAAGTAGCAGGTTTAACTTGGTCTGTTGTAGAAAGTGTTCCTATTCACGAAAAGATCAAGACCCAAAATGGTGATTATAAGACTTACTATGAAAATTACAAACAAACACTCACTAACTTAGGAGAATGCGGTATAGATACTGTATGCTATAACTTTATGCCGGTACTGGATTGGACCAGGACCAATTTAGATTATGAAATTGAAGATGGTTCAACTGCACTTCGATTTGAAGCTGCTGCTTTTGCAGCATTTGAGTTATACCTCTTAAGAAGACCAGGCGCAGAAGACACTTATTCAGATTCTCAAAAAGCTGCCGCCAATGAGTATTATAGCAACCTTACCGAAGAAGCTAAAAAGAAATTAATCAGTAATATTATTGCTGGGCTACCTGGCGCAGAAGAAGGATATTCGTTAGAAGAATTCAACGCTATTTTGGCTACTTATGATGCTATAGGACCAAAAGAATTAAAAGAAAATTTATTCGAGTTTCTATCTGAAATTATACCTGTAGCAGAAAAATCGGGCATACGTATGTGTATACACCCAGATGACCCACCATTTCCTATTTTAGGTCTTCCTCGTGTAGTCAGCACTGAACAAGATATTGTTGATCTTTACAATGCAGTTAATAGCCCAAATAACGGATTAACATTTTGTACCGGATCATTCGGAGTTAGACCCGATAACGATTTACCTGGTATGATAGAGCGTTTGGGTGATCGAATTCACTTTATTCACCTACGAAGTACTCAACGTGATGCCGAAGGTAATTTTCATGAAGCAAACCACTTAGAAGGAAATGTAGATATGTTTTCTGTTATGAAGGCACTAATCAAAGAACAGCAAAAAAGAAAAGCTGCAGGAAGAAAAGACATAAGAATGCCTTTAAGACCCGATCACGGACATAAAATGTTAGATGACCTGAGAAAGAAAACAAACCCCGGGTACTCTGGCATTGGTAGACTAAGAGGTTTGGCAGAACTAAGAGGTTTAGAATTAGGTATTAGAAAAAGTATGTAATCAGTCTAGATTAATTATCAAGTGCTTGAAGTTCTTTTTCTGTAAATTCCATACCAGAAGAAGACTTCACACTTCTTAATTCTTGTATACGATTAGTGCTTAACCTTTTCGGTTTATCAGAAAAAGCATTTGTTACGTATGATATTATATTGGCTATATCCGTATCTGTTATAGTTTCATTTCTAATAAGACCAGGCATTGCCAAATTTATATTATAAAGTTCACCATTTACATGGACAGGACCTTCAAGTCCATGTAAAATTATAAGTGCTAGTCTCTCTGTATTTTTAACGTGTTCAGAATTCATTAAAGGAGGTGCTAAACCTTCAATTCCCTTACCACCGGAACCATGGCAAGATGCGCAAATCTGAAAAAACATTCGAGCACCACTTGTACGTGTATCTTCAGTAGTTTTATCAATTGTAAAAATAGCATTCATCTTATCCGCTTTTTTATCTGAAATAGTTCTTCCCAGTTTGTTTACAAAAGGAGTATGTTTTAGGCTATCCATTACAATAGCATTAGCATAAATATCAGAATCAACAGCACCTAAACCTGAAATTACAGCCTCTACGATGGTTATATTATTTTCTCTTCTATTTAAAATTTCCATCATAAATGGTAAAAAATGCTCTCCATCAATCTTAATCCAACTACCTAATAAACTACCTAAATAAAGATCTAAACCAATAGTATCACGCTCCAAAACAGTTTTGAATATTGATACAGCTTCTTCTACATTTTCTTTGGTTGCAAACCCTTTTAAAAGTACAAGAGCATGAGAGGCTACATTTTCATCACTTCTTATAATAACCTCTGTCAAAAATTCAAATGACAATTCATTCCATCCCTCTAACACATACAAAGCATGAATTTGGCTCCATTGATTATCTCTATTAAGTGCTATCTCTTTAACCTCCTCAATCGAATTTTTAAATTCTTTGTAAACTAAAAAATGTTGAGCTCGGTCACGAATCCATCCATTATCACTCTTTAATAACGATACCAATTCACTTCCATTTAAAGTATTAAAATCAGGTAGTTTATTACTAGTGGTATTTTTATGAGAAACTTTAAGTATCCTTCCGAAATTAACGATTGTGTCAAGCTCTTTTTCTTTTGCCTTATCTCTAAGATATGGACTCATATAAGCATGATGACCGATCATACCTCTATGCATATCAACAATATACATGTTCCCCTCTGGACCATTCTTTAAACTTACGGGTCTAAAACCTTCGTCTGTAGAAGTAATAAACTCCTTTTCTTGCCAGGCTTGCTTGGCAAGCACTGAATCTCCAGTAAATGATAAAAGTGTTCTTTTAATTAAATTACCCTCAGGAATACAAACAAAAACATTTTCGTCGTACAAACTTGTAAATTGACCTCCCCTATACACCAATGGACTACAGGCCGCAGTAGCTTTTACCAAAATACTATCTGCATTTAAAACACCCTTAGCATAACCTCTATTTACAGATCCTGCAAAAACTGGATATACCCTTTGATCAGTGGTTAGTAATTTATCTACACTAGATTTCGGAGTAAAATATTTATTATTAATTAACGTATTTGGCAGTACATAATCTCCCAATAATATTCTAGAGTTATCATTGTAATACAACCTGCCAAAATTATCATGGGTTATACCCCATTGACCTCTAAAAGTAGTCGGTTCTTTTTCCCAAATTCCGGCTTTTCTTCTATACCTAAAATTAGATTTAGCATTATAAATCCAATTATCAATATTCAGTTCTAATCCGTTTGGTTGATGTTCAGGATTACCTTCTACGGCATAAATAGAATCTACCAATACTTTATTAGTAGGCTTATCGTCTTCAATATCGACATACCATAAATATGGTGGCTCTGCATATAACAACCCCCCGTATACGTGTGCCAAGGCACGTGGCATCACCAAGCTATCTAAAAACACTTTTGAATGGTCTGCAATACCATCTTCATCTAAATCTTCTAAAATAACGATACTACCAGTTGCATCTTCTTCACCTGAGCCCTGTAAATCGTCCATATAGCCAGGCATTTGCACAACCCAAACTCTACCAGTAGCATCAAAATCTATAGCAACCGGGGCCTTTAGTAAAGGTTCTGCCGCCAAAATTTCTAAATTAAAGCCATCTTCAATAGTATATTCTTTAAGTGACACCGTAGTCTCATTAAATGTGGGCTCACAAGCAAACAGAATACAACTAATAAAGAAAACTAAGAAAAGCCTAATGTGCATGAACTTTAGAATAAAGTTGAAAAAAAAATAGATTTTAAAGGTGCCAATCATCTAAAGACTGAAGAGATTATACGCCTGAAAATGAAGTGAATCCGCCATCTACATCAAAAATGCTTCCGGTCACAAAACTAGATGCATCACTTAAAAGATAATGTACCATACCATTAAGCTCAGATGCATCACCAAAACGCCCCATTGGGGTGTTTTTAATTATACTATTTCCTCTTTCTGTAAATGAGCCATCTTCATTGGTTAATAATCGTCTATTTTGATTTCCAATAAAAAACCCCGGAGCCACTGCATTTACTCTAATTTTATCGCCATGTTTAGAGGCAAGTTCGTTAGCCAACCATTTGGTGAAAATATCTACCCCGCTTTTAGCCATTGAATACCCTAAAACTCTTGATATAGTCTGCTTTGCCGCCATAGATGAAATATTAACAATAGAACCATAACCTTGCTCTACCATTAATTCGCTCAAAATAACCGAAGGAATAACCGTACCGAATAAATTAATATCCACAACTTTTCTGGTGTCAGCCATAGTTATATCTCTAATTGTCTGGTCAGGTTTCAATGTTGCTCCAGGTATGTTACCGCCTGCAAGATTAACTAGACCATCTAAATGCTCAAATTCTTCTTTAATTTGATTTTTCAATTTAGTTAACTCCTCTTCATCCATTACATCTACTTTAAAAATAAATGTACTACCAGAAACAAGTTCGTTTAATTCGTTTTGCTTTTTCTTTAATTTATCTATCGACCTACCTAACAAAAGAACTTTTGCTCCATTTTCGGCTAAATATTTTGCAATTGAGCCTCCTAAAGTTCCTGTACCTCCAGAAAGCGCATAGTTTTTATCTTTTAAAGACAATAATTCGTTCATTCTTATATTTTTTATCAATTTCAATAAGATTTAGACCTCTAAAAAAGAGGTAAATCCACCAGTAATTTTTGTTAAGGCAAGTTAAGAGATTTCTTAAAAATGACCCCTACTGTTTGTTTATTATAACAAATACTTAAGTGTTTATTTCTAAAGCACATTATTCATGTAAAAACTAAATTTTTACTGCCTTTTTAATCAAAATGAAAATGGTAATAAAGAAATACTCAAATTTTCGATTTTATCGATAAACCAGTATTATCTCATTGAACCACAACAAATAAATCATTTTAATTAAGAGAATCATAAAAATTTAGATCCAAATACAAATATCACAAATTGACAAAGAGATTTCTATTTCTCCCCTGTAACTTTGCAAAGACAATTTTGGACAATGAAGAAGGCAATTTTATTTATGATTATTAGTACGTTTTCATTTAGTTTAATGAACTCGTTTGTAAAATACCTAGACCATTTTCCTACTTTCGAAATTGTATTTTTCAGAACCATAGGCTCACTAATATTAGGAACATCATATATCTTAATAAAAGGTATTCCGATATTAGGCAACAGTCGTAAGTTTATGATTTTTAGGGCACTTGCAGGCTTAACCGCTATGAGCTTGTTCTTTATGTCTCTAAAGTATCTACCTGTCGGCACTGCTGTTTCTTTACGTTACCTCGCCCCTGTTTATGCTGCAATTTTTGCTGTTTTCTTACTTAAAGAAAGGTTAAAACCTATTCAATGGTTTTTATTCTTATTTGCTTTCGCTGGCGTTTTAGTATTAAAAGGGTTCGATAATAATATTAATACCACCGGTTTATTTCTCGTTTTAGCAGCATCTGTATTTAGTGGACTGGTTTATGTTTTAATTAGAAAAATTGGAAATAGTGATCACCCTTTGGTAATCGTTAATTACTTTATGTTCACCGGAACAGTAATTGGAGGAATTTTAAGTATTAAAAATTGGGTTAATCCAGTTGGTATTGATTGGTTATTACTATCGAGCTTAGGTATATTTGGTTTCTTTGGTCAAGTATTTATGACCAAAGCCTTTCAAATTGCTAAAACCAATTTAGTGGCACCATTAAAATACATTGAGGTCATTTTTACCATAACCGTGGGTATTTTCTGGTTTGGAGATTTTTATTCTCCTTGGAGTTTGTTGGGTATAGTTATGATAATATCAGCATTAATAGCCAATGTTATAGTTGGAAAGAAATAATAGCACCCACCTAATAAATAAAAAGCTGCCAATTACAATGAATTGACAGCCTATAGTTATGGTCAGAAATTTCAGTTATTTACGAGCAGTCTCTTGCTCTGCCAAGCTATTGTTCACATCTTTCAAAGAATTTACAATAACCGAATTAACCTCTTCTTCAATTTCCTCAGAATAATTAAAGTAATAGATAGCAGTAAACATTAATGCAAATGCAATTAAAAAGTTTGCAATCATCTTCGAATCTAAAAAGTTCTCGTTATTCTCCATTTCATCTAGATTTTTAATATTTCATGAATATAAAACTTAAAAAATAAATTAACAAATATTTAAGAAGTCGATTTTATTATAAAATGCTTTCTGTAAATGAGTTAGACGTTCCATATTCTTTACTTTCTCTTATATTAACTTATAATTAACTGATTCACATATATTTAACATCTTTTTGAATCAAATATTATAGGTATAAGGGTAAACAAAACAAGGAGAACATTTTACCTTTGACTTGTAGAAATAAATACATTAACAAATAAATATTAGAACAAATGAAAATTTTAAAATCAATAACATTCGCAACCTTATTATTCTTAGCTGTTGGCGTAAACGCCCAAACCACCAAAGACAAGAAAATAATTAAAGATTCAGAAAAAGCGAAAGAAAAATTAATGATTATGGAAGTTGGTTTAGACCAATTCTTTACCAATTCTGCAGGGTATGTTATATTCCCAAATGTTGGTAAAGGAGGTTTTATTATCGGCGGAGCATCAGGTAATGGTGTTGTATATGAAAATGGAACTATGGTAGGTATGGCTGGTTTGAAAAAATTAAGTGTAGGGCTACAAGCAGGCGGTCAAGCAATAACAGAAGTAATATTTTTTGAAACAGCTGATGATTTAGCTGAGTTTAAAGACGGAGACTTTGAATTTTCTGCAGAAGCCTCAGCAGTTGCGTTAAAATCTGGAATTGCAGTGAACGCTAAATATAAAGATGGTGTAGCCGTTTTTGCATTACCAAAAGCAGGCTTAATGGCAGATGCATCAGTTGGCGGACAAAAATTTGATTACAAACCAATGATGAAATAATTCATTTCATTTTAATATATATAAAAAGCCACCCAATTGGGTGGCTTTTTTTTCTCATTTACCCATTTGCAGTAAACCCAGGATAACACGTCATACCTCCATCTACAAAAATAGTTGTACCATTTATATATTCAGATTCATCTGATGCTAACCAACTAGCTACACTAATAATATCATCTGGCACCCCTTATTCAGATTCATCTGATGCTAACCAACTAGCTACACTAATAATATCATCTGGCACCCCTATTTGTTTGTATGGAATTAATTTCAGCATGCCATCTCTACCTTCTTGAGTGCTCCACACATCTTTATTGATATCGGTTTTAATAGTGCCCGGTGCAATGGAGTTACATCTAATTCTATCTGGACCATATTCTTAGCAAATGGTTTGCATTAACATAACCAACCCACCTTTTGAAGCAGCATAATTGGCATGACCTGCCCACGGTATTACCTCATGTAAAGAACTCATATGAATTATTTTCCCTGAAGATTTAGAAATCTCTGGACGCATTCCTCTTCTTTTAAATTTTATAATCGCCTCTTTTGCACAAAGAAACTGACCGGTAAGATTTACACCTATCACTTTTTGCCAATCTTTCAAGGGTATTTCATGTAAAGGGTGATCCAACTGCAAACCTGCATTAGCCACACAAACATCAACGGTGCCAAATTCAGCTATAGTTTTCTTGAACATGCTTTTAACTTCGTTTTCTTTACTAACATCACATTTTACTACAATGGCGTCACCGCAATCAGCATTTTCACTGATCCAATGTGCGACTTCTTCAGCCTCTTCTTTACTACTGTGGTAATTAATAACAATATTGGCACCTTCCATACCCATTACTTTTGCAACAGCTTCACCGATACCATCGCTAGAACCGGCTACAATGCATGTTTGCCCTTCTAATCTTTTATTTGGTTTTTGCATGATGTTTCTTTTTAAATGAATAAATATATCCTGTAATCATGGTTTTAATTATCTCAATAACCAAAATTTCTAGCACAACGAATCCATGTAAAAATTACAATTTACAAAAGGAAATTATGGTAGAAATTGAAAAATTTCTCCTTTTAGATATACCATAATACTTAATGAAATAAATGTATTACTATAAAATACAGCACTCATCTAATTTCAACTGAGTTAACTATTTTGTGGAGAATTTAAAAGTTGTTTTAGTGATATACTTTTCACCTGGTTTTAGAGTAGTTTTTGGAAATTGCGGTTGATTTGGAGAATCGGGATAATGCTGTGTTTCAAAACATAATCCGCTTCTTTTTGCATAAGTACCGCCACCTGGCATAGGTAAAGTTCCGTCTAAAAAGTTACCAGTATACATTTGCATACCAGGTTGATCGGTTAAGACTTCCACTAAGCGACCAGACTCAGCGTGATATGCTTTTGCGACAGAACGATATCCTTTTTCATGACTATTAAGTACCCAACAATGATCGTAACCAACCCCTAAATTAATCTGTTCATTATCTGCATTAATTGCATCACCAATAAATCTCATCTTTCTAAAGTCAAAAGGAGAATGTTCTACAGAAGCTAAATTACCTATTGGTATCAGTGTTGGGTCAACAGGCACAAATTTATCTGCATCAATTTCTACTTCATGATCTAAAATTAATTGAGAAAAATTTCCTGATAAATTAAAATAAGAATGTTGCGTTAAATTGACAATTGTAGTTTTATCTGTAGTCGCTTCATACAAAACATCCAAGCTATTGTCTTTATTTAAAGTATAGGTAACGGTTGTTTTTAAATTCCCTGGAAAACCCTCTTCCATATCTTTACTTAGGTAGCTTAATTTTAAAGAGACAAACGATTCTGTTTCTTTTACCTCCACAACTTGCCAAACAACCTTATCAAAACCCTTTAGTCCTCCATGCAAAGAATTATCTCCATTGTTCTTTTCCAAAGTATAATCTACACCTTCTAAAGTAAATTTTCCATTTGCTATTCTATTTCCGTAACGACCAACCAAGGCTCCGAAAAAAGGGTTTTCTTTTTCGTATTGTTCGAGATTGTCAAAACCTAATACAACATTATCCATTCTACCCTCTGAGTCAGGAGTCATTATTTCTGTAATTATGCCTCCATATGTTATAATAGTTGCAGCAATACCATCCTTATTTCGCAATCTAAATTCTAATACATTTTCGTTATTTGTAGTACTACCATAACTGTTTTTCTCAATTTGCATCATACCATCATTTTCTGTGTTGACCTTTTTTTTATTTTCTTCACAAACTAAACATCCTTTCAAAATAAAATACTACAGAAAGAGAAGGCCGTTTGCTAATCTTATTTTGTGCTTAGTGGCATTTTAAATATATCGATAAACTTTATTTTCACCATACTACATTTAATTCTATACGATAGATGACATAATACCTGTTTAAAAAAACATTAAATAATCTTGCAGCAATTATGGTATACTAGAAATAAAATAAATTAGCCCTATTAAAGTTACACTTAAAATTTGCTCGGCTCTTTGTTTTTCACTTAATAACGTTATATCACAAAAGAAATCTGTTTAGTTTTTATTACACAAAACACACCTTCAAACTCACTAACATATTTAATAACAGATAACTATAGAAAAAAAGTACGCAAACCTTTTCGTATTTAAAACAGTTTTATTTCATTCAATCTTATTAATTTAGGCTAGCAAAAATTAAGAAATGGTTTTGAATAATTATCGCAAAGAAGATAAAGTCTTACTTGCTGTAGACTGCATTATATTCGGATTTTATGAAGAAGAATTAAAAATATTACTTGTTCAAAGAGATTTTGAACCAGCTAAAGGTGAATGGTCTCTAATAGGCGGATTTCTTCGAAAAGATGAAAATTTAGATAAAGCAGCTAAAAGAATTCTTAATCATTTAACGGGACTGAACAACATTTACATGGAACAGGTTCACTCGTATTCTAAATTAGACCGTGATCCTGAGGAACGAACCATATCAATATCATACTTTGCACTTATTGACATTGCACATCATTGTAAAGATCTTTTAAAACAAAACCCCATAAAGTGGTTTGATCTTAAAGATTTTCCTGAATTAATTTTTGACCATAATGACATGGTAAAGGATGCTCTTCAGTTACTTCAAAATAAAATTAGTAATAAACCCATCGGGTTCGAACTTTTACCTAAAAAGTTTACCATGCGCCAGCTTCAAAAAATGTACGAGGCCATTTTGGATACTGAGCTAGATAAAAGAAATTTCATCAACAAGTTCAATTCATTCGGTCTTTTAAAGAAAACCAACGAGAAAGATATGAGCTCATCTAAAAAAGGGGCATTTCTATTCAAAGTCGATGAAGATAAGTACCAAAAGAAAATTGAAGAAGGTTATTGCTTTAAAATTTAATACAGCTCTAATTTTTAAGCCGTTTACAGATATCTTATAATTCTATAATCGTAAATTTGTCTTACACTTTTCTATGAGCAAGAAAGCCACTATTTATGATATTGCAAAAGAGCTGAATATTACCGCAGCTACTGTTTCTAGGGCTTTAAATAATAATCCAAAGATTAGCGAGAAAACCCGTGATCTTGTTCTTGCCGCAGCAACAAAATTAAATTACAAACAAAACAGGCTTGCAGTGGCACTTAAAAGTGGCAAGAGTAACAACATAGGTGTAGTGGTCCCTTTTATCAATAAAAACTTTTTCGCCTCTGTTATTCGTGGTATTGAAGAAGAGCTCTACCCTAAAGGATTTCATGTTATCATATCTCAAACCCATGAGGAAAGTGATCGTGAAAAAAAGATTATTCAAAATTTAATAAATGCTCAAGTCGATGGCATTCTGGTATCCACCTCATTTACAAATGAGAATAAAAATCAATTAAATCAGGTTTTAAAAAAATCGTCTCCTTTCATATTTTTTGATCGTGTTTTGCATTTCAATGATATAAGTACGGTAACCATTGATGATTATCAAGGCGGCTTTGATGCAACCGTTCATTTAATAAACCAGGGCTGCAAAAGAATAGCCCATTTTAATGTGGACCAAAATATAGAACTGTATAATAACAGGTTTAATGGTTATAAAGATGCACTTTCAAAACATGGTGTTGCTTATAATAGCGATTATGTAGTAACACTAAAAAATAATATGGAAGCAGGTAAAGAAGCTGCTAAAAAACTCATGAACTTACCTGTACCACCCGATGCTATTTTTTCTTCAACGGATAATGGTTTATTGGGAGCAGTTCAATACCTACAAAGTATCGCTGTAAGAATTCCTGAAGATTTTTGTGTAGTAGGATTTAGTAATGAACCTTTTACTCAATTTTTAGAACCCTCTATCAGCTCTGTAGATCAGTCGCCCGTAGAAATGGGAAAAATGGCAGCAAAAGTATTCTTGGAACAGATTGAAAATGAACAACCTGTAAAAGTGAATAAGAATGTTGTTCTGCCAGCTAAACTAATTATTAGAAAATCGTCGAGTAAGGTTAAGAAGTCTTAAAATATGAACTAAAATTTATATTTATCCTCCAATAATTATAACTATACCTGTCTCCGCCAAATAGTACTATTCTACAAATCGAACAAGCTAGGTAACCACAAGCTTAATTGCGGAATATAAGTTACCAAGAAAAGTGCAACAATCATTGCTATAAATAACGGCAGCAAGGGTTTAAATACTTTTTCAATAGTGGTTTTAGCCACACCTACCCCAACAAACAGTACCGACCCCACTGGTGGTGTACATAAGCCTATACAAAGGTTCAGTACCATGATGATTCCGAAATGAACAGGATCGAGTCCTAATTTGGTCACTACCGGTAAGAATATAGGAGTAAAAATTAGAACTGCAGGAGTCATATCCATAAAAATACCAACGAACAATAACAGTAAGTTAATGATCAAAAGAATAACAATCTTATTATCACTTAAACTTAAAAGTCCGGTGCTGATATCTTGCGGAATATTTTCATAAGACAAAGCCCAAGACATGCACATAGACGACCCGATCAGTAACATAACTATAGCCGTAGTCGAAGAAGAATCTAATAATATTTGAGGCAATTTTGGCAAGGTAATCTCCTTGTAAATAAAGCCAAGAATTAAACTATACAATACCGCAATGGCAGATGCTTCTGTAGCCGTAAAGATTCCTGTAACAATACCTCCAATAACTACAACCAACATAAAAAGACTTGGTAATGCATCGATAAATGTTTTCCCTACCTCTTTTAAACTACTACGTTTTCCTACTTTATATTTTTTCTTTTTTGCCCAAAAAGCTGCTACGATCATCAAAAACAATCCCGTCATTATGCCAGGAATATATCCTGCTAAGAATAATGCCGCTATAGACGCTCCGCCACTCGCTAAAGAGTAAACGATTAATACATTACTTGGAGGAATTATTAAACCTGTAGTTGCCGAAGTTATATTTACTGCAGCACCAAATTCTTTGGAATACCCTTCTTTTTCCATCTCAGGACCTAAGATACTTCCCATGGCAGAGGCAGATGCCATTGCTGATCCCGCAATCGCTCCCATTAACATAGCGGCTATGACGTTTATTAAAGCTAATCCGCCAGGAAAAGAGCCTACCAATGTCTTTGCAAAGGCGATAAGTCTATGCGCAATACCTCCTTTATTCATAAGCTCTCCCGATAGTACAAAAAACGGAATTGCCAACAGGGCAAAACTATCTAACCCAGTAGCCATTCGTTGCGATACTGTTGTAAATGCTGGCATTGCAGGTATACTCACCAACATGGTCAATAAAGATGAGATTGCAATACTCCAGGCAACAGGTGTGCCTATAGATAATAAGCATATGAAGCTTAGTACTAAAACAAGAATAGGTAAATGCTCCATCATGAGTTGATATTTTTTAGGTCAGATATTTTGTAATACATAATCAACAAACCGCTAATTGGAATTATAAGATAAACTACTGCTAGTGGTAATTGCAATGCTGGCGATTGTTGTCCTAAAACATAAGAGATATATACCAACCTTGATCCACCTATTACAAAAGCGAAAAAGACAAATAGAATAATTAAAATAGTTACAATTATCTTCAATTTTTTCTGTGTTTTCTTACTCTGCCGTAATGGTAAAATATCAATAGCAACATGTAAATTTCGCCCTGAAACGTATGCAGCTCCAAGAACTCCAATCCAAATCATAAGATAACGAGCCAGCTCATCTGTAAATGAGCTAGGGTTACCAGTTACATATCTTGTAAATACTTGCCATAGTACATTTATGACCATAACAGACATAATCAATACCAATGTTTTACCTAAAACGGAATCTATTTTGTTACGCATAGCAGCTAGTTGGTTTCTTGAATTTCTTTGATTAGCGAATACATTTCCTCATCTTCTTTATATCCTTCAAAAATACTTTTCACTTTTTCTGCAAAAAGCGATTTATCTGGTCTAATGATTTGTACACCTGCTTTTTGAACTTCCCGTAAAGCTTCCTCTTCTGCTTCTGCCCAAAGAATACGCTGGTATTTTACCGATTCTTTCACTGATTCATTCAGCCATTTCTTTTCTTGTTCGTTCAATTTATCATACACATAAGTACCGATCAATAAAACATCTGGCAGTACCGTATGTTCATCTAAAGAATAATATTTACAAACTTCGTAATGTCTAGACAGGTAAAAACTTGGCGGATTATTCTCTGCCCCATCAACTACACCTTGCTGTAGCGATGTGTACAATTCTCCCCATGAAATAGGAGTTGGTGAACCTCCAAGTGCTTTTACCATATTTACCGCAGTAGCACTTTCCATCACTCTTATTTTTTCGCCGATAAGATCATCTGGCTTTTCAATAGGCTTGTTCATCGTATAAAAACTACGACTACCAGCATCATAATATCCTAGTCCCTTTAGCCAATATTTATCGCCTTCGTTTAAAAGCATTTCACCAATTGGTCCGTCAAGCACGTCAAAAGAGTGTTGACGATCTCTAAATAAAAAAGGCAGACCAAGCACTTTCATTTTAGGTGCAAAATTCTCTAATACCCCAACAGACACTTTAGTCATATCTAAACTACCTATTTGCAATAGTTCTAAACATTCTCGCTCGGTACCTAATTGTTGACTAGGGTAAATTTCAAGTTTTAATTTCCCACCAGATCGTTCCAACAGATCTTCACCCATTTTAACCATTGCCTTGTGTACAGAATGGCTAACATCTAAACCATGTCCCAAACGCAATGTCTTTACATTGGTCTGTATTTCACAACCTAAAAAGGTTACGACCAAAATAAAGAGCGTTAGTATTTTTATACTTTTCATAGTATTGGATTAAACGGCTTTTGAATACCGAAATTTTTAAATCAACAACCTCGCTCCTAGGATACGAGGTTTAGTTCTGAACATTTAGTTTACCTTTCAAGACAAGCCTTTGAAAATTAAACCCTCAATTAGAAATTAAAATTTGAAATACTCCTTTGCATTATTATAACTAATATCTTGTATAATTTGCCCCACTAATTCAAAATCTTGTGGTAGTTCTCCGCGTTGCATTTCTTGTCCGAAAAGGTTACAAACAATTCGTCTAAAATATTCATGCCTAGGGAATGAAAGGAAAGATCTTGAATCTGTCAACATTCCTATAAAACAGCTAATTAAACCCATATTAGACAGTGCATTTAGTTGTCTGGTCATACCATCTTTTTGATCCATAAACCACCAGCCAGAACCAAATTGCATTTTACCTTTTACCTTACCATCGTTATAATTACCAATCATGGTGGCCAACACTTCATTGTCTGCCGGATTAAGATTATATAATATAGTTTTGGTAAGCTTGTCTTTTGAATCTAAGGCATTTAAAAAGCTTGAAAGTGTTCTTGCTTGAGAATAATCTCCTATAGAATCCCAACCAGTATCCGGACCTAAAATTCGGGTCATTCTCGCGTTATTATTTCGTAATGCACCTAAATGAAATTGTTGTATCCATCCACGTGAATGGTATTGCTCACATAGAAATAATAATATCGCTGTTTGAAATTTCTCATCTTCTTCTAAAGATAATTGCTTTCGCTCTGTTCTTTTTTGGAAAATATTCTCAATCTCAGCATCTGTAAATGATTTAAACGGAACATAGCTTAAACCATGATCGGATAGTGTGCATCCATTTTTAGCAAAATAATCTAAACGTACAGAAAGTGCATCACACAAATATTTATAAGAATCGATGTTTACATTACTAACAACTGAAAGTTTTTCTAAATACTCAAGGTACGTATCGCTAGAAATCATAATAGCCTTATCTGGTCTAAAGGCTGTACTTACTTTGACATTAAAATTACTATTTCTTATTTTGACATGGTGATCTAAGCTATCAATAGGATCTTCAGTAGTACAAATAACCTCAACTTTCATCTTCTTAATTAAACTTTGACAGCTATATTCTGAAGTTTGAAGTTTTGCTGTTGCCTCATCGTATATGTCGTTAGCCGTATCGGCGTTCAATAGCAAATCAATATCAAAATAGCGTTGAAGCTCTAAATGTGTCCAATGATATAAGGGATTTCTTAATGTATAGGGGACCGCTTTACCCCATTCAAGAAATTTCTCTTTATCTGGTTCGTTACCGGTTATATATTTTTCATCGATACCAAAGGTTCGCATCGCACGCCATTTATAATGGTCGCCATCATTCCAGATTTTGGTTAGATTTTCGAACTGCCGATTATTTGCAATTTCATCTGGTGGTAAATGACAATGGTAATCTATAATTGGCATTTGCGAAGCGTAATCATGATAAAGCCTTTCCGCAAATTTATTTTCTAATAGAAAATCATCAGTTATAAAGGTTTTGTTTTTTGTCATATCATTATTCTTCAATTGCAGTTTTACGCTTTTCAAATAGACACTACTTATCACATATTTAAAAACATCAATAACATCTTACATAAGAAGGCTATTTGTTTTAATCTTGAAAATGAAATTCAAATTAACACAAAAAGTAAACCTGACCTCTATTAATCTAAAAAGTGCTCAAAGAGGTACCTTTATTTAATGCAATCGATTACACAAATATATTCAAATTTAAATATTCAGCAAATAATTACACTCAAAATTACATTTATCAATAATTTGAATGTTGGATAATAAATATTTCATAATCAAGCACTGAAATACACTGAACTAAACGCAATTTTTGTCATACTTATTCAAAAAAGCTTGAAAAAATACAAATCTGACAGTAAAAGTTAACTTTCAAATCGAAACAAAACAGTCAAAACACCCTTGTTTCGTTAAATTGTTCATAAATACTATTATCTAATAGCCTCATAACTATATACAATTGACAAAGAATTGCGTAATTTGAATATTATGTTAACTTTGAAAAAAAAGAAGCAAATGGAGTTACTTGAAAAAGCTCAAGAATTTATAGGTCGAAAAATGAGTAATATGTCTACCAGTGACCGAGTAGAGGCATCGAGAGAGGCAAAAGCACTTATTTTAAGTATTAATGAAATATATAAGGAAACTAAAGACTCTAACTTAATGGATGTAATGAAAGAAGTTACAGTCAAAAAGAAGAAAATCGAGAAACGATTGAACGGAGTACCTTTGGTATAAGATTAATACATTTAAAGACTTATTAAAATTTCTTTTAAGAGTTTAATTGAAATAAAAAAATCCCTTGAACCAAGTTCAAGGGATTTTTTTATTTCAATATTATTTTAAACTTCTATAAAATATGAAGACTGATTTAAACAATTTCTGCACTAAGTCCTGCTTGTAGTAATTTAGAACATTTTGGTTTCAACTCTTCATACTCACCAGTCTTAACTGTACACTTACCTTTGTAATGAACAATTAAAGAACATTGCTCAGCCTGCTCTGGTGAATGCTCACAAACAGACATTAATGTATTTATAACGTGATCAAAAGTATTGACCTCATCATTAAAAAGTACGATTTCATTCTGCTGAACCGTTTCTTCTTCTAAAAGTAATTCTTCGGAAATTTCTTCTCTTGTGCTCATCATATTCCAATTAATACCTTCTAATTTACATATTTTGCGGCAACCCAATTATTGCGTTCAAGGTTTTTTTCGAACTTTAACGATAAATCAGTACATTTTTGCGTAATCATTTCTAAATCCTCAGTATAAAAACCACTTAACAATAAAATACCTCCAGAATTTAAAGATTTCACATAGCTCGGTAAATCTGCCAACAAAATGTTTCTATTGATATTTGCGATGATCAAATCATACATCTTACCCTGAAGCAAAGAGACATCACCTTCATATACAGAAATGAAGTCCATGTTATTACGCTCAACATTCTCCTTAGCATTCAAGTAACACCAATTATCAATGTCGATGGCATCTATAGTAGTAGCACCACGCATACCCGCAAGAATAGCTAAAACCCCTGTACCACTACCCATATCTAAAACAGTTTTCCCTTTTACATCTAACTGTAAAATATGCTGCAACATCATATGGGTTGTTTCATGATGACCTGTACCAAAACTCATTTTGGGTTCAATAACAATGTCATAATCCACATTAATAGCCTCATGAAAAGGGGCTCTTATCATACAAATATCATCAACGATAATTGGCTGAAAATTTTGTTCCCAAGTAGCGTTCCAGTTCTCTTGCTCTATTTCTTTATAGTCGTAGGTAAATGCATATCTCGAATTATGTAGTATCGGAAGATCCTCTAACATACCTTCAGACCAATCAGTTTTTTGAATGTATGCCAACACATCATTTTCTTCTTCAACAAAACTTTCAAAACCGACTTCACCCAATTCTGCAATAAGAAGGTCTGAAGCCGGATCTTTAGGTTTTACCGTAAAACGGTATTCAATATATACTGTATTGCTCATTTTTGAATACTTCGCTTAAATAGCTTTAATGATAGCAATAAAATCGTCAGCAACTAATGAAGCACCACCGATTAAACCACCGTCAACATCTGGTTTAGAAAAAATTTCTTCTGCATTACCTGGCTTAACACTACCACCGTAAAGAATAGTTACATTATTAGCTATAGTAGCATCAAATGCTTCTGAAATAGTTTTACGGATAAATGCATGCATTTCTTGCGCTTGTTCAGGAGAAGCTGTCTCACCCGTACCAATTGCCCAAACTGGCTCGTATGCCAACACAATATTAGTCCACGCAGAAGGTTCTAAACTAAATAGTACATTCTTCAACTGACTTTCAACTAAATTGAAATGGTTACCAGATTTACGATCTTCTAATTCCTCACCAAAACAGAACATTACACGAATACCCTTATTTAAAGCTGTAATTACTTTCTTTGAAAGTATCTCATCGCCTTCACCAAAATACGCTCTTCTTTCTGAGTGACCGATAATTGCAGTATCAATGCCAATGTTCAATAACATATCTGCAGAAATTTCACCAGTAAAAGCACCACTTTCAGCATAATGCATGTTTTGTGCAATAACTTCAATTTTAGAACTTTCTAAAGAATGTACTGCGCTAGCCAAGTTTACATATGTTGGCGCTACCATCACTTCTGCATTCGTATCTGGCAATTTTGCCGACAGCTCTGCTAAAAGTGTTTCAGTCTCTGCCAAATTCTTATTCATCTTCCAGTTACCCGCTACTATCTTTGCTCTCATGTTGTTTTATTTCTAATTATACTATTTCAGTTTATTATCTTAATTGAAGATTAAATCTTCTAAGTCGTTGTAATGCACTTTCTGTTTTATGGTTCCTTTTTCTAAAACTAAAACTCCGGGGTTAGACCTAACTATGGTCTTCAATGTTGTCTCATCGGTAAAGTAAAAATTAAAACCTAGGTTATTCTCTTTTACCAAAGCATCAGTTTGATCTGGCCCAGATGCTGACATACCTATTACTTTATAGCCAGCTTTTATAGCCTTATCGGCTACTGTTTTAATATTCTTGAATTCATCTAAATTCGATTTTCTTAAATCGTAGGCTATGACCATAACCAATTTAGGTTCTTGTAATAAAGAAGCAGCAAAATCTTCTCCCTCTTGCTCTATGGTAAAATCATGAACAGGTGGTTCATAACCCGCTTGTATCTCTTCTGTTTCAACATCGATAAATTCCCCATCTACTGTTGGGTAATCTCCATTACTAATATGAATTTCTTCAGTACCATTTACATTAAATTTCCATCTGTATTCGAAAATAGCTTTAGGCGCATCATCTGGCGTACTCATACCCTCTTCAATGTTCTTGCCAATTTCATAAGGTCTAAAATCTATTACCGGTAAGTGATTTAGAACATGGTATACGTACCCAATACAAGCTAATAATGATAGCATTAAAAGAGGCATTAAGGTTTTAGGTTTCACTAACGGTGTTATATATTTTCTACCTGCGTATATGATTAAAATCAATACCAAAAGCACCACATCTTTCGTAAAAGACTCCCAAGGGGTCAGCTTTATAGCATCACCGAAACAACCACAATCAGTTACTTTATTGAAGTAAGCAGAATAAAAGGTTAGAAAAGTGAAGAAAACAATCATGGCAATCAGCGTCCATATGGTGATTTTACGTTTATAACCAAGTATAAGCATAACACCAACCATGACCTCAACAATCACCACAAGAATTGAAATTGCCAAAGCAAAAGGAGTTAGAAAAGGTAGATCTAACACACCTTGACTAAAGTACTCTTCTAACTTAAAAGAAAAACCAACAGGATCGTTCAGCTTTATAAAACCGCTTATAATAAAAAGTATACCAACAAAAATTCTTACGACACCTACTAAATACTTCATTCTTATTCTTATTTTGATTCTGAACCTAAATGTATCAATGCAAAAACCGCATAATTAATCATGTCTTGATAATTGGCATCTATACCTTCGCTTACCAAAGTTTTACCCTTATTATCTTCTATTTGCTTTACTCGAAGTAATTTTTGCAAAATTAAATCTGTAAGAGAACTAACTCTCATATCTCGCCAAGCCTCACCATAATCATGGTTCTTGTTCAACATCAATTCTTTGGTAATTTTAATATGCTTTGCATATAATTCTACCGCTTTTTCAGTATTTAAATCGGGTTGATCAACAACACCAAGTTCTAATTGAATTAATGCCATTACCGAATAATTGATGATTCCGATAAACTCTGAACGTTCACCTTCATCAACCTTACGAACATCGTTCTCTTGAAGACTACGTATACGTTGTGCCTTAATAAATATTTGATCTGTTAGCGATGGTAATCTTAAAATTCGCCATGCACTACCGTAATCTGTCATTTTTTTCTGGTACAGATTCAAACAAACCTCAATAACCTCATCGTATTCCTTTGCCGTATCTAGCATGTAATTCTATCTAATTTATGTAAATTTCGCTTAAATAATTGTAACCATCAAGATTGATGGTTTAAACTTGGAAAATGCCACAAATTCCTATTAAAAATTGATAATGACCATAAATTGTAACGGTAAGCTTTTATCATTAGTTCAGCCCAAGGTAATGGGTATTCTGAACGTTACTCCCGATTCTTTTTTTGATGGCGGAAAATACAAAGACGAAAAGAGTATTCTAAATCAAGTTGAAAAAATGCTAAACGAAGGCGCCACTTTTATTGATGTTGGGGCTTATAGTTCAAGACCCAGCGCTTTAGAAGTTGATGAAGCTACCGAGTTAAAGCGGATAGAACCCATTGTCAACTTAATTTTAAAGAATTTTCCAAACACCATACTCTCTATTGATACTTTTAGAAGTAATATCGCTAAAGCATGTGTTGAAAATGGAGCTGCCATAATTAATGATATTTCTGCAGGATTGCAGGATAACAAGATGTTACCCACCATTGCTAAATTATACGTGCCATACATTATGATGCATATGCGCGGTACGCCACAAACCATGCAACAACAAACAGATTACAAAGATATTTCGAAAGAGGTTCTTTCATTTTTTTCTGAAAGATTAGTTGCAGCTAAGGCATTAGGAATAAAAGATATTATTATTGACCCAGGATTTGGTTTTGCAAAGAATCTAGAACAAAACTACGAGCTTTTAAGCCAAATGGAAGTCATGAATATCATTGAACACCCAATATTAAGCGGTATTAGCAGAAAATCGATGATTTACAAAACCTTAGACATAACTGCCGAACAAGCATTAAATGGCACGACGGCATTACATATGGTCTGCCTACAGAAAGGGGCTAAAATTCTTAGAGTACATGACGTAAAAGAAGCAATGGAATGTGTAAAACTCTATGAACAATTAAATGCCTAAGTTTATATCTATTTGTTGTTATCAATTTTCTTAATTTTACTAAAACGGTACTGATTGGATTTTTTAAATTTTATTGACTTTAAGATTACAGATGTTTTAGACATCATATTTGTTGCCGTACTTCTATACCATATCTACAAATTAGTTAGAGGATCGGTGGCCATCAATATTTTTATCGGTATTGTTATTGTCTGGGCTTTTTGGAAACTGACCGAATTGCTAGACATGCAAATGATTAGCAGTATGGTTGGTGCATTTATGCAAGTCGGACTTATTGCACTGATTATAGTTTTTCAGCAAGAGATCAGAAAATTCCTTTTAATGATCGGCTCTACCAATTTCGCTAACAAGAGAAATTTTGTAAAGCATTTTAAATTCTTAAAGCAAGAAGGCCTATCGACGGACACAGATGTAGATGCTATATTGAAAGCATGCGAGAAAATGGCTAGTACCAAAACAGGAGCTATTTTAGTTATTGAACGTAACAACTCCTTAGATTTTATTAAAAGTACAGGCGATCGTATGAATATTGAAATTAACCAACCTATTCTTGAAAGTATCTTTTACAAAAACAGCACACTTCATGATGGTGCTGCTGTTATTGTTGGAAATTACATTGTTGCTACTAGAGTGATTTTACCAGTTTCGAACGAGCGTAATATTCCGCTACGCTTCGGGTTACGACATAGAGCAGCCGTGGGTATTAGTGAAAAGACCGATGCCCTAAGCATCGTAGTAAGTGAAGAAACAGGGTTGATCTCTTATATTAAAAACGGAGAGTTTGTTCTCTATGATTCCATCACCCAATTAGGGAATATGCTTAAACAAGATTTGATTTAGTGGAATGCAAAAACTGCCATACCAACCTTAGAACCGATTTCAGCTATTGCCCAGATTGTGGAGCTAAGGTAATAAGGAACAGAATAACTTTAAAAAATTTAAGTTTCGATATTTTTGAAAGATATTTTAATTTAGATAACAGCTTCTTTAAAACGTTTTTACATCTATTTTCAAAGCCAGAAGTAGTATTGCGTGGTTATATCTCAGGTACCCGAAAGAAATATTTAAATCCAATTAGTTATCTAGGTATAGCCTTAACCCTTTCTGGAATAACCGTTTTTTTGATTAAAAAATTCTATGCATCAAATATAGATTTTACAGGTGGGTCAAATAATATGAATCCTGAGTTTGCAGAGAAATATTCAGAATTTGTATTTGATTACAGTTCGTTTATGTTTTTAATATACTTTCCTATTTTAGCTTTTCCAGCTTATCTACTTTTCAATAAAATAAAATACAACTTCTCAGAATACATTGTAGTTTTTATCTACATAATGGCTCATTATAGCATAGTAACATTTCCAATAGGCATAAGTACTTTAATTATTAATCCTGATTACTATGTGGAGATGAGTAAGCCTCTTCTAGGCGCAACCCTTCTTTATTCAATTTACGTTTTACAAAGATTAAATAGATTTTCAATTAAGAATCTATTGTGGAAATCAGTGATTTACCTATTTTTAGTTGTTACTATCTTCTTTATTACAATAATGGGTATAATGCTTATTTTAATGCTTACTGGAGTATTTAATTTAAATGACTTCGCACCTGTAAAATAATAAGGATTTCATTTACGGTAGCTAATTTTCAAAAAACTCTTAAGTTTTTAAACAAATTTACATAGCTCTTTTTACCGACTCATTTCAGAAAATGACGCCATAATTACGCTACCTCCTCAACTAAGAACTGTGCTTCATATAAATTGCTGTAATAACCACCTTTTTTAAGTAGTTGTTTATGCGTACCGGTTTCTACAATATTACCCGCGTCCATAACAATAATTTTATCAGCTTTTTTAATAGTAGCTAAACGGTGGGCAATAACTATAGAAGTTCTCCCTTGAGTAATTTTATCTGTAGCTGACTGTATTAACTGCTCAGAATAGGTATCTACGGATGACGTAGCCTCATCTAAAATCAGAATACTTGGGTTACTAACATAAGCACGTAAAAAAGCAATTAACTGTCGTTGACCGCTAGAAAGCATAGAACCTCTCTCTTTTACATTATACTGATAACCACCTGGCAAACTCGTTATAAACTCATCTACACCAATAGCTTTAGCAGCATTCTCGATATCAGAAACACTTATGGCTGGGTTTTTTAGAGAAATATTATTCGCAATCGTATCGGCAAACAAAAAAACATCTTGTAATACCACGGCTATGTGCGTGCGTAGTGATGATAAATTGTACTCTTTAATATCTACACCATCAACTAAAATAGAACCGGAGTTAATCTCGTAAAACCTATTCAATAAATTAATTATCGTACTCTTACCAGCACCCGTAGCACCAACAATAGCAACTGTTTCTCCTGCTTTTACATCAAATGAAATTCCGTGTAACACCTCTTCATCTTCTAAGTACCCAAAATGAACATCGTCAAATTTTATATCGCCATTTACTACCTCTTTCTCAAAAGAACCTACATTTTGTATTTGGCTATCGGTATCTAAAATTTTAAAAACTCTATTAGCGGCAACCATCCCCATTTGTAGGGTATTGAATTTATCTGCAATTTGACGAAGTGGTCTAAAAAGCAAATCGATCAACATTATAAAAGCAAAAATGGTACCTGCTATATCTGTAGATATATTCGCAACATTCTGCAATCCGCCATACCAAACAATTAATCCTACGGTAAGTGAAGAAACAATTTCAGCAATTGGGAAGAAAATGGAGTTATACCAAACTGTTTTCAACCAAGCTTTCTTATGCTTTTCGTTAATTTCTCTAAACTTATCGCTTTCTATTTTTTCTCGGGTAAATAGCTGTACTATTTTCATACCCGTAATACGCTCTTGCACAAAAGAATTCAGATTAGAAACCTCTGCCCTAACTTCTGTAAAAGCTACTTTCATAGCTTTTTGAAACCATCTTGTAGCGTACATTATTATAGGTAATAACGCAAAAACTATTAAAGCGAGTTTCCAATTTATGAATAGCATAACAATGGCAGCAATTACCATTTTCAGCAAATCTGCAACAATAACGAAAAAACCTTGACTAAATATCTCGCCTATTCGTTGCATATCTGCAACAGCTCTAGTCACCAATACACCCAACGAAGAATTATCGAAATACTTCATTTTAAAAGAAAGCATTTTCTTGAAGAGACTTATACGAACATCTTTAATAACAGATTCGCCTAACCAGTTTGCATAATAATTAAAAGCCAATTGACAAATTACCTGACCAAGCAGCACCACTAACATAGCAATGGTTAAGTAAAGTAACATTTCTGCATTACTTTCTTTTATGGCTTCATCAATAATTTTCTTGACAATTAAGGGAGTAAGAATCGCAAAACAAGACAGTAATATGGCAGCCAATGCAACGCCATAAAAAGTAATTTTGTACGGTTTTGTGTAGGCGAGTAAGCGTTTAAAAAGACGAGTGTCAAATGCTTTGCCAGAATCCTTATCCATTCTTTAAAATAGTATTGGGGTAAACAATAGAGGTCAAATATAATCCTTTTGCAGGAACAGAAACGCCTGCTTTTGTTCTATCCTTGCTTTTTAATATGGTATTAACATAGTCTGCAGGGTATTTATCCAATCCCACATTGATTAATGTTCCAACAATAGCTCTAACCATATTGCGCAGAAATCGGTCTGCTGTGATTGTAAAAACTAGTCGATTATTTTTTAGCTCCCATTTTGCTTCTCTTAGGTCGCAAATATTAGTATACACATCTGTATTCGACTTTGAAAAACATTCAAAATCCTTTTTACCCAACAATAACGCTGCGGCACTATTCATTTGAGCTATATCTAAGTCTTTCTTTATAAAATGAGCTAAATCTGTAGAAAAAGGATCTTTCTTTTTATCTATATGATATTCATAAGTTCTTGCTGTAGCGTGAAAACGTGCATGTGCATCATCTTGTACTTCAAAAATTCGATTTACTGCTATATTATTTGGCAAGAAAGAATTTAATTTAAAAATATATTCAGGTATATTCTCAAGAACATCAACATCAAAATGGGCGTACATTTCTTTTGCATGAACACCAGTATCTGTGCGACCTGCACCCATAAGCGAAACAGGCAAATTTAAGAGTTTAGACATGCCGTTCTCAAGCACTTCTTGAACAGTTATGGCATTGGGCTGATTTTGCCAGCCATGATAAGCTTTACCGAAGTATGAAAATTGAATGAAGAATCTCAAAAGTATATGCTAGTTTTGTACTTCACAAAGGTATTAAAAAGGATACGTTTTAACATTCGTTCCAGCAAAGTCAAATAAGAGTATTAGTTGCTCGACAAAACAAATCTATTTTTCCAATAAAATTGAAATCTAAAAATGACCAAAATTCTCTTACTTTCTGATACGCATTCGCATATTGACGATGCCATTTTAAAGCATGTAAAATGGGCAGATGAAGTATGGCATGCCGGTGACATTGGATCTTTAGACGTTACCGATGCTATTGCGAAATTAAAACCTTTGAAAGGAGTGCATGGTAATATTGACGACCATATTATTCAAAAAGAATTTCCAGAAAACAACAGATTTTTTTGTGAAGGTGTTGATGTTTTTATAACTCATATAGGAGGATACCCACCTAAATATAATATGAGAACCCGAGATATGATCAGAGAAAATCCACCAAAATTATTCATATCCGGACATTCGCATATTCTAAAAGTGATGATGGATAAAAAATTAGGAGTACTACATATGAACCCAGGTGCTTGTGGCAAGCATGGTTTTCATCAAGTACGTACCATGTTACGTTTTGTTATAGACGCAGATAATATCAAAGACCTTGAAGTAATCGAGCTAGGAAAAAGATAAAATACAGGGCGTTGAGCGAACAAGCAACACCCTGTATTAAAAGGTAATCACAATTCAAAAGCTAGGCCTAAAGAAAAAGTACCTCCATCATAAACATTCTTGCGATCCACTAAAAATCCGGCATAATCAGAATATTGGGCTACCAAATTAAAATGATCGGAAAGTTTATACATTGAAGTAAAACCAAAACTGGTAAACGTAGTTCCTTCACCAAACAAAAAAGATCCGCTTTGTACATTGTTCTCAGAAGACAATCTTTCTTGAATTTTTAATTTACCGATCAAGTATAGCTTATCAAAAAACAAATGCCCTGCTTCTACCCCGGCCTGTAATTGATTACTAAAACCTTCTGTTCTAAAGTTTAAACTAGAAAAAGCAGAAGCATATGTCTTACCATCACCAAAGCTATGCGATGCAGCCAGTGTTGTCCAAACATTGAACTCTCCATCAGACACTGGTAAGTTGATAACATCGAACTCTCCAAAAGCATTTGGTTCTTTAGATTGTGCAAAATTAGTACCATCGTTAGTAGGTATATCCAAGGCTACTTGGAAGGATAAAGGAAAACTTTTCAATAGTTTATATTTTGCACCAAGTTGTATATTACCAACACCACCAACGGTTTCGGTAGTACTAAAACTGTTTAAACGTACCAAAGGGAGGTCTAAAACTGCCGTAAGCCTATCGGTTACTCCATATTCACCATAAATCAATAGACCACTTGTATTAAAATCACTTCCTTGATCTGCCAACCTACCTTCGGTAGTATAATAATCGTTAGAAGAAAAGTTCATGACCGATGCTTGCACATATAGTCCTTTTGCTTCTCTTGTCCATCCACTCTGAGCCTGCAAACAATAAGTTAACAAGCAACAACATGCGAATAGTATATTTTTATTTTTTAGCATAATTCTGTTTTATTAAAGTATGTGAAAAGAAAAATTCCTTTTCACAAAAAAAGCCTTTGGGAGACATAGAAAAACAGAATCATGTGTCTCTATTCCCAAAGGCAGTAAAAAATTATATTAGTTTAACGCAACATTACCAAACGGTATATTAGCAGTTGCACACCAAAGAATAATATGTGTGTATTTAGCATCTGGTGTAGCACTTAGTTTTATCAACATCTCACCATTATCAACTACATTACCTATCAACATTAAATCTGGATTTCCATTAGCAGGATCTGGGGTAAAAACTTCTGAAGTAGATAAAAAGATACCTACAGTACCTGTACCTAATTCAGTAGTAAAATCATCTGCGAAACGAACAAAATTAACCTCATCGGCATCGACACCTACTTCAACTAAACCTTGTGTTGGTGTACCGCTCTCAGCAACTAGATTACCACTTAAGGTAACCATCAAATCACCTACTGGCAAAGAAGAATCTACTTCAACAGTCTCTGTTTCCACTACCGTTTCAGTTACTGTTACTACTTCTGCATCATCATCTGAGCAACTAATAAAAAAAGTTGTCATGGCACTAGCTAATAATACAAGAGTAAATTTTCTGTTTTTCATAATCGTAAATTTTTAAAATTGTTTTTTGTTTAAAACAGGATAATCAACGACTATCGTTAACCTTTCTGTTTCTTGGGACAAACATAGAAACGTGGTATCACGAAGAATTCAAGAAAACATAAACAGTTTATCACAACAGTTAGAAAAACTGCGATGTTTCTGTGATATTTAAAGAAAGGAGTTCTTTAAATTTAGAAAAGTAAAGACATAAAAAAACCCGGAAACTACCCCGGGTTTTAACGCACTAATACTACTAAGATTATAGGTTTAACGCAAGCGATCAACAGATTTTACAAGATCTTCATCCTTTTTTATAGCCTTGTTAGCAAGAACCAAAAAAATGATAGAAAATACTGGAATCAGCATCCCAATACCCTTCTCTGAGACCAACGTCTCTCCGGATAAGTTTAGTGATCGGTAAACGAAAAATCCTAATAAAAAAACATTCAATATCATGTTCAGCCTGTTAATAACAAACTGAGATTTTCTATTTTTAAATTGTACCATAGCCCATATTGCTAGAACGGTACTTGCATAAAAGGCAATAGAAATAAGCATTTCATTATTTGCAAATACTTCAGTACCATCAATATGTATCCATAGGTTAAAGAAGAACGGTAAAATACCCGTAAGTATTGCTACAACTATCAAATAAAGGCTTTGTATTCTTTGAATCATAAATCAATTACCACTTTACACTGCAAAAATACATGTCTTTTCAAAAAATATAACCCTTTTATTCAAAATAATTTGTAATATTGCTACGTTATCACGTCATAACGCCTACCAGTAAGGAAATTATCTCCTTTAGATTATCCAAATAAAATATTTACTTCTTACAATACAAACTCTTATAATTTATTCTACTACTTAATGTTTGAGATTTCAGATTTAAAATCAAAAAAGCTACCTGAATTACAGGAAATTGCGAAAGGACTTAAGGTTCCTAAATTCAAAACCTTAAAAAAACTAGATTTGGTTTATCAAATTTTGGACTTACAAGCCGCTAATCCGAAGGTTGCCGCAGCGATAGCTCCTGCCGCAACTGAAGAAGTTAGCAAGCCGGCAGAAGTAAAACCAAAACCGAAGCCAAAGCCAAGACCTAGACCTCGTGTTGAAAAAAATACGAACAAAGAAACTAATGCTCCTGAAAAAGTGGCAGAAGAAAAGGTTGCACCAGCTAAGGTTAATGTAGCTAAAACAGAAAACACTCAAGAAAGTGACTCTAAGACACCTGTTGAGCAAAAAAGACCAAGACCTAGACCAAAAGCTGCAAACCAGCCTAATAAAAAGAATTCGCCTCAGAATAACAATCATAAAAATAAGCCTAATCCGAGACCGACTCACGACAAAAGTAATTTTGACAAGGATCTGAAGAATAGGTACAAAGAACCTGAGTATGAGTTTGACTCTATTATTGACAGTGAAGGAGTTTTAGACATCATGCAAGATGGATACGGGTTTTTACGTTCCTCTGATTACAACTACTTATCATCACCTGATGATATTTATGTTTCTCAATCGCAAATACGTCTTTTCGGATTAAAAACTGGAGATACCGTATTAGGTAACGTAAGACCACCTAAAGAAGGAGAAAAGTATTTTCCTCTTATAAAGGTGAATAAAATTAACGGTATAGACCCACAAATAGTTCGTGACCGTGTGTCATTCGAGCATTTGACTCCGTTATTCCCACAAGAAAAATTTAATTTGGCAGAACGCCAAAGCACAATATCTACTCGTATTATTGATTTGTTCTCTCCTATCGGAAAGGGACAAAGAGGTATGATCGTATCTCAACCAAAGTCTGGTAAAACCATGCTTTTAAAAGATATCGCCAATGGTATTGCTGCAAATCACCCAGAAGTTTATCAAATTATATTATTAATTGATGAACGACCAGAAGAGGTAACCGACATGCAACGTAATGTTCGTGGCGAGGTTGTAGCTTCAACTTTTGACAAAGAACCAACAGAGCACGTTCGTGTAGCCAATATCGTTTTAGAAAAAGCTAAGCGTTTGGTAGAATGTGGTCATGATGTTGTAATTCTTTTAGATTCAATTACACGTTTGGCAAGAGCATACAACACAGTGCAACCAGCATCTGGTAAAGTTTTAAGTGGTGGTGTTGACGCCAACGCATTACATAAGCCTAAAAGATTCTTTGGTGCTGCAAGAAATATTGAAAATGGTGGATCTCTTACCATAATTGCTACTGCATTAACAGAAACTGGTTCTAAAATGGACGAGGTTATCTTTGAAGAATTCAAAGGTACCGGTAACATGGAACTTCAATTGGATCGCAAGATTGCAAACAGAAGAATCTTCCCTGCTATTGACCTTACATCTTCTAGTACACGTAGAGACGACATGTTATTAGATGAAGCGACACTACAACGTATGTGGATCATGCGTAAGTATCTTGCGGACATGAACCCAGTAGAAGCGATGGAATTTATTGAACAACGCTTTAAACAAACTAAAAACAACGAAGAGTTCTTAATGACTATGAATCAGTAGAACTATTCTAACATATATTTTAAAATCCCGATTTCATATAGAAATCGGGATTTTTTTTATTCCATAAACTCCGGCATTACATAAAACTAGACCACTATTATTCTTTTTAATATCTTTAGCCTATAACAAAAGAACTCTCCCCCAGTCTTTTACCAATTATCGTATTACTAATTTAATTCTTAGAAAATGAAAAGACCGACCACTATCATCAGTAAAATTTTATGCCTAATTCTGATTTCATCTGTAATTGGCTGTAATCAACAGCAGAAAAAAAAGAAAGATGAAATTATTGAGTCAAAAATAGTCAAAGCTCCAGACCACATCATTTCATTAAAACAGGCAGATGCTATTTATGACAACTACTCGCAAAATAGGGTACAAATTATTGAAGATTACGAAAACCAAAAAAGACCTTCAGAAGAAAAATTCGAAGCTTCTCGTTTCGTAGATTTTGATTATGAAACACTCAAACAATATATGGCTTATTTGGATCAAGAGGCAGCTGCAGCTGGTGTTAAAAAGATCACCAAGCTAAGATTGTATTTTGCCAACTACCCCAACGAAGAAAACTTTTCAAACGGAAAGCCGGTTATACACAAACGACAGAACAGCATATTCATGGTACCTACACTAGATGATGGCGGTATTAATTATGGCTTTTTCATTGGTGAAAATGGTAAAGCTGAACTAATAAAGGATTGGAAAGCCAATACGAAAGACGGTTTAGGAAATCACCTAAATAAAAAAGAAAACGCCTATGCAAGTTTCGCTCCTACTTTCACTTTAAACTCCAGCTTACAAGGCAGTAAAAGTCTTGCTTTTAATTTCGGTCAAGGTGGTCCGCCTCCAAAAACTGATTTTTAATCCATAATTCATGAAAATTTGGACTTTTGTTCAGGAGAACTATTATATGCTAGTATATGCGTTGACCCTGTTTGTCTCGCTAGCGACTTACCGTAAATATTACGACACAGCGCTAAAGTACTTTCCTATGATAATCACCTACACCCTACTTAATGAAATACTGGGTTATCTAGTTAGAACATATGATGAAATATCGTTCTTCAACGAAATGAAATTTAGCAATTATAATGATATTATTTACAATATATACGCCATTATCTTCTTTTGCTTTTTTTATCACGTATATAGGCAGCTCATAGCAAATGTCAAGTATAAAAAATGGATAACCTACGGAACTTTTTTAATGCTAACCGGCTACGTTATTAGCGCACAATTTCAAAACCCTTTAGACACAAATCTTTATTACGCGTTAGGTATTGGATCTTACATTTTGGTGTTTTGTGTTGCACTGTACTTTAAAGACAAAAAAGAAAAGAACCTTAATTTAATACAACCTTACAATTTAATGTTTTGGGTAAGCATTTCAATAGTGACATTTTACTCCATATTCCCCATCATATACATCATAGGTTATACTGACTACCAAATTTGGGAAGCTTACGGGTTACGATCCATTTTAAGAGCTCTTATCGTTATCATGTACTCTTTGTTAATTGTAGGATTTTTAAAAGGTAGAAGACTTGCTTTTAGATAAAAATTCAGAAATGCTAACTAATCATGACTTGATCCCTAATTATTCTTTACACGAAGATTTTGCTTGTTTTTGAGAATACAAAACAGCCAAATACTCAATTCAGTAAAGTAGTTTTGTAAATCTGCATAATTACTAGTGACCCTTACCTAGCACGATTTCGAATCTCTATTCTATGTCATTATTAAAAAATCGGCAAACAAAAAAAGCCTTCCTAATTAAAGGAAGGCTCTAAATTTTTACTTTAAAGCTAAATTATAGTGCAGCTACGTGCTTAGCTAACTTACTTTTTAAGTTGGCAGCTTTATTATCATGTATGATATTACGTTTTGCTAAACGATCGATCATACTAACAACACTTGGAAAAAGAGCCTCTGCATCTTTCTTAGTTTCTTCTGAACGTAATCTTTTTATAGCGTTACGCGTAGTTTTATGCTGATATCTGTTTCGTAAACGAACTGCTTCGTTTCTTCTGATTCTCTTTAATGCCGACTTGTGATTTGCCATTTTATAATTTATTATAATTTCTTCGGATTCTCATCCATTCAATTTTTGTAGTCCGTAGGGGAATCGAACCCCTGTTACCAGGATGAAAACCTGGCGTCCTAACCCCTAGACGAACGGACCATTATGTCAATACTTTGGAAATACATCCAACGGTTTATTAGTAGTCCGTAGGGGAATCGAACCCCTGTTACCAGGATGAAAACCTGGCGTCCTAACCCCTAGACGAACGGACCATACTTTGCGCAATTGCGGATGCAAAAATACAAATATTTTTTACTATCACAACACCTGCTTATTATTTTTTGAAAAAATTAATAAGCTTTCGCAAATAACACCCTTTTATTAGACGGTTTACCCGTTACCATACAAGCACCTTCCTCTTCTTTTGCATCTATAGGAATGCAACGTATAGTTGCCTTCGTCTCGTTTTTAACACGTTCTTCAGTTTCTTTACTACCGTCCCAATGAGCAGAAATAAATCCACCTTTTTCTTTTAAAACTTTTTTAAATTCATCATAAGAATTTACCTCAGTAATGTGATTAGTTCTATAATCAAGTGCTTTTTGGTACATATTCTTCTGAATATCTTCCATCAAAAACTCAATTTTAGCCACTACATCTGTTGCCAAAACAGTTTCTTTTTTCAATGTATCTCTTCTAGCCAACTCATAAGTGCCATTTTCAAGGTCTCTTGGGCCTATTGCCAACCTTACCGGTACTCCGCGTAACTCATACTCATTGAATTTAAAGCCAGGCTTGTGAGTATCTCTATTATCGAATTTTACAGAAATACCTTTTGCTCTTAATTCTTTTACCAAAGGATTAACGGTCTCAGAAATTTGATCTAACTGATCTAATCCTTTATAAATTGGTACAATAACAACTTGTATAGGTGCTAATTTCGGAGGGATTACCAATCCGTTATCATCACTATGCGTCATAATCAACGCCCCCATTAATCGTGTTGAAACTCCCCAAGAGGTAGCCCAAACATATTCTTTACTACCTTCTTTAGTTGCAAATTTAACATCGAAAGCTTTTGCAAAATTCTGACCTAAAAAGTGAGAAGTACCAGCTTGTAATGCCTTACCATCTTGCATTAATGCCTCTATGCAATAAGTCTCAATAGCTCCTGCAAAACGTTCGCTTTCAGTTTTAGTACCTTTTATAACAGGTACCGCCATATAGTTTTCTGCAAAATCGGCATAAACATTCATCATTTGCTCTGCCTCTTCAATTGCTTCTTTTTCAGTAGCATGCGCCGTATGCCCTTCTTGCCATAAAAACTCTGCCGTTCTTAAGAACAATCTCGTACGCATTTCCCAACGAACAACATTTGCCCATTGATTAATAAGCAATGGTAAATCTCTATAAGATTGTATCCATCTTTTATACGTATCCCAAATGATAGTTTCAGAAGTAGGCCTAACAATAAGCTCTTCCTCTAGTTTAGCATCTGGATCAACAATTATTCCGCTTCCATCCTCTGCATTTTTTAATCTATAATGTGTTACTACAGCACATTCTTTTGCAAAACCTTCTACATGGCTAGCCTCTTTGCTTAAATAAGATTTCGGTATAAATAATGGAAAATAGGCATTCTCATGACCCGTTTCCTTAAACATTTTATCTAAAGCGGCTTGCATCTTCTCCCATATACCGTAACCATATGGCTTTATAACCATGCAGCCTCTTACACCAGAGTTTTCGGCTAAATCTGCCTTAACCACTAATTCGTTATACCATTTGGAATAATCCTCGCTTCTCTTCGTCAAATTTTTACTCATTATCTGGACTTTGGCACAAATTTTGTGAATATTCGTATATTATAATTGAGTAAAACTAGTTATTTTTAATATGTTCAACAATATAATTTTGATCCGATGATATATTCTATACCCCACAACAAACTTCGAAACATAACAATGTTGGTAACCTTAGCTGTTATTACAGCTTCTTGCGGTTCATATCAACAATCATCTTACTACAATAATGATGGCATTTATTCTGATAATGCTTCAACAACGGTAGAAAGAAGACCTGAACAAAGAAATTACACACAGAATAATCCTGAAACGGATACTTATACAAACTATTTTGGTGAAAAAGCCGACCAATATGGCGAAATATTGGATGAAGAAATTTTCACAGATGTAGATTCTTATTCTAGTAATGATTTAGATCAAGACGTGCCAGAAGAACAATTAACAGATTACTACGCCAGTGCAAATGACTATGAAGGTTACGGCAGCTGGGGAAGTAACAATGCTGATGTAAGCATTTACATTCATAATAATGGATGGAATAACTGGAACAATGGTGGTCTTTACGGATGGGGATGGAACAATGTTGGCTACGCAGGATTTTATGGTGCCGGATGGGGTCAACCATGGGGATGGAACAGATGGAATAGATGGAACAACTGGGGTTATGGCGGTTTTGGATTTGGATGGAATAATTGGGGATACGGCTGGAATAACTGGGGCTATGGCAATGGCTTTAATTACGGTTATGGTTATGGTTACGGAAATAGAAATTACAACAGAAACAACCGTTTCTCTAACAGAAGTTATGCCGTCAACAATTCAAGAAGAGGTAATTATACAAGACAAACTTCTAATAATAGTGGACTTTCTTCCACAGCAGCAAGAGGTCGGTCAAACGTAAACACTAGAGGTAATTCTTCTAGATATAGAACTACAACCGGTAGATCAACCACAGCTAGAAGTTCTGCAAACACACGTAGTTCAAGAACGTATTCAGGTAATTCTACCACAAGAAGAACGGTAGGTGTTGACCAAAATAGAGCGTACAGAACAAGTAGAAGTACCAGAGCAACACCTAGATATAGCAGTAGTTCGTCTAGAAACTATAGCGGCAGATACAGCACTAGCCCTAGAACATCAAGTTCTAGCACCGCAAGATCAAGCAGCAGAGTTGCCGTACCTAGAACTTCAACATATAGAAATTCCGGTACTAGCTCAAGAAGTTATTCTTCAGGCAGAAGTTCTGGTAGCAGCTCTAGAAGCAGTAACTATAATTCTGGAAGAAGCAGTTCTAGAAGTAGCAATTACAGCTCCGGCAGAAGCAGTTCTAGTGGTAGTTCTTATAGAAGCTCAGGAAGCAGTTCTAGAAGTTCTAGCAGTGGGTCTTCATCTAGATCTTCTGGCTCGTCTAGAAGCAGTAGTAGCAGAAGAAACTAAAATCAAACATTTATCACCTTTGAATTATTGATATGAAAAGATATTTAACTTTCGTAGTACTAATGGCATGTGCAGTAAGTAGTGCACAAAATATAAATGAGGCTTTACGTTACGGTACTGAAAACCTACAAGGTACAGCCCGTTTTCAAGCTATGGGCGGAGCATTTGGTGCCTTAGGTGGAGATTTATCATCGCTAAATATTAACCCTGCAGGATCCGCTGTTTTCAATAACAGCCTTTTTACCATTAGTGGATCTAACTACCACACGAATAATGATGCCCGTTATTTTGGTGATGCATTAATCACTAAAAATAATGATATTCAATTAAATCAAATTGGTGGTGCATTTGTTTTTAATAATACAGATTCAAATTCTGACTGGAAGAAATTCACTTTAGCTTTCAATTATGATTTGGTAAATAATTTCGATAATGAATATTATGTTTCAGGTAGTGCCACCGAAGGTATTGATACCTATTTTCTAGAATATGCTGGCGGTACACCTTTTGGGTCTATTCTTGTGCAAGAAGGCGAGTTTTTAGAAGAAGCTTATCTTGATATTGGTTCAGCTCAAGGATTTAGAGACCAACAAACCTTCTTAGGTTATTATGGCGGTATTCTTGACCCAGAAACCGAAAATGACGGCAACACCAATTACATCAGTAATTCTATATATGATTTTGTTGACCAAGATTTTTTAAGAAGAACCACCGGTTACAACAGCAAGTTTACTATTAATGTTGCTTCTCAATATAAAGAGAACCTTTATTTGGGGGCTTCTTTAAACTTTCATAGTGTATTTTACACTCAGTTTGATCAATTCACTGAAGATGGATACGAACCTAATTCAGAAATACAAAGAACAACTTTTGATAATTATTTAGAAACAGAAGGTAACGGATTCTCTTTTACCTTAGGAGCTATTGCCAAATTGAACGATAATGTACGTTTAGGTGGTAGCTACCAATCTCCTACCTGGTATCGTTTGGAAGATAATACCTCTCAACGTATAAATTCAGATTTAGCAGATGATGAAATAAATTTTATCAATTTTAATGTGGTAAATTTATTTGAAAGCTATACAGTGAAGACCCCTGGAAAACTAACCGGCAGTTTAGCTGTAATTTTTGCAAAAGACGGATTATTAAGTTTCGATTACGGATATCAAGATTTCTCACAATCGGAATTACGCCCTACAAACGACCCAAGTTTTCAGACCGTAAATTCTCAAATTGCGAGTGATTTAGGTACTGTTTCTACATTTAGGGTTGGCGGTGAATATAGAATTCAACAAGTAAGTCTAAGAGCAGGATACCGTTTTGAACAGAGTCCGTATGCCAATGGAAATACAATTGGAGATCTAAATGCCATTTCTGGTGGTATTGGGTATAACTTTGGCGGAAGTAAATTAGACTTTTCCCTAAGCCGTTCTCAACAAGATGTTAGTGAAAGATTATTCAACGCCGGTATAACAACACCTGCTATGATTGATAGAGGCATCATGAATGCAACATTAAGCTATACAATCAATTTCTAAAGGATATAAAATTTAAACATAAAAAAAGGGGAGCAAATTGCTCCCCTTTTTTTATGTTTATCGCTTTAATGAAAAATGTGTCTTTCGGGTTTTCGCTACTAACAGATTATCTTCCATTTCTCCATATTCAAACCTGAACCAGTAATCTGTAGACGGCATTTGCTGTCCGTTAAAATTACCATCCCACGCATCTGAAGGCCCTAATTGTTTCAACAGCTTACCGTATCTATCAAAAATAAATACAACGGGATCACTTAGAGTTTCAATGCCTAAAATATTCCACTCATCGTTTATATTATCTCCATTTGGAGTAAAGAACTTCGGATAACCAACTACTAAAAATTCGATAGGGTCTGTAATTCCGCATCCATTTTTATCATTAATAACTACCGTATTCACTCCCGGAGGAACATTCATAAAAATAGGATTGTCTTGAAATACACCGTCATTTATAGCATATTCATAATCCCCATCTCCCTCAACAAAAAACTCAATATTATTTTGATCAGGATCAATTGAAAGATTAGTATCCAATGTCTCTACACGATCTAAAATGGGCGTTCCAAAAAAGGTTACTAATACACCACTGTCATCGCTAACTGTTGGCGGAGTTCCTGTAATTGTTGTAATAGTAGCGAAATAACGACCAGAATTAGGACTTGTTATAATTAGTTCAGCTCCAAAATCACCAGAACCGGTAAGGGTATCATCAACCACACCATCATCTTCATAATCTACCGTCCATTCTACGTTGGCAATATCTGCACCTGCAGGTGAATTCAGTGCACTAATAGTTATTGGATCATCACCCTCACAAGCAATGATATCCAACCCTAAAAACTCATCTCTTAATGTACAATCTAACGCAGTATCTTGACTATCACTTACAGAACTACCCGTAAAAGTCAACATAAAAGGTTCGGGATCTCCAGTAAAATTATCGGCAAAATTATTTATCAATATGTAATAAATCTCACCAGGTATGACATCTAAATACTCATCATAAGTATTCTGACTACCCGTTAAAGATGCCCGACCTTCTTCTCCGCTTTCAGGGTTAACCCCTAGTCCCGTAAAATTAGTGTCGTTCACCTCATAATTACAGCGTATGGGTTGCGCTGTACCATTACTTATATCAGCACAATCAACATCTGGTCCATAAACAGCAAAATCCCACTCGGCAGTTGGTGTAGAGCCTGAAGTTGCCAACGCCTCAATATCAAAACCCACTTGACCACCTGTGCCCGCTCTAAAAACGAACCAAGAGGTATTAAACTCGATATTTGCGGAAGAAAGACTACCTTTTTCTAAGCACCCAGTTTGCAGTATTACATCTGGATCAAAATCATCAACATCACCTGTTCCACCGGCAATACCCATAATAGGCTGATCGGCACAAACAGGAATAGCTGTTCTACAATCGGCTGAATTCTGTGCAGTTACGTTCCAATAGAAAAGAAACAAACAACATATAGAACAAAGAAGTGTTCTCATAAAAGTGTAGCTTATTAGTATACGTGATGTATATTATAACTACACATGACCTGCTTTAGTATCTTACATCGAAGATTCTTGCGTTTAATCGATAAAATGCACTAATTAAGCCTAAACACCAGAGTTAACGCTTTAATGTAAAATGATTGTTGATGTAAGATGCCTTTGTATTTTCCCCTAAAGAATTAGTGTAGGTAAGCTTAAACCAGTAGTCTGATTCAGGCAAAAGAGCTCCATTAAAAGAACCGTTCCAGCCAGTTGAATTTTCAACTATTTGATAGAGCAATTTACCATATCTATCATAAATAGTAATTACCGGATTATCTAAGGCTGACAACCCGTCAACTTTCCAATTATCGTTTACGTTATCTCCATTAGGTGTAAAAAACTTTGGAAAACCGACCACTACGATATCTCTAGAATCAGAACCACATCCATTTACATCACGAACCGTGATTGTATGCTCACCAGGGAATAAATTATTAAATACCCCGCTATCTTGAGGTGTTTCATTATCAACTTGAAATTCAAAATCCCCATTCTCTTCTAAGAAAACATTGACCACATTAGAGGCGTCATCCTCATATTCCACAGTAACATCAGAAATTACTGGCGGACTAGAAAAAACAACAGTAACCGACCTAACAGTTATACATTGTATTAATCCTTGAATATTAGTCACAGACAAGGTGTATACACCTGGCTCCGCAACTGTAATAAGAGAAGAGGTTTGCCCTGAACTCCATTCATATGTAAAATTAGCATCGGGTATACGTTGCCCTATTGTTACAACAGGTTCATCGCCACAAATAAACACCTCTGTATCAAAATCCAAAATAGGTAATTCGATACCATTAATATCAAAAGTTTCAGAAGCATCAAAACACATTGAGTTTTCTATTGATGTCGTTCTTACATATATGGTCTGTAAAACCTCTGTTGGTATAAATTCTTTTGAAAGTGCCTTGGCACCATCAAAGGCATCTTCAAAACTTTCATGATAAGAGACCCTAAAATCTAGCGGACTCTGAGTACCTAATGCCTCGGCATCCTTTGCATTAAAATCAATAGCCGTACCATCTAAACATGCAGTTTCATCTTCTAAAGAAAAGGTTTCTGGCGAAGGCGCATAAGCTACTTGGGTTTCGCTAATTAAATTATTACCTAAAGGTCTTACTACCAACACACGGTACATACCAGATACAGCAATAGAAAGTTCTGGATCACTTTCACCAGGTATGCGTTGATAACCTGTGCCAGCATCTAAGTACCACTCATAATCTAAAGCATCTACGGTAGTTGCATCTAAAACCACATTATCGTTATCACATGCTATTATTGGCGGACCTAATAAATTATCTATGATATCACAATCTAAAGCAGAGTTTGGGAACTCGACAAATATATTACCTGAAAATTGAATAGAGAATCCTGAATTGTTGTTACTAAAATTGTTGATCATGAGTAGATATTCCTCTCCCGGTTCAACATCTAACCAATCATCATATTGAATATTATCTATACCTGTAGGATCCTCCCCCACTCCTATGAAACTACTATCATCAGAATTATCGAAATAATTACAGCGAACAGGCTCACCCAGTGTGCTACAATCGCTTGTTCTATACAAAGCAAAATCCCAATCTTCGTTTGTATCAAATCCGATATTAAAACCTAACTGACCTATTTCACCAGTCTTAAATTTATACCAAGCAGAATTTGTTTCGATAGTACCACTACCCTGCGTTATACATCCAGAAATAGAAGCTCCGTTGAAATCGTCAATGCCATAACCATTAGTACCACCATTTACAGGAGTATTATAGCAAATAGGAACCGCATTGGCGCAATCTGCCGACACCTGTGCAAAACAGGTGAAGATGCTAAAAAAGCAAACTAATAAAATAGATACACCATACTTGGTCATAGAGGCCTTCTCATTTGAAAAATTAAAATTAACTAGACCTTAACGTTATGGCTAATTTATGTTGTGTAATGCCCGCAATTAGTTATAAAGTGGCACATATTGTATATCTTTGCAGCTTCTAAAAGATAGATAAAATGAAAATTGAGGATACACTGGAAGATCAATTTGATGAATTAGGAAATGATCACATTTCTACATCAGAAGATACTCCTTTACGTTCAGATGCCTTTGATTTGGATGATGCCGAAAAGATTGAACGCATTCGTGAAAATGTTCGCGAAATTATGCTGACCTTAGGTTTAGACTTAACCGACGATAGCCTAAAAGGAACTCCTAACCGAGTTGCTAAAATGTATGTAAACGAAATATTCGGTGGCTTAAGCCCTGCTAAAAAACCTAAAGCTTCTACTTTTGACAATAAGTACAAGTATGGTGAAATGTTGGTTGAAAAGAATATTACTCTTTACTCTACTTGCGAACATCACTTTCTACCAATAGTTGGTCGTGCACACGTTGCTTACATTTCTAATGGTACCGTGGTTGGTCTTTCAAAGATGAATCGTATTGTAGACTATTATGCTAAACGTCCACAAGTTCAAGAGCGTTTAAACATTCAAATCGTTAGAGAATTACAAAAAGCTTTAGGTACAGAAGATGTTGCTTGTGTTATTGATGCAAAACACCTTTGTGTAAATTCTAGAGGAATTCGCGATATTGATAGTAGTACCGTAACAGCAGAGTATGGCGGTAAATTTAAAGAAGAATTAGTACGCCGAGAGTTCTTAAATTACCTAAACCTAGATACCCATTTTTAATAGGATATAGCTTCATGCAATTGTACGAAAACCAGGAAATCAAAGTATACAATTCCTTATCAGGAAAAAAAGAAGTTTTCAAACCCATAAATGAAGGCCACATAGGCATGTATGTTTGTGGACCAACAGTGTATAGCAATGTACATTTAGGAAACTGTAGAACTTTCATGTCTTTTGATATGATTTTCAGATACTTTAAACACCTAGGTTACAAAGTACGTTATGTTCGTAATATTACAGATGCCGGTCACTTAGTTGATGATGCGGAAGATGGCGAAGATAAAATTGCTAAAAAAGCACGATTAGAAAAGCTAGAACCGATGGAGGTTGTACAGCGATATACTGTAGATTTTCATAATATTTTAGAGAAATTCAATTTTCTACCTCCAAGTATTGAGCCCACAGCTACCGGACATATTATAGAACAAATTGAAATTATTAAGGATATTCTTAAAAAAGGATTTGCCTATGAAACTAATGGTTCTGTTTATTTTGACGTTGCAAAGTTCAACCAAGAACATGAGTACGGTAAATTAAGTGGCCGTAAGCTTGAAGACATGATAGCTAACACTCGTGATCTTGCCGCTCAAGACGACAAGCACAATCCGCAAGATTTTGCTCTTTGGAAAAAAGCAGAACCACAACATATTATGAGGTGGCCTTCGCCATGGGGCGACGGATTCCCAGGGTGGCATTTAGAATGTACCGCCATGAGTACAAAATACTTAGGTGAAACATTCGACATTCACGGTGGCGGAATGGATTTAAAATTCCCGCACCACGAATGTGAAATTGCACAGGCAGAAGCTTGTAATGGCAAAAGCCCTGTAAACTATTGGTTACATGCCAATATGTTGACCTTGAATGGTAGAAAAATGGCAAAATCTACAGGTAATAGCATTTTGCCTGGTGAGATATTTTCTGGTGAAAACGAGATTCTGAGCAAGCCCTTCTCCCCTTCTATGGTTCGTTTCTTTATGATGCAGGCACATTATACCAGTATTTTAGATATAAGTAATGATGCCTTATTAGCATCTGAAAAAGGTTTTAACAAATTGATGGAAGCTATCAATTCACTAAAATCTCTAGACACAGCAAAGACTACAGATTTTGATGTCGCAGCTTGGAAAGCATCTTGCTATACTGCCATGAACGATGATTTTAATTCGCCCATCTTAATTGCGAAACTATTTGACGCTGTTAAGCACATCAACCTTATTAAAGAAGGTACTGAATCTATTACCGAAGAAGATAAACTAGAATTAGAGAATACCATTCACAGCTTTGTTTTTGATGTTTTAGGTTTGGAGAACAAGAGTAGTTCTGATGCCGACACTGAAAAATTAGGAGGTGTAGTTGAGCTATTAATCGAATTACGTAAATCTGCTAGGGAAAATAAAGATTTTGCCACATCTGATCAAATACGTGATCAGTTAGCAGCACTAGGTATTCAATTAAAAGACGGTAAAGAAGGTACTACGTATAGTCTTTAAGTTTAATCTAAAAATCTAGATTTCTGAATTTTAGACTGGTATTCGCCTGGGGCTACTTGTTGTCTTGTTTTAAACACCCTATTAAAGTAGGATCTACTTTCAAATCCGCAATCGAGATATACATCTTTAATGCTTCGTTTAGGATCTTGCAGTAAACCAACTGCTAACTTTATTCGTTCATTATTTATAAACTCAACAGGAGAGATGCCCAGCTCTAATTTAAAGGTTCGATAAAAATGTGACGGACTCATACAGGCTATTCTGCTTAAATCATCTACTTGTAATGACTTATGTACATTATCTCGAATATATCGAATAACCTCGGTCAACCTACTTTCTTTCTTTATGGTCAACGTAGCGTTGTTATAAATTTTGCATTCGTTCGTCTGTAGAATTCTAATAATAAGTTCACGCAACATATTATCTACAAACAGCTCTTTAGAAGGGTGATCTTCAGAAAACAAGAATAAAAGCCGTTGTATGATTTGAAATATTCCTCTGTCATTTACGAAATGAAAGTTGTAGTCCATTAATCCCCATGCATCCTTATTACTTTTGGGCATGTTTTCATTCATGAATTGCAATACCTTTTTTATTTTATCTTCTGAAATAGCCATTGCCAAACAACGGGTAGGATTTTTTGCCATTGCTTCGGGGAAATCTATACACATACCTTCATTTGCCGGTAGCACTAACGACTCACCTGGTAAAAAATCAAAAGATTCATAATCACGTAAGTGCATAATCTTCTTTCCTTGAATCATACTGGCCAAAACTGGTTGTTCAAATTTTAAAAGAACACTAGCTGCTTGTTCATGCGTTTCAAAAACATGCATGGCCGCATTATTCATCGTATAAGAGGTTTGGTTTTCAACCATAGTTTCCAACCGTCTTCCTTTTAAGAAATTTTCAGCTAAATGAATCACAGTAATTTTGATTTTATTTTAAGAAATTTACAAAAAATTATACTTAAAAAAATCATAATATCATTAAATGATAGAATAGTTCACACTATTCGTAGAATGCGTCAGATATTTTCGAAAACCTAGAAGTACATTTAGAATATCGTATTGGTAGTACCTATATGAGCTTACTTCTATTATTAACTTAAATCATACACTATGAGCACAACAGCAACTGTAGAAAAAGACGTACTTCAAAAACCCAAATTCAAAAACCAATATGAAAATTTCATTGGTGGAAAATGGGTTGCACCAAGCAAAGGAGAATATTTTGACAACATCTCACCAGTAGATGGCAAATCATTCACCAAAATACCTAGATCCACAGCAGAAGATATAGAAATGGCAATAGATGCCGCTTGGGTAGCTGCAACTTCATGGAATGCATCTTCAGCAACCGAAAGAAGTAATATGCTTTTAAAAATTGCCGATAAAATAGAGCAAAATTTAGAAGTATTGGCAAGAGCAGAAACTTGGGACAATGGTAAAGCAATTCGCGAAACCAGAGCTGCAGATTTACCATTGGCAGTCGATCACTTTAGATATTTTGCAGGAGTCATTAGAGCAGAAGAAGGATCGGTCAGTGAGCTAGACTCTAATACCGTTGCATTAAATATCACAGAACCCTTAGGTGTCGTAGGTCAAATTATACCATGGAATTTCCCCTTATTAATGGCTACTTGGAAATTGGCACCAGCATTAGCAGCAGGTAACTGCGTAGTTCTTAAACCAGCAGAACAAACCCCTGTAGCAATTTTAATATTAATGGAAATCATTGAAGGTATTTTACCTGATGGTGTTCTTAACGTGGTTAACGGTTTTGGTGCAGAGGCAGGCAAGCCATTGGCATCTAGCCCTAGAATTGACAAAATTGCATTTACAGGTGAAACTACCACCGGGCAATTAATTATGCAGTATGCATCTAAAAATATTACTCCTGTTACATTAGAGCTTGGCGGTAAATCTCCGAATGTATTCTTTGAAAGTATAATGGATTCTGATGATGATTTTTTTGACAAGTGCTTAGAAGGTGCTAATATGTTTGCTTTGAACCAAGGTGAAGTTTGTACTTGTCCGTCGCGTATGCTAGTTCAAGAAAGTATTTATGACAAGTTTATAGAACGTGTAATCGAACGTACTAAGGCAATTAAGATGGGGCATCCCTTAGACCCTAATACTATGATGGGCGCACAGGCTTCTAACGACCAATTTGAAAAAATTCTCAGCTACATTCAAATAGGTAAAGAAGAAGGTTGCGAAGTACTAACTGGCGGCGAGCAAGCTTATAATGAAGGTTTAGAAGGCGGTTACTATGTTCAACCAACTATTCTAAAAGGACATAATAAGATGCGTGTTTTTCAAGAGGAGATTTTTGGTCCCGTGCTTTGTGTTACAACTTTCAAAGATGAAGCAGAAGCCATTGAAATTGCCAACGATACATTGTATGGTTTAGGTGCTGGCGTATGGACTAGAGATACACACCAAGCGTATCAAATTTCTAGAGCTATTAAAGCAGGTAGAGTTTGGGTGAATTGTTATCATTTGTACCCTGCACACGCTCCTTTCGGCGGATACAAAAAATCGGGAATTGGTAGAGAAAACCACAAAATGATGTTGGCTCACTATCGTCAAACTAAAAACATGCTTATCTCATACGATAAGAAGAAAATGGGATTCTTTTAATATCATAGATTATATGAAAACTAAACGAGTATTAGTAACTGAAAAAGCTGCAGAAATAATTGCACAACTAAAAGAGAAACATGGCGAACTCATGTTTCACCAAAGTGGTGGCTGTTGCGATGGCTCAGCACCAATGTGCTTTGAGAAAGGCGAATTAATGCTCGATGACAATGATGTTTGTTTAGGGAATATCGAGGGTTGCGACTTTCATATGTCACGAGACCAATTTGAATATTGGAAACACACCCAACTCACCATTGATGTGACCCCTGGTATCGGTTCAAGTTTTTCATTAGAAATACCCATAGGCATTCGATTCTTAATCAAATCTAGATTGTATTCTGAAGAAGAAGCTGAACATTTAGAACCGATTAGAATTGGAACCTAATACACTGATTTATTTGATGGAAGTCCGGATGCAACTCATCCGGGCTTCTTATTTTAACCAAGTTGACACTTTTACAGTAAATTTGTGATATCAATTTATACCTGTGAACATTTCAATAAAAAAAATACTGATTGCCCCTTTTGTATTTCTAGTTCGTTTCTATCAACTAGCAATATCCCCTTATACTCCCGCTACATGTAGATACTCACCAACATGTTCACAATACACCTTAGAAGCATTAAAACAGCATGGATTATTTAAAGGAGGATGGATGGCTACAAAACGTATTTTTAGCTGTAACCCTTGGGGTGGAAAAGGGTATGACCCCGTTCCCTAAGTTAGTTTCAAATGCAAGTTCAAATTCAAAACTCAAGTTCAAGTTCAAGTTCAAGTTCAAAGAAATAGCTTTATTCAAATTCTTTTATTTAGTTGGGTTTAAGTTTCCTCTATCTGATTTATTCAACTAACACCTTCGTTATTTTCAATATCTCAACTTTTCTCAATTCTCAACTCTCTTTTATATTCTCTAATTTCTCTTCTCTCATCTCTCAATACTTAATTCTCAACTCTCTCTTTTAATTAAATACAAAACCGATTTTCCAATTCTAAAGCCTAGGGAGTTTTCTATTTTATTATCTTAGCCTTTCAAAATTCAACACATGCATTTCTTAGGAATTACTTGGAATCCGAATGAGACACTTTTCAACATCGGATTCATACAAATAAAGTACTACAATCTTCTTTGGATCACCGCCTTTGCGCTAGGTTGGTTTATCATGAAAAAGATATTCCTCAACGAGAAAAAATCTGTCGAGCAATTAGACTCCCTTTTTATATACACGGTTTTAAGCACCATGTTAGGTGCCAGATTAGGTCATGTTTTCTTTTATGATTGGGCATATTACTCTAATCACCTGGTAGAAATATTAATTCCCGTTCGCGAAAGTGCTTCAGGCAGTTTATTATTCGGATTAATAGACGGCTATGAATTTACAGGTTTCACAGGTTTAGCTAGTCACGGTGCCACAATCGGTATTATTATCGGTACATATTTGTACACCAGAAAATACCCTGAATTCAATATGCTTTGGATATTTGATCGAATGGTCATACCTGTTGCTATTGGTTGTTTTTGTGTACGTTTAGGTAACTTTTTTAATTCTGAAATCAACGGTAAAATAGTAGATGAGAACTTCATATTCGCTACTAAATTCATTCGCGATTCAGACGACTTACATCCATCAAAAGCATTGGGCATTACACAAGAAAAAACTTTAAATACCGCTTATGCTGCAATTGAGAATAATCCGCAATTTTCGCAATACTTAGCTGAAATACCATATCGTCATCCAGCACAATTATACGAAGGTATAGGCTACCTTTTAATATTTGTTCTACTGTATTTTCTGTACTGGAAAACTGATAAAAAGAATAAACCAGGGTATTTATTCGGACTATTTTTTGTGTTATTATGGACCGTTCGTTTCTTAGTTGAATTCGTAAAGAAAAGTCAGGGCGGATTCGAAGAATCTTTAGGGCTACTTTCAACCGGTCAATGGCTAAGTATTCCCTTTATTTTAATTGGATTATACTTTATGTTCAAAAAAAACTAAAACTGCATAATATTGAAGACAATACATAAGAGTTCGGTTATTATAATGGTTGTAGCACTACTACTTTTTTCTTGTAAAGAAGAGTCCAAAAAAACTATAGCTACGCAAAGTATAGATTTTACTAATGAAGGAGACTTATCTATCTTTTTAAATTCAAGTGACACGGTAAAAACCAAGTTCAATATTGAGTTTGCAGAAACTGATTACGAGACTCAAACCGGACTCATGTACCGAAAAGGAATGGATAGTAATCAAGGGATGTTATTTATTTTCCCTGATGAGAGAGTGCATTCTTTTTACATGAAGAATACAGAGTTTCCCCTAGATATTATTTACATAAAAGAAGATTTAAGAATTGCTAGTTTTCAAGAAAATGCACAGCCACTTAATGAGACCGGGTTAACATCTCAAGTTCCTATCAAATATGTTCTTGAAATTAATGGAGGTTTAGCACAAGAATTAGGGTTATCTATTGGTGACAGCATTAGCTTTAGCCGAAAATAGACACTTGCCTTTTCTTATTTTATAGCAACATAATGCCAGTACACGTATTATTCAATGAAGAATCTAAACGCTTACTTTTTAAAGAAGTACAGCTATCAGATTTTGAAAACTGGCTACCTTTCCATGAAGAGCCATTAAGCAGTCAATTCTGGTCAGGATTACCAAAAGACCCAAAAGAAGCCTGCCAACAACAATTCGACAGAATATTCGAGCGGTATAATGACAACTTGGGCGGCATGAATGCATTGTACTTAAAAGGCACTAATACTTTAGTGGGCCTTTGCGGTCTATTAGTTCAAGAAGTAGATGGCAAAAAAGAATTAGAAATAGGGTATTCTATTCTCCCAAAATACTGGCGACAAGGTTTTGCGTTTGAAGCAGCCCAAAAATGTAAACAAGTAGCTTTTACAAAAGAATGGGCAACCAGTTTAATATCCATAATACAAGTTGACAATATTCCTTCGCAGAAAACAGCATTAAAAAACGGTATGTTTTTAGATTTTACGACCACTTACCACAACAATACAGTTCATATTTTTAGAATAAATGCATCATGAACCATTGGGTAATTTACTTAGATAACAATTCTGATAAAAAAGGTTTCTTAAAGGATTTTGAAAATGGAAGAATACCACAAGAACTTCAAGAATTTGAGCATAAAATTGGAAGATTATTTTCTCCTTTCACCTTAGAAAAACTAATAGACGAAGAAGATAAATACGATAAAAAGATTATTAGCACTGAACAGCAGGCGTTAGAAACCATGTCTAGTGGAGAGCAAAAAAGAGCACTACTACATTACTTACTGAACGAAAAACCAGATTACATTATTCTAGATAATCCTTTTGATAATTTAGATATCGACTTTCAAGAAGAATTAAAAACGATACTTAAAGATCACTCTAAACATATTTCATTCATTCAATTAGCAAGTCGCAAGTCAGACATGCTTTCTTTCATAAATTGTTATGGAAGGTTGAATAAATATATGTTCACCATCACCGAGAATACACCGTCAAATGATAACGAAATCGAGAATGCTTTCAATGCAGTACGCATTCCGCAATCTATCACGACATTCTCAAATATTGAATCTACGTTAATTGATTTTAAAAACGTAAGCATATCCTACGGAAGTAAAAAAATATTAAATGCTATTAATTGGACCGTAAAAAAGGGTGATTTTTGGCAATTATCGGGCACCAACGGAAGCGGTAAATCAACTATGCTCTCCATGATATTTGGAGACAACCCGAAAGCATACGGTCAAGAAATTTATTTATTCGGGAACAAAAAAGGAAGCGGTGAGAGCGTTTGGGATATAAAAAAGAAAATAGGCTATTACGCCCCTGCAATGACACTTAAGTTCAATGGTAGACATTCTATAGAGCACATGCTCATTTCTGGTTTAAATGATTCCGTAGGGCTTTATACCATCCCAACCGAGCTACAGAAGAGAATCATTAAACAATGGTTGCTCTTATTAGACCTGTATCCTATTAAAAATACGTATTTCAATACCCTTTCAACAGGTCAGCAACGATTGGTAATGACAGCACGTGCTATGGTCAAACAACCACCAGTATTAATTTTAGATGAACCCACAGCTGATATGGATGATGAATCGGCAGCTTTACTGGTGGCATTGGTCAACAAATTTGCAAAGGAGACAGATACTGCTATAATTTTTGTTTCCCATAGAAAAGAAAAAGGTCTAAAACCCGAACGGATTTTAGACCTTATACCGAGTAAAAATGGTTCATCTGGTATTATTACGTAACATTAAAATCTACAATTCAAAAGTATATGCTGCAGATATTTGGAACACACCGTTCTTTATACGAGAATTATCTACGAAAATATTGCTCAACCCTGCATTATAACGTAAGCCAAGACTTAAGCCAATATCCCTTAAGTTTACCCCTGCACCAAAACCGAGTCCCATATCCACTGTTTTATAGCTATCAGTATTTTTAAAATTATTTGAATTCGATTTTTCATTTGCAGAAATAAGAAAACCTATTTCAGGTCCGGCTTCAATGTATAAAATATCAATCGGGTAAAACTTTCCCATAATCGGCATAGAGATATAACTATTTACAAGTTTGGTATCTCCTAAAATGGCTCCCTTTACAGAAAAAAGCAATTCTGGCTGAACACTAAACATATCTACAATCTCAATTTCTGCAACACCACCAATATGCAACGCAGCCAACCCTCTTAAGTTTGAATTTACATTACCGGTAAAATTTGCTAAGTTAAGACCAACTTTGGGGCCTATATAAACAGATTGCGCTTTTAAACTACTAAAAAACAGAGTGTTGCCAATGCTAAGAAACTTAAAATAATTAATTTTTTCATTTTGATTAAGTGTTTATGATTCAAAGGCAAGAAATGCATAAACTTTTATACTTAAAAAAATGGGGTAAAAAATACTGGTTAACAAGTAGAATTTAGTGGAAGAAAAGGATTACAAAAATTTTTCGAACGATTAAATAAAATACAATTCAATAAAGTAAGAAAACAAAAAAGCCGTTCATTTCTGAACGGCTTTTCTATTTGAGTTAGTTGTATTAACTACTCTTCAATTTTAACTTCCGCCTCACCAGAAGTAACTTTCTTGCTCAATGCATCGAACATTACAGGAGTTGCAATAAATACAGATGAATATGTACCCACAACAACACCTACGATCATTGCGAACATGAATCCTCTTAACGACTCACCTCCAAAAATGAAGATAGCCAATAATACTACCAAGGTAGTTAACGACGTATTCAATGTTCTACTTAATGTACTATTAATCGCATAGTTAATGTTAGAACCGCCTTTCCAGCCACGTTCTTCCAAAGTCTCACGAATACGGTCAAATACTACCACGGTATCATTCAACGAGTAACCAATTACCGTTAGTATCGCCGCAATGAATGCTTGATCAATTTCCATGCTAAAAGGCATTAGTTTTCCGAATATTGAGAATACACCAAGAACAATCAATACATCATGGAATACTGCAGTTACAGCACCCAATGAAAATTGCCATCTTCTAAATCTAATTAAGATATAAAGGAAAACTACAAGCAATGAACCTAAAATTGCCAAGAATGCATTTTTCTGAATATCATCTGCAATCGTTGGTCCAACCTTTACAGATGCTAAAATACCAACTGCCTCTTCATCAACACCACCTAATACAAAAGCTTCTTTACTAAAACCATCTGGTAAGTACTTTTGAAGCGAAGAATATAGTTTGTCTTGAATTTCAGTATCTACTTCGATACCTTCAACATCCACTTTATAAGGAGTCGTAATTTTTACTTGGTTAGACTCACCATATGTTTTCACATTTGTTCCGCTACCAAATACAGTATTCAATTCTGATGTTATTTCAGAAGGATTTACAGGGTGCTCGAAACGTACTGTGTATGAACGTCCACCAATGAAATCTACACCTTTTTGCAATCCTGGTCCTGCTAACAATGAGAATAAACCAACTGCTATTAAAATCCCTGATATTACATAAGCAATCTTTCTTTTCGCTAAGAAATCAACATTGATTCCTTTAAAAAGGTTTTTAGTAATTCCTGTTGAGAAATCTAAGCTTCTCCCTTTTCCACTAATATACCAGTCAATTAACAAACGAGTAATGAATATTGCAGTAAATAAAGATGTTACAATACCTATAAGTAATGTGGTTGCGAAACCTTTAATTGGACCCGAACCAAATATGAATAAGATAATTGCAGTTAAACCAGTAGTAATGTTCGCATCTAAAATAGAAGATAGTGCATTACCAAAACCGTCAGCTACAGCTTGACTTTTGCCTTTACCTTTTGCTAATTCTTCTTTAATACGTTCAAAGATCAATACGTTGGCATCAACCGACATACCAAGAGTTAAAACAATACCAGCAATACCAGGTAATGTTAACACCGCATTTAAACTAGTTAAGACACCGAATATTAATAAGATGTTCAACATTAAAGCAATATCAGCAAATACACCTGCTTTACCGTAATAAGCAATCATCCATAAAAGAACAATAACAAAAGCAATTAAGAATGACATAAAACCACTATCAATAGCTTCTTGACCTAATGAAGGACCAACAATTTCTGATTGAATGATTTCTGCAGAAGCAGGTAGTTTACCAGCTCTAAGTACGTTAGAAATATCTTTAGTTTCGTTTACTGTAAAGTCACCCGTAATTTCTGAACGACCGCCAGATATAGGACCTGAAGAAACACCAGGAGCAGTATATACTTTATTATCTAATACAATAGCAATACCAGTCTGGTTAGTGTAAGCATCACCAGTTAATTTTTCCCACTCTTTAGCACCTTTAGTATTCATGGTCATAGAAACAGCAGGTTTGCTGAACTGATCGAAATCTGCTCTTGCATCACTTACTACATCACCACTAATTCTAGGCGTACCGTCACGGTTAGATTTTAAAGCATACAAATCAATCACTTCAGTTTCTTCAGCAGAAGGTCTTTCCCATACAAATTTTGTAAACTGAATATCAGCAGGTAATAACCTTCTAATTTCTGGCATTCTTAAGTAAGAACCAATAGTCGCCGTATCTTTAATAGCAGCACGAAACATTGCGTTGCTACCTGGGTTAGCAGGAATCAACAATTCGTATAAAGGATTTACTTGTGTAGCTAAATCTAAAGAATCAGCAGAAACATCAGATAATAAAGAATCTAATTCAGACTCTTCTTTAATTTGTTCTGGTTGCTTAACCTCAACAATCGTTTTTAATTTCTCATTCGCTTGAATAAGGAATGTACTAAAGCTTGTATTGCTTTGCTTGTACGTTTCCCAAAATTCTAATTGAGCAGTACTTGATAATAAATCTTGTGCACGTGCGATATCTCTAGCACCTGGCAATTCAACCAAAATACGACCAGAGTTACCTTCTCTTTGAATGTTTGGTTGTGTTACACCAAAACCATCAATACGTTCTCTTAATACTTCAAAAGCAGAAACAATAGACTCATCTATTTTTCTATTGATAATAGGCTTAACCTCATCATCAGACATTTGAAAGTTAATTTCATCACTAAGTCCTTTATTAGCGAAGATATCTGGTGAAGCCAATTTAGTTTCCCCTTTTATCTTATCGAAAGCTTCAAAGAACAAATCGATATATGTATCATCACTATTTTTAGAAGCAGCATCTGCATCAGCTAAAGCCTTGTTGAAAACTGGACTTTTTGTGTTGTTTGCTAATCCTTTAAGGATATCCTTAATAGAGATTTGCAAAGTAACGTTGATACCACCTTTAAGGTCAAGACCTTTGTTAAGTTCTTTCTTTTTAGCCTCATTGTAATTGGTATAACCAAAAACTGGATCGCTACCAATAGAATCAAGGTAGCTTGCTGCTGCAACCTCTCTTTTTGTTACATATCCTTCTTCTGATTCAGAAATACGGCTAACCGCGAATTTATTCGCTTCTTTTTCTACTTTACTAGTTACGAAAGTATAGGATAGCTGGTAAATACTAACTAACCCAAATAATAAAGCAAAAAGCTTTATAAGTCCCTTGTTTTGCATTTGTAATAATTTAATTTATGTTGATTATTATTTTGAATATTATAAAAATCTAAGGCAAATAACATTTACGTAAAATAATTACGTTGCTTAGATATGTTTTTGAATGGAATTAACTATTCCCATTAACATAAGGTCCTGCCCTTACTTCTGGTATTGTTCGTGAAGAGTTTTCTATTGCTATTGCAATAGTTCTATTTATTTTAAATGCGGTATCTACAATTGCGTCTTGCTCAAAAACTATGGTTTCACTAAAAGGCAAAACCACAGGATAAGAAAACGTTTTATCATCGTGCTTCTGAGGTACAACCAGCGTTGCGTTTAAAGTAATGCCATCATCAACTTGCTGCTGAAGATCAGATACTACTAAATTATAAGTCTCAGGAAGTTCTTTATTTGGAGAATCCGAAGGAAATTCTTCTTCATTCGATATTGATTGATGGTTTTCTTGAGAAAGAAACTCCTTAACACTAAGGGCATCAACATCACTATAATAACGAATACTTAATTGTGTTCCGTCATTTTCTACTATTTCAATAGCATCAACACCTAAAACTTCTAATTTCTTGGTGATAACCGCCAAAACATCATCATGAGCAGTACCAGAAGCTAATTCTACATCTGCAAATTGTAATGAAATTTGTTGATTAGAAGCTTTCTTTTGCTCTTGACTTAGCCCGAATAAGGCTAGAATAATAAATAAAGTACTTACGCACCATTTTGCATTCATGCGGCAAATATAAAAAGAAAGATTATTCTAGGTAGTATATTTTCTACAATATATATTTCTAAAGTATACCTTACTATACTAACAAAGCCTTTATAGTTAGACTATAAAGGCTTTGTTTTATGTTTAAGAGTTTATAAACTACAACTCTAAAAGACCATTAGTTTTAGTTACACCAGCGGCACTTTCTTTCATTTTTGCTTTTTCAGCATCACTTAAAGGAATGTCGATAATCTTTTCGATACCGTCTTTTCCTAATATTACTGGTACACCGATACAGATATCGTTCAATCCGTATTCACCATCTAACATCGTTGAACATGGAAACATTTTTTTCTGATCGCAAGCAATTGCCTGTACCATAGAAGATACCGCTGCACCTGGAGCGTACCATGCGCTAGTACCTAATAATTTAGTTAACGTTGCACCACCAACTTTCGTATCATCGGCAACTTGCTGTAATCTTTCTGCAGATAAAAATTCTGATACACGAATACTGTTTCTTGTTGCGTGAGATGTTAATGGCACCATACCAGTATCACTATGACCACCGATTACCATACCGTCGATATCAGAAATAGGAGCTTCCATAGCTTCTGCTAAACGATACTTGAAACGAGCGCTATCTAAAGCACCACCCATACCTATGATTCTATTTTTAGGTAAACCAGTAGTTTTATGTACCAAATACGTCATAGTATCCATAGGGTTACTAACAACAATAATGATAACATTTGGAGAATGCTTTAAAAGGTTGCTTGAAACTGTTTTTACAATACCAGCATTAATACCTATTAATTCTTCTCTAGTCATTCCTGGTTTTCTTGGAATACCAGAAGTAATTACAGCAATATGGCTATCAGCAGTTTTAGCATAGTCATTTGTACTACCTGAAATCTTAGTATCAAAACCCATCAATGATGCAGTTTGCATCAAATCCATAGCCTTACCTTCTGCATAACCTTCCTTAATGTCCAAAATAACCACTTCTGAAGCAAAATCTTTAATGGCAATGTATTCTGCACAACTAGCACCTACTGCACCAGCACCTACAACTGTAACTTTCATTTATTTCTATTTTATGAATTATTATATATAAAATGGAACGCCCACCTTATGTTTATTGAATTTTCACTCCAAAAATAGGTATTTATTGACGAAATATGCTATTCAACTATTGATTTAATTATCGCTAAAAGCCTTTAAAAACATCGATAAAATACTCATTTTGTTAAAAAAAATTGCGCTTTAACGAAGATATCGTGAATTAGTTACCGTACATCGAATTAAAGTAATAACCCAATATTAGTCACGTTAAATACTGTGGATCCCAAATCCAAAATTAAATTAACCTACTTATGACTAAGAAGTTCCTCTCTTTGTTGGCGATATGCGCCATAGTGTTTCTTGCGAATTGTTCTAGGATCGAACAAAACAATGATCCTATTATAGGAATATGGTCGCAATCTGAATTAATAGTAACCGAAAATTCTTCAAAACAAACTGTTCGAAAAGAATGGATTTTTAATGATGTTTTCTTAGGAAGATATCATGAAATTGACGGTTCTACAACTACCCTAAAAACAGATTTCAATTGGTCCAAACAAGACGACATTTATACAGTTGAGTATAAAGGTCTTGACGGCAAACCCAACAATATAATCACTATTAAATCTACTGAAGATGGTTTTTATCTTCAGAAGAAAGATGGTGCTACATTGGCAATAAGGGAATAAACGATTTTAACAGGGCCATGGGAAAAAGGCTGTCCGGAGGGATTTGGGCAGTCTTTTTTATACCCATTGCTGTTCGCCCTTAGCAATTGAAAAGATTTTTATTACAATTACCTACGCTTATTTAAAGCACAAAAAAAAGGTCTGACGGAATTAGTAATAATTCTATCGGACCTTTTTAATTATTTAAGTTATACTTACCTGAATCCGAAATTAATACCAACAGTAGTTGTATTGAATTCTCCTAAGTTATATTCTGCATTCAGTCTAAAGAAACCTAATTTAAGTTTCGTACCTAAAGTACCCGTAACTCCATTAACCTTCTTCGTAATAGAAAAAGGATCCTCGTATGTTTCAGAAGCAAAAGGACCACTTGTTACTCTGTAAGTACCTAATACATCTGTTACCGATTTACCAGTAATAAAATTTACCCCTCCATAAAAATTAATGATAGGCAGTTTTGTAGAAACTACAGCACCAAATGCCCAACTGCTAATTTCTGCTTCTATTCTTTGATTTTCACCATCTATTAAATCAGCATTTGCTAAGTCATAATCGCCGCTAATATTGGTATACCCAATAACCACTGAAATAGCTACTGGTAAAATTTTATCTGCTGGTAGTAACTTTGTAAAATCATGCTGAATACCTAAACCAAACAAGCCAATAGATGCATCTTCATATTCTATTTTTGGAAGAAATCTTGCTTTTACTTCTGTACCTTTAATCAACCCTACACTTGCTTGCACATATCCTGAAGGAACAAAATCGATGTGTTCTCCCGATAGACCAGATGGCAGCTCAAAAGTCTCACGAACCGTTACACCCAACACTTCACCTTCAACAAAAACTTCTGTACCAGAAATATCACCTAATGCAGTTGAAACAGATCTAGCAACACCCGGATTATCTACAAAATCTAAATTCTGGTAATCATTTGGGTCCAATATAAAAGTCTTCTTATCCTCCTTGTTCTTAAAACCGGTAATATTTCCAATGATTGAAATTTCAAAACCTCCTAACGGTTTTGCATCAGCGGTATTATACCATCCTGTAGACATACTGTACACCACACTTTCTGAAAGCGGAGCCATGTAACCTGTTGTATACGTTTCTGCATCTTCAACACCTGCAGAAAGTACATTATTGAAATCTGCCTGTGCACTAACCGCTAAACATGAACCAATTAAAACACTAGTAACTAAATTCTTCATTGTTGTAATTTTACCTAAAACTAAAAAACCTGCGCGGTAGGCGCAGGTTTTTGTTGTGTAAGTGGTATTTTCTATGTGTCAATGTTTGCATAAACAGCATTCTTCTCAATAAATTCTCTTCTTGGTGGCACTTCGTCACCCATAAGCATTGAGAAAACACGATCCGATTCTGTCGGATTATCAATTTGTATTTGACGTAGTGTTCTAAAGTCAGGGTTCATTGTAGTATCCCACAATTGAGATGCATTCATCTCCCCAAGACCTTTGTATCGTTGAATACTAACACCACCACTGTAGCTCTCAGCAATTTCATCACGCTCTTCATCACTCCAAGCATATTGTTTTTTCTGACCTTTCTTCACTAAGTATAAAGGCGGAGTAGCAATATAAATATGCCCTTGCTCTACCAACTCTTTCATGTAACGGAAGAAAAAGGTTAAAATAAGTGTTTCAATATGGCTACCATCGACATCGGCATCACACATGATGACTACCTTATGATATCTAAGTTTTTCAAGATTCAATGCCTTACTATCTTCTTCGGTACCAATAGTTACACCTAAAGCAGTGTACATATTCTTGATTTCTTCGTTTTCAAAAACCTTGTGTTGCATGGCTTTTTCAACGTTCAAAATCTTACCTCTTAAAGGCAGAATCGCTTGAAAGTTACGATCACGACCCATTTTTGCAGTTCCACCCGCCGAATCTCCCTCGACAAGGAATATTTCACATTTTTCAGGATCTTGTTCTGAACAATCTGATAATTTACCAGGTAAACCACCACCGCTCATTACATTCTTACGCTGAACCATTTCACGAGCTTTAGAAGCTGCATGTCTAGCCTGCGCTGCAAGAATTACTTTCTGAACAATAGTTTTAGCATCGTCTGGGTGCTCTTCTAAATAATTGGTCAGCATTTCAGACACTGCCTGACTTACTGCTGCAGAAACCTCACGGTTACCTAATTTTGTTTTCGTCTGACCTTCGAATTGAGGTTCAGCAACTTTCACAGATACAATTGCAGTTAGACCTTCACGAAAATCATCTCCTTGAATTTCAAACTTCAATTTATCTAACATTCCAGAAGCATCTGCATACTTCTTTAATGTAGAAGTCAAACCTCTTCTAAATCCAGATAAATGCGTACCACCTTCGTGTGTATTAATATTATTTACGTAAGAATGAAGATTCTCAGTATAACTTGTGTTATAAATCATAGCCACTTCTACAGGGATGTCATTTTTCTCCCCTTCCATAGAAATAACGTCTTTAATTAAAGACTCGCGGTTACTATCTAAAAACCTAACAAACTCTTTAAGACCTTCAGTAGAAACGAAGGTTTCACTAACATACTCCCCTTTTTCATCTTTCTGACGTTTATCAGTAATACTTATAGTAACACCTTTATTCAAGAAAGAAAGCTCACGCATTCTGTTCGCTAAAGTCTCATAGCTATATTCTATAGTTTGAGTGAATATGGTATCATCTGGGTGAAAAGTCACCTCTGTACCTCTTTCTGTAGTCTCTCCTATTCTTTTAACAGGATACAATGCTTTACCTCTAGAGTATTCTTGCTGCCAAATAACCCCCTCTTTGAATACCTTAGCAGACAAATGATCTGAAAGTGCATTAACACAGGAAACACCCACACCGTGAAGACCACCAGAAACTTTGTAAGAATCTTTATCGAACTTACCTCCGGCACCAATTTTGGTCATTACAACCTGTAATGCAGATACACCTTCTTTTTTATGAAGGTCAACAGGTATACCCCTACCGTTATCTTTAGTGGTTATTGAATTATCTTCGTTTATGATTACACTAATGGTGTCGCAATGACCACCCATAGCCTCATCAATAGAGTTATCTACTACTTCATATACCAAATGGTGCAAACCACGGACCCCAACATCACCAATATACATGGATGGACGCATACGTACGTGCTCCATACCTTCTAAGGCCTGAATACTATCTGCCGAATAATTTTTCTTATTTGCTTCTTCGCTCATAAAATTATGGTTGTTTTACTTCAAATTTTGCAATCTTACAAATATACGCAATACCCCGTGAAATATGGTCTTTCTAGCTATTACACAAAAGCAAGTTATCAACAATAATTGTGGAAAATTAGCCCTCAACCCCTAAAAAGCAGCATATTTTAGAATACACCCCTAAATTGAAGCGCAAAAGCGGAATAAGTAATAAAATGCATGCTTTGTAAAATGGAAAAAAACTTAGTACCTCCACTAGAAATTGCATTATTCACAGCTCAATGTTAACATTTTAAAGCCAAAATTAACGGGATTAAAACCGATGTGTGCGCTATCAATCAAAACAAGAAAATATTAAGATTTCCTTTACATATGGCTTTTAACTTAGCTGTAAATCTTAAAACAATATATCATGAATGAGGAACAATTTAAAGGAAAATGGAATATAGCAAAAGGGAAGCTTAAGCAACAATATGCTGACTTAACAGATGATGACTTAACCTATGCGGAAGGAAAATCTGATGAGCTATTAGGAAGAATTCAAGAAAAAACTGGAGAGTCTAAAGAAAAATTGAAGAAAATGATAAACGACTTATAGTCTACTTTCATTTTTATAAAAAGCAAACCCCATCTACAAAATAGACGGGGTTTTGACAATAGATATAATGACTAATTCAAACCCTATTGTTTAACGTATGCTTCACTGTGTACGTTAGCTATTGCTCTACCAGAAGGGTCATTCATATTTTTAAATGCCTCATCCCATTCTAAAGCTGTCGCTGTACTACAAGCTACACTTGCCTCTTGCGGTACACTTAAAGCTGCAGCATCACTAGGGAAATGTCCTTCAAAAATCGTTCTATAGTAATACTCTTCTTTATTTAATGGTGTGTTGATAGGAAAACGGAATGTCGCATTCTCTATTTGCTCATCAGTTACTTCTTTGTCAACCAATTCTTTTAAGGTATCAATCCAGCTGTAACCAACGCCATCACTAAACTGTTCTTTTTGTCTCCATGCAACACTTTCAGGAATCATATCTTCAAATGCCTTACGAACTACCCATTTCTCCATTCGCTCACCGTTGATCATTTTATCTTGTGGGTTGATGCGCATAGCAACATCCATAAATTCTTTATCCAAAAATGGTACACGTCCTTCAATTCCCCAAGCAGCTAAACTCTTATTAGCTCTTAAACAATCATACATATGTAACTTATCTAATTTACGTACCGTCTCTTCATGAAACTCTTGTGCATTTGGTGCTTTATGAAAGTATAGGTAACCTCCAAATAACTCATCTGCACCTTCACCAGATAATACCATTTTTATACCCATAGACTTAATAACACGAGCCATTAAGTACATTGGCGTAGAAGAACGAATGGTAGTAATATCATACGTTTCAATGTTATAAATAACATCTTTTATAGCATCTAAACCTTCTTGTATGGTAAATTTAATTTCGTGGTGTACGGTACCGATATGATCAGCAACCTTTTTTGCAGCCGCCAAATCTGGTGACCCTTCTAAACCTACAGAGAAAGAGTGCAATTGTGGGTACCATGCATCAACCGTATCGCCACTTTCAATTCTTTTCTGAGCGTATTTTTTAGCAATAGCAGAAGTTACAGAAGAATCTAAACCACCTGATAACAATACACCATAAGGCACATCCGACATTAACTGTCTGTGAACTGCAGCTTCTAATGCTACTTTAATTTCTTGTATACTGGTAGCGTTATCTTTAACCGCATCATACTCCATCCAATCTCTTGAATACCATTTTTTGAATTGGCCATCAGAACTATGTAAATAATGACCTGGAGGAAATAATTCTATTTTAGTACACGTACCTTCTAAAGCTTTCAATTCTGATGCTACATAGAACGTTCCGTTTTTATCCCACCCTATGTATAATGGAATAATACCCATATGATCACGTGCAATAAAATATTCATCTTTTTCAGCATCATAAATAGTGAAACCGAAAATACCGTTCATCTCATCTAAGAAATCAACTCCTTTTTCTTGGTACAAAGCTAATATTACTTCACAGTCAGACTCCGTCTTAAAATCGTATCTACCTTCAAACTGTTTACGTAACTCTCTATGATTATATATTTCACCATTGGCTGCTAATATCAATTTACCATTAGGACTTAATAATGGTTGTTTTCCAGAAGCTGGATCTACAATAGCCAAACGCTCATGCGCCAAGATGGCTTTATCATCTGCATAGATACCACTCCAATCTGGACCTCTATGTCTAATTTTCTTCGACATTTCTAAAAGTTGAGGTCTAAGTACTTCAGTACTTTCCTTAACATCAAATGCACATACTATTCCACACATAATCTAATTATTATATCAATTCGAATACAAATATCAATTTATTGTTTCAATTAACAAACACATATATCAATTATGATTATAAATTGTAATTATAAAATGTATTTTAAGTTCTATTTGACATATATCGCCACTAAATCATGTTTAAAACGTAATGAAATGTAACAATCAAAAATTTAACTTCTTTTTATTAATACTACTGTAAGGAACTGCTTAGTTTTATGACCTAGAAAACCAAACAAATGATTATGAAAAAAGTATTTACACTAGCTACACTAATGTTAGCCTTAGTTTTAACCTCAACAGTATCTGCTCAAGAGTTCTCTGGAATAGACAAAAGCCCAATGGATATGGCTGCCTACCCTACAGATTACAAAGTTTCTGAAAAGGCAGTACGTATTATTTACGGAAGACCACAATTGAAAGGTCGTTCTATGGAAGAATTAGCTCCAACAGGAAAAGTATGGAGAACAGGTGCGAACGAAGCTCCTGAAATTACATTTTATAAGGATGTAAAATTCGGCGGTAAAGATGTTAAAGCTGGAACGTATTCTTTATTCACTATACCTGGTGCAGATGAGTGGACAGTTATTTTGAATACAAACTTGAACCAATGGGGTTCTTATTTCTATGATGAAGCTTCTGATGTTGCTCGTGTAACAGTACCTAACGGTTCTGATGCTGCGTCACTTGAAGAATTTTCAATCGCTTTCAAAGAAGCTAACGGTGGTGCTCAACTAGTAATGGGTTGGGACAAAACAAGAGTTGCTGTTCCAATTACTATGTAATTAGAAACACGATATATTAAAAAAAGCCTCGGTCAATGACCGAGGCTTTTTTTTGCTTTTTACTTTTATCGAACTATACCGTTCACAAAAGTCTGCTCGGCACGAATGGTAGGAATCTCTGATACTGGAACCGTCATCATATCTTTATCATAAATGACAAAATCTGCAACCTTACCTGGCTCTATACTACCTTTTTCATCTTCTTCAAAATTAGAGTACGCTGCCCAAATAGTCATTCCCTTCAAGGTTTCTTCTCTAGATAACGCTTCTTCCATTTGAAAACCTCCTTTTGGATATCCACTAGTATCTTGTCTTGCTACTGCAGCATAAAATGTCAAAAACGGACTTACATCTTCTACAGGAAAATCGGTTCCTAGCGCAATTGTACCTGCTTTATTTAATAACGTTTTATACGCATAAGCACCTTTTACTCTCTCCCCTAAACGATCTTCTGCCCAATACATATCGCTTGTTGCGTGTGTTGGTTGAACTGACGGAATAATACCATCTTCAAAATAATCGAAATCACCTTCTGTTAATACTTGGGCATGTTCAATTTTCCATCGTCTATCAGATTTACCTTGTAGCACATTTTTATAAGCTCTTAATACCGCAATATTTGCAGAGTCGCCAATGGCATGGGTATTCATTTGATATTCTGAATTTGCCAGTTTTTGAGCCAAAGCCTCAATATCTGCAACAGGAGTAATCATTGCCCCGAAATGCTCAGGCAGATCACTGTATTCTTTTTTTAAAGCAGCACCTCTAGAACCTAATGCTCCATCGCCATAAACTTTTATCGATCGTACGTTCAATCGATCTGTTTTAATTGGACCTTTATTTATATAGTAATCTACATCTTCTTTATTGTTGCTTACCATGGCATATACTCTAATCGATAATTCACCTGCCTGCTGCAAACTATCGATAAGCTCAATAGTACTTCTATCTAATCCCGCATCGTTTACAGTTGTAAGTCCGTGGTTCAAGCTTATTCTTTCTGCGTCTTTTAATGCTTTAATTTTGTCTTCCAATGTTGGCGATGGCATAATACTATCTATAAGCGTCATTGGGTTATCGACCAAAATACCAGTAATACCAGAATAGCCATTTTCCCATTTTTTTACAATTTCACCACCTTCAACTTTAGTACTCCAGTCAATACCAGCCATATCCAAAGCTTTCTGATTCACCAAATATGCATGACCGTCTACACGTTCTAATGCTACAGGTATATCAGGAAAAATAGTATCTAATTGCGTTTTTGTCGGAAATTCTTTTACTTCCCAATCATTCTGATCCCAACCTCTACCTCTAACAAAAGACTTTGGGTTGGCTGTATGAAAAGCTCTTACGCGCTCCAATACTTCATCAAAACTTTTAGTCCCTACTAAATCTACTATTTGCTGGGTAAGTCCTAATCCGTAAAAATGGCAATGTGCATCTATTAAACCGGGAGTAATAGCTCTACCATCGGCATCGATTAATTGGTCTGAAGTATAAACATCACGAATTTCATCTGTAGTACCTACAGCAATAAATTTACCATCTTGCACGGCAAAAGCCTGAGCTTCAGAAAAGGAATCATCTACAGTATAGACTTTAGCATTTACGATTACAAGGTCGACTTTCTCTTTCATGAGTTCGCAACCAGATAATAATACGAGTAAAATTGGAAGTAGTTTTTTCAAAACAAAAAATAGTTAGTTAGTAAAATTGTCAAACAAGGCTATAAGTGCCTTTTTAAATAATTACTGAAAACTAAGTATTTTTTCGGAAAGATTTAAATCTTTATTCTACAGGTATATGTCGCTTAGCTAAAACTTCGTTTGAGCCACTTTCAGAATAAGATTCTCCGATCATCTTATCTCCTTCTACTTCAAGAACAAAAGAGATACGATCAATACCTTCTTTATTAATATTAAAATTGATTCGGTTATTATCAACCTTTACATCTTGACCATTTAATGACCCCGTTTTTAAGCTAATTACAACTTGGTAGACGTCATTTGGTTGTGAAATAAAAATTCGCCCCTTTCTATAAGGTGCATCAGCCTCAGGCATTAAAAACTCCCAAACACCCAAAACAGGATTTTTATCAATTATTTGCTCATGTTCTAATACATCATATGATGAATTTATCGAACGATTTTCGATAAACGAATTCATAAATAGAACATTTGTAAATAAGACAATTTTTATTAAAACATGGTTAGTGCTCATTTTATAAAGTATTGTTTTATATGCATTAGTAACGATACTAATATAAAATTATTTTACAAATTGTAAGGTTTTTACTACTACAATTTCTTTTTCGCTACAATCCAACTCGTTATTTTTTCTTCTAATAGTACCAAAGGTAAACTACCTGAGTCTAAAATTTGACTATGAAATTCTCTAATATCAAATTTATCACCTAAAGCTTTCTCTGCCTGCGTTCTTAGTTCTCGAATTTTTAACTGACCAATTTTATACGATAGCGCTTGACCTGGCGTTGCCATATAACGCTCTATTTCAGCAATTATACTTTCTTCAGATTCTGCCTCGTTATCTAAAGAATATTGAATCGCTTTTTCTCTGCTCCATCCTTTTGCATGAATACCTGTGTCTACTACTAGACGAATTGCTCTATGCATCTCCATACTCAACATTCCAAAATATTGGTATGGATCAGTGTAAATTCCCAATTCTTTTCCTAAAGATTCTGCATATAACGCCCATCCTTCTACAAAAACACCCATACTCTCAGGATGTAAAAACTCAGGAAGATTCCTATTCTCTTGCTGTAGACTTAGTTGAAAGTGATGCCCAGGTATGGCTTCATGCAAAAACAAAGCTTCATCATGCACCATGTTATAACTCTTCACATCAGGAATCGGAACATAGAAAATTCCCGCTCTAGACCCATCTTTCGACCCTGGTACATATTCTGCACTTGCCGATGCTTCTCTAAATGCTTCGGTTCTACGCACATTAAAACCTGCTTTGGGTGTTAACGCAAATAAAGAATCTATTCGTAAAGCAATACGTTCATTAATAACATTAAAACTTTCAATTACTTCTTCAGGTTTTGAAAAAGGCATCAGTTCTCTTTTATTACGCAGAGAATTAAAGAATGATTTTAAGTCTCCTTTAAACCCTATTTCATTTTTAACCGCTTCCATTTCTTTAGAAATACGAGCCACTTCAGACAAGCCCAATTCATGAATTTCATCTGCTGCCATGTTTGTTGTCGTATGTAGTTTTATTAAATATTGATACGTTTCTTTTCCATTTGGCAAGTCTAATAGTCCGTCTGTATCTCTACAAGCCGGTAAATACACCTCGGTAAAGAATTGATTTAATTCTACATATTTAGGCGTCAGTTTTTCTTGTATGAAATCTTCATAATTACTTTGAAGAATATCCATATCAACATCAGACAAGCCATCGGGAAAATTCATTATCGGCTGGTAAAACAGATTTTCTTCAAGCGGAGCATCTATAAACGATTGAATCTGTGGTAGCAATTTTAAGGTAAGTACTTTAGGCAGCACCACACCTTTGTTCACACCTATTTTCATCTTCTCAATAGACGTATCTAAGAACACTAAATAATCTTCTAACCTACTTAGCCAATTATTATAATCTTCAATGCTCTTAAACGGCTGTACACTTGTGCCACCTGATAGCTGGGCAACATATAAATGCAAAGATTGTATCTGAAAAAGTGGCATTAACTCAAAACTTGGCAGATCGTAGATTGGGGAAGCAACCGTTACTATGGGGCTCATTACACCTTCTAACTTCACAGCACAATCCCACTGCATAACGCGCATGCTCATATAATCTGCAGCACTAACGTTCGTGGAATCGTATTTACTTAATTCATCTAAAAAATAAGAGTATCGATCTTTTAGATGTAAAATGTAATCATCAGAAATGTAATTGGCTATAGTATCATTATATTCTGAAAAGCCAGCTTTGGTAGCCTCTATGGGGTTGATGCTTTTCTTAAACTCATAAAACTCAGTAAAAACCTCAGCAATAGGTTTCGTTGTGGCGATCTGTTCTTCTTTTGGAGATTCTTTACATGAAGTAATAACAGCAACGAATAATAAAAGCCAAAGTGTACGAATCATAGTATTAGAATTTGTACTGAAAAATACAAAAACTAATACTATGGAATGAAGTCTATTATATGGAATTATAGAAACCGTTTACTTTTTGGATTTGGAATTCGCCTTCTCTTTAATTTTTACGTAAATCAGTTTTTTACGTCCCTTAGAATCTTCTCTTCTTTCAATTTCGAAATGAGGAATGGAATTGATTAGCGGAGTCAGTTTTTGAAATCCGTAATTACGAGAATCGAAATTAGGTTGCTTCTTTTGTAATAAGCTACCAACATCGCCCAAAAAAGCCCAACCATCATCATCGGCAACATCATCTATAGTTGTTGAAATAAAACGTAATGCTTTTGGCGTAATCTTATCAACCGTATTCTTTTCTGTCGGAGTTTTGTCTGTAGCATCTGAAGTTTCTTCTACTGATCTACCCTTAAGAATTTCTATATAAATGAATTTATCACAAGCTACAATAAACGGATTAGGAGTTTTACGCTCCCCAATACCAAATACCTGCATACCTGCCTCTCTTAATCGTGTAGCCAAACGCGTAAAATCACTATCACTACTCACAATACAGAACCCGTTAACCTTGCCTGCATACAAAATATCCATAGCATCGATAATCATAGCAGAATCCGTTGCATTTTTACCTTGTGTATACCCATATTGCTGTATAGGTGTAATCGCATTTTCAAGCAAAACATTTTTCCATTTCCCTAAACGTGGATTGGTCCAATCACCATAAATTCGTTTTATGGTAGGGTTACCGTATTTAGCAATCTCCTCCATCATTTCCTTTACATAGGCAGACGGTATATTATCGCCATCTATTAATACTGCTAAATTCAAATCCATTTTGTAGTGTTTTATGTAAAGGTAATTTGATTTCTACTTGAATAGCAAGATGTTAACCGATAAAGTTAAAAATGATTTTTTTACTGCGGATTATTAGACATTGTAAGTGGCTTTTGACGAACAACCTTAATCATGCAATAAAGTATTTGCACATCTAAACAAATACGAACTATTTAATCTGGCTTACTTAATACAAACTCTACTCGCCGGTTGAGAAATCTACCCGATTCAGTTGTATTGGTTGAAATCGGTTTTAAGCTTCCAAATCCTTTTGAACTTATTCTACTTTTTTCAATTCCGTTCTTGATTAAAAAACCAACTATTTCATCGGCTCGCCTAACCGACAATATTTTATTAAAATTATCTGATCCAATATCATCGGTATGCCCAAAAATTTTAATATTGATGTTTGAATTCGTTTTTAAATAAGTAAGCAGCGATTCCATTTCTTGCTGATGGTTTCCACTTATTTTAGACTTGTTAGAATTAAAATAGACGTCTTTAAATATGTGCACACTATCCAAATCATATTCTTTTAGTTCTGTAACCTGTGAGTTTTGAGATTTTGATTTCACGTTCAATACCGAAACCATATCTAAATAGTAATAAGAGCCTTTGGTGATTTTTCTTTTGGTCTGATATTTCTGCGTTCGTTTGTTGTTCTTAAAATTACCTATAATCATATAATTTTCCGTACCAGACGCCTCGAATTCCGTAGTCAATTTCACCCATTTGATTTCATCGGAATAATATTTAGAATAGGATATTTCCAATTCTTCAGATACTTCACCCTTCATCTTAGACAAGTGCAATCCTGATAGTACTTTGCTAGTCTCAACCTCAACAGGAAATTCGGTAAACCGTATACCAAATTCCTTCACAGCAAAATCTGACCGTTCTGCTAAACTCACATAAAATGAAATAGCGTAGCGTTCTCCTTTCTTTAATGTTGTATTAAATTTTGCTTGAATGTATTCTCTGTAATCATTGGGTGCATACATGTAAAACCCAACATACCCTACTCCGAAATCTGCAGGTTGCTTGCCATTGAAATTCTCTGGCGTACCCATGGCAACGCTGCAACCATTAAAATAATCTGTAGAACCCAAGGTGGGCATACTCCAATCTATTACATCCTTTTCAAGATTACCCAATTTAACCGGACACTTTCTATACTTTTCAAAGCTGGGATTCACTACCAAATTTTGTCCAAATCCGTTAAAATGCATGCAAAGCATCAACATGCTTATAACTCCTATATGTGGTATTCTAGTAGACATGCGCTTTGTACAGAATCTCTAAAATACTGAAATCCTATAAAATGGAGTAATTGACCTAAATAGAAACGCCCTTCTCAAAAATGAGAAGGGCGTTTTTAATCTTTTAAATTTTATTATAAATTCTAGAAATCGAACTTATATGTAGCTCCTCCTAAAATTTGAATTCCTTGAACTTGAAAATTAGCCCAACGCTGGTATGCGTTATTAGAAAGGTTTGCTCCTTTTATGAAGAACGACCACTGATCTGTATAACGGTACCCAATATGTGCATTGGCATCAAAATAACCATCTAAGGTTATTAACGCTGCCGGAAAATCGCTTGTTGGAACATTTTCTAATGCAGTTGACGAAAAATCATCACGCTCGCCTACATAGAATAAATTGGCACCTGCATACCATTGCTCCCCTATTTGATAATCCATAAACAACGATGCTTTCAAATTTGGTAAGTTCCAAGCTGGGTTACCGGTTTCTGTACTATAATCATACACGGCTACATTTACACCTGCTGTAAAATTACGGTTGACATCAACATTCAACTCACCAAAAATTCCCAAGGTTTTGATATCATCATAAAAAACATCAAATGAATTACCATAATAGTACCCTTTATCATCTGACCTAAAATCATTTCTCGGGTTCAATGTATACAATGGTCTGTTATTCTCTGCCGAGTATGACCCTTTTACATTATAACTCAAATTAGGCAACAACTGACCTTTAAAACCTACATAAGCATTATACTGACTATCTGTAGGCGCAATATTTAATGTAGGAGATACATATGGATTACCCTCTACTAAATCATAATAAGAGTTCTGCTTTAATTCTCCCGTTACTCCGCCATAAGCGATTACCGTTTCATCTAACAATCTGTATGAAGCTGTCACGGCAGGGTAGATATAGAAGTTACTTTCGCTATTCTCCAAATCCATTCCATATACTAAGTTCACTCCTAAATTCAACGAAAGATCATCTCGTAGCATTTTTAAAGACGGATTAATACCTACTTGCAAATTACTATAAGATATTCCATTATCATTGGTAGTACTGCTTACAGAAGCATTTTCAAAAGTACCGCCAACATAATCAACATTTACTTTTGCATTTAAAGTCTCTTCGTTAACCGGAAACTCAAATCCGGTATTGAATATCGCTCTGTTTTCACCTGAACTTACCGCGTCAAAAAATCGTCGGTATTTTAAATCCGCTCTTTTGAAATAAGCGTCTTCTACATTAATATGACCACTAGCTTCACCCATATAATAATTTTGGCGTTCATCAATACTATTTAGTACCGTTTCACTGAATACTCCTGGCTCAATACCATACCAATTGTACAATTGATGTTGTAAACCAATCGCCGCTCCCCAATCTAAATCGCGATCACGCTTTGCGTATGATGCGTCTAATTTGGTATCATAGAACGTATCGCTTAATTCTACACCATCAATACCGCCACGAGACGATAAGTGATTGAAACCAATATCGAAATTCTCATCCCTATTAATGGTTCTACTGGTATAAAATTCGCCCAACACATTACCATACAATCCCGCACCTAAAGAGGCATACGAATTATATAATACCGGTGGTGGCAATCTTTCAACTTTAGATGCCGTACCCTTATTAGGTGTAAACGTAGATGCTACGGGAACGGAAAAAATACTATAATTAATAGGCTTTTTCTGTAAGACAATAGAGTCGTTCATATTCGGAACCGACTTAATCTTAAAAGCATCTGAAACCGTTGGCGTGTATGCTTTAGTTACCGTTACGGTTTCTGTACCCAAATCTTTTTCCTCTTCTTCTTGAGCAAAAACAACTTGAAAGCCAAGCGTTAAAAATATAAGCGTAAATATATGTTTGTTGTACATAGGTGTTCTTTTTCTGGTGTACGTAAATTTCTTAATTAGGATCAACCGATGAATTACTTTTCGCCTCTTTCGATTTAATGATGGCCAGTTCTGCTCTTGCCTCGGCAACAATTTCTGGGTACTGCGTAAAGTTTGTTATTACGCTTTCCAAAATATAGGTTGCTTGGTAAGCATCATTTAATGCATAATAGTTTTTAGCCATGAGCACTAAACCTTTACCTCCCCATTCTTTATACGCTGCATAATCTTTAGCTAATTTTTGAACTGCAATATTAGAGTTCTCATAAGCTCCATCTTTATGCTCAAAATAGGCGTTATAATACAAAGCTTCTGCAGCTGTTTCACCCGATGCTATTTGTAAGACCTCAGCATATGCCGATTCTGCTTTTGCCTCGTCATTGGTTGCAATGGCAGATCTTGCAATCATAATATGCGCATCACTCTTAATTCTATTATCGATATTTGAAGTTGCTAATACCTTATCGGCATATGCTATCGTCTTTGGATAGTTTTTTTGCTTGTAATACCCTTTCATTAGGTTAGATCGTGCAAATGTTCTGTTCTGTGAAATGTTCGCCTGACTCTCTAATTTTAATAAATATGGTAATGCAATTTGATAATCATCTTTAGAAATATAAACTTCACATACACGAGTTAATGCCTGTTCTGCATATTCGCTCGTGCTTCTATCGGCAACATACTTGTAATACGGTAAAGCCGATTCTTTTTCCCCTTTTCCGAAATACAATTGCGCTAAACTAAAGTTAGCATCTACAGCATGTAAACCAGTTGGAAACTGTTGAATGTAATTTTTATATCCTTTAATAGCGGCATCAACATTACCTTCTAAATTCTGTTTTTGTGCAGCATCAAAAGTAGCGTTGTCCAATTCAGCATCGGTAACCTGTACAAAATCGAGCGTGCGAACCCACTCTGCATATTCGTTTACACGACCCATATCTACATAGACCAGTTTTGCCGTCGCCACAGCTTGTATTGCTTCTTGTGTTTTTGGGAAATCACGAACAACCGTTTTAAACTTTGCCAAGGCAGCTTCGTTTCTAGCGGCATTATAATTTACCAATCCCTGTCTCATTAATGCTTGAGGCACTAAAGAACTACCTCTGTATTCACTGATCAAACGATCGTAAGCAGCAAGACCTTTATTCTCTTGACCTTGAGAAACATAGGTGTTTCCTAATTCAAATAAGGCATCATCCTTAAAACTAGATCTTGGGTATTGACTTACAAATTCTTCTAAGTTTTCAATTTTGCTATCACCTTTATCCACATAACCATAGCTCATCGCTTTTTGGTAAAAAGCATAATCTTTCTCTGGTCCGGTTAAAGCCAGTGCTTTATTATAGGTTTCTATAGCAGGCCAGTATTTACTAGTAGCGTAGTAGCTATCACCCAATCTTAAATAACCATCATGTAATTTTTCTACTTCTGTATTTCCGTTGGCTGTAAACGAATTGAAATAGGTAATGGCATTGGTATAATCTTTTTGTTTAAAATAGCCATATGCCAAATTGTAATCTACATCGGCATACATTTCTGTATTCTTTGCGGACGGATTATTCTTGAACGACGTATACCCCTGTACTGCTTCATTGAAACGATTAGATAAATAATCAGATTCTGCTTTCCAGTAATTAGCTCTTGCTTTAAATAGCATGTCTTCTGCACTGTTTAAAGATTTATTGAAGTTTTCAGCTGCAGCATTATAATCGTCTTCCATAAAAAGTTCGATACCTCTGTAATACGCTACTTTTTGATAGACTGCTTTACTGGCGTAATTCTTATTCTCCTCAAGCAACGTCATTGCACCTTCAAAATTCTTTGAAGTAATGTATGAATCTACCAACAAGGTCTGCATCTCATCTTGATGCTCATCTTTCGGGTACGTTTTTAAATAATTTGTGATTACCTGAGGAACCGGCTCATAGGCATTACCCACCTCATAACTCAAACGTGCATAATTCAAAAATGCATCTTTCTGAATTTCGGCACTATAGTCCATTTGAGATGCATTACGGAAAGCATTTAAAGCTTCCTGCTTCTTATCCAACTTCAAATAACATTCTGCCAAATGATAATATGCATTTTGAGCAACGCTATTGGTACCTCCAATAATTTTATTGAATTGAGCTATGGCATTACTATAATCGCCTCCTTTATAATAAGCATAACCTAAGTAGTAATAATCGGTATTGCTCCATTTACCACCTTTACCTTTGTACTCTGTTAAATACGGAATCGCATTTTCATATTGCTTCAAGTTAAAGTAACTCTCCCCAATAATCTTGTTCAGTTCAGATACTTCTCGTCTGTCAGCTTTTGGCAGTTGTTTTTTCGCCAAAGCGATCGCCTCATCGAACTTACCTAGCTTAAAATTCATATCAGCCTGATAATAGCTCAGCTTTTCCTCCAATACATCTTGATCGGTAATTTGATCAAAACGCTGATTTGCCGTTTCATAATCATCTTCTTGATATGAGATATAACCCAAGTAATATTTTGCTTGAGATCCGTATACTTGAGAATTGGCAACTTTTTCTAAATACTTTTCAGCCTCTTTCGTTTTACGTGATGAGAATAAAGAGTAGCCATAATTAAAGTTAAACTTATCCATCTCGCCACGAGAAAGGGAGCTTTGATCTACTTTGTTGTACCACTTTAGAGCATACGGATATTTACCTGTTTGAAAGTAGTACTCTGCCACATCGGCAAAGGCAGAATTACGTTTGGTAGAAGTGGGGTATTTTTCCACGAAATCTTCCATCAATCGGTCTGCACCCATCTGGTTTAAGCGCACTGCCGCATTGGCTGCGTAGTAAGCACTATTGGCAGCGGTCTCCTCATCTTTTGTAGACACTTTGACCTTTTCGAAAATGGTCTGTGCCGCTTGGTATTGTTCGTTGTTGTATAGCGCTAGCGCGTCTTGAAAAGCCTTTTGCTCATGAGTATAGATCTTAGTTTCTTGGGCACTTGTCAAAGCGACCAAACCGAATACCAATGGAATAAAAGCGGTGATTTTTTTAAGCATAGTGTTCTGTACCTATTTAGAATTACCAGTATCACATGTGATAACGGCAAAAATTGTACCTAAGTATGTGTAATACGCACTCAAAATAAAAGATTTTAAAAAAGGGTTCTCTAATATCAAATGGAACTTATTACTTTTATAACAACATTTGCGTTATGGAAGAGATTGTTTTAGAACTTAAGGATGCCTCTATTTTTCAAAAAGAAAGTTTGGTGTTGAGTGAAGTAACTATAAAAATTGCCAAAGGGGAGTTTGTATACCTTATTGGTAAGACCGGTAGCGGTAAAAGTAGCTTTATGAAAACGCTATATGGCGATTTGCCTTTGCAAAAAGGTGAAGGTCATGTGGTTGACTTTGACCTTAAAACATTGAAAGAAAAAGATATTCCATTTTTACGTAGAAAACTGGGTATTGTTTTTCAAGATTTCAAGCTATTACCAGACCGAAATATCAACCAGAATATGTTTTTTGTATTGAAGGCAACTGGCTGGACGGATAAGGTTAAAATGGATACCCAAGTATCAAACGTGCTTGAAAAAGTGGGTATGAAAACTAAAGGATTTAAGTTCCCACATGAACTTTCTGGTGGAGAACAACAACGTATTGCCATTGCACGTGCATTATTAAATGATCCAGAACTAATTATTGCCGATGAGCCTACCGGAAACCTTGATCCGCAAACCAGTGTAGAGGTCATGAAGGTTTTGCAGGAAATCAACAAATCTGGAAGAACCATTTTAATGGCAACACATGATTATGCGTTGATTTTAAAATTCCCTTCTAAAACCATTAAGTGCGACGCGAATAAGGTGTTTGAGGTGGTGCAGAGGGCGGTTTAAAAAATAATAAATATAGTCCCCATTAACATCTTAACTATAAAAAATTGAGTGATAAAATAGGGTTTATTGATGAATCAGGTGATAAAAGTATTCATTTTACAAAGGACGGTGTTTCAACATTTTTTATAGTAACTGCAATTATTCTAGAAGAACATTACGTTGATGAAACTAGACTTCAATTTGTTAAAATTGCATCAAAATACACACAAGCACCAGAAATTAAATCAAGCGCAAAAGCGTTCCAGGATTTAGACAAAAGAATAAAATTCTTAAAGGAAATCACAAAACTCAATTTTAAAATTTACAGTATAATCGTAGATAAAAGAAAAGTTTTTGAAAACAGTGGATTGCAATTCAGAGATAGTTTTTACAAATACACAAATGGTTTATTTAATAGAGAACTTTATGACTATTACCCCTATTTAAAGTTAGTTTCGGATAATCATGGTTCTGAAAAATTTATGAATGGTTTCATTGAATATGTTGAAAAAAATCACAAACAAACAGAACTTTTCAGAGGTCCAAAGTTTGCTTTTAGTGATAGCAAGGATGAACCACTAATTCAATTAGCCGATTTTATTGCTGGTAGTTTGTCAAGATGTTATGAGCCTAAGAAAATAAGCCCTAGAAGTTCTGAAATACTTCAGGTACTAGAGAAAAATATTCTACATTTAAGAGAATGGCCCGAAAATCCTCGAAATCGATTTCACAATATTGATGTAGAAGATGAAAAATACAATAAAGAATTAGTTGATTTCTTATTCTTTAAAATCAATAACTTCATTAACATAAATCAAGACAATCCTGCTGTAGAAATCAAAAATCAATTAATATGTTTAAACTATTTAATTTATAGATTTAAAAGAGACCCCTATCAATATATCTACTCTGATGAAATAATCGATAGAATTAAAATTCGCAATATTCATATAACTAAACGTGTATTTAGTAAAGAAGTAATAGGTAATTTGAGGGAAAATAAAATCTTAATAACAAGTTCTCAAAGCGGATATAAGATTCCTTGTTGTCGTGGTGATATAATTCGTTTTTACAACAATTATAGCTCAAAAATAATTCCGATGATTGAAACTTTGAGAAAGACAGATATCATAATTAAAAGTGTAACATCTAGAAATATCAACTTATTAGATGAAAAAGATTTCGACTATCTTAAAAGGATAATTGATATTAAAAAATAACCAATGATCATAGACGTACATACCCACATCAACAACTATCATGAAGATAGAGTGGTTTCATTAAACGAAAGTTTAGATAAGCTTTCTGAAAACATGGCAGCGAATAATATTGATTATTCTTTGGTGCTTACCTCCTACAAAGTCAATGAACATAGACCGAGTACCAAACAAGTGGTAGAAGCTGTAAAAGGTTACAACAATTTAGGTGTAGTATCGGGTATTAGCTATTTACATTACAACCACAGAGATGTAATAGAAATTAGCAATTACCTTGAAAAAGGATTCATTAAAGGCTTAAAATTCTACCCCGGTTACGAGCCATTTTATCCGAATGATATTCGATTTAAACTCATGTATGAAATGGCGATTGAGTATGACGTTCCTGTCATGTTTCATTCTGGTGACACGTATGCCCCTACCGGAAAAATTAAATATTCCCACCCTATTCATATTGATGATTTGGCGGTTGATTATCCCGATTTAAAAATCGTGATTTGCCATGTGGGTAACCCGTGGATCAAAGACTGTATGGAGGTCGTTTATAAAAATAAAAACGTTTACGCAGATATATCAGGGTTGGTTTTAGGTGACTTCTCTGATAAATTTGAACGCTACATGAAAAAGGAAATTGAAGAGATGATCACTTATGCCGGTGACCCAAGGTATCTTCTATATGGAACTGATTGGCCTATCTCTAACATGAAATCGTATTTAAAATTCATGGGGCAATTAGATCTTACCGATGAAAAGAAAGAATTGATTCTCTGGAAAAATGCAGCAGAACTTTTTAAAATTGACACCAATTAGCTTTAGTATATAATATTACGTTCGACTAACAACCGGCAATTACTTTAATAAACACCAAATGAAAAACCCTGAAAAAAAGCGTTTAGACCAACAACATACAGAAGAAAAAGATTGGTTAAAATGGGGACCCTATTTAAGTGAACGTCAGTGGGGAACGGTACGTGAAGATTATAGTGCAGGTGGTGATGCTTGGAACTATCTACCACATGACCATGCTAGAAGTCGTGCTTTTCGTTGGGGTGAAGATGGTATTGCAGGTATTAGCGACCGTTATTGCAATATGTGTTTTAGTATCGGTTTATGGAACGGTAAAGACCCTATTTTAAAAGAACGCCTTTTCGGGTTAACTGGTCCGCAGGGTAATCATGGTGAAGATGTAAAAGAATTATATTACTATTTAGAGAATACGCCGTCGCACTCCTACATGAAGTATTTGTACAAGTATTCTCAGAAAGCATACCCGTACAATCAATTAATTGACGAAAATCAAAAACGGAATCGAAAAGAGCTAGAATTCGAGTTATTGGATACTGGTATTTTCGATGACAACACCTATTTTGATGTAAGCACAGAATATGCAAAAGGCGATGAAACCGATATTCTTATTCAAATTACCATAACCAATAGAAACTCAAAACCTGCACCTATTACGTTATTGCCGCAAATGGTGATGCGTAATCATTGGTCATTTAAAGAAATGCCCAAAAAACCGACCATCACTCAACAAGGGACAAAAGCAAACCCATCTGTTCACATAGACCACCCGTACGTGGGTAAATACAATCTTTATTTTCAAAAGGCAGCGCAGTTATTCTTTACAGAAAACGAAACCAATAGAGAAAAGGTTTATAAGGATAAGAATGATCATCCGTTTAAGAAAGATTTGTTCCATACCGCTGTCTGTAACAATGATTTTGAGTTAGCAACAAAAAATAATTCGGGCACTAAATTTGCGCCCTTATATCAAGTCATTTTAGATGGTGGTGAATCAAAAACATTCCAACTTCGTTTGACCAAAGAAACCCTTGACGCACCTTTTTCAGACTTTGATTCCATATTCAAAAAGAGACAAAAAGAGTGTGCTCTATTCTATGATGAAATAGCCTCAAAAGCAACCGAAGATAGAAAAGCAATTTTAAAACAAGCATTTGCAGGTTTACTTTGGACGAAGCAATACTATAACTACGAAGTTGAAAAATGGTTAGATGGTGATTACAAAACTACTCCGCCGCCAAAAGAAAGATTAGAAGGTCGTAACAGCCATTGGAAAACATTGCGCAATCACGATATACTTTCTATGCCAGATGCATGGGAATACCCTTGGTATGCCGCGTGGGATTCTGCTTTTCATTGTGCATCGTTCGCCTCAATTGACCCAGAGTTTGCGAAAGACCAATTGCTATTGTTCACCAAAGAATGGTACATGGCACCTAACGGACAAATACCTGCGTACGAATGGAATTTTAGTGATGTAAATCCGCCAGTACAGGCATGGGCAACCTTACAAATTTATGGAACCGATAAATCTATTACCGGTGTACCAGATATTAAGTTCTTAAAACGAATGTTTAATAAACTCAACTTGAACTTCAATTGGTGGGTAAACCGTTTAGATAGAAATGACAACAATGTTTTTCAAGGCGGATTCTTAGGTTTGGATAATATCGGAGTCTTTGACCGTAGCCATGGTGTACCCGGTGGTGGTTCTCTAGATCAAGTAGATGGTACCGCTTGGATGGCCATGTACAGTCTAAATATGTTAGAGATTAGTTTGCGGATTGCAGAACATGACGATTCGTATGAAGATATGGCAACCAAATATTTCGGCCATTTCATATTCATAGCCGAAGCATTGAACAAAATGGACACTGATAAAGCCAATACATGGGACGATGTCGAAGGGTTCTTCTATGACCGATTGACATTACCTGACGGACAATCGACTACTATAAAAGTACGATCTATTGCCGGTATGTTATCATTGGCAGCTGTGCTTACGATTAAGAAAAGTGTTTTAGACAAATTCCCGAAATTTAAGGCAAGTGTGCTTTGGTTTAAGAAATACCGTGCCGAGAATTTAAAATACGAGGTTATTCAGCAATATGAAGCAGATGGGGATTTGCTTTTATCATTGGTTCCGAAAGATCGAATGCAAAAATTAGTTGCCGCTCTTTTAGATGAGAAAGAATTCTTGAGCGATTACGGCATTAGGTCGTTATCTAAAATACATGAGAAAGCGTATCAAATTCATATTGATGGTATAGATTATTCTATTGATTATGAACCTGCAGAATCTACCGTTTCTTTATTTGGTGGTAATTCTAACTGGCGCGGTCCTATTTGGATGCCGATGAATTACTTATTCATTCAGGCATTACGTGAATACCAATGGTATGATGGCAATGATTTTCTTTTTGAATACCCAACGGGAAGCTCAAAACTACTGAATCTAAAACAGGTTAGTGATGAATTGAGTAAACGTCTTATTAAGATGTTCGAGAAAGATGAAGCCGGAAACCGAGCCATCAATAAGAACTACGAGAAATACTACCAAGACCCTAATTTTAAGGATTTGATATTATTCTACGAGTATTTTCACGGCGAAAATGGTCGCGGTTTGGGAGCTTCGCATCAAACAGGTTGGACCGCTTTAGTAGCCAACCTTATTGAGCAGTTAGAAAACGACTAATTCTTTAATTAGATTCTGAGAAACCTAAACCATATTTTTCAGTAGGGTATAAAATTCCCTTCTCTAATTTAAATATGGAATGATATGGATCATCAATAATATCTAAATGTCCGTCTAGATCAGCATACACAATGTTTGGTCTAGATAGGGCAAAATGTAAACCGGCAGCGATACCTAATCCGCATTCATCGATACACCCTACCATGGCATCTAATTTCGCAGCTTTTGCTACTGAGTTGATATGCATTCCTACCCAAATACCACCAACTTTCTGAAGCTTAATATTTACCATATCTACACGCTCGTTTTGTGCCAAACGAAATGCATCTGTCAAAGTTTTTAAACTTTCATCTGCCATAACGGGAATACTCACCTGATCGGTTACTTCTCCCAGTCGTTCTTCTGCTTCAACTTTTGTTGGTTGTTCAAATATTTCAATACCTATGGCTGCTGTTGCTTTTACAAAAGCTACCGACTCTTTTACCGAGTAGCCTTGGTTACCATCGAATCGTAATTCAATATTAGGATACTTTTCATGAATCATCTTCATTTTGGCAATATCCTCTTCAAGATTAGCACCACCTTTTATTTTTAAAATAGTGAAGCCTTGGTTTACAAATTCGGTCGCTTTCAACAAAGTTTCATCTACACCCATAATACCAATAGTAATACTGGTAGCAATGTTAGTACGATATCCGCCTAAAAATTTATACAAAGGCACCTCAGCCTTTTTTGACATGATATCGAACAAAGCCAAATCTACCATTGCAAGAGCCGATGACCTTTTACCCAATAACTCTTTCAGTTCTAACAACAACAATGCATACGTAAATGGATCTTTACCCAATAAATACGGAACAATGATATTATTAATAGCATAGGTAACATCACTTGGCGACTCATTAGTAACCACAGGATCAGGTGCCGCACAACCGTAACCCACAATTTTAGTATCAGTTTCAACCTTTAAAATAAAATTACTGGTACGGTCGATTGTTTCGTAAGCAATAGTATAAGGGTCAGACAATTTAAGATCTAAACACTCAAAAGAAATATGGGTAATTTTCATTTTAATTTTGTCATTAAAAGTGTAATTAAATCTTCAGCACCATACTCTAATACATCAAAAGCAGGTAGTTTAGTTTCTAGGGTAATAGCCTTACAAACATCAAGAATTTCACTTTTTTCCATATCTTCATGATTAACAGTAATTACTATAACTTGCTTACCAGAAATCACTTGAATAGCATTTATTTGCTCTTCTAAAGAGTGCATTTTATAACCTGGGAATCCGTCATACTCTACTCTTTTTGGCGCGTGTTGCAGAATTACATAATCTGGTCTACCGGCAGCTAGAATTTCAAATCCGCCAGGATAAGCAGGATTCATTAAACTTCCCTGCCCTTCAATAACAATGACATCTGGGTCCTCATTATTATAGGCACTTACCACAGCATGTTCAATTTCACCTGAAACAAAATCGTTAATACAGCTATCCATTACCATACTATATTTAGCACCTTGCATCCATCCTGTTTGTCCGGTTCCAATCATTTCTGCTTTTTTACCTGCATTACGAAATGCGTGAACCAATATCCAAGCCGTAGTTCGTTTTCCTAGCGCAGAATCCGTTCCTAGAACCGCTAATTTCAAGCAGTCTACTTTTTCAATATCACCCGTAAAAAAGTGTAATTGATCACGATCCGGAGTCTTTCTTATATCTCTAATTCTTACATTCTTCTCTTTAGCCATAGCCACAAGCTCAGGGTCATTAGTTAAGAAATCATGTAAGCCACTATCTACATTCCAACCTTGTTGCAAAGCAGCTTTAATGGTCGCTTTTGCCACTTGTGGCAATCTGCCACCATCTGGAGCAAGACCAATAACCAAATAACTTGGTAGGTTCTCACTAGCGGTAAGTGCTACAATCGCAGTTTCTAAATCTTTAAAAACAAGAATACCATTAGGTCTACCATCTAAAACATCACCGGCATCTCTACCTGCATATTTTTCATCTAAAACACCCACAACATCATAACGCTCGGTAAAGCGAACCAGCCCGTGTGCAGTTTTACCATTCGGAGTATTAAATGCTCCCTCACAATATACCAATGCCTTACCGTCTATAACTTTTTTCATCTATTTATTTAATTTTTTGCAGTGAGCACTGCCACAAAACGGTCAGGCTCAAAATTCATTTTTTCGTCTAATTCTAAGAGTCCGATCAAACCCGCTGTAGATGCCGGTAAAATTCGAAATCCTTCTTTTTTATATAAAAGAGAAGTCATCTCTTTCAGTTTTTTATCGCTGACATTAAAAGCTTCTCCCTCAGATTCTTTCAATGCATACAATGCCTCTTCCCCATCGAAACTATGCCAGTTAATCAATGGTTCGTTGTATTTTGTTTCTTTAATTGCTGCGGGATTCAAATCTTTGCAATGATCTAAATTTTGTAAAAACGACTCCACAATCGGGTTCTTACGCGATGATGATGCCGCTATCATTTTAGGAATACGAGAAGTCTTTCCTCTTTTATATAGATTTACAAATCCCCTATAAATTCCCGCGAACAACGTTCCATTAGAAACAGGAATTGCACAATATTTAGGCGCATCGCCTAAATCTTCAAAAATCTCTTGTGCAATTTGTGCATAGGCAGATATTTGTAGCGGAGTGTTGGCACCACCAGGGTTGGCATCATACCAACCATGTTCGGCTGCTAACCGAGAACTTTCGGTAACCACATCTTCATAACTACCAGGTAAACGAATTATCTCAGCACCTAAAGTTTCCATTTCAATTACACGATCGGTATGGTAACTTTCTGGAATGTAAATTTTACAGGCAATACCCGCTAAATCAGATGCCAGCGCCATTGCCACACCATAATTACCACAAGTAGCCAAACTTACCACAGTAAACTCACGACGCAGTGCATCGTATAATTGTGCAAAAGCAATACGGTCTTTTTGGGTTCCGGTAGGGTTGTCACCTTCATATTTTAGATATAGCTGACGAACATTGAACTCACGCTCTAATGTTTTGGCTCTATGTAAACCCGTATCGCCAACTTCTAAACTTATAATATCTTCAAAGCACTCTAAACGGTCTACTAAAGATTTGCTTGTATCTTTAACCATATCGCTAAGTTTACGTGCCTCTATCGACACTTTATTCTCAGCTGTTTTAACGCCATCTTTAAGATTCATAAGTTTGCATATATTCCATTTTTAAGATACAGTTATTTAATTGAATGTCAATATAAATTTTTAACCCATTTGCTCTTTAAACAAAGGGACGCATAGGTACTATATAATCTGAAAATATTTAGAATTTTAACACAGCATTTTACAGTATATAGGGCTACACAGTTATTTTACGGCAGTTTTAAAATTTTATAGAAATACAAAAATTAACATTTAACAAATCAGTGCATTACCTAATTTTGACTACATTTTTAAATAAGCAAAAATCAATGAAAGCTACCCGAATCTTTTTTCTTTTTTCAATTCTATTTTGTGCTGTCTTAAACGCACAAGATGAGTTACCCTTACGAATAGATAATTCGAAGATCAAGCCCTTACAAAAACTGCTTGATAGTTCTTTACAAACGAACTTAAGAGATGAATTATCATCGCACCCAGAATGGAACGATTTGATCGTACAAAAGAAAATGGCAGTTGGTCTAGTTGATCTAAGTAATCCAGAAAATGTGCGTTTTGCACGTGTAAACGGTAATCATATGATGTATGCCGCTAGTTTACCTAAAATAGCTATTCTTTTAGCCGCTATGGATGCTATTGAAAAAAGCGAATTAAAAGAAACCGCAGAGGTTAAAAAAGATATGCGACTAATGATCAGTAAATCTGATAATTCTGCTGCAACCAGAATGATAGACCGCGTTGGTTACGAGAAGCTTGAATCGGTTATGACAGATCCTAAATATGCTTTTTACGATGAGCAAAAAGGTGGTGGACTTTGGGTTGGTAAGCGCTACGGAGGTGGCGGAGAAACAAACCGAGAACCTTTAAAAAATTTGAGTCACGCTGCATCTGTCACCCAAGTATGTAGGTATTACTATTTATTGGCGAACGGTAAGCTAGTGAACCAAAAACGATCTAAGCAGATGCTAGATATTCTTGAAGATCCAGAGCTGCACCATAAATTTGTAAATACGTTAGATAAGATTGCACCAAATGCCAGATTGTTCAGAAAATCGGGTTCTTGGCGTACCTACCATTCTGACTCCATATTGGTTTGGGGCAAGGACAGTAACAGAAGATATATTCTAGTTGCTTTGATAGATGATGCCAATGGCGAACAAATTATCAGAGATTTAGTAAAACCAATTGAAAAGGTACTAAAAAAGCCTGTACTTTAGGTATTGGAATAGCAATTTCCTTTTTTGAATGGTAGAAAGACTCATTAAAAAAAATTTCGATGTACGTGAAGGCGAGTTCAAAGTATCTCTTTGGATGCTCGCCTACATTTTTTTGGTCATCGCCGTATTGCTTATTATAAAACCTACGGTCAACGCCCTTTTTCTATCAGAATTAGGTATTGAACAATTGCCTTTTGCTTTCTTGTTAGTTGCAATAACTGCCGTAGCTACCTCTTATTTCTATTCAAAAGCAGTATCAAAATTTCCGCTTAAAAAAGTAATTGAGGTGACCATTATTAGTTCTATTGTCATTTTAATAGGCTTGGGTATACTGCTCTCGCTAGATGTGGTCAGCGGTGTGTTACTCTACTTCTTTTATATATGGGTAGCAATTTATGCAGTATTATCTGCATCGCAATTTTGGGTATTGGCAAACTTGGTATTCAATATTAGAGAAGCAAAACGATTGTTCGGCTTTATTGGATCAGGAGCTATTATTGGTGGTATTTTCGGCGGATACCTTACCTCTATTCTCGCTCCACTAATCGGTAATGAAAACTTAATGTTCGTTGCTGCCCTACTCCTTTTCTTTTGTATTCCATTACTAAGAAGAATCTGGAATATCAGAGTACGAAAAAACGGAAGCGTCAAAAAACATAAATCGGCTACCAACATTTCAGAGCCGCCATTAAAACTCATCTTAAAATCTAAACACCTCACCTACATTGCCAGTATAGTAGCCGTTAGTGTTGTGGTTGCCAAATTAGTAGATTACCTGTTTAGTGATTTTGCCTCATCTGCGATTACCGATGCCGACGACCTTACTGCATTTTTTGCTTTTTGGTTTTCGACCTTCAACTTATTATCACTGGTTATACAGCTATTTTTCACCCATAGAATTGTAGGTATTTGGGGTGTAAGTTTTTCATTGCTCCTATTACCCATTGGTATATTCGGCGGAAGTATTCTGTTTCTATTATTACCAGAGCTCTCAGCAGTTGTAGTGATTAAGGCTATGGATGGAATACTCAAACAATCTATTCATAAAAGTGCCTCGGAATTGCTGACCTTACCCCTGCCTTTCGACCTTAAGAACAAGACGAAATCATTCATCGATGTCGTAGTAGATAGTTTAGCAACCGGTATTGCCGGATGCCTATTAATATTTGTAGTGCGTGGGCTAGATCTGCCTTCATTCTATATTGGCGTTTTAATCATTGTACTGGTATGTTTATGGTTGTATTTCATTTATAAAGTTAGAATAGAGTATTACAAAACCTTTAGAACGAATTTAGAGGTATTGACAGATAGTGGTAAGAAGACCAAAAAAATCTCGCAATCAAAAGTATCTATAGTGTCTGGCATGCGCACCGTATTCAAAAATGGCACCGAAGAGCAAATTCTTTTTATGCTCGAAAAATTGATGGAAATTAATGACAAACGTTTTGCCGACGATGTGGAGTTATTATTGGAACACCCTAGCAACAAAGTGAAGTTATCGGCGATTCAGAATTTATACTTTTTAAACTCAAGGAGTATGACTGCCGAAGTCTCTGAGTTATTGAAAATCGATGATAGAGAATTAACCATTGCTACTTTGGCTTATGTTTTAAGTTTTGCCCACAAAGACAAATCTTTCGTATTTGATGCGTATTTAGAACATTCTAATGAGCGAATTGCAATGGCAGCGCTATACTGTTTAGCGAGAGCCGCAAAAAACAACTACTCTTTAAAGCAACGTTATTCGTTATTGGACCGTATTTCAGTTGCTATCAAAAACATTGAAGCAAACCAAAAAGATTACTCTTACATAGTAGCTGTCATTGAAATTTTAGGCGTGGCTAATATGCCTATATTCTACAATAAGCTCATTGCCTTTCTACATCATGAAAACGAAGAAATCGTAATGACAACAATAAAGGCCATTGGGGTAGCAACTGACCCAACATTAGCTCAACATATAATTCCGTTTTTAGCACAAAAAAAATATAGATCAACTGTACTAGAAGCTTTTAAACAATATGGGGTACAGATTTTACCTTTGTTACGAAACAATGTGCAAGAACGTTTACAACCCTTAACGGTACTTCGGTTTATACCTGCAGCAATGCAATCTTTTCATTCAAAAGAAGCTGTGCATCATTTATTAGCCATTTTAACAGATAATGACCTTACCATTCGTTTAGAAGTAATTCGTGCTTTAAGTGCAATAAGAACAACGCATCCGCAATTAAAATTCAATCGATATAAAGTGGTATCGGTCATTTTTGATGAATGTAAACTACATCATCAGACCTTATCGTCTATGCATACGCAGATTATCATATCGTACCGAAATAGAAATAAATCTAAAAAAGAAATTAGCGATGCCGAACGCGATGCTCGCACCAGTCTTTTAGAACTTTTAGAACGCCGACTAGATTCTGGATTGGAACGTATTTTTAAACTCTTAGGCTTACGTTACCATCAAAAAGATGTTAGTATAGCTTATGAAGGCTTATTGAGCGAGAAACAAGAAGCACAGCACAATGCCATTGAATTCTTAGACAACCTTTTGACCGGTGAACTTAAGCGAAAACTGTTGCCCATTATTGAAGAATCTGCTTTAGATATTTCATCTGAAGAAGAACTTCAAAAAATAAAGCATAAAATACCGACAGAACTGGAATGCTTTAAATTGCTACTACAAGGTAACGATCTTAAGGTTAAACTTGCAGTACTATACCTCATCGCACAACAAAAAGAGCCTCGGTATTTAAGTATAGTCGAAAGTTATTTAAATGATGAAGATCCTAAAATTAGGAGTTTTGCAGTAGAGGCACATGAAGCTATCACATCTGTAGTATAGTATCAAAAACAAAAAGCGAGATATTTTCATACCTCGCTTTTTTAGATTTTACAAAAGTCTACGTTAACTATTTTCCTCTAGTTCCATAACTAGGTTTGCAACCAAGGCTGTCCAACCAGTTTGGTGAGAAGCTCCTAAACCTTTACCGGAATCGCCATCAAAAAACTCATAAAAGAAATGCTCTTTTTTAAAGTGCTCATTTTTAGTAAATACATGATTAGCATCTTCTGAATGGTACACAAACTTACCATCTTCATTAGGCTCAAACAATTTAATCAATCTTTTAGAAATCTCATTTGCTATTTCGTTCAAGTTTAATTTTACCCCAGAACCTGTTGGAAACTCATATACATATTGTTTACCGTAGTATGAGTAATATTTACGAAGCGATTGTACGATCATATAATTTAAAGGCAGCCAAATTGGTCCACGCCAATTAGAGTTACCTCCAAACATGTTAGATTGACTTTCCCCAGATTCATACGAAATTTGATGATGCCCGTTATGTTGAAAAACATACGGATGTTCTTCATGATATTTTGAAAGTGAGCGAATACCATAATCGGACAAGAACTCTTTTTCATCCAATAAACGAAACAACAGTTTCTCTAATCGGAATCCGCGCATAATCGAGAATAGATAATTACCGTCTGAATTAAATTCTTCGATATTAGAAATCAAAGAAGCCAAATCTGGTCTAGTTCTAACAATTTCTGCCGCTCTAACCTTAAAGTGCTTTAGCTCATCGAACAAATCTTTATGAATGATCTCTACAGCAAACATTGGTATAATACCAACCAATGACCTCACTTTTAATCGGTCTGTATTACCATTAGACATTTCTACAACATCATAATAGAAATTATCTTCATCATCCCAAAGTGAAATATCTTTTTGACCGATGTGGTGCATTGCCCAAGCGATATTCAAGAAATGTCTAAAAAATTTAGCCACACTATCCTCATAATTCGGATTCTCTTTTGCCAGCTCAAGAGACATTCGAAGCATATTCAAGGTAAACATCGCCATCCAACTAGTAGCATCTGCCTGTTGCATACGTGTTATACCCTCTGGCATATGGTTACGATCAAAAACTCCAATATTATCCAAGCCTAAGAATCCGCCTTCAAAAAGGTTGGTTCCACTTTTATCTTTTTGGTTGACCCACCAAGTAAAGTTGACCAATAACTTCTGATACGCTTTTTCTAAAAAGTTTGTATCGCCTTTCCCTGTTCGTTTTTTATCTTTCTCATAAACCGTCCACACTGCCCATGAATGTACAGGTGGGTTTACGTCACTAAAATTCCATTCGTAGGCAGGTATTTGTCCATTAGGATGCATATAGCTTTCACGTAAAACCAATAGCAATTGCTCTTTAGCAAAATAAGGATCAATCTCTACGAAAGATGCCATATGAAAAGCAAGATCCCATGCGGCATACCAAGGGTACTCCCATTTATCGGGCATAGAAATTACATGACGGTTGGTCAAATGTTCCCAATGTACATTTCTAGAATCTGTTCTATAAGGTTTAGCTTCTCCTGGTCCGCCAAACAGCCATTTATATACATCATAGTAATAGAACTGCTTCGTCCAAAGTAAACCAGAAAAGGCTTTTTTAGCAATTTCTTGTTGCTGAACCGGAAGTTCTTTTTTTAAGATATTACCATAAAACTCCTCACACTCTTTAATTCTCTTTTCAAAAATAGCATCGTAATCACCCCATGGATCGGCAAGTTTCTTTTTACTAAGACGGACTTTTATTGATTTTTCTTCTCCAGATTTTAAACGAAGTTTATGCCACACAGCAAATTTGGAACCTTTTTTATCTGGATTTACCGTTGGTTGCCCATCAACAACATGGTCATTGATACCATCTTTTACGTATTCGACCTCATTAGGTACACCGTAAATACGTTGGTTGTTAGTTTCGTTCTCACAGAAAAGCTGATCTCCATGCTCATGATAAAAATAGTAACGACCATTTCGCGTACTACGAGACTGTACAGAACCATCTGAAATAGATTTCATCTCAGGTCTTTCAAACCTGTTGTTATGCTTCCAAAAATTACGAAACCACAAATGCGGAAGTACGTGAATATTAGCAGCTCTTGGACCTCTATTAACTACAGTAACCTTCATTAAAATATCACCAACATCTTCTTTGGCATATTCTATGAAGCAATCGAAATAAGTATTATTGGCAAAAGCCTTGGTATCTAAAATTTCGAATTCAGCTTCCTCACGACTTCTGCTTTTATTCTTTCTAACCAGCTCGGCATATGGAAACTTCTTATGCGGATACTTATATAAATATTTGGCATACGAATGCGTAGGTGTAGAAACCTGATGAAAATAAAGTTCTTTTACATCTTCGCCATGGTTACCCTCATAATTAGTAAGACCGAATAAACGCTCTTTTAAAATGGAATCTTTTCCGTTCCAGAAAGCTGGTGCTAGACATAGAATTTCTCTAGAATCGCAAAATCCACCAATACCTTCTTCTCCCCATCTATAGGCGTTACTACGTGCTTTGTCATGACCAACAAAACTCCATGCATGCCCTTCTGGACTATAATCTTCTCTTACTGTACCCCATTGGCGCTCTGCCAAATAAGGACCCCATCTTTTCCAGTTTTTATAATTATCCTCAACGGCTAATCTTTCTTCCTCAGCATTTTTATGGACCATAAAGTCTTTTTCAATTATACACTTTTCTTTTCAACTTTCATTGCGCAAGGGCAATCTAAAAAGTTTTACAAATGTAATATCCGAACAGGATATCATGTTAAAAATACTATTTGTTATAGTATAAGATTGATTAACGTAGACATCAAGTGATTAGTATTACTTAATCTGTACAATATAGAGAAGTACACTGTTAACTTGTTAAAATTAACTTAGTTAAACTATGAACATCATAATTTACATTTTGCAAGAGTAAATGTCTTTTATAACAGATTGTTAGAAATGACCGAAACTACCGGTTTATAATTAGAATGAAAATGCGTTAAGATTCTAATCGCCAAGGCGGATTTAATCTATTTTCACCACCGTAAAACAAAATTAGTTGATTGCCATCGAAATCTTTTAACCGTGCCTCTCTCCACAGCCACCTTTCATCTGTTGGTTCTTGATCAAATTGTATTCCGCTATTTTTAAGATGCTCGACCTTCTCATCAAGATCATCACATTCAAAATAAATATATACACCATCTCCTTCAGGTAATTTTACGACTAGGTGAATAGAAAAAGTTGAGTTCCCGTCCGGACATTCAAATCTCGCATAGTTAGGAAGCGATTTTACAATCAATTTTAATCCTAATTTTTCATAGAATGATATTGCTTTCTCGACATTTAAAGAAGGAACAGTTATTTGGTTTAGATTCATACAAGCAATATAAAATTATCACTTAAAACATAAAAACTAAAACTGCTCTTTAACCAATTCCATATTAATTACCGCACCTACCATAGTACCCGATGCTACAGAGTTTGCCAATGAACGCATCTTTATACTATTATCGCCACAAGAGAATACACCTTCAATTGTAGTTTTGTACATGTTATCAACCTGAATGTAACCTTCTTCATTTAATTCGCAACCTAATGCATCAGGTATATCGCTATGCTGAATAAAAGGCAAGGCAGCGTAGAGCGCTTCGTACTTTTCTTTACTTCCGTCTTCAAAAACGATGTTGTTTACATACCCGTTCTCATGTTCAACCTCAACAATTTTCTTATCTACAATATCGATATCATTATCTTTTAATTTGCTCAATTGTTCTGAAGAAAAAGAAGCTGGCTCATTAGTCAGCATACGAATATCTTTGGTGAGATTGTTTACCATAGGTGCTAAATGATAGGCGCGCTCACCGTTTGCGATAATACCTGTCTTTTTATTTCTAATCTCATACCCATGACAATACGGGCAATGAACAACAGAGATACCCCAACATTCAGCAAAACCCTTTATGTTGGGTATGATGTCTTTAATGCCGGTAGCAAAAACCACTTTTTTAGCGGTATACGTTGCTCCCGTTGCCGTGCTAACAGAAAAGCCATTTTCATTCTTTGAACCGCCAACTGCTTTGTCATCTATGAAGCTTACAGTCTCATATGCTAAAACTTGAGACTTTGCTATCGCACTAATCTCGCTGGGGGTTTTACCATCTTGTGTTAGAAAATTATGTGAGTGTGGCGTTTGCCTGTTACAAGGCTTACCGCTATCAATTACCAATACTTTTCTTAACGACCTACCTAAAGACATCGCTGCTGCTAAACCAGCGTAACTACCACCTACTATGATTACATCAAAATTATTTGTTGCCTGCATATTCTTTTAATAAAATATATTTAAATGAATTATTCCATTAGTTCTGACCACTAAAACGCTACATGATTTGATTTCATCAAACTCATTATTGCAACTTAATCGCATTAATAATTATCGGCAAATATATAAATAATTTGTATTATTGCAACTAAATCGCATTAAAAGACATTTTTAAATGAAAAGAAGAAATACAGCAACAAAAGATGCCGTGCTTTCTGTTATAGAAACTTCTGGCAAAGCCATGAGTCAAACTGCCATTGAAGAGAAAATAGGTGTTGTTATAAACAGGGCTACTATTTACCGTGTTTTAAATCGTTATTGTGAAGACGGAATTTTACATAGAATTGCGGCAGACAATGGTAGGCAATATTTCGCCATATGCGTAAAGTGCGATGAAGCTGAAGAATCTCTACATCATTTTCATTTTAGATGCGAGAAATGTGATACTATAGAATGCTTGCCTATTCCTGTTAATTTCGCTCTGCCCAAAGATTATCAACTAACACAAGTAAACTGTGTGCTTTCTGGAGTTTGTAAAGATTGCGCTTAATATTAGCTCCTTAAGAAGTAGTATTACCCACCTTGTCCGTTCTCTAGGTTGATAGAAAAATAGTAATCAACCACAGTATAGAGTATCAATGCTAATAATTGAATAATCAATAGGTAACCCGCTTTTTTCTTGACGAAAAACAGGGTTGAAAAAACGATTAAAAACAAGAGATTAATAGTCATAAAAATCGGGAAGATGACCTCTTTATAAAATCGATCAAATTCTGTCAAATGACCATCTGGGAAACCTACCATAGCATTTGTATAATATAATAGACCAACTACAATCAAACTTATAACAATACCAATACCAGCAAATTTACGCTCCCTTATTATTTGCATACTACACTACTTTAGTTTCGGTCTTTTTATAAACTAGTTCAAGAATAAAACAAAAAACAATTATACCTAATGCGGTTAACACCCCTACTTTATTCTCAGAAAACTGCTGAATAATCAATGTCGAAAAAGCCAATAAACAAAGTACACTTGCCAGTAAATGAATATAACTTCTAGATTCTAGTTCTTTGTGTTCTTTGTAACCGATGTAATTTACGATGCAAAAAATCAACAAAAAGCCTGCACTACCCGCTGTTGATATACTTTTCAGATTAAACAGATTAACCAATGCAATTGACAGCAATGCCGTTATTAAAAACCCTATAGGTTTACCCCAAAAAATATGGCAAAAATACTTCGGCAACTCGTCGTCTTCTGCGATGTCATAATTAACCCTGCCACTACCTAATACAGTAGCGTTAATAGCTGAAAAAGTGGAAATCAATGCCGTAACGGTCATAACGGTAAAACCAATTTGACCTAATGTTGGCTCTGCGGCTTTTGCCAATACATAATCTTGGGCATCTGCTATCTGATTAAATGGTAAGGCACCAACAGTTACGATAGCAATAAGAATATATAATATGATTACAAAACCAACAGCACCAAAATAAGCCTTGGCCGTATTCTTCTCTCTATCTTTTAAATCGGCTACGGAATTTGCAATTAATTCGAAACCCTCATATGCAACAAAAATGACCATACCACCAGAAAGTATGAGCATGGGGCTCTCCCAATTTTCGGGTGATAATTGTTGTAAATTTTCTGGATGAGCAGACAACCCATAAAAACCTACACCAATAAATGCAACCAGAATACATAGTTTTATGATCACTGCCATAGACTCTATCTCACTAACCAGCTTAACACTTAAATAGTTGATGAGCAGTGCAATTAGTAAGATGGATGTTTGAAATATACGTGTGTCGATTTCTTTTGAACCTGAAACCGAAAGTAATTCGGTCGCATAGGATCCAAATGCCGATGCGTAGAGTGCTAGCATAACAATATAACTGATCCACAACAGATTATTGATACCGCCAGCGAAAATTCCGTTACCAAAGTGTTGATGCACGAACTTTACTGTACCACCATTTTCTGGATATTTCTTTGAAAGTTTAGCATACGAATATGCAGTTAGCAATGCAATTATACCTGCCCAAAGAAATGCGACCGGTGTTGCACCTTTAGCCAAGGCCACCGCAAGCCCAAGAACGGCAAAAATACCGCCACCGACCATACCGCCTATACCTATAGAGATAGCATCTTTAAGTCCGATTTTCTTATCCATTTCCCTGTACTTTAGTTCATAATATTAATTACGCACATCAGTTTCTAGAATGGCGTACTCAAAACTATCTGACCATCCGGATTGTAAGGGGAGAATTTTCCGCTTTCGACCTTCTTGTTTCATCCCTACTTTTTCCATCACCTTTGCCGAACCTATATTAGCTACTGCACAGCCTGCTTCTATTCGATGAAGCTGAAGCACATCGAATCCGTAGTTCAAAACTGCTTTTAAAGATTCTGTTGCATAACCTTTATTCCAATAATCGAGATGTAGTTTATACCAAACCTCTGCCCTCTTATATTTTTTAGGACCCAATCTTAATCCGAATAAACCAATAAATTCACCATTCGTTTTATGCTGAATAGCAAAGGTATAATTTCGGATTTCGGCAGCGTTATTAGCTTCGACCCAAGGAGTTATCACTTCACGGGTTTCTTGTAGGTTTTCAGGTATACCAAGGGTATTGAATTTATCTGTTTCGGGTATGATATGTAAGCGATGAATAACTTCTACATCTGCCACGCCAATTAGCCTTAATTCTAATCGATCTGTTTGTATTTTGAGTTTGTTCATGGCTGATGTGATACGTATTGAAACTATAAATATAACTTCAAATATAGGTGTTGAAGATTTTAATTAACAGGTAAATAAATGACAAAAGTAGAACCTTTGTCTTTCTTGCCAATAGCATGAATATAACCATTATGTTTTTCAACTATCTTTTTACAAATGGAGAGTCCGATACCTGTACCAGAATATTCGGTTTTGGAATGTAGCCTTTGAAACACCTCAAATATATTACTAGCAAATTCGGGTTCAAAGCCAATACCATTATCTGCAAATGAGATTTTATAATAGTATTCTGTAGTCTTACTAAAGTTTTCTACAATTTCTGAATTTCGTACCTTTTTAGAGCTAATGACTATTTTGGGAGCTACATCTTTTTTGCTATACTTTATAGAATTACTAATAAGGTTCGTACAAAGTTGTTCGATTTTAAAAGGTATACCCAGAATAACAGGCAAATTCTCGTAAGAAATAGAAGTACCGGTATCTTTAATGAGTTGCGATAATTCATCTTCAATTTTCCCTATAATTTCACCCAAAGAAATATTTTCGAATTTTGAATTAACCTTATCTATTCTTGAATAGGAAAGTAAATTCTGTATCAATTCTCGCATTCTAAACGTACCATCTTTAATCTTTCCAAAATAATTTTGAATACTGGCAGGCATGTTCTTTTCATCATCGTCTTCTATTCGAGAAATAAACATTTGAATTTTGCGTAAAGGCTCTTGCAAATCATGACTAGCTACTCTATTAAAAGATTCTAGCTCTTCATTACTAAGCTTCAATTTCTCATAACTATCAATAAGTGCTCTATCTTTTTCTACACGGCTAGTAATATCTTGCACAATACCCACCGATACAGGTCTATTGTCTATTTCAACATATTTTCCTTTTAAATCTAAATGCCTTACGCCTTTCGTCTTGGTAAAAACACGGTATGCAAAAACGGTAGATGCACCTTTCTCTTCTACATTGGCACCTATTGACTCAAATATGGCAATATCATCTGGATGCACAAATTCTTTGTAAGAGCTAAAAGTAACCTCAAAGCTATTGGGCTCAACCCCAAGAATTCTATAAAAGTTATCAGAAACCGTTGCTGTACCATCATCTAAATACCAAATAAAACTACCTACACCCGCTACATTTTCAGCCTCTTTAAAAATGGTGTTTTGAAGGCTTAAGTCTTCATTCAGTTTTTTGAGCTCTTCTTCAGCTTTTTTAATTTTTGAAGTATCCCAAGCGGTATTTGTAATTCCGTTAGCAGATTTTACAATCGTATTAAAAATGTATTTTTTTTCACCTTCAAACGTATATACACTCTCATGCTCTTGGGTATTGCCACTAACATAACACTCTTTCATTAATGCAAAAAGTCCGTTTTCCAAAACCATTGGGTACATCTCTAAAAGTGAGCCACCTATAATATCATTTTGTTCTGACCCTGTTACTTTTTCTATGGCATTAGAGGTATACCTAAATTGAAAATCGATTATATTCTTGTGTGCATCTACAATGGGTTCAAAATGACTAATGACATTGTTCGAGCTTTTATATACACCCTTTAAAAACTCTTCAGTTTCTTGTAGCTTTTTATTCTGAATAAAAACTTGTCTGTTTACCTCTTGAATTTCACCTTTCTGCTTATAGATACTTATAAAACCAATTAGAAAAATACCCAGGGCCGTTAAGCCAACCAATAAAGATGACATCGGCGTTAAAAATGATTGCGACGTGTATTCTTCTTTTCGAGCAACCATTAAATAGTTCTCTTCAGAAAGCATTCTATCTTTTATGACCTGAGACTCCGCCACAATTTTAGATATTCGTTCATTGCGTTTATAGCGTAAACCAACAAGATGAATTACTATACTATCTTTTACTTCCAAACTATCTTGTGAACCAATAGCATCAACGATGGTAGTAGTGTCTATTTCAACCTTAATTCTGTCTCGTAAAAGTTGTAATGCTTTAACGCGCTCTTGTTGGGCATCGTTATCTGCCGTAAGTGTATTCAGCCTATCTAACGACTGACCCATTTCTGTAAACACAATGGCAGAAAGATTACTCTCTTCGGATTTAAAAAGTTTTTTAACTTGAATAGCTTCTACCTCTAAAAATTTAGAAAAAAGCTCTATAATAGTACGCTGTACCTCTAGTGTGTGCGAAACTAAATCTCCCGTTTTATGAAGTCTATTTACTTGTTTGTAGCCTACACTAACGGTATATAGTAACAAGGCAATTGCTAAAACTAATAGAACAATATAGGTTTTGGCAGAACCAATAAGTGACTTTAACTTCATCATGTTCTCTCTAGAAAATAGGCTTTTCATTCTTAGTAACAGGTTAAAGGGGGTATTACCGATCATTAAAATTTCAATAAATGAATATACCTCATTTTAAGACTATCATACTCAAATATTCAAATAAATATAAAAATGACTTTCAAGAACTTAAAACGCTGTCAACTATAACTATATACCCTAACCTTACTAATTCATCAATTGAAAGTCTACATTCCCTTAAAGGTAATAGCAAATTAAAGAACAGTTAATACGGCCAAAAGAAAAGGCCCATTTCAATAACTATAGAAATGGGCCTTTTATAAAATTGAAACTTTTTTTAATCTTGTAGCGCAAATTCTTGGTGGTCTTTCTGAGCACCTTTTTTATTCTCTTCTACTATATCTTGAATAAACTCATCTATTTGATCCTTTGTAACATTGGGCATACATATTACATGCGTAATATCATCGGTCGCTAATTGCCATTTCTTTTTAATGGCATCGGCAACTTTAGGCAACACAACGGTAATAGCCCCTTCATTCTTCCATGCGTTGATGCCTATTTTTAGAAGTTCTTGCTTACAATACTCGGCAGTTTCTAAACTATGACGGTAACGCGCTTCTAAACCTTTTACACCCATTTTTTTTATGGCGTACCACAAAAACAGCGGACTATGTCCGTTTCTAGAACCTGTAATGGTGGTATCTAACGAACCGATATATGATATACCCCTTGCTATTCTATCTCTCAACGAGCGCTTTGCTATAATGACACCAGAAGGAAATGGTGAACCAATAAACTTATGACCGCTGATAGAAATACTATCGGCGCCATCTTGAAAATCGAACGGAATACGTGGTTCTATAAAAGGACCATAAGAACCCGCCAAAGCAGCATCGCAATGTATGTAGTGATTTTGAATAGCCAATTTCTTCAATATTCTTTTCACCTTCGAAACATCATCTTTCGCCTCGGTCATAGTCGTGCCAAATGTGGTTAGAACAATAGCTGGCTTATCTCTGTTCAATTGCAAGGTGTTTTCTAAATCTTCATAATCTAATTCGCCATTCTCTTGCGCTCTAATCGTAATACTAGGTAAGTTTAATAAATGAATATTTTTCTTTACACTGTAATGTGTAGATTCTGAAAAATACACCATTGCTTTGGGGTGAGATTCCCTTGCCAAGTATAAACCATACAGGTTACTTTCAGAGCCACCGTTAGTTACATATCCCCAAAAATCGTTTGGATCTGCTCTATATAATTTCGCGAAGAAATCAACCACTTCACGCTCCATTTCATGTGTTTGAACCTTATACGTATTATCTTCATAAGGGTCGCCAACATTATTTATGGGGTGCTTTAAAAACTCGTATAATCTTGAATAATCAAAATCTTTTGCTACTGGATAACCTATAACTCTGTCTTTCTCTTGAATTAGCTTGGCTAACAGCTCATCTATCTGTTGTTCGTTATTCATATTCGTTGTAGTTTGTTATGCGTATTTTAATTCTGTAAAAGTACAGTTACTAATAATTTATTACTTATTTTTATTAAAATACAGAATATTAAACTACCATAGTTAATTTAGCAGTTTTGAATAACTACTTAAAGGTTTGTTGAGTTAGATAACAGAAAAATAATCTAGTATGGATACGATTGATGGCAAAATATTGATGCAACTTCAAGAAAATGCGAAGCAAAATACCAAAGAAATTGCAGCTAAAGTAGGATTGAGCGTTACCCCTACCTACGAAAGAATTAGAAAGCTAGAACAACAAGAAATTATAAAAGCATATGTTGCCCTACTCGATAGAACGAAAATTGAAAAAAAATTAATCGCCTATTGTCAAGTTACCTTATTGAAGCAACAAAAGAAATTGGCAGACAGTTTTAAAGAGCAAATATTGTTACTACCCGATATTATGGAATGTCATCAAGTATCGGGTAATTTTGATTATTTACTTAAAATCGCATTAGATGATATTGCGGCGTTTCATGAATTTATGAATGAAAAACTATCGATCATTGACGGAATTTCTACCATACACAGCTCGTTTGTATTGAATTCTGTTAAAGATAGTACTGCTTATAATTTATGAAAAAAGAGGTTTAGGAATAATAAAGAAAAGACCTTAAACCATATGAACTCAAGAGCTAGAATAACTGAATAGGTAACTTCTTTTAGTTCTTAATCTCAGAAAAATCGACCTCTTTAAATTCGTTAGTATTATCAACATCAAATGGAATTGGTTCTAGATACGCGTGAAATTCATCATATATTTCTCCGGTCTCTTTTCTGATCTTATAGCTCGACTCTTGTAATTCAGATACTACTTCAATATCGTAAAAGTCTTCATTCTCACGAATAATTATATCATCTACAAATCCATCTAAATTGCCAATTGCTTGTTTTACAAAATCGATATGCTTTTTGATATCCTCTGTTAAGTTAAAATAGGGAATCGTTCGTTCACTTGTAAAATCATAAGGATTTGCAACAGAGTTTTTATAGGTTGTTTGCGTAGTAATATTCACCCCTACTTCAAAATAATAGATAGTATTTATAGGAAGATATTTATATTGATTTCTAAAAGAAACATATACTTCTTCGCCATTTGATAATACGGTTGCAGATGTAAAATTATCGAGACTTACATTACCTCCAATTGAATTTAAAGCCAATGATACAATAGTATCTTCACCGATTTCAATAAGCTTTGTTACCTCTTTTGACATTTTAGAGTTTTTTTCTTGTGATTGCTGCGCACTACAAACCGGGGCAATTTGCATGAATAGAATAAAAATAAGGCTCGTGATGATTTTCATTGTTTGATTTTGGTTAAAGATTGAAAGCTGATATAATAAGTAGCTTAACTTTTAGATATTTAAGTCTTCATCAGTCACAACACGAGCTACTAAATGGGCTATGCCTAATTCTCCAGTAAATTCTCCTCTTTCTTTAATTACATTGCTTTCTCTTTTTGTTTATCTTCAAAATAAAAGACCGTTCCGCCTTCTTAAACATTTAAGATAACTTATTCAAAGTCTCAATAATCTCTTCAGGTTCTGAACGTGTTCTGTAATCAACATTTACATAGCTCCATTTAACAACGCCATCCTTTCCTAAAATAAATGTTGCGGGTATTGGTAGTACACTTCCATTCCCATTATTTATTGACTCCAAATCTAGATTACGATCTACGCGCATGTGATCCAACAAAAAATCCGGCACCTCCCAAGCAACCCCATATTCAGAAGCAACTTTTGCATTTTGATCGGACAAAACGATAAAATCCATCTCACTGATTTCACTTTTTGTCAATGAGCCGTCTGGTACTTGCGGACTTATAGCAACTAACGTAGCACCTAATGCATGAATTTCACTGAGTCTAGCTTGCAATGCCCTAAGTTGCAAGTTGCAATACGGACACCAATCGCCACGATAAAAGGTAACTACAACAGTACCTTTTTCTAATAAACTATCTAACGATATCATTTTACCTATCGGATTTGGCAGCTCAAATTTTGGAGCCTCTTGCCCAATCTTAATTGCATTATTACCTCGTTCAAATGCCTTTGCCTCATTAATAACATCGTCCACACCTTTCATGAATTCAGGTTTAGCCGATCTACCAGCGGCAATTTTAGCATCAGTTTGTTCTTTTAAACTTTTCATTAATTTAATTTATTATACAAGGTAAGGTATATGTTCTCTTTTCATATTGATTGCCAAAATTTATATAACCGAAACAGTAATTACAACTATAAAAAATACAGTTATAAATTAATATTAGTAGGAACTATTGTCGCATAAAAAAAGACAAAAAAATATTTCTTAGTTCTTTTTTCTCCTAATTAGTTATCTCATTAAACTTCTCCCAAAAAACATTGTCGAAAGATGATAATGCAAAATTTTCTTCAGATCCCGTAGCCTCACCCATTCTTATAATTACCAAATTCTCACTAGGTACAATGTAGATGCGCTGTTCATCTTTACCTAAAGCTGCAATCATATCTGCTGGTGCATTAGGAATAAGAGATCCTGGAAATTCTGTTTGCGTAGATGGTAACATGAAGTCACTTTTTCCATTTAACCACCATAAATAGCCATAAGCCAGGTTTATATCTTGAGAAGTTGTTGTGCTTTCTAAAAAGAAATCTTCATCTACAATTTGATCTCCGTCCCAATTTCCATAATGTGAAGCAAGTAATCCAAATCTTGCCATACTTCTTGTATTACTATGGTATATGCGATAGATAAATCCGTTATTCCAGAATCCATCCATACCTATTTTAGCCGCTAATTCGGTATTAAAATAAGTTTCAAATTCGGTTCCACTGGCATCTTCGACTACATTCATTAATCGTTGAAATACGTTACCATAAGCCCAGCGTGTACCCGCATCGGCAAGCGCAACCAAATTCGCTTTGATTACCAATTGAGGTTCGTCGTCTAAACCAGAGGTCATTGTCAACAAACTTTTTACGGTAATTAAATTTTCTTGTTCTATTGGGGCACTTGTCCACTCGGTTCCAATATAATCAGACACTTTATTCTCTATATCGATTAATCCGTTTAGTTGCGCAATACCAGTGGTAGCCGTTACCAAAGTTTTCCCAGCACTATTCCACTGCCAAGTATCGTTAATCGTATGGTCATTATAATATTCTTCTACCACAATCTTACCATCGACCAACACCATAAAAGATTTTGTATCACCCTCAATAAGAAAATCTTCTAATTCTGCAAGTTTATCAACATTCCAATTCAATTCTGAAGGTGATACACTTTCCCAGTCATTTGTATTAATAGGTGGAAAATAAGTAGAGGCTTCTATTGGGTTTGGCTCATTTGTATCAACCGAGACGGAATCATCTGATTGACAGCTTAAAAGTATAGATAGTATACCTATATAAAATAATCTATGTATCATGTTATTTACTCTTTAGAAAGGTTTAATTTATTCAACGTACTCAAATCTAATTTGTTGCGTAAATAATTGTCTATTCTAAAGAATGTACATCACAAAAAAAAAGCCAATATGAACACATACTGGCTTTCTTCTTAGAAGAAATAAAAATCTAAACTACTCTTCCCCCAATTCGGTAATTTTCTTCTCGTATAGTTTTTTACTCTCTACAACGGCAACGTTCAATTCTTGCATTATACCGTCTACACGACCTTCTATGCTTTTCATTTGATCATTGATATTATCGAAAGAATTAAGGGCTGCAGCTACTTCTAATGCTTTTACCACCTCAACGGCATCGCCATGTAACAACCTTAATTTATCTATAGCCGTAGAGGTATTCGCTAATGTTGCGTTGTATTTGGTACGCGCCTTTTCTATAGCGCCCAAGAGTGTTTTTTTGCTTTTTTCATCACTTAAGCTATTGGTCTGTGTTTCCATTGCTGTAAACAGGTTGGAAGCTTTCTCTTTTAAATCTTCGTACTCTTTATTCAAGTTATTAACACGACGATCTACTTTCTCCCAATCGCCATATACCTTGGCGAATTCTTTATCTTCATTTTTGGTGTCTTCTAAAGCACTTTTTAAGGCATTCAAAGATTCTAGACCTCTGTTTACATTTTTATTAGCAGTCTCTTTCTTATTCTCAAAATCGTCTACTTGAGACTTGAATTTATCTTTTAAACGAATAAGATCTTCAGGACTTTTATCTTTCCAGCAAGAAGTTAGTGTAAGTGCAATTAGAGCAACAAATAGTGTTCTTTTAAACATGTAATAGTTTCTTTAGTTAATGGTAAAGCAAAGATACATATTCTAAGATGCTTTTAATTTGAAAATGAAATAGCAAGAGTTTTTAGTTGTAAGTAACTAAAATGTCTGCTGCTTTTTTTAAGTCAGATACCACTATTTCTGTTTTTGGAGCTAACGGATATTCTTGTTGACCAGATCTACCAATAAACGCTGCTCGCCACCCTGCCCAAAGTGCTCCAGCAACATCCCAGCCATGGGCTGCGATGAGCATACACTCTTCTAGCTCCAAACCCATTTGCTTTGCTCCCCATACGTACGTGTCTGTAAAGGGTTTGAATTTTTCCGTTGGCTCAACACTTAGCATTTCATCAAAATACTCGGTTAGTCCGGCATTTTTAAATTGCTTGGTTAAACCTTCTTTAGATGAATTGGTGAATGCCACTAATTTGTATCCGGCGTTTTTTAATTGTGTAAGCGCTTTCTTAACCTCAGGATGCGCTGGTAAATTGCCCATAGACTCAGAAATGGTTTTACGCGCATCTGCTTCCTTCAGGTTTATATTATGATTTGCAGCTACCATTTGCAATGCGGCAGCACCAATATGACCAAATGGCTTGTATTGACCACTAGCCGAAGTCACTAATGAATACTGCAACATTGTTGTAAACCAAAGAGAGAGTAAATCTTCTCTTCCGTCTAATGCTTTGCCTACTTCTTTTTTAACTTTAGAAAGATCTAAAAGTGTTTCGTTTACATCAAAGAATAAAACTTTAGGTCGTACTTTTATAAAGGCTTCAGGTTTCTGTGTTTCGTACATCATATCGTTCGTTCTTGCCAACAGCTATAAGTTATATTCTTTTACTGAATATATAGGAGACTATTAATGAAACAATAGCAATAACAGCTATCATTTGTCCTCCATCGTTTATCATTACATGTGCAGTAATAGCCAAGGTCACCGCAAAGAAAAAAGCCGAATATGCCCATTCTTTTATTAAGTGAAACTTAGGATTCCAAATTGCGAACAGACCAATTAACTTAGCTGTGGCATATGGATAAATAAGGTAAGTAGGATACCCCAATTTTGTAAATATAACTTTTACCATGTCATGCTTAAAGAAATACAAATTAGCAGAAAACAAGATGACCAAGGTAAAAATACCTGTAGCGATGTAATAGATTATTTTGTTCGTATTCATAATTATTGGTAGTTAACTAGTTGCTTATACTATTTCAGCTTTTCTAAAGCCGTTAATATTTCTGACACTTCTGCTCTTTCGGTATAATCTGCATCTAAAAATGCATATTGTATGATGGCATCGGTATCGATCACATAAGTCGCAGCCAATGGCAGTTCATTACTATGATCTCCATTTACCTTACTCAAACCAAAACCTGCTTCATACATTGCAGCAACCTCTTCGGTTAATGTATATACTACGCCATATTCTTTGCCAACAACATTACCAACATCGCTCAACACAGAAAACGCTAACGTATTCTTTTCTGCAGTGCTTAATGAGTTATCTGGCAACTCTGGTGTAAGTGCGATCAAGGTAGCACCAGCTTTTTGAAATTCAGGAAGTTTCTCTTGTAAATAATGTAGTGTGATGTTACAATACGGACACCAGCCACCTCTATACCAAGTAACAACTACAGGTCCGTTTTTAAGTTCCTCATACAAAGAAACCGATTTTCCCAATGCATTTCTCAAGGTGAAATTAGGTGCTTTGCTATTGACATTCAATGCATTTTCTAATACACCGGATGCCGCAACACTACTAATACCCTCAGCATAGGTTTGCTTTTTCTCATCGGTAAATTTTACTGCTGCTTCTTGGCGTTTTACCGCTAATAAAGCATCTAGTTCACCTTTATTAGTTGTACTCATGATAGACGGATTTATATTTTTATTAATCGGCAATTAGTTCGCCTAGTATTTGTTTAAAAGTAGAAACGGGTTGCGCACCTGTTACTGCACTTTTCATATTAAAAACAATGGTCGGCACAGAATTTACACCCATATTTTTCCATTCGCCTTGTTTGTTTCTTACCTCAAATCTCGCTTCTTCACTGTCTAACCTAGCCAGTGCCTCGTCTGCATTTAAACCGACCGCTATTAAGGCTTCTTTCAAAACAGCTCTTTCAGAAACATCTTTTCTTTCGGTAAAGAAAGAAGTAATCAATCGCATTTTCAGCTCGGTCTGTTTTCCAAAATCCTTAGCATATTCTAACAAAACATGAGCTTCAAAGGTGTTCGACATACGCATCTCATCAAAATAATCGAATTTGAAACCTAGCTCTTCACCAATATCTGTCATGTTTTGGCGCGATTCGATTTGCTGTTCTATTGTAGAACCATATTTCTCAGTAATATGCTCTGTTATATTTTGCCCTTCTGGTGGCATACCAGGATTTAGCTCAAACGGTTGCCATTCAATCTCTACCTGATCTTCAATACCTAGTTCTGAAATCGCTTTTTCTAAACGCTTATACCCAATAATGCACCATGGGCAAACTACATCAGAAACGATATCTATTTTTAATTTCTCTTTCATCTCTTAAAATGTTACCAATTCACTGAGCTGAATCTCACCTTGTACATTGCTATAATTTTTAACATCTGCCGCAAATGTCGCTGCATGAGGACCAAATGCCGCTTGAAAAGAAGCTACATCCTCAAACTTTAAATGAGCAATGGCTACATAGGGTGCAGCGTCGCCTGCCGCTCTGCCACCAACACCTAGATCCAATTCCAATCCTTTCAATGCATTACCCACTAGTTTTTGAACCATTGGCAAGTGCGTATTTTTATAATAATCAGTATCGAACTTTACGTCTTTACTATTCGGATACATTACAGATACCTTTATCATTTTTTGAATTTTTAAAGTTGAAAAAAGTAGCGGTTCTATTCAATCAAGAAACGCTACCTAGTATATTCTAGTTTTCTGATAAAATTTGACGAATCATTTGATTGGTGAATCCCCATTCGTTATCATACCAGGTCATCACTTTTAATAAATCGCCATCTACGACTCTAGTCATACCTAAATCAACAGTTGACGCATGCGGATTTTTCACAATATCAGAAGATACCAAAGGCTGATCTGATGTAGCAAGAACGTTCTGATATCTTTTAGTAGCCGCTTCTTCCCTAAAAATAGCATTAATAGCTTCTGGTGTAATATCATGTTCCATTATAAATGTTAGATCGGACATTGAACCTACCGGAATAGGAACACGTAAAGCAACACCATCAAATTTACCGGCTAAACCTGGTAAAGCTTTAGTGGTTGCAATTGCTGCACCAGTAGATGTTGGTACTATATTCGCCGCACCGGCACGCCCCATTCTTAAGTTTTTCTGTGAAGGAGAATCTACAATACCTTGCGATGCCGTATACGCATGCACCGTAGTCATGATAGCTTTCTTTATACCAATTCTACGACTTAAAATCTCAACAACAGGACTTATGTTATTTGTAGTACAACTAGCACATGAAAATATAGTAGTTTTACCTGCCTCTGTATTTACACCATGAACTACTGTTGGTATATCTTCACTTTTTGTTGGTGCAGAAATAATAACAGATTTAGCACCTGCTTTAATGTGTTTTTTAGCGTCTTCACTTTTGGTAAAGAAACCTGTACTTTCAATAACTATATCAATATTATGCGCTGCCCAAGGTAAATCTTCAGGATTACGTTGAGAGTTGTATTGAATTTTTTGACCATCTATGATCAAGTTATTCTCATCATGAGAAACCTCTTTTTCATAAATTCCATAAACTGAATCATACTTAAGTAAATAAGCTATATTTTCTATAGACACGATATCGTTTACCGCTACTAACTCTAATTCTGGAGTATCCAAAATCACCTTTAAAGAAGCGCGACCTATACGCCCCATTCCGTTTATTGCTATTTTTTTCATTTTGATTTATTTAGTTTATTAAAATTAAATAACCTTCCGCCTAAAGACGGAAGGCTACTAAAATCACTCAATCAACATATGGTTTCGGGGAAAAACTGAAACCTCAATTATTTAGACCATGCAAAACCTTGAAAAGGTGCGTCTACTGGTGTATGCGCAATATGGTTTGTATAGTTACTGATAACTTTTTGAGATAGACCTAAGATAATTTCTAATACTTGTTGCTCACCATAACCAGCTGCATAAAAAGCATCTAAATCATCTTGAGTTACATTACCACGGTTACGAACTATAGTCAATGTCATAGTTCTTAGTGCTTCTAATTTTGCATCTGCTAACGGAGTTTCGTTACGTAACGCTTCTGTAATAGTGTCATCAACCTTCATCATTCCTGCTATACCTGTATGTGCTGGTACACAGTAATGGCAGGCGTGCTCAACATTTATAGCTTGCCATACTACCGTTAACTCATCATTATTGAATGAAGTTTCAGTAAAGAGCTTATGTAATGTTTGGTATGCTTCTAAAATTTTAGGTGAAGCAGCCAATACACCGTGCAAACCAGGAATCATACCAAATGATTTTTGAGAGTTCTCTAATAATCCTTTGCTACCTTCTGGTGCAGACTCAATATCGTGTACTTTTAAAGTTGTCATAATCTTATTGTTTTTATTAATTACTATATTTATGTTAAATCTAAGCAGACGCTTAGTTATTAATTAAAAAAAATGCTACAAGTGTAAAAATGTTATCTTAATAATGCCTTTTAGCTGTTCCTCTTTAAACACTTTTGATGAAATTGACAGACCTAAAAGAGCGTTCATTAAATAGTCAGCTTGTACTTCTATTTCTTTTACATCCCTTGAGTCGTCTTGCTTTAGGTTCCTTACAAAAAGTTCTCTAATATTTGAAGAAAAACGTTTTAAAGCCGCCATAATAATCGGACTCGAATCTTCCTTGATTTCATTTACGGTATTTGTAACCAGGCAACCTTTAAAAATTGCACCTTCTCTAGAAAAATCAAGAAAATCAAGAAAATATTCTTTAATACCTTCTACTCCATTATTAGATTTCTCTAAGGTATTGGTGATGGCTTTTATTTGGGTATTATAAAGTTTAATACTTTCTAAGAATACACCCTCTTTGTTTTTAAAGCTGGCATAAATAGAGAACTGGTTAATACCCATTTCTTTTTCCAACATACGAACCGATGTGCTTTCATAGCCATTACGCCAGAACAAGCGCATTGCATTATCTATGACTTCTGTTTCGTTATATTGTTTTTTACGTGCCATTATTTCTAATTACACTACAAAACTAAGCAAGTGCTTTGATATAAAAAAACTTTTAACTTTTGATTAAGGGTGCAACCACCTTAAAACAAAATAACCTATTGAAATACAATGCAATAGGTTATTCAATATAAACAAAAGGAGGTAAATTAATTTACCTTTTTTTAATAATCTCATCAATATTACCCGCTAAATACATATGGTCATTGGCAGAGTTTTTACGAAGCACATTGGTCATTAGCACTACCATATACCTACAATTATCTGGGTGCTCCACGATAATAACAGAATTCATAAAGTTGGTTACGTTACCCATATACTTACCACAAGACTCACCTTTGCTTCTATCGCATTTATACAACGAACCTGATTTAAAATAAACTGCCGCTTCTTTCAATGCTGGCGATTGTGCGTATCTAATTCTACGATCTGTCATATACATCAATCGCTTCATTTCTAAACTAGAAGCTTCATCAACCACCTTACCCTGTTCTAATTGCACCAAGAATTTCATTAACCCCTGTGGAGAACCTATACTACCGCCCTTATCACCTACATAGGTATTTGCACCTCTAGTGAAGAAACTACCTAGTCGCCATTCATCAGATGTGATACCTAAATCGCGCAACGGCAAATTGACTACATCATTACTTAAATCTGTCAACTCCTTTTTTGGAGTTTCTTTAAAATAGTTATCCGCATCTTCTTGGGTCATCTCTGGGTATTTTTCACCGAAAGCCGCCATCAAAAGTGCTTCTCTCCAAACAATACTTGCAGAACTATTATTACTTACAGACAACATATGATCAGCCCATTCATATAAGGAGAAAACATCACTAGCAATTACTTGTCGCTTTACCAAGGTATTCTTTTCAATATTATAAATAGGTATGGTGTGTTCATCTGTCAAGCCCCAAACTCCAGCTTTTACAGTTTTATTCTTCAACAATCGTGTTCTTTTTTCGAATGAATCCGGATAAATTTTTTCCAACTGTGTAAACAATCCTAATAGAACAGCCAATTTACCAACACTACCGGGCTGATAACCTGCTGTTTCATTTCGTTCTGCATAGCGTACATTTTCTGGATCAGAAATATCTAAAACAGTCAATGAATAACTTTTATCTAAACCACGGAAGAGTGCACTGATTTCTTTCTGAAAATCTTCGTTCACTTGCATTAACCCCATGGCACTATCATTCTTTCTCGATAGTAGATTTAATTGAATGTCGTTGTAAGATTTCATTGCTCCTGTAGGTAAAGCGGTCGCATCTTTTATCTCTCCGCTTTTAATCATTTCTAAACGCTTTAAACGTTTAATACCTGTTCGCTCGTAACCATCTATTGGATAATAGGTATATGTTGTAAATGCAGATGCACTTATAACTACAATCAATAATATTAGTATTCTCTTCATTATAATTTTGTGCTTAACGAGATTTCTTTCTCTGTATTAATTTTCGGAGTAATAGATTCTAGATACCCAGAACTCAACGCTTTTTTATTCTCAACAAATGGTCTTATTTGAAACAACCATAATTTATCTTCTTTAAAACCTAACTCTACATCATAAGCACCTTCATAATCTGAATTTGTTTCTTTAGGCAAGGTTTCACGAATAGTTTTTGCTAAAGTCTTGATTTCGGCCATGTTCTTTTCATTCACTACCCATTTCTGAAACGTAGCTGCTTTTTTACCTGTACCGCCAGTTACAGGTAAAGTGTTATACATTGGCTCGCGTGCAGGTGCCAATAAACGATAGCCATTACTATCATATATAGTATACGTTTCTGCGGACTGACCATCTACTGCACCACCTGCTCCTCTACTGAAAGCTACCGTTAAATCTTTATCGTTACCCGAATTGATTCCTTTTGTAATTAGAACTCCCGAATAATCTACATCTACACTTGGTATCACCAAAATAGAAGGAAACACATTCTCAGGATTCAACAAATACACCTGTCTCCATTTAAAGCTACGTTCGGTATATGGTGATGCCCACACATCTTTTATGCCTTCTAAAACTTTCTCTTTATCCAGCACATTGAATAATGTTAAGTTTAATCCTGCACCAGTAAATTCTTTAAGATCCTCCATATTGGTATCGCTACGCAAGAACACGGGAATTTTTCCAAAATCTGACCCAAGAACAGATTTGAATTTTGCTTCCAGTTGATTCATAAAATCTTCTTTCAACGGCATTTTCTTGATGGCACCCCTTAAAGTCTCTAATTGTAGTAACTGATAATTTTCAACTTCTGGCTCTGATACATTTGCACTGCGCATACGCTCAGCTTCCACAAACATCGCATTTAAATATTCCCAATACGAACTATTCTCACCAGTCATTTGTTGATCCATATGATCTCTGAAAATTCCGAACGGAATCACTAACCCCTCAACCACCTGCTCTGGAAACATTTTTTTCAACTGTCCAAGATTGGCAGCTTTTGGTCCGCATAATGCTCCGGAATCACTTGCATCTACATCACGCATATTTAAGACATCTGTATTGCCCAATTGAATCTTTTCTACAGGCACTTCAATCTTATCGGTATTTCGTTCTTTCTTTACGAACAGACCGCGTTCTAGATCCGTCATCTGCGATTCTGGTTTCAAGATCACATTTCCCTTATTAGAAACCGCATAAAACACGCGGTCACCATCATATTTCTTTAAACTTTGAAGATTTTGGTCAGATAACGCAGCATTCGGTATACCTAAATTACGTGCCAATAACTGCACGTGCGAAACCATATTACCCTCTGCCACAGTTGCAATACCAGCTACAGGTTTTAAATCTGATGGTGATCTTTGAAAAATATAAATCTTATCTGCCGATACTTCAATATCTTCAGATGAGCCATCAACAACGACCAACTCCCCAAATGCATACCCAGGGTTTAACCCTCTAAATGTACTTTGGTTGGCAATGTCCATCACTTTATTCGTCAAGGCAGATTCTTGTGAAATAAAATCACCAAGTTCACCTACACTTTGTCCTAAATGTAAGGCAACAGAACCTCTAATTCTATCATCTATAAATGCATATGCTTTGGGCTCAAATGTGGTATATGTATTAACCACTTCTTGATAATTCGCTTTTACCATAGCTGCGCTCCACTCTACTGCAGCTCTTGCCGTTTCTAATACCTGTGTTAGTTCTGCCAAGCTCAATTGATCTTGATTGAACTTACTAAGTGCACCAGAAATTTGCTCCCATTCCCATAGTTCTAAATACCCTGCACCGACCGATGCCGTTGTCAACGCACAAATTTTTTCTAATTGTCCGCTTACCGTTGTTGGTTGCCAATTCGGTGCATTTTGAAATAATAGCTCTTCTAATTTTAAAGAAATGTCCAATAACTGCAAACGTGCCAAAGAACGCTTTTCTGTTAACAATTCTTCTCTTATCTCTAAAAGCAATTGTGCCGTTTCATTTTCCGAATAAGAAGCGGTTTCATCATTCGACCTACCATTAACAAATGACTGAACCTTATCGCCTAAAGTTGTGCCTTTTATTAATTTTGATTTGTTCAGCAAAGCCTGAACATCTACAGGCTTAAAGAACGTATTCATGGTAGCTACCAAACCGTCAAGTTTTTTATTTAAATCTGCAGTTAAAGATTTTTGATTTTTAGCTTTAAAGTCGATTACTTTCTGAATATCTGATTTCTCAGGCTGACTGTGAATTTTTGTTCTTAGATCCATAAAAGGAACATACAAATCTGAGATCACCTTAGATTCGCTTCTCATCAACTGCGCTACATTGTCATCACCATTATGAGGAATATCTTTTAAAGATTGACGAATGAGATAGAAATTATCTGTAACCACAGCATCTTTAGATAAAATGGTTTTATAAAAATCGATACCCCAAGCTTCTTCATCTTCTACTTGAACCGAACCTCTATAGAACTGTCCTTTTTGATTGATCCATCCGTTATCGACCAATCGCAAATATTTATCTAATTGGTATTGTTTTAACCGAGAATGATTGTGGTTGTTATCCCATAATTCGTCTATAGTTGTATAAGCCAAAATTTGACCTAAATAAACATGATTGCTTTTACCCAAAGCAACCACTTCATCTTTATAACGTGCATGCTGCACACCAGGACTAATATTGTCTGGGCAAGGATCTTTAGGCTGACGAATACTACCATCGGTACAAAACCATCGAATATCTTTATATGGACCTCGAATATCACTTTTATATTTCTCAACCAATGTCTGAACATTTTCGACCGCTAAAGATGATTGCGCCTGAGCACTATGACCCAATGTAAAAAGCACACAGATCAATGCAATAAAGACGGTATTTAAATTACTTTTTTTCAATTGAATTATATTATTTTATTTACCAAAGGTACTATCAAATATGATTATTTAATTCGCTAACATATAATTATTTTAAATACAATAATGTAAAAATATCTTACTGAATTACAGAAGGTTAAGATTAAAAAAAAGATTCATAATAAAATGATAAAATTATTCGTTATTCAACTAATTAGATTTCATTTGTATCAACTTTTTAAGTCGATAAACAAGACTTAAAAAACGGACAAGAAAATCTATAATTAACTAAACAAGTAAAAAAATGAAATCACTTTTAATAGTATTGTTCGTAGCAGTTTCTTCGTTGACCTCTTATGGCCAAGATACCAGCACTATGAACGGAACGTATGAAGGCTATATTGATGGCGTATACGCTTTTTCTGATGGTGAAGGTTACACTACAGAGTTCACTAACATTACAGATGATGTTGCGAATGAATTCGATTTAAACAGCGAAAAATTTGTTGGTAAACAATTCATGATCACTTTCACTGTAGATTCTGAGTTAGATGAAGATGATGAAGAAATTCAAGTTAGCACTATAGTTAAATTGCTAATGCCAATCTAAACACATATTAAGGACCTAAAAAAGGTCCTTTTTTTATGCCGTAAATCGTGGCAAAAAAGATGCGTATATTAACAAAAATTTTCTCCCTTCAAAGACCCGATTCTTTTTCGTTTCTTTGTAATTCATAACAAAATATAAAATGACTTTACTAGGTATTGATGTAGGTGGCTCAGGAATTAAAGGAGCATTAGTTAATTCGGAAACAGGAGAAATGATCTCTGAACGCCATAGAATACCTACCCCCATACCTAGAACACCAGAAGCAATGACCGATGTAATTGCTCAAATTGTGAAGCATTTTGATTACAAAGGCAAAGTTGGCTGTGGTTTTCCAACCATTATTAAAAACGGAGTCTGTAAAGCTACCGGCAATCTTGACAAAAGCTGGTTGGGTGTAAATGTAGAAGAGTTATTAGAAAAGAAAACCGGATTAGATTTTACCGTAATCAATGATGCAGATGCTGCAGGTTATGCTACCATGAACTATGGCACTGGTAAAGGTAAAAAAGGATTCGTTGTAATGATTACCATTGGCACAGGTTTAGGTAGTGGTGCTTTTTTAGATGGTAGATTGATCCCTAATTTCGAGTTAGGCCAAATTCCGTATAAAGGATATTCTAAAATTGAAAAATGGGCAGCTGGATCGGCAAAAGACCGTGAAGGACTATCTTATAAAAAATGGGGAAAAAGATTCAACACCTTCTTAGAGTATGTTGAATTAATCGTTTCGCCAGATTTAATTATTCTTGGTGGTGGAGCCTCAAAAGATTTTGATGAGTTTAAATCTAAGATTAAAATTGATACCAAGGTAATACCCGCAGCGCTTCAAAATCACGCAGGTATTATTGGTGCGGCAGTGGCATCCCAATACAAAATAAAAAAAGCTTAAAATCTTTATAGTAAAGAATAAAAAAAATCCCAAAGTAAACTTTGGGATTTTTTTTAAGATGATATGTAAGAATTTTTTATTCCATAATCTTAGCATCAACAGGTGCATCAAAAAAGTCTTTAGGTAATTCTTTTTCAAAAGAAACATCTGTAAAATCAATTTTAGTGATATAGCCACCTGGCTGATTATCTTTAACTGTCCAATACGTTTTAAAACCACCTGGCATCGTAATACCATCTACCACATGCTCGCCAATAAATTCTGTAAATTTTTCTGGTGCATGACCTCCATCTTTAAAGTACTCAGGGTATGAAACGATATATCTCATAACCGCTATTTTATTCGTCTCTTTATTTACATATAAAATGTAGTAATCATCTGGCGCATCACCTGTTTCAGCATCAAAAGTGACTTTGACCACATTATAATCTTTTTCCTTAAAAGTTGTTGGCTTCAACAATTCTAAATTTACCCCTTCACCACTTAACACAAACGGATGACCAACAAACCACAATGGTGTTAGCGCCCAGAATTTCGTATCATATGCAAATGCCGTACTGTCTTTAGCCATTACCCAAGCTTTTTCACCTGTCCACCCAAATTTAGCAGAACTATCTGTAGCACTTGTATGCACCGATCTGTTGCTCCACGTATCTACAGTTTGGTAACTATCTCTAGCCGTTTTACCATCTAAAGGTTGATAATTAAAACGAAATGTAATTGGTCCGTTGGCATACCAAGTATCTAATCCACCATGAGCTTCCATAGCATTCCAAATAACTTTTCCTGCTTCCGTAGTATTTAGTCGTTCTTTTGTTTTTGCAACTCTAGAAGATACCCATGATTCAGGCACTTCTATTACCGTTGATTCTGTGACCACCTCTTCAGCGGTTTCGATTGTTTTTTTAGGTGTCTCTTTACAGGATATAAATACTGCAAATACTGATAAAAGTGAAAATTTGTAAAGTAATTTCATAGTTGTGTGCCGTTTAGTTTATTATCCAGTTATGATCAGACGGCTTTATGATCTAAACTAGCTATTTTACGTTCCTCGTAATTTTCTGCTACCACCTTATCTAATTCTGCTGGTGCTTCAAAATTTAAAATATTTTCTTTCAGTCGTTCTTCACCCCCAAAAATAACTTGAATTTCTTTATTAAATAATCCCTCTAACGATCGCTCTGCAACATACTCTGGCGCATCCATTTTTCTACCTTTAAATTTTTGCATCATTTCAGTATCTGTAGCTGTTGGAAATGCACAGGTTACCGATACTTTAAAAGGTGCCAATTCTCTTCTCATAGAATCTGAAAACTGACGAATAGCCGCTTTAGTGCTACCATAAACCGCATAGAATGGCATTCCGATCAATCCCAAACCCGATGAAATGTTTAAAATATATGCATCTTCAGAAAATTTTAAAAGCGGAATACAGTACTTGGTCAATAACATTACAGCGGTAAGGTTTACAGCAACCTGATCATAAAGGTCTTCATCTTGTATATCTTCTAAAGGACCAGCGGCAACGATACCGGCATTATTTATCAATATATCTAAATGACCCCATTTATCTTCTATGCGCGCCGCAGCATCGCGTAAAACTTGAATGTTGGCAATATCGCCAGCAATTCTAATAAAGTTTACTTCAGGATATTCTAATGATAAATCTTTAAGATTTTTCTTATCGCGTGCAATGACCGCAATATTGGTAACCCCGTCTTTAATTAGGTTTTGAACCATGCATTTACCAATACCCCGAGTACCCCCAGTAATGAGCACATTTTTTCCTTTTAGTTGCATAATAATGTTAGTTTGAGTTGTGATTAAATTCCACTTTAAATTAGCTAAAATTCTATGCAGAAACGAAGAAAAATACAGGATGAATGCATTATTAAGAATGTAGGAAAATCTAACCTATTTTTTTGCATTTTTCTGAACACACAGACACTAAATAACATTATATCAGCGTAGTAATCACAAAATACACTTCACCAACAACCTTCAATAAACCATTAAAAATAAAAAAACCACCCGATTGGGTGGTTTCTATAATTAAAAGCAAAAAAAAGCTCCTTAAAAAAGGAGCTTTTTTTCTTATGCTATTTTATTTCTCTTACGCTCATTTTCTGTCAAATAGATTTTACGTAAACGTAAATGCTTTGGAGTAACCTCAACATACTCATCTTTTTGAATGTATTCTAATGCTTCTTCAAGAGAAAACTTAATTGCAGGAACAATTTTAGCTTTATCATCTGCACCAGAAGAACGAACGTTAGATAATTTTTTAGTTTTAGTAATGTTAACGGTCATATCATCTCCACGAGAGTTTTCACCGATAACTTGACCTTCGTAAATATCTTCACCCGGATCAACAAAAAACTTACCACGATCTTGTAATTTATCGATAGAATAAGGAATTGCTTTTCCTCTTTCCATAGAAACTAAAGAACCATTTTGTCTTTGTGGAATATCACCTTTCATTGGTTGATACTCTAAGAAACGGTGTGCCATAATAGCCTCACCAGCAGTAGCCGTTAACAATTGGTTACGAAGACCGATGATACCACGTGATGGAATTTGAAATTCACATAACATACGGTCACCTTTTGCTTCCATACTAGTCATCTCACCTTTTCGTATAGATACCATTTCAACTGCTCTACCAGAAACTTCTTCAGGTAAATCAATAGTTAAATGCTCGATAGGCTCACATTTAACACCGTCAATCTCTTTTATAATTACTTGTGGTTGTCCAATTTGTAATTCATAACCTTCGCGACGCATAGTTTCAATAAGAACAGAAAGGTGTAATACACCACGTCCGAATACTAAAAACTTATCTGCACTATCAGTTTCGTTTACACGTAACGCCAAGTTTTTCTCTAATTCTTTTGCTAAACGATCTTTAATATGTCTAGAGGTAACAAACTTACCATCTTGACCAAAGAAAGGGCTATCATTAATAGTGAACAACATACTCATTGTAGGCTCATCAATTGCGATAGTTTTTAATGCTTCAGGATTTTCGATATCGGCAACTGTATCACCAATTTCAAAACCTTCAACACCAACTAATGCACAAATATCACCAGTTTCAACTTCTTGTACTTTCTTACGACCAAGACCTTCGAAAACATAAAGTTCTTTGATTTTAGATTTCACGATAGAACCATCGCGTTTTACCAAAGAAATTTGTTGATTCTCTTTCAACGATCCTCTTTGTAATCTACCGATAGCAATTCTACCAGTAAATGAAGAGAAATCTAAAGAAGTAATCAACATTTGAGTGTTTCCTTCTTTTGGTTCAAAAAGAGGAATATGCTCAATAACCATATCTAATAATGGCTCAATATTGGTAGTTTCGTTTTTCCAATCTTCACTCATCCAGTTGTTCTTTGCAGAACCGTATACTGTAGGGAAGTCTAACTGCCATTCTTCAGCACCTAGTTCGAACATAAGATCAAAAACTTTTTCATGTACTTCATCTGGAGTACAGTTTTCCTTATCAACTTTATTGATAACCAAACAAGGCTTCAAACCTAAATCGATTGCCTTTTGAAGTACAAAACGTGTTTGTGGCATAGGACCCTCGAAAGCATCTACCAATAATAAAACACCATCTGCCATATTCAATACACGCTCTACTTCACCACCAAAATCGGCGTGACCAGGAGTATCAATAATATTTATTTTAGTATCCTTATATATAACGGAAACGTTTTTGGAAGTAATGGTAATACCACGCTCTCTTTCCAAATCGTTATTATCCAAAATTAAATCACCTGTATTCTCGTTTTCACGAAACAAGCTACAGTGGTACATTATTTTGTCTACCAAGGTTGTTTTACCGTGGTCAACGTGCGCAATGATCGCAATATTTTTTGTAGTAGTGGACATAAAAGGTCTTATTTAAGCGTGCAAAGATACTTTAAATAATGATAGTTGCACTTAAACTTATGTTATTTTTATCTTATTGATTTTGAGATAGTTCGCTAAAGCGATGCTTACTTTTTTCTACCACCAATTACCCAACCCAATCTAACATCAATTAAAATGCCCGCATCTGTATTATATTCATTAACGAAAACACCAGGTCCAAAAGCCAAACCAAAATAAAAACCTTTCTTATAAGTACGCTGTAAACCATATACTAACGCCATATTATAATAGTAATCTGATGCATACTCTAAATTACCAATTATAGGTGTCCCAAATTGTAATTGATTCAAAAAACTAATGTAGTTACCCGTATTTCCAGATATATTTTTCCCTTTAGAAAGTCTTCTATCAAAGTTAATGTATTGCCTAACATCTGCTTCTAAACCAGGATAGAGTCCAAAATTAGTTTCTCTATCTGACCCTCCGTTAAGTGCAAAACCTAAAAAAGCCTCTAAATTCAACGTAGTTTTAGAACCAATACCTAGTTCGTAAGACACCCCTGGCGCCAATAAATTAACTTTAAAGAGTCCGTCTTCTACTAGTTTGTCAGATTGGGCGTTAGCATAAAAAACTGACATAAGAATAATTGAAAGAAAGGTGATTTTTTTCATGATTGTTTATGATTAGAAATTATTCGGATTATATATCAAATATCAGACCACATTAATCGAACGTAGGTTTTCTAGATTTTCGTTTTGTCGCTACCCAACCAAAATTAACATTCAGCAAAAAACCATGCCCATTATCTACGCCGTTTCCATCAAAATAACCGTAACCTACCTCTGCATTTATATTAAAACCTTTTCTATTGGTACGCTGAATACCGTATACTCCGCCATAGAAAGCAAAGTTATAATCACTACTTCCGTCAGTGATATTATCAACCAACTGTACGGGTTCCCAAAATATACTACGCGCAGGTCCAATATAATTTGCAGAGTTACCAACTACATTTTTATTAATATCTAAGCGTTCTTGAAAGTTATGGTAATACCTAATCCTGGTATGCCACGCATAGCCCAAAGCATAGCCCTCTTGGTAGCGAGCAAAAGCTGGAGTAAAACTAGTTGATGCGCTTACATTTTTAAAAAGACCTAATTCATATCGAATACCGGGTCCCAGAAGATTAATCGTAAATTGATGTCGTTCTAGATTGACGAGTCCATTGCCTTTTTCAGAAAAATCTCTAATCTGGGATTGGACGTTTGTAATAGATAAAAACAGAAGAATTACAGTAATTTTTTTCATGTAGTTTGATTGATGTTGCAACTAAAACTACATGTTTCTAAAAACGTAACCACCAGATTTAATGAAATATTAAGAAAATACTTACGTAATTAACGACCAACGCACCAGCGCTTTTCGCTTATTATAAAACCAATACTTAAATTAACTACAGGGTAAATTGTTCCATCAAATTGCCCATCATAATATGCCGCACCGGCATCTACAGAAAAATTAAAACCAGAATCATAACTACGTTGTATACCAGTCACCAAACCGGCATAACCGAAAGCCCCTGCTACATTTTCATTGGCAATAGTTCGTGAACCCGGAAAAAAGACCGCCACAGCAGGCGCTACATAATTAGCAGAATTACCATAAATCTGTTTTCTTTTGCGTTGTCGCTTTTCAAAATTATAGTAATACCGATATTGACCAGCTATTGCAGGAAAAACTCCAAACTCCCTATACACATCTGGCAACAATGGGTCTAAAGCAACTTGAATACCTGCTTTAATATCAAGGGTAGTGTTGGTACCCAATGCCATTTCGTATTCTATACCGGGATTAATAAGGTTAATCTTCACCTGCCTCAGTTCACAATTTTTACCAAATTGAGCATGAACATTACCTGCAAAAAATATCAGCAATATTAAAATAAGAAACTGTTTGATTTTCATTTCGATTTGGGGTTTCGACAATCTTATCTTAATAGAACAGTAAGCTTCTTAAAATAGTATCTTTGATTAAAAATATTCGACGAATGAACCTATCCCTAATACCCCAAATAAAACATACAGACAGTAATAACTTCTTTCTACTTTCAGGACCTTGCGCCATTGAAGGTGAAGACATGGCAATGCGCATTGCAGAGCATATTATTACCATAACCGATGAGCTTAAAATATCTTATGTATTTAAAGGAAGTTTCAAGAAAGCAAATCGTAGTCGTTTAGATTCATTTACAGGTATTGGAGATGAGAAGGCATTAAAGATTCTACGTAAAGTTTCTGAGACATTCAAAGTACCAACGGTTACCGATATACATACAGAACAAGATGCTGTTATGGCAGCAGAATATGTAGATGTTCTTCAGATACCAGCATTTTTAGCGCGTCAAACAGATTTAGTTGTTGCCGCTGCACAAACTGGAAAAACGGTAAACATTAAGAAAGGACAATTTATGAGTCCTGAGAGTATGAAGCATGCCGTTAATAAAGTTACAGAGACGGGAAACCAGCAAGCTATTATTACTGATCGTGGCACCATGTTCGGTTACCAAGATATGATTGTAGATTTTAGAGGTGTACCCACCATGAAACAATTTGCCCCTGTGGTTTTAGATGTAACGCATTCGTTACAACAACCTAATCAAACTTCTGGTGTTACGGGTGGTAGACCAGCAATGATTGGCACTATGGCACGTGCAGGTGTTGCCGCAGGTGTTGACGGACTCTTTATAGAAACACATTTTGATTGCGCCAATGCAAAAAGTGATGGTGCCAATATGTTAGACTTAGGATTGATGAAAAAGCTATTGACAGATTTAGTAGCGTTGAGAGCTGTTGTTAATGAGTTTTAGATAGTAGCGATTAACTTTGAAACAATTAAAAACTATAATCTTAATCATATTATTAATCGTAATTATAGTTGCGCTTGGAATATATATGTCGGATTGGGACTTAACTAATCAAAATCTTATTCCATGGTTTATTGGTTTTTTGGCTTTAATTATTATACTCTTAATTGGGACATTACCAAAAAAGAATTGGCAAAGAATTCTGGTAATTATTGGACTAATAGCGGTAACCTCAGTCATTGGGTTTAATCTAATATTCTTTTCCTATTTCAAATGTGATGATAAAATTTCAACGACCTGGGAAATAGGAGACTATAACATCTCTTATGGTTACGCCGAGTGTTGGGCTGGATCAGCTCAAGAAGCAAAATATAATTTAGATAAAAGAAAATTAGGTGGACTTTTAAATAAAAGGATTGACACTGTTTGGAAATCGGAAACTGAAAATTTAATCACTAACAAAACATTTTTAAGCAACAAGAACTGTGTTATAAAATTTTTGGACGGAAAATATAAATTTGACCTTTGCTCAGAAAAGATTATACCTAATCAATAAAACATAGCTGCTATTTTTTTAGCTACGAAATATCCTTCTGCTTATAAAACCCATTTTTACGAACAGCATATGCATCCTGTAAAACATCTACCAGAATATCGTTATCAATATCTTCAAGTGTAGCGTATCGCAATGAACGTACTACTTTTCTGTTTTCAGAAATAAGTACGTTTAAATGTTTTGTAAGGTGGGCAGAGTTCCAAAAAGCGATATCTACATACTTCTTTTTGTGCGATGCATTCAGATAGCAAATGGGCGATTTACCAATATAAAAACAGGGAATATTCCATTTAAATTTCAGCTCAACCTCTGGTAATGTGGTCTCGATCATCATCTGCAGATGCATTAAAATTCCCCTGTACGGTTCCGGTTGGTTAAAAATATAGTCCTCTGCTGGTTTCATAATCAATTTAATTGCGTTAATTAAGATACGAATACATTTACTAATATGTATTTAAATATATAATTTTGACACACTTATAACTTATCAATGTTTAAAAAGACAACTACTGTTTTAATAATCACATTAATACTATGTACCTGCCATTCGTCTTTCTCTCAAGACGATCATGATCATAATTGGTATTTTAACAATAGTAAAAGTTTAAGTGAATTATGGGAGCTAGATGATGAGCATCAACGAGGAACGTTCATTCTAACTTCATATAAACCCATATACATAACTGCCGCAAAATTTTCTACCAATCCCAATGAATTTCCGCAAGCAGAAAATTCAGATAAGGTTTTAGACGAACCTAGCAGCCTTAATGCGGTAGAGTCAAAATTTCAAATAAGTCTCAAAACCAAAATCTTTCATGGTATGTTTGACGGACGTATGGATTTATGGATGGGCTATTCACAGACGGCATACTGGCAGATATATAATTCTGAACGTTCAAGACCTTTTCGTGAATTAAATTATAAGCCAGAAATCATAGCCAACTTTCCCGTTAAGTTTCCAATATTAGGCTTTGAAACAAAAATGATAGGTGCGGCTATTATTCATGAATCTAACGGCCAGTCTGATCCTATTTCTAGAAGTTGGAACCGTATTGCTTTTCATGCCGCATTTGAAAAAGGAAACTGGCAAGTAACACTAAAACCGTGGATACGCATTGGAAGTAAGATTGATGACAATGACAATATATCTGATTTTATTGGTCGTGGTGAAGCCGATATTAGTTATGACTGGGGCAGACAACGTTTTAGAGCCATTGCTAGACATTCTTTAAATCTAGGAGATAAAAGTCGTGGTAGCATACAGCTGAACTGGTCTTTTCCTATTTTCGAAAATTTCAACGGTCATTTTCAATTGTTTGATGGTTATGGTGAAACCCTAATTGATTATAACCATAGGCAAACCACTTTTGGTCTAGGAGTTTCATTGATAAACTAATGATTATAATTTACAATTTAAACGTAGCTTAAATATGTATTAAGTTGTATGCTAAATATATTCGTGATTAAAATTATCTTTTAGATTTCAACTGACAACTAAAAAATTTAGCACAATTACTTGAACATATTCATACCAAATTTCCATTTTATCAAATTTTACCTTACCATATTTAGTATAGTTACACCCAAGTCACCTTCAATCACTAATTACAAATAGCTCATAATCATAAGTTTAATTATTATTTTAAACTTTATTTATAATTAATCTAATTAAAAGTTGTGAGATAACACGACCAACTTTACATTTACTGTTCTTATTTAGATTAAATTAAAATAATTATTTTGAACAGACCTTTTTCCCTTATAATTCTATTTGTAATTGGGCTTTCATTTTCCCTGAATGCCCAAAATATTATTACCGGAAAAATTACAGATATAGATGACGTTCCTTTACCTGGAGCTACTGTAGTAGCCAAAGGGACCACTTCGGCTACTATTACAGATGAGCAAGGTAAGTACCAACTTAATTTAGTAGAAGGATCATATACCATAGTAGCTTCATACCTAGGTTTTAAATCGATTACCAAAAAAATTCAGGTAACCTCAGGCACCAATAATTTTACTTTTAAATTGGAAGAAGACTTTATGGCATTAGATGCTGTAGTAGTATCAGGGAAAAGCGATGCCCAAATTCTTAGGGAACAGGCGTATGCAGTTGAAGTAGTCGAAACAGAAGGATTCAAAAACCTATCTACAAACGGAAATGATATTTTAGCCAAAATACCCGGAGTGAACATTAGGCAATCCGGTGGTGTAGGATCTGATTTTTCACTTTCCTTAAACGGTTTATCTGGTAATCAAGTAAGAGTTTTTATAGATGGTATTCCTATGGATTATTTTGGTTCTTCATTGAGTCTAAATAACTTCTCTGCAAATCTTTTACAATCTATAGAAGTTTACAAAGGTGTTGTGCCTATCCACTTATCATCTGATGCTCTTGGTGGTGCCATAAATATCGTAACGGATCAAAATAGCGATAGCTTTCTAGATTTCTCTTATGGTCTAGGTTCATACCAAACACATATTGCTTCATTAAACACGCAATACAGAAATAAAAAGTCTGGTTTTGCAGTGCGCTTAAAATCATTCTATAACACCTCTCAAAACAATTACAAAGTACCTATTAAACTGGTAAATTTTGAAACAGGAAAAGAAGATGAAGAAGCTACAAATGTTGAACATTTTCATGATGCCTATAATTCTAAAATGGCATGGTTAGAAACCGGATTCTTAAAATCTTCATTTGCCGATAAATTAATGGTTGGTGTCATGTACTCTGATAATTATGATGAAGTACAACAACCAGCCAACGCAATTGGTGAAGCCAAAATACCTTATGGTGAAGTTACCAGCGAAGAGCAAAAAGTAATTGGTACTTTCTCATTCAAAAAAAATAGAATTTTTAATACCAAGCTCAATTTAAACGCTTACATGGTTGGCGTATTCTCAGAATCTAACAACATAGATATTAGTGACTATACCTACGACTGGTTTGGCAATAGAGAACTTAGAGACGATACATCTGTCGGTGAAATTGAAAACCGAAAAACCTATTTACGCTTACATACCGACAATTACCTTGGTAATTTAAATGGCGAGTATGAAATAAATGAAAACAATAACATCGCGGCAAATTATAGTTTAAATGCCCTTACCATACAAGGTAATGATGATTTTAAAGAAGAAAATAATACACAGTTTAGTGACCCAAGTGATGTTACTAAACAAGTAATGGCCTTTAGCTATACCAATGCTGCTTTCGATAATAAGTTAAAAAACACCATATTCACTAAATTCTATAATTACGATATATCTTCTTTAATCACCAATTACTCTGGCACAGAAACCGAGCCTTTAAATATTGAAAGAAAAAATACAGGTTTTGGTATTTCTAGCACCTATTTATGGAATGGCTTTCAGATTAAAGCATCTTTTGAAAATGCCATTAGATTTCCAGAAGTTAGTGAGCTTTTTGGTGACGGACTAAACATTGAACCCAGCCCTAGCCTATTACCCGAAAAAAGTAACAACTACAACGTTGGTGTTTCATTCAACAATAATTTCGGCAATAGTTCATTAAGACTTAGCGCAAATGGTTATATAAGAGATGCCGAAGATTTTATATTACCAGTAGTAGAGGGTATAAAAGTATACCACATCAATAACTGTAAAGTACTAGCGAAAGGTGTCGATTTTTCTGCAAATTACGTAGCAGCCAAAAAATTCTTCTTTGCATTAAGTGCTACCTATTTAGACTTAAGAGACAACAACGAATGGCTTAATGGTGTTGAAGGCAATAGCAACAGCCAATATAAAGTTAGGGTGCCAAACGTACCGTACTTTTTTTCTAATGGCTCTATCTCCTATAGACAACCTAATTTATTTAAAAATGAAGACAGTTTTACGTTTTCAATAAGTGAAAATTATGTGCATGAATTCTTCTATACTTGGGAGAATCTTGGAAGTTCAGAAAAACCATCAATTCCACAGCAATGGGTTACCAATGCAGAAGTGGTATATAGTATGAACGATCAAAAATACAACGTTTCAGTAGGTGTTGCGAATCTACTAAATGCTGATGTCTATGATAATTATCAACAACTAAGACCAGGCAGAACGTTTAATCTAAAACTACGCTACTTTATAAATTAAACACTAATTATTATGAAAAAAAATGATTTAAAACTGTTATTCTGTTTATTCTTATCTCTCGCTATATTTAGCTGTAGTGATGACGATACTGAGATTGAAGTAAATGACGATGTAGATAACGTTGAAGAAGATGAGACTGAAGAAGTTGCAGAAACTACCCTTGTAGCCAATTACTTTGTTGGCATTGAAGCTGCAACAGACCCAACCATTGATATCCTGACCCCTGCAACATCTCTTGATGAAGGCACTATTTCACCTGTAGGTAACGGAATAGAACAACCAGCTTGGATGACTTTTTTTCAAGGTGAAAACCAAATTATTGTTGGCGGTTATACATCTGCGCCAGAATTTACAAGTTACGCTATGGTAGATGGTGAACTCACTGAAGGGGAAAGTTTCTTTACATCGCAAACAGTTTATGCTTCTACAATAATTGATGAAAGCACTATGATTATGATTGGCGCCCCAAGAGAAGGGTATGCAGACAAGAACATTTATATAATTGATACCGAAACAATGTCTATTGCCACTACTGTAGCATCAGACTTTGGTAATGATGAAAATAATGGCTACTTAGCTTTCCCTACCGATGTAAATGTAACAGGGGACCATATGTTTGTTTCTTATTATTATATCGCTGCCGACGGTTCATTTGCTACGCCTACGGAACAAAATGCATCTGTTGCCGTGTTCACTTACCCAGGCTTAGAATTAGAGAAAATAATTGAAGATGAAAGAGCACCAAACATTGGTCGTTATTATTCATTAACAGGATTAGAGGAAGATGAAAATGGAAATATTTACACGTATTCTCCGTCTTCATTGGCTTGTGGTTATGCGCCAGTACCAACAACGAACTCTGGAATTTTACGTATAAATAACGGTGAAACAGAATTTGATGCTGATTTTTATATAGATTTTGAAACATTAAGTGGAGGTTATAAATTAAATGATTTGTACTATGTTGGCAACGGTAAAGCTGTTGTTCGTGTATTACAAGAAGATGAAGAAAATGCAGATTACTTATGGGCTACTTACGCACCCAATAGTTCTGTACCATTATTATCATACGGTATTTTAGACCTTACTACAGAAACATACACAGCAGTTTCAGGCGCTCCATTAAGTGGAGGTGGATGGGATGCTGCTAAGTATATTGAAGATGGCAAATTATTTGTAAATATTAGTAGTGCAACAGGCGCTAGTATTTACAGCATAGACCCAGAAACTGCAACCGCAACAGAAGCTGCAGCGATAGAGGGTAACTACGCAAAAGGTATTTTACAGATTACTACAGAAGAATAAGAATAGTTTAAAACAGGTGTGATAAATAAAATCACACCTGTTACTTTTTAAAGCTTAAGAACCATGAAGAAATTTACAATTACGATTATTCTTTTTTTTATAGCTCAAATTACCGCTCATGCACATTACTTATGGGTAGATACAGCCAAAGATGGTAAAATTGGTGTTGAACAAAATGTAAAAATACATTACGGTGAATATACATACGGGGCTATTGAAGAAGTAAACAAAGAAGCTTTTACTGCAGTTTCTAAATTTACATTATGGCTAATACACCCAAATGGAAAAAAGGAGAAGTTAAATAGTCTTGCTAAAGAAAATCACTATTTAGCCACTTTTATACCTGCAGAAAATGGTGTTTACACACTAGCATTAGACAATAACAACATTGACGTTATCGACTATACTGCCTATGACTTCGGAATTTTTAAAACCCATTACCACAGTACTGCAAATGTACAAGTAGGTAACACGGTAAATGACATTACAGAAACAAACAAAGAAGGTTTAATTATTAAGGAGCTGCCTTCACAAAACCAAGAAATTTCATTACAAGTTTTATACAAAGGCAAACCATTGGCTAAAAATGAAGTTCAAGTATATGTTGCCGATCAATGGTCTAAAGAACTAGAAACTGATGAAAATGGTATGGTAACATTTAAAATGCCTTGGAGTACAAAATACATTCTTGAAACTACCACAAATGAAGATGTCCCAGGTAACTACAATGGTGAAAAATATGAATTTGTTTGGCACTGTGCCACCTATTGTATCAACAACTAAATGTAACAGATGTTTACAATTATTCTATTACTAACCTTTTTTGGTTTTTATCTGTCTTATGCAACTACCAAGAGGCAAAAAATTGCAATGCATTTAAAAATTGAAGAATGGTGCCAGCAAAATAGTAAAGTAGCAAACTCTTTAGGTTATGTCTTGCTACTTATAGCCTGCTCCCTAACCATACACCAATACGGTTGGGGTTCAGGTATTTTTACTTTTTCGGTGACTTTAATGACTATTGCAAGTCTTAACATAATATTACAGCCACTAAATCTAATTACATACAAAACATTAAGCCCAACCTTTATAATCACATTCTTAATGGAGTTTTTACTTTTTTAATATGCCGGCAAATACTAAATATCTTAATCCGTCTTTTTGGTCACGCTTTTCTAAAATAACAGCCGCTATTCTTGGAGGTTTTATAGTATCTATACTATTCCACTTGGCAATAGCAAGTTGGTTTAATCATGTGAACGTAATCATTACAAGTACTTATAGTTCACTAATACTTTGGGTTGGACTAATAATCATGGCATTTTTAGCCAAAAACGGATGGAAAATTTGGGGCCTATATATACTCATATCCATAATACTATCAATTATAATATTTTACGGTAAAGCATTAAATCCACTTGTATAATGAGTAAAAGAACCTACAATATTCTCTTTCATTTACATACGGTAAGTGGCATTGTCATTAGTGTTGCCCTATATATTATTTTCTTTACTGGTTCCTTTGCCTTCTTTAGAGATGAAATTGCAAATTGGGAACGTGGGCACACCGTTGAAAGTTCAGAAGAAATTAAATTAAATTTTGATGAGACTTTTCAACACCTGTCAAAAGAAAAAAATCTTTATAGTAGAGATGTAGAGTTAATACACTACTATAATGAACAAAATATTGGGGTAAACTTAGGAGCATCTAAAGACACTTTACTTTCTAAAGAAGATATTGCTGGATCTTATTTTTACCTAAATATTAAAGATAAATCTACCACAGATTATGTAAGCTCATATTCTTTAGGTGAGTTTCTTTATAGATTACATTTTTTTGCACAACTTCCGCAACCCTACGGTTACTATTTATCGGGTTTTGTGGCTTTCTTTTTTCTATTTGCCTTAATTACAGGAATCATAGTACATTGGGAAAAAATTATTTCTAATTTCTACGTATTTAGACCTATGTCTAAACTTAAAACAGTTTGGACAGATGCCCATACTGCTTTAGGTGTCATTGGTTTTCCTTTCCAATTCGTTTATGCCGTTACAGGTGCTTTCTTTATGTTAAAACTACTATTAGTAGCACCAACAGCACTAACCCTATATGACGGTGATGATAAAAAACTTTATGCAGATTTAGAATATGCACATCCAGAATTTGATTTTCAAAATACACCATTAGCGAAACCAGTTAGCATAGATGCATTGGTACAACAGGTAAAAGACAATTGGGAAGGTTTTAGAGTTAATGAAGTACACGTTTTTAATTACGGTGACACGAGTATGCATGTATCGGTAAGTGGAAATTTAGCGTACAAGGATAAAATTAATGGATACGGCTACACCATATTTAATGTTGCCAATAATAGTATTCACAGTGTTAAAGACCCAACCAAAAAAACATCATATTTAGATGCCGTAAAGGGTATTTTCTTTAGATTACATTTTGGTGATTACGGCGGATACGGATTACGCATTATATCTTTTATATTAGGATTAATAGGATGTTTTGTAATATTAAGTGGCGTGTTAATTTGGCTAACAGCAAGAAACAAGAAAAACATACCACCCAAAAAAAAGAAATTCAACGAAACTGTAGTTCGCTATTATTTAGCCATATGCTTAAGTCTTTACCCTATAACAGCTTTATCTTTCATTTTAGTACAGGTTATTAACCCTGCGGGAATGAGTTTACTTTATAAATTTTACTTTATAGGTTGGCTCTTAATAACTACCCTATTCATTCTAAAAAAGGATAATTATTTCACCAATAAATACACCCTGCTTTCTGGAAGTATTATTGGTCTAACAATTCCTATTGTTAACGGTATTTGTACCGGAAACTGGATCTGGGTAAGCTATGTAAAAGGCTATGACCAAATTCTTTTTATCGATATATTCTGGATTGTAATTAGCATAATAGGATTATTAATTCTTCGTAAAATGAATGCCTCAAAAAAGATACAAAACCACTGAACATAAACACTTGAAACGAATTTAGCACAACAAATATGTTTAATTCGCTTCATATAAACTATACCACAACAATTTATCTACTCAGAACTATTTGCGCTAGCTGATTTCTAAAGACACCGATGATTTTTTAATTAAAATTAGGATATAATCAATATTTTAATTTAACTTTGTATTTCAAAGTACTTTAACATGGAGACAAATAAGTATCTAAACGACATTACTGAAATTAAGAATATAATGAATCGTTCTTCACGGTTTATTTCCTTAAGCGGACTCTCAGGTGTACTTGCCGGAATCTATGCTTTGATCGGAGCTGCCTTTGCTTATGTAAAACTAAAAGATACCTCAGCTGCCAATTACGAAAACTTTTCAGGTAGGTCTTCATCTCTATCAGGTTCCACTGTTGTTAGTGATTTAACTTTAATTGCCATTGCAGTGCTGGTTGCCGCAGTAATAACAGGATTCATCATGACCCTAAAGAAATCTAAAAAAAGCGGCGAGAAAATTTGGGACAGTACCAGTAAACGACTAGTATTCAACTTTGCCATACCATTGGTAGTTGGCGGATTTTTTTGCTTAGTACTTATGCAACAAGGCGCAGCAGGTCTAGTTGCTCCTGCAACCTTAATTTTTTACGGTTTGGCTTGTGTAAACGCAAGCAAGTATACCATGGGCGATGTTCGCTATATGGGTTTAGCATTTATAGGAATAGGATTAGTTAGTACTCAATTTATAGGATATGGATTGTATTTTTGGGCTTTAGGATTTGGTGTTTGCCATATTCTCTACGGTTCTTTAATGTATTACAAGTACGATAGAAATTAATATTAGCGCAGCTAAAGCTATATGAGTTTAATTGATAACATAAACAAAGCTTTTGACCACCGAATAAGACTGGGTATTATGTCTATTCTAATGGTGAACGATTATGCTGACTTTAAAATGCTAAAAGAGCTTTTAGGTGCTACCGATGGCAATTTAGCCAGTCACACCAAAGCACTTGAAAAGGAAGAATATTTAAAAGTGGAAAAGCAATTTATTGGTCGTAAACCAAATACTCGCTACTCTGCAACCCCACTTGGCAAAGCACAGTTTAAGAAGCACATTAATGCTTTAGAAAAACTAATAGGTAAGTAGTATATTTTTTTATCAATTTACTTTGAAATTCAAAGTACTTTTAAAACAAGAAAGAATGAGAGCAGTCATTTTAGAAAAATTAAATAATTGGAGTGTGGTACCCTATCAATACTTTAAGAAAAATGAAGCTTGGCAATTTAATGCTGAAGAGTTAAAAGAATATCCAAGCGACTCATTAGGCTATCATATGGGCAAATTTCTTATTGCCAACAGCTTTCAGTTACAAGAAAAACTAGAGAGTCATGATGTATTTCATGTACTCACCGGAACCGGAATTACGGTTCCTGAAGAAATAAGCATGCAGTTTTATTTAATGGGAAATGGAAAAAGAAGTCTTTATTTATTCACGGTCATATGTATTGGCTCTATGCTGTATCCGGAGTATTGGAGGTTCTTTAAATTGAAATACGCGTGTGGTAAATCTGCACTGCCATTTCATCAATTAGAGTTTCAAAAGCTGCTGAACCAACCCATCAAACGGATAAAATCCACATTTTTAATTCCTTAAAATCATGATACTAGAACTATCTAAAATTTCAAAAACACGTAAGACAGTACACCTGATTCTTGGATACTATCTCTTATTAATAATCGCAAAAATCAAATCATTAATAACCTTTTAAATATATCATATTATGAATATTCATATAAAATCACTCTTATCTGCTTTAGCTTTTAGTTTACTATTCTACAGTAAAAGCTTTGGACTAAATTTATTTCTTATATCCATTTTAGTAGTGGTACTTGTTTCTACCTTAAAAGAAACTAGAACCATGTCTTGGGGCTATGCACTTACCTATATTATTACTTCAATCTTTGTATTCATTAACCCAACGGGGTTTAGCATATTTGTTCATTTCATGGCATTAATGGTGTTTATAGGAAAGTCCATATCAAGCAAAACCTCATTATACCTATCCTGGTTACTTGGGTTTACTAATTTATTGGTTGCGTCTATCGCAAATTTCATTCAAAGACAAAATTCAGTAGAAGAAAAAGATGTAAAGAAAGTGACTTCACCAAAACTGTTGAACCGCTTAAAAGGTGGCTTCTTTGCTGGTATTCTACTCATCTTATTTGCGATGCTTTATAAAAATGCCAATCCCGTTTTTGGAAACCTTCTGGATCAGATTAATTTTGATTTTATAAGCATCCCGTGGGTATTCTTTACATTTCTGGGGTATGTTATATTTCTAAACATTTTACGCCCATTAGATGCACAAGAATTAATAACAGTTGATGCGTCTCAGAAAAACGAATTGGAGACTCCGACCGAAATAGAAATTATTGGGCAAAAAAAGCAATTAGAAAGTGAGCATACCTTAGGCTCATTTATATTTATCGCCCTTAATTTTTTACTGGTATTCTTTTTAGTAACTGACGGAATTTACCTGTTCCAAAAAGGCGACATTTCTAATGCAGAATATTCGGCATCCGTACACCAAGGGGTGTATGCGTTAATGTTCTCTATAGTATTAGCCATCATATTAATTCTATATTTCTTTAGAGGAAACCTCAATTTTTATAAAGAAAATACGCAAATAAAAACGCTTACCTACGTTTGGATCTCTCTAAATATTTTACTAATCGTTTTTACATCTTACAAGAACTTCACCTATGTTGAAGCCTTAGGTCTTACCTACAAACGTATTGGCGTATTCGTATACTTACTACTTACCCTTACCGGCTTAATTACAGCGTATATCAAAGTGGCAGAAGTAAAAAGCTTTGTTTATTTAGTGCGTACTAACATCGCAACAGTATTTGTTTTTCTAGTACTAAGCGCTGCAGTGCCTTGGGATAAAACTATTACGTATTTCAATTTAAGTACACTAGAAAATCCTGATGTTCATTACCTCATCGATTTAGGAGATACCAATAGCATTCAATTATATAACTATGCTAAAGAGAAAAAAGTCAATTATGATCTTAATATTAGTATTCAAGAAAAGTATGACGAATACCTTACCCTACAATCAGAAAAGACATGGCAAGAATATACGTTTGCCCAACTAGCTAAAAACGATACAAAATGATGGTTTTATTTAAACATAAATGGAACCGTAGAATTGTGAGGGTAGTTTCATTGTATTTTCTACTCTCAACTTTACTACTGTGTATTGCCTTAATACCAGAAACTGAGTTTACTATCCTTGTTGGTATTATATTATATCTCAGCTATATCATCGTTACCTGTATAGCGTTGATTATAATTTTGGTAAATATTTTAAGGTATTCGAAAGATATACAAGAGCATACCATGGCGCTTATCTTACTAATTATGAATTACCCAATAAGTAAGCTTTATATCTATTTAACAAACGCCTAAAATTTCAACACATGAAATTCAAATTCAACCGTATCTATTTTATATATTTTCTTGCACTACTAGGAATTGAAATCTTAATTGCCATATTTTTAAAATCCGGCTTTATTCGACACACATTCGGAGATTACCTGGTAGTCATTCTCATGTTTTTCTTTTTTAAATCTTTTTGGAAGGCAAATGATATTACCATAGGTATTGTCACCTTACTAATTGCTTATGCCATCGAATTTTTACAGCTAACCAAAATGCTTAGCTATTTCGGGCTAGAACATTCTAAATGGGCAAACTTAGTCTTCGGAAACTATTTCAGCATTCAAGATTTATTGGCATACACCCTAGGTATACTTACCGTAACCAGTTTAGAAATCAAAAAACGATTCTTACTAAAACAACATATAAATTAAAATGAGACCTCTATTTATTCTTTACCATCAACATAATCTTGTAGATATGCATAACGTTCTGTAAGCTTTCCATTTTGGGTCATTCTAGCTCTTTCAAGAACGCCATCTTTATCGTTGTTAAAAAATGCAGGAATCACATTTTTAATAAAAGCCTCACCGAAACCTTCACTTGCGTCTCTAGGTAATTCACACGGTAAATTATCTACCGCCATAACTGCCATGGCATCAGAATTCTTAAAATCTATTTCAGACTCAGAACCAGGGTGATACCCGTAAATTGGATCTGCAATAGTTGATGGTTTAATAGTAGAAGCAACCGGACCGTCAATATCACAACTTATATCGGCAACAACTTGAATTTTAAAATCTTCATGTTTGGCATCTTCCCTAGTAAACAAATAAGGAGCGCCTTGACCATAAAAATGACCAGCAATATAGAAATCGGTCACCTTGGCAAATCTGAAAAAGTTAGATTTATATTCTTCTGGGTTCGCAAAAAAGTCGGCTTTATTACCACGAACTCCGTCCTTACGCTTATTATACTCACCTGCATCAATTTGGCAATATACAGGCTCATTAAATGTCTCCTCTAAGTATTCGGCAACATTCACCCTTCTCATTCCCATACCATCCAACATTTCTCTGGCACCATTCCCTACCCTACCTCTACCGGTAAGCAGTACTTTGATTGCAGGTAATCTTAATTTCTTTAGTTCATTTATTAAAGCCTCTTGATCTTCTAAATCATTAGCCTTCGGTAATTGAAATAAACCAAATTTGAGTCCGTATGCTCTAAATCCATTATAAGCACCAACAATACCAGCATATCTACCAAAAGCAACAACGCGCTGTTCTTGCTTGTTGGTAATAACCTCATGGTCGTACATTTCAATATTCTTCTCTAATATAGCTTGAAGTAAATCTCTATTATAAGGTTGCTTTTTAATGGTATGTGAAAAGAAAAAGTACTTTTTATTCGGAATTAGCGCATCAATCGGCACCTCTTTAACACCTAATAGCACTTCGCAATCATTCATTTCATCGGCTACGGATACGCCCAAAGCTTTATAGGCATCATCGGCATACGCTCTAATAGGCGAAGATTCTACAATAATTTCAGCCTTAGGAAATGTATTTAGGACTTTTTGACATGCTTTAGGAGATAGAACAACACGCTTATCTGGCGGATTCTTACGTTCTCTGATGATTCCGAACTTCATATGGGTTTGGTATAAATATTGCACTAAATTATGCAATAAGAAACACTTGGCTTAGGTCAAAATAAAAATTATATGGGATCGTAAAGTTTTGTTAGCTTTGCTGCCCGCTATTTAATAGTTGAAGTCGATTGAATTGATGCAGCTATTATTTAGATTAGGAAGTTCTTTTACATATTGGGGCCGACCGGTTTTGACAGCGAGACCAGTTGGAATGTAAGCATGTCGAGCGCTGAGAAACAGCTCGTTAATCTCATTTTTCACACTTTTAATTGGCGAAAATAATTACGCTCTTGCCGCTTAATCCGAATTATAGTAGGTTTTAGCCTCGTCCCTACCAGGTAGGGAAGCGAGATGTTCCTGAATAGCCCTTGTTGATGGCGATTCTTATAGGAGCACCAGAAAAGTCAACATAAGGGTGTCCGCTCGCTTTGGCGACACCACCAAAATCTTAAGAAGATAAGTGTGTATTGGGCGGCTTCTGGTCAGGTACGCATCGAAAATTAATCAGATTCTAAACATGTAGAAAGCATTTTAATTGCTTGTTTGGACGAGGGTTCGAATCCCTCCGGCTCCACGATTAAGCGCAATTGGTTTGCGCTTTAGAACATAAAAAGTCCGACAAGTTTACTTGATCGGACTTTATTGTTTTAAAGAGTCTGGCCATTTTTTTGGACAGTCAATTGCATTTACAGAACGTGAGCTAGCTGGTAACACCGTAAGGTAATCCTCCGGCTCCACTAATAAAAACCACCTTCTGGGTGGTTTTTATCGTTACACCTGCAGGATTCGAAAGCCAGCACATCAGCTCGCACCATGCTAAAAAGGTCTGCTAGACCTTTTATTAACGCAAGGTCGTCTCCAGATCCACTAATAACAACCACCCTGAAGGTGGTTTTTCACTTTTAATCTATTCGTACAATTTATACAGCTATTTTACTCATCGCAATAATATCATTCAAATTTTTAGCAATTAAAGGTTTTGAGATAAAATCACGAACCAACTCATAACTTCTTCCTTTTTTGATTTCAGATTGATCAAAATGAGAACTCACAATAAATACTTGCGGTTTATTACTGAAAGTTAATTTTTGGAATTTATCTAAAAACTGCCAACCGTTCATAACTGGCATATTTAAATCTAGTAAGATAATATCAGGCATTCTCTGACCACTTTTCAAAAGAGAAGTTAAATTATTTAAAGCCTCATAACCATCTTCATAAACTAGAATATTAGCACTCACAAAGTTATTGTGGTTCAAAAGAATTTTAGTGCCATAAACACAAATGGGGTCGTCATCTATAATACAAACTGTGTCAACTTTCATATCAATTCATTTTTTGGGAAAACTTTATATAATAAATATACGTTATAATAATTTTAACAAGATAAAACTTACAAATTAATTTTACTAAAAACTAATATTTATCATATAAAAGTCAATTTTGAGTATTTAAATTTTCATTTAAAAAGCATGAAATCAACTCAAAATCAGCCATTTACTACTGATAATTTACGAAAATCAAAAAATAATACGAAAGAATTTCACAAAAAGAATACTTAGTATCTTAATACAGTAAGAAAATATTCTTCATAAAAAAATACATTTGTTTTTATGTATTGAAAGAAAATATTAAAGAGTTCTAACTTTTAACACTTTCAAATAAAATAGTCAAAAATTACAAGCACTAAAGATTATGATGGAAGCTGCTAGTATATAAATGACAATCTTTTTAATCACACCAAATAAGAACTACCTAGCATTTATATTCTATATAAATCATCTAATCCGTTTTAATAAAATTTCTTCTCAACGATTAGCATTAAGTGTCAAAAAAATGTGGACTCCAATAATTAATTAACTACAGCTAAAACTATATATAACTCATTATCTGTAAAACCATTAAATGCATATTTAAAAATCAACCAAAAACCTAGGTTACGAACAAATGTGAATTACATTGTTATCAACATGCTTATATCTATTTCATTTAATTACGCAGTTGAAACGCTTTTTTATTTATTTTTGGATTCTACCAAAACCAACCATGACTGAAAATATTAGACAAATGTTCAGTAAAATGAACGACGAAACTCGCAATGAAGCGCTTCTACTTTTGAAGTCAGAGTTTAATTTGGAAAGCACCAAATACGTTAAAAAAAACTGGATTATTGGTGGTCGTATTCCTGAAAAGAATCAAGAGAAAATTGTTCTGATTTTTCAGAATCTTCTAAGGACTCAGGTTTTTAGAATCAATGAGATTACAGTTCAACTTTAATTTACACTTAACTTCCTACTATATTTAACCTGTAATATAGAGCATAAAAAAACCGATACACTATGAGGATGTACCGGTTGTTCAACTAACTCAAACTTATTCTAAACTCGATGCAAAGATGCATTCAATTATTAATTTCAAGTTTATCTAAACATCAAAGTAACTTTAAATTCTTTGTCTTTTGAAGTTTATTTAGCAGATACATAGCATACCTCAGCAATAAAAAGAATTTAAAATCACCTTTCAATATACGCCAACTAGAACATACACATTACGCTATGGTCATAAAAAATTCTACTCATAATTTTAACCAACAATGATATAGTCAATCAAGAAACCTAAGTCGAGTAAAAAAAAAGGTATGACTTTCAATTTTATATTAAATAATCAAAATAATTCTACATACAATATAAGTCAATTCACTTATATTATGCCGTATTTATGTTATCAACAATAAGTGTTAATAACATTTATGTGCATTTCATCGAATAAAACCAACTTTTCGTCGTTAATGAATAAAGTTTAAATATTTTCGAAATGAGCTAATAAAATAGCGAGATAATTTTTACCACCAATTACATGAAATTATACCCTACCAAAATCTTTTTCGTCCCTGTAGCAATTATTTTCCTATTAAGTTTATCTTCTTGCGGGAAGGATTATGACCTAGTTTCAGAGTACGTAGTTCGAGATAACACTGAAACAGTGATTTCTAACAACACCACCAACAACTTAGGAGTTATGGTTATTGATAATGGAAATTCTGTAAAATAGAAATACACGCAGTATTATTTAACTTACTTTATTTACCCGCTATTAATACCAACTTATTTTGCATTGTATTAAAAGCTAGAAATCTTATCTAGCTCTTTTTGGAGACCAAAATCTTCATCTTTTAGTGACACCTATATATTTACTAAGTATTAAAATGAATACGCTCTACACTTATTAGTAAATAAGCTTAGGTTGCCCAATAAACATCTATATTTTAGTCAAATGCTAAACATAAAAGAGATACACCTCTATTAATGCATTTTCTGCTAACTTTACAGCTCTAAATTATTCTTCTCTTTTTGTATACGATAATTGACATAGAAACTACCGGGAACGGAATTAAAGGAAATAGAATTACCGAAATTTCCATTTTTAAATATGATGGTCACGAGGTAATTGATGAGTTTACTTCTTTGGTAAATCCGGAATGCGCGATACCCGCCTTTATAACCGGGCTTACAGGTATTGACAATGACATGGTACGGAATGCTCCGATGTTAGAAGAACTGATTCCACAGATCGTAGAAATTACCAAAGACACCATTTTTGTAGCCCACAGTGTCAATTTTGACTACAATGTTATCAAAAATGAGTTTAAACTTTTGGGACATGATTTCTCTAGAAAGAAACTATGTACCGTTCGTTTATCAAGAAAATTATTACCTGGCTACAACTCCTACAGTTTAGGAAAGTTAACCGCTGCGTTAGGTATACCTTTAACAGACCGACACCGAGCAAGAGGTGATGCACATGCTACCGTACTTTTATTTCATAAACTACTGAGAGCTGAAAATGCCGAATCCGTTTTTAAACAATTCTTGAATTCAAAATCTCAAGAAGCTACTTTACCACCTGGGTTACCAAAAGAAGAATATCTAAAACTCCCTACCACAGCAGGCGTATATTATTTTAAAGACAGTAAGGGGAAAATTATATATGTAGGTAAAGCCAAGAACATTAAAAAAAGAGTGCTTAGTCATTTTTACGACAAAAAAACAAAAGAGATTACGCTGTGTGCAGAAACTACCTCATTAGATTTTGAAGAGACCGGTAATGAACTGATTGCCTTACTAAAAGAATCTGCCGAAATTAAACACCACTACCCTAAATACAACAATGCACAAAAAAGGTCTATTCAACAATACGGCATTTTCAAATATGAAGATCGTAATGGTATTATACATCTTGCGTTCAACAAAATAAAGATGACTCCGAATCCTGTTGCTATTTGCTATAGCCCTACAGAAGCTAGACAGTATTTAGAAACCCTGTGCAGCACTTTTGAGCTTTGTCCTAAGTATTGCCATCTGCAAGAAAATGTGACCGTATGCTCACACTACAAAATCAAACAATGCATTGGCATTTGTTCAGATCTAGATATGGTAGAAGAATACAATCAACGGGTTAACGACGCCTTACAGAGCATTAAGGAAGTGGAAGCTACCCTTGTTATAAGAACCAACGGTAGAAATATGGATGAAAACGGATTTGTAGTCATCAGAGAAAACAATTATGCCGGCTATGGCTTTGCACCTAACGATGTAGCCATAGAACAAATTGAAGATCTTGAGATGTTCATTACGCCACAAAAAAATACGCTGGAGACCCAGCGTATTGTAGAAAGTTATTTGAGAAAAAATCCTGATTCAGTAGTTGTCATTTAAACACAGTGGTTACTTTATTCGTTCATTTTATTATACATCCTAATAATAAAGAGTAACCACACCAGGAATATGATGCTTATGACAATTGAATAAATAAGGACGAATTCCACTATTTTTTATACTTTAAGTAGTTCATAAAACCAAGAATTGTCGGTGCCCAAAAAGCTATAAAAATAGCATCTAGTTTTTTACCGGATAAAAAGAGAACCTCCGATACGATAATTATAGAAATTACAACTAACAACAAAACAATATTCATTAAGCCAACTCGCTCTATAAAATTTTTCAACATAGCTCTAATTAAAATCTCTTAAACATATTAAACTAATTGTAAACGCAACCAATGTATTTACAATGTTGTTGGGCAAACGTAATCTGTCTTCTCTAAATCTTCGTTTTTAAGTGCTCCATATCCACCTTTAACGTCAATAAGATTGTGAATTCCTCTACTTTTTAAAATAGACGATGCTATTACCGAACGGTATCCCCCAGCACAGTGAACCAAAAATTCTCCCTTCTCAGGAAATTCAGATAAATGCTTGTTCAATTCGCTCAACGGCGTATGTACTGCACCTACTAAGTGCTCACTTTGGTACTCACCATCTTTACGAACATCGAAAATAACAACATTGCCTTTATCAATAAGGGTTTTAGCTTCTGATGCAGTTATAGATGTTATTTGGTCAATTTGTTTACCAGCAGCTTGCCAAGCCTCAATTCCGCCTTTTAAATATCCTATGGCAGAATCAAAACCAACACGCGATAATCTGGTAATTGCTTCCTCTTCTTTTCCCTCAGGTATCACCAATAACAAAGGTTGTTTGGTATCAGCAATTAAATCACCCACCCACGGAGCAAAATCACCATTAAGTCCAATAAATATAGATCTCGGTATATGACCTTTTACAAATTCGTCTTGATGTCTTACATCTAATACCAAAGCTTCCGTATCGTTCGCTGCTTTTTCAAACTCATTGGGTGACAACTCAACATTACCACGATCCAGTACATCACCAATATCTTCATAACCTTCCTTATTCATCTTTACGTTCAAAGGAAAATATTTAGGCGGTGGCAACAGACCATCGGTTACTTCTTTTACAAATTCTTCTTTGGTCATATCTGCCCTAAGAGCATAATTCATTTTTTTCTGATTCCCCAAGGTATCGACCGTTTCCTTCATCATATTCTTACCACATGCAGAACCTGCACCATGAGCAGGGTACACAATAATATCATCTGCCAACGGCATAATTTTAGTACGTAAACTATCGAACAACGTACCAGCCAATTGCTCTTGGGTCATATCCGCAGATTTCTGAGCTAAATCCGGTCTACCTACATCACCTAAAAACAAAGTGTCTCCTGAGAAAATTGCATGGTCTTTACCATTTTCATCTCTTAACAAATAGGTAGTACTTTCCATTGTATGCCCAGGTGTATGCAAAACCTTAAACGTAATCTTACCTAATTTAAATTCTTGTCCGTCTTTGGCAATAATAGCATCGAAAGAAGGGTTTGCTGTAGGACCGTAAATTATTGGCGAACCAGTTTCTTTTGAAAGCGTTACGTGCCCACTTACAAAATCTGCATGAAAATGAGTTTCAAATATATACTTGATTTTTGCATTGTCGTTTTCGGCTCTTTTCACATACGGACTCACCTCACGCAATGGATCAATAATCGCTACTTCACCATCACTCTCAATATAATATGCTCCTTGAGCCAAACAACCTGTATATATCTGTTCTATATTCATTCTATAATTTTAATTTTCACAATATCTCTTCACCTTTAAGGTACGAGATTTATTTAATTTAGGCTTCTTTTTGCCCTAGCCATTCTACTATTTTCATAAGCTACTTTTGCAGCCAATAATGAAATTTCATTTGGGTCATCAAAGAAATCAACTGCTTCTTTCGTTTTTACGAATAAAAACTCTCGCTGCAATTCTTTAATGATTCCGGTATTAAAAATGATATCTCGTGTTGGTCCAATGGCTCCTGCAATAAAAAACTGAAGTCCTCTTTCACGAATATCATGTATTAACTTCGATAGCATATCTGCCGCGGTAGCATCTATATAATTTATAGATTCAGCATTCAGAATAATCCCTTTTAAACCAGGGCTTTTTGCTTTAATATGTTTTAATAACTGTTTTTTAAAATAGGCAGAATTACCAAAGTATAATTGCGAATCAAATCGAACTATTAAAAGATCATTACGCACCACCACCTCATCTGCAAAACGAATAACATTTTTATAATAGTCAGAATTACCAATATTACCTATCTCTACAAAATGCGGTTTTGACGTTCTATATACCATTAACAATAAAGAGCACAGCACACCAATTAGAATACCTTCTGTTATACCTATAAATAGTGTGATTATAAAAGTAATCAGCATTATAAAAAACTCATCTTTTCTATTAAGCCATAGATGTTTAAAATAAGGTATATCAATAAGTTTTACTACAGACACCATAATAATACTTGCCAATATAGCATTGGGCAAATATTGAAATAACGGCGTTAAAAATAACAAGGTCAGCACTACCAATATAACACTGAATATTGCCGAAAGATTCGTTTTTGTACCAGCATCATAACTAATGGCGGATCTAGAAAAACTTGCCGTAACTGGGTAACCTTGAAAAAAAGAACCAACAATATTTGACGAACCAATAGCTATTAATTCTTGGTTAGCATCTATAGTATCTTCACCTGTTTTATCTTCTATGGCCTTACCAATAGAAATAGCTTCTAGATAACCCACCAAAGCTAAAGCGATGGCAATAGGCGCTAATTTTTCCATGTCTACAACATCTAAGGTCGGCATGACAAAAGATGGAAATCCGCTAGTGACTTCACCTACTAATTTAACACCATAGACATCAAGCTGAAATTGATAGACAGCCAAGATACCTAACACTACTATTATTAATATTCCAGGTATATTTTTATTCCATTTTTTAAATCCTAAAAGCAAAGCAATACCAACAAGACCAATACTAAAATCTACCCAATTGATTTCTCCTAGCTTATCAAAAATATTAAATACGGTTTCATAGATTTTATTGCTCCCTGGCACAGAAACACCTAATAAGTGTTTCAACTGACTTAATACTATAATTATCGCTGCCGCGGATGTAAAGCCACTAATAACGGGTTTAGACAGAAAATTGACTAAAAACCCCATTCGCAATACACCTAACAGAAACTGAATACAACCCACCATTAGGGTAAGCAACACAACCATTATAATGTAGTTTTCTACACCGGTAATTGCCAAAGTTCCCAAACCTACGGCAACCAATAACGAATCCATCGCTACAGGACCTACGGCTATCTTTCGTGATGTTCCTAAAAGTGCATAGGTAAGTATAGGAAATAATGAAGCATACAAACCATGAACTGGCGGTAATCCTGCAATCATTGCATACGCCATACCTTGCGGCACCAATACGATACCCACAGTAAGACCAGCCAACAAATCTTTAATGAAGTAAGCTTTTTTATAGGTTGAAACCCATTCCAAAAAAGGGAAAATGTTTTTCACTTTGTAAATTTAATCAATTCAGAGGGCACTAATGCGAAATTAAAACGATAACATTAGGCATTCAAAAGCCTATTAAACTCTAATGCTTTATCTACCCAAAAATCAAGATCATCTTCGGTGTCAAATCCGTCGGGACCTATGAATAGAAAACCGCGCAAGGGTTTGCCCGTAAAGTCCATTGGTCTGCTACCCGGTTTATTTAGTAGTTCTTCATAATTCAATTTACCAACACGCACCATTAGCTTATCTTCTTCGCTTTTTTTGTCGAACATAACACCAATGCACATTTTACCATTGACCATAAAGGTAAGGCCGCCCATCATTTTCTTCTCCTCTAATTTGCCTTTACCTTTTAAACGAGGCCTTACCCTATCTGCCAAATACTCGCTATATGCCATTATTTAGAAATTTAGATCTTCTAGCTGAAGTTCCTTGTACACTACTTCTTGGGCAATTGATTCTATATTTCCTGAATAGCTTTTACCACGCAGTTTGCCTACAGTATGTGCTTGCAATACTACATTGCCATTAGAGCTCAGCAGCCCTCTTAATTCTTTTTCAAAATCTGCAGATGAGCTTAGCCACTCCTCTTCCATCTCATTTGCTAACATTAAAGGCATACGTGGTTCTTTCAGTTTAGGGTTATTATGAATTTTAGTCATCATACCAATACCTACCGTAGTTACAATTGAGAATGAATTGATGATACCACCATGCTCAGGATGTATCCACTCAGACCACAATGCAGCTAACGCTATAGGTTCATTATTTTTTCGGTGGATGAAAAACGGATAGGTATTATTATTAAAATGGTGATGCTCGTAAAATCCATCGACATAGAATATACAGCGCTTTTCATTGGCAGCATCTCTAAAAGCAGGTTTCTCGAAAATGGTTTCTACCCGAGCATTCAAGGTACTGTTCCAAATTTTCTTTTGTTGTTCCACACTATTTACCCAATACGGAATAAGCCCCCAAGTAGCTACCATAGGGTAAAACGGATCTTCGTTTGTATAGATTAAAACCTCAGGATGCGAAAACCCCGATGCATGGTGAAGCGGTAAATCGGTCAACGGTCCAAGTTTTTCAACAATCTCGTCGATTGCCTTTAAATCTTGACTTCTCTTTGCCCTTTTTAATTGCGCCTCTAAGCTGGTTTTTACATCATAGCACATACACTACTTTTTAGTGATGAATTCTAAACTATATCGGTTTTAACGCTACAGTAAAAATTGCAGGCTCATTCTTTAATACCATAAAGCCTTCAGCTAAATCATCTTGTTCCACAGCATACGGATAAAAGGTAATTGGTTCTATACAGACCATATTCGACACCTCTGTCCAAAGCATAAAATGACTAAAACCTTCGGATGTTATTTGTAGCGATTTCTCATCTTTTAAAGTAATAATATCCGTATTTGGCACTTGTAATGCTCTACTACCAACTTCCATAACCTCTGGTATGGTAATATTTTGTTCTCCGGCAGAAATAATAGCATTATTGCTATGCAACATAAATGCAGGGTGATAGCCCAACATAAAAGGCATTCCTTCTTCACCTGAAATTGAAAACGTAACCACCAAGGAATTGTCTACTAATTCAAACGACTTTACAAACTCAAAATCATAAGGCCAGCTCAATTTCTCTGCGGTAGATTTTTTGGGGTATTTTGAATTCAGCACCTCAGTATTTGCTGCATATTTTTTAGAGAATACAGCTTTACTTACTGAGCTTTCCACCAGCTTATATTTCATTTCACGTAGCAGACCGTGCTGATCTTGAGTGGCAAAACCTTTAGGTGTTTTTACTTTAAAATCTGCCTCATTTGTTGGTCCGATCAACGGAAACATTTCAGTATCTACGCTGCGCCACCCAGGATTTCCCTTTTGGTGCATAAATTCATAACCAGAAACTTGGTAACCTACCAATTCTCCCGCTTCAATTGTCACTTGTTGATTACCAACTTTTAATGTTGTTATATTACTCATTTATCAATCTATAAATTAATAATGCTGTTCTTTTCGTTAATGCTTCAATAGTATTCAAATTCACTGTTTCTTCCGGAGTGTGAGCTGCATTACCCATAGTACCCAATCCGTCTAAGCAATCTACATACTCCGCTACAAAAGAAGTATCTGCCGCACCTCTTTTACCCGGGTCGTATGCCAAAACCTCACCTTGTTTTAAATCTAAACTCGCCTTGTTCAATTTTGTCAATAACGCCTTATTACCTTCTGTTGGTTGCATTGCCGGATAACTATCTTTGAAAGTTACTGTTGCAGATGTATGTGGTAAATTGTTTGCCACTACGGTTCGCATGTTTTCTCTAGCGCGTTCTTTTTGTTCTTCAGATATAAAACGTAATCCGCCACGGACTTCTGCTTTTTGAGCCACTACATTGGTCTTACCAAAAACAGTTCCCTTACTGGTCATTTCATCAAATTCTACAAAAGTACCACCAACTAGAGTCCCCGGATTAAAAGTCAATAAATCTTCTCCTCTTACATCTGTATAAAATCCGTTTAAAATTCTCGACATTTCAAAAATGGCCCCTGCACCTGTGTCTTCACTAAAGATACCAGATGAATGCGCTCTCTTACCCTCTACTTCAACTTTCCAACCTGAAGAACCTCTACGGGCAACAGTTGCATAGTTGAAACCAGTAGAGTTTTCAAAACCTAAACCTATGTCACTTCTTTTGGCAGCTTCAATTAAATCGTGTCTACTTTTTTCTAACGGACTACCTGTACTTTCTTCATCACCCGTAAAGGCAACAATAATTTGAGCATCATTTAATAATCCGTTTTGTTGTAGTGCTTTTAGTGCATACAGCACTATAACATCGCCACCTTTCATATCATTACCACCTGGTGCGTGTGCGATAGAATCGTTCACCATTTCAAAAGTTTGAAACGGGCTATCTTCCTCAAAAACCGTATCGAGGTGCCCGATTAGTAATAACTTCTTCCCCTTGGTGCCTTTTATTTCAGCAAACAAATGTCCCGCTCTATTCATTTCTTCGGGCATAGGTATCCAAGTGCTTTCAAAACCGATATCAGTAAATGCGGCAGCAAACTCCTTCCCTACCATTTCAACACCTTTAAGATTTAAGGTACCGCTATTAATATTCACGACTTTTTCTAGAAATGAAATTGCCTCGGCATTATTTTGCTCGATAGCTTTTACAACCTTCTTCTCGTTCTTTGAAAGTTTCTGTGCATTGACGCCTGTCAATAAAAACACAGCAATTAGGGTAAGTAGTAGTTTTTGATGCATGTGGTCTGTTTTACATCAAATTTACCAAAAACACTTAATCTATAACGAGAATAAACCACTTACTATGTTAAGCTCTAGAGTAAAATAAAATGTGGTGCGAATAATTACTATATTGCACCATAAGCAATGATTATGGCAACGATACGAAAATCTATAACCTTTACCGATCAGCAAGACAATTGGATAAAGCTAAAAGTCGAAAATGGCGATTATACGAATGACAGCGAATATATTCGTGATTTAGTCAGAAAAGACCAGCAAGAAAATATGAAATTGGCAGAACTAAAAAATGCCATTGATGAAGGTTTACAAAGCGGAAGAAGCTCATTAAAAATCAGTGATATTATTGAGCAAGTAGATAATGGCAAACTATAATTTATCTGCAAAAGCGCAACGAGATTTAATTGCTATTTACAAATATGGAATTAAATTTTTTGGACAATCGCCCGCAACCACTTACTTGCAAGAGTTAGAAAACTTTTTAATTGAATTATCCGACAGACCTACATTGGCAAAAGATGCTTCAACCATAGCCAACGGATTGAAATTCTATAATTATAAAGCCCACGTCATTTTCTATCAATTCGAAAATGAGAACGAAATTTATATAGTAAGAGTTCTTGGAAAACGAATGAACTTTATTGAACATCTATAGTTCAAACCCTCCCAATACTACTCAAACCGAATAGCTTTCACCGGTGTTATTCTAGTAATAATGTATGACGGGATCAAAAGCATCAATAAACAAAGTAACAACACTCCCGCATTTAAAAGAAGAATAGTCCAAAGATCTATACTCACAGGTATGTACTCAATGTAATATTCTTTCGGGTTCGGGAATTTAAAAATTCGAAACTTCTCTTGAATAAATATAATACCAAGCCCAATAAGATTGCCCCAAAATAAACCAACAACAATAAGATAGGCTGCATTATACAAAAAGACCTTTCTAATACTCCAGTTGTTAGTACCCAACGCCTTTAAAATACCGATCATTGGCGTACGCTCTAATATTAAAACGAGTAACGCGGTAATCATATTTATACCACCAACAATGATCATAATGCCAATGATAAGGGCTATATTAAAATCGAACAAGCCTATCCATTCAAAGATTTTATAGTATTTATCTTTTATAGTTTTAGTATCTAAACTTGCTACCGTTTCACCGTAAATCTCATTCGCTTTTTGATCTATATCATCAAAACTATTCAAGAAAATTTCAAAATTACCAACTTCGTTATCTTCCCATTTATTCATGCGCTGTATATGGCGTATGTCTGTGAAAATATAGAGTCCGTCAATTTCTTCAAATCCGCTATCGTAGATTCCGGTAATAGTAAATTTTCTTTGATTGGGTATTTTATCAGCGGCATCATCTCGCAAAAAAAAGGTAAAGAAAGAATCTCCCACTTTTAAGTTCAAACGATTTGACATGATTCTCGAAATAAGCACATCAGAATTCAACTCTCCCGAATAATCAGGTAAAACACCGTCAATTAAAAACTCATCAAACGGCTCCCAATTATATTCCTTCCCCACACCCTTGGCTATAATACCCTCAAAGGTTTCTTCGGTACGGATAATACCCGCCTTGGTCGCCACAGCTTGTATATGTACAATGCCATCGACCATATTGAAGTCCGGATAAAACTCTTGCTCCGTACTCACGGGCACCACAGAAACTTCAGAATTATTATTGTCGTAATTATAGATTTGAACGTGACCGTTGAAAGCAGTTATTTTTTCACGTATTTTCTCTTTTAAACCACCTCCTGTAGCAATAGCGACCAACATCATTATAACCCCTATTGCAATTGCTGCAATGGCTATTTTTATTATTGGTGCAGATATGCTAATTTTATGCTCCTTACCCTTTATAAGCCGTTTGGCGATAAAATATTCTAGATTCAAATGATGTTATTTTTATCCAATTTCAAAAGTACAGTTTTATTATGGTTTTTGGTATTGGCTACCTGCGGAAACGAAACCAAAGAGCAAGCCATTACCACATCACCAACCAATGAACCCCTAATAGAACAAGAAGCAAAAGAAATTGTGGTCGCCGCCAACCGTACAGAGGTATATGTACCGCTTTTAAAAGGAAAAAAAATAGCTATTGTCGCTAACCAGACCAGCGTTATTTTTAAATCTGACGGGCATACACATTTGGTAGACAGTCTGCTTTCTTTAGATATAGATATTAAACACGTATTTGCCCCAGAACACGGATTTAGAGGGAATTTTGATGCAGGTGAACACGTAAACAATAGTAAAGACATTAAAACAGGACTGGATTTAATATCATTACACGGTAAAAACAGAAAACCAAGTCAAGAGCAATTAGAAGGTTTAGATTTAGTTGTATTTGACATACAAGATGTAGGCGTTCGGTTTTATACCTATATATCAACAATGCAATTGGTGATGGAAGCTTGTGCGGAAAAAGGAATTCCTATTTTAGTTTTGGACCGCCCTAATCCAAACGGTCATTATGTAGACGGACCAACCATGGAAGCTGCAAACACCTCTTTTCTAGGGATGACTGAAATTCCGTTAGTGTACGGAATGACCATCGGTGAATATGCTAATATGATCAATAATGAAAAGTGGTTGGAAGGCGATAAAAAAGCGGACTTAACCGTAATCCCTTTAGAAAACTGGACACATGATATGTTTTACAGTTTACCAATTCGACCTTCTCCTAATTTACCAAATGACACTTCTATTACGCTATACCCTAGTTTAGGCATGTTCGAAGGTACCAACATTAATGCCGGTCGTGGAACGGAGTTTCAGTTTCAGCGCTACGGAGCTTCATTTTTAGATTCAAAAGTGTATGATTTCACCTTTACTCCTGAGCCAAATTTCGGCTCTAAATACCCAAAAGAAGAAGGGAAATTATGCTACGGTAAAGACTTATCTAAATCTGAGCGTATGAATGAGGTAACGATGGATTACATTATTGACGCCTATACTAATACGGTCGACAAAAGTAAATTCTTTATCACTAGCGGATTCACCAAACATGCAGGTAACAACAGACTACAAAAGCAAATTGAAGCCGGAGCTACCAATGCCGAAATAAAAGCAACTTGGCAAGATGACATTGAAAAGTTCAAAAAAATTAGAGCAAAGTATCTACTTTACTAAAGGTTGTTCGCCAGCAATATCAGTCGTTGGTTTTCTATACCCTACAAAAGGATATTTCAGCAACGAGCTTATTTTTGCGTTCTCAACTTCGTCGGGGAATGTGTCTACACCGTAGATGATTTTCTCTCTATCTAAATGCATATAGGTACCAAATAGACGATCCCACCACGAGAATATATTCCCGTAATTACTATCTGTATAAGGCAACACGTAATGGTGATGTACTTTATGCATATCTGGTGAAATAAGCACATAACTTAAAGCTTTGTCTACACCCTTTGGTAGTTTAATATTTGCATGGTTAAATTGAGACAATACTACAGAAAGACTTTGGTACAGCATAATAATACCCACCGGTGCACCAACTACAAAAACACCTACTAAGGTAAATATATAGCGAATGATGCTTTCTAAAGGATGATGTCTGTTCGCAGTAGTCGTATCTACATTATGATCCGTATGATGCACCAAATGCACCATCCACAATGGTTTTACTTTATGCTCTACTAAATGAGCCGTGTAAGCTCCAATTAAATCTAACAACGCCACACCTAAAAACACATATGCCCATAATGGCATTTCTGGTAACCAATTAATGATACCGAAATCATTGGCGACTGCCCAATCAGAAGTTTTTAACAATAAAAATGCTAGTGGAAAATTGATAACTATAGTGGTCAATGTAAAAAAGAAATTAGGCAGCGAATGTTTCCACTTGTTATAGCTTCCATGAAATAAGGGTACAATACCTTCTAGTATCCAGAAAAATGTGATTCCGCCAACTAAAATAAGTGATCTGTGCGCTGCAGGGATCGATTCAAAATATGTTATAATCTGTTCCATGAAATGAGGGAGTAGTTTAAGTTATGTGTCACAAATAAACATTTTAATCACTTAATTATTAAATTCTTAATTAACAATATAAATTATGACAAATTCGTAACTAACCACCCAATATAATAAACTTTTATAGATTTTATAACTTATAGTCGCACTTTTAAAAATCTCATTTCAAACATACAAGGCTTAAGCATTTTCTAAAAATCACAGATTATGGGCAGATAAACGCTAATTTTCAGCCAATAAGATATTGATCTGATTTCGATTGTTTTAATATTATTCTCTAATTCTTGACTTTCTAAAGTAGAATTAATTCTTCCAAACTGTTTTAAATGTTTCAAACACGATGAGCATATCTTTTGTAGGTTTTTCTCCGTTTTCAACCATTACATTTTGAAAATAATCCCAGTGCGCTTTTCTCCATTTTTGAAGAGGATCTATTTCTGTTCCCATATCTAAAGCCGCTAAAGATTCTGACAGTTGATTGAAAGGTATCGTATCAACCTTTATTATTTGAATGATAGCTTGTGCTTTACCATCAAAATCTGTTATAATATGATTTGTACCAATTTGTGGCAAATCAGCTTCTGCTTCAACATACCATTTATATAATCCTGAAGTTGTAGCGGTCTTTTTTCCGTTTGCGGTCAACTCCGCCAATTTATCGGCATCTTCTTTATTATCATGAAAAAACCAAGATTCTGGTAATTCTTCTTTATTAGCTTGAGGGTTAGATTCTATGTAATCGTCCCACATTTTATATACAGAAAAATTAATGCCATTTTCTGTTACTACTTCTTTCTTTGCGTCGTTCTTACAGCTAATAAATATTAAAATTAGAAATATGGGTAAGTGTTTCATAATGAATCATTAATTAATCTATAAGCTTAGTAATTTAAAAGTAATTGCAGCATTTCTGCTACAAATAATTCTCTATTACTACTATCTAAAGTTCTTTTGTTGTACAATAAAACTAGTGCACTTTCATGATCTAAACTTATAAACATCTCAGAGTTGTAACCACCAGTTGCCCCATTATGCCATATAAATTTTTCACTTGGAAAATTATTATTTACATATTCGAACCACCCAGAACAACTCCTAATTTTATAGTAATTATTTTCTTCGTATTCTTTAAATTGAACTTCGTGTGAAAGTTTTATGGCATTTCCTAGAACCGTTTCAGGTATATTGATATTAGCAGAAGCATAAGTCAATAAGTCTTTGGTCGTCGACTTAATAACACCAGCAGAATTTAAGGCATTAAGAGACTTGAAATAATCAGTTTCCTTACCATTAAAAGAATAACCGGCAGACCATTTTTTCTCATCTAATCGCTCAAAATAAGCTGAAGTATTATTTAAATTTAAAGGTGTCAAAAGTCGATTTTGAAGAACATTTCTATAATCTTGGTTATAGTTTTTTTCAATAGCAGCCCCAACCACAGCCATACCAGCATTAGAATATTGCATTTTTGAAAAAGGAACTGAACTTAAATGAAGGTTGTCCAAAAAAGAAAAAAGAAGTCTATCATCATACTCTTCCCAAGCTTTTGAGGCATCACTATAAGGTTTAGCCCTAAAATTTGATGGCATAAAAGGAAAACCGGCAGTATGGCTAAGAAGGTGTTTGAAATTCACTTCAATTCCATTTCTATTAAGTGTAGGCAGATTGTTAGGTAAATAAGCTTTTATATTTGTTTCAATATCCAAATTGTTGTTTAAAAGCATTTCTGTTGCAATTATTGAAGTAAAAGTTTTAGTAATAGAGCCAATTTCAAAAATACTATTCTCGTCAGGTACTATATTAGTCCCCTTTTTAGTTTCTCCATAACCGTAAAAATATGTTTCTCCGCCTTTTAAAATACCTATGGACAATCCAACAGTATTAATATTATCTTTATGATTATTAAATATGTCGTTTACGCTAATATCTATAACAGAAGATTGAGGATTATTTGTTAAATCTGCAGGGATACTGATATTGTCTTTTATACAAGCCGAAAGCAATAGCAACAAAACACATATTAAAATATAATTTGATGACTTTTTCATTTAAAAAATAATTTTAAGTGTTTATCTAACTAACATTTATTTTTAAAATTTATAAAAAATACCGAACGAAATATTGAGTTTACCAGCTTCAAAAAAATTAGTATACCTACCATGATCAAGACCAACTAACCTAGTCCCGAGAAGGACACCAAACGTTGACGATTTCAACTTAAAAATATCATAACTGTAACTCATACCTATTGATGGAGCGAAGCTATGTAAATCAGACCCTTGATTTACTATTTCCCCATTACTACTATACTCGAAACGCTCATAAGACAAATGTGTATGAACGTAATTTCCGGCAATATTCAAGCCTAAACTAGAACGTTCAGAAACTTCATATCGGTAAAGCGCGCCTAACCCAAAAAAGTAGATTATTCTAGTATTCGGATCATAAATGAAGTTTGCTGTTGTTTGCAAAGCAAAATTATGTTTCCCTTTCGTAAAAAAGTCTCTTGAATAAGATATTCCTCCACCAGTTTCTGAAGGCACCCCAACTTGTAAACTTAGGCTTTCCCATGAAACTAATATGGAATTTCGTTTACTTGAATTTTGCAAACTATCATTTTGACCAAGAACACCGGAACTTATAAATAAACAACTTAAATATATTGAAAACTTTATCACTAGAATTTGATTTGATCAAGCAATTATTATAATTGTATAATTTGCTGACAACGAATAAACCAAATAAAAAAGGACTACAAAAGAAGTAAGAAGAAGTTTGCGAAAAGATTAACAGTTTTCAAAAAGCACCTACTCCAACTCAAAAACAACATTTCTCTCTGTATTCGTCTTATACTTCGTCTTCGAGATAATCTCTTTGTTCGTAGCTGAAGAATAGTTTTTATTATTTGGGTTTAGAATATAGTCGAGTTGATGTTCAATCATCTTTTCAAACGGGACTAGGAAGTCCGTCGTATTGCAATGTTCTACCTCACCCTTATTAAGTAAATTCAAAACTGTATAGACAGATTCAATCGTACTAAGACAAAGTGCTTCTGGCTGCTGCTTAATAATAAACTTAGATGCTATACTATTATCAAAACTTACTCTTTTCAATTTTTGCAAATTCTTACTTAGCTTAAGCATTTTACGTGCACAGGGCCAGGTACCATCTAGAATAAAGATATTAGCGCCTTTACCTAAAAAACGATGCATTTCAGAACCATTTCTCTGGGACAAATTAAAACTTTCTCTACCAGGATATAATAAGAAAGAATTAGTATTCCCATTATTCAATATTTCATTAACACGCTCATTGTCTGTAAGGTCAACGCCAACTATAATCTCTGAATTTTCAAGTTGAAGATTCGTCATACACCCTGTACCGTTCCTTTCTTTTTTATACTCTTTTGGGTGCATTAAAATAATGAAACGCGTTTTAGTCTCAATGGTATTAATATGCTCACAAATACAAGTAGTTGAAGGTCTCATGCATTTGTAACATTTTACTCTTGGATTTTTTATTTTGACTTGCAATATAAAATTCTCTTTATTTTTCTAATTACTTCATCAACTTCTTCATCTCCTCCACAATATTAAAAGCAGCTGGGCAAATAGCTACATTTTTAAGGGTAAGATGACTTATTTGCTGAAACTTTTTTCTATCTGTATGCGGAAATTCACGACATGCTTTTGGGCGTACATCATAGATAGAACAGTAATTATCTGCACCTAAAAAAGTACAAGGCGTTTCTTGTAACACAAAATCGTTCTCCTCATCGACCCGTAAATAGGTTTCAATGAATTTCTGGGGTTTCATTCGAAACGACTTTGCAATACGCTCCACATCTGCATTGGTAAAAAGCGGTCCTGTCGTTTTACAACAATTGGCACAGGTAAGGCAATCGGTACGTTCAAATTCCGCCTCATGAAGGTCTTGCATTATATAGTCAAGATTCTTTGGAGGCTTCTTTCTTAGCTTCACAAAGAATTTCTTATTCTCGTTATGTTTTTCTTGTGCCTTTTTAGGCAAATCCCGTAAAACCTCTTCCATGTCTGAAATTAATTCTTCAAAACTAGCGAAGTAGTACCAAAAAGCGAGACTTTTGTAACTAGAAATACAAGAATTTTGAACAAGGACATTTTAGGAACGGCACTTTTAGATTATCAAAACGGAAACTATACCGAAGATATCACCACACATTCATCTCTGCAAGAAGAAGATATTTTGCCACTACCCTATATGTTCAGGAGCTTCAAAGATATGCCAGAACTAGAGCAAAAGGCTTTGCAATTATGCAAAGGCGAAGTTTTGGATGTTGGTTGCGGCGCAGGTAGCCATAGTCTTTATTTACAAGAAAAAGGGTTTTCCGTTACTGGTCTAGATGCCTCTAAAGGTGCTACTGAAGTTAGTGCTATACGCGGACTAAAAAACATTGCACATAATGAACTACTTAATTACGAAGGTGAAAAATTCGATACTATTTTAATCTTAATGAACGGCGTAGGGTTGGCAGGCACTCTAGACGGATTGGAACAATTCTTCACCAAATTAAAATCACTCTTAAAAGATGGCGGACAAATACTTCTGGACTCCAGCGATATTATTTACATGTTCGAAGATGATGAGGATGGCGGGTATTGGATCCCCGATAACGTTAACTATTATGGTGAGGTAAGCTTTAGCATGGAATATAAGAATGAAAAAAGTGAACTGTTCCCATGGTTATATGTAGACTACAATACCTTACAAAGAGCAGCTAACTACAGTAATTTAACATGTGAACTTGTAATGGAAGGTGAACATTACGACTATTTAGCAAGATTGACACATATGAAGTAATAGCGACCCTTTTTTTTCGTTATCCTATTTGTACAAAACGATTATATGAATAAGTTCAAAAGTTTATTGCTAATTAGCATTGTAGCATTTGCTATTTCTTGCTCTAAAAGTTCTTCTGATAATGATAGCTCAGAAGCAAAAGTTGACAAGGCCGCCAACCTACTGGGAACAGGAGATTCTGCAAAAGACATTCTTTCTAACGAAACCTATGACAAACTTCTAATTGAAATAGCATACGTTACCGGTTTTAAACCAACTGAAGCCGCTATGGCAGATTTTACTGAATATCTACAAGAACATACATTTAAAGAAGATATCGAGTTAGTATTCAACGAATTATCTAGTCCTTCAGAAGACGAACTTACCTTACAAGAAATTGCAGATTTAGAAACCTCTAACAGAACAGCCTTTAATACCGGCAGCACATTGGCTATCTATATTTACTTTGCAGATGCACCAGCAGAAGGTGATGATTTAGAAGGTGGTCTTGTAACCTTAGGTGCTGTTTACCGCAATACTTCTATGGTTATACATGAAGCTACCGTAAGAGATTTAGCAAGTTTAAGTTCTTCTATTAGTGAAGCAGATGTAGAAACTACTACCTTAAACCATGAATTTGGACACTTATTTGGCTTAGTAAATTTAGGTACCGATATGGTAAATGATCATGAGTCTGAATCTGAAAATGAAGATGGTCAGCTAGTAGGTGACAATCATTGCAACCAACCTGTTTGCCTTATGCGCGCAGAATTACAATTTGGTGGTTCAACAGGTAAATCTTTACAATCAAGTACTCTTGCACAATATGAAGACGGCGTAAAATCTGGCTGTAGATTATCTGGTACAACCGTTTTAAGTCTGCTACAACAGAATACCGCTAAAACTACAAACACGGTACCTTTAGATGCTGAATGTTTATTGGATATTCAAGCTAACGGAGGGCGTTAATTCGGTATAGAATATTTTAAGGAATATTTAAATACTTATGCGTTTGCAATGACACTTTCCATTTCGGATTTTTCATTACATAGTCAACGATCATAGGTACAACCTTATCACTAACACTCCATTCTGGTTGCAGGTATAAAATACAATTCGCATTTGTTTTCGCGGCTTGCTCTTCGGCAAAAATTAAATCGTGCTTGTTATACACTATAACTTTAAGCTCATGAGCTTCATCGTAAATACGACCTTCAGGTAATTTATTTTTTTTTGGTGAAAGACAGATCCAATCCCATTCCCCAGAAAGTGTGTAGGCACCAGAAGTTTCTATATGAGTTTTAAGACCTTTATCCTTTAATGCATTTGTGATCGGGTTCATATCCCACATTAAAGGTTCTCCGCCAGTAATAACAATAGTATCAGAATACTTTGCGGCATTATCAACAATTTGTTCAATGGCAGTAGGCGGATGCGTTTCTGCATTCCAACTTTCTTTTACATCACACCAATGGCAACCAACATCACACCCTCCAACACGAATAAAGTAAGCTGCAGTTCCTTTATGAAAGCCTTCACCCTGTATAGTATAAAACTCTTCCATTAAGGGTAAATACACCCCTTTATTCACTTTCTCAAGTACCTCCTCATTTTTCATTCGGCAAAGATACGTTTTAGTTGACAAATTCTATTAGAACTACGCATCGGTAAATTCTGTACTCAGGCACGTACTGTTCGTACATTAAATGTTAAAAAGTCGTGATATTTAAGGCTGCACATGTCTTTAGGTTTGGTTAAAAATCCCCTATTTTTATCGAAAATATATAAAATGACCGGTACCGAAGATTTTTTTGAGCATATAGAAAAGGGATATGCTACGAAAGGCGATTACATTAATATGGGCGCAGCTATGCTAAATGGTGAAGCTGTTACTAATGCATTCGTAAAAATTCCGTTAAAAACTTTAAACAGGCACGGGCTTATTGCAGGTGCTACGGGTACTGGTAAAACAAAAACATTACAAGTGCTTGCAGAGAATTTATCTGAAAAAGGTATTCCTGTAATGTTGATGGATTTAAAAGGAGATTTAAGCGGATTGGCACAACCTAGTCCTGGTCACGCTAAAATTGATGAACGTCATGCTAAAATCGGTTTCCCTTTTGAAGCAAGTAGCTTTCCTGTAGAAATACTTTCATTATCTGAACAAGATGGTGTAAAGTTGAGAGCCACGGTTTCTGAATTCGGACCAGTATTATTATCACGTATACTTGACCTCTCTGAAACGCAATCGGGTATTGTTGCCGTAATATTCAAATACTGCGATGACCAAAAAATGCCATTGCTAGATTTAAAAGATTTCAAAAAAGTATTGCAATATGCAACAGGAGCCGGCAAGGCAGAATTCACAAAAGAATACGGTCGTATTTCTACAAGTTCTACCGGTACCATTCTTAGAAAAATTATTGAGTTAGAGCAACAAGGTGCTGAATTGTTTTTCGGTGAAAAGTCTTTCGATGTAAATGACCTAACTCGTATCGATGAGCAAGGTAGAGGCTATATTAATATTCTACGCCTAACAGATATTCAAGACAGACCTAAGTTATTCTCTACATTTATGTTGAGTTTATTGGCAGAAATATATGATACTTTCCCAGAACAGGGCGATAGTGATAAACCAGAATTGATTCTTTTTATAGACGAAGCACATCTTATTTTTAAGGAAGCTTCAAAAGCATTGTTGGATCAAATAGAAAGTATTGTTAAACTGATACGTTCAAAAGGTATTGGTTTGTATTTTGTAACCCAAAACCCAACAGATGTACCAAATGATGTATTGTCGCAATTAGGGTTAAAAGTGCAACATGCATTACGGGCATTTACCGCTAGAGATAGAAAAGCAATTAAATTGACGGCAGAAAACTACCCAGAATCTGAGTTTTACGATACCAAAGAAGTACTTACCTCATTGGGTATTGGTGAAGCTTTGATATCTGCATTAGATGAAAAAGGTAGACCTACGCCACTTGCGGCTACATTACTACGCGCACCTATGAGCCGTATGGATGTCTTGACCGATAAAGAATTAAAAGAGGTAAACGATAGATCTTCACTAGTAAAAAAATATGGTGAAGTAATTGATCGAGAAAGTGCTTATGAAATCTTGAACGAAAAGATTGAGAAAGCAGAGAAATTGGCGGAAAAAGAAAAGAACAAACCGGCTGCTAGAAAAACATCTAGTAGAACAAGCACAAGACAAAACCCGGTGATCAAAGTATTAACAAGTGCTACTTTTATTAGAGGTGTACTTGGAGTATTAAAAAAAGTGATGAGATAGCATATGAAGTTTAGATATACCCTTTTATTAATTTTCTGCTGTGGTTTACTAATAAATTGCACAGATGAGAAGAATACAGATTTTCAAATATCTGGTGATCAAGTTGGTAGATTATCAAAGCAAAGCTTAGCACGTGATATTGAATTAATTTTTGAAAAAGACTCGGTAGTACAAGATACTGTGAAGCTAAATTTCGGTAATGGTGCCAGTAAAATAAAAATTTACGAAAAAGGCGGGGCTTTATTATTGACCTTAACACCAAATAACGATAGCATTGCTACCATACAAAATGTACTGGTCAATGATGAACGCTTCGTAACAGATAAGGGCATTTCTAAAATAAGTACCTTCAAAGAAATACGAGAAAACTACCCGATTAAAAAAATCATAAGCGCTATTAATAATGTGGTTGTTTTACTGAAGGATAGTGATCTATATTTCACCATAGACAAAAAAGAATTACCTGAAAGCCTGCGATATAATGCCAACAGCACTATTGAAGAGGTGCAAATACCAGATACTGCAAAAGTAAAATACATGATGGTCGGTTGGGATTGATATTCTTAAAACCCTAAAATTTGATATCCTTCGGATAATTTTTATACATTTCAAAATTTTATCAGGTGCCAGTATTCCTTCAAAAGCTAATACCTAAATTAATAGGATTCTACTTTAATATGATTGTTTGGTTTTCTCCAAAGAAAGCTGCCTACAAGGCATTTTTAGTATTTACAAAGGTTAGAAAAGGTCGCGTACTTCCAAATCAAAAATCATTTTTAGACCAAGCTAAGCTAGAGGTGTTATCATTAGATGAAAATGAAATTCAAGTATACAATTGGCTGGGAAGCAAAGCAACCGTTTTACTAGTACACGGTTGGGAAAGCAATACCTGGCGTTGGCATAAACTCATAGAAAGATTACAAAAAGCAGATTTCAATATCATTGCTTTTGATGCGCCCGCACACGGGTATTCTTCGGGCAACATGTTACATGTACCGCTTTATGCAGAAACCGTACAGCAGGTATTAAATAAATACAAACCAACAACAGTCATAGGACATTCTATGGGAGGTATGACTGTTTTATATAATGAGTCTTTACACCCAAACAAAACCATAGAAAAAATAGTTACCATTGGTTCTCCATCAGAGTTTCATGAAATACTTACGCACTACAAAAACTTACTAGGATTTAATGGTAAAGTCTTAAAAGCATTGAAAAACTTAGTGTACAACGAATTCCAATTTACAGTAGAGGAATTTTCTAGTTCCAAATTTGTTAAAACTAACCAGAAAAAAGGATTACTTTTTCATGACAGGTTTGATATGATAGCTCCGTACCACGCCTCTGTTGATGTACATAAACATTGGAAAGGAAGTGAATTTGTAAGCACTGAAGGTTTAGGCCATTCTATGCACCAAGATGGGGTAAACGAAAAGATTGTTTCTTTCTTAGAAGGATAATTTCCTATTGTATACAGCACACCCAAAAGTCACTTTTTATTTAAATTTAAAATAAAAATGGCAAAATCAAACAACATACCTCAAATACAAAACGAAGAACAATACCAAGCTTTAGTAGACAAAGGATACAGTAAAGAAAAAGCTGCACGTATTGCAAATACTAAAGATGCGGGAAAGAAAGGCGGTAAAGCTTCTACCTATGAAGAAAGAACTAAAAAAGAGCTTTATGACCAAGCTAAAGAAATTGGTATTGACGGACGTTCCAAAATGAGCAAAAAAGAGTTAATTTCAGCCTTAAGAAATAACTGATTATGCAAAACGTAACACCTTTCCACATTGCCATTCCCGTTCATAACTTAGCGGAATGCAGAACTTTTTATAGAGATATTTTAAATTGCGAAGAAGGTCGTAGTAGTGACCACTGGGTAGATTTCAATTTATTCGGACATCAATTAGTGATCCATTACAAACCTAAATCTGAGACAGAAAGCGTTCACCATAATCCTGTAGATGGTCATGATGTTCCCGTACCACATTACGGAGTAGTTTTACCTTGGGATGTATTTCAAAGCTTTTCAGAGGAGCTGAAATCAAAAGGTGTAAAGTTCGTCATTGAACCATATGTTCGTTTTGCAGGTAAAGTTGGCGAACAAGCTACCATGTTTTTCTATGACCCAGCAGGTAATGCTTTAGAGTTTAAAGCTTTCAAAGATATGGGGCAGTTGTTTGCGAAATAGACTTTACAAATGTTAAAGACCTATAATTACTTATTAAATAGTTTTCTTTTATTGATTACAACTTCGTTAACCATAAGTTGTGGACCAAAGATTGTAAAACATTCTGATTCATTCACTGATAGTAAAATCTCTACATTAAAAACTATTAAGGATAGAGACACTCTTAGAGTTGGTACTACGGGAGATTTTATGCCTTTTTCTTATAAAATCGATTCCAATAAAATCTATGCAGGCTTAGACATAGAAATGGCTAAGACTTTAGCTAAATCTCTTGACGTAGAAGTAGCATTTATTGAGACTAGCTGGCCAACATTAATGGAAGATTTAAGGAATGGTAAATTTGATATTGGAATGAGTGGTATAACCATTACTCCAGAACGACAGACAAAGGCATTTTTTAGTATACCCGTTTTATCTAGTGGAAAGGCAGCTATTACAAGAGATGAAAACTCACTTAATTATAATAGCATTGAAAAAATCAATAAACAAAACGTAAGAGTTATTTTTAATCCTGGCGGCACCAATGAAGCTTTTGCTAGAGCAAATTTCCCAAAGTCTAGGCTCATACTCAACGATAACAATTTAGATATTTTTCAAAAATTAGTGGACGGTGAAGCTGATGTTATGGTAACCGATGCAGTAGAAACGCTTATGCAAGAACAAATTCACAAAGAACTGGAGGCAGTTAACCCCAACCAACCTTTCAATTCTTTCGATTTTGGATATTTGATTGAAAAAGATGCTGTTTTTAAGACCGTAATTGATAATTGGCTATTATCTCAACAAAAGGATAGCGTTGTTTTTAAATTGTTAAAGAAAGAAATTATCAACTTAAATTAACTATCTACTGCGACCAAGAAGTCGGCACTCTATCCCAACGATGCTTTTTTAATTCATTATATAAATCTTCCGACAGTAGAATACCATCACTAGTTGCAGTATTCGCCAATACATTGCTTTGTTTACGCATACCAGGTATAGTTGTACCAACATTATCATTCATTAGAATAAAACGCAATGCCATTTCTGCCATGGTCATACCTTCAGGTATCAAAGGCCGTAAAGCATCTGCATGCTCAACAGAAGAAATTAAATTCTCGGGAACAAAATATGTTCCGCGCCAATCGCCTTCAGGGAAAGTGGTTTCTTTGGTCATAGTACCGGTCAATGTTCCTTCATCAAAAGGTACACGTGCAATGGTTGCTATGTCTAGCTCTTTACAGAGCGGAAACAAGTTATCTATTGGTGCTTGATCGAATATGTTGTAAATGACTTGTACAGCATCTAGCAATCCTGTTTTTAAAGCTTTTATTCCATTTTCTGGCTCCCAACGATTCATACTAATACCCATTGCAGCTACTTTACCTGAAGTCTTTAAATCTTCAATAGCACGTTGCCATTCTTCTCTTTCGCTCCAAACATCATCCCAGGTATGAAATTGCATAAGATCAATTTGCTCCAGCCCTAAATTCTTTAAAGTCTTATGGGTGTATTCCATAATATGTTCTGTAGGATAAGAATCCTCAAAAGCATATTCAGGTTTTGCTGGCCATTGGAAGTTTTTTGGTGGAATTTTACTTGCTGTATATATTTTCTTAGAAGGATGTCTCTTTACCAACTCCCCAAGCAACTCCTCACTATGACCTTCTCCGTAACCCCAAGCGGTATCAAAGAAATTAACTCCGTTTTCAACTGCCAAGTCTAATGATTTTGCAGATTGGACATCATCACTTGCCGTCCAACCGGCCATTCCCCACATTCCGTATCCTACTTCACTTACTTGCCAATCTGTACGACCGAATCTTCTGTATTTCATGTTTAAACCTTGTGTCTTATTTATACCTCCAACTTGTCAAATCAGCTCCTTTGGGTGCACTTTTCTCTATACGCTCCATAATCTTAGGCACGTACATCGTATTATATCTTAATCGCGTAATAGCATTTGGTTGGTCTGGATCCCCGTTCCAACAATGTTCGTCTCTATCTCCATATTTTACCTCTCCCTCATAATAAGGATCTGTAGTACTTTCCAAGAAATCTTCCATTAGGTATACAGCATTGTTGAGGTAGTAGTTATCCATATCTCCACAATAGATATGAATTTTACCTTTTAGATTATCACCTAATTTATCCCAATCTCGTTCTAGAATATGTCTTAAATCGAAATTCTCTTTCCAGTATTCAGCAACCCCGTGGTCGATATCACCTGTCTTTTTATCCCAAATTCTTTCTGGGTACCCATCTTCCCCTTGTGGCGAATAGGTAGCCTCCCAAATATCCCATTGTTGACCTGATCTTGACTTATCTCCCAATACTAATTCTAAGTGATTTCCTTGTTTTAAGGTAGATTGAATTTGACCTAAGTAATTTCTATGCGATGGTACTTCTAAAGTTTTATGTGCACTCTTATAGAAGTAGGCATTTTCATCTTCATATATATTCGTTAAAGTATATGCTCTAAAATCTATGGGGTCTGGGCATGCCGCAAAACAACCGTTATATTCATCTGGGTATTTTACCTGAACCGCCAAAGCTTCCCAACCACCGGTAGAACCACCATATAGAAAACGAGACCACCCCTCTCCCATTCCTCTAAATTGTTTTTCTATTTCCGGAATCAATTCATAGGTAATGGCATCACCATACGGACCTTGACTTGCAGAATTCACCGCATAAGAATCATCATAATATGGTGTAGGATGTTGAATTTGCAACACTATAAATCTTGGAAAATCTGGCTCGTTCCAACGTTTATAAAAATCGTAAGCTTCTTGTTGTTGAATAACATTATAGCCTTCTAAACTAAATCGTTCAGAATACTCTGGTTTCATTTTAGGATCTGGAGGCGTAGTTCTGAATCCGCCAAAATCTGAAGGAAAATGTCCGTGAAAAACCATCAGCGGATACTTCGCTTCTGGATGTTCTTCAAATCCTTTTGGCAGCAATACATGCGCTCCTAAGAAAATATCACGTCCCCAAAACTCAGAAAGCTTTTCTGACTTCACTTTTACATGCTTAATCCACTTAGTATCTTCTGGTTCTTCAATTGGTGCAATCACCTGATCTAAATCGACCGACACATTTTCAAATCCGTTACCGGCAACTCTAATTTTAAATGGTTTGCTATATAAGTTACCAGGAGATTTATTCCATTGTTGTCCCTCTCCATTATCCATCGGCAACTTTACCGTATGCCCTGTAGACAAATTAAAAGTTTCATATACGTTCAAAAGCGCCTGTACATTATACTCACCCGGCGGAACATCTTTTAAGCTTTCGTACGGATACCCAAAAACAGTCTCATCAAAAGTTATAACTGAATCCTTAGCCCAATTCTCCACATTCACACCGAATATCAATTGTGTATTGAGTCCGTCATTAATCTGAAACCGAGGTTCACTACTATCATCTGTAGAAAGCATGAGCAGCAAACGACCATCTTTAGCCAAAGAATCTACCTCAGCAGAATAACTAACCTTTATTGAAAATTTATGCTCTAATTTAGGAGGTTCCGTACATCCTATTACAAAAGCAACGACCACTAGTACCAAAAGAATTTTTCTCATAAGGATAAATGTTTCACAAAAGGTACAGCATTCTAAATTCACATCAAATACCAAGACTATAATTTCAACGTTTTATATTCATGTCCCATTTATTTGACAGCATAAATCATTTATTATGAAAAAACTACTATTCACTTTATTAATAGGACTTTCAATAACCGTACTAGCAAGTTGTGATTATGATGACAGTAATGACATAGACATTCTAGTACCAAATGATACTACCGAAACAGGAGTAGAAATCAAGAAATTACCGGCATAAAAAAAGCCTCACAATTATATTGCAAGGCTCATTTTATAAATTTCTACGGAAATTAGTTTCTACTTCTATGTCTCTCACGAGCCAACAATGTATTTTTCAATAGCATTGCAATCGTCATAGGACCAACGCCTCCAGGTACGGGAGTAATGAATGATGCTTTTTTACTTACATTTTCAAAGTCAACATCACCCGTAATATAATATCCTTTTTCTTTAGTTTCGTCTGGTACTCTAGTAATACCCACATCAATTACAACAGCATCATCTTTCACCATTTCTGCTTTTAAAAATTTAGGTACCCCTAATGCAGAAATAACAATATCTGCCTGCGAAATAATTTGTGTAATGTTTTTTGTATGACTATGAGTAAGGGTTACGGTAGAGTTACCTGGCCATCCTTTTCTACCCATTAAAATACTCATTGGTCTACCTACAATATGACTACGACCAATAACTACGGTATGTTTACCTTTTGTATCTACCTTGTAGCGTTCTAATAATTCAAGAATACCGAACGGAGTAGCAGGTATGAACGTACTCATATCCAAAGCCATTTTACCGAAATTGGTAGGATGAAATCCGTCAACATCCTTATCTGGATCTACGGCCATAATTACCTTTTGGGTATCTATTTGTTCTGGTAACGGTAGTTGAACAATAAAGCCATCGATGTCATCATCAACGTTCAATTCTTTAATCTTGTTCAATAACTCTTGTTCAGAGGTAGTACTCGGCATTTGAATTAAAGTAGATTCAAAACCTATACGCTCGCAAGAACGAACTTTACTACCTACATAGGTTAAACTAGCGCCATCACTACCAACAATAATTGCTGCCAAGTGTGGTACTTTTTCACCACGTTCTTTCATCTTGGCAACCTCGGCCTTGATCTCCTCTTTTATTTCGTTGGATACTTTTTTACCATCCAATAATTCCATATCCGCTTCTTTTTAAGTTGTGTTGTTTGGTTGTTATTTCATTCCTTTCATGGCGCCCATCATCTGCATCATCTTCTTACCGCCGCCGCCTTGCATCATTTTCATCATCTTGCTCATTTGATCAAATTGCTTTAAAAGCTGATTGATTTCTTGAACTTCTCTACCTGCACCTTTTGCAATACGTTTTTTTCTACTAGCATTTAATTTAGAAGGTGTAGAACGTTCTTCTGGTGTCATTGAATAAATAATAGCTTCAATATGCTTAAAGGCATCATCATCAATATCTAAACCTTTTAAGGCTTTTCCTGCACCAGGAATCATCCCCATAAGGTCTTTCATATTACCCATTTTCTTAATTTGCTGAATTTGGCTCAGGAAATCATCGAATCCGAATTTATTCTTGGCAATCTTCTTTTGAATCTTTCTAGCTTCCTCTTCATCAAACTGTTCTTGCGCTCTTTCTACAAGTGAAATAACATCACCCATACCCAAGATACGATCTGCCATACGTGATGGATAGAAAACATCAATAGCTTCCATCTTTTCACCAGTACCAATAAATTTAATTGGCTTATCAACAACCGACTTAATAGATATAGCGGCACCACCACGAGTATCACCATCTAATTTGGTTAGGATAACACCGTCAAAATTTAAGATATCGTTAAAGGCTTTTGCCGTATTTACAGCATCTTGACCCGTCATAGAATCTACAACGAACAATGTTTCTTGAGGCTGTATTGCTTTATGAATGTCAGATATCTCTGCCATCATTTTCTCATCTACAGCTAAACGACCAGCGGTATCAATTATAACAACATTAAAACCTTCTGCCTTTGCCTTCGCAATACCTGCTTGAGCAATAGAAACCGGATCTGTATTTTCTCTATCTGAATATACAGAAACATCAATTTGCTCACCTACTACGTGCAACTGATCTATTGCCGCCGGACGATAAACATCACAAGCAACCAATAATGGTTTTTTAGATTTTTTTGTTTTTAGGAAATTTGCAAGCTTACCAGAAAAGGTAGTCTTACCAGAACCCTGCAAACCTGACATTAAAATAATAGACGGATTGCCAGATAGATTAATACCTTCAGATTCACCACCCATTAATTGAGTTAATTCATCTTTTACAATCTTGACCATTAGCTGACCAGGTTGTAACGTGGTCAATACATCTTGCCCCAATGCCTTTTCTTTTACCCTATTGGTAAATTCTTTGGCTATTTTAAAGTTAACATCCGCATCCAATAAGGCTCGGCGTACTTCTTTGGTAGTCTCTGCAACATTAATTTCTGTAATCTGACCATGTCCTTTTAGTACATGTAAAGCCTTATCTAGCTTATCGCTTAAATTATCGAACATTCTTTTCTTTTTTAAGGGGTTACAAATTTAATAATATCAGCGTAAATTCAGTAGCAAGTACCATAAAATAAACAAAACAAAAGAGCACCCATTATAAAATGGATGCTCTAAACTTAGTTGTGGGGCAAAAAAGGTATTACATTTTCATAAGCTGCAAGTTCAAAACCTCCATCAATACCGCCAACGAGGCCCAACTCTTTACTGTTGACGGTATATTTCTGGATGTTTTTCTCTTACTATCTTTCTAAAACTAAATGGTCATATAAACCAGTATCATTTTCATGTTTAAGCTCAATTCTTGTTTCATCTATCTCTAGAATTTGATAATCGTTTGCCAAAGGCTCATAATTACTATCTGTTTCAAAAGAAATAATCATTTCTAACTTACCGCTAAATGTATTTCTATACACAAACCACGTGCCATTGCTATAGACTTCTCCTTCTAAATTTCTAACTTCTAAAGTGCCGTCATTTTCCAAGTACAATTTTACATCTGCAAAAAGTACAGTAGACTCATCATCATTTTCTGCGAAGTAAGCCACATCCCATTCCGTATTGTTGAATATGCTTTTTATGAAAGTGATATCTTCTTCTTCTGCATCGTTATCGACGATACAATTTTTAACGATCACCAATTCATAGAATTCCTCTTCTACATTAAATTTTACGATTCCTTCTTCAAAATCCGTCAACAACCAATCGAAACTTACCGCTGGTTCATCATCCATGGTAATAGCAACTACCAATCTACCTTGTGTATTTGTGGTAACAACCCAAGTACCTTCAGAAACAGTTGCATCATTAGTTAGAGTTACAATACCATCTACTTGAAATTCAAAATCGCTACCTAATAATCTATTGATCTGGTCTCCGTTATTTTTCACTCTTTTAACAATCCAAGAGCAATCACTTAAGGTTTCAGTGATACTTTCAATAGTCACTTCTTCTAAGTCTTCATCGCAGAATTGCTTCATAACAACTCGATTACTATCGCCACTGTACAATTTAATTTTATCATCTCCTAAGTCGTAGACATCCCACTCTAGGTTAAAATCGGTAGAATTCTCGAATTCCATCGTAAGTTTTGCACCATCATCTCCAACGGTTGTTGTCCAAGTACCTTCAACTACAGTTGCACCGTTAAACCCAGTACTTACCGTACCATCTTCTTTAAAGTTTAAAATGTAATTTACGTATTGCGGCGTCTGGTCAATATCGTTTCTTTTAAACTCTGTTACGAACCACACACACTCTATTAATTCTTCATTTAACTCATCTTGGTCAAAATCATCATCGTTGTAATCATCGTCGTCATCTTCATCGCAATCGTCTTTTGCATTTTCAATCGCAATTGCTAATTCTTCATTACTCTCTACTACAATGGTGGTTTCGTCTGATAATTTTAAAGTCACAGGAAAATCAAAACTTATTAAATTATCATCACCTAAATCTTTAAAGAACAAACGCAACTCGCGATCACTTGTAACCTCAACAGTACTAGTCTGCTCTAGATTTACATTGAATGTAAATAGAGTCATTGGGTAAACAAAATCTATACATTCTATATCATCATCTTCACCGCCTTCTTTACAATCTGCTGCTAATGAACGTAACTCGTCAAAACCATTAATTGTAATTTCAGAGAAATCACCTGCAGTTATGGTAATAGGGAAAATGATATCTAGAAGATTTTCATCATCCTCAACACTATCAAAAATGGCTTCTATTTGTTCAATATCTTCTTCAGAATCGATAGTAAGTGTTATTCCATTTACTTCAACCGTGTATGGAAAATTGATTTCATAACAACTTGTACCATCAACGATATTATCGCAAGAACCATCGTTAGAACTGGTGCGTTGAATTAAATCTGCGGTAGAAGAATTTGCTGTAATTGCAGTTGGTTCTTCACCATTATTAATTTCTTCTATCTCATCTTGACAAGCAGTAAAGCTTAATGCAATTGTTAGTAGGCTAACGTACATTGCATATTTGAAATATTTTTTCATAATGACTTGGTATTGTTTGTTATTATGTTTCTAAAACAACCGACTTTAAAAATACCCTACCTCCTTTTTAATTTTTTTTCAAATATCTTTGATAAAAAGCAATCTATTGAAAGCAGACCAACAATTAAATGTGTGCGAAGAGCAGGTTTACAAAAGGGTTTTTAACGAAACGTCTAAAACCATCTTCAATTATATTTATTACAAATTTGGCAATGAAGAGAAAGCGAACGATGCCGTACAAGAAGCATTTGTAAAGCTATGGGAGAATTGCGCCAAGGTTGCACCAGAAAAAGCAAAATCATATTTATACACGGTAGCGAACAATCTTTATCTTAATGTTATTAAGGCAGAAAAAGTACGGTTAAAATATGCCGATACTACCTTAAAGACCACCAATGAATCTCCAGAGTTTATTATGGAGGAAAATCAATTCAAAGAAAAATTGGATAATGCATTAAACGGTCTTCCAGAAAATCAACGCACTACTTTTTTATTAAATAGGATAGACGGAAAAAAATATGCCGAGATAGCCAAAATGGAAGGTGTAAGTGTCAAAGCAATCGAAAAAAGGATGCATTTAGCATTAAAAAGTTTACGAGAACAAATTGATGGAATATAAGTTAGTTAGTTAGTGAAAGAACTTTTTACATTTCAATTAAACAACACAAGTACTTAATACTAATCACCAATAACTCAATAGAAATAAAAAAGTAGGGTATTCTAATACTTAGTTGTTATACTAATACAAAGCTAAAAATATGCAAGACAATTACTTAGCAAAATGGCTTAATGATGAATTGACCGAAGCCGAGTTGGCGGAGTTCAAGAAGTCGGAAGCTTATGATACATATCAGAAAATTAAGGATTCTTCCGCTCGGTTAGAATCTCCTGAATTTGATATGGATAAAGCATGGCAATCTATTGATCAAACAAAGACTGTAGAAGAAACCAAAGTATTTATATTATCTCCATTTAAAAAGTTTCTTCGCGTGGCCGCAGTAATTGCTGTATTGCTTGCCGGTTCATTCTTTTACTTAAGTACACTAAACGAGTCTTTTACGACAGATTACGCTGAGAACAAATCAATCACTTTACCAGATGCCTCTGAAGTTATATTGAATGCTGAATCTCAATTAGCCTTCAATGAGAAAAAATGGGATGCTAATAGAAATGTAGACCTTAAAGGTGAAGCGTATTTTAAAGTAGCCAAAGGAAAAAAATTCACCGTTGAAACTTCTGAAGGGCTAGTTACTGTACTAGGAACTCAGTTCAATGTAGAAACCAGAGAAGACTATTTTGAAGTCACCTGTTTTGAAGGCTTAGTAAGTGTAACTATCAACGGGAAAGAAACTAAATTACCTGCAGGGAATTCATTGCTTGCAATGAATGGAAAAAGTACCATATCTAAAGCTAACGTAGATGGCAAACCTTCTTGGTTATCTAAAGAGAGTTCATTTAAAAGTATTCCGCTACACTATGTTTTGGATGAGTTACAACGACAATTTAATGTTGAAGTCAGCGCTAAAGATATTGATACTGCTCAACTTTTTACGGGATCCTTTAGTAATAAAAACCTAGACCTTGCCTTAAAGAGCATTAGCGTTCCTTTACAAATTAAGTTTAACTTAGATGGGAATAAAGTGCTGTTCTATGCTGAAGAAGCACCTTAATACGCTTATCACCTTAATTTTCTTACTGATTTTCAGTGGGGCTAGTTATGCCCAAACCGCAACTAAAGATAGTACATCACTTCGCGATTTCTTATCTAAACTAGAATCTAAATTTGATGTAAAATTCTCTTATGCAGATACCGATGTGGAATCGGTTTACATTACAAAACCAACATCCAGTTTTCTTGAAGATATTCTAAATGGTCTACAAGATGAAACCGGAATTACCATCAACAAATTAAGCGATCGCTACTACACCTTAACCAAAACATCGACCATTTCAATCTGTGGATTTGTGCTAGACAATTTTGAAGAAAACAATATACCAGGTGCCACAATTGAAATCTATGAATCTAACTTATCTGGCATTACAGCTGATAATGGTTCTTTCAGCTTTGAAAACGTACCCGTTAATTCATTGGTGCATATAAAACACCTTGGTTACAAACCCATTTTCATTGAGGCAAAAGAGCTTATAAAAACTACCGAATGTAAAGCGATTGCCATGGCGCTCAGCTATCAAGAATTAGAAGAAGTCGTTGTTACCCAATTTCTAACTACGGGACTAAAGAAACTTAATAATACTAGTATCGAATTGAATCCCTCAGAATTCGGAATCTTACCTGGAGTTAGCGAACCAGATATTCTACAGACTGTACAGGCCTTACCTGGTATTAAAAGTGTTGATGAAACCGTTTCGGATATTAATATTAGAGGTGGTACAAATGATCAAAACCTCATTCTTTGGGACGGAATAAAAATGTATCAAACCGGACATTTTTTCGGATTGATATCAGCATTCAACCCCTATGTCACCGAAAAAGTAGCAATCATAAAAAACGGTACTTCTGCCCTCTATAGTGGTGGTGTTAGTGGAACATTGAGTATGCGAACTACGGAAGAATTACCTTTAAATTTTAGCGGCGGAGCTGGATTCAATTTAATTTCAGGAGATGTTTACGGAGTAATTCCTATTCAAGATAACATGGCATTACAAGTTTCTGCCCGCCGATCATATACCGATTTCTTAAACACACCAACGTACACTAAATTTTCAGAAAAAGCATTTCAAGATACAGAAGTAAATAGCGAAAGTGATTTCTATTTCTATGATTTCACTGCTAATTTTATTTCCGAAATTAATGCGCATCAGAAAGTAAGCGTGAGTTTAATTAACATGAGCAATAACCTAAATTATATTGAAACAGTTAATGACACCATTGCCCCAAACAGGAGTAATCTGAATCAGGATAATTTTTCTGTTGGGGGTGAATTACAAAGCGAATGGACAGATTATTTTTCATCTCAACTAAGTGTCTATTACACGCAGTACTACCTAGATGCCCTATCCATATCAAACAATGATGCGCAGCAGTTAGAACAAAATAATCTAGTAAAAGAATCGAACATAAAACTCACTACCTATTACAAATTAGGTGAGCATATAAATTGGATGAACGGTTATGAATTTACCGAAACAGGAATTGAAAATACTACCAACGTTAACCAGCCACCATTTGCAAGTAATATAAAAGGCGTAATTCGTAAACACGGAGTATTCAGTGAAATTTCCTATAGCTCAGAAGATGAGAAATTGAATGGGTTCATTGGCGGAAGGTTGAATTATATCGAAAACTTGGATACGTTTCAAGAATACATCTTTGAACCTCGCATTAATGTTAGTTATGAGCTGTTACCAAATTTTAAAACCGAAGTATTAGGTGAATTTAAAAGTCAGGTCACCAATCAGATTATAGATTTAGAACAGAACTTTCTAGGTATAGAAAAAAGAAGATGGATTCTTTCTGACGGTGACGCCTTGCCCATTACAAAAAGTAAACAAGGCTCTATTGGTTTTAATTATGATACAAACAAACTATATGTGGGTATAGATGCTTTTTACAAAGAAGTAAATGGTATTAATGTTTATACTCAAGGTTTCCAAAATCAGAATCAATTTAATGGTGAGATTGGCTCATACGCAGTTAAAGGAGCCGAATTCTTAATTAATACGAAGAATAACGACTATAGCGCATGGCTTAGCTACACCTTCAATAAAAACGATTATACATTTGATGTTTTGGAACCGTCTACTTTTCCTAATAATTTAGATGTTAGACATGCCATCACTCTTGCAGGCAACTATACCATCGGTAATCTTAAATTAGGTATCGGCTTAAATTACAAATCAGGAAAACCCTTTACGCAACCTAATGAGAACGACCCTATTAATGAAACCGTTTTCCCAACCGAAATAAATTACGAAGAACCTAATAGCAGCAGACTACCCGAATATTTTAGGGCAAACGCATCTGCAAATTACACCTTAAAAATGAGCGATAAAATGAATGTTATTTTTGGCGTATCCGTATTAAATTTTACGAACAGGCAAAATACCTTAAACACCTATTACAGGCTGCTAGACGATACTACCATTGAAACTATTGAGCGCTTATCATTAGGTATTACGCCCAATGCAAGCATACGAATCAGTTTTTAGAATTACATGCGCTCAGGCACTTCAACACCCAATAATTTTAATGCATCTTGTATTACCTCTGCTACTTTCTTAGATAACTGAACACGTAATACTTTCTTCTCATCGTCAGACTCGCCAAGTATCGAAACTTGCTGATAGAACGAATTAAATTCCTTCACCAAATCATACGTATAATTGGCAATCAATGCCGGACTATAATTCTCCGCAGCTAATTGAATGATATCTGGGAAGATTTGAAGTTGTTTAATCAGCTCCTTTTCTTTCGGGTGCAATTCTGTAACCTTGGCATCCTTAGAAATATCGATACCCATGCTTTCTGCCTTTCTCAAGATAGACTGAATACGTGCGTAAGTATATTGAATAAACGGACCTGTGTTACCTTGAAAATCTACCGACTCTTCAGGGTCAAATAAGATTCGTTTTTTAGGATCTACTTTTAATATGTAGTATTTTAAAGCACCTAAGCCAATCATCTTATACAACGATTGCTTTTCTTCCTCATTATAATCTTCAAGCTTACCTAATTCTTCAGAAATTGTAGCGGCAGTTTGGGTCATATCCGCCATAAGATCATCAGCATCAACAACAGTACCTTCTCTACTCTTCATTTTTCCACTAGGTAAATCAACCATACCATAACTTAGGTGGTGTAATTTGTTAGACCAAGAGAATCCGAGTTTTTGTAGTATTAAGAATAATACTTTAAAGTGATAATCTTGTTCGTTACCAACAGTGTACACCATACCATTTACATCTGGGTGGTCTTTTACACGTTGTATAGCAGTACCAATATCTTGGGTCATATAAACCGCAGTACCATCTGAACGAAGAACAATTTTCTCATCTAATCCGTCTTCGGTTAAATCGATCCAAACACTACCATCTTCTTTTTTAAAGAAAACTCCTTTTTTTAATCCCTCTGCAACAACATCTTTACCTAAAAGGTAGGTATCACTTTCATAGTATAGGTTATCAAAATCAACACCTAAATTTTTATAAGTCACTTCGAAACCTTTGTAAACCCATCCGTTCATGGTTTTCCAAAGTTCAACGGTATCGGCATCACCAGCTTCCCATTTTAAAAGCATATCTTTTGCTTCTAATAAAATCGGCGCTTCTTTTTCTGCAATTTTCTGATCGGTACCTTCAGCTACTAATGTTGCTATTTGTTCTTTATACGCTTTATCAAAAGCAACGTAATAATTACCAACTAACTTATCGCCTTTTAAACCTGTAGATTCTGGCGTTTCTCCGTTTCCGAATTTCTGCCAAGCCACCATACTCTTGCAAATATGGATTCCGCGGTCATTAATAATCTGGGTCTTGTACACTTTTTTACCTGATGCCTTTAAAATTTCAGCAACGGAATATCCTAATAAGTTATTACGAATATGACCTAAGTGCAATGGCTTATTGGTATTAGGAGAAGAATATTCTACCATTACGGCATCATCAGACTCCTTTACAAATCCGAAATTCTCCACTGAAGAAATTGAATTGAAAAAATCTAAATAGAAACCATCATTGATAACAATATTTAAAAAGCCTTTAATCACATTAAAGCCTGCAACGGCGTCTACATGTTCTTCTAAATAAGCCCCAATTTGCTCACCAATTTGAACCGGATTACCCTTTACCACGCGCAACATCGGGAAAACCACAATCGTGATATCGCCTTCAAAATCTTTACGGGTAGGTTGAAATTCTACATTTGGCAATTCTTTGTCAAAAATAGATTTAACCGCTTCTTTTACTTTATCTGATAGTACCTCTTGAATATTCACCAAAACGTTTAATTAAGGCTGCAAAACTAATCATTTTTTAGGCTTTTAAGGTAAACAGATGCTGTATTCATTTGGCATTTCGCTAACTTTAATAAAAACAACGTAATTGAATTCGTATGCTTGTAAATGTATCTTACAACAATAAAGAGGCCACTAGAAAAATAGATGATGCGGTCGGTAAGCCATTTACCTTAAAACAACGATGGGCAATGGGCGGTATTGGCTCTCCAAAATTGATTATTACAGAAACAAGTGTTGAGATAAGAAATCTGCTAATTCTAGATAATAATAGAGATACCTGTAATATAGAAATGAGACCTGATGGAATCATAGTTGGGTTTAGGTCATTATTAGAATCTTATGCTTTGGTGATACCATACTACAAACTCTCTATGTATAAAGGTGAAGCGACTGTATATTCAATTTACCGCGACCATCATTTTATTAAAGTGGAGTCTGACACCAAAGCAGTACAGAAATTCTTTAAAAAAATATTAGGCTACAAAGCCGATAACGCACCTACCTCTATAGAAGATTTATGAAAATACTACTTACAGGAGCCAATGGTTATATAGGTATGCGTATTCTACCGCAGCTTTTAGAAATGGGACATGAGATAGTTTGCGCTGTACGTGATGAAACCAGACTTTCTGTAGATAAAGAGACTAGGCAACAAATAGATGTCATTGAAATTGACTTTCTAGAAGAACCTAAAGAAAATGTAGTGCCCAAAGATATTGATGCCGCTTATTTTCTAATTCACTCCATGAGTTCGTCAACACAAGATTTTGATGAAATGGAGGCTAAAACTGCTGAAAACTTCAACAAATATGTTGCAAACACACAAATTCAACAGGTAATTTATTTGAGCGGTATTGTGAATGACAACAACCTTTCTAAACATCTACAATCTAGAAAAAATGTAGAAGACATTTTATATCAAGGTGACTTCAACTTAACCGTTTTGAGAGCAGGTATCATTGTAGGATCAGGAAGTTCTTCTTTTGAAATTATTCGCGATTTGTGTGAAAAATTACCGGTGATGATTACCCCTAAATGGGTATTGACAAAAACTCAACCCATTGCCATACGTGATGTCATTGCATTTCTAACAGGAGTTCTGGGAAATGAAAAAACATATAACGACTCCTTCGACATTGCAGGACCAAATGTAATGACCTATAAAGAAATGCTGCATAAATATGCCGAAGTCAGGGGATTCAAAAACTGGATTTGGACCGTACCTGTGATGACTCCAAAACTGTCTTCTTACTGGTTATATTTTGTAACCTCAACCTCATATAAGCTAGCGTTGAATCTAGTGGACAGTATGAAGATCGAAGTAGTGGCAGAAGACACGCGATTACAAGATATTCTTGGCATTACTCCCCACACCTACAAAGAAGCCATTGATTTAGCCTTTAAAAAAATTGAACAGAATTTAGTCATTAGTAGCTGGAAGGATAGTATGATCAGCGGGCGATTTGTAGATAATCTTGAAAAACACATTCAGGTACCAAAATATGGAGTACTGAAGGATCATAAACAACTGAAAATTTCGAACCCAGAGGAAGTATTGGAACGTATTTGGAGCATTGGCGGTGAAACCGGATGGTATTATGGAAATTGGCTTTGGAAAATACGCGGATTTATGGACAAACTTTCTGGAGGTGTTGGTTTAAGACGTGGTAGAACGCATGCCCATAAAATATTTGCTGGTGATTCTTTAGATTTTTGGCGAGTGCTCTTAGCAGATAAAAAAGCAAAACGACTACTGCTATTTGCCGAAATGAAATTACCGGGCGAAGCTTGGTTAGAGTTTAAAATAGATGAGAACAATGTGCTACATCAAACCGCGACTTTTAGACCACGTGGATTAAGAGGTAGATTATACTGGTACAGCATAGTACCGTTCCACTACTTCATTTTTGGCGGAATGATCAAGAATATTGCTAATCAAAAAAATGCTAAGTAACACTAAGTACTTATATTAAACCTTCTTCGAAAGTTTTAAAGGCAACTCTGTTAATCTTTCTCCCGTTAATCTTCTAACAGCATTAGCAATAGCAGCACCAATTGGTCCTAAAGGTGGCTCACCTACTGCACCTGGTGTATCTTTACCTTGCAGTAAAACCACATCAATTTCTTTAGGTGCATTCTTCATCAAAGCCATTTGATAAGGTCCGTAAATTGTTGGAGTTAATTCTCCATCCTCCACAAACATTTGCTCGTAAAGCACAGCACTCATCCCCATAATTACACAACCTTCACATTGCGCACGAATCTGATCAGGATTAACCGCTAAACCTGGATCCATGGCAACGGTTACCTTATGCACTATAATTTCATTATCTAAAATAGAAACTTCAGCTACTTGCGCACATGGCGTATTTGCATCTATTGAGGCAGCAAAGCCCATAGCACGACTATCTTTTACCTCTTCGTTATAATTAGCTTTTTCAGCAGCGGCTTTAATTACATTTTTTAAACGATTATCAATAGGTTCATCTGCTATTTGATGCAATCTAAAATCGACCGCATTCTTATTCGCTTTTAGCGCCATTTCGTCCATAAAACTTTCCATGGCGAATGTATTAGCCAACAACCCTAGACTACGCCACCAACTGGTAGCAAAAGGCAACTCAACATGCCAGCACTCCGCTTTAAAATTAGGTATAGCAGTATATTGAATGAATCCACCACGAATGGCACCAACATCGGCACCTAAAAAGTTAGTAAGTGCATTGGGTATCAATGCAGAATCTGTAGCAACATCACCACTCACGAATTGATGTTCTAGTCCGTCTAGATAACCTTCCGCATTTAATTTTCCTTTTATAACATGATGTGTTGGCGGTCGAAACATATCATGCTGAAACTCTTCTTTTCTACTAAAAAAGTATTTAACAGGTTTACCGACAGCTTTAGACATAATAGCAGCCTGCACAGCATGTGGTGTATGTAATCTTCTGCCAAAACCACCACCCAAATAAGTAGGTACTACATTAACCTTTTCCGCATCTAAATCTAATCGTTTTGCAACCTCTTTTCTTGTAAGACCAACAACTTGAGTTGATATTTTTATAGTAGCACTATCGCCATCAACAAATGCAACAACCCCATTTGGTTCAATTTGAGCATGCGCCCCAATCGGACTTCTGAATTCTAAAGTGACTATTTCATCTTGATCATCAAAAGAATCTCCGTTCTTTTGAATCACAGAAGAATTTCCGTTTCCCACGGTCATCATTTTGACAATTGCGTCGGTATTTAAATTATCATAGCTATCCCATGTAACGATAATGGCATCTTTTGCTTTCTCCGCTTCTAGCATAGAGTTTGCCACTACACCTACAAAATCATCTTCAACAACAATCTTAACTACACCAGGCATATGCTCTGCTGCTTTAGTATCTGCACTGACGAAAATTGAACCTATTTTCGTAGGTCTAACCACGGCACCATAAAGCATATCTGGCATTTCCGCATCCATACCGAATATCGGATCTCCGTATACTTTCGCATCCAAATCAACCCTAGCAATTGGTTGACCTATGTATTTATAATCTTTAGCTTCTTTCAATACAGGAACATCTGGCACTTCCCAATTCTCAACTCCCTCTGCCGCTTGAGCATAAGTCAATGTTTTTCCGTTGCCGGATATAACGCCATCTACAACAGAAAGCTGATTGACATCTACATTCATCTTAATAGCAGCTTCTTTTAAAAGCATTACCCGAAGCATGGCAGAAAGTTCTCTAAGCGGTTTCCACAGTCCAGATATAGAAGTACTACCACCAGTGGCAAAACTATCTACATTTCCAGTTGATGAAGCTGCATGTACTACTTGAATTTGATTCATGGATACAGACAATTCTTCGGCAGCCATTTGGGCAATACCGGTAAATGTGCCCTGCCCCATTTCCATTTTCGGAGAATGTAATAGGATGTTATTATCAGAAGTTACCTCAAACCAAATCATTGGTTGGTCAATATTATCTAGATAAGGCGCTTCAAGTGAATTTACCACGCCTAAAATTTGACGTCGAATAGGACTTCTAAATAAGTAGGCACCAATAGCTACCACACCTATGGTTCCTAATCCGCCTTTGACCAAAAATTTTCTTCTAGACACTTTCTTTGAATCTTTTTCTTTATCAGCCATCAATTATAACTCTTTAGATTCACTAATTACCTTCTCTGCTTGCAACTCCGCCGCCTTATGAATGGCTTTTCGCATTCGGTAGTAGGTACCACAACGACATACATTTATAATGTTCTTATCAATATCTTCATCTGTTGGTTTAGGTACCTTATTTAATAAAGCAGCCGTCGCCATCATAAATCCTGGTTGACAATAACCACATTGCGGTACAATCTCTTCGACCCAAGCCTGTTGAACAGGGTGCGGATTTTCTCTATCTCCCAACCCTTCTATCGTAGTCACTTTTTTTCCTTCTGCAAACTTTACGGGGTATGAACAAGACCTGACCGCTTCACCATCTACATGCAAAGTACAGGCACCACAAGCCGCTTTTCCACAACCGAACTTTGTACCCTTTAAATCTAAAGTATCTCTAACGACCCAAAGTAAAGGTGTGTTTTCATCTGCTATATCTACGGTTTTTAAAACACCGTTTACAGTCAAGGAAATTTCCATAAAATTTTATTATTTAGAAGGTATTACTGCTCCGTCAGCAAACCAGTTTTCAACAGCTTTCTTAAATTCTTCTTTTGAAACTGGTGGTATCGTTCTTGGCTCACCATCTGCATCAACGCCAGGTTCCCATGCCCAAAGCACCAAATCATCTTCGGTCATATGTTTAATAAGCTCTTGATGACTTCGATTACCATTCGTATTCTTATCAAGTAAGCGTTCTGCAATTTGCGCGCGAGTAAGTCCTTCCCAAGCCATAGAAGCTGGTGCTAATGCCCAATGCGGAGCACCAGGCACACCAGAATTTAGATTATTCTCAGATTGATGACAAGTGTTACAGCTAGTCGCTTCAAAACCATGGTCATCTTCACCCCTTGCCATTCCAAAATAATGAGGATGGCTTTCATCGCCCTGTTTTGGTATGTGATCACTAGGATGACAATTCATACAACGTTGATGGGTAAGTACATCCATCATCTTATTATAAGAATCGTCAGATTTTGTCTCATTCACTACCTCATTTTCTACATGTGAATAACCAGATATTTTCGGAGTATTTGCAAATACAAGTATAGCACCAACAACAAAAAGTGACACAAAAGTGTAAAATGGTTTCAGCTTCATAATTAAAATCTGATTTCTATGAAGATAACGAAAGGCTTTGACTTTTTTTAACCCATTAAAACAAATAATTAAATAGGCAAACCAAAGGATTTATTTCTTAGGAAGAAAAACCTCTGCCATCATACAACGCGCACTACCACCACCACATGTTTCAATAGTATGTAATGAGCTATGTAGAATAGCGCAATGATTTTCTATTTGAGCTATCTGCTCTGATCGCAAGCTATTATATGCCGCAGAGCTCATAACCATATATTTTTTGTCATCACCACCTAAAACCTGAAGCATATTACCAGCAAAATGATGCATTTGCTGTTCGGAAATATTAATTATTTCTTTTCCATCTTTTTTGAGATGGTCCAACACATTTTTTCTTTCCTTTTTATCATCAATAGAATCTGTACAAATGACAACAAAATTTTCTGCCAAAGCCATCATTACATTTGTATGATAAATAGGTAATCGCTTACCATCTACTGACTGATTTGCTGTAAAAATAACTGGGAAGAAATCAAAATCTTCACAAAATTCAATAAACAAATCTTCATCTGCACGTTCAGATAATGCGCAATATGCCTTTTTGTTTACTCTATCTATTAATATGCTACCTGTACCCTCAAGAAATAATTCTTCTTCTTCAGCAGAAGTATAATCAACGACATCATTGATTTTAAAACCGTTCTGTTCTAATATTTCAAAAATATCTTCTCTACGTTCATTTCTTCTATTCTCAGCAAACATTGGGTAAACACCGACTGTACCATTTGCATGAAAAGAGATCCAGTTATTAGGAAAAATACTATCTGGAGTGTCTGGCTCTTTAGTGTCCTGAACAACGATAATATTAACTCCCTTATCCTTTAATACGGATACAAAGGCATCAAACTCTTTTTGAGCTTTCTTATTTATCTCTTGATTCTTCATATCAATATCTTCCATAAAATAGTTATTGACAGCGGTCTGCTCGTTCATTCTAAACGACACCGGACGAATCATGAGTATGGTATTTGTTATTTGCATAGGGGATAATAATTAAATTTTCTTTTTTAATAAATCTTTAAAATTAAGCTCTTATTAAAGGCAGAGTACTACAACGTAACAACCCTTCTTGTTTTGAAATTTCGGCATACGCAATTTCTTCTACAGTAAAACCTTGTTGACGTAACCAATTATTAAGACGTGTGAAATTACGTTCAGATACAACAACATCTGGTGAAATAGAAAATACGTTACTATACATATGGTACATTTCATTCGCATCTATTTCAAAAATATTTTCTTTCCCAAAAAAGTCTACCAACCACTGATATTCCTCTTCTACAAGAAATCCATTTTTGTGTAAAATTGCTTTCCCTTTTCCTAATGGTTGAAAACAGCAATCTAAATGCAATGCATTCTCTTGCGCTATAGTATTAGACTTTCTTAATTCAAAAGACTTAATAGTTTTGTTCGGAAATTGTTTCGTTAAATATGCAACAGCAGCTTCATTTGTTCTCGCAGTTATATATGTAGAATAATCTGGTGCTGTATAGGTACCTACAAAAATATAATCGTTCCAAGGCATAACATCACCACCTTCAACATGAACGTCTTCTGGAGGAGTTAAAATATTATCATCATCAATTTTATCTAAAACATGTAAAATTGCTTCTACTTCTTGTTCTCTATCAGGTAGTATATTTGCTTTGATAAGTTTGTCTTCAATAACAAAAGCAATATCTCTAGTAAATATTTGATTACAGTTTTCAAGAACTTCGGGCCTAAAGACCTTAACATCATATTTCTCGAACACTTTTCTAAAACCTTCCATCTCAGCAACCATATCTGATTCAACAGGGTATGTACCAGCTTTAATATGCTCTGCCGATTTTGGATCATAAGCTTCCTCAATAGTAGGCGTAGGCCCAGAACTTTTAGCTATCCCTAATACAACCGCTTTTAACAGAGAAACCTCATCTTTGATATGTAACTGTAACATAAGTTTTATTTTAAATATGATTTAAAAAAATGGCATAAAAAAAGCCCCTTTAAAAATTAAAAGAGCTTTTTGTTTTTTTGATAACGGTAGCAATCTACCTTTTGTCTAGTTCGACAAAAGATCTTAAATTTTCACCAGTATATACTTGTCTTGGTCTACCAATTGGTTCACCATTCAATCTCATTTCTCTCCATTGAGCAATCCACCCTGGTAATCTACCTAAAGCGAACATTACTGTAAACATTTCTGTTGGTATGCCTAAAGCTCTATAGATAATACCTGAATAGAAATCTACGTTAGGGTATAATTTTCTATCAACAAAGTACGGATCTTCAAGTGCTTCTTTCTCTAAACCTTTTGCAATTTCAAGAATTGGATCATCTATTCCTAAATCTGCCAATACTTCATCAGCAGCTACTTTAATAATCTTAGCTCGTGGATCGAAGTTCTTATATACTCTATGACCGAAGCCCATTAATCTAAATGGATCAGACTTATCTTTAGCCTTAGCCATGTATTTTTTGGTATCGCCACCATCTGCTTCAATAGCTTCAAGCATTTCTAATACTGCTTGGTTTGCACCACCATGAAGTGGCCCCCAAAGCGCAGAAATACCTGCAGATAAAGATGCAAATAAACCAGCATGAGATGACCCTACGATACGTACCGTACTGGTAGAACAGTTTTGCTCATGATCAGCATGTAATATCAATAATTTATCTAAAGCATCAATAACTACCTTATTCTTTTTATAATCTTGATTAGGACGCTTAAACATCATTTTATGAATGTTCTCAACATACCCTAAGCTATCATCACCATAATCTAATGGAAGACCTTTCTTTTTACGCAATGTCCAAGCTACAAGAACTGGAAATTTAGCAAGAATACGTACAATTGCATGATACATATCTTCATCAGAACTTACATCAACTGTTGACGGGTTAAATGCAATCAATGCACTTGTCAAAGAAGATAAAACTCCCATTGGATGTGCAGATTTTGGAAAACCATCCAAAATCTTTTTCATCTCTTCATCTACATGAGATTCATCTTTAATGTCTTTATGAAATTTTGCTAGTTCTTCTGTATTTGGCAATTCACCAAATATCAAAGCATAAGCTACTTCTAAGAAATCAGCTTTCTCAGCTAACTCTTCAATTGAGTATCCTCTGTAACGTAAAATTCCTTTTTCACCATCTAAAAAAGTAATAGCACTTTCACAAGATCCTGTATTTTTAAAACCTGGATCAATAGTTATAATTCCATTGGTAGCCGAACGCAAAGTTTTAATATCGATTGCAAGTTCGTTTTCGGTTCCCTTAATTACAGGAAACTCATATTTTTCACCATTATATTCTAAAATAGCTTTGTCTGACATTTTTATTTTTACGTTTTATATACTTCTCGTAAAGTTAACAAAACAAGACTGGTTTACCAATTTCCAAAATCTGTTTTGGGTAAAATTAACAATAAGTACTATGAATAGCTTTCATTACAACAAGTATAGTGACTCGTAATATGCATCTAAAGATTTTTCCCAAGTAAAACGAGCCTTTTTTGCATTCGCTTTTATCTTTTTCCAAGCAGGTTTATCGTTCTCCCATAAGGTCAATGCCTCATCAAAACTCTTCACCATATTACTAATTTGTTCATCGTAGGTATCACCACCAAAAACAAATCCCGTCTTCAAGTGATGGACAGTATCTTTTAGTCCGCCAGTGTGATGCACCAAACATGGGTTACCATTTCTCATAGCCAACATTTGACTAATACCACATGGTTCAAATAAACTCGGCATAAAGTACAAATCTGTTTCTAGGTACATGGAATCAATCAGATCTTCTGATTGACCGTTGGTGAAAACAAAATTTTTATGCTGATAGCTCATATAACGAAAGAACTCTTCATAATCTGGATCACCAGTACCTAACAAAATAAATATACCATCAATTTCATTTAACCTAGCCAACATTTTCTCAAATGCTTCTGGCGATCGTTTTAGAAAATAGAACTTTTGTTCCGTTAATCTTGCCACACTAGACACTATGAATTTTGGTTTATTACCAACAAACTGCATGATTTTTTCTCCTGTATGGGCAAGAAAATCTGCTTTATACTTTTTCGAATTTTCTTGGAGCCATCTAAAAATAGCTTTTACAGTGTTTCTATATAACAATCCTTTTTCTGCCTCTCGTATATTACCATAGTTGCTGGCATTTAAAATACCGAAAAGCCTACCTTCATTATCTGCCTTTATTAAATCTTCTTCTAAACTTTCACCTCCAATAAACTCAGGTCTTCTACTTGGCAAAAGAACATCTTCTTTGTAAGATGGAGAAACTGTATGAACTGCATCTGCAAAACGAATACCGACTGCCATTAAATTTATACAATCTTGGTAACGCGGATCCATCAAAGCTTTATGATCTAATTGAATCTCGGGAAACCAATGATTGACCGATGCATAATTATTGTAAAAAGGACGAATACCCTGTATAGCAAGATTATGAATAGTATACACATATCTCATCTTTTTCAAATCTTGATATTGAGGATGATATGTTTTAATAAACAAGAGCGCTGCAGAATGCCAGTCATGCATATGAACGATATCTAAATCACCAAAGGCTCCAATTTTAATTGCTTCTGCTGTAGCAGTGCAAAAAATAATAAACTTTATAAAATCATTAAAAAAAGGTTCGGTAGGATCATCATGATAAATATGAGCTATACCACCTTCTGATATCTCAGGATGGTGAATAACATAATGGGTGATATTTTTATCGACTCTCTTAGGAATCACCTCATACAATTCTGCCGTGTATGGCATACCCCTAAGACTAAATTCAAGTTTAGTTTTAAAGATCCCATTTTTATGTAGTCTAGAATATGAAGGTACGACTACGTGAACTTTATCTTCTCGTTTCGATATCTCTCTAGGCACGTCTCTAACTACGTCACCCATTCCACCAGCTTTACAATCAGGAATGGCATCATTCTCTGCGGAAACAAAAAGAAAATTATTCATACGCTAACAAAGAGGGGTTATTATTGGTTTATTCTCAAAAGGTAGTTAAAGTTTTGAAGTACGCCAAAAAAAAAAGCCTTTCTCGAAAGAAAGGCTTGATTATATATTTAACATAAGAATTAACCCAACTTAAAGGCTTTTTCTTGTGGATAGTAAGCTGTACTTCCTAATTCTTCTTCGATACGAAGTAATTGGTTGTATTTAGCCATACGATCAGATCTTGATGCTGAACCAGTTTTAATTTGACCAGTATTTAATGCTACAGCCAAATCAGCAATAGTATTATCTTCTGTTTCACCAGAACGGTGAGACATTACTGAAGTATACCCAGCATTTTTAGCCATATTAACAGCAGCAATTGTTTCTGTCAATGTACCAATTTGATTTACTTTGATCAAAATTGAATTTGCAATTCCTCTTTCAATACCAGTAGAAAGACGCTCAACGTTTGTAACAAATAAATCATCACCAACTAATTGAACTTTATCTCCGATTTTATCAGTCAAAGATTTCCAACCGTCCCAATCGTTTTCATCCATACCATCTTCAATAGAGATTATTGGGTATTTAGCACTTAAATCAGCTAAGTATTGAGCCTGCTCTTCAGAAGTTCTTATAACACCAGATTCTCCTTCAAATTTAGTGTAATCATATTTTCCGTCAACAAAAAATTCTGCCGCAGCACAATCTAAAGCGATCATTACATCATCACCTAAAGTATAACCTGCATTTTTTACTGCTTTTGCAATAGTATCTAAAGCATCTTCAGTACCACCAGCAAGGTTTGGCGCAAAACCACCTTCATCACCTACTGCAGTACTAAGACCACGGTCATGTAATACCTTTTTAAGGTTATGAAAAATCTCAGTACCCATTTGCATTGCATGACTAAAGTTTTTGGCTTTAACAGGCATTACCATGAACTCTTGAAAAGCGATAGGCGCATCTGAATGCGAACCACCGTTAATAATGTTCATCATTGGTAAAGGAAGGGTATTAGCGCTAACACCACCAATATATCTAAAAAGAGAAAGACCTAATTCATTTGCCGCAGCCTTCGCAGCAGCTAATGAAACACCTAAAATAGCGTTAGCCCCTAACTTAGATTTATTTGGTGTACCATCTAAATCGATCATCGTTTGATCTAAAAGATTCTGATCAAAAACACTCATTCCTAATATCTCTTCTGCAATAATACTGTTAACGTTATCAACAGCTTTAGTTACGCCTTTACCCATGAAAGCTTTACCTCCATCACGTAATTCAACAGCCTCATGCTCACCAGTAGAAGCTCCAGAAGGAACAGCTGCTCTTCCCATTACTCCATTTTCGGTAACTACATCTACTTCAACTGTTGGATTCCCTCTAGAATCTAATATTTGTCTTGCGTGAACATTTAATATAATACTCATTTATAATCTTTTTATTAGTTGTTTGTTTAAAAAAGTAAAGATACAAAAGCATGTTTTCAACTTGCTCGTTCAACCTCTACATTTGCCAATTAATTAATGTTTATTTAAACTATTTCGTTATGTTTTGAACAATTCTCAATTAATTTAAAAAAATCATCAAAAAGGTAATCTGCATCATGGGGACCCGGGCTTGCTTCTGGGTGGTATTGAACAGAAAAAACATTTTTATCTTTCATTCGAATACCGGCAACTGTCTTATCATTAAGATGAGTATGCGTAATCTCTAAATTTACATTAGCCTCAGTTTCTTCTCTATTAATAGCAAAGCCATGATTTTGTGAAGTGATCTCACCTTTACCTGTAATAAGGTTTAATATTGGATGGTTAATACCTCTATGACCATTATGCATCTTGTAAGTAGAAACTCCATTTGCTAATGCCAATACTTGATGCCCTAAACAAATACCAAATAAAGGTTTATCTGTTTGTATCATTTTCTTCACTGCTGCAATAGCATCCACTAAAGGTTCAGGATCACCAGGTCCATTAGAAATAAAGAAAGCATCAGGATTCCAAGAAGACATTTCTTCGAAACTACTGTTGTAAGGAAAAACCTTTACATATGCCCCACGCTTAACTAGATTACGTAATATATTTTTCTTAATACCTATATCAAGTGCTGCTATTTTAAAGTTTGCGTTTTCATCACCGACGAAATATGGTTCTTTCGTAGAAACTTTTGAAGCAAGTTCTAACCCTTTCATACTTGGAACTTTACTCAATCGGTTTTTTAACTCCTCAATATTTTCAACATCTGTAGAAATAACAGCATTCATTGCACCGTTATCTCTTATATAACTAACCAAAGCACGCGTATCTACATCAGAAATAGCAAACAACTCATTCTTATCTAAAAAACCTTGTAGACTATCGTCTGCTAAAGGTCTTGAATACTCATAGCTGAAATTTCTACAAACCAAACCAGAAATCTTAATAGATTCAGATTCTATTTCATCTTCATTTACTCCGTAATTACCAATATGAGCATTGGTTGTTACCATTATTTGTCCAAAATAAGATGGATCTGTAAATATCTCTTGGTACCCTGTCATTCCAGTATTGAAACATACTTCACCAAAAGCAGTACCTTCTTTGTCTCCAACAGATTTTCCAAAAAAGATAGTACCATCTGCAAGTAATATTATAGCTTTTCTCTTTGCCTGATATTTCATTTTAGTCTTATAATTTATTCGTTCACAAAAAAACATAAAAAAAGGATAAGCTAGAAAGCTTATCCTTTTTCATTATTAATATTTATTGACAATTTTATTCCTTAGAATCATCTGTCTTAGCTTCTGTTTCAGTTTGAGCTTCTTCAACTTTAGTTTCTTTCTCTGCAGAAACAACTTCAGCATCACTACCACCTGATCTTCTACTTCTTCTAGTAGATTTCTTCTTAGGCTTACCAGCGTTATACAATTCGTTGAAATCAACCAATTCTATCATTGCCATATCAGCGTTATCACCTAAACGATTACCTAATTTGATAATTCTAGTATAACCACCTGGTCTATCAGCAACCTTTTCAGATACAACACTGAATAACTCAGTAACTGCATACTTATCACGAAGATTCTTGAAAACGATACGTCTGTTATGAGTACCTTTTTCAGCACTTACATTATTTTCTGCTTTTGATTTAGTAATCAAAGGCTCAATAAATTGTTTTAAAGCTTTTGCTTTAGCAACTGTAGTGTTGATTCTTTTATGTTCAATCAAAGAACAAGCCATGTTAGCTAACATCGCTTTTCTGTGGGCAGTTTTTCTACCTAAATGATTAATTTTTTTACCGTGTCTCATGTTTTAATTTTATCATCTTGCTACCAAACTCGATAGAACGAGGAGCAAAATATGATTATTTAATCTTTATCTAATTTGTATTTTGATAAATCCATTCCAAAACTTAATCCCTTGTTAATAACAAGTTCTTCAAGCTCTGTTAAAGATTTTTTACCGAAGTTTCTAAACTTCATTAAGTCATTCTTATTAAAAGAAACTAAATCTCCTAAAGTATCAACTTCAGCAGCTTTCAAACAGTTTAGTGCACGAACAGAAAGGTCCATATCAACTAATTTAGTTTTCAATAATTGTCTCATGTGTAAAGACTCCTCATCATAAGTCTCTGTCTGAGCAATTTCGTCAGCTTCTAATGTAATACGCTCATCAGAGAATAACATAAAGTGATGAATAAGAACTTTTGCTGCTTCAGTTAAAGCATCTTTAGGATGAATTGAACCATCCGAAGATATTTCAAAAACTAATTTCTCATAATCAGTTTTTTGCTCTACACGAAAGTTTTCAATACTATATTTTACATTCTTAATAGGTGTAAAAATAGAATCGACCGCTATAGTACCTAATGGTGCACCAGATTTCTTATTTTCCTCTGCAGGAACATAACCTCTGCCTTTCTCAATAGATATTTCCATATTGATACTAACTTTAGCATCCATATTACAAATAACTAAATCTGGATTTAACACTTGGTATCCAGAAATAAACTTTTGAAAATCACCAGCAGTTAATTGATTCTTACCACTTACTGAAATTGAAACAACTTCAGCTTCAGAATCTTCTATTTGCTTTTTGAAACGAACTTGTTTCAAGTTTAATATAATCTCTGTTACATCTTCAACAACGCCAGGTATAGTAGAAAATTCATGTTCTACTTTATCAATCCTAACCGAAGTTATTGCATGACCTTCTAAAGAAGACAACAATACTCGTCTTAATGCATTCCCAACAGTTAATCCATAACCAGGTTCCAAAGGGCGAAATTCGAACTTCCCTTCGAAATCAGAGGAATCGATCATTATTACTTTATCGGGTTTCTGAAAATTAAATAATGCCATAATTGGATAGGTATTGTTTATTTAGAGTATAACTCCACGATTAATTGTTCTTTGATATTTTCTGGAATCTGCAATCTTTCAGGAATTGTAACATAAGTACCTTCCTTCTTCTCACTGTTCCAAGAAATCCACTCATAAACTGCACTACTAGCAGCTAATGAATCTTGAATACTTTGTAATGATTTAGATTTCTCTCTAACACCAACAACATCTCCTGCTTTCAATGAATAAGAAGGTATGTTTACCAACTCCCCATTTACCGTAATGTGTCTGTGAGATACTAATTGTCTTGCTCCACTTCTAGTTGGAGAAATACCCATTCTATAAACCACGTTATCTAAACGAGACTCACATAATTGAAGTAAAATTTCACCAGCAACACCTTCTTTTCTTTTCGCAGTTTGGAATAAGTTTCTAAATTGCTTCTCTAAAATACCGTAAGTATATTTAGCTTTTTGCTTCTCCATTAATTGAACAGAGTACTCAGATTTCTTACCTCTTCTTCTGTTATTACCGTGTTGTCCTGGAGGGTAATTCTTTTTCTCGAAAGATTTGTCATCTCCGAAAATTGCTTCGCCAAATTTACGGGCGATTTTTGACTTTGGTCCTGTATATCTTGCCATTTTCTTTTAATTTGAAAGTGAGATTATGAATTAAGGCTTATCCTTCGATAATCGTAACTACACTTTCGGTGAAATATAATATTAATTAAACTCTTCTTCTTTTAGGAGGTCTACATCCGTTATGAGGCATTGGAGTAACATCGATTATCTCTGTTACTTCGATACCAGCATTATGTAAAGATCTGATTGCAGATTCTCTTCCGTTACCTGGACCTTTTACATAAACCTTAACCTTTCTTAAACCTGCCTCGTGAGCAACTTTAGAACAATCTTCTGCAGCAACTTGTGCAGCATAAGGTGTATTTTTCTTAGACCCTCTAAAACCTAATTTACCGGCAGATGACCAAGAAATAACATCTCCTTTTTTATTTGTCAAAGAGATAATGATGTTGTTGAAAGATGCACTTATGTGCGCCTCACCAACAGAATCAACTATAACTTTACGTTTCTTGGTAACTTTAGTACTTGCCTTTGCCATACCTAATTATTATTTAGTTGCTTTCTTCTTGTTAGCAACTGTTTTACGCTTTCCTTTTCTAGTTCTAGAGTTGTTCTTAGTACGTTGACCTCTTAAAGGCAAACCTGACCTATGACGAATACCTCTATAACAGCCTATATCCATTAAACGCTTAATGTTCAACTGAGTTTCTGAACGTAATTCACCTTCAATTACAAACTCAGAAGCAGCTTCCCTGATACGACCTATTTCATCATCATTCCAATCAGAAACCTTAGTATCTTCGCTAACTTGGGCTTTACTCAATATTTCTTGTGACCTACTTCTTCCGATTCCGAAAATATAGGTTAAGGCGATTACGCCTCTCTTTTGTTTTGGTATATCTATACCTGCGATTCTTGCCATAATTACCCTTGTCTTTGTTTAAATCTAGGATTCTTTTTGTTGATTACGTACAACCTGCCTTTTCTGCGAACAATCTTGCAGTCGGCACTTCTCTTCTTAACTGATGCTCTTACTTTCATCTTGTATCTTAGTATCTATATGTAATTCTTGCTTTAGTAAGGTCATAGGGACTCATCTCTAATTTAACCTTATCTCCAGGTAATAGTTTAATATAGTGCATACGCATCTTACCTGATATATGCGCTGTTACCACATGTCCATTCTCCAATTCTACTCGAAACATTGCATTAGATAATGCTTCGATGATAGATCCATCCTGTTCTATTGCTGCCTGCTTAGCCATAAATTATGCTACTTTTCTATTTTTACCCGTTTTCATTAAGCCATCATAATGTCTATTCAACAAATATGAATTAACCTGTTGTACTGTATCTATTGCTACACCAACCATAATTAAAAGTGAGGTGCCGCCGTAAAATAAAGCCCATCCAGCTTGAACATCCATCAACTTTACCACTATTGCCGGTAAAATAGCCAGCAAAGCTAAGAAAATAGATCCAGGTAACGTTATTAAAGACATAATCTTATCTAAATAATCTCCAGTTTCTTTTCCTGGACGAATACCAGGGATAAAACCACCACTTCTTTTAAGGTCATCTGCCATCTTATTGGTAGGAACCGTTATTGCAGTATAGAAATATGTAAAGATTATAATCAATATTGCGAATAGTAAATTATATGCCCATCCAAAAATATCACTGAATTGCACTTGCATCCATTGCCCGAATGCGGTATCATCAAAAGCACCACCTATCATACCCGGTACAAACATAATTGCTTGCGCAAAGATAATTGGCATTACTCCAGATGCATTCAACTTTAAAGGGATATATTGTCTAGAACCCATGATATTCTTCTCATATCCGCCAGAAGCTGTTCTTCTAGCGTATTGAACAGGAATCTGTCTTGTAGCCATAACTAAAAGGATACAAGCCAAAATAACCAAGAACCAAACTATTACTTCAATTAAAATGAACATTAGTCCACCATTATTATCAGTAGTTCTTGATATAAATTCTTGCACAAAAGACTGAGGCATGGTAGCGATTATACCAATCATAATCAAAAGGGAAATACCATTACCAATACCTTTATCAGTAATTTTTTCACCCAACCACATTGCAAATACAGTACCTGTTACCAATATGATAACTGCAGGCACCATAAAGTCTAAACCTTTACCTAATAAGAAAGCACTATCTCTAACACCAAAAGCTTCTAAACCATATAGGTATGCAGGAGCTTGAACAATACAAATACCGATGGTTAACCATCTAGTAATTTGATTTATAGTCTTACGACCACTTTCACCCTCTTTTTGTAATTTTTGAAGATAAGGAATTGCAATACCCATCAACTGAACTACAATAGACGCAGAGATATAAGGCATAATACCTAACGCAAAAACAGAAGCATTAGCGAACGCTCCTCCTGTAAATGCATTTAAAAGACCAAAAATACCTTGATCAGTACTATCCGTTAAACCACCTAATTGTGTTGAATCTATACCTGGAAGTACGATTTGACAACCAAAACGATAAACCAACAAAAGACCTAATGTAATAAGAATTCTATTTCTTAGCTCTTCTATCTTCCAAATATTGGATATTGTATCAATAAAATTCTTCATGCTCTCGTTTATGCTTACAAACTTATTGCTTCACCACCTGCTGTTTCAATAGCCGCTTTAGCAGTTGCTGTAAATTTATGTACTGAAATTTTAAGAGAAGCTTTTAACTCTCCATTTCCTAAAATTTTCACTAAATCATTTTTACCAACTAAACCATTCTCGATCAAAAGATCTAAAGTAACTTCATTAGTTAAAACCTTATTATCAACAAGCTCTTGTAATTTCTCTAAATTGATACCTTGGTAGTTTTTACGATTAATGTTCGTAAAACCAAACTTAGGTACACGACGTTGCAATGGCATTTGACCACCTTCGAAACCAATTTTCTTAGAATAACCAGATCTTGACTTTGCTCCTTTATGACCTCTTGCAGCTGTTCCGCCTTTTCCAGAACCCTGACCTCTTCCAAGGCGTTTTCCGTCTCTATTTACCGAACCTTCTGCAGGCTGTAGATTATTTAAACCCATTTTATTCTAAATTTAAGCCTCCTCAGTGGAAACTAAATGTTTAACTTTATTTATCATTCCAAGAATGTTAGGTGTATCATCATGTTCTACAACCTGACCAATTCTTTTTAAACCAAGAGCCTCTAAAGTTCTTTTTTGATTTTGAGGTTTCTTAATTCCACTTTTTACTTGTGTAACTTTAATCTTTGCCATAATTTTCCTCTTAACCTTTAAATACTTTTTCTAAAGAAACACCTCTTTGTGTAGCAATAGTTTTTGCATCTCTAAGTTGTAATAAAGCATCGAATGTAGCTTTTACAACATTATGTGGATTTGAAGATCCTTGAGATTTTGATAATACATCATGTACACCAACAGATTCTAATACTGATCTTACAGCACCACCAGCAATTACTCCGGTACCATGAGATGCAGGCTGTATATAAACCCTTGCACCACCAAATTTACCTTTTTGCTCGTGAGGTAAAGTTCCTTTGTTTAAAGGAATACGAACTAAGTTCTTTTTACCATCTTCGATTGCTTTTGCGATTGCAGTAGCAACTTCTTTAGATTTACCTAAACCGTGACCTACAACACCATTCTCATCACCTACAACAACAATTGCAGAAAAACCGAATGCTCTACCACCTTTTGTTACCTTGGTTACACGTTGAATACCAACTAATTTATCTTTTAAGTCTAAACCACCTGGCTTAACAGTTTCTACGTTTTTATATTTTTGGAACATACTAGTATATTAGAATTTTAGTCCTGCTTCTCTTGCACCATCAGCTAAAGATTTTACTCTTCCATGATACAAATTACCTCCTCTATCAAAAGCGACTTTATCTAAGCCAGCTTTTACAGATTTTTCAGCGATTGTTTTACCAACCAAAGCAGCAATCTCGGTTTTATTTCCTTTTGCTTTCGCGATATCCTTATCTCTTGAAGAAGCGGATACTAAAGTGACTCCTTTAACGTCGTCTATAACTTGAGCGTAAATTTCGCTGTTACTTCTAAATACAGACAACCTTGGCTTAACTGCAGTTCCAGAAGAAACCTTACGTATTCTACGTCGGATTCTTAATTTTCTTTGTGTTTTTGATAATCCCATAATATCCTTTATTAAGCTGATTTACCAGCTTTTCTTCTTAATATTTCACCTACAAACTTAATTCCTTTCCCTTTGTACGGCTCCGGACTACGGAAAGATCTAATTTTTGCTGCAATATGACCAACTAATTGTTTGTCATGAGAAGTTAGCTTTACGATAGGGTTCTTACCTTTTTCTGAAACTGTCTCAACTTTTACCTCGGCGGCAATGTTAAATACAATATTGTGAGAAAAACCTAAAGCTAAATCAAGTTTTTGTCCTTGATTACTAGCTCTGTACCCTACACCAACTAATTCTAATTCTTTGGTCCATCCTTTTGATACACCCTCAACCATATTAGTGATAAGTGATCTGTACAAACCGTGCTTTGCTTTATGCTCCTTAGAATCAGATGGCCTTGTTACGAAAGCCTGTCCGTCTTCTACTTTAACCGATACACCTGAGAACTCTTGAGTCAACTCACCTAACTTCCCTTTAACAGAAATGATATTGTCGTTGATTTCAACTGTAACTCCTTCAGGAATTGCGACTGGATTATTACCTATTCTAGACATTTTCTAAATCTTTAATCAATTAATAAACGTAGCACAAAACTTCACCACCAACTTTTTCTGCCTTTGCCTGCTTGCTTGTCATTACTCCATGAGATGTAGAAACAATAGCAACACCTAAACCATTCAATACACGAGGTAAATCTTCATTTCCTGCATATTTTCTAAGACCAGGCTTACTTATACGCTGTATTTTCTTGATAACAGGTTCTTTTGTAATCTTGTCATACTTCAAGGCTATTTTAATAGATCCTTGAACTTTGCTCTCTTCGAACTTGTAGCTTAAAATATATCCTTGATCGAATAATATTTTAGTAATCTCTTTTTTTAGATTCGACGCAGGTATTTCAACAACCCTATGTCCCGCTCTACTTGCGTTTCTAACTCTCGTTAGGTAATCTGCAATAGTATCTGTTACCATATGTATATAATTCGGAAACGGTTTTCAGCACTTAAACTAAACCTGAATCCATTAATAATTCTTTTCTTACCAGCTAGCTTTCTTAACACCTGGTATTAAACCGGCGTTAGCCATCTCTCTGAATTTTACCCTTGAAATACCAAAAGTTCTCATGTAACCTTTAGGTCTTCCAGTTAATTTACATCTGTTATGTAAACGTACCGGAGAAGCATTTTTAGGTAGTCTTTGTAACGCTTCATAATCGCCAGCTTCTTTCAAAGCTTTACGTTTTTCAGCATAAACTGCTACAGTTCTTTCCCTTTTTCTCTCACGGGCTTTCATTGATTCCTTAGCCATACTAATTCTTTTTAAAAGGTAAACCTAATTCTGTTAATAATGATTTTGCTTCCTTATCTGTATCTGCAGAAGTTACAAATGTAATATCCATACCGTTAATTCTATTGATTTTATCAATATTAACTTCAGGAAAAATAATTTGCTCTGTTACACCAAGGTTATAATTTCCACGTCCATCAAAACCTGTAGCTTTAATACCTTGAAAATCTCTAACTCGCGGTAATGCAGAAGTAACCAAACGGTCTAAAAATTCGTACATACGCTCACCTCTTAAGGTAACTTTAGCACCAATTGGCATACCTTTTCTTAACTTAAAGGCAGCAACATCTTTCTTAGACATCGTAGCAACAGCTTTCTGACCCGTTATCATAGTCATTTCATCTATTGCATGGTCAATAAGTTTCTTGTCAGCAACAGCAGCTCCTACACCTCTACTCATTACTATCTTCTCTAACTTAGGAACCTGCATTACATTACTGTAACCAAACTCTTCGGTAAGGGCAGCTACTATTCGCTCCTTATACTCTTTCTTTAATCTTGCAACGTATGCCATAACTAAATTACTTCATTGGATTTTTTGGAAACCCTAACTTTTTTACCATCCTTCATTTCGTAACCTACTCTTGTTACATCTCCAGATTTACTGTCGATCAATGCTAGATTAGAAATATGGATTAAAGCTTCTTTTTTTACAATACCACCTTGAGGATTCTTAGCACTAGGCTTCTCATGTTTAGATACCATATTGGCACCTTCAACGATGGCTTTATTTTTCTCAAGATTTACACGCATAACTTTACCTTCAGTACCTTTATGGTCACCTGCAGTAATTCTTACCGTATCTCCTGTTTTGATTTTTAACTTTTTCATCTTGTCCGTTATATTATAATACCTCTGGGGCCAATGATACAATCTTCATGAACTGCTTATCCCTAAGCTCTCTTGCTACAGGTCCAAAAACACGAGTACCTCTCATTTCTCCGGCAGGATTCAATAACACACAAGCGTTATCATCAAATCTTATATAAGATCCATCAGGTCTTCTAACCTCTTTCTTTGTACGAACTACAACAGCAGTTGAAACCGCACCTTTTTTGATACCTCCGTTTGGAGTAGCTTCTTTAACAGTAACAACTATTTTGTCACCTATTGAAGCATATCTTCTTTTGGTACCACCAAGAACACGGATAGTTAAAACTTCCTTTGCTCCTGTGTTATCCGCTACTTTTAGTCTAGATTCTTGCTGTAACATAACTTATTTAGCTCTTTCTAAGATTTCTACTAATCTCCAACATTTGGTTTTACTCATAGGTCTTGTCTCCATGATCTTTACAGTATCACCAATGTTACAATCGTTCTTTTCGTCGTGTGCAACATATTTCTTTGTCTTCAAAACGAATTTACCGTACATAGGATGTTTAACTCTTTTCACTTCCGCAATAACAATAGATTTCTCCATTTTATTACTAGTGACAACTCCTACTCTCTCTTTTCTTAAATTTCTTTTCTCCATAAAGCCCACCAGTTATTGGTTCTCCCTATTAGTTAATTCAGTAGCTAATCTTGCTACCGTTCTCCTTACTTTTCTAATCTGAAGCGGATTTTCTAACGGAGTTACAAAATGTGCCATTTTCAAATCTGCATGCTGCTTCTTGTACTCGGCCAATTTCTCCGTAAGTCCTTCCACAGACATTTCTTTAATCTCTTGTTTTTTCATTATTCCTTACGTTTAATTTACAGCCTCGTAATCACGAGCTACAATGAATTTTGTCTTAACAGGAAGTTTCTGAGCCGCTAATCTTAAAGCTTCTTTTGCTACTTCCAAAGGAACTCCTGCAACTTCGAACATAATTCTACCTGGTTTAACTACGGCAACGAAATATTCTGGCGCACCCTTACCTTTACCCATACGTACTTCTAATGGTTTTTTGGTAATCGGTTTGTCTGGAAATATTTTAATCCACAATTGACCTTCTCTCTTCATAAATCTAGTAGCAGCAATACGAGCAGCTTCTATCTGGCGTGAAGTCAAAAATGCAGCATCATCAACATTCTTTATACCGAACATACCATTTGAAAGTTGGTGTCCTCTTCCAGCAAGACCTTTCATACGGCCTTTCTGCATCTTACGGAACTTTGTTCTTTTCGGTTGTAACATTACTTTAGTTCTTTAAAAATTACTTTCTACGACGTTGTTTTCTTCCACCTTCTTGCTTACCACCTTTAGAAGAATCTTTTTGCATTCCTACTAATGGAGATAAATCTCTTTTACCATATACCTCACCTTTCATAATCCAAACTTTAATACCAAGTTTACCATATGTAGTTTGAGCTTCATGCAAAGCATAATCAATATCTGCTCTAAAGGTCGATAATGGAATTCTACCATCTTTATAAGATTCCGAACGTGCCATTTCAGCTCCATTCAATCTACCAGATATTTGAATCTTTATTCCTTCGGCATTCATTCGCATTGCTGCAGCGATTGCCATTTTAATTGCTCTTCTAAAAGAAATTCTACTTTCAATTTGACGAGCTACACTTGCTGCTACCAAATTAGCATCAAGCTCAGGTCGTTTTATTTCAAAAATGTTGATTTGAACCTCCTTATTGGTGATTTTTTTCAACTCCTCTTTCAACTTATCAACTTCCTGACCACCTTTACCTATAATAATACCAGGTCTAGCAGTTGTTACCGTTACAGTGATTAATTTTAGAGTACGTTCTATAATAACTCTTGAAACACTAGCTTTAGAAAGTCTCGCATGAATATACTTACGTATTTTATCATCCTCGGCCAATTTATCTCCGTAATCGTTACCACCATACCAGTTAGATTCCCAACCTCTAATGATTCCTAGACGATTTCCTATTGGATTTGTTTTCTGTCCCATCCTAGTTTTCTGTTATATTTTTTGACCCCAATACCAAAGTTACATGGTTTGAACGTTTTCTAATTCTATGTGCTCTACCTTGTGGAGCAGGACGCAATCTCTTAAGCATTGCACCACTATCTACTCTAATCTCAGCTACAATTAAATCAGCATCTTCTACACTTGCCTCTTCATTTTTTGCCTGCCAATTAGCCAAAGCTGAAAGCAATAATTTCTCCAACTTTCTAGAAGCTTCTTTAGGATTGAACCTTAAAATAGCTAAAGCTTGCTCTACCTTTACACCACGAATTAAATCAGCAACCAAACGCATCTTTCTAGGTGAAGTAGGACAGTTATTCAACTTAGCGAAAGCTACCTTCTTCTTCTCAGCCTTTATTCTTTCGGCCATCTGTTTTTTACGAACTCCCATAGCTTACTTTTTTCCTTTGTTTTTCGCACCTGCATGACCTCTAAAAGATCTAGTTGGTGAAAATTCCCCAAGTTTATGTCCTACCATGTTTTCTGTTACAAAAACAGGTACAAATTGTTTTCCGTTGTGAACCGCTATCGTCATTCCTACAAAATCAGGTGTAATCATAGAGGCTCTAGACCAAGTTTTGATTACTGCTTTTTTTCCGGATGAAACACTTTGTTGGATTTTCTTCTCCAAACTATAGTGAACGTAAGGTCCTTTTTTTAGTGAACGTGCCATTTCTTTCTACTTTTTTATTTCTTTCTACGTTCTATTATATACTTGTTGGTGCTCTTGGTCTTAGAACGAGTTCTGAATCCTTTAGCAGGAATTCCATTTCTCGATCTTGGATGACCACCTGAAGCTCTACCTTCACCACCACCCATTGGGTGATCGACAGGGTTCATAGCTACCGGTCTAGTTCTTGGTCTTCTACCCAACCATCTACTTCTACCAGCTTTACCTGATACAAGTAATTGATGATCAGAGTTAGATATAGCACCAATAGTAGCCATACAACCTGAAAGAATTAATCTTGTTTCACCAGATGGCATCTTAACAGTAACAAACTTACCGTCCTTTGCCATAAGTTGAGCAAAAGTACCTGCGCTACGCGCCATAATAGCACCTTGACCAGGTCTTAACTCAATACATGAAATTATAGTTCCTAGAGGAATTTCACTCAAAGGCATTGCGTTCCCTATCTCAGGAGCAACAGTTAATCCAGATGAAATCTGTTGATCAACCTGCAATCCGTTTTGAGCTACAACATAACGCTTTTCGCCATCCGCATATTCCAAAAGAGCAATAAATGCAGTTCTATTTGGATCGTATTCAATAGACTTAACAGTAGCAAGCACATCTTGCTTATCTCTCTTAAAATCTATTACACGATACCTTCTTTTATGACCTCCACCTTTTTGGCGTATGGTCATCTTTCCTTGACTGTTTCTACCTCCCGACTTTTTTAACGGAGCAAGCAAGCTTTTCTCCGGCTTATCAGCAGTAATGGCGTCAAATCCATTTACTACTCTAAAACGCTGTCCTGGAGTGATTGGTTTTAATTTTCTAACTGACATTTCTTGTCTTTATAGATTACTGTAAAAATCGATAATATCACCTTCTACTACATCAACAATTGCTTTTTTAATAGCATTTGTTTTACCATGTTGTACACCAGTTTTTGTATATCTGGATTTTCTTGATGGACCGTAATTCATTGTACGAACCTTCTTCACAGAAACACCATAAGTAGCTTCAACTGCATCTTTAATCTGCAACTTATTAGCCTTAGGGTTAACTACGAACCCATAACGGTTATTCAACTCGCTATCAGCAGTCATTTTCTCCGTTATAATTGGTTTTATTAACACACTCATGATATTATTGTTTATTTAAATTCGATTCAATCCCCTCTAAAGAGCTCTCTAACAATACCACACTATTAGCATGAAGAATTTTGTAAGTACTTAATTCTGAGTTAGTTATAACTTCTGAGCCTTTAAAATTACGCGAAGACAAATATACACCTTTATTTGAATCACCCAACACTATTAAAGACTTTTTATTTTCAAGACCTAATGTCTTCAAAACTTCGATAAAATCTTTAGTTTTTGGAGTATCAAAATCGAAGTCTTCAACTACTAAAATTGCATTTTCTTTTGTCTTCAAAGACAATGCAGATTTTCTTGCCAAACGCTTCAAGTTTTTATTTAACTTCTGAGTATAATCCTTAGGTCTAGGTCCAAATATTCTACCACCACCTCTAAAGATTGGCGATTTAATACTACCTGCTCTTGCAGTACCCGTACCTTTTTGTTTTTTAATCTTTCTAGTACTACCAGCGATCTCAGCTCTTTCTTTAGCTTTGTGCGTTCCTTGTCTTTGATGAGCTAAATATTGCTTAACATCTAAGTAAACTGCGTGATCATTAGGCTCTATAGCGAAAACATCATCAGAAAGGTTTGCCTTTCTACCTGTGTCTTTTCCTTTAATATCTAAAACTGCTATTTTCATTACATCTACCTTTGTATAGTTACATAAGCATTCTTATGGCCCGGAACACAACCTTTTACTACTAAAAGATTCTTCTCTGGAACTACTTTTAAAACCCTAAGGTTCTGAACCGTTACACGATCAGTACCCATTCTACCAGCCATCTTCATACCCTTGAATACTCTTGCTGGATATGATGCAGCACCAATAGAACCAGGAGCTCTAAGTCTGTTATGCTGACCGTGAGTTGCTTGACCAACCCCTGCAAAACCGTGACGTTTAACAACACCTTGAAAACCTTTACCCTTAGATGTACCAATAACATCTACGAATTGACCTTCAGTAAAAACATCTACACCTACGGTGTCACCTAATTTAAAATCACCTTCAAAATCTTGGAACTCAACGACCTTTTTCTTAGGAGAAGCACCTGCTTTTTTAAAATGGCCTAATTCAGCCTTATTAGCACGAGTTTCTGCCTTGTCATCGAAACCAAGTTGAAGGGCACTATACCCGTCGACCTCTTCGGTTCTGACTTGGGTAACTACACATGGTCCAGCTTGTATAACGGTACATGGAATGTTCTTTCCATTCTCGTCAAAAATACTGGTCATGCCTACTTTCTTTCCTATTAACCCAGACATACTTATTTATATTAATTATTACTTATTAAATTCTATACAAAAAAATAGGGTCAAAATAATTTAACCCTAAATTATTTTTTCCGTTTTTCCCTCGCACGCAGCTTAGGACATGTAGTCTAGCCCATAAATGAGCTAAACAATTAATTACACCTTAATCTCTACTTCTACACCACTTGGAAGCTCTAGCTTCATAAGTGCATCAATAGTTTTAGATGAAGAGCTATAGATATCCAATAATCTCTTATAAGAACTTAATTGGAACTGCTCTCTTGATTTTTTATTCACGTGAGGTGAACGCAAAACTGTAAATATCTTTTTATGCGTAGGTAAAGGAATTGGTCCTGTTACAACAGCACCGGTAGTCTTTACCGTTTTTACAATCTTTTCAGCAGATTTATCCACTAAATTGTGATCGTAAGATTTTAGTTTTATTCTAATTTTCTGACTCATGTCCTAAATTTATGCTGTTATACCTTTTGCTGCCTTAATAACTTCCTCTGAAATATTAGAAGGAGTTTCTGCATAGTGTGAAAATTCCATTGTTGAAGTAGCACGTCCTGAAGATAAAGTTCTAAGAGATGTTACATATCCGAACATTTCAGATAATGGAACAGTACCTTTAACAACTTTGGCACCAGCTCTATCACTCATATCACCAATAGTACCTCTACGTCTATTTAAATCTCCCACGATATCACCCATGTTTTCTTCTGGGGTGATAACTTCCAATTTCATAATCGGCTCCATGATAACGGCACCAGCAGCTTTACCAGCAGCTTTATACCCCATTTTTGCAGCTAATTCGAACGAAAGTGCATCAGAATCCACAGCGTGGAAAGATCCATCCTTAAGTACAACTTTCATTGTATCCATTTCATACCCAGCCAACGGTCCGTTTTGCATAGCAACATTGAAACCTTTTTCTACAGATGGAATGAATTCCTTTGGTATACGACCACCTTTAATCTCATCAACAAACTGAAGACCTTCTCCTTTGAAATCCTCATCAGCAGGACCCATCTCAAATACAATATCACCAAATTTACCACGACCACCAGATTGCTTTTTATAAGTTTCTCTGTGAGATGCCGTTTTAGTTAAAGCTTCTTTGTATTCTACTTGTGGTTCACCTTGGTTTACTTCAACCTTGAACTCTCTTCTTAAACGGTCAACAATAATATCTAAGTGAAGCTCACCCATACCAGATATAATTGTTTGCCCTGAAGCTTCATCAGTTTTCACCTGGAAAGTTGGATCCTCTTCAGCTAATTTAGCCAAAGCCATACCTAACTTATCAACGTCTGCCTTAGTTTTAGGCTCAACAGCAATACCAATAACTGGCTCAGGGAAATCCATGCTCTCCAATACAATTGGATGCTTTTCATCAGACATGGTGTCACCAGTCTTGATATCCTTGAAACCTACAGCCGCACCAATATCGCCCGCTTCGATATAATCAATAGCATTTTGTTTATTAGAGTGCATTTGATAAATACGTGAAATACGTTCCTTTTTACCTGAACGGTTATTCAATATATAAGAACCAGCATCTAAACGACCAGAGTAAGTTCTGAAAAATGCCAATCTTCCAACAAAAGGATCAGTAGCAATTTTAAAAGCCAAAGCCGCAAAAGGCTCTTTTACACTAGGCTTACGTTTTTCAACCTCACCCGTATCAGGGTTAGTTCCCTCAATCGCCTCTTTATCTACAGGCGAAGGTAAATATCTACATACAGCATCCAATAAAAACTGAACACCCTTATTCTTAAATGAAGAACCACAAATCATTGGAATGATTGCACGATCCATAACAGCAGCTCTTAAAGCAGCATGCACTTCATCTTCTGTGATAGAGTCTTCATCTTCGAAGAATTTCTCCATCAACTCCTCATCATATTCTGCAACAGCTTCAATTAAGGCAGCTCTATACTCCTTAACTTCGGCTTTCATGTCCTCAGGAATGTCAATTACGTCAAAAGTAGCACCAAAACCTTCTTCGTGCCATGTAATTGCTCTGTTCTTAGCTAAATCAACTATACCTCTAAAATCAGCTTCGTCACCGATAGGAAGTACAATTGGAACTGCATTAGAACCCAACATTTCTTTAACTTGCTTACAAACCATAAGGAAGTTAGAACCTTGACGGTCCATCTTGTTCACAAAACCAATTCTTGGAACCTTATAGTTATCAGCCAATCTCCAGTTAGTTTCTGATTGAGGCTCAACACCATCAACAGCACTAAACAAGAAAACCAAACCATCCAAAACACGTAATGATCTGTTTACCTCTACAGTAAAATCAACGTGCCCCGGTGTATCTATTATATTAAAGTGATAATCCTTAGTATTATCAAGCTCCTTTGCATTCTCTAAAGGAAACTTCCAAGTACAAGTAGTAGCAGCAGAAGTAATAGTAATACCTCTTTCCTGCTCTTGCTCCATCCAGTCCATAGTAGCAGCACCATCATGAACTTCACCTATTTTATGACTAACACCCGTATAAAAAAGAATACGCTCTGTTGTCGTAGTTTTACCAGCATCAATGTGCGCAGCAATACCTATATTTCTTGTAAATTTTAAATCTCTTGCCATTTCTATTTAGAATCTAAAGTGCGAAAATGCTTTGTTAGCCTCAGCCATCTTGTGCGTATCGACTCTTTTCTTAACAGCTGCTCCTTCTTCTTTTGCTGCTGCTAAAATTTCTCCAGCCAATTTTTGAGCCATCCCTTTCTCATTACGCTTTCTTGCATAACTAATCAACCACTTCATAGCTGTTGATATTTTTCTGTCCGGTCTGATCTGCATTGGAATTTGAAATGTTGCACCACCAACTCTTCTACTTCTAACTTCAACATGAGGCATAACATTACTCAATGCATCCTTCCAAAGCTCTAAAGCTGTTTTTTCTTCATCAGTTTTTTTAGCATCTACGATATCTATTGCATCGTAAAAAACACCAAAAGCTACTGATTTTTTACCATCCCACATCATCATATTAACGAAACGTGTCACCAACTGATCATTAAATCTTGGATCTGGTAAAAGTGGTCTTTTCTTTGCCTGTTTTTTTCTCATTACTTCCTTTTAAACAAGTTTAATTAATTTTTAGGACGTTTCGCACCATATTTAGATCTACGTTGTGTTCTACCGGCCACACCTGCTGTGTCCAATGCACCACGTACAATATGATACCTTACTCCTGGTAAATCTTTAACTCTTCCGCCTCTTACTAATACTATCGAGTGCTCTTGAAGATTGTGACCCTCTCCTGGAATGTAAGCGTTCACTTCCTTACCGTTCGTTAACCTTACCCTTGCTACTTTTCTCATAGCTGAATTTGGTTTCTTTGGCGTGGTAGTATAAACACGTGTACAAACACCCCTTCTTTGAGGACACGAATCCAAAGCAGCCGATTTACTCTTCTTAGTAATCGTCTCTCTTCCTATTCGTACTAATTGTGATATTGTTGGCATACTATAATGATATATAAAAATTACCCCTACTTTAAGGGTCGGCAAATGTAGTAATATTTCATTATAATTCAAACCCTTATGCACTTATTTTTATTTTTTTTCTAATAACTCATTTCCTACCCCGAATTATCACTTATCAAATTTTAACAAGTAGAGTTGTCATAATCACCAAGCACATTTATTTATCTATTCTATTAAAACGCAAGGTTTTAATAGAATTTTCTAATTATTATGAATATAAAAAAAATATATGCACATAATTGTTCAAGTATTAATAAAAACCTTGCGTAATCTTCAATATCACAATTCTTAACATATTCTTAAAATTTTATTAAAATACCTTAGCCTTGTTAACATATTATTAAGAATTTCACCACGAACTAACTCAAATAATTTAAATATGAAAACAAAACTAAATCGATTGTTAACACTAATACTGGTGCTAGTCGTGCATATTTCTTTTGCACAGCAAAAAGAGATCACCGGCACAGTATCAGACCAAAATGGACTACCACTACCTGGGGTAAACATAATTGTACAAGGAACAACTAATGGAACACAAACTGATTTTGACGGAAACTACTCTATACGTGGCGCAACTGGTCAAACTCTACTATTTACTTACATAGGGCAAAAAACTGCCAGTAAAGTAATCGGAACAAGTTCATCCATAAGCATTCAAATGGACGAAAGTGCAGAGACGTTAGATGAGGTTGTAGTAACCGCATTAGGGGTTAAAAAAGAAACAAGAGCTGTTGGTTATTCCGTACAAGCTGTTAGTTCTGAAACCATTAGTAAATCAAATGCAAATGATGCTTTATCCGCACTAGCCGGTCAAGCAGCAGGCGTCAAGATTACAAGCGCATCAGGTTCTGCTGGAGCAGGTACAAGGATCGTAATTAGGGGGCAAACATCTCTTTCTGGGGACAACCAAGCATTAATGATTGTTGATGGCGTTAGAATGAACAATTCGCAGAACAATTCAGAAGGTAGAACTGCTGGTGTAGCAGGATCTAACAGAGGAATGGACATTAACCCTGCTGATATTGAAACTATCAATGTTTTAAAAGGTGGTGCAGCAGCAGCGCTTTATGGTGTTGATGGTGGTAACGGAGTTATCGTAATTACAACTAAAAAAGGAGCTCCTGGAAAATTAAAAGTAAATGTAAGATCAAATCTTACCTTTTCCAAAGCAAATAAATTTCCTGAACTTCAGAACACTTTTGTTCAAGGTAGCGGAGGAGTATGGGCCGGACCTGAAACTGGAACTTCGGGAAGTTGGGGACCAGACAAAGCTAATTTATTCTGGGATGGTTCTGATTACGCATATGACAATAATGGTAGAATAGTTGAAGGAAACACGACAGGAAACCTTACTCCTTTCACACCTTATGATGTATTTGAAGTTTTCCAAACAGGAATAACAACAGAAAACTCATTCTCAATATCTGGTGGTGGAGACAATACAACATTTCGTTTAGCTTATGGAAAAACTTCAGAACAAGGTATTGTCCCAAAAAATGATTTTGATAGAAACACGTTGAATTTCTCAGGATCTGCAAAAGTCAATGACAAGTTTTCTATTAACATGTCCGGTACGTATACCAATTCTAGTTCATACAGAATACAACAAGGCAGTAATACTTCTGGGTTAATGTTGGGTTTATTAAGAACACCTATATCATTTGACAATAGTAATGGATTCGCGAATGCACAAAATGAAGTATCTTCTTATGAATTTGAAGATGGTTCACAAAGAAATTATCGTGGTGGTGGTGGTTACGATAACCCATACTGGGTTATTAATAATGCCCCATACACTGATGAGGTAAACAGATTTGTTGGAAGTGTAGGCATTAATTACACAATTGCAGATTGGATAAATTTTTCTGGTAACGTAGGTATTGATACTTATGCTGATGATAGGGTACAGTTTTTTGATATTGGATCAAGAACCAATACAGCTGGAGCTCTTATTTTAGATAATTATGCGTATCGTCATACGGATAACTACTTTAACTTTAATGGTAACGTAGATATTTCAGAAGATTTAAATTTTGGCTATTTACTAGGAACCAACATCTATTCTGAAGAACAAAAAGTAACTTATGTTGAAGGTTCTGACCTAGGAATTAAAGGATTTAACAATATAACCAATGCTGCTACTGTTCAAAGTGACTATGATGTATTCAAAACAAAAAATGTTGGTTTTTATGGTCAATTAGACTTTGGTTATAAGAGAATGTTATATTTAACAGTTACAGGAAGACAAGATTATCTTTCGACATTAGAAGATCCTGAAAATTTTTCCCTTAAAAGTGTCTCTTTATTTTACCCATCAGCAAGTTTAGGTTTTGTATTCAGTGAATTAACCGGAACAAATGATTTCTTATCTTTTGGTAAACTAAGAGCTTCTTGGGCACAAGTAGGAGCTGGCGCTCCATCATCTTATGCTACATCTACAGCATATGAAACTGCAGATATAGGAGATGGATGGTCTACCGGAATTACTTTTCCTTTCAACGGAACTGCTGGTTTCCAAATTAACGATGATTTAGGAAATAATACATTAAAACCATCTACAGTAACATCTGAGGAACTAGGTTTAGATTTAAGACTATTTAAAAATAGACTTACATTCGATGCTGCTTATTACCATAGACTTGCAAAAGACCAAATATTAGCTGTTCCAATTGCAAAATCTACGGGTTATGATTCAAGTTTCTTGAATTCAGGTGAATTAGAAACAACTGGATTTGAAGTTACTTTGAATGCTAAAATAGTAGATGGCGCAAACTTTAAATACAACCTAGGTATCAACTTTGACAAAAGTGAAACCATAGTGAATTCATTAGCAGACGGTGTTGAAAGTCAGTTTTTAGGAGGTTTTGTAGCTTATAATATTCCTGGAGAGCGTTTTGGTCAAATATATGGCGGTTCTTTCTTAAGAGATGATGCTGGTAATATCGTTATCGATGATGACCCAACATCTGGTAATTACGGATTACAAATTGCTGACCCTGAACTTAGAGTTATAGGAGATCCAACACCAGATTTCACTTTTGGATTCAACAACACATTTACATACAAAAACCTATCACTAAACTTCTTATTAGAATGGAAGCAAGGTGGAGAAATGTGGAATGGTACAGATTGGGCACTTAGCTTCTTTGGACGTTCAAAAATTACAGAAAATCGTGGAGAAACTTTAGTAATAGAAGGTGTTAAGCAATCTGATGGTTCCGCCAATGACATTGTTGCAACATTAGACGAATATTACTATGCAAGTAGTGGCCTAAGTGGTTTCGGTAGTGTAGATGAGGCTTTTGTTCAAAGCACATCTTGGTTACGTTTAAGAACACTAAATTTATCTTACGACCTAACAAGCGCTATTAATAGTGATTTCTTTGATAATGTTAGTTTAACTTTTACAGGAAACAATCTTTGGTTGGAAACCCCTTATACAGGTGTAGATCCAGAAACAAGTTTAACTGGAGCTGGAAGTAACGCACAAGGAGTGGACTACTTCAACAATCCAGGGACTAAATCTTACGGTTTAGGTATTAATTTAACATTCTAAAAAATAAAGTAATCATGAAAAATATATTATACAAAGGATTATTTTTATCGTTATTAGGCATTACAATGTCTTGTGATCCGTTTCTAGAAGGAACAAACGAAAACCCTAATGACCCAACAGCAGTTTCATCGGCAGCTATATTGCCAACAGTACAGCTTTCACTCGCTTATAACTACAATGCTAATTTCTCTCGGGTATCTAGTATGTGGGTACAACAAGTTGAAGGTCTGGACCGTCAATGGGCAGGATTTAACAGTTATACGACTGTAGCCTCTGACAGAAGTGGAGATTGGTCGGATTTTTATGTAGATGTTATACAAAATGCTAATATTATAATAGAGCAATCCACAGAAGATGGTTACAACCATTATGTAGGTTCTGCGCAAGTTTTAAAGGCCTTTTCTTTAATGGTCATGACCGATTATTGGAATGACATACCATATACTGAAGCTTTTGCAGGAGTAGAGAACTTACAACCAGTTTATGATTCGCAAGCATCTATATATGCAGAGGTTCATTCCTTATTGTCTATTGCAAGATCAAACCTTGCTGCGTCAGATGGTGGTTTAGCCCTATCAGGAGATCTTATTTACTTTGGAGATACCTCCTTATGGATTAAAGCAGCTCATGCTATTGAAGCTAAAGCATATTTACACGAAGGCTTAGTAAGTGCCTCTAATTATAGTGCAGCATTAACATCTATTGAAAATGCTTTTGACTCTAGCGCGGATGATTTTAAATTCGCTTTTGGAACAGGAGCAGCAACAGCATCTCCATGGTATCAATTTAACCGTGATAGAGGTGATGTTGGTTTTAATTCTACCTTAGGAGATGTTATGGATGGCTTAGCAGACCCTAGAAGAGATATATACGATGGTAATGATGAGGATACATTCTTAATTGAATATGATGAGCATGAATTTTTCACTATAGATCAAGCGGTAGATATGGCAACATTTACAGAATTAATGTTTGCAAAGGCAGAATGTCTTTTGGCAACTGGTGGTTCTCAAGCTGATATTAGCGAAGCATACTTTACCGGTATTGAAAGTTCGTTTTCTAGCTTAAGTCTAGATGCCGAATATGCTACATATATTGCACAAGTAGAAGTATCACCTGCAACGCTTACTTTAGAAGATGTTATAACTCAAAAATGGATAGCGCTATACGCTAACCCAGAATGTTATAGTGATTGGAGAAGAACTGGTTTACCATCTTTAACACCTGTTAGTGGTTCTGCAATACCAACAAGATTTTTATACCCACAAACAGAATTGGATCTTAATCCGAATGTTCCATCTGTAACTTTATTTGAAAAAGTAGATTGGGATACTAATTAATAATATGCTTATACAAAACATTAAAAAGCCTGTAAAGAAATTTACAGGCTTTTATTTTAATTACATTTTTTCTACATAAAACACCCTGTTAAAATCCTCAAAATATTTTTAAAGGACATGTTAAGGCTCATACAATTTTCGATCTGAATAAAACGCAGGTATTTACAAGTTTTTCTGAATTATTATGAATATCTCAAAAATATAGCTGCTGAATTATATAACTTTAGATTAGAACCATGTTTTATCTGTAACTTCTGATTTTATCACAACTTCTTAAAATTTTATTAAATTTATCTTGCATTATTAACACATTATTGTGAAGTTTGTCGCTAGCTAATTCAAATAATTTAAAAATGAGAACAAAACTAAATGGATTGTTAACGTTACTTTTAGCGTTAGTTGTGCATATTTCTTTTGCACAACAAAAACCAGTATCCGGTACGGTTACTGATCAGGGAGGGCTTCCTTTGCCCGGAGTTAACATTGTAGTCGAGGGTACCACAACCGGTACACAATCGGATTTTGATGGTAACTTTACTATTTCGGCCTCTCAAGGTCAAACATTGTTATTTACCTACATTGGACAAAAAGCAGTTCGCCAAGCAGTTGGCGCATCAAGCACTGTTAATGTAGTAATGCAAGAAGATGCTCAGGCACTGGAGGAAGTAGTTGTTACAGCCCAAGGTATTAAAAAGTCAAAGCAGGCATTAGGATATGCCGTTTCGGAAGTTAGTGAAGAACAACTTGAAAATAGAGCTGACGGAGACGTTGGTAGAATTCTTTCAGGTAAAGCATCTGGTGTAAACATTACATCTCAAAGTGGTCTTTCAGGTTCTGGAACTAGTATCGTAATTAGAGGGCTTAGTAGCTTTAGTGGAAGTAACCAACCTTTATTTATTGTTGATGGTGTTCCTTTTGACAGTGGAACAAATGGACAGGCACGTAATGGTGATGACAGTAGTTTTGTTGACGGTAACAACGGATCAAGTAGATTCTTGGACTTGGACCCTAACAACATCGCTAGTGTAAATGTATTAAAAGGTCTTGCTGCCGCAACATTATATGGTACCGCTGGTCGTAATGGTGTAATATTGATTACAACAAAAAACGGTGCGCCTGGAACAGGTGGTGTTAAAAAGAATGAAATTACAGTTAGTAGTTCTTTATTCTTTAATGAAATTGCATCCTTACCGGATTACCAAGATGAGTACGGTAATGGTTTCGATCAAGCTTTTGGTTGGTTCTTTAGTAACTGGGGACCAAGTTTTAATGAAGATGGTATTTCCGGTTGGGGAAATCAATCTGCGATAGATGAAAACGGAACTTTAGCACATCCATATTCTACGTCAACCTCTGCAATTCAAGCAGCTTTTCCTGAATTACAAGGAGCGCGTTATGATTGGAAACCTTATGATAGTGTTGAAAACTTTTTTAGAACAGGTGTGGTAAAAACCAATTCTGTTAACTTTAACGGTTCCTCTGAGGACGGAAAAGTTTCATACAATGCAAATTTTGGTCATCTAGATGATGAAGGTTTTACACCAGGAAACAATTTACAGAGGTATACTTTAGGTATGGGTGGTAGAGCTATTTTATCAAATAAATTTACAGTATCCGGTACAATGAACTTCTCTAATACCAATTTCAAATCACCACCAGTTGCCGCTAGTACAGGTAACAGTGTTTTTGGTGATGGCTCATCGGTATTTGCGAACTTATTTTATACACCTCGAAGTATCGATATTTTAGGTTTACCATACGAAAGTCCAATTGACGGAAGTAGTGTTTATTATCGTCAAAACAATAGTATACAACATCCTTTATGGACTATTAACAACGCAGTAACACAACAAATTACTAACCGTGTATTTGGTAATGCTGCATTACAATATACAGTTAATGACAATTTAAGTCTTACTTACAGATTTGGTTTAGATGTATATTCTGAAAACAATATCAATTCTCAGAATAAAGGTGGTGTAGGCGGTAGTGTTGCTACACAGAGTGGTATATTACAAACTTGGAACAATACGAACACCATACTAGACCACAACCTTATTCTGACCGGGCAATATGAACTTTCAGAAAAAGTAGGTTTTTCCTTTAACACAGGTGCTACCTCAAGAAGGGAAGTATTTGACCAAAATGGAGTTGCTAGTTCTGGACAAAATGTATTCGGAGTATTAAGACACTTTAACTTCGGTCTACAAGATGAAATTCAATTTTTTACGGAAAGAAATATAGTTGGTTTATACGGTCAATTAGATTTTGATTATGATAGAATGGCATACTTAACACTTTCTGGTAGAAATGATTATGTTTCAAACCTTTCAAGCGAAAATAACTCAATCTTTTATCCAAGTGCAAGTGTATCAATCATACCAACGAAGATATTTCCAGGCTTACAAAGTCAAAACGGAATTAATTATATTAAATTAAGAGCTGGATATGGTACATCAGCAAACTTTCCTACGGAATATCCTGTAGCCTCTACTCTAGATCTAGATACTCAATTTTTTCAAAATGGATCAGGTCAAGATGTAGTTGCTAATACTAGTGCAGATGACTTAGGTAATCCATTGTTAAAACCAGAATTACTATCTGAAATCGAAGTAGGTATAGAATCTAGATTTTTTAATAACAGATTATCTTTAGATGTTTCCTATTACGACAGAACAACAACAGATTTGATTATTAATAGACCTTTAGATCCGTCAACCGGTTTTACAGATACACAGACTAACATTGGAGAAATAAAATCCAATGGTGTTGAATTGGATGCAACCCTTGCACTTTTTAGATCAGAACAAGAGGGAGGATTCAATTGGAATGTAAATGCCAATTGGACCACCAATGACTCTGAAGTAACAGACTTAGGAACTGACACCGATATTGTTGTATATTCTGGATTTACGAATTTAGGAAACGCAGCAATCGTTGGAGAGCAATTAGGTGTAATCGTTGGTAGTAGAATTCAACGTTCGGAAAGCGGAGAATTTTTAGTCAATGATGCTGGTGATTACGTTGAAGAAGAAGGAACTTTTGTAATAGGAAACCCTAATGCAGATTGGTCTTTAAACATTAGTAATTCAATGCAATTCAAAAACTTTTCATTTAATTTCTTATTAAATTACACACAAGGTGGTGATATATATAGTAGAACTGTTTCTACCCTATTAGGACGTGGTTTGACAACGGATACCGTAGATCGTGAAAACACTTTCATTTTACCAGGTGTTCTAGCAGACGGTAGTCCTAACACACAACAAATCAACAACTCTACCTTCTATTTTAATAACATTTTATTTGGTCCAGATGAATTAGGTATCTATGATGCCTCAGTAATTAGATTACAAGAGATATCATTAGGGTATTCTTTACCTTCTAAATTTTTGGATAAGACTCCATTTGGAAGTCTAAGCTTTACACTTTCTGGATTTAACTTATGGTATAATGCCATTAACATTCCAGACGGAACTAATTTCGACCCTAACGTAGCAGGTGTTGGTGTTGGTAACGGTACTGGATTTGACTACCTGAACGGTCCTAGTTCTAAAAGATATGGATTGAGTGTTAAAGCAACATTTTAATTAAAAAAAATTATTGATGATGAAAAAAATAATTAAATACATCGCTGTTGTTTTTGCCACTGGAGCACTATTTAACTCCTGTGAAACAACAGAACTGGATTTGACAGAAAATCCAAACGCACTGACACCAAGTCAGGCAGATCCCGACTTTTATTTGAACGCTGCTCAGCAAAGATTTGCAGAAGTAGTTGAAGAATTAGGTGAGGATGGCTCAGAAGTTGTTAGAATAGAGAATATGGGTACTAGAATTTACCAAAGTGCTTATTCTCCGTCAAATTTTGATACCGCTTGGGAAAGAGCCTATCAAGAAACAATTAAAAACATTCGAGACATGAATGTTTTGGCCGAAGAGGCAGAATTATTCTATCATATCGGAATGGGGCAGGTAATGGAAGCATACACCATGACACTTCTTGTTGATTATTTTGGTGACGTTCCTTACTCAGAGGCATTTCAAGCTCCAGACATACTAAATCCAAAACTAGATCCGGGTGCAGATATTTATTCTGCTTCTTTAACTCTTTTGGATGAAGCTATTGCCAATTTCGGAAGAACGTCTACGGCAAATCCAGCAATTGATTTTTACTATGATGGAGATGCAACTGCATGGATCAAGGCTAGTAATACCCTTAAATTACGTATATATCTAAATCTTGGGAATACTGCAGCTTTTAACAGTATTATTTCCTCTGGAAATTATATACAAGATGCTTCAGAAGATTTTCAATTTACTTGGGGATCAAACGCTGTTCAGCCAGATACACGTCATCCTGATTATGGTCAGAATTATACAGATCAAGGTGGTGCTGATTATATGTCTATTTGGTTAATGGATATTATGCAGACAACTAATGATCCTAGAATCAGATTCTATTACTATAGACAAAGTGCAACCACACCAGGAGCACCAGGAGTTGCACCGAATGAAGAAACTTTAGCTTGTTCATTAACTACAGCACCTGCACAGTACATTTCCGGTGGCTACGCTTATTGTTCACTTCCTAACGGATACTGGGGCAGAAATCACGGTAACGATGAAGGTACACCTCCAGATGGTCTTTTGAGAACAGTTCCAGGAGTATATCCAGATGCAGGTCAATACGATGATGACAGCTTTGGAGAAATTTCACTTGGATCAGGTGGCGGTGGTGCAGGTATTACACCTATGCTTTTATCTTCTACAGTAGATTTTTGGAGAGCAGAAGTATCAGCCAATACTAATATCGAATCAGCAAGGCCATTCTTGATCTCAGCAGTACAAAAGTCTATTGCCAAAGTAAGTGCTTTTGGATCACTTGATGCAAATGCTGACTTATCAGTAGGACCCACTGCAGCAGACATCTCAACTTTTATTGCTTTAGTTGGCGCTGAGTTTGATGACGCTGAAAGTGAAGAAGAAAAGTTAAACGTAATAGCCGATCAATTCTTCATATCCTTAAAAGGTAACGGGCATGATGGATTTAATTTTTATAGAAGAACTGGATATCCAACGGATTTAGAACCAAATTTAGAGCCGGATCCAGGAGCTTTTATTAGATCTTTCTTCTACCCTGCAAGTGCTTCGAGTGCTAATCAATTTATAGTTCAAAAGCCAGGTGTTGCCGAACAAGTATTTTGGGATACAAATTCAGCCTTTCCAACTTTTCCAGTTGCTAACTAATTCTAAAATTCGAGATAATGAAAAAAATAAATTTATATACAATAGCTATAACTTGTTTAGCACTTGCAGTTTCTTGCGAGAGTGATGACAAGGTGATAGATGACGTGTTAGAAACCTTTACTTCAGGAGCCGTGCTTCGGACTATAGATTCTGATGGTTCTTTTGACATGTTTAGAACAGAAAACACGTTTTCCATAAATATCGAGGAACAGGACGAAACTAATGGAGAATTAATCGATAGAGTTGACATAACGGTAGACTTTGTTGACAATAACACTGAATTAGCGGATGACTCCACATTAGGTGTTGCCTTTGCCACTTTAGCGGCAAGCGATTTCACTATTAATGATAGAGGTTTGCCAGCAGCTGATTTTGCATACACTATGGAAGAAGCTTTAGCTACTTTGGGAGTTGATATCGAATCGGTTTTACCAGGAGATAGAATTGCCATTAATTTAGAATTATTTTTCACAGATGGCAGGTCTTTTAAAGCTGCTGATGCAGCAACAACTGTAACCGGTGGATCTTTCTTTGCTTCTCCTTTTGCATATACTTTACTTATAGATGATGGTATCGAGTTTGATTATGAAGTTAACACTTCCGATGAAATCGATCTTTCTGAAGGTGCTATTAACGAAGATTATGAAGTTTCTATTTCAATAGATGATGACAGTGATGGTAGTTTACTACAAACATTGAACATCTACCGTACTTTTAGAGATTTAACTATAGGTGAAGATGCTGTTGATTTATCTGAGGATGAAGCTTTGTTTGAGACCTTTGAGATTGCGGACCTTTCGTTAGAAGAAGGTGCAAAAGTACTTGAGTTAGATTATTCATTAGCCGACTTATTAGGTGATGATGTGGTAATCACAGATTTATCTGTTGGTGATGACATTCAACTACGTTATGAAATTATTACTGTAGATGGTAGAATTGTTACTACGGATGAAAATGATACTGAATATTTTTATTCTGTGATTACTTCAGAATGTGTTCAACTTAATGCAGATGCGCCTTTCGCTGGTGAATATACAGTTAACTTGACCGATTTATATGGTGACGGTTGGGACGGTGCATTCATAGCTGTTTCTATAGATGGTGGTGAAGAACAAATATTTACTATTGAGACTGGAGAAACTTCTACAGGAACTTTTACTGTGCCTGAAGGTGCTACATCATTAGTTGTGACATATACTAATGGTTTATGGGAAGATGAGCATGTTTATGAAATAATTGATCCTAATGGTCAAAAAGCAGCCATTGGAGGTCCTTTTGAAAGAGATAATTCAGCACCGGCAGTAGCCAGAGAAGTTGAATTAAAAGTTTGTGAATAAAAGCCAACTATATTTTATTGAATCTAAAGGTCACCCTAAGGGTGACCTTTTTTAGTTATATTAGTAACTAAAAAATACTATTTTGATGAAACGACTATTAATTATATTCTTAATTATAATTTTCAATTGTTCATGTAACAACGATTCGATTAATGAAGAGTTACAGGAAATGGTTTTAGAAGATGATAATACTTTTGAAGAAGAAGAAGAAGAAGAAGAAGAAATAACCCAGTCAATTAATCCCAATCCTATTGGTAATATTGCGGGTACAATAGAAACATTCAACAAGGATTTAATTGATGACAACTACATCTTAATCAATGACGCTGGTAACAACTTCGTTTATTTAATGAATAAAAATGCTGAAGTATTACACCAATGGAATCTTAATGGTGGTAATTTAGGAAATGATTGTGAACTTCTTCCTAATGGACAATTGCTGACCATGACTGAATCTGAAGATCCCAAAATTCAACTGGGTGGTACAGGTGGCAAAATTCAGCTACTTGATAAATTCGGTAACATAGATTGGTCATACGTATATTCTACTGAGAATGAAGTATTGCATCATGACGCTGAAATGTTACCAAACGGAAACATCATTATTTTAACTTGGGAAAGAAGAACTGCAGAAGAAGCCAATTCTTTTGGTTATAAAATGGATATTGAATTGTTTCCAGACGGTATTATAGAAGTAAATCCAAATTCTAATGAAATTGAATGGCAATGGCATATGTGGGATCATACCATACAAGACTTTGACAATACCAAAGGAAATTATGGTATTGTAAGTCAAAATCCGCAATTAATAGATATCAACTACACCCAACTAGAAAGTGGTGATATAACCCATGCAAATGGAATAGCTTATGATCCAATTAAAGACCTTATCTATGTAAGTGTAAATTTTTATAGTGAAGTTTGGGTAATTGACCACAGTACAACTGTATTAGAATCATCTTCTCACTCTGGAGGAAACTATAATATTGGTGGAGACCTTGTTTATAGGTTTGGAAATCCCTCTGCATATAAAAATAATGTAGGAGATAGACTATTCAACAATAACCATTATCCAAATTTACTTGCAGATGGCAATTTCGAAAATATATTGATTTTTTCAAATGGATCTGATTTAAACCAATCAATAGTTTATGAGTTAAAACTACCCACAAACTTAATACTTGAACCAAACATTGATAATGAACCTGAAATAATTTGGCAATTCACAGATCCCGACTTGTATGCACCTAGAGTTTCTGGCGCAGTAAAACTACCAAATGACAATATATTAATTACCGAAGGTGATTTTGGTCTTTGGGAAGTTACTAAAGACAAAGAAGTGGTTTGGAAATTTACAGGTGATGGTTTCTACTGGAGAGGTTATAGTTTCAGCAAAAATGACCCTACAATTTTAGATCTACTACAATAATTATATCTAAGATATATTTTGATAAATTATCGACTTCAAATTATTTACTTTATAATATTCCAACCTATTAATTATCAAAAAATCACAAAAAAGTTCCCAACTTATAAGTAAATTTCATGAACCAATATCAATGACAATGAAGAATTTTTTTTTATCGATTACTGTATTATTATTTTGTCAAATTTGTCAATCACAAAATTTAAGTACAGCCCCAACCTCAGAAGCAGATATGTTTAGCAATGCCAGAGGAGGTAGTCCTATGTTAAATTTAGTAATGATGGACTTAAGAAATAACCAGCAACAAAAAGACCTGGGCGAAGTTGTAGGATCCCCGTACTCGACTCCTAATTTCATAAAAAGTTCATTGTTTTATGGTGAAGAATCTCAAGGCGAGTATTATGTTCGATATAATGCCCTAAACAGTATAATAGAAATTAAAAAAACTTCATCTACCGAAGAAGAGCCAAAACAACTTTATGCAGATAAACAGGTAAGAGTAAAATACTTAAATAAAGAATTACGTTTCACTACTTATATAAATAAAAAAAATGAAACTAAGAACGGTTATCTTTCTCTCATTTATGACGAAAAAAAATACAAGCTTTATCACAGGCTAGCCGTTAAATACTCTGAAGGAAAGGCTGCAGCCAATTCTATGGTATCAGATATACCAAGTAGATTTGCTCACTTTGAAGAATATTACTTTCAACAAGAAGGTATTAACAGAATAGATTTCCTTCCGTCACAAAATGGTAAATTCTTAAAACAATTTAAAAAAGAGGTACGAGAGCAACTTAAAACTTTCATTCAGGAAAAAAACATTAATTTAGTTAACGAAGAAGATTTAATTCAAACTTTTAAATACTTAAATACTATATAATTATGAAGAAGTACTATATGCTTATTTGTTTTATCGTAACGATACAAACATACTGTTATTCTCAGGTATTTACCGAAGCACCAACAGGAACAACATTTGCAGAAAATAATATCTATTCTAACTTTCAGAAAAAGACACCAATGATGCAAGAACTATTTCAGAAAGTAAGAAATAGCAGCGATGAAATTAAATATGATGTAGGCTCAACATTAGGCAGTCCTTTTGAAAATGAAGAATACGAAAAAGGAAAAGTAATTTATAATAATGAAATTTTAGGAGATTATTATTATCGATTTAACGCATATAACCAAGAGGTTGAATTGAAAAAAACTTTGCTTCCTGAAGAAAAAATGGAGGCACTAATTAAAGACCCGTTAGTTTCATTGGAAACGAATGGTGATTATTATGTTTACACCTCAATGCTTTCAAAAAATCAAAAAATTGAAGAAGGTTATGTTAAGTTATTTTACTCGGGAGATAAATATAAATTGTATGAAAGATATTTTGTAAAATTTAAAGAGGGTAAACCTGCTGAAAACTCCATGGTCAATCCCATACCAAGTAAATTCACAACCTATAAGGAATACTTTTACAAAGATAAAAATGAAGACATCATTAAGGAAATACCTTTTAAAAAATCTAAATTTTTAAAGATTTTTTCCAATGATGATTTAATCGAGATTAAGGAATTATTGAAGTCAAAAGACTATAACTTAAATGATAAGGAAGATTTAACCGACTTATACAAATCTCTTGAAAAGAGAACTGATTTTTAAATTCATTAAAGATTTAATATTTAAAACCGCCCAACAATTGTTGGGCGGTTTTTATTTACCTTTGCCCCATGCAAAAAACCACTCAAATTTATGGCTTAAGAGCCATTATAGAAGCTGTCAATTCAAATGAAGAGATAGACAAGGTATTTCTACAAAAAGGTCTTAAAGGAGATCTTATGAAAGAATTGGAAGGTTTATTGCGTCGTAATGAAATCAATATGGTGTATGTGCCTATTGAAAAGTTGAACAGACTAACAAAAAGCAACCACCAAGGTGCCGTTGCTAACATTTCCCCAATCGCATTTCATACCCTTGAAGATTTGGTTGAAAAGGCAAATACAAAAGAAGGTCCGGCTTTATTTTTATTACTGGATCAACTATCTGATGTACGAAATTTTGGTGCTATTATTAGAACAGCAGAATGTACAGGTGTTGATGGCATTATCGTTCAAAAGAAAGGTGCCGCTCCAGTAACTGCAGATACTATAAAAACTTCTGCTGGTGCAGCTTATAGAGTGCCAATAGCAAAAGTTGATCATTTAAAAGATGCTGTTTTCTATTTACAAGCATCAGATATTAAAATAGTATCGGCTACAGAGAAAACAGATGATTCTGTTTATGATGTTCCTTTTACTGATTCTATAGCTATTGTTATGGGTGCTGAAGATCGTGGTATTACACCTTCTATTTTAAAAGCTTCAGATTATAGAGCTAAGCTACCGTTACTTGGTGAAATAGAATCATTGAATGTTTCTGTTGCTTGTGCCGTGTTTTTGTACGAAGCAGTTCGCCAACGTTTGTAATTCAACATTACATTTTAGATTCATTTTCGGAATTTTCTTTAAAGATGTAGTTAATTTTAAAACTACTTTCTTCATCGATATCTTCTTCTGTGGGTAATTCTCTAAAGTTTCCGTTTTCATCAAAATGTTGCAAGAATAGGTCGTCTTCCTCTTTAAAGCCTTCCTTTTCCCATTCATATTTTTTGGTTGGTGGAATACGTGCTTTAACGACTTTAGCTAAAAACAATCCGGTTAAGAAACCTCCTAAATGTCCTTCCCAAGACATTCCCTCTTTTACTGGAAATATGTACCAAAGCATGCTTCCATATATAAAAACAACAATTAAAGAAAGTGCTACCAACCTGAAATAAGAGCTAAATATTCCTTTAAAAAAAATAAAGCTGGCTAGAACATAAATTAGTCCACTAACACCAATGTGATAAGATGTGCGACCAATCATCCATGTTAAAAATCCTGATAATACTATTCCGTACAAAACCACCTTCCAAGCAACATCTCTATAAAAGTACCACAAGGCAGCTAGTAGAATTGCTAATGAAATAGTATTGTTATATAAGTGCTCTAAAGAACCATGAATAAACGGACTCAGTACAATTCCTCGTAAGCCAAGTTTTGTTCTGGGCATTACCCCAAATTCATTAAAATTCACCCCTAAAGTCAATTCTAACCAATATACGCCCCATATCAAAATCATTGCTAATAGTGGAATAGCAACTACTTTGTTAGAAAATTTATAATGTCCCATTTCAGACATGAGCTTAATTTTGTATTAGAATAACAATTATACTACCAACGTTTACAAATTGGTCATATTGTCATTCCAAACCTTACTTAACTATCAATTGGCACGCAACTTTTTTATTCTCATTGTAGTTTAGTATACTTTTGTACTATGAATGAACCTTTAGCAGAACGCGTACGACCTAAAACATTAGACGAATATATTAGTCAACACCATCTGGTAGGTGAAAAGGGTTCGCTTACGCATCAAATTAAAAAGGGTATTATTCCGTCATTAATACTTTGGGGACCTCCTGGTACCGGTAAAACAACATTGGCCAACATCATTGCAGAGCAGAGCAAAAGACCTTTTTATATTTTAAGCGCCATAAATAGCGGTGTAAAAGATATTAGAGAAGTAATCGATAAAGCAAAACAAGCTGGCGGATTATTCACTGCTAAAAACCCCATTTTATTTATTGATGAGATACATCGATTCAGTAAATCTCAACAAGATTCTCTTTTGGCAGCTGTTGAAAAAGGTTGGGTAACATTAATTGGAGCTACTACAGAAAACCCAAGTTTTGAGGTTATACCTGCACTACTCTCTCGTTGTCAAGTGTATGTTTTAAATGCCTTCGGAAAAGAGGATTTAGAAAACCTTATAAAAAGGGCAATGGAGAAAGACACATTGTTAAAGTCTAAAATAATCGAACTTAAAGAAACAGAAGCTTTGTTACGTTTATCTGGAGGTGACGGTAGAAAATTACTGAATATTTTTGAGCTCGTAGTCAATTCTGAAGCAGGTGACAATATCGTCATCACCAACGAATTAGTATTATCTAAAGTTCAGAAGAATACGATGTTATATGATAAAACAGGTGAGCAACATTATGATATTATCTCGGCTTTTATAAAATCTATTAGAGGTAGTGACCCCAATGGAGCTGTATATTGGTTGGCACGAATGATCGAAGGTGGTGAAGATGTAAAATTCATTGCACGTAGAATGCTCATTTCTGCATCTGAAGATATTGGTTTAGCAAACCCAACTGCTTTAGTCATGGCAAATACCACATTTCAAGCAGTTACTGCCATTGGTTACCCAGAAGCGCGTATAGTGTTAAGTCAATGTGCTATTTACCTTGCAACCTCAGCAAAAAGTAACGCGAGTTATATGGCAATTGGTAAAGCACAACAAGCTGTAAAACAAACCGGGAATCTGACCGTACCATTACCGCTAAGAAATGCACCTACCAAATTAATGAAGGATTTGGGGTACGGACAAGAATATAAATATGCCCATGACTACCAGAACAACTTTGTAGATGCCGAGTTTCTACCCGATGAAATTAAGGGTACAACATTCTATAAACCTGGGAATAATACAAGAGAAAAAGCCCTTAGCGATTTTCTAAAAAATAGGTGGAAGGCGAAATATAACTTTTAGAATTTAATATTCAGTTCTTCTTGAACTAGTTTCTCATTTTCATAGTATTCAAAAATCCAATTTCCATCTTTTTGGTACACCATACCATTTTTAGTATCTGTTTTTGCTATAAAGACATTATCAGTTGAGCTTTTTAATAAATTCATTCTAACCTTAGGCGAACTATCTACCAACTGATATCCATTATCTGTTGCCTGAGCATACAACATAGCTGCAGGTGAAGGCTTCTTAACTTCTAGACTTTTGAAACCAGGCTTCTGAGTTTCTGTCTTTTTAATGTTCGACTCAACGGGTGTATTATCTTTAAAATACTGAGTTTTCTCCGTTTCTTCAGAAATTACGTTTGGCGCTCTTTTTACATTTACTTCTTCTGCTGCTTTTTCTGCTGCTTTTTCTGCCTCTAGAGCTTTACTAGCTTTAGACTCATCAAGCTTTTTAACGTCATTTCTAAAATTAACGGTAACAGCCTTGTCTTTTTTGTCTTTGACTGTGTAACTATAATTCATGCCATTAAATGAGCGCATAGACTCTCTAATAGCTTCATTATAGGCTACTTTATATTCCTTTTCTTTGCTGATGCCCTCCATGGTACTAAAAACGATTTTATCATTACAATCTTTTAAGTTGATAGTAGTTTTTGTAGAAAACATACTACTGTCATCTTGCAAATCTGCCAATACACCTAAACATCTATTAAATTTCAAATCTTCGGGCAATTGATCGTCATATACCGCAACAAAACCTTTACCGGTAAACAGATGTTTTACCAACGTACTTGTTTGGTGTTCGTTCATATTTTTAAAAGCATCAAACTTTTTAGGTACGATGATATATTTATAATCATCTAAATTAGTTTGTGCGAATGAAGAAAATCCTATAAAAGTGAATACTAAGGCGATAACTATTTTCAAAACGTTGTAAATTTTAAATTCACGGTAATATATGAAAAAAGCATGCCAAAAAAATAAAAACCCGCGAAGAAGATATGCTACTTATTACGCCCCCAAGAAATAATATTCAATCCGAATTGAAATGAAGCGTAGTTCGTGGCCGCTATATTATTATAAGATAATAAGTTATCTGCCATTAGATAAAGGTTGACAGGTCCGGCTTGCAGGTTCATTCCTAAACCTATATTGGTAGAACTAAATTTATCTATGGTATATGTTCCCTTAAGTGCTAAAACATTACCTATTCTACGAGTATAAAAACCGGTCAGTGCCATTTGCGGTCCTCTTGGTCGGTTGATCATATAAAGTTGCCCACCCACAGAATTTCGATACTTGGTACGCAATTCGCCACCACCAGAAGATCCGGCTGTACAATCGCAACTTTGAGACCCACCGTTACCTACAAACTCACCGAAATCATTTCTAATCGATGCGTACATTTTTGTAGGTCTAAACGAAACATAGCTTTGGGTATCTGTTTCAAACGGTACGGCAACTTCTACCTCATCAACTAAATCTTGCCAAAAATCTCGATCAAGACTCGCAAAATTATCTAGTATATCTATTTCAATACCTTCAACTGTTGTGTTCCCATTTAGACTATAACTTTTTGTATCACCAGAATGATAGATAAATCCTACATCTAATAAACTACCCGTTACCGTAGTACGTTCAGACAAATGATAGGTAAAACCAAGATCTAGACCTAAACCAAGATCACCACCAAAAAGGGCACGGCTAATGATTTCATTACCTAAAGTTTCAGAATCATTTGCGTCTCTCAAAGCACGGAGACCTGATGTTCGTAAAAGTAAATCAGCATTTAAATTCGTTGCAATTCTATTATTCTGACCCGCTACACTACGTAAATGACCGTTGTTAGTTGAAGAGCTGTAATCTGCAATTGCTGAATATAATTTACCTCTTGCGCCAACCGTTAAATTACGGTCTATTTTTTTATTGATACCGAAATGAAAAACATTCACCAAAGAACCACGAACTTTTAAATCGCCCAAATCGTAACTTCTACCCAATTGATCTGCATTACCGTCATATATTAGGTATGCAAGATCTTGAGGCCAGTAGCCTATATTATCAAACTCAAGATACCCCCCAAAGGAGTAGAATATATTCGGATTCTCACTTCTGAATCCGCCACTCAAATATTCCATTTGTATCGTAGTACTCAACTCATCATTAGGTGTAAGCACATCTAAAGCCCGCTCCCTAAATTTTATATTGATATCTACCCCGTCATTAGCGAAAATATCATGTATAGAAATTGCGTTAGAGCCCCCATAACCAGAAATACCAGATAATAAAGGTACACCTGCGTACCATTTAAAATCAGATTCTACACCAGGGTTTACAGATAGTGATTGTGGTATTTCATTAAAGTCATAAAGAATTTGCTTATTCTGAGATTTTAAACTCAAAGTAAGCAATACGCCAGCTATAAAAAAGCAATGGCATAATCTCATCGTATGTCTAAAGTAAATTGTGCGCTAGAACGAAGCACTATTGCGGGATCTGGCAAACTTGAAGAACTACTATTATCACCTAAGTTTATCGCTGTTAGCCTTACTTCTGAGGTCGCTTTTATAATATCGAGGCTTTTACCTGTAGCGCCATATGCCACATCTCTTTGTAGAATAGCCGTAGGTGCGGCATCCATACTAAAAACTTCAGTATCTATAACGTTTTCGGCTTCATCTAAAAATTCAAGTCTAATTTCAATAGGCTTACTGGTAGTATTCTCTAACTCATAGGTTATAACACCAGACAATACCCTTTCTGCAAAGAAGGGTTCCTCAAAGGCATCAAAATTAAAATCTTGGGTATAAAAGTTTAGACCCTCTACTCTATTAATTAAAGTTTCTTGTGCTTTGACATAGAAGATGCTAGCTTCATAACTTGGGGTAATGGCTAAATCATCTATCTGATCAAAATCTTGCTCTTCAGAACAAGAGATAACCAGTAGAAAACCTACCAAAGCCAATAACAGAAAACGTACCCCTTTCATCACCTCTTCAAAGTTTATTACATATAGACAGCAATCTATAATAACAGTAACTCTATAAAAGGGATTTTATTTCTTGCAAATCGTAAATTATAGGAGCTATATTGTGAATTTCCTCTTTGTGCGCATTAAAGTGTATGGTATGAAAACCTAAAGATTTCGCACCCAAAATATCTGCTTCTAAGCTATCACCGATCATTATTGACTTTTCTGGCACTACACCAGCTCTATTTAAAGCCAAATTAAAGATAACCGGATTCGGTTTTTTAGCTCCAGCCATTTCAGAGTCAATAATCTGATCAAAATAGCTGTGAATACCAGAGTTTCTAAGCTTCTTATCTTGAACTTCTTGAAAACCGTTGGTAATGATGTGCAGTTTATATTTAGGTTGTAAATAATCTAACACCTCAATAGCATTAGGAAAAAGGGTATTAAATGATGATAAATGATTAATATATTCTTCGGATAATAAATGGATGAGATCATCTGTAGCAGGATGCCCCATAGTATCAAAAACCGATTTTAGTCGCTGATACCGCAATTCAGATTTTGTTATTTTCTCTTCTCTAAACAATTTCCAAAACTTCAAGTTTGTAGGCACGTACACCTCTAGAAAATCTTGTAATTCTACACCTACTTTATGATCGTTGAATATTTTTTCAAAAGTTAGCGCCGAGTTTTTATCAAAATCCCACAAGGTATGATCTAAATCAAAAAATACATCTGTTACTTTATTTTCAAACATGTTGTTGTTTTATTACTTCGGTGTACACATTCATCCAATCTCTATCATCTTTATTACCTAAGACTTCATTAGAGAACATCGTTATAAGCGTACCATTAACTTCTCTAACCTCATTAGAGATCAATTGTACCTGACGTAATACTTCTTGATCTTTCTTAATTTTTGAAAGCGATATATCATGAATTGCAAACGGATGCACTTTTATAGGCTGCTTTACTTCTAGCGGAACATCATAAAACTGAAATGGTGTACAGGTACCTGCCCTAAAACCAAGTTCAAAGGTATACCCCATAGTGTAGTCATTGGTAAATTCTGCCGCAATGAGATTACGGTAGGTTTGAGGTACATCGACTCTATTGTACCGCATTTTACAATTATTTACAGGTCTGTTAATGACCACTTCTAAATTGGCTTTCTCTTTCTTTAAGAGTTCTAGATCAGAAAATGAACTATAGCTAGCTGCCAATGATACCGGCACATAATCAGCTACATATTTTATAAGTGACTTAAATTTAATACTATTAGTAGATACATTTTTATCGTACTTAGAATAATCTGCATATTGAAAGAAGAAATTACACTTTACACTATATTTTTTGTGCAGGGCAATTAATTCAGCATAATTATCATAAGGATCTTTCTGCCTGTTTAAACCTACCGCTATACGGTCATAAACTCTTTTAAGCTTAAATGTAGCTATGTCCATTAGCATGCCCGCCAAGCCACGAATTACACCCCTATTAGCATAGCAATGTGAAGTTGCCACATCAATTACAGAAACAAAATCATACGTTTTACCCTTATGTTCCAAATCTGGAAAACGCTCTTTTAGCGCATCCAATAATTTAAGAGCCCAAATATCTACAACTGGTTTTTGAAGGAATCCATTTTGAAAAGCGATACTATCTTTCGGTGAAAATCTACCATGAATATCCTTTACATGCGGCAAGTATTCTTCATACCTTGAAAGTAGAAAAAAACTAGCGGCAAAAATATCAAACGGTAGGTTACTACGCTCTCCTGCTTGAAAAAAACAAGGTACATCTTCCCACACTGCAATATTTAATTCAATATCATTAATGCCCTGATCAAAAAGCAACTCGTTACTACGAACAAAAAACTCGTTCTGTAGCGGTTGTTTTGTATATGTTATTTTTGGTCCGGTATGCTTTATAAACTCCTCTACCTTAGTGGTAAAATCAAGTTCAATACCTAATATATTCACGAAGATATGCCTCATAATATAGGTAAGACGAGGTGTGATTTTATGTGTATAAATCAATAACATCTATAGAATTTTTTCATCTGCAAAGCTATAGTAACTTTTTTGGGTAATGATCAAATGATCCAACACTTTAATATCTAAAGTTTCACTAGCAACTTTTATCTTCTGGGTAATCTGTTTATCTGCTGCACTAGGTCTTAGTGTACCTGAAGGGTGATTATGAGCCAAAATAATTGCTACTGCGCCTAATTCTAACGCCTGTTTCATAACAATACGCACATCTACTAAAGTACCTGTTATACCACCTTTACTCAACTGTGCTTTATGCAATACTTTGTTGGAGTTATTAAGAAAGAGAATCCAGAATTCTTCATGTTCCAAATCGCCTAGCAAGGGTTGTAAAATCTCGTAAACATCTTTACTGCTTCCTATTTTTTCAATTTTAGCGGCATCTTCTCCACGTCTTCTTCTACCTACTTCTAAAGCAGCTGCAATACTTACTGCTTTTGCTTCACCAATACCTTTAAAGGTCATCAGCTGTTTTATAGAAAGTCTACCTAATTCATTGAGGTTGTTATCTACAGATGCCAAAATACGTTTAGATAGTTCAACTGCACTTTCTGATCTACTGCCAGAACCTATTAAAATGGCAATCAATTCAGCATCAGATAATACCGAACGACCTTTGTGAACTAGCTTTTCTCTTGGCTTATCATCATCTGACCAATTTTTAATAGATAACGAGGTTGGTTTATCGTGCATTGGCTAAAGATACAGAACAAATTATTTTATGGTAAATTTATGCATCAATTAAAAAACCAACCATGAAATCGATTCTAAACGAAGAGGCATACCAAGAAATTAAAGGTAGAATTGAGCAACTTTCTGAAACCTCTGAGAAAGGTTGGGGAAAAATGACCGTTGGGCAAATGGTTTGGCATTGCCAATACCCGTTAAAATTAGCTATTAAGAATACACCCAATACTTCTAAAGGAAATTGGTTCGTAAAAACGTTCTTTAAAAAATCTTTATACAATGATAAACCGTGGCGTAAAAATTTACCGACTGCACCTCAGCTAAAAACAAAAGAAGTCAAAATATTCAGTACCGAACACGAAATTCTTAAAACTTTAGTGAATGATTTCTATGCAGTTCGTGATCGCGAAGAATGGTATCCGCACCCAGCTTTTGGTCCATTTACTAAAGAGCAATGGGGTCAAGTGCAGTACAAACATTTAGACCATCACTTAAAACAATTCGGGGTATAACTTGGTTGTTGGTTGTTGGTTGGAAAAAAAACAAATTCAAGTTCAAGTTCAAACTCAAAAATACTTAGTACTTTTTACTTAATACTTTGTACTCATTACGCAGTACTCTTTACTCTATTATCTATTTTCTCTAATCCAACTTTGCACCTAGTACTTATTACTTCGTACTTCCACCTTAACTCATCAACTCTTGAAATTTCTTCAAATCGAATCCGCCATAATTACCTGAGCTCATAAGTAACAATGTGGTATTATCGTACGACTGACTTTCTAAGTACTCATGAAAAGATTTTGCATCGGTAAATATGTTTAAATCGTTTCTTTGAAAAGCTTCTGAAATTTGTTCGGGAGTAACGGCTTCTAACTTCTTAATAGCCACAGATTCTGGCAAGAAGAAAATAACTGCTTCATCAGCAGCATCTAAAGCACCTTTGTATTCCTTTAAAAATTCCGGATTAAAACTGCTGTACGTATGCAACTCTAAGCAAGCAATCAATTTTCTATTTGGGTATTGTTCCTTTACCGCCTTTGTAGTTGCAGCAACTTTACTTGGGGAATGTGCAAAATCTTTATAGGCGATACTTGAATTACCTTCTGCTATTTTTTCTAACCGTTTAGATGCCCCTTTAAATGTGGCAATAGCTTCGTAAAAATCGTCTTCATCAACACCCATATTTTGGCAAATCCACTTTGCACCTGCCAAATTGCTTAGGTTATGTTTTCCGAAAACCTCAATAGGCATCGGTCCTTCATTCGTTTCCAACAACGTTTCACCGTCTTCAACGGTATATTCAGGTGTAGTATATGGTAATTTTCTAATGGCATTTTCAGAAGCTTCAACAATCTCCTTTACTGTTTCGTCTTCTATATTATAAGTTATAGAACCACCATTAACGATACTATCAACGAATATTTTAAACTGCTCTACGTAATTCTCAAAAGTGGGAAATACATTGATATGATCCCAAGCGATACCACTTAACAAAGCAATATTAGGTTTGTATAAATGAAATTTAGGTCTGCGGTCTATTGGGGACGATAAGTACTCATCACCTTCTAGCACGATAAAATCATTATCCTCGGTAAGGTGCACCATTCTATCAAAACCATCTAATTGTGCCCCTACCATATAATCAACCTCTATATCATTAAAGTTGAGGACATGAAGGATCATTGAGGTAATGGTTGTTTTACCATGGCTACCACCAATAACTACTCGGGTTTTATTTTTAGATTGCTCGTATAAAAATTCTGGGTAAGAGTAAATAGTGATTCCCAATTCTTGGGCTTTTAGCAATTCTGGGTTATCTGCTTTGGCATGCATACCCAATACAATAGCATCTACATTACTTGTTACTTTTTCAGGAAACCAGCCAAACTCTTCGGGTAGTAATCCTTTTGCTGCTAATCTAGATTTAGAAGGTTCAAAAATGACATCGTCACTACCTGTAATAACATATCCTTTGTGTTCTAGAGCCAATGCTAAATTGTGCATGGCACTTCCTCCTATTGCAATAAAATGTATTCGCATTCCTAAATTTTAGGTGGCAAAGATACGTATTGTGCATGTATTATTATGGAATCTCTATAAAACTAGAACCTAGCAAATCCCTTAAAAAATGGGATTATCATCGATGAAATACGTTAATTTTTAACACTTCCTATCAAGTTTAGTAGTATTCACCCTACATAATGATGTTTTCACAACATATAATTTCCTACAAATGTTAACGGAAATACCTTTAACAGCTATTAAGGTATTCAACAACCAACCCCCTATTAATGAATAAATTAAAAATTAGGTTCTTAGCCATAGTGTGTTTCACGCTTGGTTTCTCAAACTTGGTCAAAGCACAATGCGCAGGAAATGATGCCAGCATTGTAGTTTGTGAAAAAGATGCAGATGACACCAATCGTAACTTTGCCTTATTTCCAAGATTAGGTGGCTCGCCTACCGCTGGCGGAACATGGTCAACCACAAATCCAGAAAATTTCTATGCTTTAAACCAAAGTACGGGAATCGTTGATCTATGGCGTATTAATAACTATGGAACGCACTCCTTTGTATATACCAATACAGATTGTAATGAAACTGCTACCGTAACCATAACTTTAGGTGGTTACCCTGGCGAAGATAATATTGATGGTAGCGCCAATGCTTGCGGAGATGACAGCAGTGTTAACTTACATGGTTTTTTAGGGAGTAATGTAGACGGAAAAGTTCAAGATTTCAATGGCCTTTGGGAAGAAGACCCTAGTACATTTACAGGTCAGTTAGAAGATAATATCTTCAATGCCCAAATGGCAGGACCCGGAATATATAATTTTACGTATACCGTACCAGATGTTGATAGTTGCTTAGAAAGAACATCAACAGTAATTTTAGAAGTGCACCCACCACCAAATGCAGGTGATGCTTTTGGTCTTACATTTTGTGCAGATGATGATTTATCTGCCTACACCGCATTTGATCTCAGCGATCAATTGGTAGGTGAAGATCCTAATGGAACTTGGACGGAAAACGGTACCAATCAATTAAGTGACCTCAACGATTCAGTCATAAATATTCAAGAAATGTATAACAATTTTGGTTATGCAGATTTCACGTTCATTTATACAGTTTTCCCTAGTCACCCAGTATGCGAAAAAAGAGAGACCGAAATAAGCATTAGTATTTTACCTGTGCTACACGGTACTATTACCGCAGATGATATATGTGCTGGCGAAGACTATGTTGTTGATCTAGTTTACGATGATACGCTATTGCACAATGGTGATTTTTTAATTCAGTATTCCATAGATGGTACCATTGGCGATTCACCCGCAACATTAGCTGATGGAAATGGAGATTTCATTATCGACCCTTCTTTAGTACCCTTAAATCAAGAAGTAACTCTTGAAATTACTGGCATAACCAGTGTTACTCCCCCACGAGCTGTTTGTGATAGAGTTGTTGTGCCACCAACTACGTTCTTGGTTACAAGTTCATCTGTTAGCGCAGAAGATATCTGTGTTGATAATGACAATACCATTCAGGTGATTGAAATTCTTGACACCAATGGTAATTTGGCTAATGGAAACTTCACTACAGCATATACAATTACAGATATAGATGGTGGCACGTTAACTTCAGATGCGTTTGAACTTGAATTTACAAATGGCGCAGCTACATTTATAATAGCTGGAAGTAATTTTTCTGAAGGTGGAGCGTACAGTATTAGACCAACGATTAGCGACATATACGCCACAAGTTGTCCTATTACAGATACATTTATAGTAACTCCGTTACCAGATGCTATTCAGCTAGACCTCATAGTAGACAATAATTGCGATGCCACACAAATAGATGTTTTGGTAGACGCTCCTATTTTACCAGATGGCACCTATACGATAACCTATGATGTTACCGAATTAGGTTCTAATACCGTGCTAACTACCAATACCATAAATTTCACAGGTGGTACTGCTGCCTATCAAATAGATGTTGATGCTTTACCTATTGGTAATTATACCGCTAGTGTACGAAGCATTCAAAACGATACTACACCCTGCCGATTAGATTTTGAGTTTGAAGAGAGCGAAAACTTCTCTCGTGGCGGAGTGCCAGATGCTCCCGTAGCCGATGCCAACCAAACTTTTTGTTTGAGTGATTTTAGCGAAGCACCAACATTGATGGATATTAATGTTACCGCAGAAGGCGATATTTTATTTTACGATACCGATACAGACACCAATATTCTACCGATTGCTACAGAACTGATTGATGGTGAAGATTATTTTGTAACCAATAGCGATCCACTTACTAATTGTGAGGGTACCGAACGTGTTCAAATAACAGTCAATTTCAGTAATCCTGATGCGCCAACGAGTGATGATAATACTCCGTTGTTCTGCGCAGAAACGAGTCCGACATTGTCGAATATTACTGTAAATGTAATTACAGGCAGTTCAGTTTCTTGGTTTAGTACGCTCTCTGGCGGTACTGCTTTAGATATGTCAACTATTCTAGTAGATGGTCAAACTTATTTCGCAGCTACCAATAGCGGTGGTTGTACTAGTACGGAGCGATTAGAAATTACGCCGACAGTAATAACGGTTGCACCAACGGCAATATCTTCAGATATCTTATTAGTTTGTGGTTTAGATGACCCTACAGTTGCAGCATTACGGACTTTAGAAAACGAAACAGCAAATGAAGTATTCTGGTTTATGACCGAAACTGGCGGTACAGCCCTAACAGATGATGTTCCTTTAATTCCTGATACTATATACTATGCAGAAAATTATAATTCCCTTACCGAATGTTCTTCTGCAACACGTATACCGGTAACTGTAGATTTTAGTAATTGTGATCCCGAAAATTATGACTTCTTCATACCTGACGGATTCTCACCAAATGCCGATGGCAGAAATGATACCTTTTTCATTCCGAATATAGAAACCATATTCCCGAATTTCACTTTAGAGATTTTGAACCGATACGGCACCTCATTATTTAAAGGTGACAAAACTAATCCCGCTTGGGATGGTAGAAATGGTTCTGCCACAGCACCAAATGGAGTCTATTTTTATATCATCAATTATAACAAAGGCAATTCAGAACCTATTCAAGGTCGCTTATACTTAAACAGATAACCCATGCACAAGAAATTAATAAACACACCTTGGGGTATTTGCATCGTTATGCTTTTGTTCCTTTTAAAAACGCAGGCACAGCAAGACCCGCAGTATACACAATATATGTATAACATGAATGTGGTCAACCCTGCTTACACGACCAATGAACCAGGCATGCTCAATTTTGGTACGCTATACAGAACCCAATGGGAAAATGCTATTGGCGCACCAAAAACGCTGACCTTTTTCGCCCACACTCCGTTATCTGAAAAAATTGAAATGGGCGCATCTATTATATCAGATGATATTGGCGATGGTTCATTGAAAGAAAATAATATGTATGTTGATTTTGCTTATATACTTAAGCTAGATGAGCAAAGTAATTTGAGCTTAGGATTAAAAGGTGGTATCACTACGTTCGAAACTAATTTTAACGGATTCAGGCTACCAGAGGTTCAAGATGATCCTGCCTTTGGTGAAAATATGAATAACACCTTCCCAAATATGGGTATAGGTGCATTTTATAACAGAGATAAGTTTTACGCAGGTTTATCTATTCCAAATTTATTGACCTCTAAACATCTAGAAAATAGAGATGGTCTAAACCGTATTGGGTCAGAAGCCATTCACCTTTTTGGTATGGCAGGTTATGTATTTGACATTAATTCTAACTTAAAACTAAAGCCATCTGTATTGACCAAAATAGTTTCGGGCGCACCTATTACCGCAGATGTATCTTTCAACGCATTATTCAACAATCGTTTTGAAGGTGGAGTATCGTACAGGATAGATGACTCTGTCAACGCCATGTTCAATATAGCGGTTATACCTTCTGTTCGCATAGGCTATGCTTATGATTACACCTTGTCTAATTTAGGCGCATTCAATAATGGATCACATGAAATTTTTGTGCTGTTCAACCTAGACCTTTGGGGACTCAAAAAAGGCTATGATAAATCTCCTAGATTCTACTAAAATGAAAAACTTACATATTTATATCATCCTATTTTTAGGCATTTTTCAATCCGTCTGGTCACAAGATCTAAAACGTGCCAACGACCTATTTGAAAAGAAATACTATGCAGATGCCATTGCCTTGTACGAAGCGGCATTACCGAGCAACAAAAGCAGTTTGGTCTTAAAAAACCTGGCAGATAGCTATTACCACACTTTTGACCTAAATGCATCGGCACGTTGGTACCGCTACCTTATTTCTAATTATGGCGATACGGTAGATGAGCAGTATTATTTTAAACTGAACCAGTCTTTAAAAGCTATTGGCGAATATGACGAAGCCGCACAGGTATTATTCGATTATTACACCAAAGAAGGCAATTCAGAAAAATTGCAGCAACTAAAAGAAGAAAATATATACCTAGAAAATGTAAAAGCAATTGGTGATCGTTTCGCAATTGCAAATAGTAACCTGAATACGACGACATCAGAATTTGGGGCAATGCAGGTAGGTGATGCCATTTGGTACACGGCGGCACATAAAAAATCAAGTTCGAAAACATACCGGTGGAACAATCAGCAGTATCTTGATATTTACACACACCCAATAGATCAAGAACAACTGGGCGATAGTATTAGTGCAAGCCTATCAAATACTATTAATACAAAATTACACGAAGGTTCTTTTACGGTTTCACCTGACGGAAATACCATGTATTTTACTCGAAACAATTATAACAATGGTAAGCGTAAAACCGATGACCAAAAGGTGTCTAATTTAAAAATATACAGTGCTAGTTTAGTTGATGGCGAATGGGGGAATATTACAGAACTTTCATTCAATAGCGACGATTATTCTAATGAACATCCTGCTTTAAATGCAAATGGTACAAAATTATATTTTTCTTCGGATAGACCAGGCGGATTCGGTTCTTTCGATATTTACGAAACAAGCCTACAAGCCGATAATACATTTAGCAGTCCCGTTAATTTAGGCAGTGAGATTAATACGGATAAGAAGGAGCAATTTCCTTTTATATCTTCTGATAATTCACTTTACTTTTCATCGAACGGACACCCAGGCTTCGGACTTTTAGATGTCTTTATTTCTAAAAACAAAAATGACACTTTTCAACATCCAGATAATTTAGGGTTACCTGTAAACAGTGGTTATGATGATTTCTCATATGTATTGAATACAGATAATGCATCGGGTTATTTTGCAAGTAACAGACCATCTGGTAAGGGTAGCGATGATATCTATAGTTTTAGCGTAACCAAAGAATTATCAATTGAAGATTGTGAACAATTTATTGGGGGTATTATTACGGATCGTACCACTACCCTTCCGTTAGCCAATGCAACGGTAACTTTATTAAATACAGAAAACAAGGTCATAGCCACATGCATTACAAAAGAAAATGGTGCCTTTGATTTTAATATTGTCTGTGAAGCATCCTACGAAGTTAAAGCAGAAAAAAATGGGTATGAGGGTAATGCCAAGAACATCCGCAGTACAAAAGAAAGAAATGCCGAACATGATGCATCGATGCCTTTATATTCCATCCTGGAAAAACAAAAAACAGAAGCACTAGCATTACAAGAAAAGCAGAAAGCTGAAAAACTACGCACCGAACAAATGGCTGCTAAAAAGTTAGAGGCAGATAAAAAAGCCAATCTGTTAGCAGAAAAACAACGTATTGAAGAAGCCGAACATTTAACGAAACAGCGCATTGCCGAGAAAGCAAAAATCGAGAAGGCACTTGCAAAGAAAATAGCCGATGCCATAGCAACAGAAGAAGCTTTAGTAAAAGAGAGCGACCGTACGGTTATACAGACCGAAGAAATACATTTCGATTATAGTTTATGGTATCTAAGAAGAGAGTCTCGCGAACGATTACAGACTGTTATCGATATCATGAAGAAAAACCCGGGTATGGTCATTGAAATTGGCACCCATACAGATATTCGCGGTAACAAAGGGTATAACAAAGACCTATCTCAAAAACGTGCAGATTCTGCCAAAGATTTCTTGATTAAAAACGGAATTGAATCTGGCAGAGTAGTTTCAAAAGGATACGGAGAATCAAAACCTATTGTAGTTTGTGCGACTGAAGAAGCCTGTTCTGAAGAAGATCATGAGTGGAACAGACGCTGCGAATTTGTGGTACTTGATTGGGAATACGGCAACTAACCGAAAACAACATTTCTAGACGAACAACTATTATAAAATTGCGACATATTCTAGTATCTTTAGTTCTTAAACTAAAGAATAATGAACTACAACCTTTCTACAATAACCTCTAAAGAAATTATGCCAGGTTTACATGGCAAATTGGTACACTCTGAAAATATGAGTATGGCATTTTGGGATGTAGAAAAAGGCGCAACGGTACCTGAACATGCGCATATGAACGAGCAGATTATGCATGTTATGGAAGGTGATTTTGAATTCACCTTAGATGGAACCACAAAGGTGTACCGCCCAGGTGATATCGTGGTAATTGCCCCGCATTTAAAACATAGTGGTGTTGCCTTGACCCCTTGTAAATTGTTAGATGTATTTAGCCCAACACGAGAAGAATACCGTTAGCAATTGGTTGTTAACCTCGGCTTCGCTCAGTTACCTAATTTAAAAATTTTAGAAATGAACATATCTTTAAAAAATAAGAAAGCGTTAGTTGGTGGTAGTAGCGGTGGCATTGGCAAGGCAATTGCGCAGCAATTGGCTGAAAGTGGTGCCAGTGTAACCCTAATATCGCACAGCGAAGAGAAATTACACATCATAGTAAATGAATTGCCTACAGACCAAGGACAGCAGCACCAATATCTTGCAGTAGATTTCAATAATTTTAAGGATTACAAAAACGTAATTAGTAATTTTTTTAAAAACAATACAGTAGACATTTTGGTAAATAATACACAAGGTCCATCTGCTGGTAGTGCATTAGAAAAAAAAGTAGATGATTACCAAGAAGCTTTTGATCTCTTATTTAAAACCGTGGTCTTTACAACAGAATTGGCACTACAGTCTATGATACAAAAGAATTGGGGTAGAGTTATAAATGTTGCCTCAGTTTCAGTAAAAGAACCACTATCGTACTTAGCGCTCTCAAATTCTATTCGGGCTGCCGTAGTAACATGGGCAAAATCTTTGGCTACAGATGTCGGCAAACACAACATTACAGTAAATAGCGTACTCACCGGTTATTTTGATACCGACCGTATTGCGCAACTTAATGCCAAAAAGGCGGAACAATTAGGTATTGAACAAACCGAGGTAAGAAGAGAAATGGAATCTAGAGTAGCGGTTCAGCGAATTGGCGACCCAAAAGAATATGGTTATTTAGTTGCATTTTTAGCATCTGATAACGCGGCTTATATTACGGGTATAAATATGCCAATTGATGGCGGACTATTGAAGTCGCTCTAATTAAATTAGGGTTTACGTTAGTAGCACTTAACATATTTAATAAAATACCATACGCTATACTGACCCGTCCTGAAATATGTATACAAAACACTTCAAGTATATGTATAAAAATGATGGATATGTAAAACACTATAGTGAGAGCTTCAAGCTCAAAAGTCTTGGCAGAACTTACCAAAGGAAACCATTCCAAACGACAAATTATATTAACTTATGGTATACAATCCAAAACTGTAAATAGCAGAATAACAACTGCTTAATATCTAAATAAAAAATGAAAAAAGTAGCAATTGGTTGCGGAATATTTTTAGTGCTGGTCATTGGTACTGTTACCTTACTGTTTTATATACTTACTAGACCTAAATACAGAGATGTAGCTACTGAAAAACCATTTTCAGAAATTTTAAGTCAGAAAATAATCACGAAAAGACCTACCCTGATTTTAAATTATGATTTGCCTAGATATGAAGACTATAGCTATCATTTAGAAGATGGTAATGGTTTTGTTATGGAATCTGATTTAGAAACGATAGTAGAAATACCAATTGGTACAGAAGTAGAAATAGACAAAATAGAAATCCATACCAATAGGGTTAGCGGTACATCTAGCGTTTATCTTTTTGGTAATGTCTATAGTCAAGAAAAACAAGAAAGCTATTCTTTTCAATATACCTGGGGTGATTATCATCTCATATACGAAGACAACCCATACTGGACCTTTGAGCTTGCCTTTTGGCAAGACGAACCATTGACTGAAAAGTATTTTATAGATGTGCCTTAATAATCAAAAAAGAAATATTGTTATAATGAAAGGTTTTACACATATTGCCTTTTTACTTTTTATAATATTAAGTGCTAATTCATGCGATAAATCTACCATCGATGGTGAATGGGATGACAACATACATCTTTCTAAGAAAAACATAACTATTTCAGCGGAAGCAACTACTGTTCTTATTACTACAGAAGGTAATTCTTGGTGGGTTGCCGAGATATTACTTTATGATGATGCAGATAATGACATTTCTGACGTTGATACCACCCAAGAAGACTTCTTGATTGAAACGGTAGACTTTATCATTGAAAGAAAAAATGCGAAAGAGATTTATGTCTCAATGAAGCAAAATAACACAGGTTCAGATAGAACCTTAACTGTATCGCTACAAGCTGGTAATTATTTTGACGGATTTCAAGTGCATCAATCAGCCGATTGATTTTTTGGTGCTGAATATAGTAGCCTTAAATAACAAGATAATCGATTTGTAATTATTAAGATTGATAAACGGTCAATTAATATTTTGGGAAATTACATTGCATCATTCTTTTTGTAATCACCTTCAAAAACTTCGAACAACCTTACCTGCCTAATTGAAAAGTACGTTTCACTCATTTATCATTGTATATAAAATTACCTTGGCACAGTTTTGTATTGTAATTTTACTATGATGAAAAAGCTATATTTAATTCTAATCTTATTTATGTCCGTACAATTTGGTAATTCCCAAGAGCACAATTCTTATGATTCACTTTGGGATAAAGTTCTTGATTTGGAGATGGAAAACTTGAGTAAATCGGCATTAAAGCAAGCTGAAGCCATCTTTGTAAAGGCGAAAAGCGAAAAAAATGAGGTACAGACTATAAAGGCCCTTCTTTATAAATCTAACTTTATTAATAGGCTTGAAGAAGATTCTAAATTAAATATCGTTAATGATATCAAATCTGAAATAGCAGTATCAGATAGTGCAACGAAAAGCATTCTTCATAGTCATTTAGCGAACTTATATTGGCAATACTACCAGCAAAACAGATATCAATTTAACAATAGAACCAAGACAGCTGTTAAGGTTGATTCGGTAGATTTCAGAACTTGGGATTTAGATACAATATTTAAAGAAATAGATTATCATTTTACCGCATCCTTAGAAAATGCTAGCATAACTCAGCAACTTCCTATTTCAGATTTTGATACAATCTTAGAGAAGAGCGAAGAAAATAGAAAGTACAGACCTACGTTATTTGACGTTCTTGCACATACTGCTTTACAATTTTACACAACGAGCGAAAATAGTATCAACAAACCTGCAGATTCTTTTGAGATTGACAACGAAGCTATTTTATGCGAGGCATATACTGCCAGTTTTCTAAATTTTAATGATAGTAAAAATCTGTCATTACAATCTAGAGCACTTGAAATATACCAACAACTCGTAGCATTTCATTTTGGCAACCCAGATATGAGCCCGTTGGTATTGGTAGATATAGAGCGATTACGCTTTATTCATCAAAACGCGACATTTGCCAATAAGAACAATCTATTTCTTGAAGTACTACAGAATTCAGCCGAAAACATAAAGCATAGTCCCCTATCTAGTTTATACACCTTTGAAATTGCACTTCAGTACCAACAATTAGGACTCACCTATTCCCCTAAAACGAATGAAGAACACCAATGGAAATTAAAAGAAGCCATTGCACTTTGCGATGATGTAATTGCGAGATTCCCTAAAAGTTTAGGGGCGCATAAATGCATAGTCTTAAAATCTGAAATTCAAAATATCAATATTCAACTGACTTCAGAAAAGCATATACCTACCAATATGGTAAGTAGATTACTGGTTAGTTATAAAAATATGGAGAGCCTGACTTTAAAGGCTTACCGAATTACCCAGAAACAATTAAAAGAGCTTGAAGAATTATATCAAGACCCTAAGAAAAAAGACTATATAAAAAATCTACCTCTTGCTAAAACCTGGTCCACATCTTTAAAAACAGAGAACGATTATCAAACGCATAGTACTGAAATCTCCATGCCGGCTTTAGAAAATGGAAATTATGTGATTGTTGCAGAATCTGGCGATGAAAAAGTAAATTCATTTAGCTTTACTACTGTTCAAGTAACCAATTTGGCAGTAATAGAAACGCAAAACTTAACCCATCAGTTCTACCAAGTAATCGATCGTAATAATGGCAAACCTATTGTAGGTGCCGAAGTTATTTTAAGGTATCGAAAAAATTATAATCAACCGATAAAACGTAAAACCTATACCACTGATAAAAATGGTAGCATCGCTATCGAAAAAAATGAAGAAAGTTGGAACGACGTTTCTATAACAGCTAAAAAGTATAGCGAAACTGCATATTTTGGTGAGTACTACATAAACAGAGGGTATGCCCAAAATGAAGAACGAATTAACTATTCATGCTTTTTGTTTACGGACAGAAGTATTTACAGACCAGGTCAGCCAGTATATTTTAAAGGTATTGTTATTAGCCAAGATAAAGGTGTTTCTAAAGTTTTAGAAAACGCTAAAATTAAAGTTACGCTCGCAGATGTTAACGGACAAGAATTAGAGACCCTTGCATTGACTACAAATGATTATGGTTCTATTTCGGGTGAATTTATACTACCAAATTCCGGACTCACAGGTCAGTTTTCTATTCACGCTTCTTCAACTAAATATCGTTTGAACGGGTATACCAGTATTTCAGTTGAGGAGTATAAACGACCTAAATTCGAAACAAATTTAGAACCAGTTACAGACACCTATAAGGTCAATGACAGTATAACGGTGACAGGTAAAGCAACCGCATATGCAGGTAGTTCCATCACAGATGCAAAAGTAGTTTACCGTGTAAAAAGAGTGGTGAATCTACCAAGATGGTATTATTGGTTTAGACCCTATTTTAATGGTTCTTCTCAAGAAATTGAACAAGGCGAGACCGTTACCGATGCAGCAGGTAATTATAAAATAAAATTTAAGGCGATACCCGATAATAGTATTGCCAAAGAAAATCTGCCCACTTTTAATTATGAGGTTACAGCAGATGTAACCGATATTAATGGAGAAACTAGAAGTACAGTTACGAATGTGGCAGTTGGCTATCATGCTCTAAACGTAAGTTTAGTAGTGGAGGAGACCATTGACAAGACCCTAAAGGATACAGGCTTTACTATTACCAGCAGAAATTTAAACGGAGAATTTGTAGCGGCAACAGGCGAGATAAAATTATACAAGTTACAGGCACCCGAAAACGTAATACGCCCAAGACAGTGGTCTGCCCCAGATTATCAAACTTTTTCAAAAGATGAATTCTTAAAACTTTATCCGCATGACGCTTTTGAAGACGAAGACAATTCTGCCAATTGGAAAAAAGGTAAAATGGTTTGGCAATCTAAATTCAACACTCAAAATTCTAAGGATATAAATTTCGGTAAAACTAAGAATTGGGAACCTGGTAAATACAGGTTAGAATTAAACTCAAAAGACAAATTTGGGCAGGCCGTAAAAGATATCGCCATTATTACATTTACTGGTAACGAGCAAACATTAGCTGACAACCAATTGTTTCATATAAAAACAGATAAAGCACAATATGAGATTGGCGACAAAGCTCAAATAACATTTCTTTCAAGTGCAGAAGATTTGAATATTTATGTAAGAGTCGAAAAAAACAATACAATTGTTGAAGAAAAGTTAATTACGCTGAACAACAACTCTAAAACCATATCGGTACCGGTTACCGAAAATGATTTAGGCGGATTTGTAGTTACTTACGGTTATGCATTTGCCAATTATTTTGAATGGAACGCTCGTAATATTTTGGTACCCTACCCTTCTAGCGATTTACAAATAGAGACTACGACCTTTAGAGATAAAATTGCTCCGGGTGTTGATGAAACTTGGTCTTTTAAGGTCAAAGGTCCTAAAGGTGAAAAAGTAAGCGCTGAGTTATTGGCAAGTATGTACGATGCCTCTTTAGATCAGTTCAACCCTCATTCTTGGAGTTTTTATCCATTAAACAGACCAAATTACTATTCGCGAATTAGAACGAATGCTCATGACAGCTTTTCGACCAGCAGCTTCTATACATTTTCGAATTATTTAGACATGAGCTACCCAAGTCTAAGATTTGATTCTTTCGATTCGTTCGGGTTAGATTTTCATACGTATGGAAATTTCTATGAATCGCGAGCTATTAGTTATAGTTCCGCACCCTTGAGAAAATCGATGATGGCAGATGGTGCTGAGTTAGAAGAAATGGTAATGCTTGATGATTCAACTGCAAGCAAAGAAAGTAAATTAGAAGGCAGAGTCGCAGGTGTTGAAATAAACGAAGCCTCACCTGAACCCGAGAAAGAGAAAGAAGATTTTGGATCGGTGACCATTCGTAAGAATCTACAAGAAACCGCTTTTTTCTTTCCATTATTACAGACAGATAAAGAAGGAAACGTATCGTTCAACTTTACTACACCTGAAGCTTTAACCAGATGGAATTTACAGCTCTTGGCACATACTAAAAAATTGGAAAGCACGATAACCAATCTCACTACGGTGACCCAAAAAGAGTTGATGGTGACACCAAATGCACCACGATTTTTACGAGAAGGAGATGAAATAACAATTAGCAGTAAAATCTCGAATCTAACAGAAAAGCTACTTTCTGGTCAAGCGAAATTAGAATTGACCGATGCAGTAACTAGTGTGGATATATCAACACAATTGTTAGAGGCTTCCAACATACTAGAGACAGCATCTTTTGAAGTTGATGCTATGGGGAACACCCAAGTTTCATGGAAATTGAATATTCCGGAAGGGTTGCAATCGGTTCAATATAAAATCATTGCAAAAGCAGGTGATTTTTCTGATGGCGAACAAAACATGTTGCCTGTATTATCAAATAGAACTTTGGTAACTGAAACATTACCTATGTGGATTCATAGCGACCAAACCAAGACCTTTACTTTAGACAAGTTAAAAAACACCTCATCGACTACGCTGAAGCACTATAAGCTAACTTTAGAAATGACATCTAACCCAGCTTGGTACGCAGTGCAAGCATTGCCGTATTTAATGGAATACCCATACGATTGTAACGAGCAGACATTCTCAAGGTATTACGCAAACACCTTGGCTAGTCATATTGCAAATAGCAACCCGAGAATTCGTGAGGTGTTTGACCAATGGGCAAATTCAGATGCCTTATTGAGCAATCTAGAAAAGAATGAGGAATTAAAATCGCTACTAATTCAAGAAACACCTTGGTTGCGGGATGCACAATCTGAAACCGAACAAAAGAAAAGAATCGGATTATTGTTCAATTTGAACAAGATGAAAAATGAGCAACAATCAGCTTTAAACAAGCTTGCCCAAAATCAGAATTCAAGTGGAGCTTGGTCTTGGTTTAATGGCGGACCAGATAACAGATACATTACCCAACATATTATTTCGGGAATGGGGCATTTGAATAAATTAATCACCTCAACAACGACCAATAACCAAAATTTATCAACTTCGTTCAACTCTCAATCAGAAATGATTGAAAATGCAATTTCATATTTAGATGCTGAGTTTGTGAAAGAGTACGAGCAAATGAAGAAATACACATCGAATATTAACGATGATCATTTAAGTGCAAATCAGGTTCATTATTTATATATGCGTAGTCTTTTTCCAGAAATTAAAACCTCTAAGAAAGTAGATGAGATAACCGCGTATTATTTAAAGCAATCTCAGAAATATTGGACAAAAAGAGGTTTGTATGCACAGGGAATGTTAGCATTAATTCTAAACAGAAAAGATGATATAAAAACATCTGCCAAAATTCTACGTGCGTTAGAAGAAAATAGTATTACCAGCGATGAATTGGGCATGTACTGGAAGAGTAATACCAGCTCATGGTTTTGGTATCAAGCACCTATAGAAACACAAGCTTTACTGATTGAAGCATTTTCTGAAATCCGCCCTGCCGACATAGAAACTGTAGACAATCTAAAAATTTGGCTACTTAAGAATAAGCAGACCAATCAATGGAGCACTACTAAAGCAACCACAGAAGCTGTCTACGCTTTATTATTACAAGGTAGCGAGTGGTTGTCAGTTACAGACGCAGTTGAAGTTTTAATTGGCGGTGAAAAGATTGATCCTTCTACCCTAGAAGATGTAAAGGTAGAAGCAGGAACTGGTTACTTTAAAACCTCTTGGAACACTACCGAGATTGAACCTAAAATGGGAGAAGTACAAATCAGCAAAAAAGGCAACGGAATTGCTTGGGGAGCTTTGTACTGGCAGTATTTTGAAGACTTAGATAAAATTACAAGCGCTGAGACTCCGCTGAAATTAAAGAAAAAAATCTTTTTGAAAAAGAATACTGATTCTGGCGAAGTGATTTCTGAAGTGACCGATAATACTACTTTAAAAGTAGGCGACTTGGTTAAGATTAGAATTGAATTGAGATCAGATAGAGATATGGAATTCATACACATGAAAGATATGCGAGCAGCAGGTTTTGAACCTGTAAACGTAAATTCAAGATACAAGTGGCAAGACGGCTTAGGATATTACGAAAGCACCAAAGATGCAAGTACCAATTTCTTCTTTGACTATTTACCAAAAGGAGTTTATGTATTTGAATATGATGTACGTGTAAATAATGCTGGCGATTTCAGTAATGGCATTACTACCATACAAAGTATGTATGCACCAGAATTTAGTAGTCATAGTGAAGGGGTTCGTGTAACGGTGGAAAATTAACGTCATTACGAACGTAGTGTAGTAATCTGCTTATGGGCTGACCAATAACTCAGCCACTACTCTTGTCACACAGATTGCCACGTCGCGAAAATACTCCTCGCAAAGACGAGTTAAAACACAAAAAAAGGGCGCTACAATGTAGCGCCCTTTTCGTCTTTTACTAAAAAATAATCTACCAAATACTAACTCTCTTTTCAGGAGCTAAATACATAGCATCACCTTCTTTAATATCAAAGGCATCGTAAAATTCTTGAATGTTCAACAAAGGTTGTGTTGCTCTAACCATACCTGGAGAGTGTGGATCAGTTTTGATTTGAGTTCTTAAAGCCTCATCTCTACTCTTAGTTCTCCAAACTGTAGCCCAAGACATAAAGAAACGTTGCTCAGCAGTAAAACCATCAATATCTTCAGGACGACCGTTTTCAGCGTAGTATTTCTGAAGTCCGTCATAAGCACCTAGTAATCCACCTAAGTCACCTATATTCTCACCTAATGTGAATTTACCGTTTACATAAACTTCTGGCAATACCATAACACTATCATACTGTACCGCTAAAGCATCAGCTCTTTCAGTAAATGCAGCTAAATCAGCATCTGTCCACCAGTTTTTAAGATTTCCATCAGCATCGAAACGAGAACCGCTATCATCAAAAGCATGAGAGATTTCATGTCCAATAACAGCACCAATTCCACCATAATTTACAGCTTCATCAGCAGTATAGTTATAGAATGGAGGCTGTAAGATTGCAGCAGGAAAAACAATCTCATTGTTCAACGGGTTAAAATATGCATTTACAGTCTGTGGAGACATTCCCCATTCTGTTTTATCAACAGGCTCTCCAATTTCTGAATAGTTCTTTAATTCGCCCCACTTATTAACAGCGGTCATATTCTCGAAGTACGACTTGTCTGCAGAAACTTCCATAGTAGAATAATCTTCCCATTTATCTGGGTAAGCAATCTTCACAGTGAATTTATCTAACTTTTCAATTGCTTTTGTTTTTGTAGAATCGCTCATCCAATCTAAAACAGAAATACGTTCTTTAAAAGCATCGATTACATTAGCGATCATCAACTCAGCATTTGCCTTCGCTTCTGGCGGAAACTTTGCATCAACATATAACTGACCTAAAGCTTCACCAACGGTACCGTTTACAGTTGCTAATGCACGCTCATCTGCAGCACGTTGTTCTTTTGCACCTCTTAGGTATTTGCTATAAAATTCCCAATCTGCAGTTTCAATATCAGTTGTTAATTTTCCGGCAGCACTATTAAAGGTATCCCATCTTACCAAAGTTTTGATATCTTCAATCGGAGTCGTTTTTAAGAACTTGTCTAAAGCTTCGGTATATCTTAATTGAGTAACCAAAAGTGTATCGAATTTTTTAGTAATCCCTAAATCAGAGATAAGTTTTTTCATGTCTATAGTAGACATCATTTTATCTACCTCAGCAATAGTTTTAGGGTTATTGTAGTTTCTAGCATCTCTACGCTCTACTTTATTTAAACGAGGTTCTGCCAATTGCGTTTCTAGAGCTAGAATTTTATCTGCAGCTTTCGTTGCATCAGCTTCAGAATCACCTAATTTCTGTAACATTTTAGATACGTGCTTCTTGTACTCTTCACGAATTTCAACAGACTTCTCATCTTCTTCTAAATAGAAATCACGATCAGGCAAACCTAATCCGTTAGCACCTAAATACACAGCGTTCATACTACTGTTATTTAAATCTGCACCTGCACCAATATTTAAGAACGGAGAAGATACAGCAGCATTGGTTGCCAATACGGTTTGTAAATCTTTTAAATTCTTTACCGAAGCAATTGCTTCAAATGCCGAAGTTAAGGGAGTAATACCCGCTTTGTTTCTAGCAGCAGAATCTAACTTAGTATCAAAAATTGCCAATGCTTTGGCTTGATCCGTATCTGCAGCGTAATTACCACTTTCTTTTGCGGTAGCTAATATTTTTAAAACATCGTCGTCAGTGGATTTACGAAGTACACTGAAACCACCCCAGCTAGTTCTGTCATCAGGAATTTCGGTAAACTTCATCCAGTTTCCGTTCACATAGTTATAAAAATCTGACTTTGGGTTTTGAGTAGTATCCATGTTCGATAGAACGATACCTGGTATTGTTTCTACTTCAGCAGCAGGTTTCGCTTCCTCTTTACAAGAAGCTAAGGCTACCAAACCGGCAGCAAGAAAATAAATCTTTTTCATTTTGTGTGAGTTAGTTTTTAACGTGTTAGTCTATATGACGCACGTTTTGAGTTTTGTTACAAAAATAACAGGATTTTACTTTCAATACGTTTTTTTACACTCACAAATACTAACATTAACATTTGAAGACTACCTTATTACATCAGAAAAAGTAATTTCAAAATCTTATAACAACTATAAAATCGCGTTGACTCATTGAAAGTGACATTACACTCATTTTGCATTTTATAAGATCAGTGTTCCTTATACTTTAGAGGTGTACTAATTAAAAAACCGAATTATGAAAAGCACATTAACAATTGACGTAAAAGAACCATGCAAAGAAAATTTCACTAATTTTAGTAAAACCGAAAAAGGAGGTTTTTGCCAAAGTTGTGAAAAAGAGGTAATTGATTTTACCAATTTTTCTGATACAGAACTAGTAAACTATTTAAGTAACTCAAAGAAAAAAACTTGTGGTATGTTTAAGGCATCGCAATTAAAATCTTATGAAACCCATACACTACAAACCATGAATAATTCTATATTACATAAAGGAATTGCAATGATGAGTTTTTCTTTATTGGCTCTTTGCGCTACTGAAGTTAAAGGTCAAGAAACCGCCAGTATAGAACCACCTATTGAAGTAGTTTCTACAGATATTATGGGCGATATTTCATATGTTGAAATTGTACAAGAAAAACACACCGTAACAGGTACCATTGTCGATGAAGCAAATGAACCATTACCAGGTGTAAATGTGGTCTTGAAAGGAACTACAATAGGCACACAGACAGATTTTGACGGTAAATTTGAATTCCCTCAACAGCTAGTAGAAAATGACATTCTAGTACTTAGCTTTATAGGTTATGAAACCAAAACGTACAAAGTTGCAGCCAACGGTAGTTCTAACATAGACATCAATATTACTTTTGATGAATACGACATGGTTTTGATGGGTGATATTGTAATCGATGGCACCTACTCTAGCAAAAGAAATATTTTTCAGAAGATCGGAGATATTTTTAAATAATGAGAAATTTCATATTCCTTTCAACGCTCTTATTTTCATTAATGAGCTTTGCTCAACGCTCAGATTTTAATCATATCGATTTTAAAAAAGCAGATAGCATAGCTGATTATTATAAAGATGCTAGCCTAAGAAATTTACCCGTACTTACTCATAATTTGACCACATCATTAGAAACTGATGTCGAAAAATTTAGAGCGATATACACATGGATTAGCACAAACATAGCCAATGACTATTCTTCTTATGTAAAAATAAGCACCAAGAGAAAAAGGTTTGCAAAAGACAGGCAAGCCTTTTTAGATTGGAATACAAGCATTACACCTAAAGTCTTTAAAAGTTTATTAGAAGACCGAAAAACTGCCTGTACGGGTTATGCGTATCTGGTAAAGGAAATGGCAAATTTAGCAGGATTTAATTGTGATATTATTGATGGCTACGGACGTACACCTACCTTACTTTTAAAAGCGGATAGCGCACCCAACCATTCTTGGAACAATATCAAGATTAATGAAAAATGGTATCTGTGTGATGCTACTTGGTCTGCCGGGCAAACAATGGTTATTAACGGCACACCATTATTTCAGCAAGATTATTTCGACGGATATTTTCTTGCGGATGCTGAATTATTTGCAAAAAATCATTTTCCAATACAAAAAGAAGGAAGTCAACCTATAAAAAAGGAAAATCTAGATGCTTTTATTGCGGGACCAGTCATTTACAAAGAAGCTTTTTTAGCACCGATAATTCCTATTGCCCCAGTTGCAATGCATAATAATATTCAAAAAGGAGCATCGGTAACTTTTACACTACAAGTACCAAAAGAATTTATTGGAAATACACAGCTATTGCTGAACAAAGGTGGGAGTCAAAAAAATGGGAATCCAAATATTATAAAGAAAGAAGGTAAGATTAGCTTAGTACAAAACTTTGAAAAGAAAGGGCTGTACGACGTTCATATTTCAGTTGAAGAACAATTGATTGCTACTTATGTAATTAAGGTAAAATAGTACTATTCTGGTGGATACTTGCTGAATATCTTATCGACTACAGCTTGTAGTTTCTCTGATTTTTCTTGAGGCGTATCGCCTTCACGAAAAGGACTTTCGCTAACGGCTTGCCAAATCAACATATCTTTATTAGAATCAACAAAATCAATTTTTAGTTCTCTGGTCATTTTTGGTCCACCAACGGGAATACCTATTGACACTCCGCCACCAATACCTCTGTTACCACCACCGAGACCAACACCTACGTTGTTCGCTGCTTGAGCTTTAAAGACAGTACTCTTAATATTAATGAACATGTCTGGTTCTTCAGCGAACATAAATCCTTTTTCCCCTAAAGTAGCATCCATAGCATCCATTAACCTTTTCTCGTCCAATTCACTTAAACCGGTTTCCATGTCGCCAAAATAATTATAGGTAGCATACGATGTAAAATCGGTCTGATCATCGTAATCATAATTGACCCTCGCTGATCCGCAAGAAATTAAAACTAGTAGTACAACACTAAAAAAAAGGATTCTCATGATATTGCATTTTCTTAAATTTAAAGAAAATAAAATAGTAATATATGTTTTTGAGAAGGTATTCGACTAAGCGTTATACCTAAAGCTTCCTATACTCCTATTCTTTCTTATCAACAGACGTGGTAAGCGCTGAAGAAATTATTCCTGTAGGAATAGCTACGACTCCTAAACCAATCATTAAAATAAAAAAAGTAAAAACTTTACCGCCAACTGTAATGGGATAAACATCTCCATAACCAACAGTAGTTAGTGTAATAATTGCCCACCAAAGACTATCAAAAATAGATGCAAAATGCTCAGGCTGAGCTTCATTTTCAAAATAGTAAATACCTACAGACGCAAAATAAATTAATATTAAAGTAACAAATAAGAACAGAAGTATTTCTTCTTTTGCCGTACTAATTGCAGCTGTAAAACGCTTAATAGCTTTATTATATCGCATTAGTTTAAGAATACGGAATAATCTTAAAAAGCGTAACGCCCTAAGAGATCTTAAATCAACCCCTAGTGCTAAATAAAAAGGTAGTATCGCTAAAAAATCAATTATTCCGAAAAAACTAAATATAAATTTATGTTTGGTATCTGCAACATAAATACGAAGCAAGTATTCTATGGTAAAGACTACCACACAGAATATTTCAATTACTCTTAAAAGTTTTCTGGTATTGGGCTCTAAATCTGGTACTGTTTCAAATGAAAAAGCAACAATAGAAATGAAGATTAAAATCTGAATGAAATAAGCAAAAATTCTGCTTTTTCTATTATCATTTATTTCAACAATATTTTTAAGGTATTGTTTCATAATTCGTATTAAGAATTAAGCATTGCCCAAAGTTTATCTTTCAATTCTACAATACCCATTTGCGCTACAGACGATATAAACATGAAAGGTGTACCGTTTAAATCTTTTTCTAGCTCAGCTCTCATTTCATCCATCAACTCATCATCTAGCATATCGCTTTTAGAAATACAAATAAGACGCTCTTTGTCTAATAACTCGGGATTATAACGTCTTAACTCATCCAATAAAATCTCATACTCCTTGCTGATATCTTTACTATCTACAGGTATTAAGAACAACAAATTCGCATTACGTTCTATATGTCTTAAAAAGTAGTGACCTAAGCCTTTGCCTTCTGCAGCACCTTCAATAATACCTGGAATATCTGCCATTACGAAACTCTTAAAATCTCGATACTCCACAATACCTAAATTAGGTTTTAATGTGGTAAACTCGTAATCGGCAATTTTTGGTTTTGCCGATGTTATTACAGACAACAAAGTAGACTTACCTGCATTTGGGAAACCAACAAGACCAACATCTGCCAATACTTTAAGCTCTAACAGAAATTCCCCTTCCAAGCCATCCATACCGGGTTGGGCATATCTAGGTGTTTGGTTTGTAGATGTTCTAAAATGCCAATTACCACGACCCCCCATACCACCTTTAAGTAGAATTCTTTCTTCACCATGTTCAGTAACTTCAAAAAGCACCTCTTTGGTTTCAAAATCTTTTACTACAGTTCCTAATGGAACATCTAGGTATACATCTTCACCATCTGCCCCAGTACTTCGGCTTTTACTACCGTGCGCACCATGACCTGCCTTAAAATGTTTTGTATATTTAAAATTAATCAAGGTCCAAAGGTTCTCGTTACCTCGAACAATTATATGTCCGCCACGACCACCATCACCACCGTCAGGACCACCTTTGGTAATAAATTTTTCACGGTGCAAATGCACAGATCCTTTGCCTCCTTTACCAGAAGTCAAACCCACTTTTACGTAGTCTACAAAATTACCTTCGGTCATTGTTATTCTTTCAGTTCAAAAATTTACAGCAAACAAATTGCTATAAAAAATCAATATTATTTTAAGCCTTCGATTACTTTCGTTAGACGCTCGGTAATATCAGCTATTGAGCCAATACCGTTTACGCTATGAAACTTACCTTGAGCCTCGTAAAATTCTTTTACAGGAGTAGTTTTTGCATTGTACTCATCAAAACGGTTTCTAATCTTAACGACATCTTGATCATCTGTTCTGCCACTAACTTTACCTCTTTCTAAAAGACGATCAATTAAAATTTCGTCATTTGCTTCTAAAGCAATAGTAGCGTTAACACTCATATCTTTAGACTCTAAGAAATTATCAAGAGCTTCGGCTTGTGCAGCAGTTCTTGGGAAACCGTCAAAAATGAATCCGTCAGCATCAGCGTTCTTCTCCACTTCTTCTTGCAACATTTTAATCGTTACCTCATCTGGCACTAGCTCTCCTTTATCAATATATGACTTAGCCAAAGTACCTAACTCCGTTCCATTTTTGATATTGAATCTAAAAACATCTCCGGTAGAAATATGCTTTAAATTATATTTTTCTTTTAGAAATTGTGCTTGTGTGCCCTTGCCGGCTCCTGGCTTACCAAAGAGTACAAGATTAATCATATGTTTCTGGTTTAGTTGGTATACTTCTTTTAAATTTCGTCCTTGTTCTTTATAATCTAGACCATAACCTACAATAAAATTGTCAGGTATTGCCAAGCCAAAATAGTCGATGGCATATTCGCCCTTATATACATCTGGCTTATAAAAAAGACTGGCTATTTTAAATTCTTTAACCTTGGTTTTAGAAAATAAATGCACCAATTTCTGCAAGGTACGCCCTGTATCAATAATATCTTCTAAAATAATGACACTACGCCCTTCAATATTTTCTGGCACATCTAACAATGTCTCTACAATACCCGTAGATGTTAAGCCTTGGTAAGAACTAAGTCTTACAAAAGAAACTTCGCAAGGGTGTTCATAGGCTTTCATTAAATCTGAAACGAACATAAAAGACCCATTCAACACACCTACAAAAATGGGCGTCTCATCTTTATAATCTTCGGCAATTTTATCTGCAACCGTTTTTACAGCCTGCAAAATTTCAGATTCGCTGAGGTAAGGTTTAAAAAACTTGTCGTGAATTTGTATCAATTTTCATAAATTATCAAGGTCTGCAAAGATAAGGTATTGCCTTGTGTTTTTGATTAGAAAGGAATTGGTTTCTAAGATTTAACCGTATTTTTGTAGTACTTAAGGCGTTTTTTCAACTGCCAAAAGCAACAATTATATGGATTATTTTTCTTCAGATTTTAAATTAGGCATATTAGGTGGTGGTCAACTAGGTAAAATGATGTTGTACGAAACGCGAAAATGGGATATTTACACCAAAGTTCTAGACGCTTCTTCTGAAGCACCAAGTAGAATGTCATGTAACGAATTCGTACAAGGAAGTCTTTTAGATTTTGACACTGTTTACAATTTTGGTAAAGATGTAGATGTGTTGACCATAGAAATTGAAAATGTAAATCTTGATGCTTTAGAGAAATTAGAGGATGAAGGCGTAAAAGTATATCCGCAACCAAAAGCGTTACGTATTATTCAAAATAAGGCAAAACAGAAGTTATTTTATGTAGATAACGAAATACCAACTGCAGATTTTCAGCGCTTTGCGTACTTGAGTGAAATTGAAGATAGTATTGAAAACGGAGGTTTACAATTTCCGTTTGTGTGGAAAGTAGCTCAATTCGGTTATGACGGACAAGGAGTTAAAGTTGTTCGCAGTTTAGACGATTTACAAGGATTACCTACGGGAGAATGCATTACCGAAACTATGATTCCGTTTAAAAACGAATTAGCAGTAATCGTATCAAGAAATTCTGAAGGAGAAATTAAGACATACCCCGTTGTAGAGATGGAGTTTCATCCAGAAGCCAACCAAGTAGAATACGTTATTTGTCCTGCTCGTATTGATGAGAAAGTGGCTGAAAAAGCAAGAGCACTAGCATTAAAAGTAGCGGATAAAATAGGACTTACAGGTTTGTTAGCAGTTGAAATGTTCCAAACCGAAGATGATAAAATATTGGTGAACGAAGTGGCACCAAGACCACATAACAGTGGTCATTATAGTATTGAGGCTAGTTACACCAACCAGTTTGAACAACACATACGTAGTATTCTAGGTTTACCTTTAGGAATAACCGATAGCAAAGTTGCTGGTGTAATGGTCAATTTAGTAGGCGCAGAAGGCTACACAGGTGATGTTGTCTATAAAAATATAGAAGAAATTTTAGCGATGGAAGGTGTTACTCCGCATATATACGGAAAGGCACAAACCAGACCATTTCGTAAAATGGGACATGTTACCATCGTAAATAATGACTTAGGTAAAGCGAGAGCGATTGCCGAAAAAGTAAAGGAAACAATTCAAGTGATTTCAAAATAAAAAATATGAGTAAAGTAGCCGTAGTAATGGGTAGTACAAGTGACATGCCCGTAATGCAAGATGCCATAGATATTTTAAAAGGTTTTGATATAGAAGTAGATGTCGATATAGTATCTGCACATAGAACACCAGAAAAATTATTCGATTTCAGTAAAAATGCACACACTAATGGCTATTCTGTAATTATAGCAGGTGCCGGTGGCGCTGCTCATTTACCAGGTATGGTAGCTTCTATGTCTCCGCTACCTGTAATTGGAGTTCCTGTTAAAAGCAGTAATTCTATAGATGGTTGGGACTCTATCTTATCTATCCTTCAAATGCCTGGTGGTGTACCGGTTGCCACTGTTGCATTAAACGGAGCAAAAAATGCAGGAATATTAGCTGCACAAATTATAGGTAGCTCAGACAAGTGTGTTTTGGACAAAATTATCTTATATAAAGAAGGTTTAAAACAAAAAGTAATTGATGGCGCTAAAGCTGTAAACGGTAAATAGTCATCTACAAGAAATTTCAATTCTCAAATCTAATTTCTCAATACTAGAAATATGAATCCATTATTATCCCCATTTGATACCGCTCCATTTTTACAAATAGAAAACGAGCATTTTAAGCCAGCATTTCTACAATCTATTGAAGACGCTAGGGCAGAAATAGATGCTATCACTAAAAATACCGATGCGCCTACATTTGAAAACACGATAGAAGCCTTAGAATTTTCAGGACAGCAATTAGATAGAATATCAAGTGTATTTTTCAACTTAAATTCTGCAGAAACAAACGAGGAGATTCAAAAAATCGCTCAAGAGGTTTCTCCGTTATTATCAGAATTCGGTAATGACATTACATTAAACGAAGACCTGTTCAAAAGAGTAAAAGCAGTTTATGATCAAAAAGGAAGTTTAGACCTTACTGTGGAGCAAAACACTCTTTTAGATAAAAAATACAAGAGTTTTAGTAGAAACGGAGCTAATCTATCTGAAGAAAAGAAAACACGCTTAAGAGCTATAGATGCCAAACTGGCTAAACTTAAATTGACGTTCGGTGAGAATGTACTAGCCGAAACCAATAAATATCAATTGCACCTAACGGATGAAGCAGATTTAGACGGATTACCAGAAGGTGAAAAGGAAGCTGCTGCTCATTTAGCACTTTCAAAAGGCAAAGAAGATGGCTGGATGATTACGTTAGACTACCCAAGCTATATTCCGTTTATGAAGTATGCCAAGAATAGAGAGTTAAGAAAAGAACTTTCAATGGCATTTGGCAGTAGAGCATTTCATAACGACAAGTTAGATAATCAAGAAAACGTTCTTGATATTGCCAAGTTACGTTTTGAGAGAGCCAATCTTTTAGGGTATAAAACACACGCCAACTTCGTTCTTGAAGAACGTATGGCAGAGACACCAGAGAAAGTTCATTCTTTCTTAAACGAATTGCTTTCAAAAGCGAAGCCAGCTGCAGAGCGTGAGTTTAAACAACTAGAAAATTTCGCCAAAAAACTAGATAATATTGACCGTTTAGAAAAATGGGATAGCAGTTATTATTCTGAAAAATTAAAGCAAGAGTTATTTAATTTGGATGACGAAAAGCTGAAGCCTTATTTTAAATTAGAAAACGTTATTAACGGCGTTTTCAAAGTTGCCGAGAACCTATTCGACTTACAATTTGAAGAAGTACATGACATTGAAAAATATCATGACGAGGTAAAAACGTATAAGGTTTATGATGCCGATAAAAATTTCGTATCATTATTCTATGCAGATTTTCACCCAAGAGCAGGTAAACGAGGTGGCGCGTGGATGACTTCATACAAATCGCAATGGAAAAGAAACGGAGAAAATGTGCGTCCGCATATATCTAACGTGTGCAACTTTACTCCGTCAACTAAAAGCAAACCATCTTTATTGACTTTTAATGAGGTAACGACCTTATTCCATGAATTTGGACATGGGTTACATGGTATGCTGGCAAACACTACCTACCCTAGCCTTTCTGGAACATCTGTTTTTTGGGATTTCGTAGAATTACCTAGTCAGGTGTTAGAAAACTGGTGTTATGAAAAAGAAGCATTGGAACTGTTTGCAAAACATTACGAAACCGGCGAAACCATACCCATGGCATTGGTACAGAAAATAAAAGAATCGGCAACCTTTCAAGAAGGTATGCAAACACTACGACAGTTAAGTTTTGGATTATTGGATATGTCTTGGCACGGAATTTACCCAACAAGTATTACCAATGTAAAAGCACACGAAGATGAAGCATTTAAAGACACCAGTCTTTACCCAGCAACACCAGAAACGTGTATGAGTACCGCATTCTCTCATATTTTTCAAGGCGGATATTCTTCTGGGTATTATAGCTACAAATGGGCTGAAGTGTTAGATGCAGATGCCTTTGCCTATTTTAAAGAAGAAGGTATTTTCAATAAAGAAGTCGCAACTAAATTTAAAGACAATGTATTGTCGCAAGGTGGTACTGAAAACCCAATGACACTTTATAAAAGATTTAGAGGAGCAGAACCAAATGTTGAGGCATTGCTAGAAAGAGCCGGATTATTACAATCGTAATATGTTACTTAAAAACTAAAAAAAGGGAGTCGATTTAGATCGAATCCCTTTTTAAATATTCACCGTAGTTATGTATATTACATTAATACAAATGATAGCTATCAATAAACTTTGTAACAATATTTAAGCGTTCTAAATATTCTGGTCGAGAACCTAAAATTATTTTTTCTTTAGCCTCGAAAATAACTATGCCATCAATATCGATTACTTCCGTTTTTATATATTCATCGCTTTTGGTAAGTTTAACATAACTTACTCTGTTATTATAATTGTTTGTAGTTAACAGGATTGTACCCGATATCAACACCCCCATTTTTAAATTGGCTTTATATTCTTGATCACCTTTCTCATTATATCTAATTACATCGCCATCTATATAATTATTTTTTGACCGATACTTAAGCCTTATAAAATCTGATTCAGGATAATATGAAACGGTCTCATCTTCTATCCCGTTTACATACGTAGTTACATTTTTACCATTCTCCCCGTAGGTTATACGTTTTACTAAAACACCTTTCTCGTAAGACTCCTCGTTAGCACCACGTTTGGAGTATGTATTTAAAAGTATTGTACCATTATAAGGTTCGCCATTCTTGTATTCTACTTTAGAAATCAATATACCTTCATCATTGTAGTATACTACATCACCATTTAATATGTCATTCGTATAATTTTCAGTTTTCTTTAAAACTTCGATATAGTTATAATAATTAAACGCGCCTTCTCTCTTATCATTTACAAATTTACCTTCCTCTTTAATTTTACCAGAGTAATCATATTTTACATAATCACCATTGCGTTTACCTTGATCAATTACATATTTTGTTTTATCTGCAGTGCTGTAAGCAATACCTTGCCAAGGTTTTTTGTTTACATATTCAACACGACCAAGTAATTCTGCTGTTTCATCACTATAAAAAGATTCACAACAAGTAATATCAAAGTCATGTATTAAAATAGCTTTCTGCTTGTCATAATCTACATTTCTTTGCATTTCATATCTTTTTGAAGATACTACCATACCATTCTCATAAACGTCTATTAATTGTATGTCATTACTGTCTACAAAAAATTTATATAATTTTCCCTCTTTGTTCTTGTAATCAAATACGCCCAGCTGCTCACCTTGCATATCAAAAAATTCACCCTTTACTTCCTTATACTTAGCATAGGTAATATCACTCTGTATTTGTCCATTACTATAAAAACGAATCTCTCTTAATTTGTCATAGCCGTTGTTATCATATTCTTCTATCTTCTTGAAGGTCTTATAGGTATCTTTAGCGACCAAGCGCTTTCTAAAATCTGTACGCTTTACCAACACACCTTCTTTAAACTCATTAATACCGGACACTTCGCCATTCTCTGACCCTAAGGTAAACCGTTTACCTTCGTAGGGAGAACTAAATCCGTTTTCAAAATTAATTTTTAATTCACCTAGAATATTGCCGTCAAAGTCGTAATAAACTTCTTTGATCTTATTCATCTTTTTCTGCGGTTTCTGAGTATTTCTATAAAATACAATCTCTTCTACCAATTCACCGTCTTCATAAACAATACTATGATATTTGGTAATTTCCGTACCATGTAAAGGCAACCCATTTTTAAAGGTCATTCTATGGATCTCGTTACCATTATCATCAAAATTTATTTGCAATGATTTAAAGCCATTTTCAAATTTGGAAGAAGTCGTTAATTTATTATTGGTATTATAAACCTCTTCCGTTATAATTTTCCCATCAGAATATATAGTTATAGAACCAATTGTCCCATTATATTCTTTAGTCGTATTTAATTGAAATTTAATGAGTTTACCATTTGTAGGACGCAAGTAATCACCATCTAAAGCATACTCGATTTTACCTAAAAGCTCACCTGATTTAGAATAATATTCTTTTGACCATTTACCATTAGTATTGACCTTTTCTCGAACCTGCCCGTTATGATAATAGGTTGCAGAAATAAGTTCTCGGCCATATGGAAGATATCTAATTTGTTGAACTCTCATGGGATTATAATAATAAAACACCTCTACCCCTTTTGCATAACCATTTGAAAGTAGCGTACGATCACCTATTAATTTACCACCATCACCATAGTACTTAGAATGGTAATTTCCTTTTTTTAAGGTACTATAATTCTCATATCTAATACCTTTTCGCTCACCATCATAATAAACCTGCACTAACGTATCTCCTGCTTTTTCTTGATAAAAGTGGCCTTCTCCATAATCTGAAATCATTTTGCCAGAAATAAAAGAACCGTTCTTATAATATGCTATATATTTTTCATCGCCGTCATAGGAAATAAATTCACCATCTAGCCTATTGTTTGCATATGTGCTTTGGCGATAAGCCTTCCCATTTTCTTTGTACCAGGTAACCAAACCAAACCATATGTCTTTTTCTTTACTTGAAGACATACCACGCATTTGTAGTTTACCACTTATGTAATAGTCTTCAACCTTGTATAAGTTGCCCATCTTTTCAATTTTGGGTCTAAAAAAAGAAGCTTCTTCTCTAGAAGTGATCTTCCATTTAGCATCGAAAAATACAGTGTCGTTTTGGGCTTGAATTGATGAAAAAACAAAAAACACTAAAATAGTCAACACCATTGATAATGAATTGGGTAAAGTTTTAAACTTAAGTGAGATAATTTTAAACATACATTTTTTTAAAATATTATTTGTAACGGTACAAGCTGACTAAAATAGTAGTTTGAGTTATAAAAATCAAAGTACACTCTAACTTCAACATCTGGTATTAAAAAATATTGTGATTCTGAAAAGAGTCAATTACAATATTTTCGTCTATCGTGTAAATCACAAAATCTCGAAACACACTATAAATGAAATATTTAATAATTATCTTGTAGCCATACAGCTACAATATTATTTTTTTAAAGCCAGTAAATATATTTAACTTTTCTACATAATTATATAATCTATAATTGGAATGAGTAAAGAGAACACTCTTTCGTATATAAAGAAATTTCCGGAGTCTTTTAACAAAGAGCCTAAGCTGGCTATATTTCAGATTGATTTAAAATCTAAGTCAATAGATTGGAACATCATTTTAAAAAAAATTCACGAAGTTCCATTAGATTATATTCCGGATATCGAAAACTGCTATGGAAACTTCAAGAATGTTGATTCAGAAAACAAAATTCTACAAGCACATAAAAATGTTATAGAAAATGATGTTTCGTTCGAGTTGGATTATGAAATAATAACCGCAAAAGGCAATTCTCGTCTATTACAAATTACCGCACAGCCAATTACATACCACGGGGAATGTATTAGTATTTATGGGATAGTTAAAGAAATAAACCTAGGTAATGATTCAAGCCTACAAAATATTCAACTAAAACATCAATTAAACTATGCTGAAGAATTAGCTAAATCTGGCTCTTGGAATTGGAATGTTCTCACGGGAGAATTAATATGGTCAGATAATTTTTACAAAATTTTCAACCATAGCAAAAGCAATCCAATATCTTATGATGTTTACTTAAGCTATATTCATGAAGATGATAAAGAAGAAATAGCTAGAAAATTCGAATCAGTTTTAGAAACAAAAGAATTTCCAGATTCTAGATACCGACTTCGGTTAAAGGATGGCACAATAAAAACACTAATTTCAAAAGGTAAAGTTGTCCCAAATGAAAAAGGTGAGATTATAACCGTGCTAGGAGCCTGTCAAGACATAACAGAACGCATTGCTATTAAAAAAGAACTTTCACATACCAATAAACAATTAAAATTAACTGAGACAATTAATGAGGCTGGTACCTGGCAATTAAACCCAAGCACAGGTGCATTCAAATGGTCAGACAATCTTTATAAAATAACAGATTTTGAATCTGACCAAGCTATAAGTTTTGAAATGCTATATGCTCGCATACACCCAGATGATAAGCACCACGTTGACAAAGTACTGAAGTTGGTTCAAGAAAGTGGAATAAAGCAAACTTTCAATCATCGTCTTATAACAAAGGATGGTAGCGTTAGAACATTAGAAATTTCTGCAGATATTTTATCAAATAATTTAAGTGACGATAAGGTATTAATTGGTACTGCACGAAATATTACCAATAGCATAAAAATCGAACATGAGTTAATAGAAATAAACCAATTACTTGATTTTGCAGAGCATCTGACAACAATGGGGTATTGGAGATATAAACCTGAAACCGATGATGTTTTTTGGTCGAACAACCTATTTAAAATGTTCGATTTACCTAAAACAGAGCAATTATCTTTTAGTTCGTATTTCAATAGAATACACCCAGATGATCAAGCATTCGTAAAAGAAAGGATCGATCGATCTATTCACGATAATAAATTCTATGATTTTACACATAGAATTGTTCTTAGTGACAGCACCATACGAATTATACAGATTATAGGCAAGGTTACCCAAAACAGAAATGATGGTTTGCACGAATTACTCGGCACATGTTTAGATGTTACGGATAATGAGTCAAGAGAATTAGAACTTTCTAAAAAAAACCAACAATTAAACGTTGCAGAAAAGATGGCAATGATTGGTTATTGGCAATGGAACACACCCACCAACGAGGTTTTTTGGTCCGATAATTTACATGCTATTTATGGTCACGATAAACAAGAACCTTTAACTTTCGAAACTTATATTAATTATGTACATGAAGAAGATAAAAAAGCTGTAGTCGCCAACCTTAAAACAGCGATGAAAACTGGCAATTTTCTAGAATCCACGTATAGAATTCAACTAGACGATGGCAGTATTAAAATCATAAAATCTGTCGGTAAAATCACCCTAAACAGTAAAGGTGAAGTTCTTGAGATGTCAGGCACATGCCAAGATATAACTATAGCTAAAAACAATGAACTAGAATTACTTAAAATCAACCAACAGCTCAGCCTTGCAGAGCAAATGGCTATGTTAGGTATATGGGTATGGAAACCAAAAAAAAATATATTTCAATGGTCTGATAGTCTTTATAAAATTTATGGATTTGAACTGGGATCAGAAGTAAATATGGACAAAGCCATATCCATGATATACCCACCCGATAAAGACAAGGTAAAAGAAGTAATCAAAAACTTACTAAATGGCATAGAAGAGCCAAGGTCTACATATCGAATTATATTAAACAATAATGAAATTAAAACCTTAGAAGTTAGACGTGAAATTTCTAAAGACGAACATGGAAATATTGAATTATTGGGTACGACCCAAGACATTACACATATCGTCGAAACAGAACAATTATTAAAAGAAAAAAACCATCTACTTTCTTTTACCGAAGAAATGGCTTCGATGGGATCTTGGCAGTGGAACCCCCATACAGGCAAATCAAAATGGTCAGACAATCTTTATAAACTCTATGACCTTGAATTAGGCATATCAATAGATATGGATTTATTCTTATCAAGAATACATCCAGAAGATTCTGAAAAGGTCGTTGAGCATATAGAACATATAGTCTCTACACAAAAAAGCGAAACTCTTTTATCATACCGAATTATTTTGAATGACAATTCAATTCGATCTCTTGAGCTAATGGCCGAAGTAGTTAAGGACAGTAATGACCAAATGATAGAATTAATTGGCACCGCACAAGATGTAACAGACCGTATTAAAAGAGAACAAGATTTATTAGAAAAAAACCAACTTTTAAATTTCGCCGAACAGCTCTCCAGTATTGGTTATTGGAAATGGGACATTGTCAATGATGTTATGGAGAAATCGGAAAATTTATTGAAAATTTTAGATTTTGATCAAGAAACGAAACTTAATTTCAATACATATATAAACAGAGTTCACCCAGCTGATCGCGAAAAAGTAATTGATGTTAGCCGAAAAATAATAAAAACAAAAAAGTTTGACAAATTTCATCATAGAATCATAAAGAATGATAATTCTATTAGATCAATAATATTAATTGGAGAAGTAATACTAGACTCTGAGGGCAAAGTTATAGAACTAATAGGTTCTAGTCAAGATATTACTGAGCAAATAGAAGCTCAAAAAAAAATAATGAACACCAATAGAAGTTTAGAAAAATCAACGACAAACTTAACTTCAAAAAACAAGCAACTTGCTGAATTCAATCATATTACATCACATAATTTAAGATCCCCGGTAAGCAACTTGAACGCACTATTAGGTCTATATAAAAGCACCAAAAACGAGAGCAAAAAAGTAGAGATTTTTGGAAAGTTTGAAATCGTAATAGACCATTTGACGGAAACGCTTAACGCCCTAATAGAAACGATATCAATAAAACACTCAGCTGTTGAGATAACTCAAGAACTTTGCTTTGAACAGACGCTGTTAAAAACCAAAGAAATATTAGCTGCCGAATTAATAGAAAGTAACGCCAACATAAGATGTGATTTTTCTAAAGCGAAAAATGTAAAATACAATCCTATCTATTTAGAAAGTATTTTCCTTAATTTAGTAAGTAATTCACTGAAATACAGATCCGAAGATAGAGTACCAGAAATCTCAATTACCTCAAATACTGTAAATGGAAGAACAACATTAGAATTTGAAGATAATGGGTTAGGAATAGATATGAAAAGTAATGGCCACAAATTATTCGGACTTAACAAAGTATTTCATAAACACCCAGATGCAAAAGGCATCGGTCTGTTTTTGACAAAGGCCCAAATAATAGCTATGGGCGGTTCCATTTCGGCAAAAAGTAAAGTTGACGTCGGAACAACATTTTTTATCATTTTAAATTAAAAAAGATGGACAATAATATTCAAGTTTGCGTAATAGATGATGACGAAGTTTTTCAATATACCATACTTCACACCTTACAGTCTCATAAATCTGTCAGCAACATCATGCCATTTACCGATGGTGCAGAAGCAATGAACTTTTTTAATAAAAATATTGACAACTATAACATATTACCAGATGTTATTTTTCTGGATGTTAATATGCCAGTAATGGATGGGTACAAGTTTATGGATGAATACATTAAGTTGATATCAAAAGCTACAAAAAAAATAACCGTATATATTCTTTCATCATCTGTAGACTTGGTCGATTTTGAAAAGACAAAAAAAATAAAAGAAGTATCAGACTACATCGTCAAACCTATAAGAGATAACCAATTGACAAAAATTCTAGCAGAATTATAAACACCCAAAAATAAATTTATGTTATACTATTTACTAGAATAACCATCATAACCACCTTCTAAATTTACTACATTCTTAAAGCCAAATTCTGCTAACCTCTCTTGAGATTTTAAACTTCTACCCCCCATTTTACAGTAAACAAAGATTTTTTTGCTTTTATCCAAACCTTGTATTTGTTGATTGAATTCATCTGAAAGCCAATTAATATTAATAGCTCCGTTTATACAACCTGCTTCAAACTCTGCTGGTGTTCTTACATCTAACAATACTTCTGCAGATTCATCAAAATCAATAAATTCAGAAATCGGCTTTGACTCTATTTGACTTATAGCAAACTGAGTAACAAAAAGCAGCAGAAAAATTAGTATATTTCTCATGATAATAGCGTTTAGAACCAAAAGTAAACATAATAGCCAAAATTCAATTACTTTTGACATGCAGAATAAAAAATGGAAATAAACAATCTAAATCCTGATAAGTGGGTAGATCTCTATGCAGATTATCTATTTAACTACGCCGTAACTAGGGTAAGCGATGCAGAAATCGCAAAAGACCTTGTTCAAGACACTTTTATAGCTGGTCTAAAATCTGCCAAAAACTTTAAAGGTGATGCGGCAGAACGAACATGGCTAATTGCAATTCTCAAACGTAAGGTCATTGACCACTATCGCAAAATTAATTCAAAAAAGGGAAAAGCAGAGGTACGTATGAGCTATAGTTCACAGACCGATGCTGAAGGTGATTGGTTAGAAGAACGCATTGCCGACCCCAATAGTAATTTTGAAAATGACGCTCTTGAGAACGAAGAATTGGGCTTTGCCATTCAAAATTGCATTTCTAAGTTACCTAAAAAGCAAGCTCAAGTTTTTACCATGAAAACTATTGAAGGAATGGAAACTGAAGATATTTGTAATGCTTTAGGAATTAACGCGTCTAACCTATGGGTAATGATACATAGAGCCAGAACAGGCTTAATGGGTTGTTTAAATCAAAATTGGTTTTAGTTATGATGATTTCATGTGAAAAGGCAGCAAATATTTGCGATAAAGCTCAATACGAAGAAGCTTCTGGTTGGGATAAAATAAAATTAAAATTTCATTTATTTATGTGTAAAACCTGTGCAAAGCACAGTAAAGACAATACTAAGTTAACTTCTCTTTGCAATCAAGCTAGACTTGCTGTACTGTCTGAAGAAGAAAAGAAAAAAATGAAAGAAACCTTTTCTAAAGCAAAATAAAATACCTCTTACTTATAACAAAAAGTAACCACCACAATAATGGAATTGCTTCTACCCAAAAAGATGAAAAGTATTTGTGTTGATTTATTTTTGTTTTAAATATCATCAACATTAATACTAAGAATAGAACTGTCTTCACAATAATGTGGGTAACATCTAAATCTGTTTTCAAAAAGGTAGCAGCATAAAAAAGTATTGCCCAACTATACCCTATCATTTTTGTTCCCTTCACCCCTACTCTTTGTGGCAAAGTTTTTAGAGTTACACTATCATATTTTAAATCTCTGATTTCGAAAGGCACCAATAAAACCAGCACAAACAGAAAACGTTGTACCGTCTCTACCTTTACATTCCAAGAAACAATTTCTAGTTTAGAAATAACTGGCAATACTACTGTTGTACCAGCCCAAACAACTGCAACTATAAGTATCTTTAAACCGCTAAAACTTCTAAAATTTTTATTCTTCGGCAAAACAGGTAAGGCATAAAGACCCGTAATTACTGCCAATACAAGTAATCCAATAAAAATTCGTTCAGGCAAAAAAAACAACTGATACCCTGCAACAAGCAAACACCCAAAACTAAAAAATTGAATGTTTTTTTGATATGTGTTGGCTACAAGAATATACTTCTCTGCCTCTACTCCAAATTTTACAAAATTATAGCAACTAATAGAACCGAAAAAAATAAAAAAATAGAGTTCTAAAGGTACATTTATGTTTAAAGTTAGCGCAGTAACATGAACCAAGCTAAATATCGCCAATGCGACATGAATACTAGCATCAAGATAAAAATCAAAAATCTTTTTGATTATGGTCATTAAACAAAAGTAGTTAAAGTGTTTATAACCTTTTGTTTTGGTTAAAAACTTTCAAGATATGAATAGCTTACAGCACTAATTTAAACACATAAAAGTGGTAATTTTACACATTATATAACAATAGTATCTATGAAGACTGACGTGTTTGCATTACGCCATATCGGCATTAGGGATGAAGATTTAAATACCATGTTCAACACGGTAGGTGTTGAAAATCTGGAACAGCTTATTTTTGAGACCATACCAGAACATATTCGCCTTAAAGAGCCCCTAAAATTAGATCCACCAATGAGTGAGCATAAGTTTCTTGCACACACAGAAGCGTTATCTAAAAAAAATAAAGTTTTTAGAACTTATATTGGTTTAGGATATCACGAAAGTTTGATTCCGTCAGTAATTAAAAGAAATATTCTTGAAAACCCGGGTTGGTACACTGCTTACACTCCATATCAAGCTGAAATTGCCCAAGGTAGATTAGAAGCATTATTAAACTTTCAAACCATAGTTTCAGATTTAACAGGAATGAAACTTGCAAATGCTTCGCTTTTAGATGAAAGTACAGCTGCTGCAGAAGCAATGACCATGCTTTTTGATGTAAGAAGCCGTGATCAAAAAAAGAACAACATTGTAAAATTCTTTGTATCAGAAGAAATTTTACCGCAAACACTATCACTTTTAAATACCCGCTCGACTCCTTTAGGTATCGAACTGGTAATTGGCAATCATGAAGAATTTGACTTCAGTACAGATTTTTATGGTGCCCTACTACAGTATCCTGGCAAATACGGACAAGTCTTTGATTATGCTGATTTTGTTGCTAAAGCAAAGGAAAATGAAATCAAGGTAGCTGTAGCTGCAGATATCATGAGCTTAGTGCTATTGACTCCTCCTGGAGATTTTGGTGTAGACGTAGTTGTTGGTACTACACAGCGTTTTGGAATTCCGTTAGGTTATGGTGGTCCTCACGCTGCCTTCTTTGCTACAAAAGAAGAATTTAAAAGAAATATACCTGGTAGAATAATCGGTGTAACGAAAGATACCGATGGGAAGCCTGCTTTAAGAATGGCATTGCAGACTAGGGAACAACATATTAAAAGAGACAAAGCAACATCCAACATTTGTACGGCGCAGGTATTATTGGCGGTAATGGCAGGTATGTACGGGGTGTATCACGGTCCAAAAGGGCTAAAATACATAGCCTCAAAAATTCACGCTACCGCAGTTACGTTAGTTGATGCTCTTGAGAATTTGGGTCTATACCAGATTAACTCAGCTTATTTCGATACTATTACGGTAAAAGCAGATGCTAAAAAAATACGCCCAATTGCAGAAGCAAATGAAGTTAATTTCAACTATGTAGATAATGATACTATTTCAATCGCAGTCAATGAAGCTACCTCATTAAACGATATCAATCAGATTATATCCATTTTCACTGAGGCTCTTGGCAAGTCTGCAACAGAAATCACTAGTTTGCTAAGCTCAACTTCAATACCAAACAATATTCAGCGTAGCAGTGCTTTCATGGAAAACAAGGTGTTTAATTCATACCATTCAGAGACTGAATTAATGCGTTACATTAAGAAATTGGAACGCAAAGATTTAGCTCTAAATCATAGTATGATTTCTTTGGGTAGCTGTACCATGAAATTAAATGCAGCTAGTGAAATGTTGCCATTAAGTTCTTCTAACTGGGGAAATATTCACCCATTTGTACCGATTGACCAAGCAGAAGGATACCAAACTATTCTAAGAGAACTAGCAAAAGATCTTTCGGTAATTACAGGTTTTGCAGACACTTCATTGCAACCAAATTCTGGTGCACAAGGCGAGTATGCAGGGTTAATGGTTATTAGAGCGTATCATGAATCTAGAGGAGAATCTCATAGAAACATATGCTTGATTCCATCTTCGGCACATGGTACCAACCCGGCTTCTGCTGTAATGGCAGGTATGAAAGTTGTGGTAACCAAGACAGATGAGAAAGGAAATATTGATGTTGCGGATCTTGAAGAGAAAGCAAAATTACATTCAGACAACTTAGCTGCGTTAATGGTGACATACCCATCTACACATGGTGTATTTGAATCATCAATTAAGCAGATTACAAAATTAATTCATGATCATGGTGGTCAAGTCTATATGGACGGCGCCAATATGAATGCACAAGTTGGTTTAACAAACCCAGCAACCATTGGTGCAGATGTTTGTCATTTAAACTTACACAAAACTTTCGCTATACCACATGGTGGCGGCGGACCAGGTGTTGGTCCAATATGCGTTGCTCCACAACTGGTTCCATTTTTACCAAGTAACCCAGTAATAACAACAGGTGGAGAAGATGCTATTACAGCAATTTCTGCAGCCCCATGGGGAAGTTCATTGGTTTGCCTAATTTCTTACGGATACATTAAAATGTTAGGTGAACATGGTCTTACCCAATCAACAAAGATTGCCATTCTTAATGCCAATTATATTAAGCATAAGCTTGAAGGTAAATTTGATGTTTTATACACGGGTGAAAAAGGGAGAGCAGCTCATGAAATGATATTGGACTGTAGGCCTTTCAAGAAAAACGGCATTGAGGTAACCGACATTGCAAAGCGATTAATGGACTACGGGTTTCACGCTCCAACGGTTTCATTTCCTGTTGCAGGAACAGTAATGATCGAGCCTACCGAAAGTGAAAATTTAGCTGAGCTAGACAGGTTCTGCGAAGCAATGACTTCTATTCGATCAGAAATAGACGAATCTAATGCTGATGAGTCAAATAACGTACTTAAAAATGCTCCGCATACATTAGAAATGGCCACAACAGATGATTGGCAATTTCCATACTCAAGACAAAAAGCAACTTTTCCATTACCATACATTGCCGAAAATAAATTTTGGCCTTCGGTACGTAGAGTTGACGATGCATATGGAGACCGTAATTTAATTTGTACATGCGCACCAATTGAGGCGTACATGGAAACTGAATAATAGCTCTAAAGCCATACTACCAAGCCTTTTCGACAATTCGAAAAGGCTTTTTTAATTTGACTTATTTTAAGAAATGTGCATTGACCATCGTAAAATTTACTATGCATGCATATAATATTTTTATAATTTACTTAAATTGCCGGGCACAATTCAAAAAATTAAAATGAGCATATCAATTACGGGAACAGGAAGCTATATTCCTGATTTAAAAATTTCTAACACAGATTTTAATAACCATAATTTTTTAAATTTAGACGGCACATCCTTCAAACATAATAACGAAGTTATTATAGAGAAGTTTAAAGCCATTACTGGTATTGAAGAAAGGCGATATGCTCCTAAAGAATTCACTACGTCTAACTTAGCATTTTTCGCTGCTGAAAAAGCTATTAAGAATGCTCAAATAGACAAAGAAAGTTTAGACTACATCATTGTCGCCCATAATTTTGGTGACTTAAAAGAGGGCTATATTCAAGGCGATACACTACCAAGTTTAGCCACTAGAGTAAAGCACCAATTACAGATAAAGAATCCGAAGTGTGTTGCGTATGATTTAATCTTTGGCTGTCCAGGTTGGCTCGAAGGTATGATTCAAGCCAATGCGTTCATCAAAAGTGGTATTGCCAAAAAATGTTTGGTTATTGGCGCTGAGACTTTATCAAGAATTGTAGACGATAATGATCGCGATGCTATGATATATTCTGATGGTGCAGGTGCTGCAATTTTAGAAAGCTCTACTGACGGTGGTGAAATATTAGGTCACGAATCTGCAACCTATGCAAACGATGAAGCCAACTTTCTTTTTTTTGGAGAATCTTACAATAAAGAGGACGAGAAAAAGGCTTACTATATAAAAATGCTCGGTAGAAAAATTTATGAATTTGCGGTAACAAACGTACCATCTGCTATGGCGTCGTGCTTAGATAACAGCGGTATTAAGATTGATGAGGTGAAAAAGATATTTATTCACCAAGCAAATGAAAAAATGGATGAAGCGATAGTAAAACGCTTCTACAAAATATATGGTAAAGAAATGCCCGAAGGTATTATGCCCATGAGTATTTCAAAGCTAGGTAATAGCTCTGTTGCCACTATACCCACTTTATTTGACCTTGTAAAGGACGGTAAATTAGAAAATCAGGAAATTAAAAAGGGAGATGTTGTTATCTTTGCTAGTGTTGGCGCCGGAATGAACGTCAATGCAATGGTATACAGAATCTAAACATGTACGAAAACAGTTTTCCAAACAAACGTTACAAACACACACTTCATTTTTTACGTAAGCACATAAACACCGACGAATCTATATTAGATTTGGGTGTTGAGAATCCGTTTACCAAAATCATGGTAAAAGATGGTTATTCGGTAAAGAATACCCAAGGTGAAGATTTAGATATCGATTATAGCGCGGTATCAAACACAAATGCAGATGTCATTACTGCTTTCGAGATTTTTGAACATCTTTTAGCTCCATTGAATTTACTTTCAAATACCAAGGCTACTAAATTAGTTGCGAGCATACCTCTGAAATTATGGTTTTCTCCTGCCTATAGAAGCAAAACAGATAAATGGGACAGGCATTATCATGAATTTGAAGATTGGCAATTTGACTGGCTATTAGAAAAAGCCGGATGGGAAATTCAAGATTCTAAGAAATGGGCCCATCCAGTAAAAAAAATGGGCTTCAGACCTTTTCTACGTTTATTTACACCGAGGTACTATATTGTTTACGCTACCAGAAAATAAGAGACTATGTTTAAAATGGATTACTACATAGTTATTCCTATACACAACGAGGAGGCTTTTTTAAAAAGTACTTTAGACTCTATTTTACAACAGAAATTAGCCCCTAAAAAAGTTGTTCTAGTTAATGATAATTCTACTGACGGCACAGAAAACATTATAGACCAATACTGTACAGCGAACAGTCTGTTTCAAAAGTTGAATACAACCTCTTCAACACAACATATGCCAGGCAGTAAAGTAATTAATGCATTTAATAAGGGATTAGAAGTTTTGGACGATAATTATGATGTTATCGTAAAACTAGATGCCGATGTTATTTTACCTTCTAATTACTTTAAAGTAATATGTTCGTACTATCTGCAAATTAAGAATTTAGGTATTTGTGGTGGATTCATATATGAGCAAAATAACGCTGGGGAATGGATATTGAACCACCCAATGGATAAAGATCATGTACGAGGTGCCATTAAAGCCTATTCTAAAGCTTGTTTTAAAACCATAGGAGGATTGAAGAATGCAATTGGATGGGATACGGTAGATGAGCTCTTAGCAAGGTTTCATAACTTTACAATATATACTGATACAACACTTAAAGTAAAACATCTAAGACCTACAGGGAAGGCATATAATGCAAAAGCGAAAAGGTTACAAGGTAAAGCTATGTATACCATGCGTTATGGATTCGTAATCACATGTATTGCCTCGATGAAAATGGCTATGAAAAATAAATCTGTAAAATCATTTTGGAACAACATGTCTGGTTATGTACAGGCCTCTCAAAATAAGACCTCTTATTTGGTAACTGCCGAAGAAGGCAAGTTCATCAAAACCCTACGCTGGACGAATATTAAAAGAAAAATCAAAGCATAAAAAAAGCCATCTAATTAGATGGCTTTCTTTTTTACTATAAGGCTCTTATTAGAAACCTAATTGTTTTTTAACATCAGCTAAAAGGTCTTTTCCTTTTGCAACGATTAGACCGCCACCAGCTTGTGCATCGACAACGTAATCAAATCCTTGTGCCGCTGCAACTTGTTCAATTGCTGCTTTCGCTTTTTCAGAAATAGGAGCGAATAACTCAGCTTGTTTCTTTTGGAATTCTTGTTGAGCTCTTTGTTGAGCCTCACCAATATTCTTTTCGTAACCTTGTAATTCTATAGCTCTTTTTTCGTTCTCTTCTTTAGACTTCGCCGCTGCTTCGTTTTGGTACTGTGTGTACTTGTTACGCAACTCTGTCATTGAACCTTCAATATCTGCATTGTAAGTTTCTTGTAATTTCTTAAGCTCAGCTTCTGCCGATTTCATTTCTGGCATTGCAGATAATAATTGAGTAACGTCTATATGAGCTACCTTACTTTGGGCATTTACAAAACTTGTTGTTGCTACGAACAACAATAAGGCTACCGCAATTTTTTTTACTTGTTTCATGAGTGTAATTTTAATTCTAATTGAGTGTTAATTTTTATGGTTGTTAAACCTATTTAAATAGTACCGTTATCGTCTTTTTCGGTATCGCTATTTTCTTCGTCTTCTTTATTTTCGCTTCTTTCCTTTAATTTTTCTAATCTCTTAGCTTCGCGTTCCTCTAACAACTTCTTTCTTCTTTCTTCGTATGCCTTCTTACGTTCTTCACGCAATTTTAGTTGCTCAGCTTTCGCATCGGCAGCACTTTTCTCTCTTGTCTCAGTTGCTTCAGCGGCTTTATCTAAACGCTCTTGTAATGCTTCACTTACAACTTCTTCCTCTTCATCATCAAAATCATCTAATCTACTACGATCATTTGATTTTTTAGTCGGTTTGCTAATTTTTCTTGTTCTAGCTATACCCCTTAACACTAAATCACTGATATCGTGTCTTTTTTCGGAATACAACATTACAACATCCGCAGATTTATCAAAAATAAAATCATACTTTTTATTCGTGCCAATTTTTTGTACTTCATTGAACACTTGATCTTGTATAGGCTGTATTAGCCTTCTTTTTTGCAAAACTAAATCTCCTTGCGGTCCAAAACGATCTTGTTGGTACTCGATCATTTCACGTTCCAAAATTTGAATTTCTTCTTCACGTTCTGCAATAAGCTCTGGAGTCAATAGCACTTTCTCTGCCATTAAATCTTTCTTCATCTGCTCCACAACACTTTGCTTCTGCTCGACTTCAACTTTCCAACGCTGTACTTTAGTTTCTAACTGCTCGGTAGCTTCTCTGTATTCATCTACATTCTGTAAAATGTACTCCATATCTACATAGGCCATTCTAACCCCTCTTTGGGCAAAACCCTGCATTGTAATGAAGATGACCGAAACTAGTAATAGAACTTTTGTTTTTGTACTCATTGTTAATGTCGTTTAATCCTATAGAAAATATCGTGCCAAAATTACTAAATCTTTTAAAATTAAAGGATTAGCACTAAGCACGATTATAATAATTCAATGAAAATTAAAACTGTTGACCAATGATGAAGTGTGTTTGCCATCCGCTTGGTCCTTGCCCTGCAGAAGCTGGATTAAGATCCTCATCGAATCCGTAACCAAAATCAATACCCAACAAACCAAATGCTGGCATAAAGATACGCAGCCCCACACCGGCCGATCGTTTTAATTCAAACGGATTAAAGTCTTGAAAATTGTTGAAAGAATTACCAGCCTCTAAAAATGCCAGTCCGTAAATAGATGCAGAAGGCTTCAATGTTAATGGATAACGTAACTCTAATGAGAATTTATTATAAATCAACGCCCCTTCTACAGACCCATCTTCTGAATACGGTGTTATCGCCTGTTCATCATAACCTCTTAATTGAACTACATCTCTACCATCTAATGTAAAATTACCTAAACCATCTCCACCTACGTAAAATCTTTCAAATGGCACGTCTCCAACTGCACTGTTATAATTACCTAAGAAACCAAACTCTGCATTACTGCGCAGTACTAATTTGTCGACCAACGTAGTATACCAATCTCCTTTAAATTTTACTTTATAATATTCTAACCATCTAAAGCGTTCTTGATCAATTTCTTCAAGTTCTGCCTGTTCAGCGGCAGTTCTATTAACTGAAGCAATATCTTCTATTTCTGCTGAACGATCTTGCAAAGATCTATAATCTTTATCACTAAATACAGACCATGGTGGAGTAAACTTAGCACTTATTTCAAAGTTAGAACCTCCTCTTGGGAATATACGTCCACCTTGAGTAGCATTTCTTGAGATACCAAAAGTATACGCTAATGAATTTGCCTTACCATCACCAAAGTTAAACAGACCTATGTTATAATTTCTAAAATCATACAACTGGTAACTAAGTGAGTGTGAAATGGTGAAGAAATCATCTGGCCATTGTACACGCTTTGCTAAACCTGCAGTTATACCCGTAATAGAAAACTGTTGATCCTTATCAATATCAATATCTCCACTAGTGTCAAAAGAAGCTGCAAACTGTTGCGTTCTAGACATACTTAAATTAAAACGTACTGGCTTTTTACCACCTAACCAAGGTTCTGCAAAGTTTAAGCTATATACCCTGTACGTCTGACTTGCCTGTAAACGTAAAGCGAAAGTTTGACCATCACCCATTGGTACCGGTTTGTACTTTTCTTTTTTAAATAAATTCTGAATAGAGAAGTTACTAAAAGACAGTCCTAATGTACCAATGAAACCACCGCCGCCATAACCACCTTGCAATTCTATTTGGCTAGAACCAGACTCTACCAAATTCCAAGCTAAATCTACCGTACCTTCATTTGGGTTCGCATTTAAGACATCTGGTGTAATTTGTTCCGCATCGAAAAAGCCAAGTTGACCTAATTCACGAATAGTTCTAATAATATCTGCCTTGTTGTACTTCTGACCAGGTCTTGTTCGTAATTCACGATAAATAACATGGTCATTCGTTTTATCGTTACCAGATACAGTAACGTGATCTAAGAAAGTTTCTTTACCCTCAATAATTCTAATCTCAAAATCAATAGTATCATTAGCTGCAGAAATCTCAACTGGATTTATAGTAGAAAATAAGTAACCGTTGTTTTGATACAAACTAGTAACATCACTTGGATCAGGCTTAGAATTATCTGCTATTCTTTCTCGTAACAACACACCATTATAAGTATCACCTTTTTTAATACCTAAAACCTGATTTAATTGACGGTCTGTATATACCGTATTTCCAACGAAATCAATATTACCAAAGTAATACTTATCGCCTTCTTCAACTTTTATTTTTAAATCAATGTTATTTTCATCAATCTTAATAATAGAATCAGAAATTACACGAGCATCACGGTATCCATTTTCAGCAAATTTGTCTACCAGTAAACTAAGATCTTCTTCGTAATCTTCTTGAATGTATTTTGATTTTTTCCAGAAACGACCTAATTTTTTCTGTTTGGTACTTTTCAAAGCTTTACGTAACTTCTTATCAGTCAATTGATTGTTACCTTCAAATATGATATCGCGAATTTTCACTTTATCCCCTTTGTTGACATTAACCACCATATTTTGGGTATTACCTTCAATAGTATCTTTAGAAGTAGCAATAGTAACATCAGCGTTTAAATAGCCTTGTTTTTTATACTTATTGGTGATGTAATTTTTGGAGTTAGAAATTAAACTTTCGGTAATTTTCTTTCCTTTTTTAAGATCAGTATCCTTAATTAAGCCTTCTACTTTACCTTTTTTAACACCGTAAAACTTTACATTGGTCAATGTAGGTCGTTCTATTATGTTCAATTCAAGAAAAACGGTGTTTTCTTCAATATTGGTAATAAAGATGTCTATTTCACTGAAAAGCTCAAGACCCCACAATTTTTTAATGACTGCACTAATTTGTTCTCCCGGTAATATAATAGGTTGACCTACTCTTAAGCCTGTGTACGTTTTTACGGTTTGCTCATTATAACTTTGCAGCCCGGTAACGTCTATACCACCTAAAATATAGCTTTTACCATCCTCATAGGTATCATCCTGTGCGGCGGCAATAAAGGTCGTTAAAAATAAAAGTGTAGTTAAAAAGTGGTTCAAGGATATGAACCTAGTCATATCTTTAAGTGAGTTGTTCGCTTGTTTTTCCAAATCTTCGTTCTCTGTTCTGGTAATTTTTTATGGCCTCCACCAAGTGGTGCTCTCTAAAATCAGGCCAATATACGTCAATAAAATATAACTCTGCATACGCTATTTGCCATAATAAGAAATTGCTGATCCGATGTTCTCCACTAGTACGGATAAGCAAATCTACGTCTGGTAAATCATGCGTGTAAAGATGGCTATTTATAATTTCTTGGTCAATGTTTTCAATTGAAATTATATTATTTTTAACTTTGGTACTTATCTCTTTCACCATAGATTGAAGCTCTTCTCGAGCCCCATAGCTCAAAGCCAAAGTCAGCGTCATGCCTGTGTTTTGCTTTGTTTGATCCATTACTTCGACCAACTCTCTATACGCCTTAGTAGGCAGCGCATCTATTTTACCAATAGTATTTAAACGGATGTTGTTTTTGTTAAAAGTTTTAAGTTCTTTCTTCAATGAAGACACCAATAAGCGCATAAGTGTCTGCACTTCTATCTTTGGTCTGTTCCAATTTTCTGTAGAAAAAGTATATAATGTAAGGTAGTCAACCTTCAATTGAACACATTCTTCAACGACAATTCTTACCGTTTTTACACCATGTTCGTGACCAAAAACTCTTAGTTTACCACGTTCTTTTGCCCACCTACCGTTACCGTCCATGATAATAGCAAGGTGCTTTGGAACATTCAGTTTATCAATATCGTTTATATCACTCATCTTAAAAATTACTCAAAACAATCCATACAAGGTTTTCTACCAAAGGTATAAGTTAGGGTTAAACCAGAAAATACATACCAGTCATCACTAAAAATATTACCAAATTGAAATTCTTCAAAGTTAGAACCCTCTGGGTTACTTCCATCTAAGTTATCTGTAAAAGTATACCTAGCACCAATTTCGCCCCCAAAAATAAGAAACTGATTGATACGATATTTAAAACCAACGGTCATTGGCACTGCAAAACTTCCTTCTCTTTGATTAATATCTTGTAGAACACCGCCATTAAAATACTGATAATCATACCTAAAATAGGTAAGACCCGTATACAAATAAGGTGTAAAAGCAGGACCAAGTTTGTGCAAATTATATTCTACAAAGTTAAACTCTAAACCAACAGAACCTTCTAAAATAGAATTATCAATTACATAACCCCTTTGCTGTCTTGCTGTCGAATTAGACTTATTGTCATCTGCAGTGAACTTACCGTACGTTAAACTTCCCCTCCATGCATACCTTTTACTTACGTTCCATTTAAACAATCCGCCAAAAGCAATATTAGAAGGCAAAAGATAATTTGTTTTGCCAACATCACTAATTGTATTGGCACCACCAGCAAAAATACCCACCTCATACGTCTGCGCCTGCAAACCTGACAGTGAAAAAAGCAATACTAACAACGTTATGTAACGCATAAAATAGATTTTACAATTATTGCAGATATTATATTTAATATTGAAAACGCAATAATTTTTATGTTCTCAAAAGATAAACAGCGATTAAGGGCATTTATTGTTTAAAAGTCGGCTCAATTTCGCCTATCCTCACCCCAAAGAAGCTTATTTCTTAAGGTCTTTAAAAAACTTTCTGAAGTATATTCTATCATTTTAATAGTAAAGGGTGCTTTACTAATGGTAATTTCTTGACCATTTTCTAATGATGCTATTCTTGAATCTAAAGAAACCAAGTGGTTCTCTTCTCTACCAGACACTTTTAAACGAATTACGGTATCATCTGAAATTACCAATGGTCTAGCGTTTAAATTATGTGGCGCAATAGGCGTCAAGACCAATGACTTTGCGGTAGGCACAATTACCGGACCACCACAACTTAAAGAATATCCTGTAGATCCTGTTGGGGTCGAAATAATTAATCCGTCTGCCCAATAAGAAGTCAAGTATTCGTTATTTAAAAATGTTTCGACCGTTATCATAGAGGTCGTGTCTTTTCTACTTACGGTAATTTCGTTCAATGCAAAATTAAGTTCTCCGAATTCCACATCAAGCTCCTTCGTGTTCAACTGAACCAAGCTACGTTCTACAACAGTATACGCACCTTGCTTAAACTCTCGAACTACTTTTCTAACGTCTTCTTTTTTAAAGGTGGAGAGAAATCCCAACCTACCGGTATTAACACCAACAATTGGTATACCTAAATCTTTTACAAAAGTTGTAGCTCTTAATATTGTACCATCTCCACCAAAACTAACGAACATGTCAAAAGAGGCATTCAGACCTTCATCGATTGTAAATGTGGAAAATGTTTGGGTAGTATTTTTAACTCTGTATAAATCGTAAAAATCCTTTTCAATATAAACTTCGGCAGACACCTTACTTAACTCATCTAATAACTCTATGAGATATTCAATGGCATTATCTTGATAAGTTTGACCGTATACAGCTACTTTCATATTAAACATTAAGGTATTTTTCCAAGTAATCTGAGCGATTCTTTAAATCTTCAAGAAACTCATCGTCACTATTTCCAAATACAATATTATAATTATATCGCCTAAAAGTCTGCACTACCTTATTGTAATTATTAGCCGTGATTTTTAATGTCACCTCAATAATATCATTTTGGGTATTAGTAATAAAACCACCGTAAAGTTTGGCATTATTACTTTCAACTATCTGTGCAATTTCACTAAAAGAGTAATCTTTAGTTCCTTTTGCTACAACCAAAATACTACCAGGATCAGTGAAGAACGGAGTATCAATAAATTCAGAAACAATATCAGTTAAACAGTAGTAACCAGTTACTTCTTCTTTCTCATTGATTACAGGAAGAAGATTAGCTTCATTACGCGCAAAAATCTCCAAGACATCTAACCAATTGGTATCTCTACGAGCAAAAAAACTTTGCAGCTCATACCGGAACTCTTCGATTTTAGCATCTGGCTGCAACCCGTCTGCATCTATTTCAGAGAAAAGTCCTAAAAACCTTCCTTCCTCCAAAATAGCAATATGGGAATAGGTTGAGTCCTGAAAAAATTCTAGAATTTTCTCAGTAGTATCCTTAATATCGAATACTGGTAAGTTCGTAATGATATGTTCTTGAATATGCATAGGCTATATATAACGCAAAATAACAATTAATAATATCAAAAGGCGTGCCTTATTTGTATTTTTGATGCTCTTAAAAGGTAAATAAGACATAATGACAAAACTCAGCGTTAACGTAAACAAAATTGCAACTCTCAGAAATGCCCGTGGCGGTAATGTTCCAGATTTACTTAAGGTATCTAAAGATTTAGAAGGTTTTGGTGCACAAGGAATCACTATTCATCCAAGACCAGACGAACGCCATATTAGATACCAAGATGCACGAGATTTAAAAAAAACAGTAACGACGGAATTTAATATTGAAGGTAATCCGGTTCCAAAATTCATTGAACTAGTTCTTGAGTTAAAACCAGAACAAGTGACCTTGGTACCCGATTCTGTTGATGCAATTACCTCTAATGCCGGTTGGGACACCCTAAAAAACAAAGAGTTTTTATCCGATGTCATTAAAACCTTTAAAGATGCCGGTATTCGCACTTCTATATTTGTAGATCCAGATCCAAAAATGATCGAAGGCGCAAAAGCTGTTGGCACCGATAGAATTGAATTATATACCGAGAGCTACGCAACCGATTATGCACAAAACAAAGAAAAAGCGATAAAACCATTTATTGAAGCCGCTGAACGCGCAAACAAACTAGGTATTGGCATAAATGCTGGTCATGATTTAAGTTTAGACAACATTGAATATTTTACTAAAAATATACCTAACTTACTAGAAGTATCTATAGGTCATGCATTAATTAGCGAAGCATTGTACTTAGGGCTTGACAATGTGGTAAACATGTATTTACACAGATTAAAATGAAACAGATATTACATTCAGTAATTTTAGGAGAAGGTAAACCTTTGTGTATTTTACACGGATTTCTTGGCATGTTAGATAATTGGAAAACGCTAGGGACTTTATATGCAGAAAATGGTTTTTGTGTGCACCTAATAGATCAAAGAAATCACGGCAAAAGTTTTCATTCACCAGATTTCAATTATGATATACTTGCAGATGATTTTCTGAATTATTTAGATGAACATAATATCGAAAGCACTGCAATAATCGGTCATTCTATGGGAGGTAAAACAGCTATGCAATTTGCATGCACATACCCTGAGCGAGTAAACAAACTGCTTGTTGCAGATATCGCTCCAAAATATTACCCTCCACATCATCAAGAAATTATTAATGGTTTAAACACTATTGATACCACAAATTTGAAATCAAGAAAAGATGCCGACGAACAATTAAAGAAATACATTTCAAATGCAGGCATTCGTCAATTTCTATTGAAAAATTTATATAGAAATGATGATAAAAAATTATGCTTTAAATTCAACTTAAAGGTGCTCAGCGAGAAGATGGAAGAAATTGGGGACAACATCAATAGCACAGACAGTTTTGACGGCCCCACATTGTTTTTAAGAGGAGACAAATCTGAATATGTTACCAAAAATGACACTGAAATCATACACCGCCACTTTCCAAAAGCAACTGTAGAAACTATAGATAATGCAGGACACTGGTTACATGCTGAAAATCCAGAGCAATTTTTTAAAAAATCACTCACCTTTTTCAATAAAGAATAAATAACTATACTAATTTAAAACCAAGACCCATGAAACTAATTTTAAGAATTCTATTGAGCGCCGTTGCTGTAATTATCTTAGCAAATGTATTACCAAACGTATCTGTAGACGGTTTTATGACCGCTGTAATCGTAGCTGTAGTATTAAGCATTTTAAATCTGCTTGTCAAACCAATATTAGTGATATTAACACTACCCGTAACCGTTATTACCTTTGGCTTATTTCTATTAATCATTAATGCAATAATTATTTTATTGGCAGATAAACTTATTGATGGTTTTGCCGTTGGCAACATTTGGTGGGCATTGATTTTTAGCCTCTTGCTATCTTTTTTACAATCCATCTTTTTTACACTGTTAAAAGACGACAAGTCGTAGTTGCTTGTGATTTGAAATTCAATACTTTAAAAAATTGGTTGACTTTGCAAAATGTAGTATTTTTGCATCCCATTTTATACATGCAAATAGATAATAAGGAATGAATATTACGAAAGAGCAGATAGACGATTTAAATGCAGTAGTTAAAGTTGCTATCACAAAAGAAGATTACCAAGATAAGGTAGATACCATTTTAAAGGATTATAAGAAGCAATCTAATATTCCTGGTTTTAGAAAAGGCCAAGTTCCTATGGGTCTTATTAAAAAGCAATATGGTAAAGCCGTATTGGTTGATGAAGTAAACAAATTGTTGCAAGACAATCTTAACAAATACCTAACTGAAGAAAAGTTAGACGTTTTAGGTAACCCATTACCAAAACAACAAGACAATTTTGACTGGGATCAAGATGAATTGGCTTTTGAATTTGAATTAGGTCTAGCTCCTAATTTCGAGGTTTCTTTGAAAACTAAAAAACCTATTACTCAATATAAAATTGTTGCCGACAAAAAAATGATCGACGAGCAAGTTGAACGTATTCAAAAGCAATACGGTAAACTTGTGACTAAAGATGTTGTTAGAAAGAATGATGAAGTAAGCGGTACATTTACAAATGAAGCTGAAGAAATTGATAACAAAACCTTACTTGAAACTGACAAGTTGAAGAGTAAAAAAGCTCTAGATGCATTAAAAGGCAAAAAAGTTGGTGATGTTGTTACGTTAAAAACCAAAGGTTTATTCACCGAAGATTACATGTTATCTAGCGCCTTAGGTGTTGATAAGCAAAAAGCTGAGTCTTTAGATACTGAAGTTACTTTCACTATTTCTGAAATTAACGAAAGAGAAGCTGCTGAATTAAATCAAGAATTGTTCGATAAACTTTTTGGTCCTGACAGCGTAAAAACTGAAAAGGAATTAAAAGAGCGTATCAAAGAAGATTCTGAAAAGCAATTTGAGCAACAGTCCGATCAAAAATTATTGAATGACGTTACAGAATATTTCATTGACAATACCAAATTTGAACTACCAACTGGTTTCTTAACCAAGTGGATTCAAATGACTGGTGAGGAGCCACTATCTGAAGAGCAAGCTGTTGAAGAATATGCGAAATCTGAAAAAGGATTACGCTACCAATTAATTGAAGGTAAAATAATTCGCGATAATGAACTACAAGTTCAGTTTGATGAATTGAAAGAATTCTCAAAAGGATTTATTCGTTCTCAAATGGCACAATTTGGTCAATTGGATCCTAAAGAAGAAGAATTAGACAGTATTGCCGCAAGAGTTCTTGGTAACCAAGATGAAGTAAAAAGACTATCAGAACAATTGATGAGTCAAAAATTATTGAATCTTTACAAAGAAAAGGCAAATCTTAAAACAAAGGAAGTTACCTATGAAAATTTCGTGAAAGAAGTTTACGGATAAATTCCAAACAATAAATTAAGTATCTTTACGGTGCCGGAAATAAAATTTTCGGCACCTTTTTTTACTCTAAAATATAGACATACAATTTATGGATTACGGAAAAGAATTCAAGAATTTCGCTATAAACGATCAAGGCATTAGCAGCACTTATTACGACTCTATAATGAGCAGCATGTACCCAACGAACATGACGCCTAACATTATTGAAGAACGTTCTATGAACATTGTTGCAATGGACGTTTACTCACGTTTAATGATGGATCGCATCATTTTTATGGGCACTGGCATAAATGACCAAGTAGCAAATATTATACAAGCACAATTATTATTTTTAGCCAGTGTTGATGCTAAAAAAGATATTCAAATTTACATTAACTCGCCAGGTGGCAGTGTTTATGCAGGTTTAGGCATTTATGACACCATGCAGTTCATTACGCCAGATGTTGCTACTATCTGCACCGGTATGGCCGCTTCTATGGGAGCTGTACTTTTATGCGCTGGTGAAAAAGGAAAACGTAGTGGTCTACAACACTCTCGTGTTATGATTCACCAACCAATGGGAGGTGCTCAAGGTCAAGCTAGTGATATTGAAATTACAGCTAGAGAGATATTGAAATTAAAAGACGAATTGTACCAAATTATAGCAGAGCACTCTGGTACCGATATTGAGAAAGTTCGTGATGATAGTGACCGTGATTACTGGATGAAAGCTGATGAAGCGCTTAAATATGGTATGATTGATGAAATATTGGTAAGGGAAAAGAAGTAAATCCGACTAATTGAATCAAATAAATTAATGGATTTTAAACCAAAAACGATTTTTGATCGTTAAGGAATAGAATAGAGAAGATAGATAATGGCAAAGGAAAATTTAGAGTGTTCATTTTGCGGTAGAAAAAAGCCAGAAACCAATTTATTGATTGCTGGGCTAGATGCGCATATTTGTGACCGCTGTATAGAGCAAGCTCACGGCATTGTTGCCGAAGAATCAAAACAGACAAAGACCAACGATCTTTCTTCTGAACTAGTTTTAAAGAAGCCTCAAGAAATTAAGGAATTTTTAGACACTTTTATTATAGGACAAGAGCGTACCAAAAAGGTAATGTCAGTTGCTGTTTACAACCACTACAAAAGGTTATTACAACCTACATCTGCAGAAGATGATATAGAGATCCAAAAAAGCAACATTATTATGGTTGGGCAAACCGGTACCGGTAAGACCCTAATGGCTAAAACCATTGCCAAATTACTTAATGTACCATTGGCGATTGTTGATGCTACAGTATTAACTGAAGCTGGTTATGTTGGTGAAGATGTAGAAAGTATTCTTACCCGTCTTTTACAAGCAGCAGATTACAATCTTGAAAAAGCTGAAAGAGGAATTGTTTTTATTGATGAAATCGATAAAATTGCCCGTAAGAGTGATAACCCTTCAATTACAAGAGATGTATCTGGAGAAGGAGTGCAACAAGGTCTTCTTAAATTATTGGAAGGTACCGTAGTAAACGTTCCGCCAAAAGGAGGCAGAAAGCACCCAGATCAAAAATTCATTGAAGTAAATACGGAGAACATTCTATTTATTGCCGGTGGAGCTTTTGACGGCATCGAGCGTGCTATTACAAAACGTTTAAATATGCAAGCTGTTGGCTATAGCGCTTCTAAATCTGATAACTTTTTAGATGACAGTAATTTATTGCAATACATCATTCCAAGAGATTTAAAAGATTTTGGACTTATACCTGAGATTATAGGTAGACTTCCAGTTCTAACACATATGAATCCGTTAGACAAAAAGACATTAAGAGCTATCTTGACAGAACCTAAGAATGCGATTATAAAACAATATGAGAAGTTGTTTGCAATGGACGATATTACATTCACCATTACAGACCAGGCTTTAGATTATATTGTAGAAAAAGCAATTGAGTATAAACTTGGAGCAAGAGGATTAAGATCTTTATGCGAAGCCATTTTTACTGACGCAATGTTCGAGATGCCAAGTACAAGTGATACAAATTTCAAAGTAACAAAACCATATGCCGAAGAAATGTTATCTCACGATACCATTAAAAAACTGAAGGCAGTTTCATAATATTTTATCAAAGTATTGAATATAAAAAAAGCGAAGATTTAAATCTTCGCTTTTTTTATGCTTTACTCTTTATATTATTTTCAAACCACTTTTTTAATCTGTGGTGTAATTTGCGTTACTTCTTGTAATAGATCCATACATACTTTTTGAATGATTTTCTCATCTGTATATAATGTATGTCCGTAATTAGGTAATACCTCCATATCTACACCTAAATTACTTGCCCATTCTTCACTTGGCTTAAACTCATCATTAGCACCATATACCAAATTAAAAGGTACCATAGGTTTATCATTTGATTTACGGATTCTTGTAGGAGAAACACCGTATAAAGACTTAACAGGCAAACCTTTTTTCGCAGCTTCCCAAACAATAGTCGCCCCTGTACTAAAAGCAAGATAATAGCAAGCTTCCGTTTCTTTTTTCAATAAATGTGCCGCAGCAGTTTCAGTACCACCTTCTATAAAAGCATTATGTACGTTCTCTTCTGTTTGAATGAGAATATCTAAATTAGCTAGCTGTTGACTATCATAAAAAGTAATATCAAAATATTGTTGTAGATACCCTAAGTATGAAGTAATCCATAGTCCTTTTTTAGCACCCCACATATCGGAAACAATCACTAATTTGTCTGCCATAATAATAGTATTTATAGTTTTGGTTAAGTTTTACTTCAGCAAGTTGAAACAATAACTGCACTTACAACCATTTAATTGTTTACACGCTTAAAAATATCGGTGTAGTCCATTTTATCGTAAATAAAGTAAGACAAAAACAACTACAACTATGGTTTAAGGCAAAAACTACATTAATCAAGACAAATGTATAGTAACTATTAAGGTTATATAAAAGTTTGTTGTGATTAGACTAATAATTAGTGTGAATAGAGTTATTTACTTGTTCATTCGCAAAAGCTTTTCTATATAATCCCTCTTATTTGACAATCTCGGAATTTTATGCTGCCCACCTAGCTTGTCATTTGACTTCAGCCAATCATAGAATAAATTCTTACGTGCTATGTGAACTAATGGAGCATTCAAGGTAATATTATTTAATCTTTTAGCTTCATAATCTGAATTGACAGATTTTAATGCATCATCAAAAATTTCTACAAAAGCACTAAAGTCTTCCGGTAAGGTTCTAAATTCCATAATCCACTCGTGCGCACCTTTTTCTTTACCCTCCATAAAAACGGGTCCGGCAGTATAATCCATTATTTCGGCCTCCGTTTTTGCACATGCTATTTTTAAAGCTTCTTCAGCATTCTCTATAATAAGCTCTTCGCCAAATACATTTATATGGTGTTTTGTACGACCGGTAACTTTAATTCTATAAGGATTTTTAGATGTAAACCGAACCGTATCTCCAATTTTATACCTCCACAATCCTGAGTTCGTAGTAATAATTATAGCATAATTTTTTCCTAATTCTATGCTCCACAGAGGTATCGCCTCTTCATTAAATGTGCCATAAACATCCATCGGAATAAACTCATAGAAAATACCGTAGTCTAACATCAGCAATAAATCATCTGCTCCATTTCTATCTTGAATAGCAAAGAAGCCTTCAGAAGCATTATAGATTTCGTAGTATCTAAAATTGCCATTAGGAAGAATCTTTTTGTACTGTTCTTTGTAAGGGTTAAAATTTACACCACCATGAAAGTATACTTCTAGGTTTTCCCAAACTTGAAATAAATTTTCTTTTCCTGTTTCTTCAAGTACTTTATTCATTAATACCAACATCCAAGAAGGTACTCCGGCCAAACTAGTAACATTTTCTTGAACGCTTTCATGAATGATGGCCATAAGCTTACTCTCCCACTCACTCATTAACGAAACCTTATTACTAGGCGTACTACTGTACTCTGCCCATAAAGGCATGTTATCAATCAAAATAGCGGATAAGTCTCCAAATAAAGACCCATTATCCTCGTAAAGCTCTTTACTACCTCCTAGTCGTAAACTCTTTCCAGTAAAAAGCTGTGAGTTTTCGTTGTTATTTAAATAAAGGCATAATAAATCTTTACTAGACTTATAATGACAATCTTCTAATGCCTCGCCACTAACAGGTATAAATTTACTTTTGGCATCTGTTGTTCCGCTACTTTTAGCGAATAATTTTACTTTGGTAGGCCAAAACAGATTTTGCTCACCTCTTCTAGTACGTTCTATAATTGGCTGAATCTCTTCATAAGAAACTATAGGTAACCGTTCTTTAAAATCATTGTACGAATTAATCGACTCAAAATCATAGGTTCTACCAACCTCGGTATCTTCTGCAAATTCAAGTAGTTGAAGCAAAACCTCTTCTTGAACCTCATCAGGATACTTTAAAAAAAGTTCGATTTGATGGTAACGTTTTTTTAGCAACCAAGAGGCAATTGAATTAAATAGGGTAATTGGCATTTATAGGTATCTTTGTATTGTTAAAAATAGCGCATCTAGCTATCATTCTCAAATGATAATTCAATAAGCAAGATTTAAATGCAATACGAGGGAGTACTTAAAAAAATGCAGGCAGAAATAGGAAGTCCGATTCAATATTATATGTTGTTCGAATCTGACTTTTTGAATGTAAATCAAATTCTAGACAAAACACTAAAAATAGAATTCATTAAACATCAATGTCTAAATTGTGGTAATGACCGCCCCATTTACAGACAAGGCTTTTGTAAAACATGTTTTTTTGAAATACCATCTGCCGGAGATTGGATAATGAGACCCGAATTAAGCAAAGCGCATTTAGATCAAGAAGACCGAGATTTAGCTTATGAAAAAAAGGTGCAATTGCAGCCACATATAGTATACCTAGCTAATTCAAGCAATGTAAAAGTAGGTGTAACCAGAAAAGGACAAATACCAACTAGGTGGATTGACCAGGGTGCACATGAAGCCATAGAAATAGCAGAAGTACCAAATAGATATTTAGCCGGCATAACCGAAGTTGCCTTAAAAGACCATGTGGGTGATAAAACAAATTGGCGCACCATGCTTACAAATACAGTTGTTGATGAAAATCTTCAAGAATGGCGCGATAAACTAAAGCAATATATACCAGAAGGGGCACTACCCTATTTTTTAGATTCTAATACAGAAACTGAATTAGAATTTCCGGTACTACAGTACCCAATAAAAGTTAAAAGCTTGAACCTAAGCAAAACACCAACCTTTGAAGGTAAATTAAAAGGCATTAAAGGTCAATACCTCATCTTTGAAGACAACACGGTTTTCAATGTAAGAGGTAGCGAAGGTTATTATGTAGGCTTAACTATTAGTTAGTACTATCGTTTTTCTTTTTCCCGAATAAGCCACCCAATATATCTTTTGCTTTTTCCTTTACAGCTTCTTCTGTTTTAACAGGAGTAGAATCTTTCTTTACAGATGTGGTAGACGCAGTATCTTTCTTAGTAGGTAAGATTCCTCCTAAAATATCTTTAGCAGCTGTTTTAGTGTCGGTCGATTTTTGACTGGTAGAATCTGTCGTTGTTTTATTACCACTTATTAAACCACCTATTAAATCTTTCGCCTTATCGGTTCCTTTTGCTATAAGCTTTTGCTTTTCAACCTCAATAAGCTTTGTCGTTAATTGCTTTACGCCTGAAGTCATATCAGTAGTAACTGTTGGACTATTATATAAGCCGCCAATATTAGCGACAACAGGTATCGTTAAATCAGCCAAAGAAGGATCATCAATCTTAGCAATTAACTTTGTAATATCTGAACCTAAATATTTCGCAGGTACTTGCAAAGTAGCTTTGTAGTTTAGTTTTTGGTCAAATGAATGGCTACCATCAACATTGATGGCAATATCCTTATAATTTAAAGTAAAAGGTTTTACAACCACAATACCATCTTTAAAAGATAACGAGGTTTTTAGGTCTTTTAAATTCAGCTGTTTTAAATCAATAAAATTCAAGTTGGAAACTAATGAATTTAGAACAGGCGCCTCTTCGGTATTCACTTCTTCAGTCATTAAATCAGCGAACATGTCCCCACTCAATGACAATAAATTTGGCATTAAATCGTCGGTTAAATTACCTGACAGAGAAATATCTGACGTTAATTTACCATTCAACATTTTCGCAATTGGCGCTATAGCTTTAAACAAATCAACAGAAGCAAAAGTTTCTTGAATACCAAGTTGATTTAAGTCTAACTTCATATTAAAAGTAGGCGTCTCATTCTTTGTGGATACATCGCCATTAAAACCGATTTTACCACCAAACATACCAGCAGTCATATTGCTTAAAGTAGCAGTTTCATCTTTTATCTTCAAAACCCCTTTTACATCACTTAATACGATATCATCATACAATACTTTTTTAGCATCTGCATTAATAGTTGCATCTAAAAAAGATGGGATTTTAATTTTTTCTTCTTGTACTGCTCCACCAGAAGTGGACTTACTATCATTTGTAGTTGCAGGAACTTCTGTCTCTGCAACCATAAAATCGCTTAAAGCAAAAGAATTAGATTTCAGATTAAAATTACCCTCCACCTTTTCATCATTAAACATAAACCCTAATAGATTGTTTATAGTACCTGTTGCATCAAAATCAGTGGTACCTGTGGTACCATTTAATTGATTTAAAGTAACAGTCTTTGGGTTAAAGGTTAAACGAGCGGCGTTAAATTTTACAGGGTTTGCCAACTCTTCTGAATTGTATTCAAAATTGGTTACACTTAAATCGCCTGTAGTACTTGTTTTTTCATATTGTTCTTTCTCTACAGACTGCATATCAAAAGCAGTAGTAATATCTGCCTTCAACAACCCTTTTAAATCATACTCAGCCGGTACGGGGTATGCTTTTGAAATATTCGCCAAGTTCATAGCCCCATCTATATGAGCTTTTACCTTAGTGTTACCCATTAACTCTGTTATGTGTGATGTAAGATTGAATTTATCTTCATCTATCATAAAAGAAGCTTTATTAACATCTACATAGGTGTCTTCTACAATACCTGTTTTATTATTTAACTGAATATCAAAAAATACATTACTTACCGCTTTTGGCAAATCTGGATACTTGAATGAAGCATTATCCGATTTTAAATCAACATGAAATTTAGGAATATGTGTTTCATCAACAATACCATTAAAATTACCATTAACAGCAAAGTCACCTGTAGTAGTTACATTTTCAATGTCTTTAGAGTAAATCTCTGGTATCAGCCCTAAGAAGTTTTTAAAATCTGAAGACGGAGTCTTAAATGTTAAATCTATTTCTTGACTGGTCTCATTTAATTTAATAAAACCATCAAATACTAATGGTAGCTGATTGATTAATGCTTCATTCTTTAAAAAAGAATATTTGTTCTCATTTAAATCTATACCTATAAGTGCATCTAGCTTAATCTTGTTTTTGTTTAAGTAATTGACACTATCCATTTCTAAAGAAATAAAAGCATCTGTATGCGTATCTAACTCAGAAGTAGCCAAAGATAAATCTCCGGTTCCTCTATGTTGAAAATCATCTAATTTAAAGGCTATACCGGTTGAATTATCTGTGTAATAAATTCTAGTGTTGGTAATTTCATAAGATTGTAGGTCCAAATTAAAACCATCGGTTGAGCTAGATTCTTCATCAGCGGCAGTTGGTTCTGAAGGTTTTGCTATATCATAGCTGGCATTCTCTTCTTTATCAACTACAACATTAATGAATGCACCATCTAAATTAATATTATTAATTGCTATAGCATCACCTTCACTTTTAAACAATTGCATAATACCCATTGTCAAATCTAGACTACTGGCTTTAAATAAAGTATCACCTTCAAAAGGAGCTTTATTTAATAGCACAACATCTTTGAAATCTACTTCTGCATTCGGAAAACTACTGACCAAGCTTAAGTTAGCCTCAGAAAAATCTAATGTGGCATTCACATTCTGATTGACATTACTTTTTATAATCTCCCCTATTTTAGCTTCCAAGAAGAAAGGAGCCGCAATTAAAACTACAATAATCAACACTAATAATACTCCAACAATTTTTAAAATTTTCTTACCCATAGTATACTTTTATACTGTTTTATTACTATTCTTAATCTAAAACATCTAAGTCCAATTCTTCATTTGGCTTTAGATTAAAACGTTTTCTCATAATATATACGAAGAAATAGAGAAAAGGGGTGTCTAGAAATGCTATAAAAATCTTAAAAATAAATCCGCTAACTACGAGACCGAAAAAAAGCTCCCACGGTAATACTTTAAAGACACATAACAACCCCACAACGGTAAACGTGTCAAGAAATTGTGATAAGAATGTCGAAAAATTATTACGCAACCACAAATACTTGCCTTTAGTCAATTTTTTCCAAAAATGATAAATAGCAACATCTACATACTGCGCTAGCAAATAAGCTATCATAGAAGCTAATACAGCTATTGGCGACAGCGCAAAAACTTTTGTAAACGTTTCATCATTTATAGGTGAAGAAGAGATTGCCGGCGCAACTTCTGCTAACAATATAATACCCATAGAAAAGAAAGATGCAAAAATACCGGCAGTAACAATTTGGTTTGCCATCTTTCTGCCATAAATTTCTGAAATTAAATCTGTTATTAAAAAAGTTATGGGATAAGGCAAAATACCTACAGATACTTCAAAAAGCGAAACCCCGAAAACAGTGAAATCCCCAAAGGGATTCCAATAAAAAAACTTTTGAAATATAAGGTTAGATACCACTAAAGAAGTGATAAACAAAGCCCCTAAATATAGATAAATACGCTCTGCTAGTTTTCTATCTTTTAAGGTCATATACTATTTAATATCTAATGCAAACGGCATTCTAGCCTGAATACCCTTTTGCTCTTTAAAAGATTGCAGTTCCTTAAGCACCTTATATGCCTCATCACCTATTTCATCTTTTAATAAATTCTCTTTAACTTGAAGACTAGCTCCTTCTAAATCTTCCATAAAGCGCTCAAATCCGCTTTTATATTTCGGAAATTTCTTAACTCCGTAAGAACTCAGCGAAGCTAACTCAGCAGCCGCTTCAATTGCATCATCTAAATTACCTAACTCATCTACCAAACCAACTTCTAAAGCTTCGGTACCGCTCCAAACTCTACCTTGCGCAACACTATCTACTTGCGCCATCGTCATATTTCTACCTTCAGATACTCTTTGTAGAAATGTTTGATAGGTTTCCTCGATACTCTCTTGAATTTGATTTTTAAAACTTTCTTGCATAGGCTCAAAAAGTGAATAATCGACAGCATTTTTATTAGTACCAACTTGCTCTGCATTAATACCTATATCACCAGCTAATTCAGTCATGTTCGGCACAGTACCGAATACACCTATAGAACCCGTTATTGTCGTAGGTTCGGCGAAAATCTTATCAGCACCAGCAGCAATGTAATAACCACCAGATGCAGCGACATTACCCATGGATACAATTACAGGCTTCACTTTCTTGGCAAGTGCAACCTCTCTCCAAATAATATCAGAAGTCAAAGCACTACCGCCTGGCGAATTCACACGTAAAACAATTGCCTTTACATTTTCATCTTCACGAGCTTTGATCAATGCTTCGTTTATAATACCTTGACCAATAATGTTAGGGCCACCTTCACCATATAAAATTTCACCTTGTGCAAAAACAATGGCAATTTTATCATCACCAGATTTTAATTTCTTTTTATTCGAATACTTTACGTAGTCATCTAATTTGCTATAGTTAATGTCGTCGTCTTTTTTAATTTTTAGAGCATTTACCAGTTTACCCTCATACTCATCATAAAAAACAATATCATCAATCAATCCTGATTGCTTCGCGTATTTCGGAGTTCTACCACCTAAGGTATCTGCAATTACATTTAAATCTGATTCAGAAATAGATCGTGTTTTTGAAATATCTACAATCATAGAATTCCAAAGCGATTGCAATAAAGAAGTTAATTGACTTCTATTGGCTTCACTCATGTTATTTTCAAGATAGGGCTCAACAGCACTTTTGTATTTTCCATGACGAATAACCTCCATCTTAATTCCAGATTTCTCTTGCAGTTCTTTATAATAAAGCACCTCAGTCGACAAACCTTTAAAATCTAAAACCCCTACCGGATTTATAAAAATAGAATCTGCTACACTAGCCAAATAATAATCGCGTTGCATAAAAAAATCTGCGTATGCGTAAATAAATTTACCTTCTTCCTTAAAATCTTCTAATGATTTTCTAATAGCCTGAGTTTGTGCCAAACCTGCCATTATAAAATTGTTATTAATACTAATTCCCTTTATACGGTCATCATTTTTCGCAACCTCAATAGCTTGTATTATTTCATCTAAACCTTGCGACTCTTCAAAAATTCCTGCGAAGGGATCTAATTCGTCACTACCTGTATAATCTGAAATTTGTCTTTGTAATTGCAACTCAAGAATAGAGTTATCTTCAATGGCAACGGTATCTTCACCACTACTAACTAAGCTTACAAAAATTAAAAACATTACAAACATGATTCCGAATGCAAACAGGGAACCCAAAATGGAAGCAAGAAAATTTCTTAAAAAATTCATTTAAATCTTTATTATAATAGTGAACAAAGATAACTAATGTGGATATGTTTTAGTTATTTTGTCCCAACATTATGGGAGTATACAAAACAGCATTCTTATCTATTGGCAGTAATTTAGGTAACCGTCAATTGTTATTACAAAAAGCTATTTTCGAAATCGGCAAAGTAACCGGCGAAATTAGGCAGGTTTCTGCTGTCTATGAAACTCCGTCTTGGGGTTTTGAAGGTGAAGATTTTTTGAATGCCTGTTTAGAATTACAGACATTGCTTTCCCCAGAAGACTTACTTGCTAAATTATTATCGATAGAAACAGATTTTGGAAGAGAACGCAGTGAAGGAAATAATTACCAAAGTAGAACTTTAGACATTGACATCCTCTATTACGAAAAAGATGTAATAAACACTACAAATTTAACTGTACCGCACCCTAAAATGCAAGACAGAAAGTTTATATTAAAACCACTTGCTGATATTACTCCGCAATTCTATCATCCCATTTTTAATAAAGACACTAGAAATTTGCTTCAAGAGTGCAAAGATAAAAGCACCATAACAAAACAAATAAAAAGACTTTTTAAAAGCAGGCATACGTTTTTTGCTAGTTTGGAGTATGTTGCCATTGAAGGAAATATTGGAGCAGGAAAAACAACATTGGCAACTAAAATTTCTGAAGACTTTAATGCAAAATTGATTTTAGAACGATTTGCCGAGAATCCTTTTTTACCTAATTTTTATGAGGATCAAGCGAGGTATGCTTTCCCTCTAGAGATGTCTTTTTTAGCAGACCGTTATCAGCAGTTTACAGAAGATACAAATCAACTAGACCTTTTTAAGAGTTTCATGGTAAGTGATTATGACATATATAAATCGTTGATATTCGCCAAGGTTACTCTACAACAAAATGAATTTGACCTTTATAGAAAGGTGTTTAACTTTATGTACAAGGAAGTTAAAAAGCCCAAAGTATACGTTTATCTGTATCAAACAACAGAAAGATTACTAGAGCAAATAAAGAGACGCGGCAGGGACTACGAACAGAATATAGAACTTACATATCTCGAGAAAATTAACCGTGGTTATTTTGACTTTCTAAGAACATATCCCAAAGAAAATCAACTCATTATAGACGTAAGCGAGCTTGATTTTGTAAGTCACCAAAGTGATTATGAAACTGTTTTAACTAAGATAGAAGACTTTGCCTTAGCCAATACATGACAATAATAAATCGCATTATTTCTTGCGTAAATAAAAAGAAAATCTTTTATTGTGAAGGCATACGTGCAACTAACTAACTCAAACTATACTAAAAAGCCTGGTCTACGACCAGGCTTTTTTTATGCGTTTAACTTACTCCAGCAATCCCACACCACAACACCCACACTAACTGAAATATTCAATGAATGCTTGGTACCGAATTGCGGTATTTCCAAAACCTCATCACTACTAGAAACCACATTTTGGGCAACACCCTTAACCTCATTTCCAAAAATAAGCACCTGTTTTTTATCTTTGGCAGGCATGTATTCGTTAAGCTGAGTTGCCTTTTCTGCTTGCTCTACCGAAATAATATGACAACCATCTCTTTTCAACCTTTCGACCAAAACCATTGTATCATCAACATGCTCCCAATCGACACTGTCAGTAGCACCCAACGCTGTTTTATGAATATCTTTATGAGGTGGTTTGGCGGTAATACCACACAAATATATTTTCTCAATTAAAAAAGCATCGGCAGTTCTAAAGACCGATCCAATATTATTTAAGCTTCTTATATTATCAAGAACAATAATTATAGGAGATTTACCGGCAAGCTTATACCCTTCAACATCAATTCTATCTAACTCCTCATTTCTTAATTTTCTCATACTTTACTAATCAATTTCATTAGTTTAACTGGTTATAAACTTATCCTCAAATATCAACAATGATTAAAATTCAAGAGATTAAACCATACTTTCGTGAAGGTGCAAAATTAATGAGATAAAGATTAAAGTGGCGGATAAAAGCAAGACAAAAAAGGTAACACCTTTAATGAAGCAATATAATACCATCAAGACCAAGTATCCTGATGCATTATTGCTATTTCGAGTAGGCGATTTTTATGAGACTTTTGGTGAAGATGCAGTAAAGGCTTCACGCATATTAGGTATTATTCTAACGAATAGAAATAATGGTGGCGAAAGAACCGAGCTAGCCGGTTTTCCACATCACTCCTTAAACACCTATTTACCTAAATTGGTAAAAGCAGGTCAACGTGTTGCCATATGCGACCAGTTAGAAGACCCTAAACAAACCAAAACTATTGTCAAAAGAGGTGTAACCGAATTGGTTACCCCTGGGGTGGCAATGAATGACGATATCTTAAACTCTAAGACTAATAATTTTCTTTGTTCGGTTCACTTCGGAAGAAAAAAAATAGGGATTGCGTTTGTTGATATTTCTACTGGTGAATTTTTAACCTCAGAAGGTAGCGAAGAGCAAATAGATAAATTACTGCAAAATTTTTCACCCAATGAGATTTTAATATCTAAAGCACATAAAAAAGAATTCTTAGAGGTATTCGGCAAAAACCATCATTTATTCTACCTAGAAGATTGGGTTTTTCAAGAAGATTATGCTCTAGAAAACCTTACATCTCACTTTAATACCAATACGTTAAAAGGTTTTGGTGTAGATCATTTAACCTGCGGTATAATTGCCTCTGGTGTGGTATTGCATTATTTAGGCGAAACTCAACATCGACAATTACAACATATATCTAAATTACAGCGTATAGCTGAAGATGATTATATATGGATGGATCGGTTCACCATTAAAAATTTAGAACTTTACCATTCTACCAATATCAATGCAGTAACGCTTTTAGATGTTATCGATAAAACCATCTCACCAATGGGTGGGCGAATGATTAAAAGATGGCTTGCATTACCGCTTAAAAATTTAGAAAAAATTAAAAGGAGACAACAGATTGTTTCTTTCTTACATGATGAAGAAATTGTTTTAGAAAAATTTCAGCACCATATTAAACAAATGGGCGATTTAGAACGATTAATTTCTAAGGTCGCCACAGGCAAGGTAAACCCTAAAGAAGTAGTACAGTTAAAAAATTCTTTAGAAGCCTTAATACCCATAAAGCAATTAGCGACCTCTTCTAAAAACGAATCGCTCGCTTTAACTGGAGACCAAATACAATCTTGCGATTTATTACGTGCTAAAATAAAAGAGATGCTTAGCGAAGAAGCACCTGTAAATATTTTAAAAGGGAGCACTATCGCAAAAGGATTTTCTGAAGAATTAGACGAGCTTAGAGGATTAGCAACTACAGGAAAAAACTTTCTAAATAAAATGCTTGAAAGGGAAACTGCCGCAACTGGCATAACATCCCTTAAAATAGCTTCTAATAATGTATTTGGTTATTACATAGAAGTTAGAAACACTCATAAAGATAAAGTACCTGAAACATGGACGCGTAAGCAAACTTTAGTAAATGCAGAACGTTATATTACCGAAGAACTTAAAGAATATGAAGCAAAAATTCTAGGAGCAGAAGACCGTATTTCAACTTTAGAGCAACAACTATTCTCTCAATTAGTAGTATGGATGCAAGAGTACATTGCCCCTGTACAAAATAATGCACACCTTATTGCTCAATTAGATTGTCTTTGTGGTTTTGCACAACTTGCAAAAGAAAACGCATACAACTGCCCTTCTCTTAATGATTCTACAGATTTAGAAATAAAAGACGGAAGGCACCCGGTTATTGAAAAACAGCTGCCTTTAGGCGAACAGTATATTGCCAACGATTTACAACTAGACAGATCTAATCAACAATTTATAATGATTACTGGTCCGAATATGAGTGGTAAATCAGCATTACTACGACAAACAGCATTAATTGTACTACTTGCACAAATGGGAAGTTTTGTACCTGCAGAATCAGCTAAAATTGGTGTTGTAGATAAAATATTTACCCGAGTTGGTGCAAGTGACAATATTTCAATGGGCGAATCTACCTTTATGGTAGAAATGAACGAAACGGCATCGATACTTAATAATCTCTCTGAGCGAAGCCTTGTTTTATTAGATGAAATTGGTCGTGGTACAAGTACATATGATGGTATATCTATTGCTTGGGCAATTTCTGAATATCTACATGAGCACCCAGCAAGAGCAAAAACAATGTTCGCGACACATTACCATGAGCTCAATGAAATGACCAACACCTTTAATCGTATTAAGAACTATAATGTCGCTATAAAAGAGCTAAAGGATACGGTTTTATTTCTACGAAAATTGGTTCCGGGTGGTAGTGAACATAGTTTTGGTATTCATGTGGCTAAAATGGCAGGTATGCCCCAACAAGTAATTCAAAAGGCAAATAAAATTTTGAAGAAGTTGGAAAATAAACATGTAAGTGAAGATGTCGGAGCCAAATTAAAAAGTGATTCTGACGAAATGCAATTGAGCTTTTTCAATTTAGACGACCCCTTATTGGAAGAAATCAAGGACGAAATCACGAATTTAGACATAGATACACTAACTCCGGTAGAAGCTTTAATGAAATTAAATGAGATTAAAAGGCTGTTAACCAAGGGTAAAAAGGCTACTTCATAAATTTTTTAATTCTTTTGCACTTTTTTACTTTGGTTTTTACAGAATTGTTTTAAATTTGCAGCCGCATCTTTTAAGAGATGCACGTTCTTAAAAATTTGCGAAAGTAGCTCAGGGGTAGAGCATCACCTTGCCAAGGTGGAGGTCGCGGGTTCGAATCCCGTTTTTCGCTCAGAAAATGTTGCCGGTCAACATTTTTTTTAAAGCCAAGTATGCTCGAGTGGTGGAATTGGTAGACACGCCGGACTTAAAATCCTGTGCTCTTTGGGGCGTGCGGGTTCAAGTCCCGCCTCGAGTACTAAAACCCTTGTTAATCTAAAGATTTTCAAGGGTTTTTTATTTTATATACTTTTCAAATTGAAGTCTTCAGTTATTCATTAACTTTAGTTATCATTACAAATGCATGCTAAAAAAAATACTAAAAATATCAGGGTTAATACTAATAGCGTTAATTCTAATCATATTTGCCTGTAATAGTATTATTTCAAGTACTGCAGAAGACAGAACATATTCAGACGTAGCATTAATACCAGCCAATAGAGTCGGTCTTGTTTTAGGTACTTCTAATCGCTTAACCAACGGCTCTCCAAACCCATACTACACTTATCGCATAAACGCAACCAAAGCGCTCTACAATGCGGGTAAGATTAAATTCATACTAGTTAGCGGAGACAATGGAAGCATCTATTACAATGAGCCCGATACCTTCAAGAAAGACTTAGTAAAAGCAGGCATACCAGAAGAGGTTATTTTCTTAGACTATGCAGGTTTTAGAACTTTAGATTCTATGTTCAGGGCAAAGTTTATTTTCGGTTTAGATGACGTAACGGTTATCTCTCAAAAATTCCATAACGAAAGAGCTATTTATATTGCAAAACAAAAAGGGCTGAATGCAATTGGTTTCAATGCTAAAGATGTTTCCGCAAGTCAAGGGTTAAAAGTTCAAATAAGAGAATACTTAGCTAGGGTAAAAGTATTTATTGATATGATACTAAACACCCAACCAAAATTCTACGGTACCGCTATAGAGATAAAATAAGTCGCAAAATTTAGTACAATAAAATATACTACATTTAGGAGCACCGACCAAAACCAATTAGAATGCTCAATTTAAAAACGATACTTAAAAACTTAGGTCCCGGTCTTCTGTTTGCAAGTATGGCCATCGGTACGTCGCATCTTGTTTTATCTACCAAAGCCGGAGCACAATATGGCTGGCTGATGATTATTCCTATAATTTTAGCTAACATATTAAAATACCCCTTCTTCGAGTTCGGCGTTCGATATACAAACGTCACCAATAAAACCTTAATAGAGGGCTATTTAAATCGCGGTAAAGGATATTTATGGTTTTATGCTATAATTAGCTTTATTACCACTTTCACCATACTAGCAGCCTTATATACCGTTACAGCCGGTCTATTTATAAATCTATTCGGCATTGGGCATAGCTCTATTGCCATGGTAGCGCTAAGTTTATTTTTAGTTATAAGTGCACTACTCATTTTTGGAAAATATAAGTTTTTAGAAATCAGCTTAAAATTCGTTGTTAGCGTATTATTTGTTGCATTACTAGTGACCACAATTTTAGTTCTAGCAAAAGGACCAGTGAGCCATGTGCAAGACTTTAAACCCCTACCCATTTTTAATGAAGTAGGAATACTGTTTTTAATAGGATTAATTGGATGGATGCCAACCAGCGTAGAAGCATCTAGTTGGATCAGTTTATGGAGTATAGAAAAATGGAAAACTCAAGACAAGCCAAGCTTAAAAGAATCGTTGCAAGAATTTAATATCGGATATACCATTACCGCCATATTAGCTGTCTTTTTTATGATAATAGGATGGTATACATTATACGGAACAAACATACAACTCAGTAATAATGCAGTAAGTTTTGCAGACCAAGTAGTTCGGTTATTTACACAACATATTGGCTCATGGGCATATCTGTTTATAGCCATTTCTGCATTTGCCACAATGTTCAGTACTTGTATGACCGCACATGATGCTTTAGCTAGAGTCAGCTTAGATATCATATCACTATTAAAACCAAAAACTACATGGTATAGAACAAAAACAGCATACGTCGCAGGCGTTTTCGCCTTAACCCTAATTAATTTTGTAGTTATAGCAGCGTTTAGTGCAAATATGGGAAATTTGGTTGCTTTGGCTACATTCGTCTCTTTCGTTGTAGCGCCAATTGTAGGTTATATGAATTTAAAAAATGTAACCAGCGATGACCTAGACCCTAAATTTCGACCAGGTAAGAAATTGAAACTACTCACCTATGCAGGAATTTTATTCTTGTCTGGTTTCGCCCTTTATTATTTCTATATCATTATTTTTTAATAATGATATAGAAATAGACAACAATTACTCCACGACAAATAAAGTACGCTCGTTTTGCTTATGAAGAAAATCTAAACAGTAAGCGCCATTAACGCAATTGTTAACAATCGTCTCTTCACCGTAACCAGTAGCCTCAATAATGTTGCTTGAATTCAACCCGTTGCTCAAAAGGTAGTTTTTGATAACATCGGCTCTTGCTTGCGACAATCTTTTATTAGACGACGAGCTGCCTCTAGTATCTGTATGTGATTGTATTCTTAATCTCATTTGAGGAAAACGAACCACAGCGTCTACAACTTTCTTAAGCTCCTCTTCTACTTGGGCGTTTAATACTGATTTACCTTTGTCGAAATAGAACTTATTTAGTTTTAATACTGTCTTGTCTTCACGTTGTGTTACCAAGTCTTCCATTCTTGAAAGACCCATATTATAAGCAGTATTTTGAATTTCCTCCATTCCCTCTTCAGAATAGGTGGTAGAAAAAATAGAATAGCCATCACTCATAGCCTGGATCGTTACTTGAGACATCCACGGCACCTCTACTCTAAAGCTACCATCATTACCTGCAATAACTTCTTTTAAAACATCTCCTTGTTGGTTCAACAATCTCACCTGAGCACCTTTTAATCCAACTTTATTCCGAAGGTTAACTACTTTACCGCCTAAGGCAAAAGTTTTTAAACCAGGTGCATTTTTAAGCTGAAAACCGTATAAGTCATCTCCACCTTTACCACCAGCTCTATTAGAAGCAAAGAATCCTGATAATCCTGTATTTTCAACATTTTGAATAATGAATCCGAAATCATCTGATGTCGAATTAATTCTGTCGCCAAGGTTTACGGGTATGGTATACGAATCATTAGGCAACATATTAGATTTGTAAATATCCATCCCCCCAAGACCATAAAAAATATCCGAAGAAAAATATAAACTACCATCAAAAACGTATGGAGCAATCTCGTTTCCTGGTGAGTTTATTCTAGGCCCTAAATTAATTGGCGCAGACATTATCTGTCCGTTATTAGTGTACACGTAATACAAATCTGTACCACCATAGCTATCATCAAAATTGGCAGCAAAATATAATCTTTCAGTAGCATCATCAAAGTAAGGATAATAAAAAGAAGTACTTAAATCTTTTAATATAAACCTAAACCTGTTATTCTTTGTAAGCGTACCTATTGCCAATGCATTTTTACCATTCTCATTATATCTAAGCTCTCCATCTTCTTCATTAGATAGGATGTAAAAAAACGTTTCAAGTTTTTCAGAATAATATGGTGTAGATTTATGAAAGTCAGTTGCCGGAATTTCTTTAAAAGCTTCTACATCAACCAAATTATTATCAGAACCCAATCTTGCAAAGTAAATGTCTAAATACGACTCACCCGTTGGTTTATAAACATTTTTAGTATTGCGACCTCTACTACTACTAAAGAGTACACCGTTTTTATAAAATGCCGGCGAGAAATCTCCCTGTACACTATTTACCCCTAAATCTCTTATGATACTATTATCTGTATTAGAAGGAATTTCTAATAAACTATAATTAAACTCTGCATTTTCTAAAAGTTCTGGAGATAATTTGTCTGCTTTTGATTTTAAGAACATTTTTACTCGATCTCTTTCTGAGTTTTTAGAAAGACTCTGCAACATTTTATTAAATCTGTTGACAGACATTATAGTATCGTTCTTATTGACCTTTAAATAAAGTTCAGAAGCACTATCAAAGCTACCTGTACTAAAATAAGAATCTGCAAGGTTCAATAACTGATGGTTGGTTAATGAATCTTTTTGCATTTCACTTTTATAGGCTACAATGGCTTTTTCATATTGATATCCATAAAAAAGATTATCGGCTTTAGATTTTTTGTCTTGAGCCGTACTTAGAAATGGTACAAAAACTAGTAATACTATGATTAATTTAAATTTCATTTTAGTTCTCTTTAAAAGAATCGAGGTGAATCAACTTGTTTTGGTATACCTTTTGCATTCTTATCACTACTCCCTTTAGATTTCGAAGGTCCTTTTCTACCTAAATAAAATTTAAGTATGATCTCATGAGACCCGTTATTGAAGTCTCCAAGTAAGTTTGTGTTATAATCATACGAATACCCTGCAAACAAGGTATTGGATATTTGAAAGCCTGCCAAACCACTAAAAGCATTGTCAATTCTATACGAAACACCCGCAGTAACCACATCGGAAATCAAGAAATTCGTTGACAAGTTAACATTGACAGGAGAACCTGAAATGGTATTTACTAAAAATGCAGGTTTAAATTTTAGATTATCTGAAAGTTCAAAAACGTAACCCCCTATAAAATTGAATTGAAGCTTATCTTCTACCACAGATGCAATTTCGTCATTGTACACTCCTTCGGTTAAAAAGTTAGGTACAGAAGCACCAAAATACCAATCTTCTGAATACAAGAAAGCACCAGCACCTACCGTTGGGTAGAATTTGGTTAACATCTCATCACTAAGGTTTTCACCTGGGTTCTCAAAAGTACCTTTCGAAAAATCAACATTTAAAAACGAACCACCGGCATCAATACCAAAAGACAATTTCGTTTCATCGGTGACCATTATTTGATATGAGTACGATATATCAGCATAAGTCTGTGTTGCAGGTCCCAATTCATCATTTACAATATTAATACCTAAACCTACTTTTTCATTCTTAAAAGGCAAGTTTGCACCGAAACGAAAAGTTCTAGGTGCACCAGGTATATCAATCCACTGAGCTCTATACAATCCTGAGAATTCAGGGTTTTCTACCGTACCAACATAAGCTGGGTTAAAACTACCAATATTATACATGTACTGGGTGTACTGCGGTTCTTTCTGTGAATATGCATTAAAGCTTAACAGAGAAAATAGTACTAAAGCAATAGTATAACTCGATTTATTAAAGTTATAATCCATAATTTATTTTATCTAATAAGCTGTATCCAACCTTTATCCAATACTGCAGGTTGATTATTAACACTATAATTCATGATATAAAAATAAGTTCCTTTTGGCGATTCTTTCCCTTCATAGGTACCATCCCAAACATCGCCATCATTTACTTTTTCAGTTTCAAAAACAAGATTTCCGTAACGATCGTAAATTTTTATTTTGTACTGTAAATTAACCTCTACTTGCGCACCGGTTTCAGGATTCGTTAAAGTTCTATTAATACGTAGAACCTCATTTTGATTATTACCGTTTGGCGAGAATTGATTGAACAGGAAGCCCGGGTCGGCAGGGCTTTTCTGAATTACCTCAACCTCAACGGTTGCTTCATTATTCTCTGTATTACCATCCCTTGGTGTGGATCTAACAATATTTGCTGTATTCGTATATGTACCCAAAGCAGGAACTCTTGCTATAATTCTTAATGTTGCTGTTTCTTCCCTATCTAAAGAAGGAATATTCCAATTACCGGATGCTTCATCGTATGTGCCATTAAAATCTGACTCTGCAGAAACAAATTCAAATCCGTTTTCTATCGATATTAAATCATTGACAATAATATCGGTCACTACATCAGATTCAGAAATATTAGTAACTCGGATAATAAATTCTACTTCGCCACCCACCAATGCTTTATCTGGACGAGCCTCTTTCTCAATTCTAAGATCAACGCCTTCTGGAGCCTCTGTACTCAATTCTACAGTTGCTTCGTCATTTTCAGGATTATTATCAGAAGGAATAGATTCTAGTAGTACAGCAGTGTTCGTGTAAGGCCCCTGCTCTGCCACTACTACAGTGATAGATAGTTCCAAAGAAATACCTGCTGAAAGTTCTGAAATAGTCCAATTTCCAGATACCTCATCATAATCAGTAGCCTCAGGAGCATCTGCAGAAACAAAATCAAAACCTAATTCTAAAAAATCACCAACAACAATAGCTCTTGCGGTTCTGTCAGATAAATTGGTAATTAAAATTTTAAAAATAATCGTATCTCCAATTAAAGCATCAATATTATCAACAGATTTCAACACTTCTAAATCAATTGGATCATCACAATTGGGCGTAGCCACCGGGTCACAAGGGTCATCAGGGTCAGAACCATTTGTTTGTTCGTCTAAATCTGAAATTCCGTCACCATCGGTATCACAACTACCATTAAATCGATTAGGTATACACGGATTATTATTGGCAGGATCTTGTTGATCATTTACTCCATCATTATCGGCATCAGCAGTATTAGATTCCAAAGCATCGATAATTCCGTCTTCATCCTCATCTAAAGGATTAGCAATATCATCACCAACCTCAACTCCATCTTCAATACCATCACCATCGGTATCAGCATCATTAGAATCTGTACCAAGAGTTACTTCTTGACCACCTAAAAGACCATCATTATCATCATCGGTTTCGCAATCGCTAACGTTTACAGTTACATCTACAGTAGGGTTAACACATGGTGCAGTAGAATTTGTTGTCGTAAATCTAAAAACATAAGCACCAGAAGCAAAATCTTCGAATTCCACAACATTTGTAGAACTAATAGCTACATCGTTTTGAGGTCCGGAAACAAAAACCCAAACCCCAGGATCAGCTCCATTCAATCTCGTATCCAAATCAATAGTAGTAAGTCCGTTCGCAGCCACATTACAGATAGAACCGTTTGTTGCCGTGCCAGTGGTAGCTTGAGAACCTATTCTAGCAATAACAGGTTGTCTGTCAGTTGTACATTCATTTTCGGTTGCTTCTACATAGTATGTCGCGGTAGCGTTTAAAGAAGGAGTTGTAAATGTTTCGCCCATTGCAATTGGCGTAACTGCATCCAAAGAATCATACCAATTAACAGAAGCGCCATCAGTTGGTTCAACACTTAATAATAAAGTACCAGGACCACAACGTTCATTATCATTAATAACAGTTAATTGCGGCAACACATTTCTAACTATTTGCACTTCGATGGTACCACTTGCACAATCATTAGCTGCGTCATAGAAAAAACCGTAGTAAGAAGCAGGCAAATCTACATCTTGAGCTTCTGCAGCCGTCAAGTGAGAATTTGTATTCAAAGGATTGGAAACTCTACTCCAAGTTAAAACAGTTCCCGCAGGTGCTGGGCTACTTGTAAAATCGAATAGATTTGCTGAAAAATCATCTCCAGCCTCTTCTACACAATAGATATTTGAAACTGTAGTATCAAGTGTTGGAGCAGCAACACAGTTATCGTCATCTTGTATGGTACCAGTAGCTATACCCCCGCTTGCAAGTTGTACATTATTAGTAGGTAACCCTAATTGAATCGTAAATGTTTCTGTATTTTCAAGAACAGCGTCATTATTAATAGGCACTGTAATTGTTTGGATTTCGTTTGCTGTTCCTGTAAAAATCAGCGAACCATTAGTACCCGTATAATCTGTACCTCCACCTGTAGCCGTATCATCTGCAAAGGAATAAGTTACGGTTGTACCACCAACAACTTCCAAATCAAGAACCACATCAAATTCCATTTCACCAGCTGCATCATCTTCATTTAAAGAATTATCGGAGATTGTTAACGTGGCTTGGTCATTATCATTAATTTGAACCGTTGCCGTACGTGTAGGTCCGGAACCTAGTATGTAACCTGTACCAGTTGCCAATGTGATTATTACGCTTTCAGTTCCTTCTTGAACTGCATCATTGATTGGAAGAATATCAATTTCAATCTCTTGTTCTCCAACAGGAATACTAACAGCGTTAGCATTTATAGCCGTATAATCAACACTATTATCTGCAGTACCACTAATCGCATAGTTTACTATAATTGGACCTGTTGTATTATTTGGAGCACTTAAGCTAACCGTAAATTCTCCAGAAGAAACAGCACCATTACTTTCGGCAGCCGTACCATCTGATGCAGTAATTTGTGCAACATTGGTATCGTCACTTACGATTATCACCGTAGCACTATCTGGACCGCCAACCGTATAATCAGGACCATTTACCAAAGTTAACACTACTGTTTCGTTACTTTCAATATCGGTATCATTAATTGGCGTAAGTGTAATAACACCTGTACTTTCACCTTCTTCAATAACAACCGTACCTGATAGAGCTGAAAAATCATCTCCCTCATCTGCTGTACCACTAACTGTATATTCAATTTCAATAGGTGCTCCGGTCGCATTGATCATATCTACATCAACGGTAAAAACACCTACAGTTAAAGGACTTTCTCTGGCTGTCGCAGTTGTAGATTCAATAGAAGCCTCAAAAATATCATTATCAAGAATGGTAACCGTATCTGTATCTGGAGTACCAATTGTATACGAATCGCTATCAATACCTGTAATTGTCAACACTACAGTTTCATCTCCTTCTACAAGATTATCATCATCAGGAATTATATAAATATTCGTGGCACTGGCACCATCATTAATAATTACATTTCCTGTAATAGAATAATCGTCTCCACTAATTGCCGTACCAGAAAGTTCATAATCAATCTCTACAGGCTCCCCAGTATTATTCTCATTGTCTAATAAAAACCTGAATCTTCCACGATCAGCTCCTGTAGTAGCCCCCTCTATTGTTTCAGGCACAAAAGCAGTAACAGAAACCTCTCCAAAATCGTTGTCCTCAATATTAATGGTAACCTCACTATCTACTCCTATAAAATAGTTAGGTTCATCTTCAACTAATTCGATATTAATAGTTTCTTCACCTTCAACAAGATTATCATCGTCAACTACAATATCTACAGTTGCACTACCAACCCCAGCAAAATTATAAGATATATCAATTTCTTCATCTAACTCCTGATAATCGATATTTGAAGTGGCTGTACTAGTTAATAATACATTATAATTAACTGTAACACTACCGGCACCAAATCCTGGATTAATAACATTAATTCGAAAACTACCAGATACTTCTCCCTCTTCAAGAGCATCGTTGATTTTTTCAATAGTTACGTTTTGAGCATAAGCACTTTGAGAAAAAGTACCTAAAAAAAGGAATCCAAAAACGAAAAGGAATTTCTTTAGAATCCTACTAATATGAGGAGTCAAAAAATTATTATATATACTTATTTTCATAGCATTCTTTATCATTCCCAACAATAAGGCTGAAGGATGTTCTAAATCCATAACCAAAAATGAGGGTCTCAATATTACAAAAAAATCAAGGTAAACCCCTCACAAACAGTTGAAAAAAGGATTTATAGGTTAAATGGTAATATTAAGGAAACAATGGTTAGTCTGTTAACTCTGGGGCTTGCGTAGTTGCGTTAGGTTCAATTTTTCTCACTAACCCTTGTAACACCTTTCCAGGACCTATTTCTGTAAAAACCGTAGCACCATCTTTTACCATTTGCTGTACACTTTGCGTCCATTTTACAGGGGCTGTCAATTGCAACATCAAATTCTTTTTAATCTCATCTGCACTAGTCACCGCAGTGGTAGGCACATTCTGGTATATTGGGCAACTAGGCGCAGAAAATGTAGTATTAGCAATTGCCGCAGCTAACTCTTCTCTAGCAGGCTCCATTAAAGGTGAATGAAAAGCGCCACCAACAGGCAACATTAATGCACGCCTTGCCCCAGCTTCTTTCAATTTTTCACAAGCTTCTTCTACTGCAGATATTTCACCAGAAATTACTAATTGACCCGGACAGTTATAATTTGCAGCAACCACAATTCCAGAAGTTTCTGCACATACTTTTTCTACAACAGCATCCTCCAGACCTAAAACGGCTGCCATGGTAGATGGTTTAAGTTCACAAGCTTTTTGCATTGCCAAGGCTCGTTGCGATACTAATTTTAATCCGTCTTCAAAACTTAAGGTATTATTTGCAACCAAGGCAGAGAATTCTCCTAATGAATGACCAGCAACCATATCTGGTTTAAATGAATCTCCCATTACTTTACTCAAAATAACAGAGTGTAGGAATATAGCTGGTTGAGTTACCTTGGTTTCTTTCAATCCTTCGGCAGTACCTCTGAACATTACCTCAGTAATCTCAAAGCCTAATATTTCATTTGCCTTAAGAAACAACTCTTTTGCAATAGGGTATTTTTCATATAAATCTAAACCCATTCCAACAAATTGAGCACCTTGCCCAGGAAAAACATACGCGTTCATAACTTTTAGTTTTGGTGGGGCAAAAATACGTATTTTAGATAGACTGTAATACCCAATTGCATATTTGGATACCCACCTATTCTTTAAACCAACCAGAATACATTGTATAGGCTTCGGCAATTCTATTAATTTCACCAGAACTTAATTCGGGACTAATATCTTTTATTTTCTTTGCCGGCATACCAGCAAAAATACTACCAGATGGCACGTGGGTGCCTTTAGTTAGCACAGCTCCGGCAGCAATAATACTATTACTTTCTACTACACAATCATCCATAATAATACTACCCATACCAATTAGCACATTATCATGTATGGTACAGCCATGTACAAGAGCATTATGCCCAATAGAAACATTATTACCAATTGTGGTAGGAGACTTTAAATACGTGCAATGAATTACGGCACCATCTTGTACATTAACCTTATCGCCCATTTTAATAAAATGAACATCGCCACGTAGTACTGCATTAAACCACACACTACATTGCTTACCCATACTTACTTCACCAACTATTGTTGCATTTTCTGCAATAAAACAATCTTCACCTATAACGGGTTCTTTACCCCTAACTGCTTTTATCATTGTAATTCGTTTAATTAAAATAGGATAGAAAATCTTTCTTTTTTGATGCGGAAACCATCACTTCTTTACCGTTAGACATTACTACACTACCACCTTTACCTTTTCTGTACTTCACCACCTCATTTACATTTACCAAAAAAGATTTATGTACTCGTGCAAACGGATAGTCGGTTAAAGCCTCTTCAAAATATTTTAATGTCTTACTGACCAAAATCTTCTTATTCAACAAGTAGATTTCGGTATAATTATCATCTGCCTTGCAATACAATATTTCAGCAATATTCAATACTTGAAATCCGTCTTGCTGCGGCAATGTCAACTTCCCCTCTACTCCGTTAGATTTTGTACTTAAAACCTCCCCCTCTAAACTGGCTTCTTTCTCTCTAACACCATCTACATACTCAACTGCATTTACCAACTCATCTATGTTGATAGGCTTTGTCAAATAATATGCAGCATGGTTATTTAAAGCATCTTTTGCATAATGATCATAAGCAGTAACAAAAACGGTTTCAAAAGTTCTATCTGGTAATTGATCCAGCAAATCGAACGCATTACCAAAAGGCATCTCTACATCTAAAAATACCAAATCTAAGTCGTTACCATTAATTAAGACTAAGGCTTCTTTAATTGATGAAGCCTCTCCCAGCAAGTTTACACTTGGGCAATATTTAGCAATATAATTTCTTAATATCTCCCTACTATTTGCCTCATCTTCTACTAAAATTGCGTTTAAGCTCATTTTTCTCTTTTTAAAATGAATAGGACTTTAGTTCCTGAACCATCTGACTGTAAATCTGAAATTTTAATATCTACTTTATCTGTATACATATCGTTTAAAATAGCCACACGTTTTTTAATGATGCCCATTCCTTTGGACTTTTGTTTTCGCTGATTTTGAGTTTTAATTTCTGCAGATTTCTTTCTTCCGATACCATTGTCAGTAATACAGATTATAATGGAATCAGCACTATTCTCTTTGACCGTTACCAACAATTCACCCTTTTCTTCTCTATACCTTAATCCGTGCCAAATAGCATTTTCAATGTAAGGTTGTAATAACATTGGTGGAATTTGAAACTTATTAACCTGTACATTCTCATCAACAGCTATCTTGTAATCAAACTTATCTTCGAATCTAGAATGCTCTAGTTTTATATAAAGTTCTAACTGTTGCAGTTCTTTTTCCAATGGAATAAAATCTTCTTCAGAATTTTCTAATACAGAGCGCATCAACTTTGAGAAATCACTTAGATACCTATTGGCACTACGTTCATCACTTTTTGAAATAAAATTATTTACCGAATTCAACGCATTGAAAATAAAATGCGGATTCATTTGTGACCTCAACGATTTCAATGCCAACAAATTATTTGCAAGTTTTTGTTGTTGATTACTACGGTAAAAGAAAAAAGCCGCCAGTAAGGTCAATAGGAGCCCGAATATTAGCGAATAAATCACCAATTCCTGCCGCTTATTACTCTCTTTCACCAGCTCCTGCTCTGTAAGCGCAAGATCATATTTACTTTGCGATAATTCTCTTTCTTGCTCTAAACCTGTAAGTCGGTTTTCTGCATTTGCAATTTCGCGATTAAAACGAGTAGCTCTAGATATTTCTTGTTCTTTACGCACATATAATGAATCTACTAAAGCCACATATGCTTGGTAGGTATCTAATGCCTTGGTAAAATCACCTTTTACCTTATACACTTCAGATAACTTTCTAGTAGCATCTTTCTGAACCAATAAATCATCATCTGAATCTGCTTCAACAATACTTTTCTCTAAAAAAGGTATAGCCTCATTATACCTGTCTTGAGAAATATATGCATTTGCAATTTTGTAATTAATACGCTGTGATGTAATGGTATCGCCTAATTCAAATTTCTTTACACCTGCATTGGGCGAATTAAGCTTTTTTAATTCTTGAAGACTGCTTTTACGCATAGTAATCTCTTCGTTGAACCTACTTTTTGTATTGTAGAAATCTGCCACCTTTTCCTTCTCTTGCAATGCTCTTTTGGGTGCTGACTGAGTTGCAAGTTCTAACGAACTATCATAATAAGCTTCAGCCTCCATATTCTGATTTCCTAAAGAATAGGTGTCGCCTATTTTAGAATTTAGGTCAATCATTTTTGATGTAATCTGATTCTTATCGGCAATCAACAACCCTCTATTATATAAATCTAAAGCTTCTTGTGTTCTACCATTTCCTTTTTTAGCATCACCTAGCAGTTCATAAAGTAGTACACTTTGGTGTGGCGGCATGGACTTAATCTCTAATAACGGATTCAACAACGCTAAGCTTTCGTCATATCTGTTCGCTAAGTTATACGCCTTAGCTAAAAGCAAAGAAGTTGAAATCGTCTTATTATTTTCTAAAGCATCTTCATAATTATCAATAGCCAAATCTAATTGCTTATGATATTGATAGATCTCGCCAAGTTTAGAAAGCGACCTTGCCAGTTCTTTCTTTCGCCCTCGCTTCCCTAAAATTGATATAGATTGCGCTACCAAGTCAATACTTCTTTCAATATCTTGAGCTTTATACTCTTCTGCCGAATCTAATAACTGCTGATGTTTGACAGATATATCTGGTAATGATTTTGATCGACTGCTAATTGGTGAAGATTCAAAATCTTCAACTAAGATTAAAACATCGTCATTCTTCTGTACATCGTACCGTAAGGTTTCAATATCATCATGCTCTATAACTAGCTGATCACCAATTCTAGTTCTAATTTCAAATTCTCCTAAACCATTAGTAATCACAAAGTCTCCCATATCATTAGAAATGGAAACTCCCGATATTGGTTTTCCAGTATTTCTAACTTCTACCCTACCCTCTAAAGTAAATCTTAGAGCATCGTTTTGCCCTTGAGAATAAAGTGCGCTCCATCCCAAAAGAAAACATATTACGATATAGATACTATAATTATTCATCTGTTATTACTACGGTAAACTTAGCTGATTATTGTGGCACTAAAAAATACGAAATACTTAAAACAACCAATATTAAAGCATCATTTCATGGGTTTACAAACTCTGCATACCACTTTACTAAGTGAAACGGACAGTTCGCTCATTATCGTTATTCAGAGAAATACTTTGTTTTTAGTTTAGCATTGAATTTAAAACAAAAAACGATGAAAACGATTAAACAACTTGGATCATTCGGCATAGCACTTCTCACTTTAACTACAGTATTTGCATGTAATACTACTGATAAGAAAAAGCCTATTGAATTAATTGCCCAAGCTTCTGAAACTATTGAACCAAAAGAAACGAACACAGTTCAAATAGCCCTGTTATTAGATACTAGCAATAGTATGGACGGATTGATAAATCAAGCAAAATCTCAGCTTTGGGACATTGTAAATGAGTTTAGTTATGCAAAATGCGGTAACGACACCAGACCAAATTTACAAATTGCATTATACCAATATGGCAACGACAATCTTTCTGCAAACGAAGGGTACATTCAGCAAGTATTAGGTTTTAGCAGTGATTTAGATGAAATTTCAGAAAAGTTATTTTCTTTGACTACCAATGGCGGCGAAGAGTATTGCGGAAAGGTATTACAGACCTCTTTACACCAATTACCATGGAATAAGAATCCGGATTTACTGCGAATGATTTTTATTGCCGGTAACGAACCCTTTACACAAGGTAGATATAACTACAGAACTGCATTAGCTAATGCCAATGAAAAAGATGTAGTGGTAAATACCATCTTCTGTGGAAATTATGAATTGGGAATAAATACCGATTGGAAAAATGGTGCTTCATTAACAGGTGGAGAATATATGGCTATTGATCACAATAAGAAAGTTGTACATATCAACACTCCTTATGACGATATTATTATTAAACTGAATTCAAGATTAAATACAACATACGTTTCTTACGGGTCGATGGGTAAATCAAAATATATCGCACAAGAAGTTCAAGACAGTAATGCATTGGAAATGGAAGAAGCGGTTGCCGTTAAAAGAGCTGTCAGCAAAAGTTCTAGACTTTATAATAATAAAAAATGGGATTTGGTCGATGCTTACGATGATGCCGAATTTGAAATAAATTCAGTAGAAAATGATGAATTACCAGAAGAATTGCAAGGTAAAAATGAGAAAGAAATAAAAACCTACGTCGAATCAAAAAAGAATGAAAGAGAAGAAATTCAAAAAGAGATACAACAATATAACACGAAACGATTAGCTTATATTTCTGAACATCAAAAAGATGATAATTCAGGAGAGCTTGAAAATGCTATGATCAAAGCAATAAAAAAACAAGCCAAAACGAAAAATTACAGTTGGGAATAATAAAATATCAGGTCTGCTCAACTATGAGCAGACCTTTTTAATTTGCTGCCGGGCAGTAACAATCGTACTTACGACCTGTTTGTCCGAAATCGTACCCTAAAGTTATCTGATGAAAACCTCCATTATCGAAACGGATATCTCCCATTTGGTACGAATAGTTATAAGAGACCATAAAGTTATTAATGTTTGCACCAACTATAGGCGTTATCAATTGCAAACGTTGTTCTCCGAAAGTTCCATTATCTTGAAATTGAGCTCCATCAAAACTTCTTCTATAAGAAATTCCTCCCCAAATGCGACCAAAATCTACATCCTTATACACTTTACCGTTTATATCTATAGTTTTTTCCTTGGTAAATTCAGTTAATTGAAAAAGTACAGAAGGTTCAACTTGCCATTCGCTTTTTCCAAAAACATAACCTGTAGAAATTAAAAATCGTCTTATATTATCAATCACCAACTGATCAGGGTTGTCTTGTCTATCTCTATAATAAACATTTCTCTTACTACCCGTAAGTGCATTAGTCACAGCAAAATGTGTATAAAATTCTTGATAATTATATGAAATACCAATATCAACGTTCGTGTATGATGAGCTTAATTTAATACCTGAAACTGCAGGATCTGGCGTAACAGATCTAAATTCAGTTTCATCTAAACTACTTTGTAAAATAGTAGCACTTAATCCAAAAGATAATTGATTTAGCACTCTTACATCTCTACTACCCATTCTTAAATGATGAGCATAAGTTAATTTTGCACCAGTTTGCGAATGGTAGCCATTAGCATCATTAAAAAGAATAACACCGATACCACTTGGCGAATCACCCAATCTAAAATGTGCATTAATAGTTTGTAAACTTGGGGCATCATCAACGTCGAACCATTGCTTTCTAGCAGTAGCTCTTACTTTTCCTCCCTCTCCTATACCTGCCATAGACGGAAAAACCAAATAGTAGTTATCTGATAAATAATCAAAATAAACAGGAATCCCTTCTTGTGCGGTAGATTTCGAACCTACAAAAAGAAAAATCAATATCAATAAAAAGTTGTATTTCATCTTGGGATGTTAAAACTAGGTTTAGTTTCGCTTTTATAAAGTTAATAACGGGTTAACCTGAACATTATTATGTGCTGCTAAACTAAGATTTCCTTTGTATTTTTACATAAAATTACTGAGAAATGAAAGAGTATTCAATTACCGTCGTTAAGACCAATAACCCAAATATATTAAAGTTCGAAACTAATCACATATTAGTTCAACGAAAAAATTACGAATTCAAGAATATTGATGATGCTAAAAACTCACCTTTAGCCCAGCAGTTATTCCACTTACCATTTATCAAAACGGTATATATTTCTGGTGATTTTATCGGATTAGAACGTTATGATATTGTTCAATGGGAAGATGTAAAAGATGAAGTGGCGCAACAACTAGTTGAGTATTTAAATGCTGGGGAACCCATAGTTATTGAAGAAGACATGGACAAACCAGTTCCCGTAACCGTTTATGCAGAGGTAACACCCAACCCATCCACCATGAAGTTTGTGGCTAGCAAGAAAATTGTAGCATCAGCATTCGAATTCAAAAATATTGATGAAGCTAGAGATTCTAACTTGGCCTTGGAGCTATTTCAGTTTCCGTTTGTTAAGCAAGTTTTCATTGACGAAAATTACGTTTCTGTATCTAAATTTGAAGTTGCAGAATGGGATGATATTAATATTGAACTAAGAGAAGTTATAAGAAATTTTATAGCAGATGGTAAAGAAATTGTTGCTGACAATGCAAAAGCTATTGGTACAGAAGCACAAGTATCTGAAACCGTATCTGCAGAAAGTAAAATAGAACTTGATGAAACCTCTCAAGAAATAGTTGATATTTTAGAAGAATATGTAAAACCAGCCGTAGCGAGTGATGGTGGTAATATTATGTTTCAATCATACGATGTAGAAACCAAAACGGTTAATGTAATTTTACAAGGAGCATGTAGTGGTTGCCCATCATCAACTTTTACCTTGAAAAACGGAATCGAGACAATGCTAAAAAATATGATGGGAGACAAAGTAAATGAGGTAGTTGCGCTTAACGGTTAATTAATCATAGAATTGAATTAAACATTGCCTTCAATTTTTGTAACTTTAAATAAATCTAAAAATCATTAATTATGGCAGTTTTAAAAGTAATTGAAATATTAGCAAATTCTGACAACGGATGGGAAGACGCAGCAAAAAAAGCAGTTTCTGAAGCATCTAAATCAGTAAAGAATATTAAATCGGTTTACATCAACGAGCAAAGTGCTACTGTTGAAGATGGTAAAATCAAAAATTATAGAGTAAATGTGAAAATCACTTTTGAAGTGAAATAACAATTACCTAACAGGATTAAAAGCGCCAAAAGGCGCTTTTTTTGTTTTAAAACTAAAATACACCCAATGCCTACCCCACAAAAGCATACTAATAATCTAATTAAAGAAAGCAGTCCATATTTACTGCAGCACGCGCATAACCCGGTTAATTGGGAAGCGTGGAATGATGATGTTTTAAAACAGGCAAAAGAAGAGCAAAAACTAATACTTATTAGTATTGGTTATGCCGCTTGTCATTGGTGTCATGTTATGGAACATGAATGTTTTGAAGATGAAGAAGTCGCAGAAACAATGAATGCCCATTTTATAAATATTAAAGTGGACAGGGAAGAACGACCAGATATCGACCATATTTATATGGATGCATTACAGATGATGACAGGTAGTGGCGGCTGGCCTTTAAATATACTGGCGCTACCCGACGGCAGACCTTTCTGGGGCGCAACCTTCGTCAAAAAAAAAGAATGGATACAAGTATTGAATCAACTTCAACAACTTTATGTTGAAGACCCTAATAAGATTATTGGATATGCCGAAAACATGGCAACAGGACTAAAAGAAATAAATGTTATTACTTCAGATGAAAATCAAGATTTAATTGAAGATTCTGAAATTGATACGATGGTAATCGATTGGACCAAATACTTTGATACCTTTTTAGGAGGATATAAACGGGCGCCAAAATTCATGATGCCTACCAATCTTAACTTTTTACAATACTATTCTCACGCAAAACAAGATAATACTGTAAATGAATATGTAAACACCACTCTAACAAGAATGGCCTGGGGCGGCATATTTGATCATGTTGGTGGTGGATTCTCTAGATATTCCGTAGACACTAAATGGCATGTACCCCATTTCGAAAAAATGTTATATGACAACGGCTTGTTAATTAGTCTTTACGCGAATGCATATGCAAAGACTAACAATAATCTCTATAAAGCTGTCGTAGAAAAAAGTATCATATTCCTAGAAGAAGAACTATTAGATAAAAGCAATGGGTTTTACTCTTCTTTAGATGCTGATAGTTTAACTGATAACAACAAGTTAGTAGAGGGTGCATTTTATATTTGGCAAGAAGAACAACTTAAAGAGCTATTAAAAGACGATTACCCTATTTTTAGTGATTACTTCAGTATTAACTCTTATGGTTATTGGGAAGATAATAACTATGTGCTTATTAGAGATTCAGAAGCCTTAGCTATTGCAATGAATCATTCTATCACCAAAATAGAATTGCAAGAAATAATTACCAAGTGTCTTTCATTATTGAAAGTAGAGAGAGAAAAAAGAAACAAACCAAGGTTAGATGATAAAATTTTAACTTCTTGGAATGGCTTGACATTAAAAGGACTAACAGATGCCTATAGATATTTAGAAGATGACAAGTATTTGAGCCTTGCTATTAATAATGCTAATTTTATTCTAGAACATATGACCACCGAAGATGGTGGCTTATTCCGCAACTTCAAAAATGGAAAAAGTACTATTCATGGTTTTCTAGAAGATTACGCTTCTATTATCGATGCATTCATAGGGCTATATGAAGTTTCTTTTGATGAAAAATGGCTTGATTATAGTTTAGAGTTAACAAAATATGTCATTGAAAATTTTTCAGATTCTGATACGGGGCTATTCTTTTTCACATCTAGTAATGACAACGGTCTTATTAGAAGAACTTTAGAAGTTTCAGATAACGTAATTCCATCTTCTAATTCAATGATGGCGCATAACCTACATAAGCTCTCCAAATATTTTCCTGAAGATAATTTTGATAGTCGTTTGCATCAAATGATGAAAAGCATGAAAACATCTATCACTGAGAATCCTCAAAATCATGCCAATTGGCTTCACCTGGCACAGCTAATGAGTGAGAATTTCTATGAATTGGTCGTTATCGGCGAAAATTTTGAACTCATATGCACATCACTCATGAAGAACTATATGCCAAACGCTATATTTGCTGCTTCAAATGCTAAAACTAGCAACTTACCTTTATTGATGAATAGGTATATAATGAACAAGACACTTATCTACGTTTGTAATCACGGTAGTTGTCAAATGCCCGTAGAAGAACCAAGCAAAGCTTTAGATCTTGTTTCCCGTATCTTTTAACAATTGTTTAGCCTCTAAATTTTATAGGCTATACGCTATTGGTTAAGTTGGCTGTTATAAAAAAACAAATTATGTTAGATAAAATAATGAATCTGCAAGAACATGCAGATAATGCTATAGCTTGGCTTTGGGATGTACTTCCTAGTATATTATGGGCAATTTTTCTATTAATTGCTGGTACCTATGTCATACGTTTCATAAATAAAATGATACGTAAATTTTTCGCAAATAAAGATTACGATTTAGCGTTAGAAACATTCTTACAAAGTTTTATCAGTATTGCTTTAAAAATAATACTCTTTATATTGGTGATTACCCAATTAGGGGTTCAAACAAGTTCTTTAGTTGCCATTTTAGCCTCCGCAGGTTTGGCTATTGGCTTAGCACTACAAGGTTCATTGGCAAATTTTGCCGGGGGTGTTCTTATCTTATTATTTAAACCCTTTAAAATAGGGGATTTTATATCTGCTCAGGGTGTTGATGGTACAGTAAAAGAAATTTCAATTTTTACTACAAAGGTGAGTACTTTCGGTAATCAAATTGCAATAATACCAAATGGTCAACTATCCAATAACACCATTACAAACTATAACGCGCAAGACACTAGAAGAGATAAAATTGATGTCGGTATTGGTTACAGTTCAAACATTAAAGAAGCTAAAGAAATTCTTCTAGCCATCTGTAACGAACGTGAAACTATTTTAAAGACACCTGCTCCTGAGGTTTATGTAGGAGAATTAGGAGATAGCTCGGTAAACCTAACTTTACGTTTCTGGGCAAATAATGGCGATTTTTGGGCTGCACATTTCTTTGTATTAGAAGAAATAAAGTATCGTTTTGATGCTGCTGGTATTGAAATACCATTCCCACAGAGAGTAGTTACACAGATGAAAAACTAATTTACAATTCACAGTGAATAAAAAAGCCCTTGAGTAATCAAGGGCTTTTTTATTTTACGAAATTTTTATGCTTTCGCTTTCTTAGTCTGCATCACAAAATCTTTCAAGTAATATGGTTCAAAATAAGCCACATCTTCAAAATCCGATACATTAAACTTATCCGATGAAATAGAAGCCATTTCTTTAGCAGAAGGCACTACTTCACAATGGTAGGTTATAGATTCTAATGGAAACAATTCTTTTATCTTCTCTGCTCCACTACCTAAAAAATGAATATGTTTTACATTGATATATTCTTGAAAGGAATGCTCATCAATTATTTCAGCTTTCGTTTCTCTTATTTCATTGAGCTCATTATCTAAAACTGACGAATACACTTCCATACGCCTAGCATCTAAAACGGGTATCAATACCTCGTTATCTTGAATTTTAACTTGGGATGCCATGCTCTTCAACGTTGAAATCGAAATTAACGGGATGCCTAATGCATAACACAAGCCCTTTGCCGCTGAAACACCAATTCGAAGTCCCGTATAAGAACCTGGACCTTTACTTACTGCCACAGCTTCTAAATCTTCCATTTTCAAAGAAGCTTCATGTATTACCTCTTCAATGAAAACATGTAGTTTCTCTGCATGCGAATAGTTTGCTGAATTCAATTCTCTTATTGAAAGAATTTCGCCGTCTTTAGCAACACAGACCGAACAATTTGTAGATGATGTTTCTAGATTTAATAGTATGCCCATATTGCAAAGGTATTACTTACTACAAAATGAAAAAGCCTGTAACGCTAAAATGTTACAGGCTTTTATATTTCAATACTTAATCTATTCTAATGAAATAGGTATTCCAAAATAAAATTCTAATATTTTCAATCTAAATATATAGTCATACTTAGAACGTATTAAATCAGCTTCTGCATTATCAACAAGTGATTGTGATTGGCTAAATTCAAATGCATTCATCAACCCTACATCGTAACGTTCTTTAGAATACTGATAAGCAAGAGTTCTAGCCTCCAGCGTTTTTTCTGCTGCTTGAAATGCCTTAAAAAAATTGGTCACATTTACATAGGCTTGGTTTACATCAGTCTCTAACTGTAACTTAGTTCTTTCAAACTCGATCTGAGCGATATCAATACTAATTTGTGACCGCTTTATATTATTTCTAACACTCCATCCATTAAAAATAGGAATGTTCATTTGCGCCCCATAAGAGATACCGTCGTTAATATATAATTGGTCTTTAAATGGAATTGCCTCTCCGGTAAACGGATCATTATTTTGATCGGAATATCTAGTATTATAATTAATAAAGGCACCTACACTAGGGTACTTGGCACCCTTAGCTATCTCTAAGTCCTTTTGAGCCAATTCCACTCCTGTCAAGGCAAACTGAATGTCATTTCTAAAGGTTAAAGCTTTATCAAAAATAACCTTGGCAGAATTATTCAATATATCCGATGGAGGTATATCAAACTCTTCTTCTGCAATATCAAAATTTTCGTAGTCTGTAATGCTCATTAATTGCGCCAAACTAATTTTTGAAATCAAAATCAAATTTTGAGCATTTATCATTTGCTGTTCTTGAGTTGCAGCAGTAGCTTCTATTTGTAATAAATCGCCACTAGGCAAAACACCAGAATCCACTAAGTCTTTAGTACGCTTTAAATCTTGTTCGGTAATGACCAGTTGCGCTTTAAAAACTTTTAAAGATTCTTTATTAGCTAAAACATTTAAATACGCATTAGCGACACTTAGCTTTATATCATCCTTACCATCCTCTAATCTATATTGACTGCTAATCGCAGTTAACTTGGCTCTTTCAATTCTATTATAATTTTGAAGACCATCAAAAAGTGTCACTGATGAAGTCATACTTCCCGAAGCAGAAAAGATAGTTGCTGAAACCAAATTATTGGTAGTAGGATCCAATGCAAGTCCTGTATTTGCAGATGCACTTATAGAACTATTTAAACTTGGCAACAATGCACCAATTGCATCAGATTTATCTAATGCGGCATTTTCCAAATCTAACTCAAACTGCTTAACAGTCAGATTATTCTCTACAGCATAATACACACACTCCTCTAGAGTCCATTTCTTTTGCTGTGCCATGCCTAACACAACAGAAAATATCAGTAGTAATCCTGTGATTTTTACTTTCATTTTATTCTTTTTTAAACCAACCTATACATAGGTTGCTCGATTCGTTTTTTGATTTGATTGATTGTTTTTAATCGTCGTTCTCGTCGTTATCCTCACTTTTGGCTTCCAACTTGTTCCAAATTTTTATTTTGGAGTTTTCATCGATACCAGAAATAATTTCTACGTCGATACCATCACTTACACCAAGTTCAAGCTCTCTCTTTTCAAACTCATTATCACCTGTCTCGACCTCAACGTATGGCTTATTTGTTTCTTTATCGAACTGTAATAGTGCTTCTTTAATAGAAAGCACATCTTTCTTCTCTTCTAAGACAATTGCTGCATTTGCGCTATAACCAGCTCTAATATTAGTACTATCAGACACTACCAAATCACCTTCTATCTTAAACTGAACGGCACCCTCTTCCTCAACACCTTTAGGTGCTATGAACTTTAATTTGGCATTGAATTTTTCATCTTGTAAAGCACCCATGCTAATTTCTAATGGCATGCCTACTTTAAGTTTCCCCACTTCAGCTTCATCAACTTCACCTTCAAAAATCATTTTAGACATATCTGCAATAAAGGCAATAGTAGTACCGTCATTAAAATTATTACTTTCAATAACCTGATCACCTACCTCAACAGGTATTTCTAATAACGTACCGGTTACTGTAGCTCTAATATTAGTATTTGCACTAGATGAGCCACCTGCAGAACCAACTCTAATTATCTGATAGTCTGCCTGAGAATTCTGTAGTTCTTGCGTTGCTTGATCAAATCGTAATTTCAATGCATTAAAATCTTGACTAGAAATCACCCCTTTATCAAAAAGTGTTTTATTTCGGTCGTATTCAATCTTTGTATTACTTAAAGAAATTTTGGCATTGTTTACTCTACCACGAGCCTGATTTAAAGACTGTTCATTAGGTACAACTTTTATCGTAGCAATTAAATCACCCGCTTTAACTTGAACACCTTCTTCCAAATATACCTTTTGGATTATACCCGAAATCTGAGGTTTAATCTCTATTTCATCTTGTGGTATTACCTTACCGGTAACAACAACCTTGTTGGTAATATCTCTTTTTTCAACGGTCTCCGTTTCATATGTTTTTAAAGGAGTACTATTCTTCTTTAAAAAATAGACTACTGCAGCCAGTATCCCTATAACTGCTACTCCTATTAATGCGTACTTTACATACTTGTTCATGCTCAACTATTTGATTGTTATTTATTCTTTTGTTGTTTGGTCTTTTACTCTTCTCTTAAGGCGTCAATTGGTTTTATTCTAATAGCTCTATTTGCAGGTATTAATCCGATTAAAACACTAAGACCTACCATCAAAATAAAGGAACCTAAAAATTGCGGTATGCTAATCATAAGATTATAAAATGGCATATCACTATTTTCACCTATCATATTATTCGCAATCGCTAGAAACCCTATTGCAATTGCAAAACCGACAAAGCCAGCAAATACCGTAATTACTATAGACTCCAGTACAATTTGTCTCTTTACTACTTTTGGGGTAGCACCTAAGGCACGTCTAATACCTATTTCTTTTGTACGTTCTTTTACCGTAATTAAAAGAATATTACTAATAGCAATAACACCTGCCAGTAAGGTCAAAATTCCAACGAAGAACGATACACCTTGTAATACACCTGTAAATGCTGATACATTATTGAATACTTCAGACATATCAAAACTACCAATAGCGCGTTCGTCTATAGGGTTGATATCATACTTGTTTTTCAACAGACGTTTTATCTGACTTTCAACTACAGGTACTTTGGTATCTGACTGAACCGAAATTGCCATCCATCCCATTCTATCTCCAGAACCAAATGCTTTTTGAAATGTTGAAAACGGAATATACACTGAATTCTCTCCGTCAATATTGATGTTCTGATTTGGCTTATATATTCCAACGATATTAAAGAACACTCCGTTAATACGAACATCTTCCCCTATCGCATTTTCGCCTTTTTCAAATAAAAGTTTATACGTTTCTTCTCCAATAACACACACTTTTTTAGACTCGGTCATGTCATTTTCATTCAGAAATCTACCCTCTACTAGCTTCTTCTTCATGATTTCATCCACATTAGGATAATCACCATAAACTGCCGATCCACTGGTTAAACCATTTCTATATACGGTAACCACGCCCCTATGACTACCAAGTTCTATTCTTGGGGCAAGAACTTCTATTTCTGGAATCTGTTCTTTTAAAATAGTAGCATCTTCAAGTTTAAATTGAATTCTACGTCCTCTTTCAAATCCTTTATAAGGCTCTGAGGTACTTTGACTCCATACAAACAGACTGTTAGATGCTGTACCTGCGAATATTTTTTGAAAACCATTGCTCATACCGTTTGCACCACCTAATAATAGCACAAGAATTATCATCGCTATAATTACCCCTAGCATGGTTAAAAATGTGCGAAACAAGTTCTTACCTAATGTGGCAAAAATCTCTGACCATAAATCTCTATCAAGTATCCACATATTATTTATCGCTTAATGCTACAATTGGTTTTACTCTTGCCGCTTTCATTGCCGGAATTAATCCTGCGAGAACTCCTGCTACAATCAATATTATAGTTGCGGTCACAACCATTGACATACTAACAGACGGGTTGGCAAATGCACCTGTTTTAATACTTGGACCAATGGCCGCCAATAATCCGGTTGCAATTCCTAGTCCAATAAATCCGGATAAAGCAGTTATAAAAACAGATTCGAACAATACTAATTTTATAATTGACCACGGCTCGGCACCCAAGGCTTTACGTACACCAATTTCTTTTGTACGCTCTTTAATGATAAACACCATAATATTACCGATACCCACAATACCAGATAGTAATATTAGAAGTCCCACTATAATTACCGCGATATCTAAACCACCTGTAAAGTTGCTGATGTCTTCAAAAACCTCTGCGTAGTTAAAGATTCTAATTCCCGATTGATCCTTGGGAGCAATTTTAAAACGTCTTCTAAAAACATTTTCTAATCTATCTGAAAAAGCAAGTGCCTCTGTTAAATCGTAATTAGGATTATAGGTTAAAGCAATCTGATCAATATGATCTGTTTGACCATACATTTTTTGATATGTACTGGTAGGTGCATAAATGTTTCGCTCTGCATTATCATCACCATCATCGGTAAACGTACCAATGACCCTAAAAGGTAATCCGTTGAACTCAACAAACTTGCCTATGGCATCTTCGTTTTTGAATAAATCTTCCTCTACTTTTCTGCCTATAACAGCAACTTTAGAGGCATTCATTAAATCGTTAGTATTTATGAATCGACCCTTATTTACTATAGTCTTTTCAATAGCTTGGTGATCCGGGTAAACAGCCTGTATATTATAACTACCCGTTTCGCTCTTATAACGTGCCGATGTATTTTGGTATACTCTCGGACTAATATATTCTACATCGTCAGGAAAACTTCTTTTAATGTATTCAATATCATCATTCGTCATTTGAATTCTCCGTCCAGCTTCAAATCCGCCATAGGCCAATGAAGTAGTACCTGTTCTAACAAAAATGGAGTTGGTAGCATCATCACTAAATTGAAGTGTGAATCCGTTTTGCATTCCTTTTACAGAAGCCAAAAGCAATACCAAAATGAAAATACCCCAACCTACTGAAAACCCAGTAAGGAAAGTTCTAAGCTTGTTGTTGCTTATACTATGATAAATTTCTTGCCAAATGTCTCTATCAAACATATTGTTCGGCTCTTACTTGTTCTATTTTCTTATCCTCTATAATTACTCCATCTTTCAAATGCACAATACGCTTACACATATCTGCAATATCTGGTTCGTGAGTAACTATCAATATGGTATTTCCCGCATCGTTAATTTTCTGTATCAAGTCCATCACCTCATAAGATGTCTTACTATCTAATGCACCTGTAGGCTCATCGGCAAGCAATACTTTAGGTTCAGCAGCTAAAGCTCTTGCAATGGCAACACGTTGTTTTTGACCACCAGAAAGCTCGCTAGGCAAATGACCTGCCCATTCTTTTAGACCTACTTGAGTTAAATATTTTAAAGCTTTTTCTTGACGTTCTTTTCTTGGTACTTTTTGGTAATATAATGGTAAGGCAACATTCTCTGCTGCACTTTTATAATTGATAAGATTGAACGATTGAAAAACAAAACCTAAGAACTTGTTTCTGTATCTAGCAGCTTTAGTTTCGTTTAAATCTTTGATTGGAACATTATCTAAAATATACTCCCCAGAATCAGAGCTATCCAACATACCTAAAATATTTAATAAGGTAGATTTACCCGAACCAGAAGAGCCCATGATAGCTACTAACTCCCCTTCTTCAACATTAAAATTTATTCCTTTAAGAACGTGAAGAGAATTCTTGCCCATTTTATAGGACTTGTGAAGATCTTTAATTTGAATCATGTTGGTTGTTGTTTTGAACAATTTTTACACTGTCTATTCATTAGACTATGCAGCGTATAATTTGTTACATCAATTTAATACTTTTTTTATTTTATTCGTTCTCGGCAAGCTCATCGGGCACTACCTCGTTCCAAACCTTAATTTTATCACCTTCTTTAATGCCTGAATTTATTTGAACATGAATACCATCGCTGATACCTAATTCTATATCTCTTCTTTCAAATTCTTGATCGCCTGTAGCGATTTCTACAAATGGTTTTTTGGTTTTATCATCGAATTGCACCAAAGCTTCTTTTACTGCTAAAACACTATCTGCACGAGCTAAAATTATAGATGCATTTGCACTTAAACCTGCTCTAATGAATACGGAGTCTTGTTTCTTAAGCGTCCCTTTTATTTCAAACTGTATAGCGCCATTCTCTTCATTTCCTTTCGGAGCTATATAATCTAGAATAGCATCGAACACTTTATCTTCTATAGCACCAACGGTAATTTCTAAGGGAAGATTTTCTTTAATTTTCCCAACTTCTGATTCATCTACCTTACCCTCAAAAATCATTTTATCAACATCTGCAATAGCTGCTATGGTAGTACCTTCATTAAAATTATTACTCTCAATTACCTGATTACCTACTTCTACAGGCACTTCTAGCACCATACCACTAACCGTTGCCCTTATTTGTGTATTTGCGGCATTACCAAAACCAGAAGTAGTACCCGTTTTTACAATATCATATCTTTTATTGGCAGCTGCGTAAGATTGCTTAGACTGGTCATAACTCAACTGAGCACGCTCTAAGTCTACCTTAGAAATTACCCCTTTAGAAAACAAACCTTTTTGACGATCAAGATTTCTCAATTGATCATCTAAATTGATTTTGGCTTCATTGATATTATTTCTAGCATCGTTTAATGAGCTTAAATTAGGTACTACTTTAATGGTACACAGCAAATCGCCAGATTTTACATAATCTCCACCCTCCACGAAAATCTTCTCTATTACACCTGAAATATTCGGCTTAATAAGCACTTCTTCTAATGGAAGAATACTACCTGTAGCCATTGTCTTTTTTATTATGGTCTGCTTAGAAGGCTCTTCTGTTTGATATACTACGGGATCTTCTGCATTTTTAGAATACAAATAGAACATAGAGCCACCAAAGGCTAGTACGATAATTAGCAGGATTACAATTGTTGTTGACTTTTTCATTTTTTGATTGGTTATATTTTGATGATAATTTTATTCTGTTCTCAAAGCTTCAATTGGTCTTATTTTAATAGCACTTTGTGCAGGTATGAAACCGGCTAATAATCCGGAAAATATTAAAATGACCAGTGCAATGACCACCACACCTAAACTTACACTTGGGTTCACAAACATATCTACCGGACCTACGGAATCAAGAACCGCATTAACGCCATATATAAATGCAGCACCGAAAACGATACCGATCATACCAGATATGATCGTTAGGAAAATAGACTCCATTAAAATTTGTTTTTTAATAGACCAAGGAGCTTCGCCTAGAGCCCTACGTATTCCAATTTCTTTGGTTCGTTCTTTAATTACAATGAGCATAATATTACTTACCCCGATAATTCCGGATAATAGAACCAATACCCCTACAAAATAAGCTACCCAGCGTAATGCGCCGAACAAACTTTCTACTCGATTAAATTGTTCATACAAGTCAAAATACCCGACGGCACGTTTATCATCTGGGTGAATTTTTCTTTTTTCTTTGACCACACCTACTATCTTCTCCTTTAAATTAGATATGGAACTACCATCTAGAGCAGTTATCGCCATCCACCCGACATCGTTACCCATATTAAAAGCTTGTGAGAATGCAGTAAACGGAACATAGATTTCTTTTTGACCTTCTTCACCACCGCCATCATCTTTCTTTTGATAGGTACCTACTACCATAAAATTAATTCCTTGAATTTTGATATAGGTTCCTAATACTTTTTCTCCTTGGTCATAAAGCTCATTTCGTACACCAACACCTATTACAGCAATTTTTCTTTTATCTTGAATGTCATTATGATTTACAAACCTACCAGAAGTAATGGTCATGGGTTCTTGCCGTATTATTTCTGGATAATCTCCGTAAACGTTGAAAGCACCTGTTTTCAATCCACGAACCACATTATTACCACCACCGAAACCACCTAATTGATTTCGGGGAGAAATAAATCTTAAATTGGGAATATTGTCTTTTATAGCCTGTACATCTTCAATTTTAAAACTAAAACGTCTTCCTTTTGGCAGTCCTTTATATGACATTGTCGTATTACGTGACCACATGAACATGGTATTAGTGGCGATGTCTCCGAAATCGGCACGAATACCATTTTCCAAACCTTTACCTGCAGCAAGTAATATAATTAGAATAAAAATACCCCAGCCCACACCAAAAGAAGTAGCCAATGTTCTAAATACATTGCTAGATAATACTTCTAAGATTTCTTTCCAACGGTCTCCATTGAACATGGTTCTATCTTATTTAGTTATACTTATTTATTTTTTTACTACTCGTCTCTTAATGCTTCTATAACATGAATTTTAGCCGCTCGCCATGCAGGGAAAAATCCCGCTACAGCTCCTGCAAAAATCAAAACAAATACAGTGGTTAAGGCAACATTGAAATTCACTGAGGGGTTTAACACATAATCTACCTCTACATGCGGTCCAACAATTTCCAACAGCCCCATGCTTAAAATGAGTCCTGTAAAACCTGCAATTGCAGTAATAAAGATTGCTTCGTGCAAAATCATCCCAACAATTGACCATGGCTTGGCTCCGAGTGCTTTTCGAATACCAATTTCCCTGGTGCGTTCTTTAACTACAATCAACATGATATTACTAACACCAACAATACCTGCGATGATGGTACACACCCCAACAAACCAAAAGAAAAATTTGATACCGCCCATTAGTGCATAAAATCGCTTAGCCTCTTCCATAGGGTTATATACTTGAATTGCGCTTGTATCTTCTGGAGCAACAGTATGTGCTTTTTGTAAATACGATTTTAATTCGTTCTTAAATTTGATAGATTGAGCAACGGCAGTTTCGAAATCTTCTACAGGAGGCAATGTATAGGAAAGATTATTTAAATGATCAGCACCATTAAAAACCTGTTGCGCAGTACTGACAGGAATATAAATACGGTCTTCTTCTCGTTCGCCACCAATATCACCGTATACCCCAACAATTTTAAAAGGGATACCAGATAGGTCTAAAAATTCCCCCACAGGACTCTCTAGCGCATGAAACACTTCTCGATTAATCTTATTACTGATGATGGCAACTTTAGCCTTAGAATCAACATCTTGTTGATTAAGGAATCTCCCTAAGGTCATAAACTCATTTTCGATAAATTGAAATTGATCAGAAACACCCTGTACATTATAAGCTAAAGACTCGCTACCGTAGTTTACGAATACCCCTCTAACAAATAACCTTGGAGATTTATTCTCAATTTGATCCTCAAACAAAGCACCGGCCATGTCGTAATTCTCATTACGAAATTGAATAGGTCTACCAGGGTTCATACCTTTATAGCCAATAGTGGTAACTCCTGGCCAGACCCAAACACTAGTAGCAGCATCTTGCTCAAATTCTTTGGCTATACCATTTTGCATGCCTTGACCAAAACCCAATAAAATAACTAGAATGAAAATTCCGGAAGCAACAGAAAGTCCTGTGAGAAAAGTGCGTAACTTATTCTTGCGAATAGTATCGAAAATTTCTTGCCAACGTTCTAAGTCGAACATAAGATTGATTGATTAGTTTGATTGATTGATGAGTGCAATACAAGTATCACACAATCATAAGACTAACCAAATGGAAGAATGTTACACTATTTGTGTAAAAAAACTATAAAAAAAATTTAAGGCCTCATCTTTTTGTAGATAAAATAGAAAAGACCAGCTACCAAAACATACGGAACAGCCATCAAATAAACGATACCATTATTAATGCCTTCAGCTGTTTTACCAGAAGATTCACTTTCTAAAACCGCTCTACACATTGCACATTGCGCCTCAGCATCTATCGGAATCAATAGAAATAGAAATAAAACTACTACCAATAATAACATTTGTTTAGTATGCATAGTAAGGAGATATCATTAAATAAACTACAACACCGGTAACGGCAACATATAACCAAACAGGAAATGTATATTTCGCCAATGCCCGGTGATCTTCAAACTTCTTTAGATATGCCTTTGCATAAGTTCTAAGCACTAAAGGAATTAATGCAATAGAAAGTAAGATATGAGTTATTAAAATAAAATAATAGACATATTTAATAGCACCCTCTCCACCATAACTAGTAGAGTCTGATGTCATGTGATAGGCTATATACATAATCAGAAATAGCAAAGACAATGCAATATTGGTTGTCATTAAATTCTGATGTAATTTTTGATTGCCATTTTTAATAGCCCAGACAGCTATCAATAGCAATACAGCTGTTAATCCATTTATAGCAGCATAGATTGGCGGCAAAAATGAAAGCGGTTCAACATTAGGCAATTTAACCCCAAAAAGAATGGCTACCACTATTGGTATAATAATAGAAACAACCGCAATTAATCTATTAAACTTTTTCTCGTCTTTTACACTCCCTTGCATACTAATATCTTATTCGTCTAACAATTTCTGAATATCAATTTTCAGAATCCCTATTTCTTCTGTTTCACCGTGATCATTGACGCCATCCTTTTCTAAAATTTGTCCTCTATAATATACAATAGGATTACCAAACTCATCTTTTCTTGAACGTAAATAACCATCTTTATCTACTAGTGCGAAAAAACCTGAATGTTCAAAGCCACCAGGAACATCTGGCATTTCTGCTGCAAAAATATTGAAACCTGCATTTGCCAATTCATATATACCATCATGATCACCGGTCATTAAATTCCAGTTGTTATCTTGAATCTCATATTTCTCTTTATAACTTCTTAGCACCTGTGGTGTATCAAACTCTGGTGTAATACTAAAAGATGCAATTGCAAAGTCATCAGCATCTTTAAAATGCTTTTGTACACCAACTAAGTTAGTTGTCATTACGGGGCAGATACTTGGGCATCTGGTAAAAAAGAAATCTACTACATATACTTTACCTAAATAGTCTTTGTCAGAAACAACCACACTATCTTGGTTTATAAATTCAAAAGCAGGCACTTTTCTTCGTTTCCCATCTAACAATATATAGCCAAGCTTATCGCTATTCTCTTTTGCAGAAACATTTAGACGATCGTTCTCAACTACAGATCCAGAAGACAATCTTTCTACTATTCTTGGCACTACAATAATGCCAAAAATTAGAACAATTAGCGAAACCCAAACGTATGTATACTTCTTATTCATTATTTAGATTGATCAGTATTATTCTTTTTTAATGCAAGCCTGTATTCTGCTAGTACAATTTTTACATCATCGATCATTTTATTATTCAAATCTGAAACTGAGTTAGAATTGAAACCATATTTTGTACCATCATCTTCGTCAGCTGACCTACCTCTTAATGTCAAGTCTTTATCTATAATAAAAACATAAGAGGTACTGTTTTTAGCATCTAATACGATGTCAGTTTTTAAACTATTAAAAAGGTCTTGAATTTGAATATCATTAGCAGACACGAAATTCCACTTATCATTATCTGCTAGTGTAGCCAGCTCCGTTTTAAGCGCTTCGACTTCACCTTCCGCGTCATGAGCAACAACCATAACAAATTGGATGTCTTTAAACTCGTAGAAGCGTTTATATATCTTTTGATTTATATTGAATGCATTACCCTTTCTACCTTCAACATCAGAACCTAAGAAACCTAAAATGGTAATTTTACCTTTAAATTTAGCTTCATCAGAAAAATCTATTTCATGAACATTTTTTGTTAGCTGCGCTAGCTTACCAAAATTAGTTACCCCAGAGGCAAAGAATAAATATGCCACAATTGGCAGCACAAATAAGACAACAAGAACAAAGGTCTTTTTCATAAATCAGGAAGACTAGTTATTGAAACCATTTAATTAGTTACAATAGATATAATCAATAAATTACAAACTATACAAAAATAAAAAAGACGGTAATAAAACCGTCTTTTAATACTGTTAATTATAACTTAGAAGTTCCAACTTACAAAGCCATCTTTATATACATTATAAATATAATCGGCTTCTACTAGTAGGATAAATGTCAAATAAATAACCAAAAATATTGGTGTCCAAACAATAGCTCTTCTTAGTGAAGACTTCTCGTCACGTAAGTGCATAAAATCCCAAGCAATATAATACGCTTTAACTAAGGTTAATATAATGAAGATCCAGTTGATCAATTTCATACCCAATACATAAGTATCAGTTAATGATGCCGGTTTAATAATCCCTAAGACTACTTCTACCGCAGTTATAAGCGTTAGAAAAGCTAATACTCCCCAGATTTTCTGTGTGTTAGATTTGAACTTTACAAGTCCTCTAAAAATTTCTAATTTATGTCCGTCTGCCATTTTACTTTAATCTAAAATTCTATTTTCAGTAATGCTGTTTTTTGTTAATTGGATTATACTAAGTAGAAGAAGGTAAATACGAATACCCAAACTAAATCTACAAAGTGCCAGTACAACCCGACTTTCTCAACCATTTCATAATGACCTCTTCGCTCATAAGTACCAATAACAACATTAAAGAAAATAATAATATTAATTACTACACCTGAGAATACGTGGAAACCGTGAAAACCTGTAATAAAGAAAAAGAAGTCAGCAAAAAGTCTACTTCCATATTCATTATGAATCAAGTTAGCACCTTCAACAACTTGTGTTGCTTCTGCCAATTTTGCTAATGAGGCTTTTCTATCTAAAAGTGTTTTCTCACCTTCTTCATTGATTTGCTCAGTTCTAATCAAAATATTAGAATCAGCTTTAAACCCTTCAACCACCTCTGCTAGTGAAACACTAGTTAAAGACGGCTCTTGAAAAAACCAAATTCCGTTTTTTCTTTCGTGAATAATTCTATCATCTGGTATAGAAGCTGCAAAATCTGCTAACGAAGCTCTCTCACCTGTATCAGCCTTTACGAATTGTAATATTCTACCACCTTTAGTTTCTAATGCACCATGGTCACCTTTAATAAAAGTCCCCCATTCCCAAGCTTGAGAACCAACGAAGATTATACCTCCAATAACTGTAGCGAACATATACCATATAACTGCATTCTGTTTCATTTTATGACCAGCATCAACTGCTAAAACCATAGTTACAGATGACATGATCAAAACAAAAGTCATAAGTGCAACATAAATCATGGGATAATTTCCATGAAAGAAAGGAACGTGTGTAAACACTTCGTCCGCTATTGGCCATGTTTCAATAAATTTAAATCTTGAAAAGCCGTATGCTGCTAGAAATCCAGAGAAAGTTAATGCATCCGATACAAGGAAAAACCACATCATCATTTTTCCATAGCTTGCTCCTAAAGGCTGGTTGCCACCACCCCATACGCTTGTTTCCGTTCCCGTAGTCACCGTAGAATTCATATACTAATTATCGTTTTAATAAAACTTTAGCAAATTTACATTTTTTTGAACTATTTAAAAACGCAATTTGACTCAAAACTAACTTTGATACACTTTTTATTTCACAAAGAACATAAATAACACCAAATAGACCCATAATAAATCTAAAAAATGCCAAAATGTTGCCCCTAAGGTAACACCTAAATAGTTCTCTTTACTATATTTTCCTTTGTTTTGATTGTACAATACCACCAATAAGGATATCATACCTGCCACAACATGCACCACATGCACCATTGCAATCAAAAAGACATAAGATACTTTTATACTACTTGTAGGTCCTGTAAAGTAGTACCCTTCGGATACTAATTGAGAAAAACCCGAGAATTGGAGAAAAATAAAAAGTACTCCTAAACCTAACGTTGCCAATAGCCATTTAGTACCGCTTGCATTTTTACCTTCTCTAATTGCTTTCTTCGCCATCATATAGCTAAGACTACTAATAATGATAACTATAGTACTATATAGAAAAGAATTTGGTAGCGTAATGTCGCTGGACCAATCTTCTCGTGAACTACTTACAATATAAGCACTTGTCCACCCCGCAAAACCCATTAATAGGCTGATAATACCAAACCAAAGCATCATCTTTTTTGCCCTTGCATTTTTCTCTGCCGCCGTACCTTGTGTTAAATCCATAATTAAGCTAAAAATTTATCTATTACGTAAACTATTTGCATCAGTGTAATATAACTGACACTTGCCAACATTAATTTTCTCGCCGAAACATTATCTCGCTTTCTATACAATTGAAAAGCAAAACCTAACATCACAGCACCCATCAAAAAGATTAGTACTGCAGCAACTACTGATAATTGTAGTCTACCAGTAATACCAAAAACGGGAATTATTGAAACTGCCATCATCCAAATGGTATACATTATTATTTGCAATACAGTTGCTGCATCTTTCTTACCTGTCGGTAACATTTTAAATCCACCAGCGGTATAATCTTCATCCAACATCCAACCTAATGCCCAAAAATGAGGAAATTGCCAGAAAAATTGAATCATAAATAAGGTACCAGGCTCTATACCAAAATCATCAGTAGCAGCCACCCAACCCAACATAAACGGTATTGCTCCAGGTATTGCCCCAACAAATACCGCAAGCGGAGTAATTGTTTTTAGAGGGGTATAAACACTAGTATATAGAAATATAGAAATTGCCCCAAACATTGCTGTTTTAGGATTTAAAAGATATAAAGACAAAATACCAAGTAATGTCAAAACAATTGCAACAATCATTGCTGTATTAACGGTCATACGACCAGCAGGTATAGGTCTATTTTTAGTACGCTTCATTAACGCATCTAAATCTTTTTCTATAACTTGATTATACGCATTACTAGCACCAACCATGCAATACCCACCAAAGGCAAGAAGCAAAACTTGAAACCATTGTATTTCATAAGCACCTAAAAAATAACCTGCTAATGAAGAAAAAACGACACTAATAGCCAATCTAGCTTTGGTAATCTCCTTAAAATCGGCAAAAATCAATGCGAATGCACCTCCCTTTTCCGAACCAACAGCCGTTTTCATATTTTTTAAATAGGTCTGCAAAGATAACCCCCCTACTATATTTCTGCAACCTTAAACCTTTATTTCTAGTATATTTGAAAGCTAATGAGTTAACACTTTAACACTTAAAAATGAAACATTTAAACTTACTTATTGTACTTTTTCTAATTCACTCTATTTGCTGGAGCCAAGAGAAAGAAGTCACCATCACAATTGACACGTTAACTAGTGAAGTGTATATGCTTACTGGACAAGGAGGAAATATTGGTCTATACGTCAATGCTACCAATTCTTTTATGATAGACGATCAATTTGCACGATTGAGTCCGAAGATTAAACTGGCTATATCTAGCATTACGGATAAACCATTAAAGTATTTAATAAATACGCACATGCATGGCGATCACACTGGTGGTAATGCGGAGTTCAATTCTGAATCGACCATATTAATCGCTCAAAATAATGTCAGAAAGAGTCTAGAGAAAAAGCTAGAAGAGAAACCTGAATTAGGTAAAGAAATTTTACCCGAAATTACTTTTTCAGAAGAATTACAGTTATTTGAGAACGATGAAACCATAATGGCTTTTCATGTACACAACGCCCATACCGATAGCGACGCAATGATTTATTTTATGAAAAACAATGTACTACATATGGGTGATACGTATTTTTCTGAGCGTTATCCATATATGGACTTAAAAAATGGTGGTAGTGTTGAAGGTTATATATCCGCTATAGCAAAAGCGATAATGGTCATTGATGACAAAACTATAATTATACCTGGTCACGGTAGACCTTCTAACAAACAAAAACTTATTGCTTACCTTGATATGTTAGAAACTATTAAAGAGAATATTCTTAAAGCTATAGCATCTGGTGACACTCTAGAACAGGTAGAAAAAGATTCATCTATATCATCTAAATACGATAATGACTTTGGAACTGGATTCATAAGTCCTGAGCGAATGAGAACTATTTTCTATACCAGTTTAAAAAAATAGATTGCTTATGAAAATTAAACCTAAAAAAAATCCCGAGCAAATTGCTCGGGATTTTTTTTATATGATTAAAACAGTAAATAAATACTATTGTAATTTAAAGTTAATTGGAATACTAAAAGGAACACGTACTGCTCTACCTCTTTGCTTACCAGGAGTCATTTTAGGTAATTTACCGATAATTCTAGCAGCTTCTTTTTCTAAATTCTTATCTGGTCCACGCATTCTAACGTTACCAATACTACCATCTTTTTGAATTACGAACATTACACTTACTCTACCTTGAACACCCATTTCTTGGGCAATTTCTGGATAACGGAAGTTTTTACCAATGTGTTTCTGAATCATTTTGTTGAAACAAGCTCTTTTATCGCTCTCGTTCTCACAACCTGGAAAAACAGGTACATCTTCAATAACTGCGAAAGGTACATCTACGTCTTCTTCAATTTCGTCAACCGCGATATCTTCAACCTCAACGATTTCTTCTTCTTGACTGGTTTCAGTAGACTCGATTACAGTTTCTTCAACCTCCTCTTCATCTTCTACAACCTCAATAATTTCAGGTGCAGCTGGTGGTGGTGGAGGTGGTGGAGTTTTGATTTGTTCTGTCATTGGAACCTCTTCATCTAAAAGATCATCCACATTCATAGAAATATCATAATCATTTACCTCATCATACGTTTTCCATTCAAATGCTACAAAAGTAAATAGCATTACTACGAACAAACCGATAACGAAATAAAGACTGCTGTTCTTTGTTAAATCCGCTTTTGGATTCTTTTTAGGTTCCATATATATTCAATTTAGTGATTGCTAATTTAACTAATTAATCCATAAAAATGCAACTAAAATTTTCATTTTAACGAGGGCACCCGAAAAATTATAAATCTAACAGCCAACATTCCAACAATCGCTCCGGTAGAATTTGCTATTGCATCTAATGGATCACCATGTCTATCAGCGGTAGCTACATGCTGTAATACTTCAATAATTATGCCGTACAGCACAGCGAATAAAACAATGTACCACAATAACTTAGACTTACCTATGCCCTGTTCTTTGCTTTTAGGTATTGCTAAGTAACCCAGCACTACCATTACATAGTAGAATGTGAAATGCACAGCCTTATCCATATGCGGAATATTAAATCTTGAGGTACCAATTCCTGAAAAAGAAAATAAGCTGGAAAATGTTACAAACATCATCCAGCTTATGAAAAGTACTTTATAAATAGTGTTTTTAACCACCTATTATCTCTTTATATGCAGCATCACTTAACAAATCTTCCAATTCGCTAGCGTCGCTAAATTTAATTTTCACCATCCAACCATCACCATAAGGATCAGAATTTACTTTTTCTGGCTCGTCTTCTAGTGCTTCGTTGAATTCAACAATTTCACCAGATAATGGAGAGAATAAGTCAGAAACAGTTTTTACTGCTTCAACCGTACCAAAAATAGCTTCACGATCTAATGTTTCATCTAGAGTATCTACTTCTACATAAACAATATCACCTAATTCACCTTGTGCAAAATCTGTAATACCTACAATGGCAACATCACCTTCTATCTTAACCCACTCGTGATCTTTTGTATATTTTAATTCAGCTGGTATATTCATTATAATCTTTTATTATTTTTTTACTTCGGCAAATGTAAAGTTTTCAACTTAGGTTATCAAAATAATTACAAATGTTATGATTTGATCAAAAGTGCAGCTAATAATTAAGTCTATCCCTTATTAAACAGCCCTATTAATTACCAAAATTGTAACGAATTGTAAATCCGGTATTAATAGTTGTTTGTGGAAAAGCCGTAGAGACTGCAAACTGAGAAAATGAATGATCGTAAAAGAACAATGCATTTAGGTTCTTACTTAAGGCGTAATCTGCGGTAAATTTCAATGACATAAGGTTTTGACCAGAGGTTATTTGATTGCTATTGATATCTAAATTTCTAATAATCGTAATATTATCACGTAATGTCAAATCTGCTTTTAAATTTAAATCACCTTTTAATCTAGTTTTATTTCCGCCAATATTGGTTACAAATTTTACATCTTTGAAACGATACCCCAAACCAACTGTATATTCTTTACCATTAATCTCGGTCATTAAATCATTATCAAAACTTAATGATAATGCCCTATCTGTTCTTACCTCTGCTAACACGCTAACAGAATTCTTCATTTCAAAATCTACACGAACCAAAGGATTAAACTGATCTGTAAGTACTACATTGTTCAAAATTAAATCCGGCAAGAGATCTAAATTCTCAGCATTTATAGCATCTTGACCATCATTAATCAACTGCACCTTCTCTAAATTCGTTTGGTAGGAGTTAATACTATATGATGCACGATACCCATGACTTAGAGAAAAGCGTTTAAATTTCTTTTTAAACCATTTGCTTTTCATTAAACCGGTATACTTAATACTCCAGTTAGGTATTGGAATATCTCTAAACGTATCTAAGTTTACACGTTCAGCATCTTGCCCTGTATATGCTGCAAAGAAAGCAGGTAATAATACCTCTTGTTGAGTTTTGCCATATAACTGCGGAAAACCATCTTCATCTAAATCACCTACAGGTTGCGATCTATCGGAAATCAACCTATTCGCAACAGTAATTCTATTATCCTTAAACTGCTGAAAAGTACTTGAATCGAACTCATCGCTCTTACCAAAAGCAGTACCGATCATCATAGTGGAAATACTAAAACTACCATAGTTGTTACCCAACTGCAGGTTATACTCTTGATCAACAACATTAAAATTTTCTTGATAGCTGTCTGAAAACTGTCTGTCTGCCACTAGGTCAATTGTAATATCTCTTGTTGGTTGTGCCGTAGCAGTAATATTCAATTGCTTATTTGTTCTTTGGATGAATTGCTCATTGAATTCCGCATACCCTGTAAGCCAACCGTTTCTAGCCGCTTCATAACGAACATCTGATTGACTACCGAATAAGAAACCTACAGTTGGTTTGGTAGTACCAACAAACCCAACAGATTGTGTATATCCAGGTAGTACAGTACCATTATTCTCACTATAGTTAAAATTTAATCGTTTCACCATAGTAACTATATCTACAACCGTATTGAATAAATCGCTTGTTTTCCCTTTAATTTTTTCTTGATCTTCGGACAACGCGCCAGATTTATCCCTTCGTATAGGTCCTGAAGTTGAAGCCTTAGGAGCTTCACGTTTTTTAAGACCGATTAAATCATAAAACTTCTGCATAGTCAAAGAAGAAGTCAACGTATGCGTATTTGCATTCTGTACCGTGTTGATATATTCACCGGCTACTTCAAACAATGCATCTCCACCTCTTTGCCAATCAAAATTACTGGTATATGAATACTGTGTACTAATAAAGTCTAACGCAGGTATTTTGGAAAATGGAATCTCATAGTTCAATTGCATTTGTTGAGAATGTCTATTCGGTTCACCAACATCAAAGAAACCGTCCCACATACCCAATTCATTCATAATTCGATCAGTGGATTCTAAAGGTTCATCTTCGTTCAGGTAATTTCTAACGATATTATTATTGGAACCCGTTAAATTTAAACGTAACGACTTTGTTAAATTGTAATTGATAGCATACTGCCAATTAAACAAATAATTACGTTGTTGTAACTCAGGTAATTCAATTCTATCTTCTCCATCGGTATACACATCTCTAAAACGTTGTGCATTGAATTGTCTATTAATATTAGAAGTAATCCCAATATTAGATGGCAATAAATTTAAGTTCAAGTCTTTTAGCCATTGCCAGTACTTACCTGTAAAAAGCGAATCTTTTTTAGCGAAAGGTGCTAACTCGACCGGCTCAAAACTATGATTGTATACAAAACCTGTATTTACACTTTGCTCCTTTAATTCTGCTATTTCAAAATCTCTGTGGTCAGTTTCGTTATAGCTATAGTTGAATGTAAAGTTTTCAATATCATAAAAATTGGCATCAGCCTCTTCACCACGAGCTTTACGAACACCAATTAAGTTGATACTGGTACGTTTAGTATAATCTTCAGCTTGCTCCAAGACCTCATCTTTACCTTCTTGAGTATCTTCAGCAGCAATTCTATCCTCTAGTTTTAAATCATCATAAACTGGATCAAACTCCGGCGTAATCAATTGCTCTGAAATTCCGTAATTAAACGGTAATTGAATACCCCATTTCTTAGGAAATAATTGACCGACATTAACATTAGTAACTACGTCATAAGACACTGCATCTTCCCGAGCACGTTCATTTGGTAGTTGATCAATAGACCCGAAACCAGATGTACTTTTACTTCCGGTTGCACTAATATTTGCAAAATCTGCAATATTTGCGTCAATAGCCGCAATAGCTGCCCAACCTCCATTATTATCTAAACCTGCAAGGCGTAGTTCATTAAACCAAACTTCTCCTCTGGCCGGTAAAATATCTTGATTTTTTACACCCACCATCATAGTTCGAATACTACCTAATGATGGATTACCTTTAATACCTATACGCACTCTACCAGGCGTACGAACATCAAATTCACCAACGGGAATTACTTCATCATTTTCAATCTCAAAGAATCGAACATCATTTAAATCGCCATCTGAAATCCATTGCGACTTAACTTTTGTCAAATCACTAAGATAAATATTCAACTCATTATTTTCTGGCCACACCTCATCATCTGCAACTGCCGTAAAAGGTGTAAACTCTAATGGTAATTCAATTTGGTAATAGTTCTGAGTAAAATCTGTACCCATACGCAAGAAACCAACTAATGGAGTCGAAGTATCTGCATAATCACTATCTACAATTTTCTCTGCATGCATGAACATTTTTAATTGTTCATATTGACGAATATCTACATTTAAATATTTAAAAACCCCTCTCGAATCTTCAGATTCTAGATCAGATACCGTCAAAGAAAGAGATTGCTCATTTTGACGAATAATAGTGTTATTATTATTAAGTTGCTCTCTAACCACACCTGGCGGTAATACGTATGGTATTGGCGTTCTACTACTATTTTCTTCAATATTTACGGTATTTACGTCTAAAGTAGTACCATCGTCAGTTGGGTCACTATCGATATCTGTATCTTGTAATGTACTGGTATATGTACGCCAATCTCCTCTTACCAAATCTAAAGCTGCAAAACGTAGTATAGTCTGGCCGGTAAACCCAGTCATATACATACGCATAAAACTAATAGACCTAAAATCAGTTATCCCACCAATGGCATCAGCAAAGTCGCTCAAGGGAACCTTATACTGTATCCAACGATAATTCACATCATCTCCGTTCGGTATTCTAGTGTCTCCACTAGCGGTACCTTCTATAATATCAGTTACATACTCATCATTAATTGTGGTATTTGGCTTTATTGCTATACGATACTCATAATAACTATTTACCGTATTCATGGTTAAATCTCTATCAATGTCTTCAACATCTGGCAATGTTGTAGAACCCCTATCGGTATCAGAAACCGAAACAGGTGAGTTACCTTGCGGGTTATTAAAATCAATATACCTTTCTAATATACTTCCCTCCTTATTTAAGTAATAAGTATAATTGTCCAATGCTGGATCATCACCATTATTATTAGTATAAATATCAGCTTCTCGAATATCATCAACACCATCAAAACCAGTATCTTGTAACACTCTATTATTTTCGTCGGCATCAAAAGCATATACCAAAGATTGTGTTGCGGGTACTTCTCCCCAAGAAGTTGCTGATACAAAATCACTACTATCTACACCTGGCAATCCATTTTCATACTGTTTTTTACCATCACGTAAAATATCCTCAGAAATATTACCAAGATTAATTACCAACTCACCAGAACCACTAGACACACCATCTACATAAGGGTCCATTACCCAAAACTGTACAAATTCGACATTACTTTGTTCAAAATCTGTACTACTTAGTGAGCGCATCATACCACCCCATTTTTCATTTGAAGCTTCCGTCTCAAAATCAGGGTTATTATTATATGGTCCTTTTTCCGTAGGATAGTACACTATATCTAAAGTTGTTTGTACTTGTGTTGTACCTTGGGCTACATCGGTCTCAGGATATACTTCATCTATATATATTCTTCTTGTAGCGTTTGTTGAAATATCATCATCGCTAATCTCAGCAGGTCTTTGTGTGGTAAAGAATATTGGATCAATAGAATACCAAGATAGTTTAGCTCTACCATAACCATTTAATAAGTTTGTTGGGTCTTCTGGAGAGCCACCAAAAAGCTGATCGCCATTACCAAATTCTAAAGGCATACTAGAAAGAGACCACCCAAGTGAAGCTCTAATATCAATTAACGCCTGCGCACCTTCAAAATCATCTAAATATGTGGTTGTTTCGCCCTCAAAATCTGCATTACTTGGAGAACCAGGTATTAATGCCGCCATTTCTGCTCTTACAGAAAAATTAGAAGGTACATCGGTATCTATATTTGGTAACTTATTGACCATACGGGTCAAGAAAGGAACCTCAGTAGAAAAATTACCGTTCAATCCAAAAATAGTATTATTTACAGATTCTACACCGTAAGTAGATTTTTGAGTTAGTGGCCGTTCATTAAGGTTTAACAATGTACCCCCCAACACAAACTTCTCATTGAATTGATGTTCTACATTTACACCAGTAAATCGACGTGTTTGTTGACCAAAGACAGCATTGTTTTCTACAGATATATTAATAGGTACACCTGATGCCTCTAAACTTGGATCTAAAATTTGAACGGTGCCCGATTGGTAGTTTACCGTATAATCGATACCCTCTTGCAGGGTTCTACCGTTTGCCGTAACCGTTACCGAACCTTGAGAAACATTAAAAGCACCAATAGAAATACCATTGCTACTTTCAGATTTATAGGTACCTTTTAATAAAAATTTGTTTTTCTCAGAATCTTGAAGTGCAGCAGTTTTAGTTAACGAGTACATACTCCTAAAAACATATTGCTCTTGGTTTGCATTATAACCAGAAGTAACATCGTATTGACCACTATTGCCGTTTTCTAAAATTTCATATAAATATTCACCAAAAGGTTCTACAGTGGTAAAAATAATTCTCCCATTCTGTACATCTATTGTTTGACCATCTATAAAATCAAAAAATCCATCACCCCCTGGCTGTAAATCTTCATAAGTATTTAATCTATCTAAATGAAAGAGATTTAAAAGTATGGTCTCTTCCAAACCTTCTGGCCAGCCAGAAGCCAAACCTTCTTCAATAGGTGTTATATAATTTCTAGAGGTAGGGTCTGAATATAGAATATTCATTTTAAAATCTTCTTCACTTAAACTATATGCACCAGTTGAATAAATATTCTTCATCATCAAATCCCAAATCGGATCCGAAATGTTGGTAATATTACTTTTTAACAACTTTAAGATAAGTGTATTATTCTCTATAATAGTACTAGTCGCATCAGTTGTAACTGTTGTAGCTTCAACATCTCCATTGGCAAATTCACCCACTTGATAAACCTGACCTTGAAAAGTATATTGATAAGCAACACCCAATACCTCATCATTACTTAAACGCTGATTTAATGAAATGTACCCAAGTTGACTATCGTAATCAAAGTCTGTACCCTCAACTAATTTTCGTGCATTTTCCAAATAAGCATAATCAAAGCCCTGGTTTGGAGAATACCCGGCAGCAAAACTACCTGCATTAAAACCGCTTTCTACTGTAGCTATTTCCCTAATATTATCGTTTAACGCACCATTATTGGTTAATATTAACGCGGGATCATAATCATTGGCGTTGTTTCTAGGTCTTAAATCTGCAGGACCATTAAAGAAACCGCTACCGCTACCACTATTTTGACCAACTCTAGTTTTCGTTATATCTGATTCACCTAAATCTTGAATAGCCACAACATTACGCACATTCAAGGTCTGTTGTGTTCTATTGGTTATCCAAACTTCTATACGTGTTATTTGAACTTGACTTTGTATATAAGGATAAGAGGAAAGAGCATTGTTATAGTTGTCTCTAAAGTATTGACCTAAAAAGAAATGCCTATCCTCATCATAATCCAAAGCAGTTAATGAAAATTCGTTTACCGTACCACCGCCTTGTGCTACTACAGTATTGTTTTGTGATTGTTGTTCGGAAAAAACAGCAGTTACAGATGTTTTACCAAATTGTAGCTTCGTTTTTACACCAAATAAACTCTGAGCACCAGAAATTAGCGAACTATTAAGTGGCATGTTTACGTTACCAACTTCTATAGATTGAATGATATCATCTTCTGTTGGCGTATAATCTAACTTAACAATATTCTGAAAATCGAAAGTTGCTTCTGTATCGTAATTGGCAGTTACTTGCAAACGCTCCCCTATTTGACCAAGCATACTAAGACTAATACGCTGATCAAAATCGAAAGAAAGATTCGTTCTGTTTCTTGGTGATAAAGATGGGTTATCATTTTTCTGCCAGATAACACCTAAATCCATCGCAACAGATCCTTGTGGAATTATCTCTATAGTATTACCACCAAAAATGGTTGAAAAGAAATCGTTATTTACATAAAAGTTAGGAAGTAAATTTTTACGAGCTTCTTCACTACCTTCTTTTTTACCTGAATATGCATCAGATTTTTCTTTGAAATATGATTTTATTCCTTCTTCCCTAATCAATTTAAAATATTGATCTGGTGTAAGAATTATAGGATAACCGATATTAAAATCGCCCACACTCTCATTATAGATATAACGATCAAGTTCTGGGTCATAAATATACCTTGACACAATACTTTCTGGATTCTCAATTAGAATTCTCCCCAGATCATACCCTGTTTTTACCGAATCAATTTCCTGTTCTTCTGTTTCTTGCGCCACAACACTTGTTATGGAACCCAAAAACATAAAGAATACAAAGATGTGCTTAAAAGAAATTTTAAGAAATTTAGTTACCCCGTTTTTCAAACTTATTACAAATTTTTGAGCGCGAGTTTAATTATATTCTCGACACTTAGAGAAGCATCTTGACTAAGCACTTTATCGACAACCCTCTCTGATTGTTTACGTGCGAAGCCTAGAACTTCTAAAGCAGATAACGCTTCATCTTTATTTGTATTGTTTATACTTAGTGAAAGTTCATCTATATCGTAAACTTTTAATACCTTATCTCTAAGATCCAAAATTACACGTTGTGCGGTTTTGGCTCCTATACCTTTTACGGCCTGTATTGATGCAACATCTCCGTTAGCAATGGCATCTCTTACCTGAGAAGGAGACATAGATGAAAGCATGGTTCTGGCTATACTTGATCCAATACCGGAAACAGATAGCAATAATCGGAATATTTCACGTTCAGATTTTTCAACAAACCCAAACAACGTGTGAGAATCTTCCTTCACTTGTAGGTGCGTAAAAACTGAGATGTTTTCTTGCTCTGGCAGTTTTGAAAAAGTGTTTAAAGAAATATTTACAAAATAGCCCACACCACCACATTCGATAATAACATGAGTTGGGTTCTTCTCTACTAGTTTTCCTCTTAAGTGATGTATCATGGTTTTTTTAAAATTAAAAAGGGAAAGAAGTATGTCTACCAATTTCCCTGTTTGAGTTATTATTTAATTAAATATTATTTTGAACCTTTAGCTTTCTTGCGCTTTTCGCGCTCTTGAGCATCAATTACAGCTATTGCCGCCATGTTTACTATTTCGTCTACGCTGGCACCTAATTGCATAATATGAACCGCTTTTCTTAAACCGACCATAATTGGACCGATAGACTCTGAACTGTTCAGTTCCTTTAAAAGTTTATAGGTAATATTTGCCGATTCTAAATTCGGAAATATTAAAGTGTTTACTTTTCTACCCGCTAGTTTAGAGAATGGGAACTTACTCTCATGAAGTTCTTTGTTTAAAGCAAAATCCATTTGTATTTCACCATCAACTACCAAATCAGGTTTTGTCTCATGGAGAATACGAACAGCCTCTCTAACTTTTCTAGCATTAGGATGCGTTGAAGACCCAAAGTTAGCATAGCTCAACATCGCCAATACAGGATCAAAACCAAAATTAGAAGCAACATTCGCAGTCATTTGTGCTATATCTGCAAGCTCTTCTGCATTTGGCTCTATGTTAATAGAGGTATCCGCTAAAAATAATGGACCCCTATCGGTAATCATAATATTCACTGTTGCGACCTTTTTAACCCCACTTGCTCTTCCAATAACTTCTAAAATTGGTTTTACTACCGTAGGATAAGCTCTTGAGTAACCAGAAATCATTCCGTCTGCATCACCTTCAAGAACCATCATCGAGCCAAAATAGTTACGCTCACGCATTTTTATTTTTGCACTGTAAAAAGTTACACCACTTCGTTTACGACTTTCCCAATATTTAGTAGCATAACGAATATGACGTTCGTCGAACTCCTTTGAGATAGGATCAATAATCACCAAATCAGCATCGAACTCCAACTCTTTTTTCAATTCAAGAATAATATCTTTTCTACCCAAAAGAATAGGAATAGCAATACCCTCTTCATGAACTATTTGTGCTGCTTTTAAAACATCTAAATGATCAGCTTCAGCAAATACTATTCTCTTAGCATTACTACGTGCTCTACCATGTAATAATCGCACAACTTTATTATCGTTACCCGAACGAAGCATAAGTTCTTCTCTATATTTATCCCAATCATCGATTGGAGCTTTGGCAACACCACTCTCCATAGCTGCTTTAGCTACTGCAGGTGGTATTTCATATATTAATCGCTGATCAAAAGGCTTAGGTATAATATACTCCTTACCAAATGTTAATCTTGTTTCGCCATAAGCTATATTCACTTGTTCAGGTACAGGTTGCCTTGTTAAATCTGCCAAAGCTTTTACTGCTGCCATTTTCATAGCCTCGTTTATTGCCGTTGCCCTAACATCTAAAGCACCTCTAAATATAAATGGAAAACCAAGTACGTTGTTTACTTGATTAGGATGATCAGATCGTCCCGTTGCCATTATAATATCTTTTCTGGTAGCAACTGCTAAATCGTAAGCTATCTCTGGATCCGGATTAGCCATAGCAAATACAATAGGGTTCTTAGCCATAGACAGTAACATATTTGGAGTTACTACATTAGCTATTGAAAGACCAACGAATACATCGGCATCAACCATCGCTTCATCAAGCGTGTTAATTTTTCTATCGGTAGCAAATTCCTTTTTAGCTGGCGATAAATTATCTGCATCTTTTCTAATGACACCCTTACTGTCAAGCATTACTATATTCTCTGCCTTGGCACCAAATGCTTTATACAATTTAGTACATGAAACAGCCGCAGCACCCGCACCACTGATAACGATGCGCACTTCATCCATTTTCTTGTCAGAAATCTCTAATGCATTTAATAAAGCAGCTGCAGAAATTATAGCAGTACCATGTTGATCATCATGCATTACAGGAATATCTAACTCCTCTTTTAATCTGCGTTCAATTTCAAAAGCTTCAGGGGCTTTTATATCTTCAAGATTAATTCCACCAAAAGTTGGGGCAATCATCTTTACAGTTTCAATAAACTTATCTACATCTTCAGTATCCACTTCAATATCAATACCATCGATATCAGCGAAAATCTTAAAAAGAAGACCTTTACCTTCCATTACAGGTTTTGATGCCTCAGGGCCTATGTTTCCTAATCCTAATACAGCCGTACCATTAGAAATAATAGCAACTAAATTACCTTTAGAGGTATATTTATATGCGTTTTCTTTATCCTTTGCTATTTCTAAGCAAGGCTCCGCCACACCGGGCGAGTAAGCCAGAGCAAGATCACGTTGTGTACTATAAGGTTTTGTGGGTACTATTTTTATCTTACCAGGCTGTGGTTTTGCATGATAAATAAGTGCTTCTCTTCTTAGCTTTTCATTGCTCATACTCTTCTATTTAAAAAAACAAATTTAAAGGTATTCTGTAAGAAAGCGTTAAGCAGATCCGTATTTATGTAAACAAAATATATTGTTCTATTTTATATGCTCAAAGTAGCATATAAAATTACAATTCAGACGCCTTCTCTTTATTTGTCACATTAAGACGTAATGCTAAAAAAGCAGAGATTGCAAAAAATGCTCCAGCAAACAACATGGCATTAATAGCATTATTACCAAGTAAATATTTATAAATAGGTCCGAATGTGAGCGTCTCAATACCCATAGGGATTACGATCATCATATTTAAGATACCCATATAAACACCACGTCTTTCTTGCGGAACCACTTTTGACACCATGGTATAAGGAATACCCATCATTGCCGCCCAACCAATACCGAAAAGAACCATTGGCACCAGAACCATAATCGGATCTGAGATATACGGAATCGTAAATAATGAAATAGCAGTACCGAACAAGCTTAATGCATATATTTTTTTACCACCGAATTTCAATGTCAAAGGCACCAAAGCCAAAGCAACTACCATGGTAACTATATTATAAGTTAAACTCATTTGTGCAGATTGAGAAGCTGCCTCTCCTGTTGAGTAGCCCATTGTCAATTTAAACAGCGGTGTAGTATACTGCCAGTAAATAAATAGTGCATACCACTGAAATAAATATACTACCCCTACTCTCCACATAAATTTGGGCATTTTCTGTATAGATTCTCTAATTTCTTTAAAGGGTAAAGCAATGCGCTCAGTTAACGGTTTAGCTTTTGCATTGTTAATCGCGGTCAACTCTTCTGATGAAGGGGGAATTTCTGGAGTTTTTAAAACTGAATAAAGGATAGTGGTAATGGAAAGAATTGCACCAATATAAAATGAGTAGTACAACCAAGTAGGTATCGTTCCAGCAACTTCAACAGATTCACCTCCAAATAAATATTGGAATAGTACAATAGATCCATTTGCTAAAAGTATACCTGCACCCACAAACAAACTTTGCATTTGATAACCTAAACTCAATTGTTTCTCAGGAAGTTTATCACCAACAAAAGCCCTATAAGGCTCCATTGCCATATTGTTACCTACGTCAAGGATCCAAAGTAAACCAACAGCAAACCATAAAACGGGACTCGTTGGGAAAGCGAATAAACATAAACTACCCAAAATTGCCCCAATCAAGAAAAAAGGCTTTCTTCTACCCCAACGTTCTGACCATGTTTTATCTGAAATAGCCCCAATTATAGGCTGCACAATTAACCCTGTTACCGGACCAGCGATATTTAAAATAGGAAGCATATCTTCTGGGGCACCTAGATATAAGAAAATAGGATTAATAGCGGTTTGCTGCAACCCGAAGCTATACTGGATTCCTAAAAAACCAACATTCATATTAAATATCTGCCAGAAACTTAGACTTGGTTTATTGAACTTCATGTACGAGATCAGTTAATTAATTGGTGATACGTTTTAGTACATTCTCACAAAACCTATAGTATTATTTCGGAAAACGTAATTTTCAACGACTACCAATATAATATAATTAAGACTGTTCTAGTACATTACTATTCAGAAAATCGAACGAAAACGATTGAGAAGTTTCAATTATTTTAAAAACTCAATATTTCTTGTGAGTCCGTCGAACTTCGTTCGCTTAACCGCAGATTTCTTGAACACTTTTTGAAAGACATCGACAGTTATTTCTTCCCAGTCTTTTTTAGTCATACTAAGGAGGTCTGGATTAGGGTTGAATAATGGTTCATTATGTGGTTTCGAAAACCGATTCCAAGGGCAAACATCTTGGCAAACATCACAGCCGAACATCCAATCATCAAAAGAACCTTTCATTTCGTTTGGCAGTTCATTTTTTAACTCAATCGTAAAGTAAGAAATACACTTACTACCATCAACAACGTACGGATCAACAATTGCCTGTGTTGGGCAGGCATCTATACAGGCGGTACAGGTACCACAATGATCGGTTACCGCATGGTCATATTCTAATTCTAAATCAACTATCAACTCTGCTATAAAATAAAAAGAGCCAACTTGCTGGGTGAGTAAATTGCTATTCTTACCTATCCATCCTAGCCCACTTTTTGCTGCCCAAGCTTTATCTAATACAGGGGCAGAATCTACAAAAGCACGACCATTGACCTCGCCTATTTCCTCGGTAATAAACTCTTGTAATTGCCTTAGTTTGGTTTTGATGATATGATGATAATCTTGACCATATGCATATTTTGAAATCTTATAAGAATCATCGGTTTGCGTTTCCTCTGGATAGTAATTTAATAAAAGAGAAATAACCGACTTAGAGCCTTCAACCAATAATCTCGGGTCTAATCTTTTATCGAAATGATTAGCCATATAGCTCATTTCGCCATTCATATTTTTATTCAACCACTTTTCTAACCTAGGTGCTTCTTCTTCTAAAAAATTTGACTTGGATATACCACATGATAAAAAACCGAGGCGTTTGGCTTCGGTTTTAATGCTATTTGTCCATTTAGATTTTATGTCTATACTCAAAACAAGCCAGGTTGAATTCCTCCTTTTATTCTACCAAGGTGCTTGTAAGCCAATTCGGTTACTTCACGACCACGAGGAGTTCTCATAATAAACCCTTGCTGAATTAGAAATGGCTCATAAACTTCTTCAATAGTTTCTGCACTTTCAGATACCGCAGTTGCTAAAGTGGTAATACCTACAGGACCGCCTTTAAACTTATCAATAATAGTGGTTAGAATTTTATTATCCATTTCATCTAGCCCATGCGCATCTACATTTAATGCCTTTAAGCTAAATTTTGAAATTTCCATATCAATAGAGCCATTTCCTTTTATCTCTGCAAAATCACGTACTCTTCTAAGTAACGCATTACAAATTCTAGGTGTACCTCTACTTCTACCGGCAATTTCTATGGCTGCATCTTGAGTAATGGGTACACGTAATATTTCTGCACTACGTTCAACAATAGTCGAAAGCAATTCGGTAGAATAATATTGTAACCTACTTTGAATACCAAATCGTGCACGCATTGGTGCTGTCAATAATCCAGAACGGGTGGTAGCACCAATCAAAGTAAACGGATTCAAATTAATCTGAACAGACCGCGCATTTGGCCCAGATTCTAACATGATATCAATCTTATAATCTTCCATCGCAGAGTATAAATACTCTTCTACAATAGGACTTAATCTGTGAATTTCATCAATAAACAAAACATCCCGCTCATCTAAATTTGTCAAGAGTCCAGCTAAATCGCCAGGTTTATCCAAAACAGGACCGGAAGTGATCTTGATACCTACACCCAATTCATTAGCTAGGATATTTGCCAATGTAGTTTTACCTAAACCTGGGGGACCATGAAACAAGGTATGATCCAAGGCCTCTCCTCTTCTATTTGCAGCTTCAACAAATACCTTAAGATTTTCAAGCACCTGTTCTTGACCTGTAAAATCGTCAAAATTTATGGGTCTTAATGCTCTTTCAATGTCTAGCTCCTCATTAGAGAAACCATCAGCAGATGGATCTAAATACTCGTTCATACACTAACAAAGATAGACAAACACGAGATAACTTTACATCTATACCATTAGGTAATTGAATTTATCCGAATCCCTAAATGAAGCGTTAAATACATATAAGAAATCTAACTAAATATTGTAATTTCATGGCATGACAAAAGAAAATTATACTGCACAAGTTTTACAATATATTCCTGTTTTTTATATTATCTGGTCAGATGACCTGCTCTCGGCTTCAGAAATAAATGTCGTTGATTATGCTATTTCTAACGATAACACATTATCTGGCGATGATAAAAAACAACTTAAAACATGGATGAATGTCAAAAATCCACCAAAGAACGAATTATTTAAGTCTTGGAAACAATTAATTATCAATAGCAATGTAAAGTTGATAGAGCATGAAACATATCCGCTTGCGGCATTCAGTCAAAAAGTAGCATCGCATTATCATAATGACATCTTGTTCAATGATCAAATTAAAGAGATTGAAATAAACTTGGGCATTCAACCAAATCATTACAATCATTTATTTGAGGTACATATTGATTTAGAAAAAAAGTCTTCACAGTATTCTGCACAAGTTATAGACACCATTTTAAAAGGAGAACATGCAGAAGCTATAGATTCCTTTAGATCAGTACTTAACGATCCTATATTTTCATGGGAAGTTAGACGTGACAAAAAAGAATTTAGAAATCATGTTTTAAAACAAGTAGAATTTCTAGCGGATAAAGGGTACGGTGCAATGGCTTACCCAAAAGAATATGGCGGCACCAATGATATGGAGGGCTATGCTACCATTTTCGAAAATATGATGTGGTCTGATGGAAGCTTAGCTATAAAATTTGGTGTACAATTTGGATTGTTCGGAGGAAGCATTCAAAAACTGGGAACCAAAAAACACCATGACAAATATTTAACCGCAACAGGAAAAACAGAATTATTAGGATGCTTTGCAATGACAGAAACCGGACACGGATCAAATGTTCGCGGAATAAAAACTACAGCAACCTACAACAAGAAAACTGAAACTATCGTCATTCACACTCCTGGTAAAAATGACAATAAAGAATATATCGGCAATGCCATACACTCTAAAATGGCATCTGTATTTGCCCAGCTTATTATTAATGGAAAAAATGAAGGTGTTCATGCCATTCTAGTTCCACTTAGAAATGAAAAGCATGAGCTACTACCGGGTATAACTATTGAAGACAATGGTTATAAACTAGGGCTAAACGGTGTTGATAATGGCAAGATCTGGTTTAATCAAGTTGAAGTACCCAAAGAAAATTTACTAAACAAGTACGGAACCATTTTAGGTAATGGAGAATACTATTCGGAAATTAAAAATCCTAACAAACGATTCTTTACCATGCTGGGTACTTTAGTAGGTGGTAGAATTTGTGTTGCGAGAGCAGGTTTAGGCGGAGCCAAATATGCGCTGACCATAGCTATTAAACATGCTTTAAAAAGAAGACAATTTAATGATAGTGTAAAAATACAGGAAGATTTATTGATGGATTACCCATCTCATCAATTACGTTTAACTCCGCTAGTTGCAAGTGCATATGTGTATCACATTACATTAGATAAAATGATGAAGCTTTACTGCGATGAATCTCAACCAGACAAAAGACAAGTTGAAACACAGGTAGCAGGACTTAAATCTATTATTACCTGGTATGCTAACGATACTATTCAAGAATGTCGTGAAGCCTGTGGCGGCAAAGGTTATTTGTTAGAAAACAGAATTGCAGATTTAAAAGGCGATGTAGATATATTCACCACGTTTGAAGGCGATAATAATGTATTATTACAACTTGCGGCAAAAGGCGTACTTTCAGATTTTAAAGCTGAATTTAATAGCGCAGGCTTTTCAACGGTATTAAAACTGTTAAGCTCTCAACTAAGTGATAAGCTTTCTACCATAAATCCGCTATACACGAACAAGACGGATAAGGACCATTTATACAACCCGAAGTTTCATGTTCATGCCTTTGAGCATAGAACAAGAAGACTTACCTATACAATAGCTATGCGAATTAGGGGATATATTAAAAAAGGTATTCCGTCTTATCAAGCATTTTTAAAGGTTCAAACTCATTTAATGACTCTTGGCAAGGCATATAGTGCCGAACTAGCTTATAAATCATTTATAGAGCACACAAGCTCAATGACTGAACCAGAGTATAAAGCGTTATTTGAAAAATTAGGAACTTTATACGCACTTTCCGAAATAAGAAAAGATGCTTCTTGGTATCTAGAACAAGGCTACATTAGCGGAACTAAGTCAAAAGCTATACGCCAAAGAGTTGAACGTTTATGTACCGAGCTAAGACCACATTTAAATAGTCTTGTAGACGGTTTTGGCATACCTGAGCATTTAATGACAGCACCTATAGCGAATTAGTTTCGCTCCTTTTCTAATCGCGAGGTATCTAGAAAGTCTAAAATGGTAATTTGTGGTTCACCATATAGTTTGGTTCTAGTACCTCCTTTTGAACTAAGTTGTAAGGTTTTTAATGCTCTGACTTCAATATCTGGCGAATCTTCAGTAACTAGAAGCACATAGTTGGCTTGCAGGTCAGCTGCTTTTAAAGAGCTACTACCGTACATTTTCGCCATTAAGTAATCTGCATTACCCTCTACTTTCGCTGAAGCATTTTTATACATGTAAATATTGTTACTGGCTCCTGTGCTATACAATTTCACATCTATTCTATCCTTTAAGGTTATATTCAATGAATCACTAGCTAAATTGAAATCACCAGAACTTATTTCTTCCATTGTAATATCCATAATATCGGCAGTAGCGTTTAATTCTAATCTAGAAGTACCAAAAGTTTGTACTCTTAAGCGATTTGTAGAAATAACGTCTTTCATGCTAATTTTACCATTTAGCATCTTAATACTACTTAGTTCTTGAAAGAAGATAGTAATATCAAGTTTCTTTTTTGACGTTATATTATAAAATGATGATATCTTAAGAATACCATCGTCAACTTTAAATTTAAGAACATCCAATAAATTATCGTCCAATTCTAACGCATAACCTTCAGTTGTAGACTTCTGAATTACAATATCTAAATCATCGACTAATTCAATTGCTGTAAAAGGCTCTAAATCTTCTCTTACTTCAATGACATTTTTATTCCCCTTTATCTTAGGTTTACGTTGAGAGTAACCATTAACTGAAATAAACAATACTATAACAAGTAGGGCGAACTTTTTCATAATCTAAACTTCTATTTAAAATTGAAGGTATTTAATTTTGTGTAATAATAAAACAACTTAGCAATATCTTAAGAAGATTGCAAAAAAAAGCCCAACTATTACTAGTTGGGCTTTTATATAACTCAATGAAGCTTAATGATTCATTTCTTCTTCATTTTCCTGAAGTGGTATGTGTTGTGGTATGTAATCTTGACCTGGAATATAATATTCACCATTCTCATCAACCTTACTATAATCATAAGACCATCTATGAACTTCTGGTATTGCACCAGCCCAGTTACCATGAATATGCTTTTGTTCAGCAGTCCATTCTAATGTATTAGATTTCCAAGGATTAACTGGACCAACCTTACCATAGAAAACACTATAGATAAAGTTTGCTACGAACACTAATTGAGCAGCACCTGCAATAATAGCAAATACGGTCATTAATACTTGTATATCTGCTAGTTCATCAAACATTGGAAACGCCGTGTTTTCATAATATCTTCTTGGTACACCTGCCATACCAACAAAATGCATTGGAAAGAACACACCGTAAGCAGCAACCGCAGTTACCCAAAAATGGACATATCCTAAATTCTTATTTAAAAGTTTTCCTTCAAACATTACAGGGAACCAATGGTACACACCAGCAAACAAACCATATAATGCAGAGATACCCATTACTAAGTGGAAGTGAGCAATTACGAAATAGGTGTCATGAACATTAATATCTAATGTACTATCTCCTAAAACAATACCTGTTAAACCACCTGTAATAAATGTTGATACAAAACCAATTGAAAATAGCATCGCAGGATTTAATTGCAGATTACCTTTCCAGAGGGTTGTTATCCAGTTAAATGCTTTCACCGCTGAAGGTATCGCTATCAACAAAGTTGTAAATGTAAATACAGATCCTAAAAATGGATTCATACCAGAGATAAACATATGGTGACCCCATACAATTGTTGAAAGAAAAGCAATTGCAAGAATAGAAGCAATCATAGCTCGATAACCAAATATAGGCTTACGTGCACTAGTAGCCATAATCTCAGATACTAATCCCATTGCTGGTAAAATCACAATATACACCTCTGGGTGCCCTAAAAACCAGAATAAATGTTCAAATAATACCGGCGAACCACCTTGATAATGTAAAACCTCGCCTTGAATAAATATATCTGAAAGGAAGAAAGAAGTACCAAAACTTCTATCCATAATCAATAATAATGCTGCTGACAATAAAACTGGGAAAGAAACTACCCCAATAATAGCCGTTACAAAGAAAGCCCATATCGTTAAAGGCAATCTTGTCATTGACATTCCTTTAGTTCTTAAGTTTATAACCGTTACGATGTAGTTCAAAGATCCTATAAGAGATGATGCAATGAAAATCGCCATTGAACTTAACCATAAAGTCATACCTAAACCAGAACCAGGTTGTGCCATTGGTAATGCACTTAAAGGTGGGTAAATTGTCCATCCAGCTGCTGCCGGACCTGCTTCAACAAATAATGAAATAACCATTACTACAGCTGAAACAAAGAACAACCAGAATGATACCATATTAAGGAATCCTGATGCCATATCTCGAGCACCAATTTGCAACGGAATCAATAGGTTACTAAACGTACCACTTAAACCTGCAGTAAGTACAAAGAATACCATGATAGTACCATGCATTGTTACTAAAGCTAAATAAACGTCAGCATCCATAACTCCACCTGGAGCCCATTTTCCTAAAAGAGCCTCAAATATTGGAAATGCCTCACCTGGCCATGCCAATTGCATTCTAAATAATAATGACATTGCAATACCAATAAAACCCATTATCAATACACCCGTTATAAGGTATTGTTTGGCAATCATTTTATGGTCTTGGCTAAAGATGTACTTTGTTACAAAAGTTTCTTTATGATGATGTCCATGATCGTCGTGTGCGTGATCATCTACATGTGCATGTGCTGTTGCTGACATAATCGTAATCTTATTTTTATTAATTTTCTTATTATAGCTTTGTTGACTTGAGTATAAAAAACTACTCTCCTATTGAAACTGAACTTACAGTATTAAATGCAGGACTAGCTTCGTCTTTCATTACCGTCTCGGCGAATGTTGACTGACCTTTCATCCATTCATTATACTCCTCTTCTGTTTCTACAATTATCTTCATTTGCATATTGTAATGTGACTTTCCACAAATCTTATTACAAAGCAAGATATAATCAAACTCCCAAGGATCAATTGCCTCTCCTGTTTTCACAGCTTTCTCTGCACGTAGCTTATTAGTTCTCTTCACTTTAGCTACCACATCTTGATTCATTCTCATTTCTTCTGTAGTGTAAATCGGTGTAAACGAAAATTCAGTAATCATACCTGGTACACAGTTCATCTGTGCTCTAAAGTGAGGCATATAAGCCGAGTGCAATACATCTTGAGAACGCATTTTAAAATTCACTTTTCTACCTACCGGCAAATGCAATTCTTTAACAATAACATCATCATGTGCATAAGTATCAGATTCATCCAAACCTAACACATTTGCTTTATCGATATCGATCATTCTAACATTGGCGCCACCTAAAACATTATCTCCACCACCATATCTAGCAGTCCAGTTAAATTGCTGTGCATATAACTCAACTATAATTGGGTCATCTTCATCATTAACATCCATAATAGTTGTCCATGTGTATAATCCCCAAAGTATAAGACCTGCTAATACGATTACGGGTATAATTGTCCAGATGAACTCTAAACGATCATTATCAGCGTAAAACAACGCTTTCTGACCTTTCTTACCAGAATACTTATAACCGAAATAGTGTAATAGTGCCTGTGTTAATGTCTGTACTATAAATATAATAACCATCGATACTAACATCAAGCTATCATACTCTTCACCATGAGCAGAACCTGCTTCAGGTAATAAAAATTTACCGTACTTCCAGAAACTGAAAATTGTAATTCCGTAGATGAATACCAAGAATGCGAATAACATGTATCCATTATTCTTATTATCGCTATCCGTTGCTATTTGGTGCTGTTCTGTTTTAAGCTGAGATAATTCAAATATTTTAGTCAATTGCCAAATGGCAATGGCTACAAGAACAAGTACAGCTAAAGTTAATAATGTCGTCATTGTATATATAAATGTTATACTTACTTAATTACTAGTAATGAAAGTGTCTACTTTCTTCAATAAAAGGATTTCTTTTTGGTTGCAGCGGTTGTGTTGAAATCGCTCTGAATATCCAGAATATAAATAGACCTGCAAAAAATAATACAGAACCAATTTCAGGAATACCAATAAACCAGTTATCACCAACTGTAGATGGCATAATGGCATTAAAGATATCCATATAGTGACCTGCAAGGATTACTATACCTGTTAAAATTACGAACCAATTGATTCTCTTATAATCACTATTCATTAATAATAGAACAGGGAACAAGAAGTTCATAGCCACCATACCAAAGAAAGGTAATCTATAGTCAGCAATTCTAGTTACGTAATACGTTACCTCTTCAGGTATGTTAGAATACCAAATTAACATGAATTGAGAGAACCATAGGTATGTCCAAAAGATACTAATACCGAACATGAATTTAGCCAAATCATGAATATGACTATTATTAACGTCTGGCAAATGACCTTTAGATTTCAAATAGATTGTAACCATCGCGATAACAGTAATACCAGATACGAACATGCTAGCAAAAATGTACCATCCAAACAATGTACTAAACCAATGTGGCTCAACACTCATAATCCAATCCCAAGACATAATAGACTCAGATATAAGATAGAATACTAAGAAACCAGCAGATATTCTAAAGTTCAATTTAAAGTTTGAATTATCATCTGAGGCATCTTGAGCAATAGATAATTTTCTAGAGTATTCTCTATATCCAATCCAACCTGCTAAAAATATAGCTGCTCTGATTAAGAAAAATGTAGGATTTAAATATCCCGCTTTACCTTGAAGTAATGCATCATGAGCAACTACAGTTTCATCCATCCAAATGAATAAGTGATTCATATGAAGTACAGAAAGAAGCAAGATTACAAATACTATAATTCCACCAGGAACCAAGTAAGCAGTAATCCCTTCCATTACCCTAAATAACAATGGAGACCAACCTGCCTGTGCAGCACGTTGAATAGCATAAAAAGCTAACACCCCTAATGATATCATAAAAAAGAAGAATGCTGCAACATATAATGCCGCCCAAGGTCTGTTCTTTAATTGATCTAACAAATGCTGATCATGAGAAGAATCGTGTTCTTCACCATGAGATTCAGCAACCGCGCGATCACTTTCCGTAGTTACATGTTCAGCTTCAGCTACATGGGCTTCACCATGACCTCCGTCATGACTTGCTACCATTTCTTTTGCCTCTGCTATAGTTCCGGGAGCCATAACAAACCCACCAATAATTCCTAATGCACCTACTATCATTAGAACGATGGAAGCTATTTTGAGTCTATTTGAAAACGTATACATAGTATTGTTTACCTATTATTTGGTTAAATCTTGTTTCAGTGTCATTACATATTCAGATACTTGCCACATCTCTTCTGTATTCATTTGAGATGCATAAGAACCCATGGAATTCAATCCATAATGAATTGTATAATATGTAGATCCTACTGTCAAGTTTCTTACTGGGTCAGCATAACTAGGCACGCCTAATATCTTTTCTCTTTTTACAAGAGTTCCTTTACCGTCTCCTTTATCACCATGACAAATTGCACAGTAAATTGTATATAGTTGACCACCTTTAGCCAAGTTAGTTTCAACATTCATTGAATCTAATGGGCTACTTTGTAATCTTGATAATTCTTTACCTTCAGGAGAATTTTCGATTTCGTAAGGCAACCAACCTCTATTAATAGTATTTGCCGGTGGTAACATAGCTTCAGCGTTATTTGGCAAAAGATCTGCCTCACCATAAGCTTCATAACCTACAGACTCATACATATTAGGCATGTACTGATAGTTTCTAGAACCCTCAGTTTGACAAGAAGTCGCCACGATAGCTAAACCAAATAGTATTGCTAATTTCTTAAAACTGTTCATATTTAATGACTGTTTTTTTCTGATACATTAATTTCAACTGCACCAGTATCCATTAATAAATCTCTTAATTCTTGCTCGTTGTCATGGATTTCAATTTCCATTAAAAAATGATCATCCGTAGTTCTTACATCAGGATTCTCGGCTTCCTTAAAAGGCCATAATCTACTTCTAAGATAAAAAGTAATAACCATTAAGTGAGCTGCAAAGAAAACCGTTAATTCGAACATAATTGGAACGAATGCCGGTAAATTCTCCAGATAACTAAAACTTGGCTTACCACCAATATCTTGGGGCCAATCTTCAATCATGATATAATTCATCATAAGGGTTGCTACAGTAAGACCAACACAACCATATAAAAAAGCCGTTATCGCTAATCTTGTCGGAGCCAATCCCATTGCCTTGTCTAATCCATGTACAGGAAAAGGACAATATACTTCTTCAATATGAAGCTTTGCTGCTTTAACCTTTTTAACGGCAAGCATTAGCACATCATCATCATCGTAAAAAGCGTGTATAACTTTAGATGCCATATTTATCTTTTGTTATTTAATAAAATTCCTGCTTGTCCAGCCCAGTCATCACGTTGTGCTCTACCTGGGAAAGAACCTGTAATAGAATCTAACAAATTATATTCACTCTCAGTCATTCTAGCTACTTGAGCAAATTTGTAAATTCCTATCTCATTCAAGGTAGCTTCCATTTGAGGACCTATACCTTTAACTTTCTTTAAATCATCTGCTTCTTGAGTAGTTGCATCAAAGCTTCCAACAGCACTTAACAAATCAGACACCCCTACTTTATCTCCAACAGTAGGCACTACTTCACCCATTAAAACATCATCGGTAATTGGCTCCTTAACTTCTGCCTTTAATTTTGTAATTTGATACATCGGCTTACCAGAGTCTCTTAATGTCTTATACTTTTCACCTGAAGCTTTCAAGATAGATTTCACCTCTGCCTGTGCAATTACAGGGAATGTTCTAGCATATAACAAGAACAATACAAAAAAGAAACCTATAGTACCAATAAAGATACCGATATCAACAAATGTTGGTGAGAACATTGTCCAAGAAGATGGAAGGTAATCTCTATGTAAAGAGGTTACGATAATCACGAATCTTTCGAACCACATTCCTATGTTTACCACGATAGAAATAAAGAAAGAGAACATGATACTAGTTCTTAATTTTTTGAACCACATGAACTGCGGAGAGAATACATTACAAGTCATCATTGACCAGTAAGCCCACCAGTAAGGTCCGGTTGCTCTGTTCAAGAACGCATACTGCTCGTATTCAACACCTGAATACCATGCCATGAACAGCTCTGTAATATAGGCACAACCTACAATAGAACCTGTCAACATGATTACTATGTTCATTAACTCAATATGCTGAATAGTAATATAATTTTCTAAATGACACACCTTTCTCATTATAATCAATAATGTATTCACCATAGCGAAACCAGAGAAGATTGCCCCTGCAACGAAGTACGGTGGAAAGATAGTTGTATGCCAACCTGGTATTACCGAGGTAGCAAAATCAAAAGATACAATGGTGTGTACAGATAATACCAAAGGTGTTGCAAGACCTGCAAGGACCAATGAAACTTCTTCGAATCGTTGCCAATCTTTAGCACGGCCTGTCCAACCGAAACTTAATAAACTATATATTTTCTTTTGAAATGGCAAAACCGCTCTATCACGAATCATCGCAAAATCAGGAAGAAGACCTGTCCACCAGAATACCAATGAAACAGATAAATATGTAGAAATTGCAAATACATCCCAAAGAAGTGGTGAGTTAAAGTTCACCCATAACGAACCGAACTGATTTGGAATAGGTAGTACCCAATATGCTAACCAAGGACGACCCATGTGAATAATTGGAAACAAACCTGCTTGAACTACAGAGAAAATTGTCATTGCCTCTGCAGAACGGTTAATTGCCATTCTCCATTTCTGACGGAACAATAATAATACTGCCGAGATCAAAGTACCGGCGTGACCGATACCTACCCACCAAACGAAGTTGGTAATATCCCAAGCCCAGTTTACAGTTTTGTTAAGACCCCAAGTACCGATACCGGTAGAGACCGTATAAATAATACAACCTACTCCCCAAAAAAATGCCACTAAGGCAATGGAAAAAACTATCCACCAATGCTTGTTTGCTCTTCCTTCTACTGGAGCGGCAATATCCACAGTTACATCGTGGTAGCCTTTGTTCCCAATAACTAGGGGTTTACGTATAGGTGCTTCGTAATGCGACGCCATAGACTTTTGTTATAATTACTTTCTACTATTGTTTATGCTTCGTTGGTGTTTCTAACCTTAACGTGATAGAAAACATTTGGTTGAGTACCTACATGCTCCAATAAGTGGTACATACGGTCACTCGCTTTTAATTCTGCTACTTTACTCTTCTCATCATTAATATCACCAAATACAATGGCTCCATTACTACAAGCTGAAGAACAAGCTGTTTGGAATTCTCCGTCAGCAATAACACGTCCATCTCTTTTAGCATCAAGAATAGTTTTTTGTGTTTTTTGAATACACATAGAACATTTTTCAATAACACCTCTAGAACGAACATTTACATCTGGGTTCAATACCATTTTACCCAAATCGTTATTCATATGGAAATCGAACTCGTCATTGTTATTATACAAGAACCAGTTAAATCTACGTACTTTATAAGGACAGTTGTTGGCACAATATCTCGTACCTACACATCTGTTATAAGCCATTTGATTTTGACCTTGTCTACCGTGAGATGTTGCCGCAACAGGACAAACAGTTTCACAAGGTGCATGGTTACAGTGTTGACACATTACAGGCTGAAAAGCAACCTGAGGATTAGCAGAAGGATCTTCTAACTCACCGAAACCTCCTAATGAACCAGCATCACCAAATAAACCTTCAAAACCATCTTTCTTTTCGTTATCACCTTCGAAAGTTTCTTCTGAAGAATAATATCTATCGATACGCAACCAATGCATATCTCTTGATTTTCTTACTTCAGCTTTACCAACTACTGGCACGTTATTCTCAGCATGACAAGCAATAACACATGAACCACAACCGGTACAAGCATTTAAATCGATCGACATATTAAAATGATGTCCAATGGTGCGATCAAAGCTATCCCACAAATCAACAGATGTTGCAGGGACCTCTTGGTGATCTAAAGAAACCATAGGAACCTCATTCCACTCAGAATGATTTTTAGTATTGAATATCTCTAAAGTTGTTTCCTTTATGATATCTCCTCTACCCATAAGGGTTTTATGCAATTGAATACAAGCAAACTCATGGTTACCTGCAACTTTTTCTACACTTACAGATTGATTAGCATTGAAACCATCATACAAAGTAAAGGCGTTAACCCCAGTTTGCATATCTTCTTTCAATCCTACTTTTTTACCATAACCAAAAGAAAGACCTACCGTACCTTTTGCTTGACCTGGCTGAACTACAACCGGAACTTGATCAAGACTCACACCATTTACAGTAAGCTTTACGTAGTTACCATCCATACCGCCATTAGCGACATTTACATTCTCTACACCTAACTCAACAGCATCAGCCTTAGAAATGGTAACATAGTTATCCCAAGATACTCTTGTAATTGGATCAGGGAACTCTTGCAACCAAGGGTTACTTGCTTGCTGACCATCACCCATACCTACTTTTGAATACAAAGTAAGCTCCATACCATCACTAGTAGTATTTGCTAAACTACGAATAGCAGAAGTCATAGAAGTATTAGTAACAACTTCAGTAGCATCTTCTACAACAGCAGCTACATTTTGTGTAGCGCCTTCAGCATTAACAACCATAGTGTCTGCACTGAAAACACCATCTTGCAACGCCTGGTTCCAACTAGCTCCGTTAAGAACAGAAGAAGACCATGTATCTTTTATATAATCATAATACGTTTGCTCGCTTCCAAGTAATCCTAAAACTACAGTTTGAAACTGCTTTGTATCAAATAATTCTTTAATTGTAGGCTGCATTAAACTGTAATGCCCCTTTTTGATTTCAATATCACCCCAAGACTCCAAGTAGTGATTTGTAGACCCAACATACTGAACTGCTTCAGTGGTCTCGTTCCAGTTTGTAGAAAAAGCAACCGTTAGATCCACTTTAGACAAACCTTCTTTAAAATCAGCAGCATTTGGCAAAGAATACACAGGATTAACTCCATCCATCAACAAAGCACCAACTCTACCTGCTTTCATATCGGCAATTAAAGCATTTACAGCTTTAACACTACCTTTTCTAATATATTTAGGCGCAACAACATCAAATGCCTTACTAGCTAACATTTCGTTAATAGCCAAAACAACCGCCTGAGCATTAACATCATCTAAACCAGTTACAACAACTGCACTTGAACCTGCCTTCTTAATTTCTAAAGCTATAGAATCAACTAATGCATCATACTCAGAAGTGTTACCACCTACCGAAGTACCATTTAGTTTTCCATATAATTTAGCTAATACAACTTTCTGAGCACTTGGCTTCATAGCCACACGCTTATCTGCATTTGCACCGGTTAATGACATATTCGCCTCTAACTGTACATGTCTTGACATTTTACCATTCTTAGGAACACGACCTCTAGAATAACCGGCATCATATCCGCCACCTTGCCAATCAGCAATAAAATCTGCTCCAAAAGAAACAATAAGTCCAGCTTTTTCGAAATCGTAATCCGCTAAAGCACGCTCTCCATATTTATTTTCAAATGCAGTCAAAGCAGCATCCTCTGAAATCGCGTCATAAGTAACATGAACAACATTTTCATTAGCCACAACTAAATCAGACATCAAGCGATCCGTTGACGGACTAGCGTATGTTTGCGTAAGTACAGCTATCTTTTTAGCCGAACCCTTAAGTCCGCCCATCTTAGCTTTTACTGCTGCATTCAACACATCCCATTCAACAGGCTCTCCATTTGCTAATGGCCCTTGTAATCTAGTACTATCGTACAAAGAAAGAACAGAACCCTGAACTCTTGCATTTGCAGAACCTCCTATTTTAGCCAAGGTATTATTCTCAACTTTAATCGGACGACCTTCACGGGTCTTAATTAATATGCTTGCAAAATCAAATCCGTTAGCTATAGTTGTTGCATAATAATTTGCAACACCTGGAACTATATTCTCTGGCAATACCACATAAGGAATCGATTTTACAACCGGACCTTCACATGCAGCTAAAGAAGCAGCCGCGGTACTAAACCCAACATACTTCAAGAAATCTCTACGATTTGTATTTGTAGAAGACAAAGTTTCCTTGTCACCCAAGAAATCATCCACAGGAATCTGCTCTACAAATTCATTCTGCTTTAGCGCCTCAACAATGGAATCGTTAGGATTTAACTCCGCCTCGTTCTTCCAATATTTTTTGTTTGATGCCATACGTATTATCTGTAATTAGCTTCTTTAAATTATTATTAATAGTGACATTTACCACATTCCAGTCCACCCAACTGAGCAGCTGTTAAATTCTCTACACCGTACTTCTTAGAAAGCTCAGCATGTATTTTCTCGTAATACTCATTGCCTTCTACTTTCACGTTTGTTTCTCTATGACAATCAATACACCAACCCATTGTTAATGGAGAATATTGATACATAATCTCCATTTCCTCAACAGGACCGTGACAAGTTTGACATTCAACACCAGCAACAGAAACGTGCTGTGAGTGATTGAAATATGCAAAATCAGGAAGGTTATGTATTCTAACCCATTCTACAGGCTGACTATCGCCAGTATAGTTCTGAGTTTCCTCATCCCAACCTACTGCTTTATATAATTTCTTAATCTCACCAGTATAGAATTCATTCGTGTAACCATTTTCCAAATCTTCTTGAGAAGGTCCTTCCGGATTACCCGTGTACTCATAAACCGATTTATGACAATTCATACATACATTCAATGAAGGAATACCTGAATGCTTAGAAACTCTAGCCGAAGAGTGACAATACTTACATTCAATTTTATTATCACCAGCATGAATTTTATGAGAATAATGTATAGGCTGAATAGGCGCATAACCTTGATCAACCCCAACTTGCATCATCCAACCGTACGCAAAATAAGCACTACCCAACAACAAGACGATTGCAGTAACCAAAACCAAAAACTGATTTTGAGCGAAAGCTTTCCAAATAGGAGTTCTTTTTGAAGCACTATCTTTCTCTAGAGCAATACCGTTTGCCTGCGCTATACGCTGCAACGTTTTATTCACTAACAACAGCATAACCACTAACAAACCAAACACAAGCACCAAAGCACCTAATATGATTTCGTTAGAAACACCAGCAGAACCAGTAGTTGTAGCAGCAGCCTGAGCATCACCCGCAGCAGGAGCCGGCGCAGCAGCAGGAGCAGCAGCGGTATACGCTAATATATCATCAATATCACTATCTGACAATGTTGGAAAAGCAGTCATTGCCGCTTGATTATACTCAGCATATAGCTTATTAGCATAAGCATCTCCTGATTTGATTACACCAGGACTATTCTTAATCCAAGCGTACAACCATTCTTTACCTAAGCCTTCATCTTCGCTTAATCTACTTTCTACATTTTCTAATGCAGGTCCGGTCATCTTACGATTCAACGCATGACATGCAGCACAATTCTGATTGAACAATGCTTTACCATTTTTTGCATCACCGGCACCAGCAGCCACCTCAGTGGTTGCATCGTCAGCAGCAGGTTCATCCTGCGCTATTAACGGACTTACAAAAAGCAAAAATGCTATTAGGGATAAACCTAAAATTTTAGAAAACTGATTTCGGTTTGGAACCTTTTTCATATATCGAATATTTCTATCGGAATCTTGGCATGATTTTGGTCATAGATGAAACCAATTATAATCCACCAAATGCCTAAATCGAAGACAAAAATACGACATAGACTTTATTTGGAAAATGTTAATGTATCTATAATTTACAATTTAGAAATATTCTAAATAGATCTCGATTTATTTGTTTGATCCTTAATAAATTACTTTTGCGTGTAACAAAAATAAAATTAAAAATAGGTTATGAAAATTCTAAGTACCATAGTGGTTTTTACATGTTTTGCTCACTTTAGCTATGCGCAAGGTGCAAATGTAAACATTGAACAAAACCCTAAGATTGACCAGTTGTTAGAAATCTATAAATCTTCTCTAAGCAATAATGAATATTACAGAATACAAGTTGGTTTTGGAAATTACGCCAAGGCGCAAAAAATAAAAGCAAATGTTGAGGAAGATTTTCCAGATTTGTCATCTAAAATAGATTTTGACTCTCCTACTTACAGAGTCAGAGTCGGCAGATTCACCTCTAAATTAGATGCAGAGCGAAAGTTTAACGAGGTTAGAATTAAGTATCCTGATGCAATGTTATTAAAACCAAAAAAATCGACCAAATAGGTCGATTTTTTTTGCTTTATTTTTAAAGAGATTTAAATACTCTATCTATTAAAATCTTATTTAGACTTCAATTTCTTCTTCACTGCAACTTCCTGGAACGCTTCAACGATATCTCCTTCATTTATATCATTATAGTTCTTGATTTGAAGACCACAATCATATCCTTTTGCTACTTCCCTAACATCATCTTTAAATCGTTTTAAAGAAGTCAATGTACCAGTATATATAACTACACCATCACGTATTAATCTAATATTAGAATTTCTAAAGATTTTACCACTAGTTACCATACAACCTGCAATGGTACCAATTTTAGAAATCTTAAATGTTTCTCTAATTTCAGCAGTACCAGATATCTCTTCTTTCATTTCAGGAGACAACATACCTTCCATCGCATCTTTAAGATCATTGATCGCTGCATATATAATAGAATACATACGGATATCAATTTCCTCTTTTTCAGCAATTGCCTTAGCATTACCCATTGGTCTTACATTAAACCCAATTATAACAGCATCTGAAGCCGAAGCTAATAATACATCTGATTCTGTAATAGGACCAACTGCTTTGTGAATAATATTTACCTGAATTTCATCGGTAGACAATTTTTGGAAAGAATCAGTAAGTGCTTCAACAGAACCATCAACATCCCCTTTAAGGATAATATTAAGTTCTTTGAAATCTCCCAATGCAATTCTACGCCCAATTTCATCAAGTGTTATATGACGTTGTGTTCTAACAGACTGCTCACGTTGTAATTGAGATCTTCTTGAAGCAATTTGTTTTGCCTCACGTTCATCTTCTAACACATAGAACTTATCACCTGCTTGCGAAGCACCATCAAGACCTAAAATAGATATTGGCGTAGACGGTCCAGCTGCTTTGATATTATGACCTCTTTCATCTTGCATTGCCTTAATTTTACCACTAGTGGTACCAGCTAATACATAATCACCTATTTTAAGCGTACCCGACTGTACTAATACAGTAGACACATAACCTTTACCTTTATCTAAGAAAGCTTCTACCACAGTACCTGTAGCATGCTTATCTGGATTTGCTTTTAACTCTAACAATTCAGCTTCAAGTAAAACTTTTTCCAATAACTCCTTAACACCTAAACCAGTTTTAGCAGAAATATCATGAGATTGTATTTTACCACCCCAATCTTCTACCAGTAAGTTCATTTGCGCTAAACCTTCTTTAATCTTATCTGGGTTAGAAGTAGACTTATCTACCTTATTTATTGCAAAAACGATTGGTACACCAGCAGCTTGCGCATGACTAATTGCTTCTTTCGTTTGTGGCATAATGTCATCATCTGCGGCAATTACAATAATTGCAATATCTGTAACTTGAGCACCTCTTGCACGCATCGCAGTAAACGCTTCGTGACCAGGCGTATCTAAGAAAGCAATACGCTCTCCATTCTCAAGAGTTACACCATATGCACCAATATGTTGTGTAATACCACCACTTTCACCAGCAATAACATTTTCTTTACGGATATAATCCAATAAAGATGTCTTACCATGATCCACGTGACCCATTACAGTAACAATAGGCGCTCTTGATTTTAAATCTTCTGGAGCATCAACCTCTTCTACTATACTTTCTTCAATATCAGCAGTAACGAAATCTACTTCATAACCGAATTCATCAGCAACAATAGATAATGTTTCAGCATCTAAACGCTGATTCATTGTTACCATTAAACCTAATGACATACAAGCAGAAATAATTTCGGTCGTAGAAACACCCATCATAGTTGCAACCTCAGTTGCTGTAACGAACTCAGTAACTTTAAGTACCTTGTTCTCTAATTCCTGTTGTTCTAAATCTTTCTCAGTCTGCTCACGATGCTGATCTCTTTTACTTCTTCTGTACTTAGCCCCTTTACCCTTCTTAGATTTACCTTGAAGTTTTTCTAGAGTTTCACGTACTTGCTTTTGAACGTCTTCTTCAGTAGGCTCTACTTTTGCAACCGGTGCAAATCTCCCTCTACCTTTATTTCTATCACCACTGTTACCAGTATTTCTATTTTGACCAGGACCAGAAGGATTCTTTGTTACAATTCTTCTACGTCTCTTTTTACGATCAATACCAGCAGCAGGTTTTTTATCTTCCTTCTTTTTCTTAGGTTTCTCAAATTTGCTAAGGTCGATTTTCTCACCCGCAATTTTCGGACCTGATAATTTTTGATATTGAGTCTCAATAGTTTTTGGAGCCTCAGACTCTGGAGCAACTTCAGCTACAGGTTCTACCTTAGCAGATTCCTTCTTAACTTCAGGCTTCTTAGTCTCTTCAACTTTCGGCGCTGCTGCTTTCGGAGCTTCTACTTTAGGCTCTTCTTTCTTAACCTCTTCTTTCTTCACCGGTTGAGATACTATCTTTGGCCCTTGTAAAACAACCTTTCTAGTTTCTTTAACTTCAACCTTAGGCGCAGCTTTTTCCTCCACTTTCGGAGCAACCTTTTCCTCAGCCTTCGGAGCCTCCTTTACAGGTTCTTCCTTAACTTTTTTCTTAGGATTAAGATCAATTTTACCGACCATTTTAGGTCCGGAAAGTTCAACCTTACCAACCAAAGCTTTCTCTTCAGATTCAGCGTTTCTTCGCTCACGGGACAAGCGACGATCTTCTTGTTCTTTTTCTAATCGAACTCGAATTGCCTCCTTCTCCTTACGCTTTTCCTCACCAACTTCCTTTGAAGCTACCTTTTTGCTCTTATCCGTCTGGAACTCGTCAAGCAAAACTTGATAAACATCATCGGAAATTTTTGTGGTAGGCCTCGCTTCCACATCATGTCCTTTTCCGTTAAGAAAGTCCACTGCCCTATCCAAGGAAATATTAAGTTCACGAAGAACTTTATTAAGCCTTATTTTTGCATTGTCTGCCATAAATACTGATTCCCGTTCTTTTATTTAAGCGCTAATATATAGCTAATCTTCTAATTCTTCTTTTAGGATACGCACAACTTCTAAAATAGTTTCCTCTTCTAAATCTGTACGCTTCACTAAATCGTTAACATCTTGTTCTAAGACGCTACGTGCTGTATCAAATCCGATCTTCTTGAATTCCTCTATAATCCAAGCATCGATTTCATCAGAGAACTCTGTTAATTCAACATCTTCCTCTACTCCTTCACGGAATACATCTATCTCATAACCAGTTAATTGACCAGCTAATCTAATATTGTGCCCACCTCTACCAATTGCCTTTGAAACCTCCTCTGGCTTCAAGTAAACTTGAGCGGTCATCTTCTCTTCATTTAACTTAACAGAAGAAACTCTTGCCGGACTTAATGCTCTAGTAACTAACAATTGAGGGTTAGCAGTCCAGTTAATAACATCGATATTTTCATTACCTAATTCACGAACAATACCATGAATCCTAGATCCTTTCATACCTACACAGGCACCTACTGGATCAATACGATCATCATAAGAGTCTACAGCAACCTTCGCTTTTTCCCCTGGTATTCTAACCGCTTTCTTAACAGTAATCAATCCGTCGAACACCTCTGGTATTTCTTGAAAGAACAATTGCTCCAAGAATTTAGGTGAACTTCTAGACATTATTATAGTAGGCTTAGCACCTTTTAATTCTACACTTTCAATAATACCTCTAACATTATCGCCCTTACGGAAGAAATCTGAAGGTATCTGTCTATCTTTTGGCAAGATTATCTCATTACCTTCATCATCTAACAAAATGATAGCTTTATGACGAATGTGATGAACTTCTGCCGTGTAAATTTCGCCCTCTAAATCTTTAAAGTGCTTATAAATAGTTGTATTATCATGCTCATGAATTTTAGAAATAAGATTTTGACGTAATGCCAAAATAGCTCTTCTTCCTAAATCAATCAACTTCACCTCTTCAGATACATCTTCACCAACTTCAAAATCTGGTTCAATTTTACGAGCAGCAGTTAATGAAATTTCTTCATTCGGCTCTTCCACCTCACCATCGTTTACAACGATACGGTTTCTCCAAATTTCCAAATCACCTTTATCTGGGTTTATAATGATATCAAAGTTATCATCTGAACCAAACTTCTTTTTAAGCGCATTTCTAAAAACATCTTCCAAAATGGCCATCAATGTTACCCTGTCTATGAACTTATCGTCCTTAAACTCTGAGAAAGATTCAATTAACGCAATATTTTCCATTGGTAATTACAATTAAAATTTTAATACAACTTTTGCTTTAATAATATCTGAAAAATTTACTTCTTCTTTTTTCTGAACGGTCACTTTTCCTTTACCAATTGATTTAGGCTCTCTAGCTTTCCACTCCAAAATAATAGAATCATCATTGACAGCGGTCAAATTTCCCTCAAACTTATCGTCGTTTGTACGAACTTCAAGTTTTCTACCAATATTCTTTACATATTGACGAGGCATAACCAACAGAGCCGCTGCACCTGCAGAGGCAACCTCAAGGGAAAAATCGTGTTCTTCACGATCTAAATTATTTTCAATAGCCCTACTTATTTTTATACAATCATTAACCGTAACCCCATGATCACCGTCTATTACCACATGAATGCTATTATCAGCACCCATAGTGAAATCGATTAAAAATAGGGAGGGATCTTCTTGAAGACCTTGTTCCAATAATTCTTTTACTTTTTCCTTTAGCATAAATAATAAGTAATAAAAGAGGGGACTAATTGTCCCCTCATGAATACTTTTATATCCTTTCAGCTTTGCAAATATACAATAAATTTAATTTCCTACAATAGTCTATTTACACCTAATTCATTCACTATGAAAACAATCAAAATAAATAATAATCACAACAAAAAATATGCGCTTTTAGAAATTATCTTATTTTTAGCACAACACCAACCAAAATAACACTAATGGAAATTCTTTCATCTTACAACCTAATTATAGGTGCATCTTTAATTGTAGTATTATCATTCTTTTTTAACGGCATCTCTAAAAAAACGAATATCCCTGCCGTTCTCATGCTCATTGTCTTAGGTATTCTAATCAAAATAGGACTTGAGTTTTTTATACCAGAAATACCAGATTTTAAAGGCTCATTAGAAATTCTAGGCACCGTAGGTCTTATAATGATCGTTTTAGAAGCGGCTTTAGAATTAGAATTAAAGAGAGAAAAACTATGGCCAATTCTAAAATCTATGGCCATCGCACTAATTGGTTTAGTCGGTTCTGCTTATGTAGCCGCATTAATTCTCAATCAATTTATACCTAATATGACCATGCAATCTGCATGGCTTTATGCAACACCATTATCCATATTATCTAGTGCTATAATTATACCTAGCGTAGGCGGACTGAGCGAGGAGAAAAAAGAATTTCATATTTATGAAAGTACCTTTTCTGATATCATGGGTATAATGATGTTTTACTTTTTAACCGGAAAACTAAACCCGGCAGAAGATACAGGAGCTGTCGGTTTTGGAATAAATCTAGTTGTTACTATAGTCATTGCTTTAGTCGCTAGCTATGCCATTATATTAGTTTTTCAACGTATAAAAAGCCAAGCCAAGCTATTCTTACTTATTTCGGTGCTACTACTTCTTTATGCAATTGGAAAGAAAATGCATTTATCTTCCTTAATCATTATACTTGTTTTTGGACTAATTGTAAAAAATGTGAATTTGTTCTTTCCTGGGAAAACAAAGATTTTTCTAGAAAACGAGCGAATGCAACAAATTTATCACGAGCTGCATATTGTTACGCTCGAAACTGCCTTTGTTGTTCGCACTTTCTTTTTTGTAATTTTTGGTATTACCATTGTATTATCGTCACTACTGAGCATTAACGTAGCTATTGTCAGCCTTCTCATTATAGCATCTATCTATATTATACGCTTTTTGGTACTCATTGTTTTTGTTGGTAAGGATATGCTACCGCAGTTATTTATAGCACCAAGAGGATTAATTACGGTATTATTATTCTACGCCATACCAATGGAAGCACAAATTGAAGGTTTCGAATCTGGCATTCTATTGTTTGTAATAATCGCAACCAGTTTAGTAATGACATGGGCTATGATTCGCGATAAACGTAAAATGGGCACAATGCTAGATGAAATTGATGAAGAGATTGCAGAGAGAAATTTAGCTGAAGATGCAATTAGGCAGTCGGAAAGCGAAGAACTTATCGAGCCTAAAAAGGATACCCCTGAACAAACAAGCCCTGAGGATACTATCTAAAACGGAAAATAAATCCGCTTTAATTACAATACAAAATTGAAAGAGTTATTGAGGCATAAATGAAGCATGCACTTCAACTTGGTCGCTGTACGCCTGTGGTTCAGAATCTTCTAAACTATCTACTTCTTTACGAAAACGAAGTATCATTAAGGTATCTAACTGCTGATCAATACTATCCTTAAGCACTCTCCAGTTAGAAGAGTTCATTTTATTATTGTACTCCATGATCTTGTTGAAGCGATCCAAATTATAACGATTCGCCTTCCAAGCATGGGCAGTACTTTCTTCATGTTTCACGTCTTGCATGTAGAATCCGATTCCAAATCCAAGCAAAACAACAATCAATAATATCTTTAAAACTTTTGGAGAGAGTTTCATAGGATTAAGTTCTTTAGGGTACCAAAGTATATAATAACATTGTCGAAATGGTTTCTTTTCCGATGTATTTGTAACGTTATCGGTTTAAATGTACAAAAATACTGACACACAGTTAACCATTTCTTCACATTCAGCAATTAAACATGTATATACAACGAAGGTCTTAGAGTTGAAATTAAAATAAAATGATATAAATCATAAAAACAAAAAATCCTGATATCAATTGTTGATACCAGGATTTGCATTGCTCTCTTAGTTGGCCCACAAGGATTCGAACCTTGAATGACGGTACCAAAAACCGAAGTGTTACCATTACACCATGGGCCAATACCTTTTTAAGAGGCTGCAAATTTAAAACAAAGTTTTGTTTCACCAAACATTTTTTAAAGTAAAAATGAAAAAAATCTGCTTTAACCATGTTAAAGGTTTATAAAAATAGTTCATTCCTTTCTATATTAATTAGTAAATTCGCCACTTAGGTTTAACCCAAGCTTCATGTTTTCAAAGAACTACCACAAGTGGGACACTATATTAGGATGGTCCGTATTTTTCATAGCACTTATTACATACTACATTACCGTAGAACCCACCAATAGTTTTTGGGATGCGGGCGAGTATATAGCAACAGCCGCAAAGCTTCAAGTGGGTCACCCACCGGGGGCTCCATTACTACAAATGATAGGTGCATTCTTTGCAATGTTCGCTTTAGAACCAAGTCAAGTTGCTATGATGGTAAACCTGGTTTCTGGCGTCTCCAGTGCTTTTACTATTTTATTCATGTTCTGGACAATTACCAATATCACCAGAAAATTAATAGACAAAGATGGTCCTTTCACAAATAGTAAGGCTATTGCCGTATTTGGCAGTGCTTTAGTTGGATCGCTTGCATTTACCTTTTCAGATAGTTTTTGGTTTAATGCCGTAGAAACTGAAGTGTATGCCATGGCAAGTTTTATAATGGCGTTACTATTATGGATGGGCTTAAAATGGGTCGACAATTTAGATGACCCTCGTGGAAACAAATGGATCGTATTAATCTCTTTCGTAGTAGGTCTTACTTTCGGTATACAATTTATGGGCTTTTTGGCAATACCATCAATTGGGCTACTGTATTATTTCAAAACCTACAAAGAGACTACTGTAAAGAACTTTTTACTGGCAAACATTATTGTTATTGCCATTTTAATGTTGGTATATAAATTTTCACTCACCTATATTCTTCAACTTTTCGGTTGGGGAGAAGTATTCTTCATTAATAGTATTGGGCTACCATTTAACTCTGGATCAATTATTATTGGCTTACTATTTATAGCCGCTTTTTACCTTGCATTAAGCTATACACGAAAAAACGATTACAGAACAGGGAATACAATTGTTCTTTGCATGATGTTTTTGTTCTTAGGCTTTTCATCTTGGTTAATGTTACCGATTAGAGCAAATGCCAAGGTTGTTATCAACGAGAACAATCCAGAAGATGCGCGAGCACTTTTAGCGTATTACAATAGAGAGCAATACCCAGGTGTTGATAGTCCTGTTTACGGCACCTATTATTCAGACATGTTTGCACCGGCGGGTGAAGATCAAGACGGCAAACCAAAGTATGAAAAAGATTATGCGCTTGGCAAATATATTATTGTAAACAAATATATAGATGCAGTACAAGGACCTAATCCAAAACACCAAGGTCTGCTACCTAGAATGTGGAGCTCACAAAATGCAGAAAACTACATGCGCTATTTTGGGGCATTAGATTTCAGAATTACGAAACCAAATCAAGAATTAAAACAAGCCGCGGAACAAGTTAAAATAGGTTTTGCAAATGGAGAGATTGGTGCCGACCAATACATTAGCTTTTTAAAACGTTTTGATGAATACATAGAAGTACAACCACCAACCGTGTGGGACAATGTAAAATATATGTTTGAATTTCAGTTCAACTATATGTACTTAAGGTATTTCATGTGGAACTTTGTTGGAAAGCAGAATGACGTTCAAGGCCGTTACAATGAAAATGGTAACTGGTTAAGTGGTATAGATGCTATTGATAGCATAAGATTAGGTAGCCAAGACAACTTACCAAGCGATATACAAAACAACCCAGGTAGAAATACATATTTCTTCTTGCCTTTAATTTTAGGAATTATAGGTATTGTTTTTCAGGTCTCAAAAGACAAAAAACAATTTTGGGTATTGCTGATATTCTTTCTATTTACTGGTTTGGCTATTCAATTTTACACCAATCCTGGAATTTTTCAACCTCGGGAACGAGATTATTCACTTGTAGGGTCATTCTATATTTTTGCCCTTTGGATAGGTTTAGGAGTTTATGGACTTTATGATAGTTTTAAAGATTGGATTACGCCTAAAATTTTAGCACCAGTAGTAGTTGTAGTTACCTTACTTGCCGTACCAACAGTAATGGCTGTACAAAACTGGGATGACCATGATAGATCTGGCAGATTTACTGCAAATTCATCTGCAAAGGCATATTTAGACTCATGCCAAGAAGATGTTGGCGCTATATTATTTACCATCGGAGATAACGACACTTTCCCTATTTGGTATGCGCAAGAAATTGAAAATTACAGAACAGACGTACGTATTGTCTGTACCAGTCTTTTTGAAACAGATTGGTATGTAGACCAAATGAAGGTTGCCGCATATGAAAGTGCACCGATACCTTCTCAAATTACTCATGAGAAATATAGATGGGGCTCACGAGATGTATTATACCACCAAGGTATTACCGAAAACAGATGGCCAATTAAAGATTTCATCAACTGGATCGATAGTGACAAACCTAGAACAAAACTTAAGTATTTATTTGAGCAAAACGGAGCAGACCTAAGTCAGTATTCAGAAGATACTCAAAACATGGTCTACTACCCTACCAATAAAATTAGGGTTCCTGTAAACAAACAAAATGTTTTGAGCAGCGGCTTGGTTAAAGAAAAAGATGCCGACCTAATTGTAGACTACATTGATATTGACCTACCGGGCGCAATAACAAAGAAAAGCATGATGATGCTTGACATATTAGCGAACAATGACTGGAAACGTCCTTTATACTTCTCTGGAGGTAGTTTTGACGATGCTGAATACCTTTGGATGAAAGATTACCTTCAACTAGATGGTTTAGCATATAAACTAGTACCTATTCGTACAGAAAGACCTAACGCATTTGAACTTGGTCGTATCGATACTGATTTAATGTATGATATTGTTACCGGATGGGATTGGGGTAATGCAGGTGGTGATATTTACCATGACACCCAAACACGTATTCAAAGTGTTTCTTTTAGAGGAAACTTGGCTCGTTTGACAGAAGCGTTGATCAAAGAAAACAAAATGGACAGGGCTAAAGATATTATCGAAATATCTTTGACCAATATGCCAGTCGATAAATTTGGATATTACACTTTAGTAGAACCTTTTATAGACGGCTACTATAAAGTTGGCGAAGGCGAAAAAGCACGTGTGCTATTCGAAAAACTAAAAAAGAAGTATCAAGAAAGACTGGAGTATTATGCTTCTACAAGTTTAGACGAGCAATACAGCAATATTGACGATATCATCGCAGATATGGAAGCATACAGACGTAATATAGATATTATTATAACTAATGATAACGAAGATATCGCCGAGAAAGAAACATTGATATTCAATGAGTACATCGACAAATTTCAACACTTTTATAAAGATGAAGATGATATGGACATGCGCGAAGAAATGCTACAATCTGATCCAGATATGATGGATACAGTACCAGTATCTGATACTATTTTACCAGACAATACTAAAACCGAAATCATAGAATAAAAGATACTGTTGAAAATAGGACACAATAAAAAAGCTTTGAGTTTACACTCAAAGCTTTTTTATTTTAAAATTATGATAGTTTAAACGTATTCTTTTAGAATACCAATAAGTGTATTAGCATCTTGTTCGCCACTCTGGCGCCATACCATTTCACCTTTTTTATAAATCATAAGTGTAGGTAAACCTTTAACTCGTAGAGCTTGAGAAAGTTCTTTATTCTTATCTACATCAATCTTTATAACCTTACCTCTATCACCTAAAGCAGCAGCCACATCTCTTAGTACTGGATGCATTGCGGTCGACTGTTCGTTCCACTCTGCATAAAAATCCAGAAGAACGGGTACCTTTAAATCTATTAGCTCACCAAATTTGGACATACAAAATGCTTTTCTTAGTTAGCCAAATGTAATAAAAATTGTTAAAACACTAGTCTTAGCATCCCAATTGTAATGCTGCAAAAGGGTTAAAATCATGTTAACGCCTTTTTCTTTAGGGTTATTACAGTGATTTCAGGCCAAATTCCTACCCTACCCGGGTATCCTAAAAAGCCAAAACCTCTGTTTACATTAATAAATTGACCCATTTCTTTATAAATACCTGCCCAATAAGGATACCTCCATTTTACAGGGCTCCATTTGATCCATCCTGGTATTTCGATACCAAACTGCATTCCGTGCGTATGTCCACTTAAGGTTAAATGATAATGATAGTCATCTTGTATCACTTCCATTTCCCAGTGCGATGGATCATGACTCATTAATATTTTAAAATCATCGGCATTAATCTGTGAAGCAGCTTTTTTGAGATCTCCTGCTTTTTTGAATCCGCCTTTACCCCAATTCTCTACTCCTACCAAAGCAATCTTATCATCTCCTTTTTGTAAGTACCTGTGCTCGTTAAGCAGAAGGTCAAAACCCATTTCTTTTTGCAATGTTTTTAGGTTTTCTAAATTCTGATGTTTTAGTTTTTCTGTATCCCAAGGGATGTAATCTCCGTAATCATGATTCCCTAATACCGAAAACTTACCATCTTTAGCCTCTAAGGTGCTGAACAAATCTGCCCACGGCTCCATTTCAGAAGTCATATTATTTACCATATCACCAGTAAACAACAACACATCACTTTTTTGCTTATTGATTAGATTTACACCATATTCAATCATCTTTCTATCATCAAAACTACCACTATGTATATCTGAAATTTGAGTAATCTGATAGCCATCAAAACTATCGGGTAAATCATCGAACTCTAAATCGTATTTCAAGACCTTGAAGTTGTATTTACCTTTGTACATACCATACAATAGCGCACCAAAAGGAACCGCAGCAATACCTAAAGCGAGTAAACTTAAAAATCGTCTTCTAGCAGGTAATCCGAATTGTTTTTCCTCACCAAATAACTTTTGATACAAACCAGAAATAAGGCGATACATATCTTCAGAAAACAAGAAAATAATGGTGATGATATTAAAAGTTAACATGGTCAACAAAAACCCGAAAGCATAACTTTTAGGTATACTTAAAACACGACCTGTCTCTTCACCAATAGAGAATTGATATATAAAATTAATCATGACAACCAAAGAGATTGCTATATATATCCAAGACCACCAAGGTTGCTTAGTAATGGTTTTCAATGCCTGAAGTACATAAAAACTTAAAGCAACATAAGCTATAACGAAAAGAACCCAACGTATCATGATTAAATTTTTTACAAAGATATCTGTATAACAGCGGTATGCGTGCCCATTTGCATTTTATTTAACCTTGGCAACTACCGCTTTAATATTTTCTAATTGCGTAATTGCAATATGATTATTACTTAAAAAGCTCTCTGAATTCATAGAGATAGTAGGTTTTTTAGCTAATGTTTGAATCATAGCTGTACCAGAAAGATGAACCGCACTAAAACCCTTTTCCTTAAAACTATTAACATTACCAGCATTAACACCTGAACCCGGCATAATTTGAATAGACTTAGTTTTCCTTTTTAATTCAGATAAGAAATCAATACCTAGCAGAGCAGATTTCTGTTGACCAGATGATAATATATAATTTACTTGCATTGCTTCAAGTTGTTCTAAAGCTTCCGACGGATTCGTAATCCAATCGAACGCCCTATGAAAGGTGAATTTTAGATTACCGGCCGCGGTCTTTAACTTTTGGGTTTGTACAACATCCAAAGAAAAATCATTCAAAAGAACTCCCGATACAATTCCGTCAAAACCTAATTCAGCACATAATTTAATATCAGTTAGCATAATATTCAATTCATCAGCAGTATAAGTAAAATCTCCACTACGCGGTCTAATCAATACATGAACAGGAATAGATACTTGTTCCTTTACGGCTTTTAATAATCCGTATGAAGGAGTTAACCCGCCCACTGCCAGTTCTGAGCATAACTCAATACGGTCTGCACCAGCACGTTCGGCAACCATGGCAGATTCTAAAGAATTAGCACAAACTTCTACTATCATATTGTTATATTTAAGGTCACTAAAAGTAAAGAACCAAACCCATGAAAAGAAGAAAGTTTCTAAGAAATTCTACTACTGCGGCTGCAGGAATAGTATCGGCACCATTATTAGCCTCATTCAAAGATGAAACTACAAAAAAAGCAAGCAGCAAAGCTGGTATTATACCGATAGCAATTTGTACATGGGATTTTGGAAATGCAACCGCCAAAGCATGGGAAGTTTTAGAAAAAGGCGGTAATTCTCTTGATGCCGTTCACCAAGGCGTTATGGTCGAAGAAAACGATTTAAACAATAGTACAGTTGGTAATGGCGGTAGACCGGATAGAGATGGAAATGTTACTTTAGATGCCTGTATTATGGACAAAGATGGCAATTGCGGCGCTGTACTTGCCATGCAAAATATAGCCAACCCTATATCGGTTGCCAGAAAAGTGATGGAAGAGACTCCGCATGTAATGCTTGCAGGTAAAGGAGCTGAGCAATTTGCATACGAGCAGGGTTTTGAGAAGACAGATCTTTTAACTGAAGAGTCGAAACAGGCTTGGGAAGAGTGGAAAAAAACATCGCAGTATAAGCCTATCATAAACATTGAAAATCACGATACTATTGGTATGCTAGCAATCGATGCCGATGGTGATATTGCAGGTGCATGTACTACTAGCGGAATGGCATATAAAATGGCAGGCAGAGTTGGTGACTCGCCTATTATCGGAGCCGGACTTTTCGTTGACAATGAAGTTGGCGGAGCTACCGCAACAGGTGTTGGTGAAGAGGTAGTAAGAACCGTTGGTAGTTTCTTAATCGTAGAATTAATGCGCCAAGGGAAATCGCCACAAGAAGCATGCGAAGAAGGTGTAAAACGCATCATCGCTAAAAATAAGGACAAGCAAGATTTTCAGATAGGATTCATCGCTATTAATAAAAAAGGAGAAACAGGTGGCTATTGTATTCACCCAGGGTTTACATATAGAACCTACACCAGTGAAGGTCATATTAACAATCCTTCAGACAGTTATTTAAAAAACTGATACACCTCTATAACTTGATTTAATACCGAAGCAATAAGGCAATCTAGCTTAATGTTTCCGTATCAATTTGTACTTTTAACGTTTTACAATCAATACTCAAAAATGGCAGATCAAAAAAGACTCTTTTTGCTAGATGCATACGCACTAATTTTTCGTGGTTACTACGCACTTATAAAAAACCCTAGAATAAATTCCCAAGGCATGGATACCTCAGCGATTATGGGATTCATGAATTCTTTATTCGATGTTATTCGTCGTGAAAAACCAGATCATTTAGCCGTTTGTTTTGATAAAGGAGGAAGTGCTGAACGTACAGAATTATTCCCCGAGTATAAAGCCAATAGATCAGAAACACCTGATGCCATACGTATAGCGGTACCATATATTCAAGATATATTAAAGGCAATGCATATACCTGTAGTCGTTAAAGAAGGATGGGAAGCAGATGACATTATAGGTACTTTAGCAAAACAAGCCGAAAAAGAAGAATACAAGGTTTTTATGGTTACGCCAGATAAGGATTTTGGACAACTGGTTTCTGAAAACATATTCATGTACCGCCCAGCGAGAATGGGTAATGGTATTGAAATTTGGGGTATTCCAGAAATTCAAAAGCGTTTCGGCGTTGAAAGACCAGAACAGGTTATTGATTACCTAGGTATGATGGGTGATGCCAGTGATAACATACCAGGATTGCCAGGCGTTGGTGACAAAACAGCAAAGAAGTTTATTGCCGATTTCGATTCTATGGAAGGTCTTTTGGCTAATACAGACAAGCTTAAAGGTAAAATGAAAGAAAAGGTAGAAGCCAATAAAGAATTAGGACTTCTATCTAAAAAATTAGCGACTATTTGCTTAGATGTCGATGTCACTTTTAACGCTAGTGATTATGAAATGTCTGAACCGAATGCCGAAGGAGTTCAGAAAATTTTCGAAGAGCTTGAGTTTAGAAGATTAAAAGATCAGTTTATAAAATTATTTTCTACGGAAGTTGAAGAAGCAGCTACAGAGACTACCAGTAAACCAGCAGCCAAAAAAGAAATTCAAGATGCTGGATCCGGGCAGTTTTCATTATTTGGAAGTCCTGCTGATTCTGGCGCAACCGTAAAAGATTTTTCAAGCAGAAAGACCATTGCAGATGTAGCACACTCATACCAAAGTGTTGCCCCAGGTATGGCTATGAAATTATTCTTAAAAAGTTTAATGCAGCAAACTTTGGTTTGTTTTGATACCGAAACTACAGGTCTAGATCCTTTGACAGCAGAATTAGTTGGTATTGCTTTCTCTTGGGAAGCTACAAAAGGGTACTACATTCCCTTCACGGATAATAAAGAAGAAGCACAGGCACTTTTAGAAGAGTTACGCCCTTTCTTTGAAGCTGAAGCAATAGAAAAAATAGGTCAAAACCTTAAATATGATATTAAGGTTTTAGACAAATACAACATTGATGTAAAAGGACCTTTGTTCGATACCATGTTGGCACACTATCTAATTAATCCAGATATGCGTCATAATATGGATGTGCTGGCAGAGACGTATTTAAATTACACTCCCGTTCCCATCACAGAACTTATAGGTAAAAAAGGAAAGAATCAATTGAGCATGCGCGATGTTCCGCTAGAAAAACAAACGGAATATGCAGTTGAAGATGCAGACATCACCTATCAACTTGCTCAACATTTTAGACCAGAATTAAAAGAAGCGAATACAGAAAAGTTATTTAAAGAAATTGAAATTCCGCTATTACGTGTATTGGCAGATATGGAATTGGAAGGTATTAATTTAGACAAAGAATTCTTGAATTCACTTTCAGAAGATTTAAACAATGATATTGCCAATTTAGAAAAAAAAATATATGAAGTGGCGGGTGAGGAATTCAACATTGGTTCACCCAAGCAATTAGGCGAAATACTTTTTGATAAATTAAAATTAGTAGCCAAGCCTAAAAAGACAAAAACAGGTCAATACTCCACCGCTGAAGATGTGCTCTCTTACTTAGCTAAAGATCACGAAATTATTCAGAATGTATTGGATTATAGAGGTCTTGCCAAATTGAAAAGCACGTATGTAGACGCATTACCAGAACAAGTAGAACCATCTACTGGTAGAGTACATACAGACTATATGCAAACCGTAGCTGCAACAGGTCGTTTAAGCAGTAATAACCCTAACTTACAGAACATACCAATTAGAACAGAACGTGGACGACAAGTTAGAAAAGCGTTTATCCCACGTGATGAGAATTACACCTTATTAGCTGCAGATTATTCTCAGATAGAGCTACGTATTATTGCAGCACTAAGTGAAGAAACCACAATGATAGAAGCTTTCAAAAATGGAGAGGATATTCACGCTTCTACAGCATCAAAAGTATTTAGTGTACCATTAGAAGAAGTAACCAGAGAACAGCGTAGTAATGCAAAAACCGTAAACTTTGGTATTATATATGGTGTCTCTGCCTTTGGCTTAAGTAACCAAACGGACCTTTCTAGAAAAGAGGCAAAAGAATTAATAGATACCTATTACAAGACCTATCCGAAGCTAAGAAATTACATGAGCGAGCAAGTAGATTTTGCTCGTGATAATGGTTATGTTTCAACCGTTTTAGGAAGAAGACGTTACTTAAAAGATATCAATGGCAGCAATGCTATAGTTCGTGGAGCTGCAGAGCGGAATGCCGTAAACGCACCTATTCAAGGTAGTGCGGCAGATATCATAAAAATCGCCATGATTAACATTCATAATAAACTAGAAGAAGGTAATTACAAATCTAAAATGTTATTGCAAGTACATGATGAATTGGTGTTCGATATTTACAAGCCAGAATTAGAAGAATTACAGACGCTAATTAAATCTGAAATGGAAAATGCGTACAAAATAGCAGTTCCTTTAGATGTAGAAGTTGGTATGGGAGATAACTGGCTAGTGGCTCATTAAGAAACAATTGTAGTATTTTGACGATAATATTCTGTTAACAAAACGCTCCTATGAAAAGCCTTAGTCCAGTTTCTTAAAGTTAATTAATATTTTCTTTTTTGCCTTAAACCACCTTTTTTTCT